>JAHBUC010000019.1 GCA_019638275.1 Cyclobacteriaceae bacterium | reverse complement strand
ATTGAGCAAGTCGATCATGAAAAAATATTTATGATTTTTCAACGCTTGAATCCTTTAGAACAATATGAAGGAACAGGACTGGGCCTGGCTTACTGCCGGAAAATAGTTGAGTTACATGGCGGAAAAATCTGGATTAACTCAACGAAAAATGTTGGGAGTGCGTTTTATTTTACATTAACCCAAGTTGTATGAGTGAAAAAATTAACAAACTCGGTTGCATCTTGCTCATTGATGATGACGAGGCAACGAACTTTTACCACACCCTAATTGTGGAAGAAGAATGTGCTCATATACCGGTACGATCCGTAAAATCAGCCAAAGAGGGTCTTGAGTATTTGCTTTGCAAGAAAGATAATGCGGATTGCCCAAAACCCGGAATCATTTTCCTCGACATCAACATGCCGGGCATGAACGGTTGGGATTTTCTCGCCAGGTATCATGAACTATCAGCAGACATTCAGCAACGAGCTGTTGTTGCCATGCTTACCACCAGCGTTAACCCTGATGACAGAGATAAAGCTGCAACAATACCTGAGGTGAAAGAATTTGTGCATAAACCCCTAACTCCTGAAACCCTGAGAAAAATAATGCATGAAAATTTCACGTAGGTCTTGATTTTCAAACCCGCAGCATACCCCTAAACCCACGTACGCCATAGTACGACTCTGCACCGTTGTGGTAAAGGAAAACGTGACCGAAACGCCAATCACAAAACAAGGCACCACCAAGTTTCCGAATATCAGCAGGGGTTTTTACCCAGCTTGATGTTTTCGAATCGAACTTACCCAGTTTCTGCAAGTCGCGATATTGCGCTTCGGTTAATACATCAATGCCCATATCTTCGGCCATACCGACAGCACTGTTTTCTGGCTTATGCTCTTTCCGGGATTCCAACGCCTCATGATCGTAACAAATACTCCTGCGGCCTTTGGGCGTTTCAGGTGAGCAATCACAAAATAAGTATTCACCGGTTTTCTTATCAAAACCCACAACATCGGGCTCTCCTCCTGTTCGCTCCATTTCATTCAACGACCATAGTTTATGCGAAGTACTTTTCAGTTTGGTCTCAACATCAGCCCATGCAATGCCCTTATGGCGATTCATATTTTGCTCGAAACGCTTTCTCAATACGCTGAGTAATTCCTTGCTCTGTTCTGCGGATAATTTTCGTTTTGCCTGTTTGCTCATGGTATGTGGATTGGATTGCGAAATATAGGAATCAATTACAAAAATTCTCCTAACCTGTCTTTCTATCCGCAGGCCTGAAATACCAGGAAACCACCGTAAGCACCAGCAACAACACCGGACCAAATAGTTCGGCCAACGGATCGCTCATGGCCACATGCGAAAACACTGCGCCCGACATCATAAAGAAAAAACCGGCATACGCCCATTCCTTCACCAGCGGAAATTTAGGAACCAGTATGGCCACCACACCCAAAAATTTACACACCCCAAGCAGCGTGAGCAAATACTCCGGGTAACCAAGCTCCAGAATGAATTGAGTTTCTTCCTTTATATGCATCACCTGCACAACACCAGTCGATACCATGCCTAGTGAAAGCCAGATGGTAGCAACCCAATAAATGATTTTGTTTCGTTTACTCATAGATTAGTTATTTTAACTTTTGAATAACTTCCTGCAGGCGGTTATGCGCCATGTTGATACCTTGCGCAAAGAGTAACTTCAACATCTGGTCTCTCAGCTCCACCGACCGGTATACAACATGCATGGTAAGTTTGCTTGTATCGCTTGTCAGGCTTTCAAAATCCAAAAATTCAAGTTGCACCTCAAATGGTGTGTTCTCCATTTCAAAAGTTCGGGTTATCTTTTGATTTGGAAGAAATGTGTGGATCGTTCCGTTGAAGCGGTGCTTGTTCCCCATCGGGTCGGTGGTTTCAAACTGATAACTGCCGTGCTTTTTGTTTTCCATCTTCAGCACCCTGGTGCCCATCCATTGTTCTACCAGTTCAGCTTCTTCATAGGCTTTAAAGAGTAGCTCCAATGGCAAATCAAATTCACGGGTAATGGTAATTTCCTGTTTGCCGTCTTCGGCATGTACCTTGGTTTTTCGTTCCATCCTGTTTCTTATTTTTTGGATTTGTATTTTTTCATAACTGCTTCCAGCTTGTTGAACCGGTCATCCCACAGTTTTCTAAAAGGTTCAATAAACTCGGCAATCTCCCGCATCTTCTTCGGGTTTAAGTGGTAATACACTTCCCTGCCCTCCTGCTCCTGTTCCAACAGGCCGCACTCGGTTAGTATTTGCAGGTGCCTGGAAACCGTTGGCCGGGCGGTATCAAAGTTTGAAGCGATAACTCCCGCAGTCATGGAGTGTGAGGCCACCAGTAACAGGATAGCCCGTCTGGTAGGGTCGGCTATGGCCTGAAATACGTCACGTCTTAAATTCATTATGTAGCTATATGGCTACAAATATATGTGTAGTTATTTAGCTACGCAATAATAACTTCAAAATAACAGCTAAGATTATCAGATATGAGACTAGCGGTTATGAATAATAACCAGGCAACAAGAAAGGCAATAAAAAAGAAGCGTATGAGCATTTGGTAAGTTAATCAGAATATGTACAGCTTTAATTTTTACCGAATATTCGATTTCGTGTCATGAGCCGGGCTTGTTTATTTTTTGTTAATCCAATCTGCGTATGTTGTCTCTTCAGCTACGTCAGTATAGCTTTCAAAATCCAGTGTGTAGCCATCCGGGTCAGCTAATGAAGTAACCCACATTTTATTTCCAACAAACGGCTCTTTTGGATGTAGTCCTTTTTCTGAAATTCCGTATACAACTTCAATGCATCCTGGCAAATAAAACAAATGGATATGCCTACTCCGCGTTTTTCCTTTGGCATAAATCCTTCACGGTATTCCTGCAGCATTAATCCCACGCCTTCCCTTTCCAAATAACACCATTCAATCCGCCCCTTGGATCTCCACTCATTTTTTAATTCAAAGCCAAGGCCTTTTACATAAAACGCTATGGAGCGATCAATGTCTGTTACCATGAAAAAAGGTACCGCCTGTTTAAGATTTGCTTCGTTCATGTGCTTAATTATCGCTTGTCATGATGCTCCCTTAGGATATTGTTGATAAAAGGTAATACTTTTTCAACGTTCATGTCATCTAGAAGCTGTCAACTTGTTCATGAGGAAAACCTTTCAACGTTTGTACACAAGCAGTGGCGGGTCTTCGAAGCGCATCACCGTCCCACGTGACCAAACCTGCCTGCCTGCAGGCGTTGAATGAAGGTAGCACCTTTGAACTTACGCGTCACCCCACCAACTATTTTTAGATACCTTATCGCCTGTCAGTATCTATAAATTCTAATCATTGATTATCATTAATTCATTGTGCAAATCATCCAGGTATCTTTGTTGATTTTCATCTTCCTTAAAATACCTTTGGTAATTCACACCACAAGAATTAACATCCAAAATATTATTCTTATTAAATGACCAATCATCTTTATCCTCAATAGTTATTCCCAAACCATCATTACAATTTTGCCAAAGATTAGAGAATCGGGTTTTTCCATTTAGTTTGTTGAAATCAGCATATACAGAAAAACCTCTCATTTCTGAATTATAAAACTTTACAATTGAAGTAATTGGCACTCCTCCCCAGTTTACTGTCGTTCCCTCCATAAAAGAAATCTGTACAATATCTTTCTCATTGAGTGGCTTTTTCTGTTCATGTTTTTCACAAAAGTATTGTTTCTCATAAATTAGCTTTGTCCCTTTTAGCAATAATATCTTTTTAACAACTATTGGTTTAGTGGTTATAAAAAAAGGTCTTTTGTCAGGCTTATTAAGTGTCCACGAGGAAGCAAGTGCAAACATATAAACAGAGAAGCATACGATAGCTATAAGTATTATAATCCCAAATACTATTAACATTTTTCGTGTTTTCAATTTTTGTTAGAGATTTTAATTGTCCATACTTTTATGAACAGCTTGCACACAACGTTTCTGTTTGCCCTGATTTCAGTTTTTTAGTTTTGGTTTTTGCTTAATCCAATTGTCATTCATTGCAATCAGCATCCTTTGATGTCCATGGGAAACTTTCTTGAATAAGTCAGATATTTGTCCACAGTACCAGATAAACACGCCCTTTATCTTAGTCATTTCTCGATTTGTTATAGTCAAATCCTTTACACTTTTTGGGTGAACAATCCTGTTTCTAATCTTTATTGTCGATTCAAAATTATTCCAATGCTTTGATTTCTTATTGGGAAAGTATCCATCTGTGTAGCCTGTCCACGCAAACGTGTCTAGCGATAGTTCAAATGACTCACTAAGTGGTTTTCTTTTTCTTAGTAATTTATTTGTTTCGGTATCTGGATCGTTGAATAATATTACAAACTCTCTAATTAAGTAATTAGTGGCTTCTATGTAGGCAAATAGCGCCCTAGCGTAACTTCGTCTCAAGTCTTGAGAATCTTTGCTGTCAAGTTGAGATTGAATTGTATTAATGTCCCCCAATAAAATTTTGGTCATGGCATCAAATTCCTTGCTCCATTTTTTAATTGGGGAACTCATTTGTCTGAAAGGTATTGCAGCCAACGCTAGTATATAAAACGTAGCAGCACTCCAATTTAATAATTAGAAATCAACAGTGCCGACATGTTTTATATACTTTGTTGGTGGCAGTTTTTTTACCACTACTTTAATATTTTGATCTGGTTTTCGAAAATGTTCAAGTACCCACCTGAAATTGGAATCAACATGTGCCCTCCATTTGTCTTTAAGATATCTCTGTCATAGGTAAAAACATCCTCGTTTGTTATTAACTTAATTGCTCTAAACTTTTCTTCTTCTATCGTTGCGATGTAGGTTGTCGTGGTGAAGGCTTTCCTTTCTCTTTCCATGACAACGTGAAAGAGCTGTCCGTTAAATACAAAGCTCCCAAGTATTATTTTTCCATGCTCGCCTATTAACTTTTTAGTCCCTAACTTTGATTTTGATTCATCGTCTCCTACATACTTAACTTTTTTGCCCTTGACTTTTCTAGGTGGAGTTGTCTTGTAAATCTCCATTAACTCTGGGTTGGATATTTCCACAACTTCGCAAGAACCACTCATATGTCCAAGTGAACTTGTAACGTAGTATTTGTCGCCTAATTTGTAAACTGAAATTGGGCAGGTTGCACTGCACGAATACTCAACTCCATTTTTCTTGCTCTTAAACTTAATTGTACCGCCCCATTCTCCACTGCATGTCTTAGATACTATAAATTGTTCATCTTCATAAAAGGTTGGTTTACTTTTTTTAATAGACTCGATAATGGCACGCAAACTGTCTGTAATTGACCCTCGCGAGATATGAAAGGTGGTATCAATTTGTCCAATCGCAGAAGTCACATTGAACAAAGTCCACAATAGAAATAGTGTTGTCCTCATTGTCCTAAAAAATTGCCACCAACATCCAAATATACTCATTACCCAAAAGAAATATCCTGGAATCACTCAAGTTTCATCCCAACCCACCCTGCAACACTCCCTCCTGTTTCGTACCTTTAAGCAAACGCATCTTCGCTTATGATTCAATCTGCTTACCTCAAAACCAATCCCAACCTGTACGTCTTTCTGCCCCTGCTCTATACCGTGTGGTCGGATACCGTGCTCACCCCCAGCGAGCTCACTACACTGAGCGGCCTCATCAACAGTCAGGCGTGGCTCACGGAAGATGAACGCAACTTCCTGTTGGCGCAGCTTAACCCCAATACCCCACCCACTGCCGATGACCTGATGGCCTGGCGCGAGGAAATCAAAAAAGTAAAAGGCCAACCCGGCACAAAGGACAGTCTGGTAGACCTGGGCATCCGTCTCGCTGGCCTTTACGGCAATGGCTCGTTGGGTGACACCCTACAAAAAGCTCGTCCTTCGCTGGAAAAAATTGAAGCCACGCTCGGCTTCATCAGTCATGAGGTGGTATACAACTTTCAGGATGTTCACGAAACCATTACTTCACAACAGGCCACGCAACTCAACTTTGAAGTAGAGGCACTAACAAAGCTGCTGGATGGTGACCAGGCGGATGTAATCCGAAAAGTAAAAACCATCATCTCAGATCCAGAGTTTCAGTACATCGACCCGGGAGATCTCCACACCTACCGAACGCAGGTATTGAAATGGTGCAGTTACCTGGCCGAACAAGGGTATGGCCTCATCGCCTACCCGAAAGCGTATGGTGGCAAAGATGACATGAAGGCGTACTTCACCATTATGGAAACCCTCAGCTACCATGATTTAAGTCTGGTGGTGAAGTTTGGCGTACAGTTTGGCTTGTGGGGCATGAGCGTGTATTTCCTTGGCACTGAAAAGCATCATAAAAAATATTTGAAAGACATCGGCACGCTGGCATTGCCCGGTTGCTTCGCCATGACGGAAACCAACCACGGCTCGAACGTGAAGGGAATTGAAACCACGGCTACGTACAATCATGGCAGCAAAACATTTACCATTCACACTCCCAACGAATATGCGCGCAAGGAATACATCGGCAACGCAGCCTTGCACGGCCAAATGGCTACGGTATTTGCCAAATTGATCATCGATGAAAAGGATTATGGCGTGAGCGCGTTTGTTGTTCCATTACGTGATAAGAACGGCAAACTTGCCAACGGTGTAACCATTGAAGACTGTGGCCGCAAGATGGGATTAAATGGAGTTGACAACGGCATCATCTATTTCGATAATGTGGTCATCCCAAAAGAAAACATGCTCGATCGCTTTGCGGGCGTAGATGAAGAAGGAAAATTCACCAGCCCCATTGCCAGTGACAACCGCAGGTTCTTCACCATGCTCGGCACGTTGGTGGGCGGGCGCATCGGCATACCGCGCTCGGGCGTAGCCGCGTGCAAGTCGGGATTAACCATTGCCATACGCTATGGCGATCAGCGCAGGCAATTCGGACCGGAAGGTGGCAGTGAAGTTCCTATTCTTAATTACCGTACACACCAACGCAGGCTCATGCCCAAGCTGGCTACCACATACGCCTTGCATTTTGCGCTGCAACACTTAACCGAACGATTCTTAAACCGCACGGAAGAAGAGATGCAGGAAATTGAAGCGCTGGCCGCAGGACTGAAAGCCTTTGCCACCTGGCACACCACCGACACGTTGCAGGAATGTCGTGAAGCCTGTGGTGGCAAAGGATACCTTTCTGAAAACCGGATTGATGCCCTAAAGAATGATACCGACATTTACACCACCTTTGAGGGCGATAATACCGTGCTGATGCAGTTGGTGGCCAAGAGCAGATTGACCGAATTCAGGCAGGAGTTCAGCAACATGAATGTATTCACCATTTTAAATTATGTGGCTGAGCAAGCCAAAACTTCGCTTACAGAAATGAATCCGTTGATTGTTCGCAAAACGGATGAGGATCATTTACTCGATCCTGAATTTCAGTTGAATGCTTTCCGCTACCGCGAACGGGATATTCTTACTTCTGCTGCGCGCAGGTTAAAACGCCATATTGATGAAGGCATGGATTCGTTTGATGCCTTTAATGTGAGTCAGCATCATTTGGTGGAAGTGGGGATTGCCTATGTAGAGCGAATTATTTTGGAACAGTTTCAACAGGCGGTAGAGAAGACTGTAGATCGTGGGTGCAGGAACGTGTTAAAGCGGCTTTGCGATTTGTTTGCGCTATATCACATGGAAGAACATAAGGGTTGGTACCTGGAGCAGGGTTATATGGAAGGTGTAAAAACAAAAGCCATTCGTAAGTTGGTAAATCAATTGTGTTGGGAAATCCGGCAGGATGCGGTTCCGTTAGTAAATGCCTTTAATATTCCGGATAGTTGTTTGAGTGCACCTATTGCGGTGAAGGGGTAATGCAGGAACTGGTCATCCTTCGACTGAGCTCAGGATGACAGAAATAGCTCAGGGTGACAGAGATAGCAGGAGATAAATAGTTATGTCATGCTGAGCACAGTCGAAGCATGACGTGGGAATTAGTCACCCTTCGACAAGTTCAGGGTGACAGAGATAGCAGGAGATAAATAGTTATGTCATGCTGAGCACAGTCGAAGCATGACGTGACGACAAAAAATAATTTCAGTTAAAATTTCCTTCTATGCCTCGTGATCACCACTACTTTGTTTACATAGTTGAATGCTCAGATAGAATGTATTATACAGGCGTAACCAACAACCTGGATAGAAGAATCTGGGAGCACAATGAAGGCATTGACCAGAAAAGTTTTACCTATAACAGAAGGCCAGTAACATTAAAATATTATGAATATTTCTCTGATATCAATCAGGCTATCAGTTGGGAAAAACAATTAAAGGGTTGGAGCAGAAAAAAGAAGGAAGCCCTTTTCGATCGCGATTGGGATAAGTTGAAGATTCTCGCCAAAGGAAAGAAAGAGCCTCCTAAAACTTAGTACGGACTAGTCACCCTTCGACAAGCGCAGGATGACAAAAAAGTTATGTCATGTCGAGCTAGTCGAAACATGACTTGATGAAACCGGTCACCCTTTGACTAAGCTCAGGATGACAAAAAAGTTATGTCATGTTGAGCTTGTCGAAACATGACGTGGGGAACTGGTAACCCTTTGACTAAGCGCAGGATGACAAAAAAGTTATGTCATGTTGAGCTAGCCGAAACATGACGTGGGGAACCGGTCGCCCATTGACTAAACTCAGGATGACAAAAAAGTTATGTCATGTTGAGCTAGTCGAAACATGACGTGGGGAACCGGTCACCCATTGACTAAGCTCAGGATGACAAAAAAGAAATTATCAGAATATGCTCAGAATAACTTTTGCTTTACTCCTATTCACCTCATTCACTCTCCATGGCCAATCCACGCAAGACTCCACCATCCTATCCGCAGCGCGAGAAATCATGGAAGCCTCTCCTACTTGTGTGCTTATTACATTGGATAAGAAAATGCCAAGGGCAAGAACTATGGATCCTTTCAAACCAGAAAAAGACCTTACGGTTTGGTTGGCTACAAATCCGAATAGCCGAAAGGTAAAGGAGATAAAAAAGAACGCAGTTGTAACACTCTATTATCAGGATGGTGAAAATGGATATGTTTCACTTTATGGAAAAGCAACGTTAGTCAATGATCAAGTCGAAAAAGATAAACGCTGGAAAGATGAATGGTCTGCTTACTACCCAAACCGAAACGAAGCGTACCTGTTGATCAAAATCGTCCCCTTAAAACTGGAAGTGATCAGTTACAAACACAGTCTAAAGGGCAACAGTCGCACCTGGCAACCCCATGTCTTTACATTCACTGAAAAGTAAAAGCAAAAGACTAGTCAAGTGCATTAGCCGTGATGGTCACATTAAATATGCACTCCACTTTAAAAGCAATGGGCGTTTCGCTCAGCGTTCCCTGCAACAAAATAGTCTCGCTTTCCAAATTCTTCAATTTGGATGAAAGCTGACTGAACCCTTCAGAATTAATCACAAAATCTCCAGTTGCTGATTCAGTCAACGGCAAGTTGGCTAGGGTGGCAATCATCTTACTGTTGGAAACAGTCATGAGCGACCCATTTGAAAACGTAACACCCGATTCGGTCAATCCGGTTACCAGGTAAGTAATCTTGTTCACTTTAACATCTTTGATCTTATCTGCATATTCGGCTACGTCCGGATCAGAAGTAATATCCAAAACAGCCTGGTCAACATAGGTTGCTCCTCCAGGAATAGCTTCTGTCTCATTAACATAAAACTCAAGTGTCACATCTGAATCAAACGATACATCATCCAGATCTTCAAATAAGCTACAAGACGATACAATGGTGAGACACATTAAAAATGCGAACTTCGGCAAGGTTTTCATATGGCTTTGCTTTTGGTGAGTGACTTTCTTATACAAAAGAAAGCATAAGCAAAATCAAATGAACCTACATAAGGATGTAGTAAACCTACTTAAATGTTGAGGCTTACGCGCCAGGTTAACTTGTCGTAAGTGTATGCGTTAAGTCGGATATGATCTCCTTCATGGGCCGTACGCTATGCACATGCTCTATAGCCGGACCGGCACACCAAAGCGTTTTGTAGGTTGCGCCTGTAGCTGCTTTTTCTACCGCCTTCATGCCGCGCAGGGCCATAAACATCTTGATGTATTTTTTCAGACGCTTGTTTTTGTTCATTAACCGTTCAAGCCAACTGGCTTCGGTGCCCATCTGTTGAACATACGGAGTATTGATAACCGTTAACGGTGATCCGGAAAGTTTATTCGTGCGCACAATATCTTTGGCGCCATAGTCGATCATGGCCTGCTTGTACTCGGGTGTAACATCGGCTTCTTCACTGGCAATAAAAATGGTACCGACCGAAACACCGGCCGCACCCCACGCCATCACTTCTTTTATACCATCAGCGGAAGCAATGCCGCCTGCTGAAATAATTGGGATACGGAGATTTTCTTTTAGCAAGGTTACCAGGTCTTTCGGTGAAATGTTCCCGGCATGTCCGCCTGCCTCACTGTTCACTGCAATCACTGCATCGGCACCTAGCGATTCCACCTTTTTGGCATAGGCTAAATCTACCACATCGCAAAAAACCTTAATGCCAAGTGGCTTGCACTGTTCAATTACTTCTTTGGGATTGCCCAATGACGTAATGATAAAATCAACTTTCAACTCCAACAAGGTTTCCAGTTGTGCCTTGTATTTCGGGTTCGATTTATTAACAATCAGGTTTACACCAAATGGCTTGTTGGAATATTGTTTGATTTCCTGAATAGCAGCCCGTAACTCCTTATCAGTTCGGTAATTCAAAGCCGGAAAAGCAGCAGTAACACCGTTGTCAAGTGCGGCCTTTACCATTTTGGTATTTGAAATCAGAAACATCGGGGCCACGATGATCGGGTAATCAATACCCAGCAGTTTATCGAGCGTTGGTGTAGCCATTGGAGATCAGCTAAATGTTAAAACCTTTCCTTTTTCTTCCAGTAATTGTTTTGCCGTTTTCCAATCCGGAAGTTGATCCATGGGCATGGTGAGGGTACGGATTTCGGTTGCGATATCCGCACTGAGCTTCATCGCCTCCAGGTGTGCACCCGATTTGGCAAAGTCTTTCAACTCTTGTTCGCTGTTCCAGGCAGTCATGGTATAGTGCTTCGTCCAAAATCCTTGCTTTTTCATTTGCGCCACATTTGTTTTCTTCAACTGAAACATAATGTTCATGGCGCGATACGACAGTGCAAAAAACTTGAACGGAGATTTAAGCTGGATACTGGTAATGGTGACCATCATAAGCAATCTGTATTTTTATGATTCAACAAGTTCAGACAACTCAAGCCAACGCATGGTTTTCGTTTCCAATGTATCTGTAATACCCTGAAGTTGCTGACCTAACTCCAGCAATTTTGAATGATCCGTTATGCCTGAATTGAGTTTTTCCTCTAACTCATATTTCTGCTTCTCAAGGGTTTCAATTTCTTTCTGAAGTTGCTCGTACTCTTGTTTGTCTTTGTAGGAGGCTTTCTTTGCAACCGGTTTTTCGTCCTGCGCCACCAGCTTCACAGGTTCTGGTTTAGCAGCCACAGCTTCCTGCTCCTCTACCCAATCGCGGTAGTCGGTATAGTTGCCATTAAAGAAACGGATTTTTCCATCGCCTTCAAATACAAACAGCTGATCCACCAAATGATCCATAAAATACCTATCGTGCGAAACCAGCAACAAACACCCGGTAAACTTCTCAAGAAATTCCTCCAGCACATTCAGCGTGTCGATATCAAAATCGTTGGTCGGTTCATCGAGGATCAAAAAATTCGGGTTGGTCACCAGCATTTTCAGCAACTGCAAACGCTTCTTCTCCCCTCCGCTTAGTTTTTCTACATACGTGTATTGCTTCTCGGGCGGAAACAAAAAGTTATCTAAAAATTTTGATGCCGATATCTGCGAACCATCCGACAAGGTAATGAACTCGGCAATGTTCTTCACTTCTTCAATCACCCGGTTGGCCGGATTCAGGTTCATTGAATCCTGTGTAAAATATCCATACTTCGTAGTCACACCCGGCAACACTTCACCCGAATCGGGTTTAAGCCGTTGCGTAATCAGATTCAAGAAGGTACTCTTCCCTACCCCGTTGTTGCCCACCACACCAATGCGGTCGTTTTTCTTAAACACATAGGAAAAATTATCCACCATCGGTTGGCCGTTAAAGGCTTTCGACAGGTGATTTACTTCCAGAATTTTTCCGCCTTGGCGTGTTTCTTTAATATCAAGTTCAAGCCTGTCCTTCCGCAAATCCTGCGAAGCCTTTTCCTTCAACTCGTAAAATGCTTCCACGCGATACTTGGCTTTGGTGCCACGCGCTTTGGGCTGTCGCCTCATCCACTCGAGTTCTTTCTTCAATAAGTTACGCGCCTTGCTTACTTCTGCTTTTAATATTTCTTCACGCTCGGCTTTCTTCTCCAGAAAGTAGGCATAGTTACCCTTGTATCGAAAAAGTTTTCTGCGGTCAAGTTCAATGATTTCAGTGGCCACTGCATCCAGGAAGTAGCGGTCGTGCGTAACCATAATTAACGTGATCTGCGAACCCGCCAGGTAATGCTCCAACCATTCAATGGCTGAAAGGTCAAGGTGGTTGGTCGGCTCATCCATAATGATCAGGTCGGGCTCATTCAACAAAAGCTGCGCTAAAAAAATCCGTTTCTTTTGTCCGCCCGAAAGTTCCCCGAACTTCTTATCCATATCGGGTACACCCAGCTTGCTTGTTACCTCCTGTACTTTCGAATCATAATCCCAGGCATTCAGTTCCTCCATCTTTTCCAACGCGGCCTGCATGCGCTCATGCGGCACTTCGGGGTGATGGAGGCAGTCTTCATATTCCTTTACCGCGCGTGCCACATCATTGCCTTCATTAAAGAGGATGTCCTTCACCAGCAGGTTTTCATTTACCGATGGTTGTTGCGTTAAATACCCCAACCGAATGCCATCGCGGATCACCACGGTACCGGAATCGGGAGCAAGCTCACCGGTTAATATTTTCAATAAGGTGGATTTTCCTACCCCATTATTGCCCACAAAAGCGAGTTTTTCGCCCTGGGAGATGCCTAAAGACAGATCTTTAAAAAGCCAATTATCGTTAAACGATTTCGAAATGAGTTCAGCAGAAAGGTAATTCACAAAATGCACTATTAAATAAGCCACAAAGGTACGGTGAAGCGGGCAGGAATTATCCATTCGGGTGACAAATATCATTCAAGCGTTTAACCGGCAACCCGTATCTTCGCTTGCGATGGATTCGATAACCCATATTGCCCTTGGAGCTGTTGTTGGCGAAGTGATGGCCGGCAAAAAGCTTGGCAAGCACGCCATGTTTATTGGGGCAATTGCCCAAAGTTTGCCCGACATCGATTTTGTCGCTTCCTTCTGGATGACATTTTCTGAAAACCTGTTGGCGCACCGTGGGTTCACACATTCATTTTTGTTTGTGGCCATTACCACAGTAGGATTATCGTTGCTGGCCGACCGGTGGTATCAAAAGCCCGACATGCGTTTAGGGCCGTGGTTAATTTTTTTGGGAACACAAATGACATTACACCTGCTCATTGACGGCTGCAATGCCTATGGTACAGGTTGGTTTGAGCCCTTTAGTCATGAACGCATTTCTTTTCACTTTCTTTTTGTGGCCGATCCGTTCTTTTCCGCATGGGTTGGTGTTGCTGCTATTGTGTTGCTGGTGTTACGAACCAACCATCCACAACGAATGAAACTAGCCATGCTGTCGTTGCTGCTTTCAACCGGCTACCTGCTTTATGCAGCTTATAACAAATTTACCATTGAGCGTGACGTTGCTACAGCGTTAAAAAAACAAAACATTGAACATTCAAGGTACCTAACTACCCCAACACCTTTAAACAGTTGGCTCTGGTTTGTAGCCGTTGAAAACGACAGTGGCTTTCATATTGCCCACCGTTCCGTTTTTGATCGAAGTGAAGTCATCGATTTTCGGTACTTCCCCAGAAATAAGGAATTACTGAACGAAGTAGTCGGGCATGAATCGCTGCAACACCTGATCCGCTTCTCGCAAGGTTACTACACCGTAAAACAAAAAGATGGCAAACTGATTTTCAACGACTTGCGCTTCGGACAAATTACCGGTTGGGCCACACCGGACAATGAGTTTGTATTCCATTTTTACCTCAGCCATCCCGATGACAATTTATTAGTGATTCAGCGTGGGCGGTTTGCAAACTGGAATGGTGAAACGGTACGCGCACTTATTAGAAGAATACAAGGAGAACAGTAAAACCTTCAGTCGCGTTGCTTAAAATAGAAGGTGAACAAAAAGAGCAACAGCCGGAAAATATCATAGGCACTACGCTGCAAATAATGTTCCCATAACGTTTGCTTCTTCCGAAAATATTCAGGGGTTATCTGAATGCATTCATTGTCAATAATACGCTGCAACCTGGCCTCGGCATCTTTGGCGAAATTTTCATTGAGAATATCCAGATTTAACTCCACACTGGCATATGCGCTGATGTTGTTGAGATTATAGGAACCCACGGTTACCCATTTGCCGTCATAGGTAGCCAGCTTGGCATGTAACACCTTGGGTTGATATTCATATAACTCCACGCCATTTCTTAAAAACCAATTGTACATGTAACGCTCGGCATATTTGGCTATGGACACATCAGAAATTCCCGTTTGGATAATACGGATTTTTACACCACGTCTTGCAGCATCGGCTATGTAACGTTTCAAGATGTTACCCGGAATAAAATAACTCGACACCATGGTGATGTGCGATTTCGCTTCCCGCAACATTTCCACATAACTGAGGGATATCTCCCTTTTTCTACGCACCCAATCGTTAATACGTGGTCGCACAAAAATGCGAGTCGACAAATCCGGTACCGGTGGCAGTACAATGCGCGTAAAGGTTTCGTTGCGTAAACGCCTTTCACAAATCTGCTGAAGCAACAATCCCAAAGGTCCTTCCACATAAGCTGCCCAATCGAGCCAGGCAACATTCTCTGCAGTATCGTTGTAGTGATTGCCAATGTTTATGCCACCCACCAGGCTTCTCTTTCCATCGGCTACAAATATTTTATGGTGCATGCGCCTGCCGAAATAGAAATTCTTGCTTTTGAAATAGGCGGCAAAAAAACGGAAGTAGATTCCTGCAGATTGTAATCGTTCCACCAGGTCATCAGAAAAATTCTGTGAAGCATACCCATCAATAATGATGTAAATCTTTACGCCCCGGGCGGCTGCATCCAGTAAATCCTCTATAACTTCCTTACCCGTTTCATCCTCTTCAAAAATGTATGTTTGCAGGTGAATGGTGTGCCGGGCTTCACGGATAAGCTGTTGCAGTAACTGAAAATACTCATAACCGGCACGAACCAATCGCGCGGCATCATTGGCAATGTACCCTTGCCGGGTAATGGTTACAGCATCATGCAAGTCCATAAAGACAAATCAACAGAATAAACGTCAAACGTTGTCATGTTAGGTTCAGATTGGGTATCACTTGCCCTATTATCGTTCCGGAATTTTCAACTAAAAAATTATTCAAACAATTTTTCCTTTTATGGAACCTTAAACTGCAACTTCCGTTAGTATTCGTGAGTAACATTAAAATAATTGATTTACAGTAAGTTACATAAAATTTTTAACGGATACGCTCCCACCACATTTTCATTTGTGATGAAGCGGAAGCTCGTACGTAAATACTGTAGAAGATGAAAGAAGGAGTTTTCTCTATGGAATGGATAACGATTTATATTGCCGGAAAACCTGGGTTTAAGGATGAAGTTTTGGAAAATCTCGAACGAGCTAACTTTCCGTTCATGCCTGGTTCACCAGAAAGTGATTCGCTCTATTTATTGTGGGTAGATGATCGCACGTCCTTACGTGACTTGAAAAAAGCAATTGGCGGTAAAACGGTTTTTAAATACAGGTTATACTTCTACCCCAGCCTGGAGAGGTACTTTGAAAGTCTCCGTAACAAGAAAAAAGAGATTGCTTTCACCCCGCAGGAAGCAGCATTGATTCAATCTATGGCCAGCAGCGAATTGGAATATCGCTACAGTGCCTGATTAAGCGGTAACCCTTGAAGTTTTTCTCGTCTTTTGTTTAGGGCTTTGTAAATAAGCGCTAAAGTAAATTTTTACTTTTTCTGTTAGCTGATTATCGGATAGCTTGTCGCATGCATCCACACCCAAAACACGGGCCTTGGAATTGCTTTCCTTCAGCGCCTTCTCCAACATCAGCTTGGTTTGGGCCGGCCCAAGCAAGTAAACATTATCGCTGGTACCAACCTCCCGGGCTACTGCTTGGCAAAACTGTTTCAACGCCTGTCCAAAGCGGTTACGTTGCTGCCGTTCATAATCAAAACCTGTAAAGCCCCGCTTTATTTTACGAGAGGTTTCTCCATCAAAGCGCTCTTTTTTATTCAAGCCCGAAAACATCTGATTCAGCGTAATCTGCTTTCCATTCACCACCTGCACAATCCGTGCCTCGCGCGAATCGATCCAAATACCTGTGTTTTTCATAGCCGTACGATTGAATGGAAACTTCGCACTTATTCCGTTGCCCTTCCCTGACTGAAATCAACCCCTCAAGCTGATGAACATCAGCTGAAGACTGGCGCGTTAAATTCTGTTCAGGAATCGATTTTTTTTGCAGATTTTTGTTTTTACATGAATTTGGAAAAGGAAATTCTGAAAGAACACAGCAAAGCACAAACGCTTAAGATTGTTCGTTATGTTGGCAACGATCCCGAACGGTTTTCTGAACTGGTGAGTCTGTTTTTGAAAGGTCCATATCGGGTTACACAACGCGCTGCCTGGCCTTTAAGCATTTGCGTTGAACACAACCCTGAAATCGTAAAGCCACACCTGAAGAAGCTTGTGATGAATCTCAAACAACCGGCCCTTCACAATGCGGTAAAACGAAACACCATTCGCCTGCTGCAATTTATTGAAGTACCGAAAAGTCTGCATGGTGAAGTGGCTACCCGCTGCTTTGATTACTTGCAAGACAACCAGGAAGCTATTGCTGTTCGCGCCTTTTCCATGACCGTATTGGCGAACATTGCCAAAACAAATCCTGGCCTGAAGCGGGAATTAATCATGATCCTGGAAGATATTCTTCCATATGGAAGTGCCGGGTTGATTTCACGCGCACGCACCACCATTAAACAACTGAACAAGAAAGCAGCGTGAGCGAACAAGAAATACATACCTGTAAAAGCTGTGGGAACTCCTTCACGGGAGTATACTGCAATCAGTGTGGCGAGAAAGTAATTCTTCCGCAGGATCGATCCATGAAATCGCTCCTCAGCAACATTCTGATAGCCGTAACCTTTGCGGATAACAAGTTTGTAAAATCGTTGTGGTTCATTATTTCCAAGCCGGGCTTTATTTCCAAAGAATATGCTGAAGGCAGGCGGGTGAATTACATCAGGCCGCTTCAATTGTTTTTCATTCTAAACCTTATTTACTTTCTCTTCCCGATTTTACAATTGTTCAATTCCTCGTTGCGCACGCAAATGTATTACCTGTTCCATAGCGCATTCGCCCGCGATATGGTAGTTAACAGGCTAATCGAAGAAGGCATGAGTCTGGCTGCTTTTGAATTGATGTATAACGATAAAACAACCGGTCTCGCCAAATTACTGGTAATCATTTTTGTGTTATTGGCTGCGCTTCCCCTCAGCCTGATTTTCAGAAAGAAAAACCGATACTTTACCGATCACACTACACTGGCCGTTGAGTTGGTCTGCTTCAATATCTTTATCAATGCCATTGTGCTTTCCGTGCTGCTGTGGATTGTCAGTCGGTTGTTCCGATGGGGAGAACTAAGTTGGAATGAATATTTAAATGATGGCAGCCTTACAATTGTTTTTGTCGTAACCAACCTGTACTTCCTTTACCGGGCAGCAAGAAATTTTTATGGACAAAAAGGCAAGCGACTTATTCTGAAAAGTATATTGGGAATATTGGGGCTGTTCCTTGCACTAGAAGCCTATCGCTTCATTCTTTTTCTAATCACCCTTTGGTCGGTATAAATCAGATTAACGAACTCAATTGATCGATCAGGTCATGTACCTGATGATGGTCGCCTTGCGGAACAAGTTTGAGGTATTGTTTTAATGTCTCAATCGCATCAGCAAACTCTTTGTTTACCGCAAGCGTCAACCCCAGGTTGAAATAACTGTTTGGAAAATCTGGTTCTATTTCAATAGCCATACGGTAATGCACTTTGGCTAACGGATAGTTACCTACTTCCGCATAAATGTTGGCTAGGTTGTAATGCGATTCGTAATGACGTGGATCAGCTTTTAAGGCTTGGGTAAAATAGTCGATGGCTTTTGTGGTGTTGCCGGATTGTGATTCGAGTATTCCTAAATTACAATTGGCATCTGCGAGGTTCTCTCCTTCTGCAATGGATTTCAGGTATTGTTCGTGGGCTCGTTGAACATCGCCACCTTCATCAAGCAGAAACGCTTCCTCAAATGTGGAGTAATGACCAAGCTTGATAACCTTACCCCGTTCAAAAAGCGAAAGCTGTCCATGTTTCGATTGATCCGAAGCTTTCTTCTTTCGGGCCTTCTGCAGCCCAAACTTTAACGGCTCGGTTCCCGGAAACTTCACTACTTTCGCCATGCCCCAAAGGTACGGCTGAAACGCGAAAGCAAAAAGCCAAAGCTTGAAGCTTGAAGCTCAAAGCCTCTTAGCTTGCCTTCATCCTCTGCTTCTTCTCTGCCTCCTCAACCTTGCCCTTGGCCTTCTCCATCGGTTTCTTTTTGGCTTGCTCAATACTGGCTTTAAGAGCCGTCATTATATCCACCACTTCAGGCTCTTCTTCGGCAACGGTTATAATCTCCTTGCCTTCAATCTTGGCCTGAATCATTTTCTTCAGCTCTTCAGTGTAGTGATCCTTCATTTCAATATCCACAAACTGGCGGGTCATGGAATCAACCAGGGTTTTGGCGAGTTTCAGTTGTTCCTTATCCGCTAAGGTAGCCTCCAGAATACCTGGTACTTCCTGAATTCTCCGCACCTCATTTGGGTAACGAAGTCGGTAAACCATCAACCCGTTTTCATGCGGACTCAGCAACACAACCGTTTCACGATCGCGCAACACCACGCGCCCTACACCCACACGACCGGTTTGCTTCAACGTTTCGCACAATAACCCATAACTTTTAGCGGCCACATCACCATCCGGACCAATGTAATACGGTGATTCATATAGTGTGGCGTGAACTTCTTCAGCCTGAACAAACCCTTCAATATCAATAATGCGGGTGCTTTTCAACTTAACCTTTTCAAAATCCTCCTGTTCTATAATTACAAACTGTCCCGGTTCATATTGATACCCTTTGATGATGTCCTCTGTACGCAAAACTTCACCGGTAACCTTGTCCTTCTTCTCGTATGCAACGGGATTATGCCCCTTTCGGGAAAGCAGGTTAAAGCTGATGGTTTGTGCCGAATCAATGGCATTGTATATCCGAACCGGTATCGTAACCAGCGAAAAACGAATATGCCCTTTCCAGATCGCTCTCATAATACTTCGTTTAAAAAATGAAATAAGGGTTACTAAAGTATTGACAATGAACGTATTTACCAAATATAACCTCAGCTATTATCTTTAGGATTATGAGAAAACGGATAGAACGGCTTTTTACTTTGTTTTTATTGGCGATTGTTTCAAACCTTTTCGCCCAGACGGATATCGACAGACTTGAACCTTACCACCCGGCCCTGATGGACAGCCGTTTTACGCTTGATCTGGATTCGTACTATTTCGTTGCCGAAAACAAGTTCTATTCCTTTAAACCAGGCTTTGTGTATGGCTTGGGAAAGCGGCATGCTATGGGTATTGCTGTACCGGTCGTGCATTCGATTTTCAGTGGCGATTTTGCCGGATTTGAAAACACCACTGGCATTGGGGATATGAAGTTCTTTTATCATGGTGTAGCTTATCAATCGAAAGATCCATTAGGCCTGCAGCGCATCACAGCTACTTTTGAAGCCACCGCACCAACCGGAAACGCACGCTTAGGGCGTGGTACAGGTGCGTGGGTGTACAAACCCGGTATAGTAGTCGCCATACGACCGGATGAGGCTTTTCATCTCTTCCCTTCTCTTAATTTTCAAATATCATCTGCACGGCTCAACAGCCTTGGCGGTGGTGATGGCGTACCCGACCTGGATAATCCTGATCTGAACGATCAACTCAAAGTGATCAGTATGAGTTTACCGGCAACATTTGTGTTGGATTCGTGGTCGGGATGGGTTTCGTTGCACCCGGAATACATTCACACCTTCGTAGAAGACACCTACTTTCTTTTTCTCCGGTTGGATTTGGGTAAGATGATCGGCACAAATACATCTGCCTCACTTCAAATCACCAAATTCATTGCTGGTCAGCCGCGTCTGGAAACGTGGATAAAGTTCAGGTTGAATTTCTTTTTGGGTAATACCGGTCGTTAAACGGCAACTGGTTTCACGCGAACATTCGCCTTCAACTCATGCAGGATGTTGTACAATCCAAAATACGTACGGTTGATATACAGCGCATCGCGCACGCCTCTCGCCTTTTTGGATTCGCGCAACTCTTTCATGTTGGAGAGCTTCTCACCAAAATTGTAAAGCGTTTCGAAGTAAGAAGCATTCGAGAAATCGAAGTAATCACTGACGAAAGGTCGGCTTAGTAATTCAACCAATTGGGTAAACAATTGAATGAAGAACGCCTTGTCTTTGGCCGGATCATCGGGATAGATAAAGCGCATGTCATAGAAAACGCGCTCCAGTTCATCCTTATCATTTAGCAGATTCCGATTCAGCAGTTTGAAATACTGGTTATAAAACTGATCGGGAATAACTTTTACGCAGCCAAAATCAATAATACCCAACTTATAATCTGCTGTGATGATAAAATTCCCTGGATGCGGATCTGCGTGAACACTCCTGAGTTCATGCATCTGAAACTGATAAAAATCCCACATGGCCTGCCCCAACTGCTGACCAGCATCAGCCGGTATGGATTTACCCAGCAACTCTCCCAACGGCTTGCCCTCAATCCAATCCATGGTAAGAATCTTATCCGCAGAAAAATCAGGATAATACGTGGGGAATAATAAGTTGTTGATGTGCTTGCTCTTGGCTGAGAGTTCCATGGAGCGCTTCAATTCCAACTGGTAGTCAGTTTCTTCCATCATCCGCTGCTCAACTTCCTGAATAAATTCATTGTAGTCAGCCGGGTTTAAATCAAACATGCTCAAGGCAATAGGTTTTACCATCGCCAAGTCAGATTTAACACTATTTCCAATGCCGGGGTATTGGATTTTAACAGCGAGCTTCTTTCCGTTCAAGGTTGCCTGATGGACCTGACCCATCGAAGCAGCATTCACGGCTTTGTGCGTAAACGAATCGAACAACTGCTCAGGGCCTTTCCCAAAATATTGCTTAAATGTTTTAACCACCAATGGATATGAAAGCGGAGGAGCACTGTATTGCGCCATGGTGAACTGCTGCTGGTAGGCTTTCGGGAGCAGATTCTTATCCATGCTCAGCATTTGTGCAACCTTAAGCGCACTACCTTTCAACTCACTCAGTGAGTTATAAATATCCTTGGCATTGTCTTCATGAAGTTCATTGCGACTAACCTTCGGATCAACAAGCTTTTTGCTGTAATGCTTTAAATAGTTGGTACCAATCTTTGCGCCTGTGGCGATAAACTTGGTGGCCCGCTGAACCTTGGTTACGGGTATCTTATCAAATTCTTTCACAAATCTTTCCTCCTAGTTCTTGCCGCTTTGATACAGAAACTTACCGAAATCAATGGCCGAGTCAACTGCACCTTTTCCGATTAAGTCGAAAGCCAGGTTTACCGACTTCTCTATAAACGCATCCGTCTTTTCAAATCCGACACTGTCGTCACCTTTCCAGAACATCAGCAGCAAAGCCAGGTGAACCCAAAACAGTTGCGGATAGCGCTTGTCCAGGTAAGGACGTTCCGCAACCTCTCCTTTGGTTTTACCATCGTTGAGTACAGTGTCAACAAATTCCTCAAAACGAGATTTGAAAGTTTTCAGAAACCCGGGCACGATTTCCAGTTTCGGGTGGCGATTCAAAAGCAGCACACAAAAACTGCGGTTTGATTTAAGTTCTTCAGCAAGCGTAAAGTAAAAGGCCAGCAACTTTTCGCGTGCACTGAAGTTTGCGTAATCCGCGTCACCCTCCAGTCGCGCTATGGTCTTTTCTATATAACCCGACCAGATAAGCTTTTCCAGCGCTTCAAATGATCCGGCAACTTTATAAAAATCGGTTTCCTGAATACCGATGTCGCGGCAAAACCGGAATACGGTAGAGGGTTGCTTTCCTTCCATCAAAACATGCTCCTGGTAGGCGGTAACAATGGTTTCCAATGATGCCTCCTTAGCCGACTTACGCGATGACTTCTTAGCTTTTTCCATACTTCTAAAACATCAGGATTGTGTAAAAGTTTGAGCTTTTTAACATAAAGTTGTGTTACTTCCATGCGCGCTCTGTATTCCCTATCCGTATGGTTCGAACCGCAATAGTACTTTGCCTGATCATTACCCTGACGACCTTTGCGCAGGACAAGATCAAACAGGCTGAAACCTTACTGGAAGAAGGATTTAAGGCCCAGCATGAAGGAAAGCTTAACGAGGCTGTAGAACTGTTTTCCAAAAGTCTGGCTGAGTACCCCGCCTACACCGAAGCATACAATGCTCGGGCATCCACTTACGAGCGATTAAACAAACCCGATCTGGCCCTTCGGGATTATACCATCAGTCTGGAGTTTAAACCCGACCAATACGAAGTGCTGCTGAGTCGCGGGGCATTGCTGTTCCAACTTAAAAAGTTTGTTGAAGCCAAAGTTGATTTTAAGAAACTGCTTCAACTCCCCGCAGGCGAAACCAATATCATTTTTTACCGGCAATCGGCTCATAGTCCGGGTACTGATCGGATGATGACAGCACAAAGTGCATTAAAGGCACAGGTGTATAACTATTTGGGACTCATTGAGTCATCGTTACGAAATTGCAGTTATGCTGTGCTCTACCTCGACTCAGCCATTAGTCTTTCGTCCGATGAAGCCGATTACTATGTAAACCGTGCACTCGCCAAACAGGCATGCAATAATCTTACAGCCATAGAAGATTTTAATAAAGCCTTGTTCTTATATCCCAATCATCCCATAGCCAAACACAACCTGGCCATTTCAAAAGCAAAAGCCGGTAATTATGATGAGGCCGAAACTCAACTTACCGAAGCTATTCGCACTGATTCATTGATGCTTGACCCCTACCTGGAGCGGGCCTACTACCGGTTGTTGAAAAAGAATTACCAAGGTGCATTAGAGGATTACAACATGGCCATCCGCTTAAACCGACTTGATCCGGAAATTTGGTTGAACCGTGGCATTGCAAAAGAAAAACTACACGATCAGGTCGGTGCTTATCGTGATTACACGGAAGCCATCGAATTGGATAATACCTATGTCAAAGCCTGGGTTAACCGTGGGAACATACTGGCAGCACAAAAGAAATACAATGAAGCCGTTGAAGATTACAGTGCAGCCATCACTTACCAACCGGATTATGGGGTGGCGTATTACAATCGGGCGATTGCGTATTATCGGTTGAATAAAATGCAGGATGCCTGTAATGATTTAATTAATGCTGAGAAATCAAACTACCCAATTGATCAGAAAATTAAAGATAGGTTTTGCCAGAATCCAAAATAACGAAAATGCGTGCGATGAATTGAATTTCATTCATACTCTGGCTTACGTCCTGATTCTTCAATACCGCTGATAAACTGATCGAGCTCAAGCAAAACCCTGGAGGGTTGCTCTACGTGAATGTGATGCTTACTATCCACCAGTATGTGTTTGTTAATCTCATGCGAATAGGTATCCAGTATTTGTTGATTCCATTTCTTAAATAATGCAACATACGTTGGGTTTGATTTCTCAGCAGTTAATACATAAACAGGTAGATGCATAGTGTCCTTACGAATGGCAGCAAACTCCTGTAATGAAATGTTTTCAGCAAATGCCTCTTGCCCAAATGCTCGTAATGCTTTGGATGTTTTGTAGGTAGGGTGAGGAGGATCAGGAAGCAATAAATAAGGAATTCCACTCCACGAGGCATTTCGCAACGTCCAATTAATTAGTTTGTAGGTGGCAGGCCACTCGCCAAATTCCGCACGACTCATTTCCTGGTACGGGTCAATCAGGAACAATCCTTCCACCTTATCCGGAAATTTATACGCATAATATCTGGCTAAAAATCCACCCGCAGAATGCCCTATCAGAATATAAGGCCCGGGTATACCTTCCTTTTTTAAAACTTCATTTAGCTCAGTAGAAAGATTATCAACCGAGCGTGGTGAAATGCCTGCTTCACTATGTCCCAATCCCGACCGGTCATACATAAACACCCTACCCCTTGTTGCCAACTCCTGTTCAATTTTATGCCACGTATTGAGCGTTTCTCCTAATCCTGACAGCAAGACAAACGTAATTTCTCCCTCATCATAGTACTTGAAGTGAATCCTGTTTGTTCCAATGTCAGAGAACCTACCGGTTGGCTTAAATTCATTATCAATAAATGAATTGTAATTCATCTGCCTTATACTACTGTAAACTAGAAAAACAAGTACTAAGCCTACCAGTATGCTTACCGTCCATTTTAGAATTCTTTTTATCATGTGTAAAAAATCTTTAAACGATCCTTAACAATTTAATTTTCTTGAAAATATTTCTCCTTTGAAGTATGTTATCATTTTACATTCAAATACCGCTTTTTCAGTATCAAATCATCAAATCCTCACGCAACCGCACAAACACCGGCTCCCTGAAATTTTCATCCGGTGTGAGGGATGCGTAAGTGACTTCAAGCATCAGTTTGGGCTCAATCCACGTTGATACTTTTTCATCGAGCACTTTTCCCTCAACGGGTTTCTTGATTTCCTTTAATTTTTTAATTCGTGAGAAAATTTCCTTGATCGTGGCATCATCAAAACCCGTTCCTACTTTTCCCCGATAGACCAACGCATCACCTTCCCACTGGGCCAGGTGCAAACCGCCAAAGGCATCTTTCCGGTTGCCTTTTCCCTGGTTGTATCCAATCACCACACACTCAGCTGTATTTCTGATTTTTATCTTCAGCCACGAATCACTTCGCCTTCCGGGAAAATAACGTCCATCCTTGCGTTTGGCCATAATGCCTTCCAGTTCATGTGCCCGTGCAGCTTCCAACAAACCTTCACCGTCTTCCATCCATTCACTTACGCGATACGGTGTATCTTTCTTAATGGCATCCTTCAACCAAATCTTGCGCTGCAACAACGGCTCATTGATCAAACTCCTTCCATCCAAATACAGGCAATCGAAAATATAACAATACACCGGGTTTGATTTCGATAACTTGTTGATGTTGGTTTCACCCGAAGCCATCAACCGGTTAATGACTTTCTTGAATTCGGGTTTTCCTTGCTTGTTCAAGCAAACAATTTCTGCATCAAACAATCCATTCGTGGCCCGAAAGGCTTTATCCGGAATCAATAACTCCGGAAATTGTTTGGTGATGTCGTTTTGATTCCGGCTGCGAATACGAAGTTGTCCATCCTCAAGTGCAATGAGCGCACGAATGCCATCCCACTTTACTTCATAGACATAATCTTCATTATTCTGGGGCAATGTGTTGGCGCTGTCTGATAACATGGGAGCAATCTCGTCCTTCAAAAAATCGACCTGAGGAATATCCACACGCTCCAGTAAGTATTCCCTTTGCTTGATCTGGTAAATCCGATACTCTCCTGTCAATTCCTTGCTGCTCAGCCTGAAATAAAATCCATCTTTCTTTTCTTTGGTGATGGTGTATTTACCCAAGGCATAAATCCACATATCACCACCCCCATATTGTCCTTTAGGAATTTTGCCATCGAACGTCAGGTACTTCATGGGATGATCTTCAGTTTGAATGGCCAATCGCTTTACACCCGGATGGGGCGGCATGCCCTTTGGTACTGCCCACGATTTCAGCACACCATCCTGCTCCAATCGTAAGTCGTAATGAAGATGTGAAGCATGGTGCCGATGAATCACGAAATTATTTCCACCACCTTCCACAATCCGTGCATCGGGTTCCGGTGTTTTTTTGAAGTCGCGTTTCTTTTCATAGCTCTCTAATTGTGCCGGAGTTTTTCTCTTCTTTGAAACGGGCAATTCCTTTGCCACCACCCGCTTCCGGTGGTTGTGCAACTCCACCGCAAAAGCATCCATGCTCTCCCAGGCATCACCATCGTTCAATACCTTATCAATTGCGTTATGAATATTATATTCAAGCGGACTCTTTAATAACTCCAATTCTTCCCATTTCAACGGCATGGAAACGGGGGCACCTACCCTGCCTCGCAAACTGTACGGGGATACAATGCTTTGCCCGGAACGGATGCGATAAATGTCAATCAACACACGGCCTTTTCGTGCATCCTTTTTGATATGCAGTGTTGTTTCCTTTGCATTTGCATCAACAAAAGGCTGAGCTATAAGTTGTGCCGATTCAAACACGGTATGAAAATCAAACTTGGGCTCTATTGGGCAACAGATGTGCACACCTTTTCCACCGGTAGTCTTGACAAAAGCGGTGTAGCCAAAAGATTCTACATGAGCCCGTAAGTCGAATGCCAGGGAAACAATCTTCTCAAATGAATACCCTTCCGGTGGGTCAAGGTCAAACACCATGTAATCCGGAAAATCAAAGTTTGGCCTGCGGCTATGCAATTGATGTAATTCCAGCGATGCCAGGTTAGCCAGCCACACCAACGATGCAGGCTCGGTGGCAATGATATAATCTTTTTCCTCCTTACCGAGTCGTTCAAACTCCAGCCATTTGGGCGCCCACTCCGGTCGATTTTTCTGATAAAACATTTCACCGTGAATTCCATCCGGAAAACGGATTAACGTTAACGCGCGACCTTTGATATGATTTAAAATCGTAGGGGCAATCCTCAGGTAATAGGCAATGACTTCAGCTTTCACAATGCCATCTTCCGGAAACAAGAGTTTATCCAGGTTGGATAGTTCCAACTTGCGCTTACCAACTTGCGTCCACTGTGATTTTTTTGCCATTTACTCTTCCAAAACTTCGCCTTTGATTTTTCTGGGAAGAAAAATCATTCCGATAACAAACGAAAACACGGCTATTCCTATCGGATACCACAATCCTGCAAGCACATCCCCCGAAGGATTGCTTTCCGATTTGCTGAGCTCATACAAGCTGGTGGCAATAAACGGAGTGAGTCCACCAAAAATGCCATTGCCAATATGATAGGGCAACGACATGGATGTATAGCGAATGCGTGTAGGAAACAACTCCACGAGAAAAGCTGCAATCGGTCCGTAAACCATGGTTACAAAAACAACCTGGATGAACACCAGCAAAATCATCAACCGTTTTGCATCATCATTTAATACAATTTGTTTAGTCGTTCCCTGTTCAACATCAGCGGCATTGAACTTAGTTGTTTCAAGAAGCTGATATCCATCTGTGTAATGAACTAATTGAGTAACCACTCTAATGGAATCGGTTTTATCAACGATGTATGAAATGTCTGCCCCCTCCTTTTCAGCGATTTCAGTTTTACCCGACAAATCAGCCAGGGCATACATTTTACTGTAAATGGGCCGGTAGCATACAACTGCCAATATCATACCCGTCATCATGATGTATTTTCTTCCCACTTTATCGGACCACCAACCGAAATAGATGAACAACGGTGTACCAATCAACAACGCAATGGCAATGATGTGATAGGATTGAACAAACTCAATGTTGCAAGTCTTTTGAATAAACGACAGTGCATAGAACTGCCCCGTATACCAAACCACACCCTGCCCGGCCGTTGCACCAAACAAAGCCAACAGTACCAACAACAAATTTTCCTTTTTAGTGAAACTCTCCTTAATCGGGTTCTTGGAAAGCTTTCCTTCTGATTTGATTTTCGCAAACAAAGGCGACTCCTGCATGCGCAGCCGGATGTAGATTGAAATGCCGACCAGCACCGCAGATAAAATAAACGGAACGCGCCAACCCCATGTTGAAAAGGCTTCGATGCCAACCCACTCGCGTACGGCTAAGATTACACCGATGGAAACAAACAAACCGAGCGTAGCTGTAGTCTGAATGAAGCTGGTATAAAAACCCCGCTTTGCGGCCGGAGCATGTTCGGCCACATACGTGGCTGCTCCACCATATTCGCCACCCAAGGCCAACCCTTGCACCAGTCGCAAAACCAAAACGATTAGTGGTGCAGCCATGCCAATGCTTTCGTAATTGGGAACCAAGCCAATGGCAAAGGTGGAAGCGCCCATCAATGTAAGCGTTACCAGAAAGGTGTATTTTCTTCCCACAATGTCACCTAATCGCCCGAATACCAGTGCGCCAAAGGGACGAACAATAAAGCCCGCTGCGAAGGTCGCTAACGTAGACAGGAAGGCGGCTGTTGGATTGGTTTGTGGAAAAAACTGTTCGGAAAGAATGACGGCCAGGCTACCGAAAATGTAAAAGTCGTACCACTCAATTAAGGTACCGACAGATGACGCGGTGATTACCGACCAAAGGGTTTTACGACTGCTGATATACTCCATGCACAAGGTGTATTTACAGCAAAGTAATCGAAAAAGTTAAGTCATGAAACGTTTTCGTGGCGAATGAAAGACTAACCCTGCCACAATAAGTCCGATGAAAAGGCTGCTGATAACAGAAACTACACCATCTCCAAAGAAACGAAATCCAAACGACCATCGTATGGCAAATGTAACAGCCATTGACCCGAGCATCACGACCCAATACCTATAAGAAATAGCGCTGAGATCAGCTGTTCTCTTTGGCAGCAGATGGAAATACCATACAATAACAATAGCACCAACAAGCGTACTGATGTGCTGAAAATACCTGAATAATGGCTTGTCGGGAAAAACTTCATGGTCTACTTTCCAGGAAAGAAATTCCATGTGCTCAACAAAATAGGTGTTGGCATGTGTAAAGCTATCCCAGAATACATGCGAGAGAACTCCGATTTGCAAACACAACAGGTAGCTGATGAAATTCTTTTGGAATTCTTTTAAGAAGTCCACATCATATAAATCGCGTAAGCGGCTTTGAAAATAACCGGGCAAATTATTAATAAGTGGTCGCTTCACTATAAGGTGAAAGACGAACGCCAGAAAAAGTGCTACCGGTAATCCAACCAAAAATGCGCCATGCCAGGTGTGCATAATTCTTCCTTTCAATTTCATTTGAAGGAAGTATTGAAAATCGGGAGTCATGCTGCCCACCACCAAACACGACATGGAAATGTAAGCCGACCGGATTTTGGCAAACGGGAGAATAATAGCCGGATGAGAAAAGGTAAAAGGCATCGTTAAAAAAATATTTCTTGTGCTAATCTATACGTATTGGCGTGTGCTTCAATAATGTCGCGAAAATTTTCTGAATAGCCTCCACCCATGCTGGCTACAAGCGGAATTTTATTTCTTTTGGCTGCTTCCAGCACCATACGGTCGCGCTGCTTGCATCCTTCTCTCGATACGGAGAGTTTACCCAACTTATCGGTATCCAGAATATCCACACCCGATTGAAAGAAAATAAAATCAGGTTGAACAGAATCCAATAAATTATTCAGGTTGACCTCCAACGTTTTCAGGTAAAATGAATCATTCGTACCATCGGGCAAACCAATATCCAAATCAGAATGCTCCTTATGCAGCGGATAATTATTCGCTCCATGCATGCTGAATGTAAAAACCCTGGGCTCATTTCGAAAAATCTGTGCGGTTCCGTTTCCCTGATGAACATCCAAATCAACCACAAGAATTTTTTTGGCCTGTTGTTGATCCAGCAAGTAATTGGCTGCTATTGCAATGTCATTCAGCAAACAAAATCCTTCTCCCCTGTTGGTGAAGGCATGATGCGTGCCTCCGGCAATATTCATAGACACACCATACTGCATGGCATACTGCGTGCATTGAACGGTGCCTTGCATAATGGTCACTTCACGATCAACCAATTGTTGTGAAAGTGGAAAACCGGTACGCCTTACTTCTTGTGGAGAAAGTTCAAGTGCGCTGAGGCGCTTCCAATAGTCTCCGTCATGTGTTTTGGTAATCAGTGCCTCCGCGGCCGGTTTCGGAGCGAAGAAGTTTTCAGGATGCACAGTACCTTCGTGCAGCAATTGCTGGGGTAACACTTCGTACTTGCTCATCGGGAAACGATGACTTGGCGGAAGTGGTAAAACGTAATTAGTTGCCCAGGCAATCTTGAACATCGTATTTAAAAAAACAAAGCATCATTCAGATAGTTCTGAATGATGCTTCATCATTATACCGTTTAAATTTTAGTGTTTATGATCACCATGGTGATGACCATCCCCACCTTTATACCAGGCGTCTTGCAATTTATGAAACAAATCGTGCAGATCTTTCAAAGATGCTCCGATAGCAGCTTCATCTCCGCCTGGAACCAACTCAGCAAATGCAGCTGTTTCGGTTTTCAACGTTTGTAAATCGGCCTTAACCTCATCATTGTTAACTTTTGAAGGTAATTCTGCGTTGCTCCACTTCTCGGCAACGGCTGCCATTTCAGCCGCATTGGCTATAGCGGGAGCTATATTAGCCGAATCTTTAAATGGATGAAAGCTTTCGGCCATTACCATGTGGAACTCATCCATCAATGGCCACTCTGCATCCTCATCAGCAACTTGAGTCTCAGCTTGCTCCTGCTTGGCAGAACAGGCCAGCAACAAGGCAAAAACAACTAAAGAAAAATACCTGAACAAATCTTTTTTCATAGTAATACGGGTTTTTAATCGCGCACAAAATTAGGAAAATTTAGGTACGCTCAACCCGTTTATAGCGTCTGTTTTCAATCATTCTCATGATTTTTCTCAGCACATCAAAATATAAAGTTATGTAGAGCACAATTGTCATGCTCCAGATTACAGCCAGGTTAAAATGAAGTGTATCAAAGTTAAACCCTATAAAATGCTTGGTGGGTTGGTACAAATTCGCAGAAAAATCCAGCCAATAACGGGGCTTATGCTCATCCTGGTAAATCGGATAAATGCGTTGAATAAACCGTCCATCAAATTCCACAATCCGGTTTACCGTATTGAGGTTTCGTACCGCATCGGCAACAGCTTTATTCTGATATCGATCGCGCATTTTTTCGTAACGCGCCATATCTGCCGGAGTAGCCGTTAGGGCACTTAGTAACTTTTCCTTTTCTTCCATAGCACGGTTGTGCCGAAGCAGGTAAAGCTGCTTCATGGTACCTAAAAACCGGGCTGTATTCTGATGTGTAACAGAATCAAACTTCCCAATTTCGAGGTCATCAACGTCAGGAAAATTTTCACCACCTACTTCCGTCAACTCATTTCGGATTTCGTTTTGCAGAATTTGCAATGCTGCAGTGAGACCAGTGGCATTTGGGTTTCGCCATTGGTTACGATTATTCAGACAATAGGAAAGTTTCGACTCCAACTCCGGAATCAGAAATACGCGCTTGAATTCTGCCTGAGCCAATGTTTTATCCAATTCATAAAACTGCTGCTCAAACGGATTGTCCTTATACTGCGTAACCATATACGCTTCAAAAGCCCACCGCGATGCCATCAGATTTCCCATCAGCGGCACACCAATCGGTTTGGTTACACGTGGATTAAATTTATCGAATTCAATAACTACACCACTCAGCAATAACTGCGGTATAATCAGCAAAGGAATTAAAATATAAATCGTCACAGCGCTGTTAAACGATGCGGAAATATTCAACCCGAGCACGTTGGCGAAACAGGCAACTGAAAACAAAATAAACCAGTATCGAAACTCCGTTAGCGGAATTTCAAGTACGAGGTGCCCTATTGTAACAAACAAAACAGTTTGAATAGCCGAAATCGTAAATAGCACGGTAATCTTGGAAAGCAAATAACTGGTACGACTTAAATGCAGAAACTGCTCTCGCTTTAAAATTTTTCGGTCTTTAAATATCTCTTCCGCGCTTACCGTAAGCCCGAAGAAGAGTGCCACCACCACACTCATAAAAAAGAAAACCGGAATGTTCTGGTTCTCATAAAAAGTATAGGAAGGATTTTCCCGCGAAAGTATATTGTAATACTTTACCATAAAGGCGATAAAGAAAGCCAGCACCGGAGCTTCCAGTAAATTAATTGTCAGGTACTGCTTATTGGCTAGTTTGGCCAGCGAATCGCGAATGGAGAAAATTTTTATTTGCTGTCGCCTCGTTGCAATATGTTGTGCCACCGGAAGTGGCTCCTTGAGGTGTTCAACCTTTGGTACCTTAAGGCGTTGCTTAAAATACTGATACCACTGCCCCGCAGAAATTTTGCGCGTATTGGTAAGCCGGCCGTATTCGTTTACAACTTTCGTTTCGATGATGTTAAAAACCTGTTCGGGATTGATGTTACCACATTCAGGACAAGCACCTTGTGATTTGTTTGCAGCATTGATGATATCACGAAAATATACCACCGACTCTACCGGGTTACCATAGTAAATCTGGAAACCGCCCACGTCCAGAATCACCAACGTATCAAACATTTTAAATATATCGGATGAAGGTTGGTGAATCACCACAAAAATCATCTTGCCCCGCAGCGATAATTCCTTCAGCAAATCCATAATATTCTCGCTGTCGCGCGATGACAACCCCGATGTTGGCTCATCTACAAACAGGATAGTGGGCTCACGTAACAATTCCAGCCCAATGTTGAGTCGCTTACGTTGCCCTCCACTAATTATTTTTTGCAGGGGCGATCCTACTTTCAGATTTCTGATTTCAGCCAGCCCCAGTTGCACCAACAATTTTTCTACCCGTTCAGCACACTCTTCTTTGGGCAATTGTCCGAAACATAATCGGGCAGCATAATACAGGTTTTCAAAAACCGTAAGGTCTTCCATCAACAAGTCGTCTTGTGGAATATAACCCACAATACCCTGAACCTCTTCCGGTCGTTCATGAATATCAATACCGTTTATCTGAACTCGTCCGCTCGAAGGTCTTTCGACTCCGTTTAATACATTGAGCAACGTTGATTTGCCCGATCCACTGGCGCCCATAATACCAACGAGCTTCCCTCCTTTTTCAGCTATGTTTATGTTTTGTAAACCGGCTTTGCCTGATTTGAAGTGATAGAAAATATGATCGGCCGTGAACGTCAGTTTCTGATGGTCGGCCCCTGCCAAAAACTTACCGATAATATCACTGTAGTAAATCGGTTCAATCTTATCACCGCGTATGGTGCTTCCGGTAGGAAATACATCGATCCTACGACTTTTCAGGTGAATGCTGTTCAGGTATACTACCGAAATGCCCAGGTACTTGATAAAATAGGAATCGGGCAGGCGCAGAATGGCTATTAAGCCGGTAAGGTTCTTTTCAACAATACGCGGACCCGGATAGGGGTTTTCATCATAACCTTCATCAATAATCAATACATTTTGAGAGGCCAGTTCATCAATATCCTGACCAGTAACAAAGTTCTTTAGTTCGTTAATATCATGGCGAGGAACTTTGAGTGCTTGACCGATATAATAGATTAAGTTCTCCTGACGTTCAGATATGTCGCCATCAGAAAACACCAACTCAATAATTTTTATAATCAGCACCAGCTTTTGCTGCATGGTAAGCGCCTGATTTACCTGCTTGCTGATTTGCATGATCTTGGCCCACTCATCCAGAAATTGAGCAGTCTCGGCATCAACCGATGAAAAATCCCGGCTGGATTCCTCCTGTTTTCCTTTTACCAACTCATCGAAAAGATCGAGGTAATATTTTATTGCCTCACGATTCAGGTGAAGCCCGAGAAATTCCTTGATGTTATTCCGCTCATCATCGGTAATTCGTTCGCGGGCAACAATGGCAAAGAGTTGGATAACGGCTTTCAGAAGTTCTTCACTCATAGAGCGTGATACGGAATATGTGTCGCGTGGTTTTGGCTAAAAATAGGTATTAAAACGCAGATTTTGACGATTTTAATTGGAACTGATCGGTGAGCGGTATTAATTTTTAACCGGCTTGTAATAGCAGGCCCTCGCCCCCGACTAATCGGCATAAAACAACCCAAATACTATGAAAATTAAATTACTATCCTTTTTGTTACTCGTTTTAATCGGCTCAGGCGTTCAGGCGCAGAGTGTCGATGAAATTTTAGAGAAATACTTTGAAGCCCAGGGTGGCAAAGCGAAACTTCAAGCCATCAAAGGAATTAAAATGATCGCCAAGGTAAATCAAGGTGGAATGGAAATTCCCTTGGAAATTGTAAAGCTGGCTGATGGAAGACAATACCTAACATTTTCGGTGCAAGGCATGACGGGATGGCAAAATGTTTATGACGGCACATCGCTTTGGTCCACCAATTTCATGACGATGAAGCCAGAAAAAAGTGACTCAGAGACAACTGAGAATTTCAAAACCAGTCTTGACGATTTTCCAGATCCCTTTCTGAATTACAAATCCAAGGGATATACCACAGAGTTAGTCGGTAAGGAGACAGTTGATGGTTCGGAAACTTACAAGATTAAGTTTACTAAAAACCCGCTTACAGTGGATGGAAAGAAAGAAGAAAATGTATCGTTCTACTTTATTGATACCGAAAATTATGTAACCCTGATGATTGAACAGGAAATTAAAAGCGGCCCAATGAAAGGACAGATTTCTCAAATCACCATGAGTGATTACCAGGAAGTAGATGGATTGCTGTTTCCGTTCTCGTCAACCCAAGGATTTAAAGGAGCTGGTTCGCAGCCCTTAACAATAACTAAAATCGAACTGAACCCAACCGTTGACAGTAAAGCCTTCCAATTTCCTGAAGGAAACTAATACACGAAATACCAACAAAATGGCTATGCAATTCGCGTAGCCATTTTTTTTAGAAGTTAAAATCTGAAACAAATGCATCAATTATGAAAAAACAATATTTACTAAAATCACCGCTTCCAATAGTGCTTACGCTATTGGTTCTGGTATTGAATACTGATCTCTCGGCACAAGATGCCGTTACACGAGGCAAGGAACTTTTCGGTGACCTGAAAGCCCGGCATATTGGCCCGGCAATTATGAGTGGCCGAATTACAGATATTGAACCTCACCCAACAAATAACCGGATAATTTATACCGGTACCGCAGGTGGTGGCGTTTGGAAAAGCTCCAACGGAGGAGCAACGTTCAATTCAATTTTTGATGACTACTGTCAATCAATAGGTGCCGTAACCGTAGATCCATCGCAGCCCGAAACCATTTGGGTGGGCACCGGAGAAACCTGGACACGTAACAGTGTTTCTATTGGAGACGGTCTATACAAATCTACCGATGGCGGAAGCACCTGGAAACAAATGGGGTTTGAAAAATCTGAACGCATTGCCGGTATACAGGTTAACCCCAATAACTCCAACGAAGTATATGTAGCTGTGTTAGGCGCGCTTTGGAGTGATAGCAATGAACGTGGACTATACAAAACTTCGGATGGTGGAGTTACATGGCAGCAGATACTATTTGTTAACGGAACAACCGGTTGCAGCGATCTGGTTATCGATCCTAAAAATGCCAATACTTTATATGCATCCTTTTGGGAAGTTAGAAGAACACCGTGGTCATTTAACTCTGGCGGTCTTAACAGTGCCTTATACAAAAGTACCGATGCCGGAAAGACATGGAATAAAATTCATAATGGCTTTCCTAAAGGAAAACTTGGACGTATCGCCATTGGTTTGGCACCTTCAAACACAAACATTATTTACGCGGTATTGGAAACTGAACTGGATAAAGATAAAGGTTTATACAGAAGTGATGATGCCGGAGCAACCTGGAAACATATCAATGGTGATTTTGGATTAGTGGTTAGACCATTCTACTTCTCGCGCATAGTTGTTGATCCCAAAAATCCTGAGGTATTGGTAAAGGCCGGTCTCTATGGGTCAATTTCCCGCGATGGCGGAAAGACATTTAAAAATCTTGGCCCCATGCATGCCGACATTCATGATATCATTTTTGACATCAACAATTCAGATCGGATGTATGTAGGAACAGATGGTGGAATTTACCGCACCTGGGATGGCGGAACAACAATGGAAATCGTTGAAAATCTTCCGGTATCGCAATTCTATCAGATTAGTGTGGACAATGAAGAGCCGTACAACGTATATGGCGGTTTGCAGGATAACGGATCGTGGTATGGCCCTTCCTCATCTCCTGGAGGTGTGGAAGCGCGCGATTGGAATGTGGTAGGTGTGGGCGATGGATATCGGGTACTTCGCCATCCAACTAAAAAAATCATTTATTCTGAAATGCAAGGCGCACAAAACGTATGGCGATACGATCCTGCAAAAGATTTACACAAAACCATTCAGCCACTGGCTGCTCCTGGTGATCCAAAACTCAGGTTCAATTGGAACTCCCCTATGGCGGTAAGCCTGCATCAACCTGACCGCTTTTACATGGGAAGTCAGTTTGTTCATCGGTCAGAAGATATGGGTGATACGTGGGTGAAGATTTCCCCAGATCTTACCACTAATGATAAAACCAAGATTAATGCAGGTGACTCCGGTGGCTTATCGAAAGATAATTCAGGTGCAGAAAATCATTGCACCATCTTTACCATTACCGAATCACCCTTGGATGAAAACATAATCTGGGCGGGCACGGATGATGGAAATGTACAGGTTACACGCGATGGTGGCAAAACCTGGAAAAATGTGACAGCCAATATTCCGGGTTTACCTAAAAACACCTCTTGTTGGCACATTGAAGCCAGCGTGTTTGGCAAGGGCAATGCATATGCCGTTTTTACCGGCTATCAGCAAGGCGATATGAAGCCTTATGCATACAAAACAACGGATTATGGCACCACATGGACATCCATTGTAAGCCCGGATGTAACTTCGTTTGTAAGAAATATTCAGGAGGACTATGTAAATGAAAACCTGCTATTTCTTGGAACAGAGTTGGGGCTATACATAACTATGGATGGTGGTAAGTCATGGATGAAGTTCACGAATAACGTTCCTGCGGTATCCGTTCATTTTATCGACCTGCATAAGAAAACCAACGACCTGATTTTAGGAACGCATGGAAGAGGAATCATCATCATTGATGACATCAGTCCGCTTCGCGAGCTAAGTGAAGAAGTTCTTAACAAAGAGCTACATTTCTTTACACGAAAGCCCTCCACAATTACTGAAACAAATGGATTTGGAGGTACGGCCAGTGAAACGCAATTTATTGGCGCCAATGCCAGCCAGGCAGCTAAGATTGTTTATTACTTGAAAAAGCGCCACACCATAGGTAAAATGGCGCTGGAAATCCAGGATAAGGATGGTAAGCTGATTACTGAGCTCAATCCGGGTAAATCAAAAGGAATCAATATTATCGAATGGAATTACGCAACGAAAGCACCCAAAACAGCTGCTGGTAAAACCTTTACATTCGGAGGATTTACTGCCCCTCGTGCACCGGCCGGAACATATAAGGTTGTGCTACAAAAGGGCAAAGAAACCTATACCACTGACCTGGTAGTTCAATACTCACCTACCTCTACCGTGTCAGCTGCCGATCGCGAACTTCAGCAATCAACAACGCGTAAGTTGTTCACCATGACCGAAGACCTGGCTTACCTGGTTTATGAACTGGATGAGTTGTTGAATGCATCGGAGAAACTTAAGGCTAAGAATACCTCAGCCGGAAAGAGCAATGCTGCATTTGAAAGTGGTCTGTTAAAACTAAAAGAAACACTGCTTATAACTACAGGAGACAATTATGTTGCAGCAGGAAATCCGCAACTCCGTGAAGACCTGAGTGAGTTATACGCAAAAGTGGCAAGTTCCTTCTTCGGCCCTTCAGCAGCTGAGCTGGAGAACATGAAAGCGCTTGAAGAACGTTTCGAAAAAGCAAAGGGTACATTTGCTTCATTGAAAATCAAACATGGCAAAAACCTGGAGAACCTTCTCACTAAGAACGGACTTGAACCCGTTGCACTGAAACCATTTACAGAATTCGTCAAACTGCCATAAGATCGAAAATGATATTAAAAAAAAACAGGCTGCCTTCCGGCAGCCTGTTTTTTTTTAAATATATCAAGACTTCCTACCCGATCCTTGAACTTATCAGATCGGATAAAATAAATAACCCTTCCCGAAGATATTCATCTTCCATATTCAATGTACCGGTAACAGGTTTTCCTTCCTTGTCAAGCTGAACGTTACCTGGCTTGCGGGTAGCACTTACTTTACGCTCTGCTTCTTCCATCTCCTTTTTACGCTTATCTTCATTTAACGATACCTTTGTTTGATTAAAGTTTCTGCGAGCTTCCTCTGTCTGATGAACCAGGTCCAGCAATTGTGCGTCTGTCTTCAATCTATCCTGATGGGTTCGCGTTAAGCTGGTAAGCACTTTACTGTTGATATACGGTGTGCGTTGGTACAACGTACCACGGATTTCATCCCAGGGCAATGCTGCCGGGCTCGAACTCTCACCAAACTGGTCAGGATCAAGTGCAGAAGGCAACTTGATATCGGGTGTTACGCCTTTGTGCTGTGTGCTGCTGCCGTTCACCCGGTAAAATTTTTGAACCGTAAGCTTAAGTGAACCTGCCTGATCTTTATCCTGAACAAAGCGATCAAGCTCCACCATGGTTTGTACCGTTCCTTTGCCATATGAGGATTCCCCTACCACAACACCACGGCCGTAATCCTGAATGGCACCGGCAAATATTTCAGACGCTGATGCACTGAACCGGTTGATCAACACAACCAATGGGCCGTTGTAGAGCAGGCTATTATCTTCATCCTCCAATACCTCTGTGCGTTTCATGGAATTTTTAACCTGAACAACCGGGCCATTCTTGATAAACAATCCGGTAAGATCAACTGCTTCTTTCAACGAGCCACCACCATTGTTACGAAGGTCAAGTACAAGGCCGTCAATTCCTTGTGTCTGCATTTCCTTGATGTGCTTCTTAACATCACCCGTGGTACTGTTATAATTCGGGTCACCCTTTTGATAGGCTTCCCAATCCATATAAAAACTTGGCAACGTTATTACCCCAAGCTTCATTTGCTTACCATCCTTTGTGTATTCAATAACTTGTTTCTTAGCCGTGAGGTCTTCCAACTTGATTTTATCGCGAACCAACGTAATTACAACCGCATGTCCGGTAACACCTGTTTCGGCAGGAAGTACATTTAACCGAACGCGTGTTCCCTTCGGGCCTTTGATCAGCTTAACCACCTCGTCCAGGCGCCACCCGATCACATCAACCATCTCACCTTCGTCTCCTTGTGCAACACCGATAATGCGGTCGTTGGCATGAATCAGTTTGCTTTTTTCAGCTGGACCTCCGGGAAGTATTTCAGCAATTTTTGTATAGTCATTATCAGATTGAAGGCGTGCTCCAATACCTTCAAATGATTGCGCCATGTTTTGCTTGAATACATCCGCGGTGCGGGGCGAAAAATAATTGGTGTGTGGATCGTATGACTCTGCGATGGTGTTCAAGTACGTGCTGAAAATATCATCGCTGTTGGTTTGGCTCATGGATTTAATAAAGCGTTCGTACCGCTTTTCCAGGGCTTCCTTTATTTCAGGTTGAGTTTTACCGGTTAATTTCAAACTCAGCGCCTGGTTCTTGATGATTTGCGTCCAGATGGCATTGAGATCATCAACATTGGCGGGCCAGGGAGCATTATCGCGGTTGGTCTCATACTCCTCATCTTTGGTAAAATCAAATTCCTTTCCAACCAGGTGCTTCATTACATAATCCATCCGCTCCTTAAAGCGCTTCTGAAAAACCTTGTAGATATCAAATGCAGGCTCAACACGCTCAGCCCGGGCCAGATCATCCAACTGATAACGGTACTTTTCAAAAGCATGAATATCGGATTTAAGAAAATAAATCTTGCTGTTATCCAGGCTTGAGAGATAACCATCTAACACGACAGACGACAAGGAATCATTAAAAGGAAGTTTCCGGAAATGCCCGGTTTCCAATATGGAAGTAACAATTCGTGCCTGCTTGCCATACACCGGCTTGATCTGAAATACAGAATCGGGTACCGCAAAAGCGTGTGCGCCAACAACTAAAACCAACCCAACTAAAAATCCAAAACGCTTCATTATGCTCATTCTTTATCAGTTTATTTTCATGTATACGGAAATACCGGCAAATGGTGTGCTAGAAAATTGGCCTTTTGTCAAGATCCATATTCAGAAAGGAACTTTTGAGCCTGATCCACATTCTGAAACTCAAAGTGCTTCCGTTCACCGGTAATGGAATGAATTTCAACCTTTACGAGGTCAATATCATTGTTTCGCTTAAACTTAAATTTATCCTTTTTGTAGTCCTCAGCCTCTTTGGTTGATATTCTAAACGAAGTTGCCCGTACCGATTTGCAATAGCTACACTGGTAGTTTTTCACCAATTCGCCTGGTTCATTGCTATCGGGCATTTTGGTCACTTCCTCTTTGATAACACGCATGGTATAAAACCCACAGCTATTACATTGAAGCGCCTGCAACCGGCCTTCGTACTTTTCTACTTTTACATCGCCTGTTTTCTCGTCAATCCACACATCATAGTCGATGGAAAACACGTTTTCTTCAGCAATCATTCCCGCATCAAGGTGTACATCCTCTTCATCTTCACTTAGCAAGCGCATCTTATTACCGCTCTTGGGGTTAATTCGGGGTGCAAAACGCCACTTTTTTAGCTTTTTGTCCAGCTTGGTAGGGTAGTAATACTCCAAAACCAGGTAAGCGATATACGCTACCAATGTACCCCCGGCAATGCCCATGAAAATCCGAACCAGAAACCAGATGCCGATTTCAGTAATCTCCCCCATCCCATATGTGTTGATGGCGAAGCCCACTGCAATACCAAAACAGAAGAATACACGCTTATAATTCGCGATTTCGTTTTTGTTCAGGTAATCGTACTTATGATGATATTCTTTAATCGAGGATACTCTCAGGTGATGAATAAAATAAAGAAGAAGCCCAACGGCTACCATACCTATGGCACCGATAATCATGGCATAATGCCAGATATTTAAGAATGAACCAGATTCCAAAGATTCCATAACTTTATGTGTCGTAACAAAAATTTGAATGCGTTAAAGATAAGGATTAAAAGTATCCAACTTTAGCCTAATTCAAACAACGGAATTATGCGGAAACTATTTTTTAAGGCACTTGCTGGGGTTAATAAGATCATCTTACCTCGATACAGCCAGCGTAATCTTACTCAACTAAAAAAGTGGGAACAAGCCATTATTGCCTACCGGTACTGGGTTACCATCAATGCATTGGATTGAGTTTTACGCGGAAAGATAACCAGCAATTACTAATTGATTATCAACGATTTAAAGCAATTTAAACAAGCGTTTTATTGAATTGATGCTTTGGGCCTTTCTGGCTTAAATGCTAAAACTATGCGTAAAATAATTGTGTAATTATGCACATCAATAATTGATAATATGATAATTTTTAGATTAAATTGTGCAAAATTACACATTTACATGAGTGACTTCGAACGCAAAAAGCTTGAAATGGAGTTCCGGTCGTTTACATCGAGGAACTTTGAAAAACCGGCAGACTGCAGAAATCTGGATCAGGTACGGTTTTATGTAAAGGAGTTATGCCAGAAAATTGAAGAATACAACATGCGCTTCAATTATGTGCCCGGTTGGGCCTACTCACTTCTTGCCCAGTATAACGCCAGGCAAAATTCATTTCTTCATAGCGAGTTTAAAAAGAGCTATTTCTAAGGTTGATCCATGCGCTACATCCCCTCCCCCATTCCAATTCCGGTAACACTGGTTTACCGGGCTGCCGCCAACAAATCGGGACGGATGCAGTACTACCGCATACAGCCGGGCCGCAACAAACTTCGCATCAGCAGAAGCGAGTTTATAAAAGCCTTCAATGAATCCAATATTGTTGCACTAAACCCCCTTCAGGTTAAGGGCAATGAGGTAGACTTTCAGATAGAATTCTATGTATGATGGAGTATCCGCTCCAGGTTGGCTGGTGAATAACCAACCGATTTTATTGTTTTATTGTCCGATTTCCTATAGACCAACCACTTATCGCCTTCCTGCTTATAATAGCATTCGGTGCCATCCTTGTTCAGGTAATGCTTAACAGTTGCCCGGGCCTCATCCTCTGATGTACATGCTTTGCTCATGTTCGACCGTTGAACCTCTTCGAATAAAGCCTTGAATTTCTCACCCAAGCCAAACTCAAGTATGGCGCCCGATAATACGTATTGAATGTCACACAAGGCATCGGCCACGCCAACAATATCCTTTTCGAGAATGGCCACCTCCAATTCCTTTAACTCTTCGTCAATCAGGGCAACCCGCAGTTTGCACCGGTCTTCCGATGGAATTTGTGGTTCACTTAAAATGGGGTGTTTAAACGTCCGGTGAAAGTCGGCTACAAGATTTAAAGCATCAGGTTGATCCATACATCGATAATTAACCGTTCAATAAAGAAATTCTAATCCACTTTGGCAAAAATCGCGTATTTTTGATGAAATGGTAATTCGTAATTCCATATTTGGCCGGTTACTGGCTTTGGGGCTTGGACTGATCTTTTTCAATCTCAGCTTTCTGATGCTTGAAGCCAAGCTTATTGGGTTGGAGAAGAAGAACAAACAACTCTATGAAAGCATGGTGCGCTTTGTGGCCAATGGCGGTTGCGAAGAAGAAAAGGATACCTCATCAGAATCGCCAACTAAGAACCTTACAGAATCGGAAGCAAGAATAACCTATACTACACTTTCTGTATCGGGTAATAACCTGCTAACTGTTAACGACTTATATCTACAAAAATCAAGTCGTTTGGTACAACATATCTACCGGGAAATTCACACCCCGCCTCCAAAAAGTCTGCTTACTGCCTGAATCCTGCGCGTCCGTAGGATCATTGTTTTCTGGTTGAATTGACCAGTGCATTAGACTTTAATCTTTAAAATATTCAAGTATGAATTTCAGAAGGCTTCTGCCTGATATTACTTCCGGCCTCACCGTAAGCTTTGCTGCCCTTTCACTGGGCGCAGCATTCGGTGTTATGTCCGGTCGTGGAGCCTTCGCAGGCATGATTGGTGCCGCTGTTATCCCGATTATTACATCAATTTTCGGAGGAACACGCCTGCAAGCTTCCGGGCCTACAGCTCCCATGACAGCAGTTTCTGCCCTGGTTGTAGCTTTTGCCTACGATAACTTTCCTGTAAAGGAAATGGCAGAACAATTTATTACGCTGGTCTTTATTTTGACTGGCCTGGTGTTGATTGTTGCCGCCCTGGCCCGTTTAGGAAAACTCATTAGCCTTGTTCCAAATGTGATTGTGCTTGGCTTCATGAACGGTATTGCTGTACTCATATGGTATGACCAACTGGTCAAAATTTTTGCCCTCAAAGGTAAAGAACTCATGCAAGGAGGAATATGGCTCAACCTTGGTATCGCCTTGAGTACTTTTCTTATGATATACCTGATTGTACTTACGGTAAAACGCGCTGCCCTCAGGCCGCAGATACGATCCCTCCTGTCTGGCGTGTTGCTGAGCATTATTATCATGACCGCATTCACCACCTTATTCAACATTCAGGTTGAGCACGTTCAACTTGGTAGTACAACCGGATCGCTTTCGGATTTCGGTCACCTGCTGGCAAGCTATTTCCCGAATGATATCTTAAAGGTGGAGTACATCATTATGGCTTTGCCCTTTGCCTTACAACTTACCTTATTGGCCTATCTCGACTCACTGCTAACCGCATTGGTAGTAGACAAAATGACGCGGGAGAAATCCAATTTGAACAAGGAGCTTTTTGCGCAAGGTTTAAGCAATGCTGTTTCCGGTATGTTACAGGGTATACCCGGGGCACAAGCCACAATCCGCTCCGTGTTGCTGATAAAAGAAGGGGCACAAACACGGCTTGCCGGTGTTCTAATGGGAATTTTTGTTTTGGTGAGCATTCTTGTCTTGAAAGATTTGCTCACACTCGTTCCGGCAGCGGTATTCATTGGTGTGCTCTTTAAAGCTGGCCTTGATGTAAGTGATAAAGACTTTCCACGCACATTTATGTTGAAGCGTTGGTTCAGACAGCCCATGCGCAACATTCAATTTGCATTTATTGCATTCACAACGGTAGTCACCGTATTGGTAGATTTAAACATTGCCGTACTATCGGGTACCGTTTTATTTTACATAGGAAAATACTTCTGGGGAATTGTGGATGTTGAACCAGACTTCCAGGAAGTTTCAGAAAAAGAAAGAAAATTAGTAACAGGTTAAATTTTTTAAATATGGACATGTACAAATCGCTTCTAGAAGGAAACAAACGATGGGTTGATGAAAAACTAAAAGAAGACCCGGAGTTTTTCAACACGCTGGCAAAAGGACAATCACCACAGGTGTTGTGGATTGGTTGTTCCGACAGTCGTGTGCCCGCAAATGAAATTACCGGCACTAAGCCAGGTGATGTTTTTGTACACCGAAACATTGCCAATATGGTAGTTCATACCGACATGAATATGTTAAGCGTATTGGACTATGCAGTGAATGTGCTAAAGGTACGTCACGTTATCGTATGCGGACACTACGGATGTGGTGGTGTAAAAGCCGCTATGGGTAACCAGCAATTCGGTATAATTGATAACTGGTTGCGCAACATCAAAGACGTATATCGCCTGCATGCTGACGAGCTTGACAAAATTGAGAATGAGGAAGAACGTTTCAACCGGTTAGTTGAAATCAATGTAATGGAGCAGGTTTTCGATTTATCGAAGACTTCAATTATCCAAAACGCATGGCGCGATCGCAACCTTCCCTTTATTCATGGATGGGTGTACAGCCTGCATACTGGTATCATAAAAGATCTTGGCGTTACCTTCGACAGTACAACCAAGATGACTTCTGTCTTTAACATCACCGCATCAAAAGTAGAAGTTGCTTAATTGCAGTTACCGTTAATATTCAAAAAACGAAAGGGATTATACCATATGGTGTAATCCTTTTTATTTAACATTGTATGATAAATAGTTATGAATCATCCGCTGCATCCGCTCAATAATTTACGTCATGATCTTCCGGCATCCATTGTCGTGTTTCTGGTGGCGCTTCCACTTTGCCTTGGTGTTGCACTGGCCTCCGGAGCGTCTTTGTTTTCAGGTATCATAGCCGGATTTGTTGGTGGTATTGTGGTTGCCTCGTATAGCAAATCCGCATTGAGTGTTAGCGGGCCAGCAGCCGGGCTAACAACCATTGTTTTTGCCGGCATTCAGCAGCTAGGCCATTACCCTTTGTTTCTGACTGCCGTGGTGCTGGCGGGCATCATTCAGCTTGTACTTGGTTTTGTTCGTGCCGGAACAATCGGGAATTATTTTCCCGCTTCCGTAATAAAAGGTATGCTGGCCGCCATTGGGCTAACGCTTATCCTGAAACAAATACCACATGCTGTAGGCTATGATAGTGACTTTATTGGTGACGAGAATTTTGTACAGGCCGATGGCGAAAATACATTTACCGAACTGATTAAAGCCTTCGATTATATTCAACCCGGAGCTGCCATTATCTGCCTGGTATCGGTTGGGATCTTACTCTTATGGGAACGACCCTTCATTCGCAAAGCGGTTTTCTCGAAAATAATTCCCGCCCCGTTAGTTGTGGTTACTGTCGGTATTGTACTCAATGAGGTATTCAGAAGTTACAATACAAGCCTGTTGATCTCATCCGAGCATCTCGTGTCCCTGCCTGTGGCCGATAGTGTTGGTGCATTTTTCGGCCAGTTTACATTCCCTGCATTGTCCGGGCTTGCAAACCCCGATGTTTGGATTGTTGCGATAACCATTGCCGTGGTGGCCAGCCTTGAATCGCTGCTAAGCATTGATGCCATCGATAAGCTTGATCCCTATAAGCGGTTAACACCTTTAAATCATGAACTAAAGGCTCAAGGCTTGGGTAATTTGGTTAGTGGGCTAATTGGCGGATTACCGGTTACCTCGGTGATTGTGCGAAGTTCTGCCAACGTTGGCTCCGGTGCGCGCACAAAAACTTCAGCCATCGCGCATGGGGTACTGTTATTGGTCACCGCCATGCTTATCCCGAATTTGCTAAACAAAATTCCACTGGCCAGCCTTGCTGCTATATTATTGATGGTTGGCTGGAAGCTGACCAAGCCATCATTGATTATGGAAATGTTCAGAAAAGGTTGGGCGCAATTCATTCCATTTGCGGTAACCATTCTGGCGATCTTGTTCACCAATCTGCTTCAGGGCATCTTTATCGGATTGGGTATTGGATTAATCTTCGTACTCAAATCCAATTTTCACCAGGCGTTATTTTGTGTCAAAGAGGGCAATCGATACCTGGTGAGGCTAACCAAGGATGTTTCGTTTTTAAATAAGGCGCTGTTACGAAATACGCTCCGCGAAATTCCCGACAACAGCTATGTGATTATTGACGGTTCACGATCAACGTTTATTGACAATGACATCATCGAAACAATTCAGGATTTTCAACAATCAGCCTTATCGCGTAACATAACGGTTGAACTAAATCAATCGGTGTCAGCATCAAACCCCATTTTCAGAGCATGACCACCCGTGAACGAATATTATTGGAAAGTAAAGCCTGGGTACAGGAGAAACTAGCCCTGGACAAAGGATATTTCAAACGCTTATCGGCCATGCATGATCCTGAAGTATTATGGATTGGATCATCCGACAGTCTTGTTCCGGTAAGGGAAATAACCAACACAGAACCCGGTGAAATTTTAGTATACCGCAATGTGGGTAACCTGGTAAAAGAAAACGACCTGAGTTTGATGGCCCTTTTGCAGGATGCGCTGGAAGTTTCCAGGATTAAGTACATTATCGTTTGCGGCTACAGCCATTGCAGCAGTTTACGGGAAGTAATACAGGGCACCGAAAAACCCTTGTTGCGCGAATGGCTGGTTGACCTGCGTGCGATTTATGAGCTCCATCACAAAGATCTCGATCCCCTGCCCTACGACCAAAAAGAACAACGACTAGCCGAGTTAAACATTGAACAGCAAATCAAAAACCTGAGTAAGCTCGACTTGATTAGAAAAGCCTGGAAACACGATGTCTATCCCAAACTATACGGCTGGTATTTCGACCTGAATACAGGATTGTTTAAGGAAATAACCCAGGTTGATCCGGCAGAACCGTTCAACATGCCATCGAACTAAGCCACTTCTTTGAGTCAGGCTATTATATTTGCAGCAAAATAAACGGAATGAAAAATTTTGTTGAAGAGCTGCGTTGGAGGGGGATGTTGCACGACATAATGCCCGGTACGGAAGAGCAGTTACAGAAAGAATCTACGGGCGGCTACATTGGCTTTGACCCAACGGCAGACTCCCTGCACATTGGTCACCTGGCCCAGATTATGACATTGGTTCATTTCCAGCAATGTGGCCACAAGCCCTTTGCCTTGGTTGGTGGCGCTACGGGTATGGTGGGTGATCCTTCCGGAAAATCTGCTGAACGTAACTTGTTATCAGAAGATGTACTTCAACACAACGTAACATGCGTTAAGAAGCAGTTGGAAAAATTTCTGGATTTCGGTGCAGGAGCTTCAGGTGCGGAGCTGGTGAACAATTACGACTGGTTTAAAGATTTTCGCTTTCTGGATTTCATTCGCGATGTAGGCAAACACATTACCATCAATTACATGATGAGCAAGGATTCAGTAAAGAACCGTTTGGAGACAGGCCTCTCGTTTACAGAATTTACATATCAGTTGGTTCAGGGTTATGATTTCTATTACCTCTACACCACTAAAAACTGCAAGCTTCAGATGGGAGGCTCCGACCAGTGGGGAAATATTGTTACAGGAACAGAACTGATTCGTAGGAAAATCAATGGCGATGCCTTTGCGCTTACTACTCCCCTGATTAAAAAAGCAGACGGAACCAAATTCGGGAAAACAGAAGCAGGTAATGTTTGGCTTGATTCGAAGAAAACATCCCCGTACGCTTTCTATCAGTTTTGGCTCAATACTTCCGATGAAGATGCGATGAATTACATCAAAATTTTCACGCTAAAAGGAAAGGAAGAAATTGAGTCGCTCGTACGCATCCACCAGGAAGCGCCACACAAGCGTGAATTACAACAGGCACTGGCGAAAGACATTACCATTCGTGTGCATTCACAGGCTGACTACGATCAGGCAGTTAAAGCATCCGGTATTTTGTTTGGTAACTCAACCACAGAAGACCTGGAAAGTTTGGATGAGGGGACCTTACTGGCTATTATGGATGGCGTTCCTAAAGCAACCATCAGCAAGCAAGTTTGGGAACAACAGCCGGGTGTAGTAGACTTACTTTCAGAGATAACCGGCAACTTAATCTTCCCTTCAAAAGGCGAAGCCCGCAAAATGATTCAAGGCGGTGGCGTGAGCTTAAACAAAGTAAAAGTAGCTGATGTCGCGCAGAAAGCTGAACAAGCCTTGTTGCATAATAAATATTTGTTGGCTCAAAAGGGCAAGAAAAACTATTACCTGATTATTGTGGAATAAGAAAGGCCACTATTTCTAATGGCCTTTCTTAACAATACTATTTTCATTTAAAATTTTACTTCAAAAAATTCCAGCCTAGTGAAAGCTGAAACACGCGACTTTTGGCTTCTTCCCCATCAGCCTGGTCATTGATGTCCTGAACACCAATGTTGTAGCGAACATCAATGTTTAGTCCAAACGGAAAATCCCAACCGCCACCAAGTGAAACGGAGATGTCGCTACTTTTATAATAATCCTTTATATCCTGGTTAAAAGACTGTCCTAAGAAACTTCCTCTACGCTCGCCATCTAATAGGAATCCAAACTGAGGACCTACATGAACATTCAACCCACTCACTACATAAAATTTGACCATAACCGGAATACTCAGATAGGTAAAGCTATCTTTAAATTCACCAAGCGTGGAAGAATTCACATCGCTTCCCTGTGTAAACAACAACACCTCAGGCTGAATGGCTACTTTCGAAAATTTTCCCCGAACAAAAACACCGGCATGATAGCCTGTTCGTGAATTGTAGCTTGCTTCGGGATCATCAACTTTCAGGTTTGCGAGGTTTAAACCACCCTTCAAACCAAATGCTGCCTGAGCTATGGCCTGTTTGCTCACAAATAATGTTCCAAGTGAAAGAAATACAAAACAGAAAATAATTTGTTGTCGTGTCATAGAATAAAAAAATTTGGTTCGTGCTGATTTATAAAGCAAGAACCAGAATTGTAACCTGAACTAAGGACCAGCACCGACAATTGGCCTTATGCACCGATGAATAAACAATTGGTTCAGGCGACCTGAATTTATAACATCGTCAGTAATTCCTTTGAATTTACTTTGAGAACAACTGATAATAAACAGAAAGTTGAATTGCCCTGTTCATGATTTTTCCATCCCCGATATCTTCATCAAAATCACCAATATTAGAAAATCCTAAATAATACCGGGCATCGAAACCCAGTTTGTTGATGGTATACGACAATCCAATATTTCCTCCAAAATCAATCCCCTTAAACTGATCTTTAACATCCACCTCAACAGAGCTTCCAAAAAAATCTACTTTAGCTTTAGCGCCAACCATAAAACCAATTTGTGGCCCAACCAATAGTCCAAAATTTTCATTTACCTGAAACTTAAAATTGAGTGGCACCGCCAAGTAGTTCAATTTAAATTGCACATCAATTTCTTCCTGAGAATTCGGATCATACTCTGACTCTTTACCGCCCAACCTGCTAAACACCAGTTCTGGTTGAAAAATAAATGTTTCAGAAATTTTATAGTTCAGGTAACCACCAAGCTGAAAGCCAATAACCATGTCTGTGGTCTCTGTTTGATCATCTGATTTGAAATACATTGAAGCCAGGTTAATACCCGCTTTTGCACCGCCACTTAACTGGGCGAATGAAAGATAAGCTGAGCATAAAATTACGAGCACTAATGTGATTCGTTTCATATGGATATTTATTTAAATGAAAAAGCCATAGTAAAAGTACTATGGCCTTTTCAAAACTTAAAAAGGATTAATTAGTTACCGAAGAGCTTGTAGCCCAACGAGATTTGAATAACGCTAGTAGTCCCCTTTTCGTCTCCGCTATCTTCAAAAACATTGGCTAAGCCAAGACAATAACGAGCTGTGGCGTTTAACTTGCCAAAGTTTGCACCAAGACCAAGATTCACTCCAAAATCTGTTCCTGTGAAAGCGTCCTTAATATCTTCGGACTCTCCTTCGAACTTAGCTTTAGCACTCATTAACAATCCTATTTGCGGGCCCGCCTGAATATTAAAATTTTCGTTAACATTATACAAAAGCATAACCGGAATGCTGATGTAGTTTGTAACAAGACTTACATCTTCAATTTTAGCGCCAACAGAATTGAACAATAATTCGGGTTGAAGACTGATAGCATCACTTAATGCAAAGTTGACATAACCACCAACATGGAAGGAAGTAAGCATATCAGTACCTTCTACATCACCTCCCCAGTTGGCGAGGTTAAGACCAGCTTTAGCGCCCCCACTAAGTTGGGCAAAAGCTGAAGCCGAAATCAATAAAACAACTAAGGATAATACTACTTTTTTCATAATTAATTGGGTTTGATTATTAGTTTAACAAAAATAAATAAAAAGTCTAATTGTCAAATAGTTATGTAATAAATAAGTAAGTTTATTTACCGATTTTAATGATTTTGTAGCCCAGGGAAACCTGAATTACCTGATTCTTAATTGTCTCCATGGCTGGACTATCATCAATTTTAGATAAACCCAGGTTATAGCGGGCATCAATGGTAAGGCCAAAAGGCAAATCCCAACCAGCGCCAATACCCAAACTCAAGTCAGAGCCCTTGAAACTGCTTTTAACATTGTCACCATCAATTTCAGCCCTGCTTAAAAAGCCAAACTGTGGCCCCACCTGCAGGTTGATACCCGCTATGGTATAGAGTTTTAGCATAACCGGAATGTTGATGTAATCAAAATTTCCTTCACCATCGCTTGAGTCGATTCTGAACTTAGAACCTTGTTGAGAAAAGATCAATTCGGGTTGTATACCAATTTTAGTTAACTTAATAAGTGCAAATGCACCACCGTGGAAACCTGTCTTGTTCTTGATGCTTCCACCAAAATCACTGGCATCAAACTTTGCAAAGTTTAACCCACCTTTAATACCTACCGAAAACTGCGCCTGAGCCAAAGCCGTACCCGCAGTAAAAAGAAGGGCAAAAAATAAGAGGTTGATTTTCTTCATAATTGAAATAGGGTTTTGTTTCAAAGATACAGCATAAACAATTACTGTACCAATACGTAAATTCTCAGAACTGGTTTAATAAAGTTAAGGATACTGGGTATGGTACAGTAGCCTTGATTCCACTAAACGACTGATTTTCAATACCAATGGTTGTTAATGCATGTTCATTTCCTGCCCATGCCCTGCGGGCTATGCCATTGTTCACATCAAAGTAAAGCATATTGCGGAGCTTCCGGTCTGCCGTATCGGTTCCATCCAAAACCAATCCAAAGCCACCATTAATCACCTCACCCCAGCCTACCCCACCACCATTGTGAATGGAGACCCAGGTAGCCCCCCTAAAGGAGTCACCAATTACATTATGAATGGCCATATCAGCCGTAAACTTTGAACCATCATAAATATTCGAAGTCTCCCGGAAGGGACTATCCGTACCCGATACATCATGGTGATCGCGACCCAATACCACAGAGCCAATTTTGCCCTCACGGATGGCCTCGTTGAACGCTGCAGCAATTTTAATTCTGCCCGCAGCATCCGCATAAAGTATTCTGGCCTGTGAGCCCACCACCAAACGGTTGGTTTTTGCGTGTTTGATCCAGTTTATGTTATCGGTTAGTTGACCGTGTATTTCTTCAGGAGCCTTGGCTAACAACTCCTCCATTACCTTCAGCGCCAGGTTATCGGTATAATCAAGGTCTTCCTCTTTTCCGGAAGTACACACCCAACGGAACGGGCCGAATCCATAATCAAAACACATGGGGCCCATTATATCCTGCACGTAAGACGGGTACCTGAAATTAATACCATCTGAAGCCATTACTTCGGCACCGGCACGTGAAGCCTCCAGTAAAAAGGCATTGCCATAATCGAAAAAGTAAGTACCCTTTGCTGCATGTTTGTTAATGGCAGCAGACTGCCTGCGCAATGATTCCTGCACGTGCTTTTTAAATGCATCCGGATCACTTGCCATCATCCGGTTTGATTCTTCAAAACTTAACCCAACCGGATAGTACCCTCCTGCCCACGGATTATGCAGCGAGGTTTGATCGGATCCGAGGTCAATAAAAATATCTTCCGTGTCAAAGCGTTCCCAAACATCAACGATGTTACCACGATAAGCCAGTGAAACAACTTCTTTCTCCTGCTTTGCCTTTCTTACCCGATTAACAAGTTGATCAAGGTCAGCACAAATTTCATCCACCCAACCTTGCGCATGACGTTTCTCGGTTGCTTTATCATTAACCTCTGCTACCACCGTGATGCATCCGGCAATATTACCGGCTTTGGGTTGCGCACCACTCATGCCACCTAATCCCGATGTCAGAAATAGCTTTCCCTCAAGTCCCTCACCTGCTTTTGCAATTTTACGTCCTGCATTAAGCACGGTAATCGTTGTGCCATGAACAATGCCTTGCGGACCGATATACATATAGGATCCGGCTGTCATCTGTCCGTATTGCGTAACACCTAATGCATTGTACCGCTCCCAATCATCTTGTTTGGAATAATTCGGAATCATCATACCATTTGTTACGACCACGCGCGGTGCATCAGGCGATGAAGGAAATAAACCCATCGGGTGGCCTGAGTACATGTGCAGCGTTTGTTCATCCGTCATGGTAGCGAGGTACTGCATGGTTAATAAATATTGCGCCCAGTTTTGGAATACCGCACCATTGCCTCCGTAGGTGATCAATTCATGCGGATGTTGCGCTACAGCCGGATCCAGGTTATTCTGAATCATCAGCATGATGGCGCCAGCCTGTTGCGACTTAAATGGATATTCATGCAAAGGCCGGGCATGCATCTCATAATCCGGACGGAACCGGTACATATAAATCCGCCCGTATGTTTGCAACTCGTTAAAGAACTCTTTGGCTAACACTTCATGATGCCTTGGATGAAAATACCGGAGTGCATTTTTAACTGCCAGTTTCTTTTCATCTGCCGTGAGAATATCCTTACGCTTTGGTGCATGGTTTATGGTAGGATCATAAGGCTTTGCTGGAGGAAGTTCATCCGGTATGCCCTGAAGGATGGCGTCTGTAAATGCGCTCATGAATGTTTCGTGTGTTCGTTTAGGGTGAAATCGATGGCTTTGTAATTGGATTTGGTGTACTTGTATCCAATATCAAATATCTCCCGGCCTTTTGCGAGATCAAATGTACTGAACTTGCCCAGATCGGGAGGTTCAATTACCTGGTTGCAATGGGTTTTGCTTTTTGAAGTATTTTCGTTGATCGCAATCAACAGACTTCGTTCGGTAACATCTTTTACACTATTAATATCAAATCGTTGCGCCACCGGATTGCAATGACTTGCAATAATAAAATCGCACTTACCTACCAACGGTCTTACTGGCAGGTTATCGATAATACCTCCATCCACATATACATTCCCATTTTGCCTTACCGGGTTGAACAATGCCGGAATGGTAGAGGATGCCAATACTGCCGGTATCAATTCACCCTCATCAAAATATGCAACCTTACCCAACCTGATTTCGGCGGCAGCTACAGTAAGTGGAATCTTTAATGCACCGAAGTCATTTTCGGGCATGCAACGGAACATCATTTCTTTAAAGCCATCCATACTGAGCAAGCCTGTCCATGCCCAGGCTGGCCGTACAGACTTCAAAAATCCCATTTGTGAAATACGATCAAAAATCTCGTCCGGTGTGTACCCATAACAATAAAAGGCTCCTGCAATGGAGCCGGCACTGGTTCCAGCCACTTGGTAAAATCGTAAACCAAATTCTTCCAACGCTTTAATCACACCCAGGTGAGCAAATCCACGTGCACCCCCTCCCGAAAGCACTAATCCAATCTTCATAGCTCAGCAAGTTTAAAAGTCTGATCTAATCGCACACCTTTTTCTGTATGCTTCACGGTGCAGCACTCATGAATGGGGTCATGCTCAAAGAATAATACATATCCATAATCGGCTGCTTCTTTCAGAAACCGTTCCTTCTCTTCCAATGTAATCAGTGGCCTGGTGTCGTATCCCATCACATAAGGCAATGGAAGGTGTCCTACCGATGGAAGCAAGTCAGCCATATAACACACCGTCTTTCCTTTGTAGCGAATCATCGGGATCATCATTTTATCGGTATGACCGGAAGCAAAGAAAATATTAAATTGATTAAACGGTGATTCACCATGTTGATCAATAAACTCAAGCTGCCCGCTTTCTTTCATGGGCAAAATATTTTCTCTAAGAAAGCTTGCTTTCTCCCGCGCGTTGGGTTGGGTTGCCCATTTCCAATGGTCTTCGTTCGACCAGTACCGTGCATTTTTAAAAGTCAGCTCAAGTTTTTCACTAACTTTTTTTACGCCACCTCCACAATGATCAAAATGAAGGTGCGTGAGAAACATGTCGGTTATATCCTGTTCAGAAAATCCTGCGCGATGAATCGACTTAATCAGGCTATCGTCACCATGCAGGTAATAATGAGCAAAAAATTTCTCATCCTGCTTATCCCCGATACCATTGTCAACTAAAATCAATCGATCGCCATCTTCAATTAACAGACACCGCATTGCCCAGGTGCATAGGTTGTTGTCATCAGCCGGATTGGTACGTTGCCACAGTGATTTCGGTACCACGCCAAACATGGCACCCCCATCCAGCTTAAAAAATCCGGTATCGATTACATGAAGTTTCATTGCGTATTGAGTTAAAAAAAGCAGTCTCCAAAGGTAAAAAGAATCCGAAGGGAATAAATAGCGTTAAGCAAAAACAAAAAAGCTTGCCCTCAAAAGGCAAGCTCTAATTGAATGTTAGTCTGATTCTTAAGCCCTAATCACATGCAAGATCTGCCAGGTACTCATCGCGTTCAATTTCCAATGCATCGATATACTCGTCAATGTTGTCATAACCCGCATCGTCCATGGTTTGTTGAATTATGCTGCATGATCTTCCTCTTCGTACCAAGTCGATGAAATCCGAATAAGAACTTTCAATGCCTGCACAATCTTCGGAAGATATTGCCTCAGTCATCGCTTCAAATATCGGCCCGATTTACGTGCACACGGTATCACTATGTGCGGTTAAAGGTACAATAAGGTTGTGTTTTATAAAGATGTATCTGACCAAATAATGAATAATGGCCATGAACTGGAAAAGGTATCTTCAAAAGGTAACTCTATTGCATGAGTAACCACGTTACTCCTTCACAACGCCCATAGAACTGAATTTTGCAATACGTTCTTCAATGCGTTGCTCAGCAGAAATAGCTCTTAACTCTTTCGTGGTTGATAAAATGGCTTTCTTAACCTCCTCAGCCATCCATTTCACGTCTGTATGCGCGCCTCCAAGCGGTTCTTTAATAATGCCATCGATCATCTTATTCTCGAGCATATCCTTGGCTGTTAACTTCAGTACTTCTGCAGCCTGTTCTTTGTAGTCCCAACTGCGCCAAAGTATGGATGAGCATGACTCGGGTGAAATTACGGAATACCAGGTGTTTTCCAGCATGAAGACACGATCACCAATACCAATCCCAAGTGCTCCACCTGATGCTCCCTCACCAATGATGATACAGATTACCGGAACGTTAAGCATGAACATCTCTTTCAGGTTGCGGGCAATAGCTTCGCCCTGTCCTCGCTCTTCTGCCTCCAGACCGGGAAAAGCGCCTGGTGTATCGATAAATGTAACGATTGGCTTGTTGAACTTTTCTGCAATCTTCATCAGGCGTAAAGCCTTACGATAGCCTTCAGGGTTTGCCATGCCGAAATTACGGATTTGGCGCTGTTTTGTATTGCGTCCTTTCTGCTGACCAATCAGCATAAAGGTCTGCCCATCGATAGTGCCCAGGCCACCAACCATCGCTTTATCGTCCGATACAGTGCGATCGCCATGTAACTCAATAAAATCGGAGGTAATCGCGTAAATGTAATCAAGTGTATAAGGCCTGTCGGGATGACGAGAAAGCTGAACACGCTGCCAACCAGTAAGGTTTTCAAACGTTTCCTTTTTCAGGTCGAGTATTTTCTTCTCCAATGCCTTAATGGCATTGTTTACGGATTTATCATTATCACCAGCCAACTGCTTCATGTCATTTAACTTGGCTTCGAGTTCGGCAATGGGTTTCTCAAATTCCAACAGCATAGCTCAATTTTATTGAGGCACAAAGTTAACAGGAATGAGCAATAAAGGAATGTAAACGGCTTAAATCCCATAAAATACAAAAGCCCTGCAACCATTTGGTTTACAGGGCTTTTGCGGTCCGGACGGGACTCGAACCCGCGACCTCCTGCGTGACAGGCAGGCATTCTAACCAGCTGAACTACCAGACCTTGAAAGGGAGTGCAAAGATAGCTTTGACGTTGGTTTCTCCAAAAATTAATTTCAATAAAAATTAAACACTTTTTACCGCTTGGTCTGACTGTCGATGCGCAGCTTTTGAATCATAATCGGACTGATGGCATTGGCATAAACACCATACGCGTCAACCAAAACTCCCTTCAGGCCAGAAGTTGAAGATATGGCAAAGAGAATCGAGCTGTCGTCCGGACTGGTCATGCCTTCAAACCGATGGACCTCGTCTACATGAAACTCTTCAGGGGCCAACCGCAACCTTAACGGTGGGCATTCGATCCATTCAGAGTGAAGGTTGAAGTCGTGCGTATAGCCCTTATTTTTTAAGGCCTTCAACGCTACCGAAAGTGACTCATACGTAGTCATAATTATTTCAGGAAAGCAGAGTACATCCAAACCAGTTTTTCCTGTTCACGAATGTAATCACTCATCAAGGCGTTGGTACCTTCATCCTCAGCATCGGCAGAAAGTTTCAGCAACTCGCGTTCTTTCACCAATAGAACTTTAAAGCCATCCACGACAGCTTTGACGGCCTGCATGCCATCCGAAACATTCTTGCTCTCTTTTATTTCAGAGTTTTTGATATAGTCGGAAAAAGTATGAAACGGAGTATGCCCTAATGTAAGGATGCGTTCTGCAATCTCATCAATCTTTACTAATGCGTTGGTGTACAACTCCTCAAATTTGGCGTGCAGTTCAAAAAACTTCTCTCCTTTTATATTCCAATGAAAGCCACGGGCGTTCAGGTAAAACACCTGGTAGTTGGCCAGCAGATCGTTTAAGTCTTCGGCTAATTTTTGCGTATCCTTGGTGGCTAATCCAATTTGATTTGTCTTTGTCATGTTTGCGCGTGTTTAGTTAAAAATACTACTTTTATAACACAAATGCCGATGAAAAAGGTCACCTGTTTTGCATTTATCCTGCTTCTGATACTGTCATCGTGCAGCAAATCAACCACCACAACCACCGTGGTAAAACCCCGTTACCATCGTACCTGGTACAAGAATCATGTTCATAAAAAAAAGTGGCAGGTGTGGCGGATAAAATTCCAGCCAGAGAAGCAAGGCGTGAAGAAAGTAAAGATGAAGGGCTGACAGAAAACGCTACTGCAATCCCTTTAACACTAAATCGATATTCTTCCTGAAGAAAAACTTTAACGGGCTGAGCTGATTTATATGTCCCGTTACAATGGAGCCTAATAAAATAGTAGTAAACAGATTTGAAATATCACGAGTAGATGATGATTTGGTAATTTCTTTTCTGAAGATAGCCTCCAACGTAAACTTCTCCAGCATCTGATCCAGCGATTGGATTTCCAACAAGTGAATATCTTTTTTTTCAGGATGCAGGATAACCTTCTCTTCCACCTTTACCGGAAAAGGTTTAGGTGTCCGCTTCACATCCGCCAGATAGCCCAATAAGCTAAGCATCAGGCCAGGGTGCTTTTCACAGGCCTCGCTCAGTTTATCACTCAGGTAGTAAATTCCCTGTATGCCTTCCTTTGGTTTTTCACTTAACTCAACAGCGCGGTCGAGGCACCAGATACGGAAATAATAGAGCAGCAAATCTTCTTTCTGCGGGAAGTATTTAAAAAACGTAACCTTACTCACTTTAACACGGGCGCAGAGCTCATCCACGTATAAATCAGCAAACGGACGCTTGCCAATCAGCTTCAAGGTGCTATCTAAAATATGAACTTTAAGGCGCGCGGCCTTCTCTTTTCGTAATCCCATACCGAAACTTAACTTAAGTTTGGATTAATTAATACTTTAGCGGATTCGTAACCAATATAATTATGGTAAAGCGCGCTTTCTTCCTTTCAGTTGTTATTGTTGTCGTTACCTGTATCTCGTGTAAACGGGCAGAACCCATAACCGGGCTTGTTGCCGACTCGGCCATGGTGGTCTCGGCTCACCCGTTGGCATCGAAAGTTGGGGTAGAAATTTTGAAGAAAGGCGGCAATGCCGTTGATGCAGCCATCGCTACACAACTGGCCCTGGCTGTGGTGTTTCCGGCTGCCGGAAACATAGGCGGAGGAGGCTTTATGGTGTTACGCAATGCCGATGGCGAAATTGCTGCCCTCGATTTCCGTGAGAAAGCCCCCGGAACGGCTACCACAACGATGTATCTCGATTCAGCCGGGAATGTTATTGAAAACCTGAGCACGGCAGGACACCTGGCCAACGGTGTGCCTGGTGCAGTGGCCGGTATGGTGGAAGGACATAAAAAGTACGGATCACTTCCGTGGAAAGATATTGTGCAACCGGCCATTAACTTGGCATTGAACGGCTTTGCGCTTACCGAGCGTGAGGCACGCGGACTAAATGCCTTGAAAGAAAACCTGTTGAAGTATAACACCATAACGCCCGACTTCCTGATTCGTGAGCAATGGAATACCGGTGACACCATTTACTGGAAGGACCTTGGCCACACACTTGAACGCATTCGGGATGACGGACGCGCAGGCTTTTACGAGGGCAAGACTGCCGATGATATTGTGGCCGAGATGCAACGTGGAAAAGGCTTGATTACGCACGAAGATCTGAAAAACTATGAAGCTGTATGGCGTACTCCGATAACAGCCACGTACAAGAACTATCGAATAATTTCAATGCCACCCTCAAGCAGTGGTGGGATTTGCCTCGTACAGCTCTTAAAATCGATTGAGCCCTACCCGATCAATGAATGGGGTTTCAATTCACCAAAAACCGTTCACCTGATGGTGGAAGCCGAGCGCAGGGTATATGCAGATCGATCGAAATACCTGGGTGATCCGGATTTTTTTGAAGTACCTGTGGCGCAATTGCTCTCGGAAACATACAACCGCGAACGAATGAAGTCGTTCAATCCTGAAAAAGCTACACCAAGCGATTCAGTTAAACCGGGAGTCATCACGGGTTACGAATCGGAGGAAACCACACACTTATCCGTTGTGGATAAAGATGGTAACGCTGTTTCGATAACCACAACCATAAATGGCTGGTATGGAAACTTTGTAGTGGTAGCGGGTTCCGGGTTTTTCCTGAACAACGAAATGGATGACTTCAGTTCCAAGCCCGGTGTGCCCAACATGTTTGGGGTACTTGGTGGTGAGGCCAACAAAATTGAACCTAACAAGCGCATGCTTAGCGCGATGACACCTACCATCGTAGAGAAAGATGGAAAGCTATTTATGGTGGTGGGTACGCCTGGAGGCAGTACGATTATTACTTCTGTCTTTCAGACTATTCTGAATGTGGTAGAACACGGCATGGGCATGCAGCAAGCGGTAAATGCAGGCCGTGTTCACAGCCAGTGGTACCCCGATGTGATCGCACCTGAATACAAAGCCATCTCTGAAAAAGACAGCTTGAAGCTTGTTTCCATGGGGCATAAATTCAATTCGCGAAGGGCTATTGGACGTGTGGATGCCATTCTTGTTTTGCCAAATGGTAAGCTGGAAGGCGGAGCTGATCCGCGCGGGGATGACGCGGCTGATGGATACTAACGTGGTCCGTGTTACGCGTTACGGGTTGCGGGTTTGATTTAATTCTTTTTGATTGTAAACTCCACTCGCCTGTTCAGCATTCTGCCTTCTTCGGTATCGTTGTTGGCTACGGGTTTTGAGCCACCGTACCCTTTGCCGGTAATTCTCTTTTTATCAATGCCTTTTGAAACCATGTATTCCTTTACGCGATTAACGCGTTGCTGAGAAAGCTCCATTAATTGCCGGAAGGAACCTCGGTTATCGGTATGACCGGAAAGTTCAATTTCAACATGCTCGTTCGACTGCATAAAGGCCACTACAAGATCAAGTTCCTGGTATGATTCAGGTAACAATACAGGTTTGCTTTGTGCAAACAATACACTTTTCAAATTCACTGTCGCACCCACTTCAATAGGCTGTAATCGAAAGTTCATTTCAAGCTCTTTCAACTCCAGTGTGTGCAGATCAAGTTTTTCAAAAGAACTTATATAGCCTGGTGCGGTAACTTCAAGTGTGTACGATTGTGTTGAGGGCACTTTCACCGAATAGCCCTGACCATTTTGCGTTGCTGCAGGAAATGCTCCCGATAAAGATGTGAATTTCAAACTGGCCCGAACAGGTTGATCATTGGATGCACTCAACACCTTTCCGAAAATCTTCACTTCATTTTCTCCAATCACTTCTTCATACTTCTGTTCACGGATTCTGATCACCGTATCCGTAGGAACAATTGCTATCAGGCTTGAATCTCTTTTCTCCGGAATGAAATACCGGATATCGCCATACCCATCACTATTGGTAGTGGATGTAAACAATGAATATCCCAATCGCTCGAAAGGCCTGAAAAACAATTCACGACCAGTTGAATTGAAGGACGTGCCCAGGTTAACAGGCTCAGACCAATTTTGAAAGGAGTCATCCAATCGGGTGCTGGAATAAATATCAAAACTTCCTACTCCCCTTCTTCCATTACTGGAGAAATACAAGGTATTTCCATCGGCACTTAATGAAGGGCACAATTCCTGAAATTGTGTATTGATTTTCGGTCCCAGGTTTTTTGGCTCACTCCATTTTCCGTCAACTCCTTTTACAGAAACATAAATATCCTCAACGCCATGGGTACCATACGTTTCGGCTGAATAAATAAACACACGACCATCAGGGGTAATTTGTCCGCTTTGAATGGATGATTTATTTTGAAAATACGGGATATAAATATTCTCTGGCGTTGACCAACCCGCGCCACTCTTTCGCGAAACAGATATACCCTGTGTCCGCACTTCGCCAGTTGGATCATAATGACTTAGCAGAAACATCTGCATCCCATCCGCTGAAAACCCTGCCACACCATTATACCCGCGATGATTAAGCGCTGGTCCTGCGTGCACCGGGGCCGACCATCCGTTGCCCAGCCACTGCGACACCCAGATGTCGCCCGGATCACGCTGCGCGCCAACATTTTGCGGATGATGGCTTATTGTAAAGTATAAGGTATTTCCATCAGGAGCGACCACAGGGTTTTGCTCATCATAGGTGGTGTTGACCAGCGAAAATGAATTTGATGAAAACAACGTTTGTGAAAAGCCACAAACAGCATGCGCGACAAGCAAAACAAAAAATACAATCCTTAACATACTTTATAAACTTTGTCGAATTAACGACTAACCCATTTATTATCACGTATTGAAAAACGCCAAAGCAAGTTAGCATCCTCACCGGCATAATCAATGCCAATTCGCTTACTAACCTCAAGTTGCTTGCCAGACACTTTCCTGCCAATATCTTCAAGCCAAACATCATCATTCCACAACACTTTTCCATTCCACGACCGATCAATGCCTAATGCGCGGGTTAATTTACCCGGACCGGAGGTGAGTTGATGAGCATGAACATCACCCCTTCTTTTGCGCATAAGGTCAATACCTTCCAACGGTTCAACAGCGCGAACCAAAACAGCTTCTGCAATTCCTTCCCGGTTTGTTACTACATTAAACAAGTGATGCATGCCATAGCACAGGTAAACATAGGCTTTGCCACCTGCACCAAACATCACCTCATTTCGCTGCGTTTTACGCCCGTTATAGGCATGACAGCCGCGCTCCTTCCACGAATAGGCTTCGGTTTCAACAATTATGCCGGAAGATATCTGACCCTTTACATTGGTAATCAGTGCTTTACCAAGTAAATCACGGGCAACGGTCGTTACATTTTTCCGATAATAAAATGATGGTTCAAGCTTCATGCGTTAACCTTTCGCAAACCAAAAGAATCGCTAATTTTACGACCCTCAAACGTTTAAACCCTAAAAAATGATAAGTACCATGAAAAAAATGCTGACCCTTTTGTTACTGGTGGTTTTTGTTGCTGTTGAAGCGCAAATTCAAACGCCAGCCGCAAGCCCCGCTGCCAGTGTAAGCACCACCGTTGGTCTTACCGATGTAAAAATCAATTATGCCCGTCCTAAAACAAAGGGGCGAAAAATTTTCGGTGAGGGAGGCGATTTCCTTGTACCCTACGGTCAGCTATGGCGCACAGGTGCCAATGCCGGTACCGTTATCAGCTTTGGTGATGAAGTTACTGTGGGTGGCAAGAAGCTGGCAAAAGGCGACTATTTGTTGTTGACCATTCCTGGCGCAAGCGAATGGACCGTAATTCTGTATAGCGATCAGTCCATGGGAGGAAACACCGCAGCTTACGATCAATCGAAAGATGCAGTAAGACTCACTGCAAAGCCAGCGAAAATTGCTGATCGTGTTGAAACCTTTACTGCAAATATCTCAGACATTTCTGATGATAATACCACAGCGAACATTGAAGTAGCGTGGGAAAATACCTCCGTGAAATTTGGCATTACGGTTGATTACGATGGCAAAGTAATGAAGGCTATTGAAGCCGGTACACGCGTAAACCCAAACAATTACATTGCTGCTGCCAACTACTACTTTGAAAATGGCAAAGACCTGAAGAAGGCATTGGAGTGGATTACCATTGGCATTGAAACCGGCAATCAAAATGCTTTCTGGAATATTCACACCAAAGCAAAAATTCAGCATGCATTAGGCGATTATGCAGGTGCCCTAGCAACTGCTCAGCAATCGCGTGATAAAGCAAAGGCAGCGCCCAGCGATTTCGGTTATGTAAAACTGAATGAAGACCTGATGGCGAAGATCAGCGCAGAAATGCCAAAGACTCCTGCAAAAAAGAAGAAGTAATTCATTCTTTGTAAGCGTAACAAAAAAAGGCAGCTCAATCGGGCTGCCTTTTTTTTGATCTAAAATCTAATTACTCTACTTTCTTAAGCTTCTCCTTGTTCAGGGTTTCTGTGCCATTCTTCAAATTTCCATTCACATCCAACTCCACAATTTCATAATTGAGACGCTTCAATCCTGGTAAAATTTTATTCTTATCTCCCACCAATAATATACTCATGTTGTCGGGCTTAATCCATTTTGCAGCCAATGCATCTACTTCGGCTTTGGTCAGGTTGGCCAGAATGTGGTTTTGTTCATCCACATAATTGGCTGGAAGATCATAACGAAGTATTCTTCCAATGAAACCTGCCTTTTGAAATCCGGTTTCATACAACAATGCATCGCGTTGTCCGAGGGCGCTCTTCATGAATGATAGTTCATCATTGGTAATGCCACCCTTCGCATACTGCGTAAGCTCGTTCATAACTTCATAGAGTGCACTATCCGTAGCATCTGCTCTAATGCCCGAGCTAAATGAAAACGATCCACTATACTTATCGGCTGAAAAACCACTGCGGGCACCGTACGTCCAGCCCTTATCTTCGCGCAGGTTAATGTTCAAACGACTATTAAATGAACCACCTAACACATAATTCATTAATGAGGCACGGTAGTATTCACCAGTTGCATCATAGGTAAGGCCGGTTAGCCCACCCACCCTGAATTGGGTTTGTGCTGCACGAGGCACATCAACCAAATAGATTCTCGCCTTTTCAGCTGAAGGTTTGGTGTCAACTTTAGGTAATTTTACCTCTTTATTAGGAAGCTTCTTCAAGAAGTTGAGCTTGCCGACTATTTCATTCTGGCTCACATCTCCTACTACAACCACTTCAGTTCCGCGCGAGGTTATGTAATTATTATAGTAGGCTTCCACATCCTTCAAGGTAAGATTCTTCACCGAGTGCTCTGTTCCAAATTCACTCATACCCAATATGTGGTTACCTCCATAATTCATTCTGTCAAATACTTCACTGGCAATAGTAGCCGGTTGTGATTTACGTTGACGGAACCCTTCAAGTGATTGCTTCTGCAAGCGGCTAAAGGCTTCTTCGGTGAATTTTGGTTGGAGCATGCGCTCTTCCAACAAAGCCAATGTTTTATCCAGGTTTTTCTTAAGGGTTTGTACCGTAAACGATATGCCATCCACACTGCTGCCCACATTTACCGAACTACCCAACTTTTGAAGTTCTGCCTGCATTTGCTCTGCTGTATAATTCCTTGTGTCTTCATTCATCATAGCGGCAAACATGCGCGCCAGGCCAACCTTAGCTGTATCATACGCCTGCAAAAGATGCCCTCCCGGAATAGTTATAGACATGGTTACTATGGGTAACTCGTTACTTACGGTACCGATTACTTTTGCGCCATTGTCGAGGTCTTTACGCCAGAAAGCAGGAACAGCAACAACAGGATTTGGTCCGCTTCCTGGAATTTTGCTGCGGTCGAAGTTATCTTTTGGCTTTACGTATTTTAAACCAGCATAACCATAATCCGGAGCCTTGTAGCCCGAGGTATTAACCGTATAATTATCGGGTGCGGCAACATTTGATTCCTGTCCTTTGGGCACTACACTTACAATAACCGATGGCTTGCCTTTCAGGTATTGATTGTAAACACGCAACACATCCTGCTTCTTTACACGCGTATAACGCTCCAGTTCCTTGGCAATCTGGTTGGGATTACCAGTATACGTTTGATACGCTGCCAGTTGCGACACCTTGCCGCTTACACTTTGCAACCGGTTTATATATTGTGACTCGAATGCACCAACAAATTTTTCAATATCATCATCAGTAACGCCTCGTGCTTCAAAACTTTTGATGGCATCATCTATCATTTTCTTTGACTCCGCCAATGTTTTTCCCGGAGCCGGAGTAAGGCTTATTGCAAACTCACCGGCCAGTTCACTGGTTCGGTTAAAAGCCAATGCATTCAGTGCTTTTTGATCTTTAACAATCTGCTGATAAAAAACTGAATTTTTACCCTGCCCTAAAATTTGCGCCAGGCAAGCCAATGGTGCCTCATCTTCATGATAGGTTGGTACAGATGGAAACGTAATGGATAATTGCGGGGTACGCGCATAGTTATCAACCAATGTTACGTAGCGATCACCCTCCAGTATCGGTGCTGCTATTTTCATGTTCTTTACTTCGGGTCCACGTGGAATGGAACCGAAATACTTCTCAGCCAGCTTTACAATTTCAGCAGGCTTAACATCACCACCAACGGTTAGGGTAGCATTGTTCGGGCCATACCAACGAAGGAAAAAGTTTTTCAAGTCGTTAACATCTACCCGGTTCAGGTCTTCAATGTAACCAATGGTTAGCCAGGAATACGGATGTCCATATGGATAGAGATTTTTCGCAGTCACCTCACCTACCAATCCGTACGGGCGGTTATCGTAATTCTGGCCGCGTTCGTTCTTCACTGTTTCGCGCTGTATTTCAAACTTACGTTGCGTTACCGCATCCAATAAAAATCCCATGCGGTCTGCTTCCAGCCACAAAATTTTCTCCACCTGGTTGTTCGGAATGGTCTGGTAATAGTTTGTGCGATCGCGGTTGGTCGATCCATTTAATGTTCCGCCAGCTTCAGTAATGATCTTGAAATGCTGCTCATCGCCAACGTTATCACTTCCCTGAAACATCATGTGTTCAAAGAAGTGGGCGAACCCCGACTTTCCAATTTCCTCACGAGCCGAACCTACGTGGTAGGTAACATCTACGTGTACAACCGGGTCGCTATGATCTTCGTGAATGACCAGGGTAAGCCCATTGGGCAACACATACTTTTCATACGGGATAACCAACTGGCTTCCCTTCTTTTCTACTTTCTCAACAAGTTTTGCCTGTGCCGATACCAAAAAAGGAACGATCAAGGCAATACCCGTAATAAATCTGTTGAATTGTTTCATACGGTTTCTGGATTTTAGAGCGTCCAAGTATGGTAAAATGATGATGTCCAGCAAGAGAAATTACAGGATTGGCTAATGGTTTGGAATTGATTTTTCGTGTATCCTTGCTTCCTTACACAACTATGTCAAGCGGACACTTTGATTATATCGTTATTGGCTCCGGATTTGGCGGCTCGGTTTCGGCTATGCGGTTAGCAGAAAAGGGATACCGGGTTTTAGTTGTCGAGAAAGGAAAGCGATGGAAATCCCAGGATTTTCCCAAGTCTAATTGGAACCTGAAAAAATACCTCTGGCTTCCTGCCCTGCGTTGGTTCGGATTTTTGAGACTCAGCTTTTTCAAAGAAGTATTTATTCTTAGTGGTGTTGGTGTGGGTGGCGGATCGTTGGTGTATGCCAACACGCACATGATGCCCCCGGATGCATTCTTTAATAATCCGGTTTGGGCAGGCCTAAAGGACTGGAAAAACGTACTTGCTCCTTACTATGAAACAGCACGCTTCATGCTCGGAAGCGAAAAGTATAAGAAAGAAAATGCCGAAGACCTTGTGTTGAAGGAAATTGCTGAGGAGATGGGTCGCGGGCATACCTACGGTCGCGTTGATCATGTTGGCGTTTATCTTGGTGATCCAAAAAAAGAAGTTGACCCCTATTTTAAGGGGTTAGGCCCTAAACGAAAAGGTTGTATTGAATGTGCAGGATGCATGGTTGGTTGCCGGTATGAAGCCAAAAATACGTTAGACAAAAATTACTTATGGTTTGCTGAAAACCATTTTGGCGCAACCGTATTGGCCGAAACAGAAACAATGAGAATTGAAGTTCAGGCCGACCAAACCTATAAAATACAAACAAGGAGGAGTACAGGTTTGAGCAAGAACGAAACCTTTACCGCCAACGGCATCGTGGTGAGTGGCGGTGTGTTGGGAACGCTTGATCTGTTACTCAAGCAAAAACATGTACACAAAACTTTACCCAACCTATCCGATAAATTGGGTCATAACCTGCTCACCAATTCGGAAATGCTTTCGGGTGTGGTAGCTGCCGACCGTAAATTAAATCACGGACTTGCCATTAGTACGGTCTTTAATCCAGATGAACATACACACATTGAGTTGTGCAAATTTCCCGATAAATCGGGCGCCATGATTCGCCTCGCTACCATGGCAGCCGGAAATGGAAATCCGCTCGTGCGAACATTGAAAATGCTGTGGAACATCATTACACACCCCATTGACTTTCTACGATCGGTGTTTCAGCGCAATACAGCAAAAAATTCAGTTATCTTTCTCATCATGCAATCGTTACCCAACGCCATGCGCATGAAACTAAAACGCGGTTTGTTTGGCTACTCGCTATCTTTTAAAAACGATAGCGGAGAAAAAGTACCCAGCTATATACCCATTGGCCAGGAGGTGTTGTACAAATATGCTGCGAAAGTTAACGGTGTACCGCAAAATGCATTCAGTGAAGTTGTGTTCGGGTTAGCCTCTACCGCGCATATTCTTGGTGGTTGCCCGATGGGAAAAACAAAAGAAGAAGGCGTAGTAAATGAAAACTTTGAGGTACACGGGCACAAAAACTTTTACATCCTTGATGGATCCATTGTGCCCTGCAACCTGGGGGTAAACCCTTCCCTGACCATAACTGCGCTGAGCGAATATGCCATGAGTCGTGTTCCAGTGAAATCCGGA
>JAHBUC010000018.1 GCA_019638275.1 Cyclobacteriaceae bacterium | reverse complement strand
ACCTCCGGCAACCGTAATGGTATACGTGCCCACCGGGCTGGAAGCAATGGCTGACGTAGATGCGGTGGGAGGATTATCCAGCACCGCTGAAGTTTCCCCATTCCTGAATCCTGTATACGAAATGGTAAAGACAGGATTCGCTACACCAAATTCACGACTCGCATTTACTGCTGTTGCGGTAAGTGTTGCTTGTGTGATCGTTAGCGTACCGGAAACAAAACTGAAACTGTAATTACCGTCTGTACCTCCACTTACTGTAATCGGATAAGTACCTGTTGAACTGGTTACTGTTGCCGTAGTAGAAGCAACCGGTAAAACATCAAGTATTGTCGCATCCTCTGAGTTAGCAAAGCCGGTGTATGTAATTGTGAAGGTGGGGTTTGATGCTCCGTAGGTACGACTGGCATTCCCTGCCGTTGCCGTTAATACCTTTTTACTTATAGTTAAAATACCTGAAACATAGTTCAGATTATAATTATTATCAGATCCACCGGATACGTTGATTGGATAATTCCCCACGCCACTCAACACTGTTGCAGCCGTTGACGCAACCGGAGGCGTATCAATCACGGATGCGTTTTCACTATTCACAAATCCGGCATACACAAAAGTTAAGGAGGGATTTGCTGCCCCATAAACGCGCGATTGATTATTGGCTGTAACCGTAAGTTGCGCTTTGTTTATCGTTAACACCCCGGATTGCAATATGATACTATAATTAACCGCATTACCGCCCGTCAGATTAATGGGATATGTGCCTACCGGGCTGGTGGTAGTTGCCGTGGTACTTACGGTTGGTTGTGTAATCGCACTTGCATTGTCTCCATTTAAAAAACCACTATATGTTATGGTAAGCGCTGGATTACCCTGACCATATGTCTTGCTCACATCGGCAGGTCGTGCAATAAGCGGAGCAGGATTGACAGTAAGCGTTCCGTTTTGTAAAACGAAATTATAATTTATGGATACCCCTCCGCTTAACGTGATTGGATAACTTCCAACATTACTCAGCGCGGTAGCACTTGAAGCAGCTGTTGGTGCCGTAATCTCGCTTTCTGTATCTCCATTCACAAATCCCGAATAGGTTATTGTGAAGGTAGGATTCGGCAATCCATACGACCTTGACTTATCATCTGCGCGAGCGGTTAACGTAGCCTTTGTGATAGTCAACGTGCCGTTCACATAGCTGAAATTATAATTGTTATCTATACCTCCCGAAGGAATGATCGGAAAAGTACTTCCTGCATTATCAGCTGCAATGGCCGAGCAAGTTGCTGTAGGAGGCGTGTCAATCACACTGATGGTCTCACTATTGACAAACCCGGTATAAGTAATCGGAAACGTTGGGTTGGCGGCACCATAAACACGGGTTCTGTTTGTTGCCGTTGCCGTCAGCACAGCTTTGTTTACGGTAATTTGTACGGTGCGTACTACTGTATTATAATCGATAGTATTGGTTGGCACAAATGTTACCGAGAGTGTTTGGTTTGCTCCGGCATTCAATAAGGTTCCTATAGCAGGTGTATACGTAAAAGTACCCGGCACACTGGCGGTCGCATTTAACTGTGTAGCGCTGAGTAATGTACCATACGTAATGGCCGCAGGATTTGACCAGGTCACATTTGGATTATCCTTATCATTAACCGTAATCTGAACTTGCGTACTCGGTACCGAATTATAATTTAATGCATCTGTTGGCGTAAAGGATGTGGTGAGTGTATACGTCCCGGCCGTTGCAAATGATGCCCCGATTGCCGGTGTGTATGTAAAGGTGCCTGGCACATTGGCCGTGGCATTAAGTTGTGTGGATGATAATGGTTCATTGATCTTAATCGGCAGTGGCGTAGCCCAGGTTACAGAGGGCGTTGCTTTTGTAACAGTTATTAACGCTGTTCGTCCAATAACAGAATTGTAGTTCAACCCATCCGTGGGTGTAAAATTCAAGGACAACGTCTGATTAACGCCCACATTTAATATGGTGCCGCTGCCCGGGGTGTACAAAAATGTTCCGGGCACATTGGCGGTAGCGTTTAGCTGAGTTGCGCCTAGTGGTGTACCATAAACAATGGACGCGGGATTAGCCCAGGTAATTACAGGGTCTGCTTTGTTTACGGTAATCGTGCGTTGAAAATTAGTTACAGCATTGTAATTGGCGGCATCAGTTGGGGTAAAGTTTACGGATAAAATTTGATTGGCACCCGCATTCAAAACTGTTCCCGCTGAAGGTGTGTAGACAAATACTCCGGGAACATTGGCCGTGGCATTTAACTGGGTAGCACTCAATGCAGTTCCATACGTAATGGCTGCCGGGTTATTCCAGGTAATTACCGGAGTTGCCTTATTCACGGTGATTAAAACGGTGGTTCCGTTTACCGGATTATAGTTGTTGAGATCAGTCGGAGAAAAATTAACAGACAAAACCTGATCAGCACCCGCGTTGAGTAATGTACCGGATGGAGGAGTGTAAACAAATGTTCCGGCTACACTGGCCGTGGCGTTCAATTGTGTTGCGCTAAGCAAAGTACCATACGTAATGGCGGCAGGATTACTCCAGGTAACGGTTGGTGTTGCTTTGTTTACGGTAATAAATACGGTGGTACCATTTACCGAATTATAATTCAATGCATCCGTTGGGGTAAAATTAACGGATAAGGCCTGGTTGACACCCGCGTTTAGGATTGTTCCCATTCCGGGTGCATAGATAAACGTTCCAGGCACACTTGCTGTAGCATTAAGCTGTGTGACAGAAAGCGGTGTGCCGTATGTTATGGTTGTGGGATTTGACCAGGTTACAGTTGGAGTCGCCTTATTCACAGTGATTAAAGCGGTTGCCCCGGTAATTGAATTATAGTTCGCATTGTCAGTAGGAACAAAGTTGACAGACAACACCTGATTCGTGCCTGCATTTAAAATGGTTCCGGCTGATGGGGTATATGTAAATGTACCCGGCACATTGGCAGATGCATTTAATTGCGTAGCACTGAGCGGTGTTCCGTATGTAATGGCCGAAGGATTTGCCCACGTGATGTCCGGATTCGCCTTATTCACCGTTATCTGAACATTCGTTCCATTTACCGGATTATAATTGGCTGCATCGGAAGGTGAAAAATTTACAGTAAGCACATGATTGGCCCCTGCATTAAGGATGGTTCCGAGTGCCGGTGTATAAGTAAATGTTCCGGCTACGCTGGCCGTAGCATTTAATTGCGTTGCACTTAGTGCGGTTCCATAGGTAATGGCCGATGGATTGTTCCATGTGACAACCGGAGTAGCTCTGGTAATCGTGAGTGTACCACTCACATACGTGAAGGAATAATTATCATCAGTACCACCGGCAACAGTGATTGGATAGGTGCCTACAGGACTCGAAAGTACCGCGGTAGTGCTGGCAACAGGCAGCGAGTTTAATACGGTAAAATCTTCACCATTCACAAAACCTGAATAGTTTATGGTAAATACTGGGTTGGCCGTCAGATATACCTTGGTTGCATTTGTGGCAGTGGCCGTAACCGTTGCTTTGTTGATTGTCAATGTTCCAGAAACATAGGCAAACGTATAATTATCATCTGTTCCACCGGATACCGTTATCGGGTAAATACCTACGTTACTGGTAACGGTGACTGCAGTAGTAGCCAAAGGTGCACTATTAATGACTGAAGCATTGTCGCCATTCACAAATCCGGAATAGGCAATTGTAAATGTCGGATTCGCAGCCCCATACAACCTGCTTTGATTATCGGCAGTGGCCGTCAGGGTAGCTTTATTCACCGTAAGGGTGCCATTCACATAGGTGAAATTGTAATTGTTATCTGTTCCACCGGATACAGTAATCGGATACGTACCCACTGGCGAGGCTGTTGTAGCGGCACTACCCGCAGATGGAGCGTTATCCAATACTGCAGGTGTATCGCCATTTACAAATCCGCTGTAGCTTATGGTAAAGGCAGGGTTGGCTGCGCCATACGTGCGACTCTGATTATTGGCTGTGGCCGTGAGGGTAGCTTTCGTTACCTCCAATACCACAGTGGTGCCGTTAACTACATTGTAATTTGTTACATCTGTTGGTGTGAAGTTTACAGACAACACCTGGTTGATACCTACATTCAATACAGCACCCGCTGCCGGTGTGTAGGTAAATGTACCGGGCACACTCGCGGTGGCATCTAATTGGGTGGCCGATAAGGGAGTGCCATATACAATGGGTGCTGGTGTATTCCACGTAACGGTAGGTGTAGCCTTCGTTATGGTTAAGGTGCCACTTACATAGTTGAATGTATAATTGTTATCATCTCCACCGGATACAGTGATCGGATAGGTACCCACTGAACTCGAAAGTGTTGCAGTGGTACTGGCAACAGGGAGCGTGTTTAACACCGTTAAATCTTCACCATTCGCAAAACCTGTATAGTTGATTACAAACACCGGGTTGGCCGTCTGATATACCCTACTGGCATTTGCAGCAGTAGCCGTTACGGTTGCTTTGTTTATGGTAAGCGTACCGGCATTGTAACTAAAATCATAATTAGTAGCGGTACCACCAGAAACAGTGATCGGATACGTGCCTACATTACTGGTTTGTGTGGCCGTTGTCGAGGTAGTGGGTACTGATGTAAGCACTGCGGCTGTCTCACCATTCACAAAACCTGAATAATTGAATGTAAAAACAGGGTTTGTTGCACCATACACGCGACTTGCATTCTGAGCCATAACCGTGAGTGTTGCTTTGGTAATCGTGATGGTGCCCGCAGTATTTACAATGTCATAATTATCATCCGTTCCACCGGTTAACGAAATTGAGTAAGAACCTACCGGTGTAGTAGCCGTAACCGTTGAAGAAGCAACCGGTGCAGAATTCAGTACGGCTGGTGTTTCACCGTTTACAAAACCCGTATATGCAATTGTAAACACCGGGTTGGCGGCTCCATACGTGCGTGTTTTGTTTTCGGCTGTAGCCGAAAGTATGGCCTTGTTTATCGTGAGCGTTCCCGATACATAGTTAAATGCATAGTTGTCATCCACACCACCTGAAACCGTGATCGGGTAACTACCCACGTTAATGGTAGTCGTAGCCGTGGTCGTTGCTGTGGGTGCCGTGCCTAACACCGCTGCATTTTCGCCATTTACAAATCCGGTATAGGTAATCGTTAAGGCAGGAATTGCAGCGCCATACGCTTTGCTTTTATTATCAGCCGCGGCCGTCAGCGTAGCTTTGTTTACCGTTAGGGTACCATTCACGTAGGTGAAATTGTAATTGTCATCTACACCACCCGTCACCGTTATCGGATACGCGCCCACAGGCGAAGCGTTTGTAGCTGTACTTCCTGCGGTTGGGGCGGTGTTCAGTACACCCGCGTTATCACCATTAACAAAACCAGTGTAGCTTATTGAAAAGGCCGGATTGGCTGCACCATATGTGCGACTCTGATTGTTGGCCGTGGCTGTAAGGGTGGCTTTTGTTACTTCCAACACCACAGTGGTGTTGTTAACTACGTTGTAGTTTGTTACATCTGTCGGTGTGAAGTTCACAGATAGCGTTTGGTTACCCGCATTTAAAACAGTGCCTGAAGCCGGTGTGTAGGTAAATGTTCCTGCCACACTCGCTGTGGCATTCAGTTGCGTAGCACTCAAGGCGGTACCATACGTTATCGCGGCTGGTGTAGCCCAGGTAACGGTTGGTGTAGCCTTATTCACCGTAAGGTTTACCGTAGTGCCTGCAACAGAGTTGTAATTCGATGCATCGGTCGGAACAAAATCAACACTTAAAACCTGAGCGCCTGCATTCAGCACAGCGCCCGCAGCCGGAGTGTAGGTAAATGTACCCGTCACACTCGCAGTGGCATTCAGTTGCGTGGCACTCAATGCGGTACCATACGTTATCGCAGCTAGTGTAGCCCAGGTAACGGTTGGTGTAGCTTTATTCACCGTAAGGTTTACTGTAGTGCCTGCAACAGAGTTGTAATTCGATGCATCGGTCGGAGTAAAATCAACAGATAGGATTTGTACTCCTGCGTTCAATATGGCACCTGCTGCTGGTGTGTAGGTAAATGTACCCGCTACACTCGCAGTGGCATTCAGTTGCGTAGCACTCAATGCGGTACCATACGTTATCGCGGCTGGTGAAGCCCAGGTAATAGTTGGTGTAGCCTTGTTCACCGTAAGGTTTACCGTAGTGGCTGCAACAGAATTATAATTCGCTGCATCTGTCGGAGCAAAATCAACACTCAATACCTGAACACCTGCACTTAACACGGCACCTGCAGCAGGTGTGTAGGTAAATGTACCCGCCACACTCGCAGTAGCATTCAGTTGCGTGGCACTTAGTGCCGTACCATACGTGATCGCAGCTGGTGTAGCCCAGGTAACGGTAGGCGTAGCCTTGTTCACCATAAGGTTTACTGTAGTGCCTGCAACAGCATTGTAATTCGCTGCATCGGTTGGAACAAAATCAACACTTAAAACCTGCACCCCTGCATTCAACACAACGCCTGTAGCTGGTGTATACGTAAACGTACCTGCCACACTCGCGGTGGCATTCAACTGGGTAGCACTTAGGGCTGTACCATATGTTATGGCTGCGGGTGTATTCCACGTTACTACCGGTGTGGCTTTGTTAACCAAAAGATTTTGATCGACTGCAGGTGCAGGATTATACGTAGCATCTCCGGCTTGAGAAGCCGTGATGGTGGTGGTACCAGCCCCTACAATGGTTACCGTATTACCACTAACTGTAGCGACCAATGGATTGCTACTGGAGTAACTTACCGGTAAACCTGAAGTGGAAGTTGCACTCAATGCAAAGGCTCCATCGCCAAAAGTTCTTGAACTCAACGGATTGAACGTAATGGTCTGATCCAGTTTAACTCCAGTGCCCTCAAGATTAATAACAAAAGGATTTGTGTCCGGGTCATTGGAGTTTATTTGTATGGTAGCCGTTCGCACACCACTTAAAAGCGGTGAAAATGAAATTGTAAAAGTGGTGGTAGCAGCCGGTCCGAGCGTTAAGGGTAAACCTGGCGTGGTTAAATTATAATCCGCTGCATGGGTACCGCTCAGCGTTATGGCATTTATGGTTAGGTCTTCGGGAGCACCGGTATTCTCAATGGTAATTGTTATGGCTGAGGAAGTCGATAACAGGTTAATAGCGCCAAAATCCTGTAGATGACCGCTGGAGACGGGTGATCCTCCAATTGAAACCTGGATATCTTGATCGAAACTGCCTTTCGCATTATGCCCGGTCTCTTTTGCAAAGACATCGGCAATTGCCAATCCCGAAAACAAACAAATGATACCAAATCGAAAAACGATATGGAGATTGCTATTCCTCATAATTAAAGCCAACTAGAACAGACAACAGGTAATAATTAACCAACTCTCAATTACTACCTGAATATTGTCAGAATGAAAAGGGTAACAAATATCGCCTATTTAACCGGTCTATTTTCTTCCGGAAACGTATTTTTTCACCATTTTTAGGGCCATTTTTAGCGCCCATGACCGATTTTTCCCTGTTTTTGTTCTGGATTAGTTTAGGCATTCTTCTTTACACCTATTTTGTATACTTCCTGATAGCCGTAATCCTGGCAAAGTTCAGCGCCCGAAAAGCCCACGAAACCAATGAAATTACCGATTGGCCTGCCGTTACGTTGGTCATTGCCGCGTACAATGAAGAGCGGTTTATTGCTGAAAAGCTTAAAAACTCATTGACGCTGGATTACCCGTCAGAAAAGCTATCCATTTTAGTGGTCACCGATGGGTCATCGGACAATACCATGAGCATCGTTAAGGAATTTGATCGGGTACAGCACTTTCATGAACCGGAGCGAAGCGGTAAGATTCATGCCGTTGACAGGATCATGAAATACATTCAAACCCCCATCACAGTTTTTACAGATGCCAACACACTGCTTAATGTGGAAGCCATCAAAAATATAGTTCGTCATTATCAAGATGAAAAAGTTGGCGGAGTAGCCGGAGAAAAACGCGTGATCAGCAAAGAGGCAGACAATGCTTCGGGCGCAGGAGAAGGCCTGTACTGGAAATACGAATCGATGTTGAAAAAAGCAGATTCTGATTTACATACGGTTGTAGGTGCAGCCGGTGAATTGTTTTCCATACGAACAACGTTGTATCAGAGTCCCCCACCCGATACCATCATTGAGGATTTTTATCTCTCCATGAAAATTGTAGCACAAGGCTATCGATTCGTTTATGAGCCTGATGCATATGCCATGGAAGGCCCATCCGCCACCACTGAAGATGAGTGGAAACGAAAAGTGCGTATTTCAGCGGGTGGTCTGCAGGCCATTGCACGGTTAACCAATTTATTGAATCCATTCCGCTATGGCGTTACCTCATTTCAATACATCTCTCATCGGGTTTTACGCTGGACGTTGGCTCCCCTATCGCTTGTGATTCTTCTCATCACCAATGCATTTCTATTTTCTTACGGATACATCTTTGAACTAACACTCTACGCACAATTTGCCTTTTACTTTCTTGCACTAATCGGGCATGTTTTCCGAAACAAAAAAATTCCGATTAAAGGATTTTTTGTTCCCTATTATTTTACCCTGATGAACCTGAGTGTGTTCTTCGGGTTGATCAGAATACTGAAAGGCCGGCAATCGGTTGTCTGGGAGAAGGCAGAAAGGGCTTGATGAATTGGAAGGTGGACTTACGCAAAGACCTAAGAACTATTGTCAGGTTCACTTTAGAAGCCATCTCAAAAATCTGTTTCAAATGTCAGCCTGAGCTTGTCGAAGGCTATTTCGAGTTACCAAATCGGTTTCGACAAGCTCAACCTGACATTATGGGATATTTTTGAGATGGCTTCTAGTTTGTTTAAGTCCAGTTGGAAGAATAAGCGCGAAAAAATTATTTTTGACCCCTTAACTGAATTACCATGGGACGGATTTTTGAAAAACGAAAGCACAAGATGTTTGCCCGCTTCGACAAGATGGCGAAAGCCTTCACCCGGATTGGAAAGGATATAGCCATTGCCGTAAAGCAAGGCGGGCCGTTACCAGAAAACAATCCCAAGCTGCGCATGGCCATTCAGAACGCCAAGGGTGTGAACATGCCCAAGGATCGTGTAGAGGCAGCCATCAAACGCGCCTCCTCGAAAGAAGAGAAAGATTTTCAGGAAGTAACCTATGAGGGCTATGGGCCGCACGGTGTGCCTATTTTAGTGGAATGCGCCACCGATAACCCCACGCGCACCGTGGCCAATGTACGGTTGCACTTTTCAAAAAATGGCGGCAGTATGGGTAACTCCGGCTCGGTTTCCTTCATGTTTGAACGCAAAGGCGTTTTTAAATTCGATCCGGACAAACTAAATTTAGATGAACTTGAGCTTGATTTGATTGATGCAGGGGCTGATGACATTGAGCGCGGAGAAGAAGAAACCATTGTATACACCAAATTCACGGAGTTTGGCCACATGCAAAAGTTTCTGGAATCAAAAAATCTGGAGCCTAAGAGTTCAGAACTACACTACATTCCCGCTACAACCAAAGAACTCACAGAAGAGCAGCAGGATGAAGTGTTGAAATGTGTGGAGGCGCTGGAAGGTGATGATGACGTGCAGAACGTGTATCATAACCTGGCCTGACTATGAAATGAAAACCCTCTCCATAATTTTTGTCCTGATGGCACTATCCCACCTGGTAGCTGCACAGGAACATGAGACACATCAGATATCGTTTCTGTTAGGAAATATCGGTATACCGACTGCTCAATTGAAACAAGCCTATGATAGAGTGGGTATAGGTCTTGGCATTAATGGGCTTATCAATCCAAAAAGAAGGAGAGGATATTCACCTGTTTTTTTTGGTGGAGACTTCTCCTGGTATGGTTTCGGTCGCGACAAGTACAAGTCTTCACTATCCTCCACCACGTACAAGACTACGTTCAATTATTATGGTGTCAATGGCCTCACCCGTCTGTTCCTTAGCAACAAATCCAAAGGCTTTGTACCCTTCATCGATGGACAGATGGGCGGCCGGATACTCAACACCCGCACCATGACCGGCAACAATATATTTAAACTCATCTTTGACGATCAGGCTGAATTAATACACTCAACTAACAATGCAAGTTTGAATTACAGTCTCGGTTTCGGCTTTTATACCCGTAAAGGACGTGACGAAAACGGTGATTACCGACCATCGGCCACCTTGCGAGTTATGTATCATTGGAGTAACCAGACGCAATACGTAAAACGTGGGTCAGTTCTATTATCCGGAGGATCAGTTGTCGGATATGAAACGGGCTATACCAGGGCTAATATGATCACGGTTCAATTTGGCGTTATAATGTACTAGAGCCTGTATTAGGGACTGCTTGATTTTTACATCTAAATACATTCCATTTCTCAACACATAGGTTTGCGTTGGCAGCAAATACTTCACCCCCCGAATATTTAGGATTAATTACTATTTTGCTTTGATTATTGCGTTATCACATGACCCCTGCCACGCTTAAACCATACGTCCTGCTCATCATGCTATTGGCAGGCTTCTATGGCGCTGAGGCTCAGGAGGTTCATTCACTTGGTGTTTTCACAGGCTTCACCATTCCCTATACCTGGGATGAAGGCTTTAACAAGGATCCCCGATACAGAGTAAAGTACAACCTCAAATTTGCCCCGGTTGGCGTTCACTATGGCGTGGATCGACCGGGCTTTGGCTTCACATTTGATCCCAGCATTTTTAAAGCAGGGCAAAGCTTCAATGTAATCAACATTGCCGGTGGCGATGTGGGTGAGCGCAACATCAACATGACTTACTTTCACGTGCCGGTAGGGTTCAAACTTCACCTGATCGACATGTCCTTCTTCAAAGTGAGCTTTGTGGCCTCCGCCAGTGTGGCCTACCTGGTTGCCGCAGAAGAAACCATATCACACATCGACAGTAAACTGAAGTTTTCACCATCGGTTTATCCATCCTTGCCACCCGATTACATTGTTGAGTATGATGGTGTAATCGTTCCCAATTTGCGCAACCAGGCGTTGCTTGAGAAAAAAGATTTCAACAGCCTGCAGTTCTACGGTGCTATTGGTTTCCGATCGGATTGGGATGTTGGTGAAAACTACCGCGTATCTTTTGACTTACGTGGATACTATGGAATATTTGATACCCGCAAACAAGACTACATCGACCGTGTAAATAACAACACGGCCATTTACGACTTGCCCGGCCAACGCAGGGAAATGTTTGCGTACCTCACCATTGGCATTTCTCGCATTGTAGAAGTCGACATCCGCGAAAGGCGAAAGAAAAACCAGAAGAATGCCGGCTCGCAAACCGGACCAGTTCAATCCAAGTATCAGCACCTGCATGGTGGTCAGTCGAAGAAAAAACACAGTCCGCCTAAAAAGAAAAACTGATGCCACAAAAAAACGTGATCATAACCGGGGCAACCGGCAACCTGGGTAAAGTGGTTACACAGAAGTTTCTTCAAGCCGGATATACAGTTATTGCTACAACATCTCCCCGATCAGCCAATAGCGCCCAGGTAGAAAATCTTTCGTATTACCAGGTTGACCTTACCGATGAAAGTGAATCAAAATCATTTGTAGAAAAAGTAATCGCTACGCATGGGCAGATTCATGCGGCCTTGCTACTGGCCGGAGGGTTTACACCGGGAAAGCTGGAGAAAACTTCCGGTGACGATGTGAACAGGATGTTCGCGCTAAATTTCAAAACGGCCCTTCATGTTGCACAGCCAGTCTGGGCGCACATGAAACAACAACAAGAAGGAAACATTATCCTAATTGGCGCAAAGCCTGCGCTGAATGGCAATGACGCTAAAAACGCAGTCGCCTATTCGCTTTCAAAATCCCTGATCTTCAAGCTCGCTGAAATTTTAAATGCTGAAGGAAATCAGCACAACCTCACCGCAAACGTAATTGTTCCCGGCACCATTGATACGCCCGACAACCGAAGTGCTATGCCCAAAGCCGATTTTAGTAAATGGATTTCACCGGATGCAATGACCGAAGAGATGCTGCACATTTGTTCAGATACAGACTACGCCAGAGAAAACCCGGTTATCCGGATGTTTGAATAAGCTGCTGCGTCAAGGGCTTTTGATTTGGAATAGTGATTCTGAAAGTTGTGCCTACACCCAGTTCTGATTCAACTGCAATTACGCCATCCAGTTTTTCAACAGCCGACTTAACAATATAAAGCCCAAGACCAGAACCCTTGCTATCGGCTGATGCACGGAAAAACATGTTGAAAATTTTGGTCAGATAATGATCGGCTATTCCTATTCCGTTATCCGTAAATTCAAGAAGCGCTTCGCTTTCGGTGACGTCAATTTTTATCTGCACAAAAGAATCAGCCTTCCAGGGATCGCGGTAGCGAACGGCATTGGAAAGCATATTATTCATCACGATCAATAACCGGCTCTTATCCGAATAGAATGGAGTGTCGATCGTGATTGATTTGATTGCCCTTACCTTGTTGGCCTCATCCATATAGCGTAAGGAACTCAGCGATTCTTCCAGCAGCGATTCAAAATCGATTAACACCGGCATCAATTCCATTCGGGAATTTCTGGAGTAATGGATAATGTCGGTGATGAAATTATCCAACTTGAAAATACTTCGATCTACCAGATTCAGGTAATTCAGTATCGGCTCAGATTGATTCTCAAGCCGAATTAAATTGATCAGGCCTTTGATGGACATTAACGGTGCCCGTAAATCGTGTGAAGCACTGTACACAAAACGATCCAGCTCGGCATTGATGCGGGACAGCTCTTGATTTTGTGCTTTCAATTTGTCTTCAACCTGTTTAAATGCAGTAATGTCGCGCGAATACACGGTGAGCCCGGTTACAACGCTGTCTTCAACAATCGGATACGTTTTAATTTCAAACACCCGCCATTCTTCATCAATCAAATACGTGTCCACATACCTGCCCGGCCGCCCACGTAGTCCTTGCATGTAACGGTCTGTCCATATTTTACGGAGCTCATGACTTTCTAGCGGCAGCAGTTCAATTATACTTTTTCCTCTTTCCAACCGAACACCAAATGCTTTTTTGTATTGCTTGTAAAACTCTTTGTTGAAATCAATGAGTTCAAATTGGGTATTGATTAACCAGATGCTGTTATCAACCGTGTTGATGATTGAGCGAAGATTGGCTTCGTTTTCCAACAGCCTACGCTGATAAGCCTTTCGTACCGTGATATCACGACTAAACACAGAAATATAAACCTGCCCATGCATGGGAATGGCCTTGTAGTACACCTCCCAATGAAAGGTTCGGCCATCGAGTTCAAATGTATCCTCAACCCGAAAGGGCGAGCTATCCATAGCCAAAACACATCGCGACTGCCAAACTGCTGCGAGCGATGCATTGACCCCTGCCATCGCATCAATAATACTGCTGCCGGGCTTTAAATCAAGTCCATAGTTTTCCAGGAATATCCAATAGAATCCATTGTTTATGGATACAACCTCAAACTGATCGTTAACGATAAGAATATTTGCATCCGCATCCTCTATAATGCTATTGAACATCTCCTGCAGGATGTTCGGCTCCAACTGCTCAATCATGTGAACGAAGAAATCAACCTGTGGCTTTTACGGAATGTACTGGGCTTTGTACGGATTATTTTGAGAAAGGTTTAAAAGTCGTCAGGCAAACGACAATTTTTACCATTCAAAGGGTGCGAAAGGAGATTAACCAAACCGTGCCAAAGGCCTTATTCTTAAGTTGTTTTCATTTTTTCACCACGCATCCAACCAAAATATGAATCAGTGTGTCAAAGCCTTGAAAACAAACCAAAACAACCCATGGGTGTCCGGAGCTGTCTGTTTTTTATTCTGCTGCTGGCCTGTGCCTGCACACCAGAAGAATTTGATGTAAAAAATCCTGATGTTGACCAATTTGTGCGGTTACTTAAAAATGGTTCGTATGAGCAAAAAGTGGGGTATCAACTTCCTGATTTTGATGTAAAGCACCTGGAAAAACTTCTTCAATATGTTGGTGATACTGCCAGCATCCATATGTTTCCTGGAAACCCGATTTCATCCAAACATACAAACCCAAAAATCCTTAACGAGTGCTTGATGTGGACAATTGATGGAGTCCGCCTTGAAAACAAATATCCTTCACTCGAAGCGGTATTGATTGACACATCAACGTATTCAGCGTTGACGGGTTATCCCAGAATTTCAGGAAAGAAATTGATAGAAATCGGAAACTGGTATAAGGACTGGTATCAAACCTATCGAGCAAACCCAAGCATTGAGCTCCGAAAGAAGAACCTGTTCGAGCAAACCACCTACCAGTGGAATTGAGATTACACAGTTAAAATGATCACAACCTGTCTTTCACATAGGTGATTTGCGTTTTCCCATGCGGTAATGGCTTGCCCTCTTCATCCAGGTTGACAAACACGATTTTCTCAATAGTAAGAATAGGTTGCCTGGTAAGTTTATTCCGTACTTCACAGCACATAGTTAATGAAGTGCGCCCAAAGTCAGTAGCAATAATCCCGATTTCAATAATGTCGCCCTGCCTGGGAGAAGAAATGAAATTTATTTCGGAGATAAACTTCGTTACAATATGCCTGTTCTCTAATTGAACGATTGCATAAAGGGCAGCTTCCTCATCTATCCATTGCAGCAACCTCCCACCGAACAAACTGTGATTTGGATTCAGGTCTTCCGGCTTTACCCACTTGCGGGTATGAAAATTCATTTGAGTCATGAGTTCTGCTGAGGGTTTCGATTAATCGATGAAGTAAACGTAAATAGAAGGTGTTTTGCTGATGCCAGCACAAAAAAAAAATGCAACTACCTAATTTTTAAGTAGTTGCATTAAGCTATGTAGCCCGTAGGGGAATCGAACCCCTGTTACCAGAATGAAAATCTGATGTCCTAACCCCTAGACGAACGGGCCGTCTTTAAAAAAGTGTCGCAAAGATAGCCCTGTGGTTTTTATTTACAAATCCGGATTAAAAAAAATCCGCTTTTTCAGTTCTATTCAGGCAAATTTCGGAGCATAAAATCGCGGATATTTCCACCCATAATCTGATCAACCTCTTTCTGATTAAACCCTTGCTTTTGTAATGCGGTAACCAGCAATGGCAAACCGGTTACATCAAAGTGGGCCTTGATGGCGCCATCGAAATCTGAACCCAACGCCACTTTATCAACCCCAATCTTATCAGCCACATACCTGATACTTCGGGCTGTTGCATCGGCACCTGTTCCGCATACGGCTGTTTCCCAAAGTCCGATTCCAACCAATCCGTTTCGCCTTCCAATCTCAATCAAATGCTTATCGGAAAGATTTCGCTGATTGTTGCAGGCCCCTTTAACTCCGGTATGAGAAACAATCACCGGCTTTTTGGTAATGGAGAAAACGTCATCAATCACGTGGGTAGAGGCATGCGCCAGATCGATGATCATATTCATCTCCTCCATTGCCTTTACGAGTTTCTTTCCATTCTCGGTAAGCCCTTCTTTCGTTATGCCATGTGCTGAACCACCCCACTCATTGTCAAAAAAATGTGTGAGGCCGATGTAACGAACCCCCGCATCATAGAACACCTGTAGGTTCTCTACATCATCCTCCAGGCAATGGGCACCCTCCAAACCCAACATACCGGCTGTCACCTTATTGTTGGATTTTCTGTCCTTTATAAAGTCATTCAATTCCCTGCGGTTGGTTACAACCCGAAAGGCCCCATCCGATTCTTTTGCAAACGCATGCAACTGATTGCATTGATGTAACGCACGCGATTTCAAACTAAACCAGGTTGATGGCGGGCGCATCTGAGCAAACGAAAGCAGGGCAATCTGATCGGTTTTATCATCGTTACGTTCAATGTTGATTCCTTTCGGTACTTTACTCACAATCGTAAATACCTGAAGCGCCATTTTCGCCTGCTGCATCCTGGGCAGATCAACATGACCATGCTTATGAAGTCCGAAAAAATTACGATTCCACAACAACATATCGCAATGCAAGTCGGCCACAAAGGGAATAGCCTCATACGAAGGAACCGGAGTTGAACTGGCCGTTGCCACAACCGAATTCATCTTTTTGTCGAAATGGTTCGCAACAAAACCAAAAAAGATAACTGCGGCAATAACCAACAGACTTATTAAGCCGATTAGAAGTTTTTTCATACGGTTACATCGTTTGCGAAAGGTAAGTTTTCCCGGTCGATTCGAAAACCGGAATTTATATGGGCAAAAATTGGTTTTGAATCCTCAACCCGTAATTTTGTCGGCTTCTAAAACGAACTTTTAACCTTTCAATACCATGACAAAAGTTGGAATAAACGGATTCGGACGAATCGGTCGCATGGCCTTCCGGGCAGCCATCAATCGCCCCGACATTGAAATTGTAGGAATTAACGATTTGCTGGAACCCAGCTACATGGCCTATATGCTCAAATATGACTCTACACATGGCCGCTTTGACGGTACCGTGGAGGTACAGGATGGAAACCTGGTGGTTAATGGAAAGAAAATCCGCATCACAGCAGAAAAAGATCCTGCCAACCTGAAGTGGTCGGAAGTAGGCGCTGAAATTGTTGTGGAATCTACCGGTTTGTTCCTTACCCAGGCCGATGCACAGAAGCATATTCAGGCCGGTGCCAAAAAGGTGGTTCTTTCTGCACCCGCAAAAGATGATACGCCCACTTTTGTAATGGGTGTAAACCACAAGAAACTTACTGCACAACACACGATCGTGTCGAACGCTTCATGTACCACAAACTGTATCGCTCCTGTAGCAAAAGTGTTGAATGATAAATTTGGCATCGTTGAAGGTTTGATGAGCACCGTGCATGCCGTTACAGCCACACAAAAAACAGTTGACGGCCCCTCAGCCAAAGATTGGCGTGGTGGTCGTGGTGCATATCAAAACATTATCCCCTCCTCTACCGGTGCCGCAAAAGCAGTAGCCCTGGTAATCCCCGAGTTGAAAGGAAAGCTAACCGGTATGTCGTTCCGTGTTCCGGTAGCAAACGTATCGGTTGTTGATTTTACTGTGCGACTGGAAAAAGCTGCTTCATATGAAGACATCAAGAACGCGATGAAAGAAGCCGCTGCTGGTGAACTGAAAGGAATTTTAGGATACACGGAAGATGATGTGGTGTCGCAAGACTTCATTGGCGATGCACGCACCTCCATCTTCGATGCAAAAGCAGGCATAGCCCTGAACGATCATTTTGTGAAAGTAGTAACCTGGTACGATAACGAGTGGGGCTACTCCAATAAACTTATCGACCTGGTGCAGGAAATTGCCAAATTAAAGTAATTGCATTTGCGCTTAATACAGAGAAGGCCTTGTTATAGAGGCCTTTTTCTTTTCCCTTTCGGGGACTAAATGGCCCTTCCATACGTTTTAACTCAAAATGAGTTAACTTCATGCTATGGCCGATTTTTACCAGCTTCTTGGATTAGATCGCACTGCTGATTCTACCCAAATCCGGGCAGCGTATAAGAAACTGGCCTTTACTTACCATCCTGATCTCCATCCCGGTAATCCGCAAGCAGAAGAAATGTTCAAGGCCATCAATGAGGCCTACCACACCCTTTCCGATCCCTTAAAAAAATCGCGTTACGATGCGCGTTTAAATTCCTTTCATTCGTATGCCGATACCACCGATAGTTATTGGCGGGAAGTACAACGGCAACGATACGCACGATGGAAGGCCACACAAAAAGAATCCCGTTACACTTTCGACAAGGAGTATTTTCGGGTTCAGGGATTGGCGTTTCTCACCTTCCTGGTTATAGCAGGCTTTTGCTTTGGCATCATTCACACCATTAACTATTTCCATGAAAAAAAACAGGCTGAACTTGATCAACAAAATCGCCTGAAGATTGTAGAAGTATTTTCATTGTTCAACAGCGGAAAGGCCGATCAGGCTTTTTCAATGATTAACAAATTACGTGAAGAACAACCGGTTGAATACCGGTTTTATGCTGCCCGCGATAGTTTATTGAATTTTATTCGCTTCCGTGCAGATGAAGAATTCCGTACCGACAATTATTCTGCCTCACTTCAATACTTGAAGATTCTGGAGAAACAAGAAATGCCTGTACGCATGGAAACCCTGCGCAAGCGTGCCATCTGTGAATATCGTGTGGGTGATTTTGAACATGCGGTACAGGCACTGAAACACATTTATGGTCAGCAGCCCTGGAACCTGGAAGTACTTTTTGAAATCGCCACGATTAACCTGGAAAATCTGAAGAACGATGAAGAAGCATTGAAATACTTTACACTTGGCAAAGAGCTCTTCAAAAAAAACCAAACCAGTATTTACGGCCGTGCTTTTGAAGTGGTGATGGATCCGAAAGATGCACCGGAAATCTATTACCAGCTTTTTATAGGACGTGCCACGACAAATTTAAATTTAAAGAATTTTGAAGAGGCCGAAACCGATTGCAACTGGGCCACGTTTTTACGCCCGATGCATGGCGAAGGATTTAAACTGCGGGTAATGGCCAGGGTGAATCAACGCAATTACAGAGGCGCATGTTCCGATCTTGCAAAAGCAATTGAATTAGGAGCAACCGATACCGCAGAACTAAAAAAGAAATACTGCTCAAACTAATCGTTAAACTCACTAAACACTATGGGAACACCAGCAAACCTACTTACCACTGAGCAGCTTGAATCCGTAAAACGAAGCTATTTTAATGTGTTGGGCTTGTTTCTGCAACATGAACAGGTTGAAAGCAGGTTTTTGCGCTGCCTGATCAAATGGGGAATTCAACTGCAACTCAGCACCGCTGATTTAACCCATACAAACCTCGACCTCGACAAATTGGCCTATCAGGAACCTCGCGAAAAAATTGAGTCACTCTATCACCTCGTGTATATGATTTATCTCGATAATGTAGTTGAAGATATAGAACTTGAAGTAACAACGTTATATGCCGAAAGGCTGGGTTATGCACCTGAGGTGGTCGGTGAACTTTTCAAGTCAATTGCAACCGTACCGTTCGATCAGGATAAACCCCGTGATTTGAAAAAAGAGATAGAGGAATTCATGAAAATCCAGAAAAGCCTTGAGTAAGCCCATGTAAGTATTGGCTGGCATTTAAATCAAAGTCGCAGCAATACGCATGACCATTTTTTACAGTAAACCGGAGTAAAGGTAAATCAGCGGCAAATCCTCAAAATTTGCATTCTTTTGATGATTTTAATCAGAAAAATGACCTCCGGGGCATTCATCCTTTCAATAAAACGGGTGTATGATTTTACCCTTTCTTCCCATTAGGCCCGATCCGCCATAGGCCATCTTTGCAGTGTAGTCCTAACTAAATGTGGCCATGATGAAAGAGATGGATTTTAAGGATATCGCGAACGTGAAAATTTCATCGCGTATCAAACAAGTGGTGGTGCTCATCCTGATCATACTTGTGGGCATACTCATTTCAAACGCTACCCAGGCTCAACAACCAAAGCATAAGGTTTACAGAGACCGTGCAGTGTGTAATATTTTATACAAAAAGCGTAATAATACAGAGAACAAAAAGGTGGTTATAGCAGCCAAAAAGAAGAAATACAAGCCAATGGCGGAGATGGAAGCACCTGCATCCGCACGGGCAAATACGCGGAATGAACGCGAAAACAAGGGGTTAAATCGCTGATATTCAGGACGAGTGAACTACCGGCCCTGAATCAGGAAATTAAAAAGTCTGCAATCTTACCTCAAAGCTATACAGATGTATGATTTCGATAAAAGCGCGCCCAGGCTCAACTCCGGAATTTTCGACTTTTATACTGTAACTCAAATCCACAGCGCTATGACAACAGTACGAGAAATAGGAGTAGAATCGAGAATACTGCATCGCATCAGGCGCGTATTCTTTCTCATCACAGCCATTACCGTAAGCGTTCTATATTCCGTTATTATAAATCCTTAACCCAAAAATCAACCCCACACGTTACAAAAAAGTCCGGGCACTATTCCCGGACTTTTTTGTTTTTAAGCCTATCCATAGCTTTAGGGCCATGAACGACAATCAGGATATTTTTTTGAACAGCCTGGCGCAAACCACGGATAACCCGTACCTGATTACTGTTGAGAAAGCCGAAGGCATATACCTGTATGCGCCAGACGGCAAGCGGTACATCGATATGATCTCAGGCATTGGCGTGAGCAACATCGGGCACCGTCATCACAAAGTAGTTGAAGCCATCAAACGGCAACTCGACAAGCATCTTCATGTGATGGTGTATGGGGAGTTTATTCAACATGCACCCAATGCACTGGCACAAAAACTCGTTAGCCTTTTACCTTCAACATTAAACTGCTGCTATTTTGTTAACTCCGGAACGGAAGCCAATGAAGGAGCTTTAAAACTCGCCAAACGATATACTGGTCGGACTGAAATCATTTCCTTCAAAAAATCCTATCACGGAAGCACCCATGGCTCGCTTAGTGTTTCAGGAAATGAAGTAAAAAAACGTGCCTTTCGTCCGCTGCTTCCGGATGTTCGATTTTTAACGTTCAATCATGCGGATGAACTAAACACGATTACCACAAAAACGGCTTGTGTAATAGTCGAAACCATTCAAGGTGATGCTGGTGTTCGCATACCAGATAAGCAATATTTGAAAGCGTTGCGTAAACGATGCAATGAAACCGGTGCACTTTTGATACTGGATGAAATTCAATGTGGGATGGGGCGCACGGGTACGTTGTTTGCATTTGAACAATTCGGTATTGTTCCGGATATCGTCACCATCGGAAAAGCATTCGGAGGCGGTTTGCCGATAGGTGCATTCATCTCCGATAAAAAAATCATGCAATGCCTGACGCATGATCCTCCACTTGGTCACATTACCACGTTTGGCGGAAATCCGGTGTGTTGTGCATCGGCATTAGCTACGCTCAATGTGATCGAAGAAGAAAGTCTGCTGACTGAGGTTGAAGCGAAAGGAAAATTGATCGGGCAGTTGCTACAGCATCCGTCTATAAAAGAAATCAGGCGAATAGGGCTTATGTTCGCTATCGACTTTGAATCAGCCGAGTTAGTGAATAAAATTGTAGAAGCGGCCAAAGAAAAAGGCGTAATCTGCTACTGGTTCCTCTCACATCCATACAGTTTCCGAATTGCTCCTCCCCTTACAATTACCTATGATCAGATCAAAGAATCGTGTGAACTGATTTTGCAGTCTATTGATGCCGCGGTAAAATCCTGATTACAGTTTTTCGATAACGAGGTTGTGGTTGGTGTAAATGCAAATGTCTGCCGCAATCGTAAGGCTTTCACGAACAATTTCTTCTGCACTTAAGTGAGTCGCATGTTTCTTCAACGCCAACGCAGCAGCCTGGGCATACATAGCGCCTGAGCCAATGGCGGCCACTTCATTTTCAGGTTCCAACACATCACCGGTACCGGAAAGAATTAATACCTCCTCTTTGTTTACCGCTATCATCATCGCTTCCAGCCTGCGCAGGTAGCGATCCATACGCCAGTCCTTTGCCAATTCGATAGCCGCGCGCTTCAGGTTTCCACCATAGGCATTGAGTTTCTCATCAAAACGATCGAGTAACGTAAACGCATCGGCCGTTGAGCCGGCAAAACCAGTCACCACTTTTCCATCGTGCAGTTTGCGGATTTTTTTAACATTGCCTTTGGCTACGTAGTTATTCATGGTAGCCTGACCATCTGCACCGATAGAAACCTGGCCATTGTGTTTAACGGCAATAACAGTTGTAGAACGAATTTTAGTCATGTGTACTTTTTTTAAGCCAGCAACTTTGTGCCGTCATAGATTTCACGAATCGGAACCGATAAATTCAATGCAGGCATAGCCAGTTGCTCATCGGCTGAATTGTATTCTTCCAACTCCCAATGTCGTGTGGCGTTAAGTCTGAATACTTCAATGGAAATGGATTCCGTATCAATTAAAATATACTCTTTTAATGAGGGAATATCGCGATACAATTTAAACTTCTCACCCCGGTCATAATTTTTGGTTGAGGGGGAAAGAATTTCAATTATCACAACCGGCTGAAGCGCATTGTCATCAAAAATCGTTTCAACCTCGCCACAATACACGGAAATATCTGGATAGGTAAATAAGGTATTCTGCGGAATATGAAGGCGCATGTCACTACCAAAGGGCCTGCATGGCTTTCCCTTTAATCTACTTACCAATTGGAAAATGAGGTTTGTAGAGATGATATTGTGCCTCCTGCTTGCACCGGACATCGCAAATACTTCTCCCTTATAATACTCGTGCTTTTCCGTTGCTTCACGTTCGAAGGCAAGATATTCTTCCACGCTCAGGTGAACGTGCTTGTATTCAGCAATGGGTTCACGAACATCCATCATGATGACGTGAGGTTAGATCAATATCCTTACGGGATCTTCGAGAAGGCCCTTCAAGGTTTTCAGGAAGGCCGAGCCAACGGCACCATCCACAGCACGGTGATCACATGAAAGTGTTACTTTCATCACGTTACCAGGCACCAACTGACCGTTTTTAACAACAGCGGTTTCTTTAATTCCACCAACAGCTAAAATACAAGCATCCGGTGGATTGATGATGGCTGTAAATTCCTCTATACCGAACATGCCCAGGTTGGAAATAGTAAATGTACTTCCCTCCCAGTCGCTGGGTTGTAATTTTTTATCGTGTGCCCGTTGCGCAAGGTCTTTCACTTCGGCAGCAATGTGCGAGAGCGATTTGTTATCTGCAAAGCGAACCACCGGAACAACAAGGCCATCCTTAACAGCAACAGCCACACCAATATGGATGTGATGATTCTTACGCATCTTATCACCCAACCACGATACATTTACATCAGGATGCTGACGTAACGCTGCCGCAACTGCCTTGATCACAATATCATTGAACGATACTTTAACCGGACTCAGTTCATTGATGCTCTTGCGTGCTTCAATGGCCTTGTCCATGTTAATCTCCATGGTGAGATAAAAATGAGGCGCACTGAACTTGCTTTCAGAAAGTCTGCGGGCAATGGTTTTGCGCATTTGCGATACAGCCACTTCCTCAAAACTTTCCTGTCCAACAACATTTGGTAACACAACCGGAGAAGCTCCGGCTTTTGCAGATGATGTACCTGCACCTGGTTGGTGGCTCTCTACATCACGCTTGGTTATCCTTCCCTGATCGCCTGTACCTTGAACGTTACGCAGATCAAGGCCCTTTTCCTTAGCCAGTTTCTTCGCCAAGGGAGACGCCTTTATTCTTCCGTTCCCGGTTGATTGCGACTGAGGTACTGAAACCGGAGTGGAAGTTTTTGAAGCAGCTTGCACGGTCTCGCTTTTCTGCTCAGAAGCTGGTTCACTTATAGCACCAACAGACTGATTCTTATGCGCTTTTAGCAGCGTTTCCCAATCGGCACCCTTTTCACCGATGATAGCCAACACGCCATTGATCTCAACCGATTTACCGGCATCAGCGCCAATGTAAAGCAACGTACCGGTGTTATACGATTCATATTCCATGGTGGCTTTATCGGTTTCAATCTCCGCCAATAGCTCACCTGATTTTACTGCATCGCCTACTTTTTTGTGCCAGGCCGCAATAACCCCTTCGGTCATGGTATCACTCATTTTTGGCATCAATACAACTTCAGCCTTAATGCCTGAAGTGTCAATTGCCTTGGCTGATGTTTCAGCTTCCTTTTTGGGTTCTTCTGCTTTGCTGCCTCCATCTCCGGCTGCCTGACCCGCACCCTGAAGCAGGGCTTTGTAATCTTCACCCTTCTTGCCAACGATGACGAGTATATCGTTCACCTTCACTGCTTCGCCCTCTTTGGCTCCCACATACAAGATTGTACCGTCATTGAACGACTCATAGTCCATGGTGGCCTTGTCCGTTTCGATCTCGGCCATTAACTCGCCCGACTTCACCGTATCACCAACTTTCTTGTGCCATTTGGCGATAACACCCTCTGTCATCGTATCACTCATTTTCGGCATTCGTACAACTTCCGCCATGGTATGCTTATGAATTAGGTTAAAAATTGTTGTTAAGAGGCCAAAAATAGGGCTAAAACACCCGATATTCAAATGCTAAAAACTTTAAAAGTTGATGGTTCCCAGCAGGAATTCGAACCGGGTGGCAGATGGCTGGATGCCGTAGGAATACCGGAAACCAATGTTGAATTGATTCAGCAAGCGCATCACATTCAGGTCGAGGCGCACTTCACCACCCACCGAAAGGTAGGTTTGCGAAATGGGGTCGCGTCCTGGGAAAGTTGAACTACCAAACCCATAATCCACAAATGCGTTGGCGCGAATCCGTTGAAAGTTTACGAGTGGCCCAATGGCGATATCGGGGTACCAAACCGGAAAGGTGTAATTACCCGACATGGTATAAAAATCTTCAAACCGTGAAATAGGCAAGCCACGCGGAAGGGGAATCTGATTTCTGAAAATGTACGATCCATTATCTTCAAACGGATTGCTGGTTGATGTTCTGCTTAATAATTCAATTCTTGTTTTCTGGTATCCCCAATATCCCCAGAAGGAATGATGCTTGAACAACCCGGGGAAATACAACGTAGTATAGAATGAAAATTGAGCTCCCCTGTAGTCGCCACCATATGGAGTACCATAACCATGTAACACAAAAGACTGACCCCACTTACTGTTAATATCCCTTCGGCTCTGCTTGAGCAATCGATAAGCAGCCATGTGAAAATGGTTGTACCGTAAAGTACCATTACCCGGGACACTTCGTATCCAATAATAGGGCAATTCAGGGGTAATGATTCTCCCCTCTCCGGTAATCGAATTCGTAAAATCTTCTACACGGGTATATCCAAAATAATTACCTATTGTAAAATTACCGTGATAGCGCGAATTGGTTGTAATAAGTGGTAACCTGAAACCCGCTTCAAGGTTCCTTTCCTGCCAGTTATAGGTAAGGTTTTCGATAACACGAACGGTATCGGTTTCAATTTTATCGTATGCCACCAAACCTTCATCTAACTCCCGTGTACCGAATGTTACATCCACATCAAGTATTGGAAAAAATCCCTGGTAACTCATCCCCACACGCCATAGTCCTGTCCGCTCATTTATGTCATACAGGTATCCGGCCTTAAGGGTTGTTGTACTCAGAATATCCTGAGATGAAATTCCAATATCCGCCTGTGTCAACCCCGTGTTGAAATATGCACCCCAACTATACGGATTAAAAAGACCCGATAATTTTGAATACTTCCTGGTTGCGTAGGGTTGTTGCGGAATACTGTCGAATAGATTCGGGCGACCCTCCTGTTCCGTGATCACCTGAAAAAATGATTTCGGATCTTTCTTCACAATAACTTCACGCCATGCTGTTGGATCAACCGGCATCTTCACCACATCAAATCCATCGCGGGTTTGTTCGTTGTAATAAAGTGTTTTCCCATCGGTACTTAAGGATGGGTTATACGCACCGTATTTACTGGAGGTGACTTGAAAACGTTCACCTGTACTTACCACCAGCACATAAATATTATCAATGCCACTAACAGGAGAATTATAAAAAAGGTAATCGCCTTGAAGCACAGGGTGACCGATGTTTTCGTTGGATGCAGCGATTAATTCCCCTTCAGCACCTGAATCAAAATCAAAAACAACAACAGCTCTTCCTGCAGCAGTAGTTTTCAACACTGCAATAGACTTACCATCGGCCGACCAACGCGGCATGGAGTAAAACGCTTGCTGCGGATTGGCTAATTGCTTGCGAACATTACCTGCAGTATCCAGCACGGTTAGTGTTGTGTTGTATGTGGTGTTTGTTTCAACCGTAACAATTTTTTGCTGGTCGGGTGAAAGCGCTGCACCGGCATACCGCGATTTACGGGTTACGAATTTCAGTTTCTTCTCCCGTACATCGTACAACTTAATAACAGAATACGTTCGCATGCGCCACCGCGGATCAAACCCATACTCATTCCACACCACCAGATCGCCAACTGCAGAAAGCATTCCGGCATCGTTGAGTATACCGGGTATAAAAGAATTTTTTTCTGTTCCGTTTTCCAAAATCACCAATTGGGCAATGTCTCCAATACCGCTTTTCATGGCCAGTATCCGGTCCTCATCCAGCACTTGCGGATAGAAATAATTGGTGTAGCCTTTTCGGGGATTGTGTGGTACGGTTTCAAAAGCGGATAACTGAAGGGCGCTTACTTCTTCAAGCCATTCACGGGCCAGTTCATCGGCCATTTCATTATACAGTTTCGTAACATACAACCCCGACTCTTTTTTAATTGCATTCGAGAAGGTGAACGGAATAAACGGTACACCCCACGCGCGCTTCGTTACCTTTTCCCAAATAAATGGATCACCGGTTCGTCTGCGTAGGTAGCTCACCATGTGGTATCCAAACACATAGTGATCGGGTATATTATGTTTATAGGATCGCAGGTATTGTTTGTGATAGTTGAATTCGCGGCCCTCCAGCAAATTGGTGCGAAACACCAAACCAAAGTTTGGAACTTTACCTCGTCCACCAGACGTAAAAGCCGTTTCGGTTACCACGGCATCCCCTTCCCAAAACCATTGCGGCACAGCCGTTACCGACATGGCCGCCAGGGTAGCTGGGCCAAAAGCATAATACAGTAATTTGTTAAAACCACGATTTGCTTTATCAAACTGAACTACGTGGCGGTATTCGTGCGAGGCCAATTGATCCAGCCACTCGGTTGTGCCGGTAAAATTGTAATTCTGGGGCGGCATGGTATAAAACTCCGACCGCCTGGGAATTAAACTTACAAACCCATTGGAGATGGCATTTTGATTTTGAAGAATAACCGAAATTCGTTTTGTGCTTACGCCCAATGTGCGCGACTCAGCCTGCCGTATGTGTTCGAGTGTATTGGCCATACGTTGGGCCTGGAATTCAAAACCTTCAGGATACAGAACTCTGAAATTCGGGGTATTGACTTTATACCAAGATAACGCAGGCGGATTGTTGTTTAGAACTTCCTGCGCCCTCAACCCAATCGCAAAAAAAAGCAAAACAAAAAGTCCCCCGTTGCGCATGATCATCTTTGTATTAGGAAATATTCAACTCTGCGCCCTCAAAAGCAAGTACCAAAGACAAAACAGTACAAATTCTTTACTTTTGGGCTGTGTTTAAAAAGCTGCGGGACCTGTATAATGAATTCAAGCCCTATGTTCGGGTTGACCTGATCATGTATGGTGTAATGATTCTGCTTATTGTAATCTACTTTATCGTAAGCCTGTTCTGGTAATCTTAACAAAGTATTTCGCGAACGTTCTCCCTGATTTTCACCGAAAGTTCATCCGTTGGCAAATCCGTTGAATCACGGCCAAACGGGTCTTCAATTTCTTCGGCAATCAATTCCACACTAAGCAATACAAATGAGATAAGCAGAACGGTAGGAATCGTTACATAGCCAAATGTAGTAACGAATCCAAAGGGTAATGTAATGATATAAATGAACACGAATTTCTTGATATACATGCTATACGAATACGGAATTGGGGTGTTCTTGATGCGTTCGCACGCTCCCATAATGTCTATAAAATCTTTTAGCTCCTTATCCAGCACAAAAAACTGGTCGCTAGTAATTTTGCCTTGTTTGTACAAATCGTTTACCCTTTTATAAAGCAGACCAGATATGGCGTTGGGCTTATGCGTCTTAGTGCTTAAAAATTCTAAAAAACTATCATCGGGTATTTCAAATTCAGTTAGAAGCACTCCCTTTCTAAGGTGCTCTTTGGTAGCAAACGGGAAATTGGCTATCATCTTAGCAAACCATTCACGATTTTCTTTATCATCATTAGCCAGGTATGCGTTTAATTTTAAGGAAAAGTTACGGGTGCTGTTAACCAGCCCTCCCCAGAGTATTCTACCGCTCCACCACCGATCATAGGCGCTGTTAATTCGAAATACAAGAAATAAACCCAATACAATACCCAACAGGGAGTGCAATGCTGTGGTGCTTGTAAATTCATCTTTATCCGGGTGAACGATCTCAAGGATAACATAACACACTGCCGCAGTAAAAAGCGTCATAAAAACGAGCGCAGGAAGCAATGTTTTCATCACAAACCTGCTGTACGAGTGAAAGATCAGGCCAAGCCAGGCTTTCGGGTTGTATTGTACCATATAAACATCAAAATCAGGCCGCTAATAAAGGGGAATAGAATTTTAATTCCAATCTGAAACCTGCCGAACGGATTTGCGTTAATCAATTTAAAACAATATCTTTATAATATCATTTTAATATCACTGCCATGAACCACGAAAAAGAGTACACCCCGCTATCCGGCTACATTATGCTGGTAATTGTTCTGATCCTGCTGATTACAAGTACCTGGGCCTTAATCGTTATGCGAAACCCGGTGTTTGTATGGCCCCTGGCCCTCGGACTAATCCTTACGCCCGGGTTTTTCTACATCAACCCCAATGCCTCCATGGTTTTGGTGTTGTTCGGAGATTACAAGGGAACTGTGAAACGTAATGGATTCTATTGGGTAAACCCACTGTTCAGCAAAAAATCCATTTCCCTACGTGCCCGTAACTTCGACAGTGAAAAAATCAAGGTGAACGATAAAGTGGGTAACCCGATTCAAATCGGTGTCATCCTCGTATGGCAGGTACGCGATACGTTCAAAGCTGCCTTTGAAGTAGATAACTATGAGAACTTTGTAAAAATCCAGAGCGACTCTGCGGTACGAAAGTTAGCCGGCCTTTATCCGTACGACAATTTTGATGATGACTCAGAAGTTACGTTACGCTCCGGACATGATGATGTAAACCACATGCTGGAAGAAAACCTGCGCAATCGACTGGAGATAGCAGGTATACATGTAATCGAAGCCCGTATTGGCTACCTCGCCTACGCACCGGAAATTGCCAGCGCGATGTTACGCAGGCAGCAGGCAGCAGCAGTGGTTTCGGCACGCTACAAAATTGTAGAAGGCGCTGTGAGCATGGTGCAAATGGCGCTCGATCACCTGGCCAAGGAACAAATCATTGAATTGGATGAAGAGCGCAAGGCCGCTATGGTTAGCAACTTAATGGTTGTACTCTGTGCCGATAAAGATGTAAGCCCTGTTGTAAATACCGGAACATTACACAATTAAAAATGAAAGTGCTCCAACACATAGAAGTTCAGCGATTCAGTCAGGTACGGTGGTTATGGTTTTTAATGCTTGCCATACTGATAGCTGAACTTTTATTCCTTGCTCCTCAATTGATTCACGAGCAGCCCATGTTACTTATGCTTTCATTGGCAGCCCTTTTGTTACCAATGATCCTGATCCTTTTTGTGTTGCGTTATGAACTCAAAGTTGATGAAACAGGAATTCACTATCGGTTTATTCCTCGAATTATCCGCTGGCATACCGTTGCGTTTGGCAGTATAGCCTCCTACCAGGTACGCGGTAAAGAAACATGGCATGAAAAATTTCACATGGGGTACCAGCGAAACCTGTTTACCAAAACAACTTCGGTAAACATTGCCGGCAGCAAGTACCTGATACTCACACTCAAGGATGGCGCCACAATAAAGTTAGGAACTGAGAACCCGGACACAATTGAGTATACACTCAAAAGACTACTTTCCGAAACTACTGAATAGCTATGGCCCAAAAGAAACCATTTGTATTACGGCTTGATCCAGATCTGCTAAAAGCAGTTGAAAAGTGGGCCAGTGATGAATTCAGGAGCACCAACGGACAACTGGAGTGGATTATTGCACGGGCATTAAAAGAAGCCGGAAGATTAAAACAGAAATAAAAAATTGAATGGCATCTCCTGAATTTTAGTTCATCCGTTTATCTTTCGGACTAAAATTAAAATACCCATGAAAAAAGCGTGTATGATTCAGGTGATTTTGATACTTATTTGTGTGCTGTGTTTTTCAGTGGCAAACGGTCAGCGTGATTACATTGTACTAACCAAAGGCGATACCCTGTACGGAAAAGTGAAGCATTTATCGTATGGTGTTGAGCAAAACATACAGATAGAAGCAGAAGGTCAGAGAAAGAAGACCGTCTATCCGATGCTCCAGGTCAGGGCATTTAAAACAGCTGATGAGCAATACCACCTGATACGCACTTCATCCAAATACACGTATATGAAACTGCTTAACAGCGGTTACCTGAGCCTGTATGCATTTCAACTTGATGGACAAAGCATTTGGAATGGGCGTTACCTGTACAAAGCAGATGGAAACGGCATAGAGGTGCCAACGTTGGGATTCAAAAAGAAAATGACTGACTTCCTGAACGAATGTCCTGACCTGACGGCAGACATTGAATCAGGCAACCTGAACCGCAACGACCTCGATAACATACTCGCTACCTACAATAACTGCATCCTCAGCAACACCAAGGTTAAAAGTCAAGAAGTTGAAATAGCTACCCATCATGCAGCGTCAGTAAACCTTTGGGAAGAGCTCGAATTGAAAATCAAAAATGAGAATTTTGAAGATAAGGAATCCGTCCTGGAAATGATTGCAGAAGCGAAATCAAAATCTGCACAAGGAGAAAAAATCCCCAACTTCCTTAAAGAGGCATTGCGAAAGTCAATAAAGGATAACCCTGCGCTGGAAGAACTATTGAACAAGGCGTTGGCACAAAGCAACCAATAGAACCACCCCTGCCCTCCTTTACAAGGAGGGGAGTTAGTGCTCATGAAATTTATAAACGTTTTAACAGGCGCTTCACTTTATCGCGATCCCAGTATAATACGTACGTAGAACTCAAGGCTACAACAACAGCATAAATAAAAAGTTGTCCGCCATCTTGTTGAACTTCAATTCCAAGAACAGTAAGGTGACTGCCAATAGCTCCCACCATCAGTCCAAGTGCTAACCCGGCTCCAATCCAAGCGGTTGGCGAAATCAAAATCAATACTGAAGCCAACAACTCAGCTACGCCCGTGCCAATTCTTCCCCAGGGCTCCATGCTCAATTGAGTAAAAATGTAAACCGACTCCTCCGCACCGGTAAACTTAAAGTACAACGTTTGAAGCATGATGATAGCAGCCACAAGGCGTGCAATCCAATAGATCAATAATGCGAATTTCATAGTACAAAGTAACGGTGGCAACGTGTGGAAAGTTTGTCGTGCATTTGACAACACCGGCTGATGGTTCGACAAGTTACGTAAACAGAAATAAGTATATTGGAGCATGAATCCGCTGCAACACGATCCGAATATTGCTTCTGCAAAAACCCTGACCAAGGATTTCTATACTGACCCCCGGTACTTTGAGTTGAGTAAGGAAAGCATTTTCTCCAGGTCGTGGCATTTCGTTGGAAATTCAAACGAGCTCGCAGATTCAAACAACTTAAAGCCGGTTGTCATTCTCGATGAATTCATGAATGAACACCTGCTGCTTTCGAAGGACAAGTCTGGCCAACTGCGGTGCCTTTCAAATGTATGCACGCACCGCGGGGCGTTGTTGGTAGATAAACCCTGTAAAGGAAGTGAAATCCGTTGCCCTTATCACGGACGAAGGTTTACGCTAAATGGAAAATTTCTCTCCATGCCTGAGTTTAAGGAAGTAGAAAATTTCCCATCACCGGCTGATGACCTGGCGGAACTTCCGCATTTTGAAATCGGACCATTATTATTCACATCACTGACCGATACTGTACCAGCAGCATCTTTCTTTTCAGAAATGATCAATCGGATCAGTTGGATGCCCATTCAACAAATGCAGTACAAACCAGAACTTTCCAAAAGCTATTCGATTGAAGCGCATTGGGCTTTGTATTGCGAAAACTACCTGGAGGGTTTCCATATTCCTTTTGTACACGCATCGCTAAACCAGGTAATTGATTTCGGGAATTATGTAACCGAACTTTTTAAGTTTTCAAATCTTCAGCTTGGTATTGCCAAACAAGGGCAATTGGTTTTTGACTTACCCCCATCCTCCCCTGACTTTGGGAAATCTGTTGGCGCGTACTACTTCTGGGTGTTCCCCAACCTGATGTTCAATTTTTATCCCTGGGGACTTTCGTTGAATGTGGTGAAGCCAATCTCCCTTCAAAAAACAAAAATTGAGTTTCACACATTCATCTGGGATGAGTCCTTATTCAACCAGGGCGCTGGTTCCGATTTGAACCGCGTGGAGATGGAAGACGAAGCCGTAGTTGAAAGCGTTCAGCGTGGCATTCGTTCGCGATTTTATACGCACGGCCGCTATTCCGTAAAGCACGAAACCGGCACCCATCACTTTCATCAACTGCTCAAACAGTTTCTCGGTTAATCTGAATTCATCACCAACTTATTTGTTCTAAATTTGTTTTTCCTTAAAAGCAAATCATGAAATATTTTGTTGACGAATCGCTTCAATCCATTCAACTTAAACCCAAAGCAGAAGGCAAGTTTTTAGAGGGTCCTCGCTCAAGAACCTATGAATTCTTTTTCGCTTTTCGTGTTTTACTTGAATTCATTAAAGGATTTCGAGCGCTTCATTTTATTGGTCCGTGTATAACCGTATTCGGCTCCGCACGATTTAAAGAAGGACACCCGTATTACCAACAAGCCTACGAAATAGGCAAGCGGATCGGACAAGCCGGTATTACGTTGATGACCGGTGGCGGGCCCGGCATTATGGAAGCTGCTAATCGCGGTGCCTTTGAAAACGGAGGGCTTTCTGTGGGCTGTAACATTGAACTGCCGTTTGAACAATCAGCCAATCCGTTTATGCACAAATGGGTTACCATCAAATACTTTTTTGTACGCAAGGTTTTACTGGTAAAATATTCCATTGCCTTTATTGTTATGCCGGGTGGGTTTGGTACGATGGATGAGTTTTGGGAAACGCTAACACTCATTCAAACCAAAATCATTCAAGACTTTCCCGTAGTACTTTTCGGAAAAGCATACTTTGAACCTTTGCAGCAAATGCTGAATAAAATGGTAGAAGAAAAAACCATTTCCCCTGAAGATCTTCGCCTTGTATTGATTACAGACAGCGTACATGAAGTTGAAGAACATATTCAGAAATTCGTGCTGCAAAACTTCCATGTACAGCGGGCACGACCATCTGCACTGTTGCTCGAGAATTTAAAACGCAAAATGAAATGATCAGAAAAATTGCGCTGATTGGTTCAACAGGACTGCTGGGAAAACCGGTTGCCCACGCACTACATGAAGCCGGATTTACGCTTACCGCGTTGGTTCGCAATACGGGACGGGCGAGTCGTGAGCTACCACCGGGCACTGAACTCATTAAAGGTGACCTTAAAAATTCTAACGACATCGCTAAAATCCTACAGGGTTGTGATGCGCTTTACATTAACCTTTCTGTAAAGAAAGAAGAAAAACCATCTGATTGGCATGCAGAATCTGATGGGCTTCGGCTTATACTTGACCAGGCGAAAAAATCAAGTATAAAAAGACTCGCCATAATCTCCTCGCTAGCACAACGATATCAGGGCATGAACAATTTTCATTGGTGGGCATTTGAACTCAAGCAACAGGCTATTCAAATGATAAAAGATTCTGGTATTCCCTATACCATCTTCTACCCATCAAGCTTTATGGAGAATTTCTATGAGAACTATAAGCAAGGGAGAATTTTGGTGTTGGCCGGAAAATCGGAATAAAAGCAGTACTTTATAGCTGGTAAAGATTACGGCAAACAGGTTGCCCGGTCATTTCAACTCACCCAAAGCGAAAACAAGGAGTACACCATACAGGGGCTGGATGGATTTACTACGGAAGAAGCCTGTGTTGAATTTAAAAAGTACTACAAGAAGGAGAAGCTCAGGATTATAAAAGCGCCATTGGGTATGCTGAAAATCTTTGGCGTAATCTTTCAGAAAATGAATTATGGCTATCACATCATCGAAGCCCTGAACAAGTACCCTGAAAAGTTTGAATCAGAAAATACATGGAATGAACTGGGTAAACCCGAAATCACGTTACGCGCATTTGCCGAATCACCATGAAAGTCACGAACGCAATACTTTTAATCGTTCTTGTTGTTTCCTCCTGTAAACAAAAAGAAACCACGCAACCCGAATCGGTTACAACATATCAAGATATAGACTCAACTATAACTGATTCAAATGATGCTTTTGCTCCGCAAAACGATTGGGATTACCAATCGCTGTATGGCATTTACCTGCATGAAAGCAATACACAAGGATTTACAGCCATACTTGAAATTCTGCCGCAGGGCAATGACCTCACCTTTTCGCTATCGGTAAAACAAAGCAATTGTAGCGGGCAAGCCGAAGGAAGTATTGGCATGGCCGTTCATACCGAAACCGAATACGCTGGCTTTTTTGATAACCCGGATTGCCGGTTAGAATTTCTGTTTAACCTGAAACAACAATCCATCCGTTTGCAAGAGGTTGGCTTTTGCAGGCTACACGAAAACGGATGTGATTTCAGCGGAACCTATATCAAGAAACGGTAGCCTGTCCTGCTGATTCACCGGGTTGATCAATCGACCACGACTTTTTCTGATCGTAAAATATTTCACCCACAGAAACCGTTAAAGGCGAATCAAAATTATCATCATACAGTTGACCGGTGCCTAGTCCGTGAGGGAGCATAACCGGGTAATTTGCTGTAAACTGACAAATGGCATTCAGCCCCACATTCGATTCAAGCGCTGATGTCATCCACCACCCGATTTGTCTCTCTTCTGCCAACCTTATCCATCCCTCGCATGATTTTAATCCGCCATGAAGGGTAGGTTTTAAAATGATAAAAGCAGGTTTTATCCGATCCAGCAATTTCTTCTTGTCTGTCGCTTCTTCTACGCCAATCAATTCTTCATCCAACGCAATGGGTATTGGAGATTTTTGGCAAAGTTCGGGTAACATATCCGAACCGGCTTTTACCGGCTGCTCGATGGAATGTATTGTAAACCGGGATAATTCATTAAGCTTATACAAAGCTTCATCCGACTTAAAGGCGCCATTCGCGTCAAGTCGTATCGTAATGTTCTCCCGGTAATATTTGCTTCGGATGTATTGCAGAATATCACACTCCTTTTCAAAGTTAAGCCCTCCTACTTTTATCTTGATGCACCTGAAACCTCTTTCAATTTTCATAGATACCTGTTGCAACATGGAGTCCAGGTCGCCCATCCACACCAATCCGTTTATCGGAATGGGCGATCCTTTAAAAAACGAGTTATCAAAAATTTTACGCTGGCCACCATGTTCCAGATCAAGGAGTGCGGTTTCAATACCGAAGCGGATAGCAGGAAAACCAGAGGGCACAATTAAATCGACCGATTGTGTTGAATCTGTCAACTTTTGCAGGCAGCTCCTCAGCACTTGTTCAAAATCAGGCCGATCATCAATACTTAAACCGGGCAACGGACCACATTCACCGAGCCCGATGCAGTCAGGATTATTTTCGTTCCAAACCTTCACGAACCACGAATGTTTCTCTTTCATGCGCCCGCGACTGGTACGCGCATCAAAATTGAAATGAAAGGTTCGTTTGAAATAATCCGTTTGAAGTTTCATGATATTAACCAGGCACGAATTTAAAAAAATATTTAGGCTTATCTTGCCGCCCTGTATGAGGCCAGCTATTTCCATAAAAGATTTTTCATATACGCTTCCCGAAGAAAGAATTGCTCACTTTCCCCTGGAGAAACGTGACGAGTCCAAACTGCTTGTTTATCAAAACAAAACCATTACGCACTCGGTATTCAAGTCACTTGTTGATTTCCTTCCAAATAATTCAACGCTCTTTTTTAATAACACCCGGGTTATACAGGCACGGCTACTTTTTCAAAAGGAAACCGGGGCCACAATTGAACTCTTCCTGTTGCAACCTGAACACCCTTCCAAATTGCTGGTGGAAATTATGCGTGCAGAGGGTACTTGCCAATGGCAATGCGCAATTGGAAACCTCAAGCGTTGGAAGGATGGTGTGCTCGTAAAAAAAGTGGGTGGCGTTGAAATACAGGCCTCATTGATTGACCGGGATAAAGGACTTGTTGCGTTCAGGTGGACACCTGAACAAAAATCGTTTAGCGAAATTATTTCATTGGCCGGATTGACGCCTCTTCCACCTTACATCAAACGCGATGTGGAAAAAACCGATGAGGTGAGGTATCAAACCATTTATTCAAAAGCGGATGGTGCCGTGGCAGCACCAACCGCAGGATTACACTTTACTGACAAGGTGTTGAAATCGCTGAATAGTAAAGCAATCAAAACAGATTTTGTTACCCTGCATGTCAGTGCCGGCACATTTCAACCGGTAAAAACCGAAAATGCATTGGACCATACCATGCATGAAGAGCAGATCATCATCACAAAGCAAAACATTGAACTGCTTCTACAGAAAGACAGACCAGTGATTGCAGTGGGCACAACCTCCATGCGTACCTTGGAAAGCTTGTATTGGTTTGGGGTAAAATTGATAAAAGATCCACATGCTGCTTTTTTTATCTCCCAGGATGATCCATACAATCACGAACATCCTTCCCCCGATAAAGAGACGGCTTTGCTTGCAGTGAAGGATTTGTTTGATCGAAAAGCAGCGGAGGCCATCACAGGCGCTACAGCCATTTACATTTATCCGGGGTATTCATTTCAAATTTGTAAAGGATTGATTACAAATTTTCACCTGCCCGGTTCGACCTTAATGCTGTTGGTTGCCGCATTTGTTGGTGACGACTGGAAACGAATTTACGAGGAAGCATTGAACAATCAGTATCGCTTTCTCAGCTATGGCGATAGCTCATTACTTATTCCATAAGCAGGAAAAAAAAGGCCGCTTAAAACAGCCCTCTGATTATTTACTAGAAGCCATCTCAAAAATCTGTTTCAAATGTCAGGGTATTTTTGAGATGGCTTCTAAACTAAATTACTGATTTACCTGCGGGTCGATAATCCGCACCTCTACTCTTCTTCCCTCCTCTTTGCTGGTTTCGGTTTTGGTTGCACCGTACCCTTTAGCAATAATTCTTCTGCGCACAATACCGCGATGGTTCAGGTAGTTCAGTACTTCAATGGCACGCTTATTCGAAAGCTCCCTATTCATTTCTTCTGAGCCTTCCTGTGAAGCAAAGCCTGAAATCTCTACACTCAAATCAGGGTTTTTCTTCAACGCAGAAAGGATGTCATCCAATTGCGTGTGGTACTGTGTTTTTAAATCACTTTTGGCTACATCAAAATAAACCTTAACTAATTTGTTCAACACCGCTTTATCGTAAGCTGAAGTCTTTCTGGCCGATTGATTTTTCTGCTTCTGCGCTTCTTCTGAAACTTCAAAAGTTGGCAACGACAAAATGGTTTTTCCTTCTACACTCTTCTTTTCAAATTTACTTTCATCGCTTTCATCGTAGTAGTACACACGGGTAGCCACTTCAAGATTTGGGTTGCTCTCATCAAAGTTAACCTGGTCCATCGTGTTGGTCAGGTGAATCAATTCCAGCACATAGTCAACACCTTCGTTATCCCCCGCTGCAAGCAAATCCATCATTAAATCATATACATCCACATTTCCGCTTTGTGCAAGCTTGGCTTCATGTGTCTTCCGCAAATCCGCTTTTGAATCCTGATTGGTATTGTAAAAGGCATTTTTAACCTGAACTTCCTGTCCTACCACCACATCAAACTGCTTAATGGTTTTAAGGTTAATCTGCTGAAACAATTCGTAGAAGTAATCCTGGTTCGGCACGTTTACATTTATGGTGTACGGCAAGAATCCTTCTGATTCAATAATCACATCATAGTTGCGTGCTGGCGGAAGAATGATCAGGTAATTTCCGGTTTGTGGATCCGGATCATAAACAAAATCAAGTTTCTTGTTTGTCTGGTTATCGATTACATAAATTTTTGTCGGCATAGGTTTGCCGGTATCCGCATTCAGAATACGTCCTTTGATCATCGTTAACGGAATATTACCCGCATCCTCAGGCATATCAATAAAGTAAATATCCTGCGCACCCTGGCCTCCTTTCCGATCGGATGAGAAATATGCACGCGTACCGTCTGCAATCAACGTGAAATAGTTATCATTGGCAGTCGTGTTAACGGGATACCCCATATTTTCTGGCTTTGTCCATGCGTTGTTGATAAACTTCGTCATGAAGATATCACGGCCGCCCATTGTACTATGACCATCTGAAGTGAAGAACAGCGTCTTCTGATCGGGGTGAATAAATGGAGCATCCTCATTATCCGCAGTGTTTACAGTAGGGCCAAGATTTTTTGGCTGACTCCATGAGCCATTTGCCTGAAGGTCAATTTTATAAATATCCATACCGCCCATGCCGCCAATCCGGTCGCTGGCAAAGTAGATGGTTTTACCATCGGGCGTAATGCTGGCGGTAGTTTCTAAATATTTACTGTTTAAGGTTGATGCAAGAATGGATGGCTTTGACCAGGTGTCACCACTTTTGTTGATCACGAAAATGTTTCCCGGATCAGTGGCGCCTCCCATAAAGATCATCATCTTCTGTCCATCGGCTGATATCCCCGCGGTTCCTACATTATAATCAGAAGTAACAGGTACCACCACAGGCTCCGACCATGTGCCGGAGGTGTTATAGGAGATCAGGATTTCTTCAATAAACTTATCGCCCGAGCGGGTTTTACCCGTGTTGGGCCGAAGGGCTGTAAAGGCCAGAACGCTCTCGTCAGCCGATACAACCGGGTTGTACTCGGTGTATTTTGAATTTACGCCAAACCCAAAACTTTTAACGCTAACATTACGCGGCACCGACATCAGGGCAACCGCATTATGGCACGATTCAATGGCCTTGTCGGCCGCGGCTACAGCCTTTTTATCGGCTGCTGCATTCTTTTTGTATTGTATAAAGGCATCAATGGCTTTCTGGATATCTTCATTGCGCTGGTAAAGGATGCCCAGGTCATAGTACGTTGAAACGGGCACTTTTGCTCCGTTCTTCAGAGCATACTCAAAAAACGGTATAGCCTTGGATTGCTCATCAGTAGAGGTAGATTTTTGATAGCAAACACCGGCTTTGTAATGCACATTCGGATCCTTTTCGCCAGCCTGAATCGCCTGGGTGAATAAGGGCAAAGCCTCCTCATAATTTCTGATTCCAAAGTATTTTTCTGCCTCAACCAGGGCTTTTGACGACTGGGCATAACCCCGGTTAACAAACAAAATGAAGGAGATGAGGGCCAAAATGGCAACAAGAAGTCTTTTCATGATGACAAGAGATTCGTTTTTTATTGCAATGCTAACATTATCAGCAGGTTAAAATCTTTCATTTTCGGTTACAACCTTACCTATGCGTAGAATGTAGGGAAATTAGACCACTACCGCCCCAATCCGGAATACCAAACTTGAGTTTAAACCTTTACTTGAGGTAAGATATACTAAATCAAGGAGGACGAAAATATTGTGCGGATTTAGGAAATGAATTGAATTATGTCGAATTTTAAGTAGGTTAGCCGAATTATTCGCATTGCAGATGGTGGAAAATCAGTTGAACAGCGGGCTGGTAGAGGTGAAGATAACCAACACGGCAATAAGACTAAGCCTGGGTTTTCAGATGAATTAAGACCATATCAATAAAGCTGTGAAACGTGGATTTCTAAGCAAAGTCCTTGACCTGCAAGAAGGGGAACAAGGCAGGGTAATCCTCCTGCTGATTATGAGCTTCTTTATGGGTGCCTTTCTGGCAACCTTTACCGTTGCGGCTCAAACCCTGTTTCTGAACAATTTTGATGAAAAAAACGACCTCCCAGGGGCATTTGCCATTGCTGGTGCCTTCGGAATTGTGGCTACAGTAAGCTATAACTTTCTGCAGCGCAAAATCCGCTTTCAGTACCTGGCCGTATTGAGCCTGTTGGTGGTTACCGCTGTTACTGCTGCTATTGAATTTGGCGACCTGTACTTTCCCGATAAGGAAACGATCTATTATTTCGGCTTTACCCAGCTCATTCCTTTCACACTGATTGTTCTGCTGGTTTTTTGGGGGGCTTTCAACCGACTCTTTAACGTAAGGCAGTCGAAACGGCTTTTGGGTACTGTGGATCAGGGCGCATTGGTAGCATCATTGATCTCATTTTTTGCCATTCCCGTTGTATTACCGTACCTGACAGGCGAAAACGAAAACGAAAAAGCTGAGTCACTCTATAGCATTAGCCTGGTCAGCATATTCGCCTTCACCGCCATGTTCATTATTCTTTCCACCAAGTTTGGTGGTGAAAGATGGTCGCTCACGCAGGAGCGTCTGAAAAATCAGAAAGTGAGGGTTTTTGATTTTTTCAAGAACAAATACCTGGTGCTCCTCTCCTTTTTCATCATTATTTCCATTGTTGCGCTGAACTTCGTAGAGTACTCTTTCCTGAGTGTTTCTACCCAACGCTTCAAGCCTGAAGAGCTTGCCAATTTCCTCGCGTTATTCGAAGCAACAATTGTAATCTTTAGCTTCCTGTTTCAGGCATTCGCTGCCGATCGCATTATGGCCGATTACGGGCTAAAGGTGTCCATCCTGGTAAACCCGATTCTTATTGCACTGTTTACAATCGGTGCGCTGATTATTGGTTTAACGTTTGGCTACACTTCCGATAGTCCGTCATTCACCATATTCTTTGTGATGATTGCGATGAGTAAACTCTTTATTTATGCCACGAAAGAGTCGTTGGATGAGCCTGCATTCAAACTTTACCAATTACCGGTTGATCCAAGCATTAAGATAGACGTTCAAACCAAGATTGAAGGTTTTGTAACGGCTTTCGCTACCATGATTGCGGGTGGATTGATTTACCTGATCAACAAAGTGCATGTTTTCGATTTGCTCTACATCACCATCTTTACGTTACCACTCATTGGCTTGTGGTACTTGGTGGGAAATAACATGTATGCGAGTTATCGGAACACACTTCAAAAAACCCTTATTAAAAACAAAGCCAAAGTTGAACACAAAATCGAACAAGAACTTACTGTCGACAGGGTTTTGGAGCGGGAAATAACAAGCTCAGCAGAGGATAAGGTACTTTATGGCTTACGCCTGATGGAAAAAATTGAACCTGCCCTGTTTGAAAATGCAATCATCACATTGGCAAACAGCAGTCATGCACAGGTAAAAACATTTGCCAATGAAAAAATCCAACAGCTTGGCTTGGATAAAGACCCCACAAAAGACAGAGACATTCGCAGCCTGGCTTCACAAGCGCAAGGCGCTACAGAAGACAGTGACCTGCTCTCCATATCACCCGATAACCTGATGAAGCTCAGCAAATCGGTTAAAGCGGCTGACCGCATGCTGGCGGCTAAACTGCTGCGTAAACTCATCAGTCAGCGTACCATTTTTATTTTACTGGAACTGCTTCGCGATATTGACTACAACGTACGGCACGAGGCCTTAAAAACTGCACGGAAAGTAAAGCGATCGGAAACCTGGCCTACACTAATTGAATTGCTTTCATCTCCATCATACTGCCATCAGGCTACAGCAGCGTTAATTGAAGCCGGAGAACCTGTGTTGCCTGTGCTTGATACAGCCTTTCATAAATCGGGGCAGAATGACATTGTGATGTTGCGACTGGTGCAAATTGTAGGACGCATTGGTGGCGATGCTGCACTTGATTTATTGTGGAAGAAAGCCGACTACCCGGATAAGCGAATAGTAAACCAAATTCTGTACTCATTGCGCTATGTGAACTACCGCGCCACCGGCCGGCAAGCCAACCAGGTAATGGATTTACTGGAAGCAGAAATTGGAAAAAACCTGTGGAACCAGGCGGCTCTCTATGAACTTCCGCAAACAGAAACATTTCAATTGCTGCGAAGCGCCATTCGCGAAGAGATCAGAATAAACAACGATCAGATCACAATGCTGTTGTCCATCCTGTATGATCCGGAAGCCGTACAGCTTGTTCGTGAAAACATTGATTCGGGAGACCCGAACGGTATTGCATATGCCATTGAACTGATGGACTTGTTTGTGGACCAGGATCTGAAACCTAAACTTTTCCCGCTCTACGATGATATACCTGTACCTCGTAAACTTGAGTTACTGCAAATCTATTTTCCGCGAGAAAGTTATAATCCGGTTCAGGTAATCAACTACATTTTAAACCGCGACTTTAACTTGAATAATCGCTGGACAAAAGTTTGTGCGGCCTATACATCAGCCTATTTACCCGAATTCAGGGTAAGCCGTGGGTTGATTGCTCAAATGTTCAACCGCGATAAACTTTTACAGGAAACTGCTGCATGGGTTATCTATAATAAAGACAAGGACACCTACAACACCATTTCCGAACGACTTCCGGATCGTGACAAACGCTACCTCGATTCGGCCATAGAGAATAACCAGTTATTGGATGGCTTGAACGATGGTTTCTTTCTGGGTATTGAAATGATCATGTTCATGAAACAACTGCCCGAATTTAAAGGCATTAGCGGTGTGTTACTGGCCGATCTGTTCGATAAAATTTTACCTTATGACTTACAGCGTGGTGAAAAAATTGGTATAACCATCAGCGAACAAAGCAACCCGATTTTTATTCTGGCGCATGGCGAAGTACAATTGAAAGCGGATGGCGCAACACAACTCACCCTTAAACCGGGAGATGTATACGGTGATCTGTTCAGAAAAAACAGGAACGGCCATAAACCAAATATACTGGAAGCCGTAGAACGTTCAGTTGTATTTCGGATTGATCTAATGGACTTCTACTTTGTGATTGCCAATCACCATGAAATGGTGGAAAAAATTATCCGGAATGCCACTGAAAAAGAAACTAAAGAAACGGAAACAATCGAATCAACAACCCAAGCATAAAAGTTGAACCTTACCCTTTGAACGAATACGAAATATGAATCTTGAAATAGACGTACTGATCATTTATTCTGATAAAGACAATGAAGCTGGTGGCGGTCAGGCCGGTTGGGTTACGCAATTCAAAAAGTTTCTCGACCTCATGCTTACTCAGGTATTGGGTTCAAAGCCCAACATTTTGTTAAAGAGCGAGTATGATAACATGACATCGCCAAAACTTGACAATGCCGCTACATTGGTCAGTATCCTTTCTCCCGATTTCATTCAATCAGGTCAATGCCTGGATAACCTGGAAACATTTTACCAGGCCGCAGAAGCAAGCGGAAAAAACAGAAACCGGGTTTTTAAAGTATTCAAAAACCCACTTTCAGTACAAGAGCAACCTCCACGCCTTCGCGAACTTATCGGTTACGAAATGTATCAGCTCGATTCAGAAACCGGAGAAGTACGCGAATACACCGATTACTTCAGCTCAGAAGCCGAGCGGCAATACTGGATGAAAATGGTGGACCTTGCCTACGACATTTATGATACGTTGCTTCAGTTGAAAGGAACGGAAGCCAAAGGTGAGGTTAAAAACATTTACAAACGCAAAACCATCTACCTCGCAGAAACCGGTCACGACCTTTCTGTGCAACGCAACATCATCAAGCGGGAGCTTCAACGACACGGGTATATTGTAACACCCAATCAAACCCTACCGGGCAACATTCACGATCTCGAAAAAATGGTGAAGCGCGACCTGGAAGATGCCAGCCTTTCCATTCACCTGATTGGAGCAGCCTATGGTGAAATTCCGGATGGATCTGATCGGTCGATTGTTGATCTTCAAAATCGCTATGCGGCAGAGAAAAGTCAGCGTGTGGGTAAAGAACAATTTACCCGTCTCATCTGGATATCACCGGTACTGGTTAATGCAAGCGACAGACAACGCGCATTCATCGATAACATCAAGCGCGATACGGAAGCACAAGAAGGAGCAGAAATTCTACAAACACCTTTGGAGGATTTCAAAAACATTATGCGCGAAGAACTGCTGGAAGCTGATGAAAAGAAAGCGTTGGATGAAACCGGTGGCAAATCCGTTTACCTGGTTCACGATCGTGTAGACCATCAGGAAGTTAAACCGATTATTGAAGCCATAGAAAAAAGCGGGTACAAGGTTTTGATTCCTGCATTTGAAGGCGAGTTGTTGGACTTGCGTCAGAAGCACATCAACAACCTGCGCAACTTCGATACAGCCATTATTTATAAAGGAAAAGTAAACGATCAGTGGGTACGCATGAAAGTGCTTGATCTGCTGAAAGCTCCCGGGTTCGGTCGTAAAAAACCGATTAAAGGAAAAGCCGTGCTCACCAATATGAATTCAGGATTAAACCTGGATGCCTTCAAAAATCAAAACCTGCGCGTGGTTCAGGCGGATCCACGGGATGTTGCAGAAAAAGTGAAGTCATTGCTGGAAGAATTTAATAACTAAACACAAATAGCTACAAGCTTTAAGCCTGAGGCTTGAGGTTTGCAACTATTTAGGTTCCTTAACCAAACGTTTATGCCACAATACGTTGACGAAAAGGTATCGGTGCTGAATCCGTTTCCGGGTTTGCGCCCCTTTAAAATTGAAGAGAGCCACCTGTTCTTTGGCCGGGAAGGTCAGAGCGATGAAGTGCTCCTGAAACTTTCCAAAAACCGTTTCGTGGGTGTGATCGGTCCCTCAGGAAGTGGTAAGTCCTCTTTTATATACTGTGGTGTGCTGCCCATTCTATATGGCGGTTTTCTTACTGACGCCAGCCCGAATTGGGAAGTTGTGGTAACCCGCCCCGGTGCAGGCCCGATTGATAACCTGGCTGAGTCATTATTGAAGAGCAATCCCGAATACCTCGAAGCCGAAGTTGAAGAACAAAAAATAAAGCGCACCATTTTCTCCACGCTGTTACGAAGCAGTTCACTTGGTTTGGTGGAAGCCGTGGAGCAATCAAGAAGATCGGGCGATGTAAACTACCTCATACTGGTGGATCAGTTCGAAGAACTTTTCCGTTTCAAAGACAGCACTGATCCGAACTCCGTAAACGAAACCCTGGCCTTTGTTAACCTGTTGATGGAGGCGGTGAACTATCCGGATTCACCGATTTACGTGGCCATTACCATGCGCTCTGATTTTATTGGCGACTGTGCGCAGTTTCCGGAATTAACCCGTAAAATTAACGACAGCCACTACCTCATTCCCCAGCTTACGCGCGATCAAAAACGCAGAGCGATAGAAGGACCGGTTGCTGTGGGTGGCGCCACCATTACGCCACGCCTGGTTCAGCAATTGCTAAACGATCTGGGTGACAACCCGGATCAGTTGCCCATTCTGCAACACGCGCTTATGCGTACGTGGAGTTACTGGTCGCATTACCGGGACTATGAAGAAGAGTCGCTTGACTTAAAACACTACGAGGCCATCGGTACCATGTCGGAGGCGTTGAGTATGCACGCCAACGAAGCCTATGACGAACTCACCGAATCACAAAAACACATTTGCGAAATACTGTTTAAAGCGATCACCGAAAAACGGGGCGAGAATTTTGGTATACGCAGGCCAACACGCTTAAATGAAATTGCGGCCATTGCCGATTGCTCGGAAGAAGAAGTAGCCGAAGTGATTGAAAAATTCCGCGAACCCGGTCGCTCGTTATTAACCCCGGCACACGGTACTCCCCTCTCCTCCAAATCGATGGTGGATATTTCGCATGAAAGCCTCATGCGCATTTGGGTACGATTGAAAAACTGGGTAGACGATGAAGCCGATGCCGTGCAAATGTATTTGCGTTTGGCGGAAGCAGCGGCCATGTACCAGGTAGGCAAAGCCGGCTTATGGCGCCCACCCGATTTGCAATTAGCCTTAAACTGGTTAGCAAAACACAAACCCACATTGGTGTGGGGTCAACGTTACAACCCTGCCTTTGAACGTACCATGATCTTTCTCGAATACTCGAGAAAAGAATTTGAAACCGAGCAGCGCATACGCGAACTGGAGCAAAAGCGCAAACTGCAGCGCGCGAGGATTACGGCATTGGTGTTTGGTACACTTACAGTAATTGCTCTTTTATTTTTGGTGTATGCGTTTATTCAGAAAGCGGAAGCAGAGGATCAATTTAATCGAGCTGAGGCCGAAAAGATTAGGGCCGAAGAAAATGAAAAAGCAGCTATTCTTGCAAGGGATCTTGCTGAAGATCGAAGAAAGGAAGCAGATGATGCACGTAAGGCTGCCGAAGATGCCAAAACTGCCGAAGAACAACAACGTCTTAAAGCTGAAGAAAACGAACGAATCGCTCGAGAGCAAGAAGCTGAAGCACAGAAACAAAGGTTACGTGCTCAACAGAATGAAAAAACAGCTTTGGACAATGAAAAACTAGCCAAAGAAAACGAGGAGAAAGCCAACATTGCCCGTGCTGATGCAACCAGTAAACGCTACGTTGCCCAGGCCAAAGCCATGGCCCTTCAATCCATCACCCTAACCAGCGACCCGCAACTGGAGGCCTTGCTCGCGCAACATGCCTATACCTTTAACACAACTCATAAAGGGTACGCATTTGATACGGACATTTACAACGGCCTCTACTTCGCGCTGAAAAACAAACTTGATGCAGCAGGCAAACCCGACCCGCATCCGCTCATTAAAAGTTACAAAGGTCATGATGCCGGAGCAGCACGTGCACTGGTTACCCATGGTAAGGATGAACATATTTATTCTGGTGGAAGTGATGGCAGAATTATCCGGTGGACACCCACACAAGGCGAATGGCGATCAGAAATGCTAACTAAGCGCACGAACTACCAGGTATACAGCATGGACATCAGCCCCGATGAGACCAAACTTGTAACAGCGGGACTTTTTACGCTGGATGAACAGAACAACTACATTGAACTGTATGAACTCTCCAACATGAAAGCTGAGCCGAAAAAGATCACCGGATTTAAAAACAGCATTGAAGATGTTCACTTTACACCCGATGGTAAAGGAATTTATGCACGCGATAATGGCGGACTCAGCATCAAGCTCGCAGATTTTAATACGGCAAAAGAAGTTATAAAGCCTCCGGTAAAGATAAATGCCATCAGCCTGAGCGATGACGGCAAAAAACTAGCTGGCGCAGGCGATAATGGAACACTGTATATTTGGGATGTTACCAACAACTATACTGTAACTGAAGTCCGTAACCTGGGCCGACACCTGACTGCCCTTACCTGGCACCCGAAAGACAACCTGATTATTGTGGGCAACGAAGCGGGATTATTGCGCATTGTACAAAACGGAATTTTAGTGCGGAACCTGCCCGGGCACGATGGCCCGATTGAAGAAATCAAGTATAACCACAGCGCCACCTTTTTTGCTTCTGCCAGCAAAGATCGTTCTGTTCGGATATGGAAGACCAACGAACTTAACCAACCCCCTATTCGCTTGTTGGATCACTCCGATTGGGTATGGTCGCTTACCTTCTCGCCCGATGATGAACAGATCATGGTCGGCTTACAAAGTAGCAGTCAGAGTGTACGCGCAGGCACTATTCTTAATGAAGAAAGTATACGCGCTTACCCGACCAAAATCTCTTCCATGGCCAACATCTTGTGTGGTGAGTTCATCAAACGCAACATGACCCCGGATGAGTGGGGCATCTATGTTGGCGCTGATCTGGATTTCGAAAAAACGTGTCCGAATATTTCGGAGGGTAATAAATAATACCGTATGAAAAGACTTTTACCTTTTATCCTTTTAGTTTCTGCTTCTTTCAGCGCCATTGCCCAATGTGCGCAAACCCTTCGTTTGGCACGTGCCACGTACGAGCAAGGTCGTTTACACGAGATTGAATCGCAGCTACAAGGTTGTCTTGAATCTCCTGAGAAGGGTGGATTCAGCAAGCAGGAAAAACAATTGCGGGTTGAAGCGCTCAAAATACTTTGCATGAGTTACCTCTATCTGGAAGAACCGCAAAAAGCGGATGCGGCTATGCTTAAATTAAAACAAGCTGATCCGTATTACCGACCCAATGAAGCCGTTGACCCGGCAGAATTTGTTGCCTTGTATAATTCCTTCCGCGAAGAGCCGGTATATCGCTATGGCGCAAGGCTTGGTGTTAACTTCTCCCGTCCCAACGTAAGCGAACTTATTACCGTGGTTGAACTGGCAGAAGACAGTGAGTATAAACAGCAGGTGGCGTTTCAATTTGGGGCGGCCCTGGATGTGCCTATAACACTCTTCAAACAAAAAGATAAGTGGACCTTGCACGGTGAGTTACTATATCAACAAAGACGTTTCGAAATTGATCAGAAAGAGTTGCGCACTAACCCATACACCAACGAAGAATTTGTTAATGAATTTGAGGGAGTTGAATCTCAAACAGCACTTTCTCTGCCCATCACCCTTGAGTATAAATTTTTCAATAAAAAATTCAATCCCTATATCGCGTTGGGTTTGTCAACCGACTACTTGTTAAGCAGTAAACTTACTGCAGAACGAACACGCGAAGAACAGCCGGGTGTTCCGGAACGTGGTGAAGACCTGGAACGAACAAAAATCAATTTAAGTGGACTGATTGCAGCCGGTGTTAAATTACCCACAGGCCCTGGATTTATTGTGCTGGAAGTACGGTACGCACATGGGTTGAACAACATGAGCACTTCCGAAACTGCGTATGCCAATCAATCGCTTGCCCTTGATTACGGCTATGCTGATTCAATTTTCAAACTCTCCTCACTTTCAATAGCCGGCTCATTTGTATTTAATAAACACAATCCCAGAAAACTTACTGCCAGAAAATGAAATTCAGATTTCAACTATATTTCCTGTTACTGCTGTCGGCTTGTACCAGCATGGAGAATGCCGAGTTAACTGAGCGGTCAACCTTTATTAAAACGTACAGCGGCATCAGGGGAATTGAAGCTGCCGCTGCCGAGGTAACGCCCGATGGCTTCATAGTGCTCGGAAACATGACCGTCACCCGCGACTCTGTATTAACCGTAGTTTTCAAAACTGATAAACGCGGCAACCGCACAACGCCTATACAATATTATCAGGGTGGTTCAGGTAATGCCATCAAGGCATTGCCTAACAATCAAGGTTACTTAATTGTGGGCGAAAGAATCAAAGTCAACCCACAAGATCCCGAAACCAGCAACATTGACATATACGAGGCCCGTATGCTTCACATCAACAACAACCTGGACGTAGTCAATAATTTTTATCGTACAGATGTGAGCGGACAAGCCATCATAACCGACTATAAAGCACTTGCATTGACCATTACACCCAACGAAAAAATAGTTGTTCTTGGCTCATACCAGGGGGCAATCAATACACCTGAACGACCATACATTGAAATATTCGATGCTAACCTTACCTCAGAAACCTTTATCGAATATGCCGCATTGGAAAGAAGTTATAAGAACGCAAAATCAATTCATCCTATAGGTGAAAACTTAATTTGGGCAAGCGCCATCGCCCTGGAGCAACAAAATTTTGATTTCTCCTACGCCTCCGTTCCTGTTGTAAAAGAAGGCTCCGTGTTTACCGGCAATACGAGCATAGGAGTAAATACCCCGTTGGCGCAATCATTGCGTGTAGATGACATTCAACCCGCAAAATTTCAAGGACTTGGTTTTGGCGTTGTTGGTACCCGCTCAAATCCCAATGGCACAAATGCCAACATTATTTTCTTCCGAACAGATGCCCAGGGAAGCATTGACGAGACGACTATCAACTATTTCGATGCCATCAGTGGCGAAACAACAGAAACTACATCTTCTATACAGGATTACGGTACTGCCATTTCCGGAACTTCAGATGGTAAATTTGTTTTGGCCGGGCATTATGTAACCAATACCCAAAAGGGAAACGGACTAAACGATATTGTGCTTATAAAAGTTGAACTCAATGGTGAATTAGCTTGGATGAAAACCATTGGAGGCTCAGGCAGTGAAACCGTGAGCACCATCCGCGAAACAGAGGATTATGGGCTGCTGATATGCGGTACTAATGTGATTGGTGGAGTACCTTCTATATTCTTAATAAAAACAGACGCTAACGGAGAATTAAAGAATTGATCTATGGTAAAAAGGCTTTACTTTCTTGTTCTTTTACTTTCGGTATTAACATTAAGTGCGTGGGCACAACCAGAGCCCACCAACCATGCCACAGGATTTTCTGTTACCGCAACCAGTAGTACAGCCATAACAGTGGCCTGGACTGGAGCTACAGGTGCAACATTACCAGAATTTTACCTGATAGTCGGTCGCGAACTACCTGCCGGAACATTTGGAACTGTTGTCGATGGCCCCGAAGTACCTGCAGATGCTGACTGGTCAAATGGCAACTTTGCTGCCATTGTAGCACATGCAGCAGGCGCAAATTCATTGCCTGTTACAGGGCTTAATCCTGAAACACAGTACGAATTTTCTATTTATTCTTACCAGCGATCAGGAGGAAGTGGAGGGAGTTCCAATTATAAAACAGGCGGACAACCAACCGCAAGTGATTTTACTTTTTCCGTAGAACCAAGTGGTCATTCTACAACATTCACCGCTACACTAAATGGTAACACAACAATTGACCTTGAATTTGATGCAGCAAATACTTTAAGTAATGCCGTGGGTTACGTGTTGTATAGAAATGCAGGCAGCGCAGTCAATTTGAGTGGTTTGAATGATGGTGCTGCTCCTCCTAATCCTTTAAACGGTGCAACTTTAGTAACAACAACAAATGCATCAGCAACAGACTATAACGATGTTGGTTTACAGGGCGGAGTAACCTACCACTATGTTTTGGTTCCCTTTAATTACAATGGAAGTAATGCAGGGACATATAACTTCTTAAATAATGGAGCTGCACCAACAGCCTCCCAGATAACAACATTAGTGGTAACACTCAACCAAATTTCCGGGCCAGGAAGTAACATTGCCACAAGTCCATTAAACAGTGCTTCAACCGATCAGGCCATACTGGGCTTTTCTATTACCACAAATGGCCCCACCACATTCAACGCACTCACGGTTTCACTCACCTCAACTGCTACCGGCAAATTTCTCAACCCAAGAATATTTAAATCGGCTGATGCAGTTTTTGGCGGAGATGCCAATATAAGTACCGGTACGATTGGAGCTCAACTTCAATTTACCGGGATAAACGATGTACTCGCAAGTGCAGGCACTACTAATTACTTTGTGGTAGTCAATGTAGAGCCAGCAGTAAATGCCACTACGCCCGCTATACAACCTTCCTTTACACAGGCCAATATTACATTTACGAGCCCTACAGTTACACCTGCCGCTGTAACATTTACCGGTACAGATTACTCGTTTGTTGATGCAACGCCGCCGGCAGTGGCGTCAACAACACCTGCAAATAACGCAACAGGAGTTTCTGTGTTGCTTAACCAATTCAGCATTACCTTCAACGAACCTGTTGCACTCACAAGCGGCTATGATACAAGTGATCCACTGAAGCGAATCGCACTATTTAATGATGATACTAATGTCAACCATTCCATAATTGACGAAATCAACATTAGCATTGCAAGTAATGTTGTAACCTTTACTATCAACACACCACTCGATGCTGATACCAATTATGACATAATTATTGGCAGCCAGGTGTTTGAGGATATGGTTGGAAATCCATTTGCCGGAACTGTAGAAGAGGATTGGGATTTTGATACAGAACTTGCCCCGGCACTTTCACCAACTACCGCTGTAACACGCTGTATTGGAGATGTACAAACAATTACAGGATCAAACTTTACCGGGACCGGTGGAACGGGTAATACCCAGCCCTTTGTATTCATTGATGGAGTGCAGGTTCCGCCAGTAAATATTTCAGCATATAGTAATGTGTCAATCACATTTACAGTACCTACCAATGCGCCAATTGGAACTGGGCCAATAACTGTTCAAAATCGGGATAATTTTCTAATGAGTAGCAATAGCCGTTCAATTACTGTTCACCCTCAAATTGATACTGGAATACCTGTAATACCGGCTACCCTAACACCCGCTCAAAATACCAGCGTAGGTATTGAGATACAAAATACTCAAAGCTCCTCGTATACTTACTCGCTTATTGCTAATTCAACCCCAGGCGGCTACACAGCTACCACACAAAATACAACTGGTAATAATGGAACCAGAACATTAACTACTACACCCGCGCTTTCAGAGATAGGCGACTATACCTATAGGATCGATGTATCACGGACTGGCTGTACAACACGAACACTGATTAATACACCTTTCACTTTAACGATAGCACCGCTTTCTGTGAGTGTAGATGCCACCAAAACCGCAGTTTGTGTTGGTGAAAGCACAACGTTAATCGGCTCCGTTAATGGCGGTACAGGCTTTTACCAATTCAGGTGGACATCAACCCCTCCTGGCTTTTCAAACAATGGTTCTAGCCCAACAGTGATGCCATCTTCGAACATCCGATACAATCTTGAAGTAGAAGACAATGCTGGAAATATTGTAACTGGTTTTGTAGATATAGTTGTTAATCCATTGCCTTCCGCAGAGATAGTTCCCAATCCTACCGAAACAGCTGTGAGGGTTAATTATATTATTGAGAATAGAAACTATCTAGTAACAGGAAGTCCTTCGGGGGGAGTATTCAGTGGGCAAGGAATTAGATTAGAAAGTGATGGGAACTACTACTTCAATCCACAGAGTGCTGGCTTAAATCCGAGCCCCGGCTGGCCTATAACCTATACAGTAACCGACCCAAGCGGTTGTCAGAATTCAGACACTGAAAATTTTATAGTTCAAGCTGTCTCTGTGAATGGTGTGAGTGACTTTTATTGCCGTAGTGAAATCACAGATACGGATATTAGGGTCAACATAGCTAACGCGATTCGACCTGGATATCAATTTACCAGAATAAGATTCTTCGCATGCTTTGGCAGCAATTGTTATTACGATTTACCCTTAGCATCACCAAATTTAGGGACACCATCAGCAGTTGGTCTCCCACCCGGAGCCACATACCCATTAACACTAACTTCAAGAGAAGTAGTTCCGGAAAATGATATTCAAACAGGGGTACCAATTAATTTACCGCGGTTCTACACATTAAATCTTGACCATGTAAGAAATGGTTGGGGCTTTGGGTATTACTATCTAGATGTTTTTGGTAAAGATGCTGCCGGAAATGAAGTTCTTCAAAGCTGGGCATTTTTTGAAGTAAAGGATAACAATGAACCGCCCGAAATAATTGGTATCGTTGAAAATCAAAACATCTGTTCCGATGGACCAGCAATACCTTTATCTTCCTCTAAAGATAATTATACAATTACAAACTTCTCCATTTCACCTCCGGCACACTCAGATGCGTTAAGTGGGCCTAACAATCGCAATTTTGACCCCAATGATAATTCATTGTTTCAGCCTGGAGTCTTTGAAAGGACACTTAATTTAACCATGCTCTATAATGATGATAATGGTTGCCCAAGTTCTGTGAATAGAGTTTTTAATTGGGTCAGAAAACCAAATACTCCAATTGTAAGCGATGCTGAATATTGCCAGGTTCTTGCTGGCACTACTGCTCCTCCATTAGTAATCATTGCGAGACCAAATCCAAGTAACGGTGTTACCAATGCTAAATGGTACGATCGTGATCCTGTAGCTAACCCAACTACAGTTGAACTCCTTGATGATGTAAACTTCACATTTACACCGCCTGATCTTACAGGGTTGACACCAACTATTCAAACATTTTATGTTTCTCAGGTAAACAAGGGATGTGAAGGAGATGCAATACCTGCAAGCATTGAAATTAAACCTGCACCAAATGCAACTTTTTCCGTTCCCTTTATTTGTGATGGTCAAGACTTTACTCTTATAGGTCCAACAGATTTAGGTAATGCATACAGTCAATATGAATGGGATTTGGGTGATGGCACTATTGCAACAATCTCTAACGATAATCAATTCACTTATAACTATGGTGCCGGAAAAGGAAATTTCAGCTATCAGATAAAACTACTGGTTACTACAAACAGGGGATGCGTAAATCAATCAGCATTCACTGCAACTATCGGTCTGAATCCGACACCTGATTTTTCGGCCGAACTCATCTGTGAAGGTAATTTGACTCAATTTTATGCGCTCGTAAACAATGTCGCTGTCGAAGAATTTGAGTGGGACTTTGGCGATGGTTCTCCGTTGATTACCAGAGCAGACAAAGATGGGCCTGCTCCTGAAGGAGGTACCATTCAAGCACCATTCCATGAATTCACTAATGGTCCTGGTGTTTATGATGTAAGTGTTACCGCCTTTTCTCCGATAGGTTGTAATAGCACCAAAACAAAACCGATTAGAATTCTAAAGAGTATTAACGCTACGTCTTCATACCGAATGACTAACGAAGACAATGGTAAAGGCTTCTGGGAACTTGAAGATATAACAGGAAATTCTACCTGGGAATTCAGCGCGCCCACCACACCGAGATTGTCTCAATTTACAGATAATGTTTGGGTAACTAATGCAGATTCAACCTACAGACTCAATGAACGCTCATTCATCAATAGCCCTTGCATTACATTTACGGGTATTCAAAGGCCAACACTTTCTATGGACTACATATACAAAACACCAGCAGGACTTGATGGTGCTGTACTTGAATACTCGGAAAATGGTGGCATTACGTGGTTTCCACTTGGCAATTTAGGCACCGGACTTAATTGGTTTAACACAACTGGATTCTTATTGGGTAATATTGGCTCAAGTTCGGTCGGTTGGTCTGACTCATTAACAACTACTTCAATTCAAACAGGTCGCCATGCTTTAGATGTTATCACAAACAGAACTAATACGCGGTTTCGTATTGCATTTGCAAGTAGTACCTCAGGCGATAAATCTCTGTATGAAGGATTTGCATTTAACAATTTCATAATTGAGTCGAGAAACCGCAATCTCCTTCTCGAAAACTTCACGCAAGAATCCTTCGGACCAAACAATAACACTTTCACAAACATCCCTGCAACCGAAGGAACGAAACTTCAATACCACATCGGCTTCCCCGGTGCAGACAATATCTTTTTGGAGAATACCGCAGACCCAAGCGCGCGCGCTGCCTATTACGGAATCACCAACAGTACGGGGTTAGTTCCCCGTGCTTACATTGATGGGTATTCAAATGGAAACTTTACCGGTTCGTGGAATGGCCTCTACAGAGGACTACGATCATTGGCGCCCTCGCCTGTAGAAATTAACATCACAACACTACCTCAAACTATTTCGGAAGAATTACAATTTGAGGTTTCTATTACTCCAGCCACCCCAACCAGCGAAATACCGGCAGGCACCAAACCCGTTTTACATGCTGTTATTATTGAACGCGAAGTTGAAACAGACAACTATTTTGTAGTACGAAAAATGATACCCAACGCAGCTGGTCGCCCGCTGACTGTTCCACTAAATACCTCGGTAACGGAATCCTACACCTGGAAACCTGAAAGCCCGAACTACAGTCGTAATCAAATTGCCATTGTAGCATTCATCCAGGATGAAGTGACCAAAGAAGTTTACCAGGCGGCAGAACTTCTTAATCCAGACATCAGTCATGTTCCCGATCCCAGTATCATTACCTCCATCGAAGACCCCACCTTCTTCGATAATATATCCATCTACCCCAACCCCGCCAACCGCGAGGTTAATGTGGTGCTGCCGGAAAGAACGCTTACGCCTATTGCCCTGAACCTGATGGATGCCCATGGCCGAACGGTACATACCAATGCCTTTAAAACCGGTGAGCAGCAGAAAACCATTGATACTTCCGACCTGGCTGCCGGGCTATACATTATTCAATTAAACACCGGCCAGGGGGTAGTACGCAAAAAGGTGATGGTAGTGCATGAGAAGTAACCGCGAAACAAATACCATGAAAACCTTACAAATCCGGAATCAAATTCCGGATTTGTAAATTCTCGTGGTTATCAGGTATTTACAATTAACATTATCCGGTTAAAACACTGTTCGCCCATTGCAGGAGTACCCTACTTCCCCTATTTTTAACGCTCCAAAAACCGCTTGAATGGAAATTTTCTTACATGCCGAAACCTGGCTGGCACTGATAACCCTTACCTTCTTTGAAATCATCCTGGGGATCGACAACATTATCTTCATCTCCATCATTTCCAACCGGTTACCGGTAGAAATACGTGCAAAAACGCGGAATATGGGCCTCATGCTGGCTATGGGGGTACGGGTGGTGCTGCTGCTCGGTATTACCTGGGTTATCGGTTTTGTGGAACCGCTCTTTACCGTGGGTGATGTTTTGCCCGAATTCTTACATCGGTTTGTGGACATTGAACACGGTTTCAGCGGCCGCGACCTGATCCTTGGTTTTGGCGGACTTTTTCTCATCGCCAAAAGTACCCGCGAGATCAACCACGAAATTGAAGGGGAGGAAGATGAAGTAAACCCGGCCATAAAACCCAAGGTGAACGTTTCGGGCATCATTCTTCAGATTATCCTGATCGATATTATCTTCTCATTCGATTCGATTCTGACAGCGGTCGGGCTTACCAAACAGGTTCTGTTGATGATTATCGCTGTCATTATCTCCATTGGTATCATGATGGTATTTGCCGGCAAGATCAGTGAATTCATCAACAAGCACCCCTCCATGGAAGTGCTGGCACTCGGATTCTTGATTCTGATTGGCTTCATGCTTTTCCTGGAAGGTCTTCATTACGAGATTCCAAAGGGATACATCTATTTCGCGGTTGCTTTTTCACTACTGATTGAAATGGTGAACATCCGCATTCGAAACCGGGAAAAACGAAAACGGGAGAAAGAGCGAGAGGAACGAAAAGCGAAGCAAGAAGCAGAAATAAAAGAAACCCATGCCTGATATCAACCTCCAATACCCCATTGGAAAATTTACCCCAAAAGAAAGTTACACACCAGGAGAGATCGAATCGCTGATCGACACAATTCAAGCGCTTCCTGGAAAACTGGAATCGGTCATTAATGCACTAACACCAATACAACTCGAAAAGCCTTATCGCCCCGGTGGGTGGACAGCCCGGCAGGTTATTCACCATCTTGCGGATAGCCATATGAATGCGTACATCCGCTGCAAATGGATGCTCACTGAAGAAACTCCGCTCATAAAAGCGTACAATGAAAAAGCCTGGGCCGAAACACCAGAAACAAAAGAAGATCCAAAACTTTCAGTTGATCTGATCAAGGTACTGCACAGGAAATGGGTGGCATTGCTTCGCTCATTATCCGAAACTGATTTAAAAAAATCGTTCATTCACCCGGAAACCCAAAAGCACATTCGCTTCGATAGGCTCATCGCCCTGTACGCGTGGCATGGAGAGCATCACCTGGCACACCTGAGGTTGATTTTAGATTATAATTTCGGATTTTAGATTTTATGAGTATCCGGTTGATGTCCCAAAACCGCGCAGACCAAAGGCGCAAAGAAATCGCGAAAACTTCGTGTCATGGCGCCTTTGCGGTAAAATAAATCAACCATGCTTTTTTTATGACAAGGTTTAGGACTTAAAACAGATCTTCACAATTCAAAAAATCCAAATTCTAAAATCAACAATCTATAATCCACAATCCAAAATTGAACTACTCCCCTCCTCTTCTCTTATTCAATCCACACCTTGAAACCATTTACCCGGCATTGGTCAGGAAGGTAACGCTACAGCCCTACACGCGCGAACGGGTTACTACCCCCGATGAAGATTTTCTTGATCTCGATTGGTTACAGCAAGGGTCGTCTAAACTGGTTATCATCTCACATGGCTTGGAAGGCAACACGCAACGTGCCTATATAAAAGGAATGGCTCGTATTTTCTTCGCCAATGATTTCGATGTGCTAACATGGAATTACCGCGGTTGCAGCGGAGAAATGAACAGGCAATTACGTTTCTATCACAGTGGAGCAACGGATGATTTACATACAGTAGTCGAACATGCGTTGAGCCAACAAATGTATCGGGAAATTTACCTGGTGGGATTTAGTTTGGGTGGAAACCTGACACTGAAATACCTGGGCGAAAATCGCACGCGCACATCGCTGATTAAAAAGGCTGTTGCCTTTTCCGTACCGGTTGATCTGCACAACAGTTGCATCCAGATCTCCAAGCCCGGCAACTGGGTATATTCCAATCGCTTTTTGAAAAGCTTAAAGAAGAAAGTTTTAGAAAAAGCCCAATTCATAAAAGAACTGGATGCAAGAGGCATTGATCGGGTAAAGACGCTAATGGAATTTGACGACCACTTCACCGGTCCGGTGCATGGGTTTAAAAATGCAATCGACTACTACCAGCAATCCAGCGCATTACGGTACATGCCCGGCATTTCCGTTCCCACATTGTTGGTCAATGCCATGAATGATCCCTTTTTGAGTCCGGAATGTTTTCCAGGAGAGCAATTCAGGCAACATAACTTCATTCAAATTGAAACCCCGAAACATGGCGGCCATGTGGGCTTTGCGCGATTCAATAGCAATAATATTTATTGGTCGGAGGAACGTGCGTTGAGGTTTATATCTAACAAGTAAACAAACCGTTCAGAAGTCGTGCTTCGACTTACTCAGACTGGCATAGAGGTTAATTGTCATGCTGAGCCCAGTCGAAGCATGACGAACTCCGTACCAAGCTACTCCGTGTGACAGAACTGATCAAAAAGTATTAACTTGGAACATCTGTTTCTACTTATCCATGATTGAACGCTACAGCCTCACAGCAACCGCAGCAGAAATAGCCGAACGATTTTCTGCTGATGTGCCGGAGTTTTATAAACCCCGGTACAACGCAGCACCTACCCAACTGTTGCCCGTGATCACCAGCACAGATCCACAGGGGCTCTCGCTATTCTACTGGGGACGACCTCCGCAATTCGCCAAGAATAAATCGCTCAGTGAGCGTATCGTAAACCTCAGACAAGAAAATATTTCAGAACGACCGGTATTAAAAAAAGCCTTGATGAAATACCGGTGTATCATTCCGGCTGATGGCTTCTATGCCTGGAAAAAACTCGGAAAGAAAACAGCAATTCCCTATCGGTTCACATCAACAGAAAAACTTTTTTCTTTTGCCGGATTATGGGAGGAGTTTGAAGATGAAGGAGGCGCTATGGTGCATACCTTTACAATCATTACCGTAACAGCCAACGATACAGTAAGTAAAATTACAGAACGAATGCCGATGATCCTGGATAAAAGGTTGGAGGCTATCTGGTTGAATCCGGCATCATCAGAATCAGCGATATTAAATACACTTATCCCCTTTCCATCCGATAAACTTACCCTTTATCCGGTTTCACCGCGCATCAATGAACTTAACCTCGATGTGCCCTCTCTGATCATTCCCACCCCACCTGCCGATCAACATGGCAACCTGACCTTGTTTGATTAATCTGCTTTGACAATTACCAATTGCTACTTTTCAATTGACTAGAAGCCATCATCCTCTTCCTCTTCTTTCTTAGCCGGTTCTTCCTCAGGTTGAGTCGTGGTCTTTTTATTCTTTGCCGTCTTATCCTTTTTCTTAAATAAACTCAATCCCTTCTTCTTTTTAGCGGGAGTTGTTCCTGCAGCGGTTGTATCGCGTTGAACATCATCGAATTCATCAAAGTTATACTCATCCATATCAGCCGATTTGAGTTGCTGTGGCGATTGCGCTTCAGTCGATTTCGATTTCCTCTTAAACAGATTCTTGAAAAATCCTTTCTTCTCCTTCTTTGCGGCTGCGCGAGCCTTTTCTGCACCAATCTGTTGTGCTAACCGAACATCCGGAAGAATAAGCACATCGCGCAAATACCACATGTAGTTATCCTGTTCAACATTGTAGCCGATTTCCTTTACATGATATTGGGGTTTGGCCGGAACACCGGCAACGTAATACAAATCATAACGACCTTTAACAGAATCATACACGACACTGTCGCGATACGTATGTTTTAATACACGCACCTCACGGTCTTTTGTGATCACGTATTCGGTAGGTTGTGCCTCCACTGTATCAGCAGGCTGAGTATCCACAATGTAGGTACTGTCAATAATTGATCGGGCTGCCCGATCCAACTCCGAAGCCAACGCATCATCACCCATCAATATCGAATCGGGCACCACCGGGTTAACCGGTTTCATTACCACGGTCTGCAGGCTGCGATTCTTCTTTTTATAGGTAGTGGCTTCTGCCACCAAAAACTTGTTCTTACTGGCTGTTAATACCTTAGGTGTGGAGTCGGCATTGAAGTAACTGTATTTTTGACGCAGTGATTCTTTGTCATAAATAAAGGCACTCTGATAGGCAGGGCATATCACCTTTTGCGTGCAGGCACTCAAAAGCAAGGTAACTCCAACTACGACAAGAAAAGCCCTGGCCATTATACTGGTAATCTGACAAAAATAGTGAAATTAAGCAGAAGTAATCCGAAATCGGATTGAAATGTAACCTTCTGATTATCAAATTATTCGATTATTACCCCTGATGTAAGGGTTCTATCAAATTGCTCAATAACCAAAGAAATAACGCTTAAGAATGACCAACAGACATACCAGGAAGATCAGAATGGAGATTTTATTGATGGTATGCATGGCCCGTATATTGAAGCTATTCGGGCGTGACGGATCCTTTTTCCGGAAGAAGTATCCCAGTACCTCATTCATCTGAAAAAACTCCTTCAGGCGATTGCCCTGCCTGCGGGACGTATTTGGGGTGGTCTCGTTTGTCTTATCCATCTCAGTCATGTTCAACAGTTTCAGGCTGAAACCAGTTTCCATCTTCCTTAATTAATCCAATCAATTCATCCACCGCATGGGCAGATGGCACATTTCGTTTTACCACTTCCTTACCACGGTATAAGGTAATGCGTCCGGGGCCTGAACCTACATAACCATAGTCCGCATCCGCCATTTCGCCCGGGCCGTTCACAATACAACCCATAATACCAATCTTCACACCCTTCAAATGATCCGTGCGCTTGCGAATCATGGCTGTGGTCTCCTGCAAATCAAACAACGTGCGACCACAGGAAGGACAAGAAATGTATTCAGTTTTCGACATGCGGTTGCGCGTAGCCTGCAAAATTCCAAACGAGGTTTTATTGCAGATATCTGCCCAACGAAGTTGCTCCTCCTTTGCAGAGATACCGGTAATGCTTGTCATGATGCCGTCACCAAAACCATCAATGAACAATCCTCCGGCATCAGTCGCGGCAAAAATCCGGAAGTTATCCTCAAGCATTTGTGAATAGGTGCGCTGAATAACTACCGGCACATCTATACCGTGTTGAACAAGTTCAAAAAATAGTCTTCTCAGCTCGGCCATCGCATGCTGATTTTCACTGTGCACAACAGCAACAAGCTTCGGTGTATTTTTTAACAACGCAATGAGTGATTCATTCAATTGATGAATGGAGAAGCGAACAAAATTAATTTCGGCATGAAGGGATTTTACCGTTAACAATTCATCGGGTGTAAACAACGGCAGTTTGTTCACCTGATCTTCTGAATCTAACCACGCTGCATAATTTCGGATTTCCTTCAACCCATTCGGCAACATGAACTCAATGGGTTGATCTCCGGTGTATACATAATCAGCACCCTGATCGTTCATGCGCCACTTGTCTGGCTCAGGAAGATAAAAGTGTCCGATACATTTTAAATCTTTATAATCACGGATTTGTATTTCACTCAAATCAGCAATGACACGTGGCACGTGATGGCCGCCTCCAAAATTACTGACCTCACGGGTTTTCCTTCTGTTGTAAACGAATGGATTGATTGGTGATTCCGTAACTTCCGGAATAGAGGAATGGCCTGAACGGTGAACATACCGGTCAACCATAATCTTTGCTACAGGTGCTTCTGCTTCAGGTTCTTCAGTCAATGAAACACGAACGGTATCGCCCAAACCATCTTCCAGCAAAGTACCAATGCCCACAGCAGATTTAATTCTTCCATCTTCGCCATCGCCCGCTTCGGTTACACCAAGGTGTAAAGGGTAAGGTTTCAATCCCTCTTCATCCAGCTTTTGAACCAATAAGCGATAAGCCTGCACCATCACCTGCGGGTTACTCGCCTTCATGGAAAGCACAATGTTGTAGTACTGCAAATCTTCGCAGATGCGCAAAAACTCAAGTGCAGACTCCACCATACCCAAAGGCGTATCGCCATAGCGACTCATGATCCTATCAGACAAAGAGCCGTGATTGGTACCGATACGCATGGCTGTGCCATACTCCTTGCAAATGTTTACCAGGGGCGTAAACTTTTTACGTATGCGCTCCAATTCTTCCTGGTAGGCACTGTCGGTATAGTCAATCGTTTCAAAACGCTTCCTATCTGCGTAGTTACCCGGGTTAACCCGAACCTTTTCAACAATGCGCGCGGCCAACTCGGCTGCATTGGGCGTAAAATGAATATCGGCAATCAGGGGAACTGTATACCCCCGCTTTCTCAGCTCTTTTTTGATATCTTCCAGATTCTGCGCTTCCTTAATACTGGGCGCTGTGATCCGTACATATTCACAACCGGCTTCAACCATGCGAATGGTTTGCTCCACAGAACCTTTTGTATCCATGGTGTCTATGGTGGTCATAGACTGTATGCGAATTGGGTGATTTGCACCCATGGGCACATCGCCTATCGTAACCTCAATAGACTTTCTTCGGCTATACTTAACCAGGCTATTACAATATTGCTTAACGGAGGCGATTTCAGGGCTCACAGAATGAATTTTAATGCAAATTTAACCCTAAACCAGGGGATTTTGTTTCGAATACCGGAAAATCAAATATCGCCCAATTGCGGACGAATAATCAGTTCTTCCACTACACTTCTGCTGGAAAGGGCATACGAGGCATAAATCATATCAGCCACATCTTCAACGCTCATAAAGCGTTCATCGGGTAAATCAACCCCCTCCCAACTGGCCGTTAATGTGGCCCCAGGCATTACGGCCGTTACGCGTATCCCGTGGGGCTTAAGCTCCTCCCGAAGGCATTTGGTCATGCCCAACATGGCAAATTTGGTTATGGCGTATGACCCCCCATTCGGATAGGCCTTAATGCTGGCGATGGAGCAGATATTGAAGACATGCCCCATCCGATTTTCCTTCATGCCGGGCAGTAGCCCGCGTGTAACATGATACGCACTGTACAGGTTTGCCTCCATCATCGCCTCCAGAGCCCCTTCGGCTTCGGTTGAAATCTCTCCAGGGATAAAGTAGCCAGCATTGTTTACCAATACGTCAACCGGCCTGTTTATGGTATTGATGAAATTACAGAAAGCAGTTACTTGCCCACGCTGCGAAACATCAGCTTGCAAAATATAAACAGTTCCCTTTTTAGATAGCGAATCCTTCAGTTGCTCAAGATCACTCAGCTTACGCGCACAGGTAGCAACATCAAAACCCTGATCCATAAATCTTTCAATCACAGCCCTTCCAATACCTTTTGTACCACCCGTAATTACCAATAGTTTACGCATATCAATAGGAGTATTATATTTGGTATCTTTGGCAAGATAGTAATTAGACTACAAGAATGCTGTTTTACTCATTCAATACCGTATGGGCTTTCTGAAAGAAATCGGGAAATATTTCATATTTCTCGGCAATCTGTTTGTTAACCGGGAATCCTTCAAAACGCACTATAAACTTGTGGTTGACGAGTGCCTCCTGATTGGAATTGATTCCATCCTGCTATTCGTTCTTGTGTCAACCTTTATCGGTGCAGTTTCCACTGTGCAAACGGCCTTTAACCTGGTGGCACCCTACATTCCCAAATACGTAATATCACAGGTAGTTCGTGAGATGACCGTGCTTGAGCTGGCGCCTACGGTAATGGCCATAGTATACGCAGGTAAGGTGGGCTCCAGTATGTCGGGTAACCTGGGCACCATGCGCATTACCGAACAAATTGATGCACTGGAGGTGATGGGCATAAATTCCATCAACTACCTGGTGCTTCCAAAAATTGTTGCGTCCATAATGATGTACCCCTTGCTTGTAATCGTATCCGGTGTTTGCGCGTTAACAGGCGGTTACCTGGTGGGGGTAATTACGGGTATTCTCGCCCCCACCGAGTACATATATGGGATTCGGTATCTGTTCAATGATTTCACCATTACGTTTGCTTTGATAAAAGCCCTGACGTTTGGATTCCTGGTAGCCTCCATTTCGTCATACAAAGGATACTACACTACCGGGGGAGCACTTGAGGTTGGTATTTCCAGCACAAAGGCGGTAACCACCAGCGTTATTGCGGTACTTCTTGCCGATTATGTTTTAGCACAACTCCTACTCTCTCCGGCATGATCGAAATCAAAGACATATCGAAATCATTCGCAGATAAACAAATCCTAAAAGGAATAAGTGGTGTATTTGAAAAAGGTAAACCCAACCTGATCATTGGCGCATCAGGCACGGGCAAGAGTGTGCTGCTTAAATGTATTGTTGAGTTGATTAAACCCGATGCCGGCTTTGTTTTTTTTGATAACAGGAATTTCACGGAAGGAAACAAAAGTCTGAAAATTGAAGTAAGGCGCGAAATTGGTATGCTCTTTCAGGGAGGCGCGTTGTTCGACTCCAAAAATGTTGAAGAAAATGTACGCTTTCCGCTGGATATGTTGGCTGTAATGCCGCGTGATGAAAAGCAAGACCGGGTGAACCTGGTGTTGAACCGGGTTGGACTTCAAAATGCCAATAAAAAAATGCCTTCAGAACTTAGCGGAGGCATGCGCAAACGTGTGGGTATTGCACGAGCCATTGTCAATAACCCAAAATACCTGTTTTGTGATGAACCGAACTCCGGTCTTGATCCTCAAACCTCTATTTTAATTGACGAACTCATCCAATCCATTACATCCGATTACGATACAACCACCATTGTTGTAACGCACGACATGAATTCGGTAATGGGTATTGGCGATAACATCATGTTTATTTACCAGGGCGAAAAACTATGGGAAGGCGGAAAGAGTGACATTACTCACTCAGGCGTGAAAGAACTTGATGATTTCGTTTTTGCCAACAAGGTGATGATCGCCATGCGCGATAAAAACGCAGGTCATTAAAATTTAAACCAGGCATATCCCTTTAGTTGGTGCGTAGAAAGTACCGTAAGCATAGAGGTTGCAATCTGTACCTCAGGTGTTATCGTATTGCGCTCAATACTTCTGGCAATCAATGACTGTCCGCAAACAAACAGCTTAACTCCTGCTTCCTGAAGTTCTTTATACAAACCCAAGTTTGGGTTATCAACCTTATATTTTTGCCGATAGGCCATATTGGATAAAATCGTGTAGGCGGCTTCGTTGTGAATGGCCACCACAACCTGAATTTTTTCTTTAGGCACACCAGCCGAAGCGTGTAGGTTAATCATGCGGGCAATATTATTCAGCCCAAAATTAAGTTCAGCCGGATCAGCACTTCCACCGGCCAGGTCAATCACAATTTTGTACTCCAGTGATGGATCGGGTTTTTCCACAGCATCAGGAATATCAAAAATTCCGCCATAACCAGGGATGACAGGAAAAATACGCTCTTGTGCCGTTACATCTGTTGCCAGTAAAATCACACATGCCGAAATGAGTATCAACAATTTCATATGCTATTCATTAATGGGTAATTCAATATAAAACACCGTGCCACTTCCTAATGATGATTCAAAATAAATGCTGCCCCCCATCTGTTCGATGCCTTGCTTGGCAATGGCAAGCCCCAAGCCGGAACCCGATTTTTTTGTACTGAAATGCGGTAAAAATATTTTATCCTGAAGTTGTTTATCGATTCCGGTACCATTATCAGTTACAGACAACACAATACGATTCTCCACTTTTTGAATCTCCACCATTACCTGCAGATCAACATGCTCTTTTCTTGCTTGTAAACTATTCAATAATACATTGGATATGATCCGCTGTAGCAATTGCTGGTCAGCCATAATCCAGGCAGACTCCACCCCGGTCTTAAATGCAATCGGAGTTGTAGCGGCATGTAGTTGAATAACACTCCGAACCAGTTCCACCAACTCCACTCTCCGCATAACCGGCTCAGGCATTTTAGCAAAGGTACTAAACGATGAGGCGATTCCATCCAATGTATCCACCTGCGACAGCAGCGAGGCGATCGTTCGCTTAATCTTCTCCGCCATCTTGGGGTCTGTTTCCTGAATTCGCTCTGCCTGTTGCAGCATGAGTTTCATGGGCGTTAATGGGTTCTTGATTTCGTGTGCCACTTGTTGGGCTATCTCCCGCCAGGCACGTTCACGCTGGTTCTTCTCCAATTCCTGCTTACTGTCGCTCAGGCTGGCCAGCATTTGATTGTACTCCCGAACCATAATACCAATTTCATCATCCGATGACCATTCCATAGGTTGATTGGATTGGGTAAGGGAAATTCTTCCAAGCTTTTGGGTTATCATACGTAGCGGAAACGTCAACCATCGCGAAACCCAATACGATATAATAACCAGCACGATGAAAATAGCTGTAAAAATTGAAAGGATGTTGGCCAACACCGTTACCTGCATTCGTTCCAACAGATAAGCAGACTGATAAAACGGTATGCCTATTACACCGATCAAAGAACCATCAAATGGAGAATACAAGGCCGAGTAAGCCACGAAATATTGCAACGATCCAACCTGCTCATCCATGGTAAAAACGCGCTCACCTTGTCGGATACGCTTTAATGCCAAAGGATTGATATACGGGGTAAGCAACTGATTTTCAAACACGAGCGACTGGGTGGTGAACCTCATTCGTCCATCGGCAGTAAACAGATTTGCATCCAGGCTGGCCAGTTTTGAAAGTTGAATAAAATTCTGCTCCGTAGTAGCTTCACCCGATTGCTCATTTTCAAGAAAAAGATTACCGACTTCTGCTGAAAAATTTCGGGACTTAACTTCATACTCGGCACTTAGTTGCTGTTGATTGGAGCGCGCTGTTAATCCCAAAGTAATAACACTTACCGCAATCAACGGAATGAAAAACGCCAGGTTTAATATGAGCTGAATACGGGTAGCCAATAAAGGTCTTTCATCACGCAGATAGTCGACAAGGCCAATAATGGCAAGCAAAATAAGCAACACAAAAAGGCCGAGAATAATCAGAAAAGAAAAATCGGCTATTCGATAAATAACGGGAGGCGTGGTTGATGATACGACCACACTGCGCCCGGTTGCATCACGTGTAGCCGTATGTAAAAATCCGGATTGCACAATGCCCTCCTTGTATAAAGCCTGTTGATTGAGTAATGAAGCAAAGCCCGACCGGTAATTAAACTCACCCGACTGAACCTGAATTTCGTCATTGTTCCAAATGCCGTAACTAAAATCCTGGGCACGAAACATTTCCTGAAACCGGTTATCTACCAGCAGTTCCGGGTATACGCTGTTCGGGATGATCCGCTTTAATAATAATTCCAGTACGATATACCCCGCACTCAGTTCATTTCGCTTTACAGGAATAACAGCCAGGTATTTTCTGGCTGATTCATTATCAGGGCGGTTAATGAAATAAATACCCTCATATGAGGTACGCAAAGCTTCCCGATCAAATTCAGTCAGTAGTGCAGAAAAACTTTGTGCCCGGTTATCATCCAACGACTCACCATTTGCGCCATACAAATAAATGCCTACGTTGTACTTATTAAAATAACCCGGAATGAACACCTGTCGCACTTTTTGTCGCACGGCCTCGCGATTTGTAAATAAACCCGACAACCTCGACTGAATAAAAAAATCACCCGCTATCTTCTCCATCGCTTCAGCCAGTAAAAACTCACCAAAGTCATCACGCTCTATCAGAAATGAATTGGCAAACCGAAATTGTTGCTGTGCCTTTTCTGTAATATTAAAATGATGAACAGCTACCAGGCTGGTGGTTGAGAAGAAACCAAGGGCCACAAAAAAATACGTGAACGATTGATACCGGAAAGGCTTCAAACTCTGATACAATCTGAAATAGATAATCACCCCTACATAGAGAATTGATAACAGCAATACATAAAAATAATCCTGCCCCGATGCCTCGTTGATTAATACAAAAAGCAACAAGCCAATACCTCCGCCTATCATCAACCGCGTTGGTTTTTTCTCCAGCAAAAACAAGCGCACGAACAATTGAATGAAAATAAACGCACTTATCCAGGATAGGATGACAGCCAGAAAAGAAAGTATCCGCAATAAATCAAATGATATCGATTCTGAGATATTCAGCGTTATGGCTGAATTATTATAGATGGTTTGAATAACGATATAGGGAAACAATGCCCCAAACAGAATTGCCACCGGAGCAAAAATCAACATCAATAAGCTAATACCCGATAAGTTCAGGTAGAGCAATTTACGCTTCACATGCTGTGCATACAGCATAAGTATGAAGCACAGTACAGCTACTGAAACTGCGTTTAGCACAAGGTCGCCCAATGAAGGATTGAGCTCAGATGAAGCAAAAAACTTTGCATCAAATACATCAGAGTCAATAAACCGGCTGGGAAACCTCCCCACAACCATCACTACCCGAAGCAATACAATACCCGATGCCATGAATAGCAGGCCACTGCCCGATCTTTTGAACACATTCACGTACACCTGAACCAACAAGGCAACAAATGCTACCATAGCAAGCAGCATCAGCACAACTCCCGTCATCCGCAGGTTTGAATTCATTTCGGCTCCCTCGACAAGCGCACAACGAAAAAGTGCCTTATCGTTCAGCGTTACAGGCTCGCCATTGGCCGTATTTGGGTCATACAGGGTTACCTGATACTTTCCGAATACCGATTCATTCCACCACGGTTGCAGGTATTCATTTTGAATAGGGTAGTGTACGTATAGTGGGATAATCGCCAACAATGAAGCATGCTCCGTCCATGCCCATTTCTTGATAAGAAAATCACCTGCGGAAGTACGCAAGTGGCGGAGAACGAAATCACCCTGTGAAAACCGTGCCGGAGGAAGAAACCGGTTACCTGTCCATTGAATAAACTCCTGATCGGCCAGAATACAAAAATCGGTAATACCCACCGGAACAAGTTCTACAACAGGTCCGTTGCTCCATTGTTCCTTCCAGGTATGGTTCAGCTTATCGAGTTGTTCAATGTGCTGTTCAATACGCAAGGCAATTTCAGGGGTAATGCTTTTAGTTTCTGTTTCTCTGCCGGAAAGCGATAACACTACGATACCCATGCTGATGAACACCAGCACACCTATTAAAAGAAAAGTCGTGGTTTTATACTTTAACAGATGCAGCATCCGATAAAGTTAAGAAATAACCCTAATCGCGGTAACGGGAATCGTATTTGATTCCGCCAAACAAATAGAGGTAAATGATCCGGGAGTATCGGTAATTGAGTGGGGCAATCAGTAGCATCACCGCTATAGAGATTCCAACATACGTCCATTCGGATGGATCCCACAACAGGTATAATAAAACACCAATTACAGCAATACACGCCACAGTTATACCGTAACCCACATACATGGCTCCCTGGTAAAATCCGGGTTCAGGCTCAAGCCTCACACCACAATGCGGACAGGTTTCGTTCATCACCATAAACCGACTGAGATTTGCAGGAGAATACGTAAACATATTGCCTTTGCGGCATTGCGGACATTTACCCTGCAGCAGGGCCTTGCTGTAACTTTCTGGCATTCCTACTGTGCTTATACCATACATATCCCAACACCATAATGGCGAGGTAAGGCAAACTTAATAGATACAGAATACCGGTATTCAAACCGGCTGCTATACCCACATCACCGCTACTCACATTTACTTCCAACTGGGTACGGCACATGGCACATTGTGCCCATGTTGCAGTACCAACCAGGAAAAACACCAGCGCTAAAATAAATCGCTTCATCATGAAGGGTAGTATGGACTGATCATCAAATATACAATGACGCCCGTTACAGCTACATATAACCACAACGGAAACGTGTACCGGGCCAAAGCCTTGTGTTTTTCAAAGTTCCCCGCCAAGGCTCGTCCCAGGGTAAACAATACCACCGGAATAACAATTACTGAGAGTAAAATGTGCGTGATCAGGATAAAAAAATACACATACCGTATTGCTCCTTCCCCACCATATGGGGTTGAATCGCTGGTCATGTGATACAGGACATACATAACCAAAAATGCGCCCGATAACCCCAGGCAAGTTTTCATTAGTTGTTCATGAAGGGTTCGTTTTCCATTTTTAATGGCCCACACCGCCACCACAAGCAGGATAGCCGTAAGACCATTAATAGAGGCATAAATGGGAGGCAAAAAGGTGAGGTCATATCCATCGATTTTTACCCTGAACAATACGGCTACCACAACAGGTATGATTATCGATACGACAATGATGAGTTTGCGATAGGGTTCTTGCTGTGCCATCAATATTTCTTTAGGATAATTCTGGCCTCAACCAGTAGCCGATCAATTTCTTCCCGGTTTTCAGCCTGATAGATACCCCGGATTCTTCTTTGCTTATCAACAAGCAACAGATTATAAGGTTCGTTCATAAAGAAATAACACGTGCGTAATTGCTGCAGGCTATCAGCCGTAACTCCTGAAATATAAGCTATCTTAATTTCAGTGGCTGTAAAATCCCCCCGAAGGCGCTCTTCAAAAGTATTACGCTGCCGATCTATCCCAACCATGATCAATGTTAAACTATCAGCAGTTGACCAGCCTGAGCCAGTCAATAATTCGGTTAAGAGGTAATACTGGCTCGGAGGTGATTCCGGACAACCGCTTACTGCAGGTGGCCCTTCAGCAAATAAGGGCTCTACATTAAACTCATTCTTTCCAAAAAACTTCAGGAAAACAAAAATCAGCACGGGCAACGCCAGCGCCAGAATCAACAAAATAAGCTTAATGCCCTTCATTTCAGTAATCACAAAAAAAGAAAGGCTTAAGTTATTTGCTTAAGCCCTTCAACTGTTTTTATAAGAATTGCTTAGCGAACCAACCCAATTTGAATGCCTTCATACACAAAAGCTACCAGCATCCACACCACAAATACCATAGGAATTAAGATTGACCATAATAACACCTTTGCCTCATAGCGCAAGTGCATGAATTCACCAACAATGTAGGCTGCTTTAACAATGGTCATTAAGATAAAGGTCCACACACGAAGGTCTTTATACTCATGCGGAACCAAAAAGGCTACAGCAAATTCCAGAAGTGTTACCAATCCTAAAATCCCAGCAACGGTCCACAACTTTTTTATCTTAGCTGTATCCGGAGGAAGTACTGTTACTTGTGGAGTTTCTTCAACATGCGCCATGATCTATTTCGAATTTAATCGTTACGTAATTATACCAGGTAAAAGAATGTGAACACGAATACCCACACCAGGTCTACAAAGTGCCAGTACAGACCTACCTTCTCCACCATTTCATAATGTCCGCGTCTTTCGTAAACACCAGTAACCGTATTGTAGTAAATCAAGAAGTTCAACATCACACCACTAAACACGTGAAAACCGTGAAAGCCTGTAATGAAGAAAAAGAAGGCCGCAAAGTCCGGAGGGCCGTATTGATTGATAGACAGATTAGCACCGAAAATCTTTGTTCCGTCAGCCAATAAACTACCGCCATCAGTGCCGTGAATAAAATGGCTCCACTCCCAAGCCTGGCAGCTTAAGAACGTAAGCCCACCAATAATGGTCCAAAGCATCCATTTTTCAACAGCACGTTTGTCCATACGATGACCGGCTTCAACTGCCAATACCATCGTTACTGAACTCATGATCAGGATGAACGTCATCAAGCCAACAAAAACAAGGGGAGCATTTAGTCCATGAAAGAACGGAACTGCTTCAAATACCTTTTCAGGGATTGGCCAGTATGCCTGTGAGAACACAAAATCTTCAACGGCTCCGGTGTACTCCGGGTGTGAAGAACGCACCAGTCCGTAGGTGATCAGCAACGCAGAAAATGTAAAGGCATCCGAAAGCAGAAAGAACCACATCATGAGTTTGCCATAACTGGCGTTCATCGGAGAAACTCCGCCATCCCATGCTGATTTTCCGGGTGCTGGTACGGTTACGGTTGAGGTGCTTGCCATGGTATAAAAACAGGTTTTTGTTTAAGGATTCAATATTAAGAATATGAACAAATATAGCCAAAGTCCGCCCAAAAAATGCCAATAGGTAGCGCACATTTCGAGCTGATTCATGCTTTTGGAATGGACGTTAAACTTGAATGTATTGCCCCACACAATCAGCACAAAAACAAGTCCGCTGACCACGTGTAAACCGTGCGCCCAGGGGAAAAGCCAAAGGAAAGAATGGGACACATTACTGCCCGAAAAGTACTGGTTTAACGCAACCATTTGGCCATAAGCCATGTACTGCCCAACCAGAAAAATAATACCCAAAACGAAGGATACGCCCAATGCTATTTTTAACTGATCAATATTATCGCGTCTTGCAGATCGTACTGCCCAGATCATGGAAATACTGCTCAAGGCTACTATAATGGTATTTAGTTGAAATATCTGTGGCAGAATAATCTCAGCCCAACCCGCATCCGCACGTTTAACCAGGTAGGCACTCGTCCACGCCCCAAACAACATCACCACACTGATCATGAACAGCCACAGCGCAAACTTCTTTGGGTTCATGGCCAATGGCTTCTTAGCCTCTTCAACAATCCGTAAATCTTTAATGTCACTGCTCATAGCTTTCCCCCCTTTAAAGTTTATCCATCAAATAAGCAATCTGCACAATGGGCAGATAGAAAAACGATCCAAACATAATGCGCAACGCGCTGGCACGACTTCCGGTACGCATCAATGAAAAGGTTTGTGCCAGAAACAACACACCGCAAACGGTTACTACAACAGCGGAGTCAATACCGGTAATTCCAAACTTCGCGGGTAATAAACCCAGTGGCAAAAGGAACAGGGTATAAATCATGATCTGCACGGCTGTGTTAAAATCTTTCTTACCTCCGAAGGGAAGCAGTTTAAAGCCTGCCTTTTTATAATCATCATCTGCCAGCCAGGCAATTGCCCAAAAGTGTGGAAACTGCCAGATGAATTGAATGCCAAAGATAATCAACGCTTCATGCGAAATAGTGCCGGTAGCAGCAACCCATCCCAATAGTGGCGGCAATGCTCCGGGAATGGCGCCAACAAAAACAGCAATTGAACCTACACGCTTCAACGGAGTATACACAAAGCTGTACAGGATCATGGAGATCACCGACAGACCAACGGTTAGCAGATTCGTGTACTGCATGAGTATGCCGATACTCAACACAAAACAGAGTGCTGCAAAAATTAGCGCTTCCTGAACTGACAGCCTACCTGTCGGCAGTGGTCGGTTCATGGTTCGGGTCATCAACTTGTCGAGATCGCGTTCAATAACCTGGTTGATGGCAATGGATGAACCGGATAACAGAAAGCCACCAATAAAGAGCATTGATAATGTTTTCCAATCGATAACAGGTGAGGCCAAAGTAAATCCAAACGCGCACGAGAAGGCCACCAACAATGACAATCTGAATTTAAGCAACTCCCAATACGCTTTCGCTTTATAGAGTGCCCATTGCAAACCGGTTAATGTATCAAGTTGACTGGTGACCATGCGTTAAGATAACACGGGTTTAGTTGTTCTGTTTAGTTGCAGTGCCAGGTAAAATTCTACACCAAATGCGAGGGTTGCCAGCAGCAAATGCACCGGCTGAAGGAATGGTGGAACCGCAAAATAGGCCATCCCCATACCACTCAAAATGGTGCCCAAAATTAGCAGGAATAACGGTAGAACGAAACCCCTCGTAGCCTCACTTTTCCACAGATTTCTAAGTAAAACAGCATGAAAAGCCAGTATTACCCATGAAAATGAACGGTGTATAACAAAGGTTATTCCCAGGGCCGAAATCCACGCATTCCGGTCACTCAATTGATTCGCCACCTCGTCAACCACCTCGCGCACCCGGGTACCCAAAAAGATCTGAATAAACACCAGGAACAAACATCCCAACAACCACGGCACGATACCCTGAACAGCAAATGAAGTTCCTCCCCGTGCCTTATGTACGAGATAAATAAGCAGGGCAACGATTACCATGGCAAGAAACATGTGTACCGTGATGGTCCATGGCGTTCGGTTCGTAGAAACTACAATGGACCCAATCCATCCCTGAAAGCCGACCAACACAAAAGTGAATCCTGCCAACCAGGTCAGCTTTCTGTCGGACTTCCAAAAGCGAATCGAATGAACGAACACGGCAAAAATTAAAATACCAATAACAACCCCAACCAACCGGTTCACATACTCAATCCAGGTTTTTACGGGATTGAAGTCCGCTTCCTCGCGAATGGTTTCGTCTGTTAAAATCTGATTTGCTGTTTTTTCAAAACCCAAAGCTGTGAGGTAGCGTGCAAAGCGCACATTTTTCTCATGGCGATAGTCCGAATAAAACTCCTTGTAATCTGAGGGTAATTGCTCAACAGCTGTGGGCGGTACCCATTGTCCAAAACATTTTGGCCAATCCGGACAGCCCATACCTGCTCCGGTACTGCGGACAACTCCGCCCACCAGAATTAAAATATAAACAGCAACGAGTGTAGAGAGGCTTAACCGATAAAAACCGCGGTGACCCATACGAGATAAAACAAACAAGGTTAGTCGACCGACTAACCTTGTTTGCTGTAGTGATTAGTGCTTATTTCCTTCGACAACAATGGCATCTCCGTTGGAGCTCTCCAACTTGATCAACTCATTTTCATGAGGCAGGTTGGACTCGGGAGTCTCCGAGAACGGAACAGTTTGCGGAATGAAATCTTCCTTCGCACCTGGCTTGCTGTAATCGTAAGGCCAACGGTATACTGCAGGAATCTCACCCGGCCAGTTGCCGTGACCTGGATTGCGTGGCGTAGTCCACTCCAATGTGGTGGAGTTCCACGGGTTTGCAGGTGCAGGTCTTCCACGGAACATGCTGTAGAAGAAATTGAACAAGAATATAAACTGTGCCGCTAAGGTTAGGATAGCCGCGATACTAACCAATGAATTCAAGTCAGTGAACCCGCTGGCAAAGTCAAAGTTGGTAAAAGAATAATACCTTCTGGGGAAACCCGCAATACCGATGTAGTGCATCGGGAAGAATACCATGTAAACGCCAACAAACGTAAACCAGAAGTGAATGTAACCCAATTTCTCATTCATCATTCGCCCAAACATTTTCGGATACCAGTGGTAAATACCTGCCAGCATACCAAAGAATGAAGCGCTACCCATTACCAGGTGAAAGTGTGCCACCACAAAGTAGGTATCGTGCAATTGAATATCGATGGCTGAGTTACCGAGAAATATACCAGTAATACCGCCTGTTAAGAAAAATGAAACCAGACCAATGGAGAACAACATACCGGAAGTAAACCGGATGTTACCTTTCCAAAGTGTGGTTACATAGTTAAAGATTTTTACAGCTGAAGGCACGGCAATGATCAACGTTAACAGCATGAAGATAGAACCGAGGAACGGATTCATACCGGTAACGAACATGTGGTGCGCCCACACAATAAACGAGAGTATTGCAATGAATAGCATGGAACCAATCATCGCCTTGTAACCAAATATTGGTTTACGAGAATTGGTAGCAATAATTTCAGATGTTATACCCAGAGCAGGAAGCAGTACAATGTACACTTCAGGGTGCCCCAGGAACCAGAACAAATGCTGGAACAAAATTGGGCTACCCCCAACGTTCGAAAGTGCTTCACCACCAATATAAATATCCGACAGGAAGAAACTTGTGCCAAAGCTACGATCAAAGATCAACAGCAAGGCAGCTGCAAACAATACAGGGAAAGACAACAAACCGATGATGGCCGTAAAAAAGAACGCCCAAATGGTAAGCGGCATACGCGTGAATGACATGCCACGGGTACGCATGTTGATTACGGTAGTGATGTAGTTAATACCACCCAGCAACGTACTTACAATAAATAATGCCATGGAGACCAACCACAACGTCATACCAAGACCTGATCCCTGAATAGCCTGTGGCAACGCACTCAATGGCGGATAAACAGTCCAACCTCCACCGGCAGGGCCGGTTTCGATAAAGAAAGAGCTCAGCATGATAACGCTTGAGAGGAAGAAGAACCAATACGAAAGCATGTTCATGAAACCGGATGCCATATCGCGGGCACCGATTTGCAGGGGAATTAAGAAGTTTGAAAATGTTCCGCTCAACCCGGCTGTCAATACAAAGAACACCATGATGGTACCGTGCATGGTTACCAAGGCCAGGTAAAATTCAGGATCAATTTTTCCTTCAGGCGTGATCCATCCGCCCAGCAAAGGACGCATCCACTCCAGGTTCATTTCAGGGAAACCGAGTTGCAAACGGAAGATCACTGAAAGTGTTCCGCCAAACAGCGCCCAGAAAATACCCGTAATCAGGAATTGCTTGGCAATTACCTTATGGTCCTGACTGAAAATATAGTTCGTCCAGAAATTACCTTCATGATGCTCGTGTTCGTGATCATCATGGTGGTGAACGTCAGCGTGTGTGTGAGTATGTGTTGTTGCCATGTCTTGTTAAAATCTTAGTTCGAACCAACTGCTGTCCCAAATTCTCCCTGCGTGAACTTTAATCCGGTCTCTGCTGGAATACCCGCTTTGATCATAGCCGACTCACGCAAGCCTGCCGGCACATTTTTTAAATAATCAGGATTTTGGCTCAGCCAGGTCTCCTGTTCAGCTTTCCATTTCGCAAAATCTTCCTCACTGTGTACGATCACATTCATCTTCATGGAGAAGTGACCCTTTCCACATATTTCTGTACAAGCAAGTTCGTAGTTAAACTCTGGATTACCGGTTTCCTCACGCATCTCTTCAGTTGTCTTGGTGGCAATGAACTTAAATTGCGTTGGCATACCCGGTACAGCATCCATCTTCACACGGAAGTGCGGAAGAAATACACTATGTAAAACGTCTTTTGCACGAATCTTCAAGAGCACTTCTTTTCCTTTTGGCAGATGAAGCTCCAGCGATTTGAAATCATCAAATGTCTTGTTATCGGTTAAATCCAAACCGAATTCATTGATCGCGTCAATCTTTTGATAGTGGTAATCACCTAGCACATCATCTTTACCTGGATAACGTGCCGTCCATGCAAATTGCTGAGCAATCACTTCAATTACTTCAGCATTTTCACCTGCAGGAGATGTAATGTCGTTCCATGCCCTTAAGCCCGTAAAAATCAACAAGGCCAAAACAATAGCCGGAATAATTGTCCACGCTAATTCGAGGTAATGATTATCAGGATAGAACTTTGCCTTTCTACCTTCTTTATATTGATACTGGTATAAGAATACAAACTTGATAATACTGATGATAACAAATGCCACTACTGTTACGGCCATCGTGATCCAGAACAAGGTATCTGTCCACGCGCCATGTTCAGAGGCAACCGGTAAGGTATACGAATCAAAGTGCGCAAAGGAATACCAGAAGAAACCTCCGATACCAAACACCATAAATAAGATAAAGAGCATGGCGTTTAGCCCATTGCTGCTATCCACCTCAGTCTCCTTTTTGTCTTTAGCTACGCTAACCAATGTACTGATTCTGAAAATCAGATACAGGATCATCAGAACCAAAACAACACCAAGAACTACAATCAAAGTCGTCATAATGCTATCAAATTAAATGTGGTGATGGAGACTCTCTTCTAACAGGGGATGATTCTTACCGAACAACGGTATCTTGGAGAGGCTATTCAGGGTAATCCAGAGGAAAGCCGCCATAAAGATTAAACCGGTTCCGATTTCCAAAAATCCTAACCCACCGTTGTTTTGCATTACACCAGGCGTAACCATGTTGTAAAAATCAAACCAATGCCCTACAATCACTATCGGACAAACCACTTTCAACATTGACATGTGACGCTTGGCGTCTCTTGTCATCAGTAACAAGAATGGAAGCACAAAGTTCAGGATCAGGTTGGTGTAAAATATCCAACTGTATGGACTTGTCTTCATACGTTCAAGAAAGTACACGGTTTCTTCCGGGATATTCGCGTAGTAGATCAACAAAAACTGACCGAACCAGATGTACGTCCAGAAAATAGAAAAGGCAAATACAAATTTTCCAAGGTCGTGCAGGTGATTGGAGTTTACCACCTTCAGGTAACCAGCATCTTTCAGGTATACTACAATCAAGGTGATCATAGCCAAGGCCGTTACCCACCAACTGGCAAATACATACCAACCAAACATGGTACTAAACCAGTGTGTATCAATACTCATCACCCAATCCCACGCAGCCACTGATGAACTTACGGCAAAGAAAACCAGGAACCATGCTGAAAGGATTCTGTTTTTAAACCAGTACTTTGTATCGGCTTCCAAATCCTCCGCAAGCATATTCTTTCTGATCATAATAAAGAACCAATACCACATGCCAAAGAAGATGATCATACGGGCCATGTAGAAAATAGGAAACCCACCGGCTTTACCTGGCCAGAAGAAGTAAGGTGCTTTCCCATCAATAATTTCATCGTAACCCGGATTCGGTTGCGTCTTGGCTTCATCTACATACTCACCATAAAGCGAACTGTGTGTCCAGTGAAATATGTCGTGATTGGTTACAAACCACAACACAACAGTTAAACCAAAGGCTACTAAAATCCAGTTACCCATGGCTAGCGGAATACGTTTGATTCCGGAAGACCAGCCAGCCTGAGCAGCATATTGAATAGCCACAAAGAACAATCCGATAATACCGAGACCAACAAAGTAGATGTTATTCATCCACAGGGTTGTGTACAAGCGCTTCACCCAGGTTGCCGATCCATGATGTTCACCTTCTTCATGACCATCACTGGCCGCTGCCGCATCGGCACTGGCAACCAATTGTTGTGTGGCTACATGACCATGCCCTTCCGCATGTGTATCGTGTCCACCCTGTTGTGCCAGAATAAGTCCGATCACGAACATCACGACTCCGGCTCCCAGCAACAAAAAGATTTTCTTCTTCGCTGCCTGGGTAAAGACAAATTTCTCTTCCACTATTGTTGAATGACCCATGTTGTATTCAGTTAACCCTGTTGTGCTTTGTTAAATTTATTTCTGCAATGTTTTTACATAGTGTGCAACCTTCCAACGATCCTCCTGACTCATCTGAGAACCATGTGGCGCCATCAATCCTTTACCCATGGTAATCACATGGAAGATGTGGCCTTCAGTAATATTTTTATAGGCATCACCTTTCAGGTTGGCCACACCAGCCAGCATGCTTCGCTCAACACCGTCCACAGTCACACCTGTAGCCACTTTGCCATCACCTTCGCCTTTTGCGCCATGGCAGTGTTGGCAATACATGATGTAAAGCGCTTTTCCATCATCCAGCAACGCTTTGGTAACGGAGTCATAGGGGCTTTTCAATTTTGCTGCACTTTGTAAACTGTCTTTGTGCAGACGGTAAGGAAGAAAACCCATCTTATTGCGACTTACCGTATTTGCAGGCGGCATACGCATATTCATTTTGAATGGGTTAAGGTTATTTGAGTTATAGAACTCAGCATGACCATCTTCGTACTCGATGGAAGTCAACCACCGGCCTTGATCAGGATCGGTAATTTGGGTGTAAGGCTCATAGGCCACAGAGTGGTACATGTTTGGAGCATATTCCAAACCAGGTTTGTCGCCACCAGCTTTGCAACCCGCCAGTATAACGGCAACTGTTAACCCGATAAACAATGATGCAGTTACTCTCATGGTATTCTTCATCGTACGATATTATTCAAAGCTTTTTTCATTCACTTCCACAGCGCCA
>JAHBUC010000017.1 GCA_019638275.1 Cyclobacteriaceae bacterium | reverse complement strand
CCCCAATAGTCGCCATCGATTCCGTTACCGGCTGGTGTTTGCTGCGTTGGTGTTCCGCTTCAAAGCCGTCTTTGGGGCGGTGGTTAAAGGCGTTCAGTAAATGTTGCTTGAGTAGTTCATCGTCAGCTGCGTTGCGCATCAGGTCACGGATGTTCAGTACGCCATCGTCATACAAACATGTTTTGAGTGTGCCTTGTGCGGTTAAGCGTATGCGGTTGCAGGTACCACAAAAGGTGCGGCTAAAGGCGGCAATAATGCCAATGTTTCCTGCATAGCCCGGCACCTGGTAGTGGTAGGCCGTGGCGTGTTCGGGGTCGGTAATTTTTTGCAGGTTGGGGTAGTGCTGCTTAATGTGTTCCAGTATTTTTTTATAGGTCCAGGTTAAGTGTGCATAGTGCTGCCCTTCGCCATTAAAGGGCATCTCTTCAATGAACCGAACAGAAACGTTTTGATTTTTTGTTAGCTCCACCATGGGAATGAGGTCGTCAATGTTTTTGTTCTCCATAACTACCGCATTGATTTTAACCGGTATGTTGTGGTGAAGCAGTTGTTCATAGGTGTTCCACACGCGGTCAAATTCATCCCTGCGTGTAATGATTTTGAAACGCTCCTTATCCAAGGTATCCAGGCTCAGGTTTACGGAGGCAATGCCCAGCGCTTTCAGTTCGGGTAGGTGGGGTTCGGTGAGTACTCCGTTGGTGGTGAGGTGTACATCGTTGATGCCGGGTATCTCCACAATTTTACGGATCAGTTTCATCAGGTCGGTACGCACAAAAGGTTCACCACCGGTAAGGCGTACTTTGGTAATGCCCATGGAGGCCATGAGGCGCACGAGGCGTTCCATTTCTTCAAAGGTAAGCAGCGCTTTTTTCGGCAGGTAGGTAATGCCCTCTTCGGGCATGCAGTAAAAGCAGCGCAGGTTGCACCGGTCGGTAACGGCCAGGCGCAGGTAATTGATTTTGCGTCCGTGGTTGTCGTATAAGGTGGCGGTGCTCATGGTGGAAAGTTAGGAAATTGAACGGGGAGAAGCTAAACCCCCTCATGATAATAGCTTGACTCGGGCTCCTCTGTGTGCTCTGCGCATCCTCTGTGGTAAAAATTCTAACCGCAGAGTAACGCTGAGAAATCGCGGAGGGCCGCAGAGTAATAAACCCACTCCGTCCTTCGGACACCTCCCCCTGCAAGGGTGAGGAATGGAGCAGGTGTGAATTTATTTGTTTTATTTGTACCCCATGAAATGTACGGTAAAAACCTTTGGCATAACCCGCGATATTACTGGGGCGCGTGAAGTGGAACTGGAGGTGGCCGAGGGCGCAACTGTTCACGAGTTCAAACAAGCTTTGTTTAAGCAATATCCCAGGTTGGCCTCGCTCACTTCTTTGTTTATTGCAGTAAATCATGCCTATGCCGATGATGGCCAGGTACTGGCTGCTGGTGATGAAATTGCCCTCATTCCGCCTGTCGCAGGGGGGTAATTATGCTTTGCGAAATTATCCTTGCTTTTTGAGGGGCAAAGTTTTACTTTCAATCACCCTTCTGGTTTTCTCATTACATAACAAAACCACTAAACGCATGATCAAAATCACACCAAAGCCAATCGACATTCAAAAAGTGATTGATACCGCCTCCAGCCTGGGTGCCGGAGCCGTGAATGTCTTTATCGGAACCGTTCGCAACACTGCCCACGGTAAAAATGTACTCTGGCTGGAATACGAAGCCTATGAAGCCATGGCGGTTGCGGAAATCCGAAAAATAATTGACGAAGCCTCGCATCGATGGCCGTTACTGGGATGGGCAGTGAGTCATCGTATTGGTACGTTAAAACCGGGTGAAGTGTCTGTAGCCATTGCGGTATCTTCTCCACATCGCAAAGACTCATTTGAAGCATGCCAGTTTATTATCGACAAGCTCAAAGAAAAAGCGCCTATCTGGAAGAAGGAAATCTTTCAGGATGGGGAAGAGTGGGTATCTGCGCAACCAAATGTGGCAAGTGTCTACAACTGATGTTTACACGAGTACATTGAGCCTGTCGAAATGTACGTTTAGGGATAAGTAGCCTTCGACAAGCTCAGGCTACTGGACTCGCAGTTTTGTTGCGTAACATCAGTTATAACTGACTGGCCAATAGGATTCCAGCAGTAACCAGTCCGATAGCCATTACCATACCGGCCACAAAAATTATGACCAGGTCGCGGTTAATGGGATTGATGTGTTGTTTAGCGGTTGTTTTCATAGCCAAAACAGATTTATAGACAATGCACTAAAGTACTAAGCACCTTGGTGCATTTTCTTTTTTATGTAAGATATTCTTCTGTGAACCTTCACGCCCAAGTGTAAAACAAGAATGGTGCTAAAAAGTATCCGGGATGCATGGATATTTTTTATTTCCCTGTTTCTTAAGCGATTACCGATTCAGTGTTGAATTAAGCAATCAATCGATTTATCACATTCGTGTTTCAAATCAGGAAGTGCTGAAACCAGAAATAATTTTTATTGTCTCAAAAACGGTCATGTAAGGAATCAAAGTATTGATTCAAATCCTGCTCGGAATTTATGTTTTTGAGCCAATTTGGATGGTGTGGTGGTATGCAGTGTGCCTGGTTCATGACTAAAAACTCGCGCGGGCTAAAGCCACTCGTGCTATAGTAGTCTGATAATAAAGTGCTTGCATGCGGTTCCCAAAGCGTAAGCAACGGTTCGGGTAGTTTACCGGTTGAATCCCAAAAACAAGTGGCAATTTTTTTCGTATTGCGATGGTCCAGCAGGTATTGAATCGTGTCAACATTAACATAGGGCATGTCAACCGGAACGGTAAGCCATGCACTATTTGGATTGAGTTTAAATGCAGATAAGATTCCGTTCAGTGGTGTGTCAACATCAAAAGCATCCGCCAATGGATTGAATTCTTTTGGAATGTTAACGATGCTTTTGCATGACAGGTAAACACTTTCGCAGAAGGGTAAGAGGAGTTCAAACAAGTATTCGCGCTGCGGTTTGCCGTGGTAATCGATCAGGGATTTGTCGCGGCCCATGCGCGAGCTTTTCCCTCCGGCTAATATCAATCCATTAATGACAGCGATATTCATAAACTAGTATCTGAGTATCCGCATGCAATCCTAAAATTTACTGTGGTTCGTGCCCCACAAACCACTTTGTGTTAGCGTTTAAAGTCTTTTTTACCTCCTGTTTTTTCCATCAGTTTGATTTCGCGGATCACGAGATCGTGTGACAGGGCCTTACACATATCATACAGGGTTAGTGCAGCAATACTCACTGCCGTAAGTGCCTCCATTTCTACACCGGTTTTAGAGCCAATGGAAACAACACTTTCAATTAGTATGGAGTCAGTGGTGTTGTGTATGGTAATCTTGCAATCTTCAATACCGATTGGGTGAGCCAGTGGAATAAGGTCGGCAGTTTTTTTTGCACCCATAACACCGGCAAGTATGGCGGTTTGAAATACGGGCCCTTTTTTGGTTGTCAGCTCCTGATTTTTAATGAGTTGAATTATTTCTTTACCAACCCATACGATAGCCTGCGCGCGGGCCGTTCGTTTGGTAACCGCTTTAGCCGATACATCCACCATTTGCGGATTACCGGATGCATCGGTGTGTGTTAATTTTTTACCTTTCCTCACATTTTCAAAGTTAGCAGAATTCATGATCAGCGTAACGGAAGCCACACGGATTATTCAGCAGGTATCTGCTCCACACGCAATCACCCTGGTTCCTTTAGCCGAAGCCGTTAATCGGGTTTTGGCTGAGGCGGTGTTGGCCGATCGGGATTTACCACCATTCAACCGGGTAGCGATGGATGGAATCGCCATTCGAAGTGCTTCGTTCGGAACGTACAAGTCGTATCAGGTTGAAGGCATTCAGCCCGCAGGCGCAGTTGCAAAGGTATTGTTGGATGAAAGCCATTGTTTGGAGGTAATGACGGGAGCGGTGTTGCCGGAAGGTACGGATGCTGTTGTCCGTTATGAAGATATTGAAATAAAGGATGGTGTTGCCACGATTCAACTGCAAGCGGTTACTGCCGGTATGAATGTTCATCATCAAGGAAGTGATGCCCGTCAAGACGATGTATTGCTGACAGAAGGTCAACACATCTCACCGGCAGAGGTTGCGTTGCTGGCATCGGTAGGTAAGGCAGAGGTGAAGGTTTATGGCTTTCCACGCACAGCCATTATTTCGTCAGGTGATGAGTTGGTTGATATTGATGCCGCACCACAGGCTCATCAAATCAGGCGGTCGAATGCGTATGCCCTTCAGGCGGCCATGCGTGAAATGGGGTGGCAGGCTTCAGCGTTTCATTTGAACGACACACGCGAGGAAGTGCTGCACGAATTGCAGTTGTTGATGCAGGATTATGATGTGCTCATCCTTTCTGGTGGTGTGTCGAAAGGAAAGTTTGATTTTATTCCGGATGCATTGACCGAACTTGGCGTGACCAAACTTTTTCACCAGGTAAGCCAGCGACCGGGAAAACCATTTTGGTTTGGTACGGTAGAAAACAAGGTTGTGTTCGCGCTTCCAGGAAATCCGGTGTCAACCTTTTTATGTTTCTATCGATACATCAAGCCGTGGATGCAGCACAGCATGGGTGTGAAATCAGCTGAGCAAACAGCCATACTTACTTCATCAACGGAATTTAAGCCACCCCTTACTTATTTTCTTCAGGTGCATGCGGAGCATGAAAATGGAAAACTAATCGCTACACCAATACCCGGAGGTGGTTCAGGTGATTTTGCAAACCTGAAAGCGGTGAATGGTTTTCTGGAACTCCCGGCCGATCGTTCTGCATTTCAGGCTGGTGAGGTATTTCCTTTTATTCCGTTTCGCTAAACGAACGAATATTTAACATTCAACGATTCGTAAATTTTCGGAATGGTTTCTTTGTTGTCGGCAAGTATGGCCAGTTTGTCTCCCGTTTCTAAAACCGTTGAGCCACCGGGCCTGATAAATTTTCCTTGCCGGTTAATCATGATGATGATAGCTGTTTTAGGAAAGGAAAGCTGTACAATCGACTTGCCAACAACCGGATTGCTTTCGTTCAATTCAATCTCCAGTAATTCCGATTTGAACGAGTCAACCAATTCCAGTTCCAGCGGAGAGCGCTTCTTGATTTTTTCCGGCACGGAAAGATGTAACCATTTTGCAACAGAAGAGAGAGTTGTACCTTGAAGGATTACGGATGTTACCGTAATGAAGAATACGATGTTAAAAATTTCGTTGGCTTTATCCACACCCGCCAACATGGGATAGGTTGCAAAGACAATGGGTACTGCGCCCCGCAATCCTACCCACGAGATGAACAACTTCTCGCGGAAGCGCATGCGGAAGAATGCCAGGCTTATAAAGACACTCAAAGGCCGTGCAGCAAAAATCAGAAAGAGTGAAAGCAATATGCCGGGGCCTACAATGGGTGGAATATCAGATGGAAAAACAAGAAGCCCCAACGTTAAGAACATGATGATTTGCATCAGCCAGGCCACTCCATCGTAAAAGCGGATCAAGCTTTTCTTGTGAATGAAGTTGGAGTTACCCAAAATTACCGAGCTGATATATACGGCAAGAAATCCGTTACCGCCAACAAAGTCGGTAACGGAGAACGTGAACAAAACCAATGCAGTTACCAGCACGGGGTATAGCCCGTCAACATCAAGGTTGATTTTATTAATGATGAAGGTCATGGAGCGGCCCATCAGGTAACCTAACCCTGCACCAATAATCATTTGCTTTAAAAAGAATGGGGCCAGTTCCAGAAATCCGCTATCGGGTTGTTTGAACAAAAGCAGCAAACTTACCATGAGGAAGTACGCCATTGGATCGTTACTTCCGCTTTCCAGTTCCAGCGTTGGTCCAAGATTTTTCTTGAGCCCGATATTTCTTCCCCGTAAAATCGAAAACACCGCAGCTGCATCCGTTGAGGAGACCGTTGCGCCCAGCAGCATGCCTTCCAGCAAGGTAAAACCCATCAGGTAATGGGCAAACACACCCAGCGAAACAGCCGTAATGAGTACCCCAACGGTGGATAGGGTAATCCCTTTCCATAGTACCGGGCGCACACTTTCCCATTTGGTATCAAGCCCCCCGGAAAAGAGAATAAAATTCAGCGCAATTACGCCAATGAATTGGGCCAGCTTTGGGTCATTGAAGTTGATCTTGCCGATGCCCTCCGAACCCGCCAGCATACCCAACAGCAAGAACATGATCAGCGCGGGTACGCCTACCCGGTATGATGTTTTACTGGCCAGTATGCTCAGAAACAACAGGATGGAGCTCAGGAGTAAGATATTTTCTGCGGTCAGATTCATTTATGCGTACAGATGCATTTTTCTAAGCCTAAAGATACTAAAATGAGGCTGGCAACACGTATTGGAATCGGATTTCCCCGTTATAAAATAGCGGTTAACTTTGCAGTCTATTATTAATAGATCAGAAATACATTTTTATGTTCGATAGTTTAAGTGTCAAGTTGGATAAGGCCTTTCAAACACTGAAAGGGCAGGGTCGAATTACCGAAATTAACGTAGCCAGTACCATCAAAGAGATCCGCAAGGCGCTCATTGATGCCGATGTGAATTACAAGGTTGCCAAGGAAGTTACGGATGATATCAAGCAGAAGGCCATGGGCCAGAATGTGCTGACGGCCATTTCGCCCGGGCAGTTGTTGGTGAAAATTACCAACGATGAATTAACGGCACTGATGGGCAGCGAAAGTGTCGACATCAATGTAACCGGAAGCCCTGCCATTATTCTGATTGCTGGTTTGCAGGGTTCAGGTAAAACAACTTTCTCAGGCAAACTGGCTAACTACCTGAAAAAGCAGGGCCGCCAGGTGTTGCTAACGGCCTGTGATATTTATCGCCCCGCTGCGATTGACCAGTTGAAGGTGTTGGGTGAACAGGTTGGCGTTGACGTGTATGCCGAGCCTGAAAATAAAGATGCGGTAAAGATTGCCCGTGCGGCCATTGATCATGCTAAGAAAAACAATCACCGCATTGTGATTGTCGATACGGCCGGTCGTTTGGCGGTTGATGAAGAGATGATGAATGAGATTGCGCGTTTGAAAGAAGCGCTCAATCCTTCCGAAACGTTGTTCGTGGTTGATTCCATGACCGGTCAGGATGCCGTGAACACTGCTAAGGCGTTCAATGATCGGTTGAATTTTGATGGTGTAGTGCTGACCAAACTGGATGGTGACTCACGTGGTGGTGCCGCGCTTTCTATCCGTAGGGTAGTAGAGAAGCCGATCAAGTTTATTTCAACCGGTGAAAAGATGGAAGCGATTGATCGCTTCTATCCCGATCGTATGGCTGGCCGGATTCTCGGCATGGGCGATGTGGTTTCATTGGTTGAAAAAGCGCAACAGACCTTTGACGAAGAGGAAGCCAAGCGACTCAATGCCAAGCTGCGCAAAAATCAATTTGACCTCAGCGATTTCTTAACGCAGTTGGAACAAATTAAGAAAATGGGAAACATGAAAGACCTTCTGGGCATGATCCCTGGCGTGGGTAAGGCTTTGAAAGGTGTTGATATTGATGATAATGCATTCAAGCCGATTGAGTCCATCATTCGCTCCATGACACCGGAAGAGCGTCAGAATCCGGATGTTATAAACGGAAGTCGTAAAAACCGGATAGCCAAGGGCAGTGGTACATCGGTACAGCAGGTTAACCAATTACTAAAGCAATTTGGTGACATGCGTAAAATGATGAAAACCATGAATAAAATGGGTGGTGGCAAGCGGGCACTCTCGGCCATCAATCCGTTTGGTCGTTAATTGAAAAATTTTGTGTAAGTTACATCAACGGTAAAACCTAATTCCCCGAATTGTCGTTTTACCAATAGTTTACAGGTCGAATTGAAGTGCCCCGGATTTTTTCGGGGCACTTTTTCTATCCATGATTATTAACCAAAACTTAATCACTATGAAAACACGTTCACTAGCTGCTGTAGTTGTGCTCTTATTGTTTGTTTTATCAGAGGAGGTAACTGCACAGAAATTCCCGGGAGTTGATGCCAGCCCTGCAGACATTGCTTATTTCCGTCCGGATGGCCGAAATGCCGATCCGATTATTAAAGTAGTTTATGGGCGTCCTTCCAAAAAGGGCAGAACCATGCTGGGAGGAACTGAAGCGTATGGAAAAGTATGGCGCACCGGTGCCAATGAAACTACCGAGATCAAATTGTATAAAGATGTAACGTTTGGCGATAAGACCTTAAAAGCCGGAACCTACTCCTTATATACTATCCCGGATAAAAATGAGTGGACGATAATTTTCAATTCGAAGTTGGATACCTGGGGTGCTTACGCGTATGATGAAAGCAAAGATGTGGCTCGTATTAAAGTAGCAGCAGGAAAAACTGAGTCGGAAATAGAAACGTTCAGTATTGTGTTTGACGGAAAGGGGGATAACGCCACCATGAACCTGGCGTGGGAGAACACCTTGGTGAAGATTCCTATTAAATACTGATGAATTAATTTTCTGTTAGAAGCCATCTCAAGAATCTGTTTCAAATGCCAGCCTGAGCTTGTCGAAGGCTATTCGAGTTACCAAATCGGTTTCGACAAGCTCTCCAAAAGGAGTCCTTTGGACAACCTGACATTCGGGGATATTTTCGAGAGGACTTCTAATAATATGGGCGCTTCCATTCTTCGGGAGCGCCTCTTTTTTTATTGCTCCGAAAATCCGTAGTTTACTTCTGAACACATCTGGTATGCATACGTTAGGTCGTTCCGATCGGGTTGACTTGCCTGGGTTGGGGTTATATAATATACACGCCAAAATTGATACGGGAGCTTACACCAGCAGCCTGCATTGCTCGCGTGCCGAAGTAAAAAATGGTGTGCTGGAATTTGTGCTGTTGGATGATGAACATCCGGAGTTTACAGGGATGGTTTTTTCTTTTGCCGAATTCGAAACGCGTCTCATTAAGAATTCTTTTGGTGTAGCCGAAAACAGGTATATCATTAAAACTACCGTGAAGCTTTTCGATGAGGAAATATTGACGGAGTTCTCCCTGAGCGATCGGGATGCGCTCCGTTTTCCCATTTTGCTGGGTCGTAAAATTTTACGTAATCGTTTTGTGATTGACGTAACTAAAAAAAATCTATCTTACCGGAGTAAGAAAAAGAAAATCTCCAAACAGTAATACCGATTCTTCATGAACATTGCCATTCTTTCCCGCGATTCGAAGTTATATTCCACCAGGCGACTGAAGGAAGCCGGGGAAAAACGCGGTCATAATGTGGAGATCATCGATCACATGAAATGTGTGCTCTTCATCGAGAAGAAAAATCCGGTTGTGCTGTACCAGGGTCGCAGGCTGGATTACTTTGATGCGATTATTCCTCGTATTGGCGCTTCCGTTACATTTTATGGCGCTGCCGTAGTGCGGCAATTTGAAATGATGAAAGTTTTTACCGCCATCGAATCGCAGGCCCTTATCCGTTCGCGCGATAAGCTGAGAAGTTTGCAGATTCTTTCACGCGCTGGTTTAGGCTTACCGAAAACAATTTTCATGGATTACTCGCGCGATACAGAGGGGATAATTGAAGCAGTGGGTGGGGCGCCCGTTGTAATTAAATTATTGGAAGGAACACAGGGGCTTGGCGTTGTATTGGCTGAGAACAAGAAAGCTGCTCAGTCTGTTATTGAAGCTTTTCATGGTTTGCATGCGCGCATCATTGTGCAGGAGTTTATAAAAGAAGCAAAGGGCATAGACATTCGTGCCTTCGTGGTTGATGGAGAAGTGGTAGGCGCTATGAAACGTGAAGCGACACGAGATGGAGAGTTTCGTTCAAATCTGCACCGTGGCGGAAAAGCAACGGTAGTAAAATTATCGCGGGCTGAGAAATCAGCAGCGGTTGCAGCCGCGAAAAAGATGGGCTTGGGAATTGCCGGTGTTGATTTGTTGCCCTCCAAACGCGGGCCGCTCATTGTTGAGGTGAATTCCTCACCAGGTCTTGAAGGCATTGAAGGGGCTACGAAGCTTGATATAGCCGGAAAGATTATTCAATACCTGGAAAAGCATGCCGGTAAAAGGAAAATTCAGAAAGATAAAGTGAATGCATGAAGCTTGTTCGCATCGCACATCAGGAAATCCGACCCGGTGAGTTTAAGGAGATTAAAATCAACGTGGCGCGTCTGCCGTCACAAACCTTAATCGATACTCCGATTTATGTTTCGCGCGGAATGGAAGACGGCCCGGTGCTGGCATTGATGGCCGGTATGCATGGCGATGAAATTAACGGTTTGGAAATTGTTCGCAGAATTTTGGATGGAGGGTTACATCAACCCAAACGGGGCACGATTGTGTGTATGCCCATCATCAATGTATATGGTTTTTTAAATTTCTCACGTGAAGTGCCTGACGGAAAGGATGTGAACCGTTCTTTTCCGGGAAGCAAAAATGGTTCGTTGGCCAGTCGTGTGGCCTGGCATGTCACGCACGACATTATTCCGTTTATTGATTATGGAATTGATTTTCATACCGGAGGCGCCATGCGCACAAACTATCCGCAAGTGCGCGCTGTATTAAATAATGAGAAGAACATGGAACTGGCCAATGCCTTCAAGGCACCTTTTACACTGGATGCGCCCTTTCGGCCAAGTTCGCTGAGAAAAGAGGCGGCTAAAAAGGGGAAGAATATAATTGTGTATGAAGGCGGTGAATCGTTGCGATTTGATCAGCAAGCCATAGAGGAGGGGATAGCCGGAACGTTACGATTGATGCACCACCTGAACATGATCGATTGGTCGCCTGAGCCGAAAGAAGAGAACCGGATCATCTGGAGTTCTGGTTGGGTGCGGGCCAAGCATGCTGGTTTATTTCACGCCAATGTTTCGTGTGGGCAGTTGGTGCATAAGGGCGAATGGGTGGGTACCATTACCGATCCGTTTGGCACCACTAAGGAGAAAGTAATTGCCAGCGATACGGGCTATATCATCGGGTTGAACAACATCCCCGTTGTAAATGCGGGCGATGCGTTGATGCACCTGGGTATGGATAATTTCTGTAAAATGAGTTCTAAAAAGAAAGAGGAAGAATAATTTCTTCCTCCTTTAAAATTAAATGCTTGACTTGTCATCGCGGGTAACGGTTTCTATCCATAAATTGAGATGAGTTGATTTTGATCCGCGGTACCAAGACTTTAATACTACAATTAATGATGATGACCGCCCGGTCCGTGTACGTGGCCATGAGCCAGTTCATCGGATGTTGCGCTGCGTACTTCCATTACCTCCACATTAAAATTCAGTTCAACACCGGCCAACGGATGGTTGCCATCTACCGTAACGCTGTCTAATCCAACCTCGGTAATGGTCACAATCTGGGCACCCTGACTGGTTTGTGCCTGAAACTGCATACCGGGTCTTACCTCCTGATCGCCAAAAGCTGTGCGCGGTACTTTTTGCGTAAGCGAGTCGTTACGCTCACCATATCCTTTTTCAGGGCTTACTTTAATATCCAGTTTATCACCTTTCTGCTTTCCTTCCAGCCCCTCTTCCATGCCTGGAATCAGGTTGCCGATACCTTGTATATAATGGAGCGGATCTTTTCCGATGCTGGAATCGAGCACATTACCCTCGTTATCGCGTAGGGTATAATGAATGGAAACTACAGTGTTTTTTGTGATTTGCATGATGTGTTGTTTAAGTGAAGATTCGTTATAAGCGGGCAGAAAAGCGATCAACTGAGCGGGAGACTGCCGATGTGGTTAATTTAGCTGCAAAAATAAGCATTTTCATCAGCTATCACCGGTTTTAGGTAGCGTCTTTTTCAAGAGCAAAAAGCCAACAGCACCCGCCAATATGGAGGCAGAGAGTACACCGACTTTTGCTTGCAGTATTACATCGGGTGATCGGAAAGCAAGATTGGTAATGAACAATGACATGGTAAAGCCAATACCGGCCAGCATGCCAACACCGTATAAATTTTTAAACGACATGTCGGAAGGTAATTGTGCCCAGCCCATTTTTAAAGTGAACCAACTTATGCCAACCACACCCAAAAATTTTCCAATAAGCAACCCGAAAAATACTCCGAGACTAACGGGTGTAATGGCTTCCGAAAAGGAAATTCCTTTTAAAGAAATGCCTGCGTTCGCCAGGGCAAAGATCGGCATCACGATAAACAACACAATCGGGTGAAGCGCATGCTCCAGGCGTTGTAGTGGAGTGGATGCAGCGCGTGTTAGTTTTTTTATTTTTTCAACCACATGAAGTTGCTCGGGCTCAAGCAAGGAAACATCATTTGGCGGAATGGCTTCAAACTCTTTCACATAATTTCTGAGTCGGGTGGCAAAACCCACTTCATCAATTTTTGTTCTGGCCGGAATGGTTAATGCTGCCAACACACCGGCCACCGTGGCATGCACACCCGACATAAGAAAGGCGAGCCACAATCCGCCAATGCCAACGATGCCATAAAACAACGTGCTGCGTACCCCCAGGTAGTTGGCTGTCATTAATGTAATCATGAATACGGCACCCGTGGCCAGGTTGAGAAAAGAAATATCGGAAGTATAGAATATAGCGATAACCAATACGGCACCCAAATCATCGGCAATAGCCAGTGCGGTAAGAAAAATTTTTACAGACAAGGGTACCCGGTCACCGAGCAAGGAAAGAATACCTAACGCAAAAGCAATATCAGTTGCCATTGGAATTCCCCACCCGCTTGAAGAAGGTTTGTCGTAATTGAAGATGGCAAAAACAACGGCAGGCACAAGCATACCACCCACAGCTGCAGCTAACGGTAAAATGGCGTTGCGCGGTGAAGACAATTCACCACCCATAATTTCGCGCTTCAATTCAAGCCCGACTACAAAAAAGAACATGGCCATTAAGCCGTCATTAATCCAATGGTGCAACGAGTTGGAAATGGTATAACCGGCAACCGTAATGGAAAACTCATATTCCCAGAAATGATGAAACTCATCGTGCAAGGGTGAGTTGGAAAGAATTAATGCGGCAATGGAGCAAATGAGCAGGAAAATACCTGCTGTCGACTCATTTTTGATAAAACTGTTGAAAGGCTTAAGTAAGTGATCAATGGCTTCGAGTTTCATGCAGTTTATTTGATCTCAAAATATCTGACAAAAATGCTGCAATTTAATTGATCTGGGTCAATTCTTTTGATGCTGCGATGTTGTTAAGATTGACTCAATTTCCTTTTTTTAGAGCTTTAATGCACCCAATGAAACACTCGTTCGTTTTTGTCTCACTATTTTTTAGTTTTTATTTCCTTTCTGCGCAGGAGCATCGTTGGCAAAAGGCTGCAGATGATTTTCTAAAAACACAAATGCAACAGGATGATTTGTTTGAGGGGTATGATCGCCTTCGTGAGTTACTCGACCGGTTGTCCTTGCAGCAGGATCCGGACCTGATGTATTTGCGTACGGTTTGGTCGGCTGAATTTGGAGAAGAAACTTCATCGCTGGATCAGGTGATGAGGCGTTTTGAAAACGATCCAGTCCGAAGCGCTGTAACGTTGATGGATTATGCCACATCTCATGGTGATCGATTTTCAGAAGGAGATACTGTTCTGTTCGCCTACATAGAAAAGGCGTTGGAATTATTCGAGGGTGCTAAGCTGGACTCCTCGTATTTATATATCCAGTCTCTTCGGGATTATGCCTCCATGCTAAATCAAAAACATCACCTGCATAGCAGGTTGCGTATTTTGAATAAGGGTATTTTGTTGGCTGAAGCCAGCCTGGGGGTGGAACATCCCTTGTATTCCGATTTGCTTGAAGATATTTCTGCTCATTATTCATCCATTGGCGAACTCGAACTGGCTGTAAAATTCGGGGAGAGGGCTGATCAGCACCGAAAAAATTTCCTCGGGGTTAATCGCCCCTATCAGCTGTTGTTTGATGATGAGGAGAAAAGTCCGGAAGTAATTTTAAATGAAATTCAGCAGGCTGATATCATCCGGAAAGCCTGGTTATTTCAGTATAGTAATTGGCTTGGCGATCAATATGCAATGCGAATGAATCCTTACAGGAAATGGTTGGCTTCTGATCTGTATGCGAATTGGCTCAGTCATCGAGCAAAGTTGAATAGACCATACTCCCTGACGGAGATTCAGGTATTAATCCGTAAAGGGCAACTTGATATGGATAATCGGAATTTCAATGAAGCCATCCTCACCTTACAAAACACAAAGCAAAGAATTGAAAATCTTCTTACTTCAGCCTCCAGACCCGATACCTTATTAGCGTATTATAACACCCTCAACCTGTTGGGCTGTGCACACTACGCCAATGGCAACTATACCGAAGCTGCGCAATGGTTTGAACAATTGTATAATCACTTTCTTAAGAGCAGGTTCAGCTCCTACGATTGGACGGTGAAAGTATCTCACAACCTTATTCTGGCACTTTCAAAATCTTCTGATTCTCCTCTTGTAAAGGGAATACTGAAACAGTTTGTTGAAAAACCCCAGGGGATAACCATTAATTTCGATTGGCGTGAAAGAACTCAGCTATATGGCGATATGATGTTTCGCCTTAAGGATTATCAGTCGGCCCTGGTGTTGTATACAGATGTGTATAAAAACGATTGGCATGAAGGCTATGAATCCCGAGTACAACAACGGGATGAGAATTCTGACGTGGAGTTCATTCAAACTTATGGTGATGAAAATATGGTGTTGGATTTCGGTGCGGAGTCCGCTGCTTTAATGTTGTATGAAGACAGGTTTAAGCCCTTTGGTGATGATTACAAGAGCCTGTTGAGAAAACTAACGGCAACTTCCATTTTGGCAGGCGCGCCACAACAGGCAATTCGTTATGGTGTAGAATTTATAAATGAATACTATTACGAGCGTGAGGCGGCTGCCATGTTTCGGGAACAAGGAGGGAAAACTGATTTGCGGGATATCTATGAGCAGAAGGAAGAGTTGTTCCCGGTTTATGACTGGTTTCTTGAGTCCATTTTGAGAGATACGCTTTCAGATAAAGAAGCTGTAGCGGAAAATAAAAAGCGGGCATTTGCACATGTGCTCGATGCGAAAGTCAACCTTTTGTACGAGTACCGTCATATGCGCAATGCGCTTGAAAACAGTAAGGATGAATTGCTTAAGAAATCCTATCAACAATTCAAGGAACTTCAACAACAGTATGCGCGACAGAAGTCTGCAAATGCTCTGCAGACGGAATTGGAACAGTTGAAAATTCAATTGGATACCCTGCGGGCTTCATTATCCTATAAAACCGCTCTTGTCGCGACACCTTCTGAAAAGTTTATATTCTGGCAGCAGGTAAAGGAGAAATTAAAACAACGTGAGGCGGTTGTCGAAATTAAGCGCTTTAAAACATTGGCAGATGAAAAAGTAATGTATGCAGCGTTTATAGTTAAGCCTGATTCCGATTATCCCGAAATTGTGTTTTTGCAAAATGGTGAGTTTTTGGAAGGTCGTGGCTTAAAAAAATACCAGAACTCCATTCAAGCCCGGATTGATGACCGCACCAGTTACCAGGATTACTGGCAACCCATACAGGAACATCTGAATGGTATTCGAAAAGTTTTTCTTTCCCCTGATGGTGCATATTCACAGATAAATCTACATACCCTGTTTAATCCGGATAACGGCAGGTACCTGATTGATGATCTAGCGGTTTATCAGGTGGTGAGTGCTAAAGAATTACCTGTGGAAAGTAAAATTCGGAAGAAGGTAAAAAGAGCCACGTTGATGGGCAGACCTGCTTATTATATGAATGACTATAATAAACAGGAAGTATTTGACATAACAGAACCAGATCCTGAACGTGCAATTACACATGCTCAAATTGCCTCAGGAAATGTTAGCGATTTGCCGGGGACAGAAGCGGAGGTTAAAAGTATAGCTCAAGCGTTAAAGCGTAAACGAGTGGCGGTGGATCAATACCTGGGCGCCCAGGCTACCGAAGAGGTTTTGAAAAAATCCAGGCCTGATATTTTGCATGTGGCCACGCATGGATTTTGGTTTAAAGAGCATGAAGCAGCCCGTGCTGATGCTATGTTCAACTCGGGTTTGTTGTTTGCAGGCGTTATGAATCAACGGGAGCAAGGCGTAGTCGATTCAAATGACGGAATCTTAACCGCGTATGAAGTTCAGGGCATGAATCTGGAGGGCACGCAGTTGACTGTATTGTCGGCCTGCGAAACAGCGTTGGGTCATGTAGAAGTTGGAGAAGGCGTTTTTGGATTGCAACGCGCGTTTAAGATTGCTGGAGTTGAAAAGCTTATGATGAGTTTATGGAAAGTGGATGACGAAGCCACGCAACTCTTATTTGAATCGTTTTATAAAAATTGGATGACTGGTAAGCGCAGTATTGATGAAGCTTTTCAACTAGCGCAGCAGGAAATTAAGAAGGTTTACAAAGACCCTTATTATTGGGGTGCATTTGTTCTGGTCAACTAACTGGTTTGCTCAACCACGAAAGTTTCAAGGAGTCCCAAAATTCTACACGGTTTTCATTTTTACGTTGAAGTTCTTTAAGAATCATCCATTTTGTGCGATGCGGACTTACTGCTTGCACCATACTTTCGCAAGTAAGTAGAAGTCTCTTCTTTACGAAGACCAGACATGAAGCAATTCAGTCAACTAGCCAGCCTTTCCAGGAAGGGCTGGCTTTTTATTTTGTCTTCTCTTCCTTGTAAAAAAAATCAACCATTTTGTGCGATAACTCAGCTAATCACATCGCGTTGAATCCAGGTGATGAAGGTTTGCAGTTTTTTGACACTCGTAGGGTTGATGGTTGCCACGCATGTTAGTGAAGCCATTCCATTAAACGATAAACGGTTTGCTATTGAAGAGGGTGCCTGTGAAGTGACATTTTTATATAGAAAGTTCAACGAGTTGATCGTTCTAACAGCACAACTCAATAATTCCGTTAGTGTTAACCTTATTTTGGATACCGGATTCCGAAATACAATTCTCTTTGGTAAGAAATTTCAAAGAGAGGTAAATTCATTCACACCAAAAACCATCTCTTTTTCCGGCTTAGGTAATGGTTCGCCCCTTATAGGTAAAATCTCCCTTGGTAATGAATTAAATTTTAATGGTCTTAAGGGTAGTGGTGTTGTGATTATTGTGGTGCCAAGCCGCCAGTTTGTTAATGAAATGCCAGGAATTGATGGCGTTATTGGTTATGACTTGCTACGCTGGTTTGAAATTGAAGTCAATCCCAAAATGTCAACCGTAACATTTCGTCATCCGGAAGGCAATTCAATTCCTGATGGATTCACTAAGCTGGATCTAAACAAAGAAGAGGTGTTACCGATTGTATCAGGCCAGATTGAAGCAACACCCCATACAAGCAACGTGCTGCCACTATTGATTGATACGGGTTCTCAGCTCGGTGTACTCTTGAAATCCCAACAGATCGATTCAAATGATGGTGAAATAATGGCCAGAGGACTTTGTGGATATATAAAAGGTTTAAAGGCATCTGGGGATGCGTTTTGGATTAGTCAGGTTCACATGACTTCTGGTTTTTTGTTTTTTGTAATTCCAACGGATAAAGAGGAGATGCTTTCCATAGGAATGGGCTTTCTTAAGGATTATGTATTCATCATTAACTCAGTAGAACAATATGTTGCATTTAAAATACCAACGAATGAGCAACAAAAGGAGAAGTCTCAGTTTCCACTAACGGAAATAGCTCAGAAGATAAACCCGCATGTTGATTCCGACTCTTTGCAATGATTGATGTCAGCAAAGTTGCTAACAGAAGGGATTAGAATTCCACTACAAGAATACCACAAACTGTAGTACACAACTCAAGATTTGACTTTTGACTTTTGGATTATTAATAAACTAAAAGTAATTCTATGAGTAAACTACTACGAATTTTGTGTACAGCAGCTTACGTATTGTGTGCTGTGATCGCCTATTCTCAGGGCACCAGAATCTCAGGCCGAGTGACGGCTGCAGATGATGGATCGCCATTACCGGGTGTAAACGTTTTACTTAAGGGTACAACTATTGGTACCGCAACTGATTCTGACGGCCGGTATGCTCTGTCAATTCCCACAGCAGGCGGATCCTTGGTGTTTTCTTTTATTGGTCTTCAAACTACTGAGGCTGAGATTGGGGAAAGAACTGTTGTTGATGTTTCGATGATATCTGATGCAACGCAACTTACCGAAGTAGTAGTGACTGCTTTAGGCATTGAGCGTCAATCACGAGAACTTGGATATGCTGTTTCAGGTGTAAAGTCTGAGGATTTGTTAGTGGCACGGGAATCTAACATACTCAATCAGTTGCAAGGAAAAGTTACAGGCGTGACAATTACCCAAAGTTCTGGAAACCTGGGTGGCTCCACTAAGATTTTAGTTCGTGGTATTACCTCTTTGAGTGGAAGAAACGATCCTCTGTGGGTTTTAGATGGTGTCCCCATTAACAATGCACATGATAACACAAGTACTCAAAACAACCGCATTACTGGTAACCGTGATTTTGCAAATGGCGCTTCGGTTATAAACCCTGATGATGTAGAATCTATAACCGTATTGAAGGGTGCGGCAGCTACTGCGCTGTATGGATCACGAGCGGCTGCCGGTGTTATTTTAGTGACGACAAAGAAGGGTAAAGCATCGAAAGGAAAAGCCACTGTTACGTTTAATTCATCTTTGCGATTTGATAATCTTTTCAGAACACCTGATTATCAAAATCAATATGCAGGAGGCTCATTCTTCAAGTATGATTCTTCTTTTGTTGCGAGTAGTTGGGGTGAGCGGATTGAAGGCCAATTGGTAACAGAATCACTAACAGGAAATGTAGTTCCGCTACGAGCTTATCCAAATAACATCAAAGATTTTTACAGGCAAGGTAAGAGCCTGATAAATAATATTTCTTTTTCAGATGGAAACGAAAAAGGCGATTATCGATTAAGTGTATCATCTTTGAACCAAACCGGTATATTGCCTAATGCTGCGCTAGATCGATTGACTGCAAGCTTCAATGCAGGTATGAAACATAGCGAGAAATTGAAGTCGCGTTTTGGATTGCAGTATATAAATACACAATCGCAGGGAACCGGAGTTCAGGGTGCAAATGATCCAAATATTTTTGGGGTTACAAGTTTTGTGAGATCAACAAATTATAATAATTACAAACCATGGATTGATGCTAACGGTAATCAGTTAGGAACTGCGGGCCCAACGGATAATAATCCGTTTTGGATTCAACACGAAAATAAAAATGAGCGAGATGATGAACGTTTCTTGGCAAATTTTGAAACAACGTACAACCCCATTCAATCGTTGAGTTTTACGGCTCGGGTGGGTTATGATTTTGATAATGATAATCGATTGATTACTAACCGAGTAGGAACTCGATCAAGGGCCACAGGTGATTTTCTGATTGACAAAATCAAGCGAACCCAAGCAAACGTAGATATTATTGGAACTTATTTTAAGGACCTTAATCAAGATTTTAATCTAAAATTACTGGGTGGTTTCAATTATAATAAGCGTCATTTTAGTTCGGAAACTCTTTTTTCACAAAATTTAGCGGTTCCAGAGTTATTTAATCCAGCTAATGCTACTGTAAATACCCCAACACGTGGCTTTGCTGAGCAGGTATTGCTTGGTGTATTTGGAGAGGCTTCACTGAGTTACAAAAATTGGGCTACTCTTTCTCTAACTGCACGTAATGACTGGTCTTCAACTCTTCCAGTTGATAATCGTTCCTATTTTTATCCATCAGCGAGTTTAGCTGTTGTTTTAACCGATGCACTTGACATTAAAAGCAATGTGTTGAACTATGCAAAACTAAGAATCAGTGGAGCACAAGTAGGTAATGATACTGGGCCTTATCAACTTGATTTTCAATTCTTCCCTGTTTCCCGCAAGCTATATCAGTATAGTCTAAATGTAAACTTTCCATTTGCCGGTCGTTTAGGATTTGGTGCAACAAATACATTGCTCGCCGGAGCGGCATTATTAAGCAGAGAAGACCACCAACTTTGAATTGGAACAGAATTACAATTCTTTAATAGTCGTATAGTACTGATGCAGCTTATTTCTATTCGAGCAACACAGATCAAATTATTTCATTAACAATTCTCATCAACAGGATCAGCAAGATACTTGAATGTAGTGAAGTGAGTAACTTCAGGGGTTGAAATTTCTTGGATGCATCTGTTGTGAAAACATCTAATTTTTCGTGGAATTCAATTGTCAATTTTTCACATGTCGAATCAGAGTTAAAGGTTGCGCCTGGTTTAGATCGTTTTCTAATAGCGAGTGAATTCAATAATATCCAAGTGGTTGCCGTTCCGGGCAAGGAGTATCAATTATTTTTGTACCCTCTTATTTAAGAGATGACTCCGGTAGAATCATCATCAATCCACAAGATGGTTATTGCCGGACCATTGAAAACATTTGGCTCTGTATTGCCTGACTTTACAATGGGTTTTATCAATAATTTCTCGTTCAAGGGCTTTTACACTATCGACAACAATAGATTGAGAAGTGGTGGCCTTATTAGCTCGACTACAGCTTGGAACCCTGTGAGTAATGGAAACTGACCGAAACAGCTATTAATCGTGAAGGTTCTTACATTATTACAGCTGGTGTGTTAGCTAATGGATATACATTCCGGGATAATGATATTCCAGTAAAGGACTATGCAAACATTCCCGCGCGTTTAGCGCCAGGTGGTGCAGCCGAATCTCAGATTTTTGATGCCTCTTTCGTAAAATTCCGTGAGCTTGATTGTCGGCACAGCTTTCCAAAAAGCTTGATTGGAAACACGTTTATTAAGGGAATTCAGGTTGGGGTAGAAGCTCGTAATCTGGCGTTACTTTACTCTAAGGTGCCACATATTGATCCGGAAGCTACACTTTTGGTGCCGGTGCTGGATGGACCTCGGTGTAGAAAGAAATTCGGTTCCTTTCCTACCAGAAGTATTGGTTTTAACTTAAGAATTACGCTTTAAAAGATACACTTTATGAAAAGTATGACTAAGTATTTTATAGTTGTGATGGCAACGGTTGTTGGTTTAACTATTCTATTTCTTGTAGCGATCAATTGGATATAAATACTAATCCGTTAACAGCATCCTCAGCTGATCCTAATGTAGTATTACCCTTCGTGATTGTGCAGTACAGTAATCGGAAGACTACAGAGATTGGTTTGCGAATGATGGATGTTTGGCAGCATATTTCAAATATTTTTAATAGTCCAAAAGGCGGTGGTAATGCTGCTGGTGGATTTCTTTCTGGTAATTTTTGGGGTATGCTCTATCCACAAGCGATAAAGAATTTAGTGCTGGTTGAAAATGAAGCAAAGGCCAAGGGAGTAACTAACAATAATATTGCCGCAGTAGCTATTACGTTAAAAGCGCTTGTTTTTTATGACATAACAGCCTGCTGGGAATCAGCGCCCTTTGCCCAAGTTATGAATGGTGCTCAATTTCCATCACCTGAGTTTGACAATCAGGAAACAATTTTGAATGGAATAGTTGATTTATGCGATGAGGCAATTGCGTTAATTGACGCAATGCCTGCTACTGGGAATGCCTCATTAACGGGGGACTTGATTTATAACGGAGACATGACCCTATGGCGTAGATTTGCCAATTCATTAAAGCTTCGTGTTTTAATGATGATTCGCAATAAGGATACATCAGTGGATACTAAAATTGCTGCCACGTTAGGGCAACCTTTGATAGAGACAAATACTCAGGCAGCAATGTTAAGGTATTCAGGAACAGCAGGTAATGTTAACGCGTGGTTACAACTTGTTACAGCCTTTGGTACCGGATCAAATGAAACCACGAACTATTGTGGTCCTTCACCGGTAATTCGAGATCTCTTAGAAGGTGATCCGCGTCTTGAGTTGTGGTGCGTTGATGGCACAAACGGTAATTATGAAGCAAGTGATGTCGGTATATTTCCTAATGCTACAAAAGCTCGTATTTCAAATAATGTTATTCGAGGAGATCTACCTGATGCTTGGTTTTTGCCTGCTGAGGTTACCTTGTATCGTGCTGAATTAGCTGCTAAGGGTGTCGTTGCAGGGAATGTTAATGATTTATATCGTCAGGGCGTAACACTGTCCTTACAATGGTGGGGTGGTGCAATACCTGGTGCTCAGAAGACTTTAACGCCAACCCAAATTTCAGGCTATGTCAATAGTTTGCCAGATATTACTGGATTAACGCAGTCTCAGCAGTTACAGGCAATAGGTGAAGAACAGTATTTGCAAACATTTTGGATGCCTATTGAAGCATGGACGCATGTTAGACGAACTAAAATTCCCGACATTCAGGCGGCACCTGGCTCTACAATAACAACAATGCTTAAGCGTCTGCAATGGTCACCAACAGAGGTTTCAGCTAATCCAAACAATCCAATACAAGAATTGACGGATGTGCCAATGTGGTTTGAAAATTAAACTTGTTAAAATCATGAAAAAGATATCATTATTTATTTTAAGCATAAGTCTACTTGCATCTTGTACTGACTTTGATATTGATGACTTAGGCTTTAAGTTAGTGCCTATTGATAGTTACGTAGCGTTCGCTAATACTGGTGGCGCTATTACGCCAATAGTGCGGAATGTTTCTGAGTCTTCAGCTATTCAAAATTTGCGGATTGAATGCCCTGCTGGTTCTTTATCTGATATTACTGTAACCTATTCTTTTTCAGGAAGTGCAGTCTTTGGAACTGATTTTACAGTTACTACACCTGGAGGAACGGCATCTGCAACCGGTGGTACTATTGTTATTAAGCGTAATAAAACACCCGGTGGATTGGCTGACTTTGATTTTGTTAACTTGGGTATTGACCCAATAACAGATGGAGTAGTTGATGGTAACAAAACCCTGACCATCACACTCGTCAGTGCTATAAATGCCAATGGTAAGGAATTTGTTGTTGGCCGCGGAGTTGAAGGAGCGACTATTTATTTAAAAGAAGCGGTCATCAATATTAGTGATGTTGATTAACGAATTTTATTAAAAAATAAAGAGGCTGTCTTAAAAGGGCAGCCTCTTTTGGTTTTAGCGCAATGTGTTATCTTTTTTGTGTCAAACGGGCAAATACAAATTTGATGATGAGTTTTATATCAAAAATTTTGAGATGGAAGTTAGTTTTAAAGATGGCAATTTATCATGCACATGGGGTGCGTTAATACCGGTAGATGAAGGTAAAAGTCAATTCAATAAATTTGTCCAAAGGGACTATTGGTCAGACATTGAATTTACTTTAAACAGCAAAGGAGAGGTTGAGGCAATGATGTATGATGAGCATAAGGGGGTAAAAATTACGAAATAGCGAAAGCAATGTACGACAGCGTTTCATTCAGCCCGCATAAGTGGGTAACTTTCCGCTGGGTATTATTTCACAGCTCCCATCATCTACCCAGTAGCTTCCATTTATATTGAATTAGCCTGAACCAAAACCATACTACATTATGTAGTATAACCTGACCGCCAATATTACGTTAACCATCAGAACACAGGTTCTGGCGGGAAGTATTAATTAAATCGCAAGCTTTAAAAATACTTAAATACTGCATAATGCTGTATTGGAACCAGATTTCAGTATTTGACTTTTGATTTTTTAATACATATCTGGTTTGGGTCTATTTGAAGCATACTGATATCGACATATGGCAGTATCTTTGTAGCCTGGAGGTAGTAGTTAAGAACCATATGAGGCAACTCACCCAAGTTGATTAACCTGCGAGACTATGATGTTAGAAATGTGTGAGTCGTGAAGCTGAAAGTTTCATTTTTATCGGTACTAATACTCGCTACCGTCTGGAATTGTAGAAGTCAGAGTTTTTCGTCTATAAACTATAGCGTAGAGCATGGACTGCCTCAGTCGCAGGTTGGTGCTATTACTCAAGATGGCTCCGGATACTTGTGGGTCGGCACGGCTTCGGGTGGCCTTTCACGTTTTGATGGTAAGAAGTTTACTAACTATACCATAGGACATGGATTACTTTCGCCATCCATTCAGTGTTTGAGTTGGACACCGGATAAACTCTGGATTGGGACCTCACGCGGACTCAATATCATGGTTAATGGTAAGATATCTGAGCATCCTTTTATTCCGCGGGAAGAGATAAAAAGATTACTCGCACGTGATACACTGATGTGGGTTGTACCTTCAGGAGGGGGTATTTACCAGCTTTCGGGTGATTCAGGAAGGTATTATTCTGATGAGACCGGATTCACAAACAGACGTATAAAGGATATGGAATATGACTCGATGGGTACACTTTGGGTGCTTACAACCGGTGGTCAGGTGTATCATTTCGATGGCGAAGAATTCAATTTGTACATCACCCTTCCTGACTCTACAACTCAATCCATTCTGCCGATTTCAAATACGCAATTGTTGGCAGGCACTCGACAAGGATTGATTACGTACCAAATTGAAAATCGTGAAGCCAAGGTTATTCGTACCGAAGTACCCCGAGCAAATATCAGGGAAATTCGAGTATTCGATGGTGAGTTGTGGCTGGTTATGCAAAGTGGTTTGTTATGGAAACAAGGGGAGGAGTTTACTTGGCTCTCATCAAAGAATGGGTTAACCTCCGTGCCTGTATTTCAGATTTATCAAGACCGTGAAGGCATCATTTGGGCAGGTACGAATGCTTATGGCTTGTTTAAATTTATGCGAGGCCCTTTTCGCAAACTGAAATTCCCTCCTGAAGCGCTTGTAGATGTGATAACGGATATCAAGCAGGTAGAACCCGAACGGGTGTTGGTTACAACCCTTGGTAAGGGAGTTTTTGAAGTGGGATCGGATCTTACAATCCAACCCGTTGTAATGCCTCCTTCCGTCCGAAATGTGAGCAATGCAGCAATGCTGGATGGGAAAATTCTCCTGGCTTCTGCTGAAATGGGAATTCTTATAAAATCAGGTGAAAAATTCGAACCCATTCCAGATCAACCTATCTACGCATCACCGCCTTACTTTATCGACACAAAGGATGATCAACTATTTGTTTTCGACCGGAAATCATTATTTGTTATACAAAAATCAGGTATAAAGAAGATCATTGATGATTTGTTTGTTTTTATGATTTGTCAAACCGATACATCACTCTTGTTAGGAACAGATAATGGATTGCATGTGTTAGTGAACGGTAAAGCTCAAAAGATTGAAACGGGATTTCAGTTCGATAATCAACTGATTACCGACTTGGTGTATGATGCATATGGAAATCTTTTTTTGTAGGGACACTCGGACATGGCTTATGGATTTTTCCCGGAGGTCGTCTTGATCATCAGAAGCCCATTCGTTTGCTGCCTTTTGATCATATCACCTTTGTTTTTCTTGACGGTAACCGTATTTACTGTGGTACACAACGAGGTATTTGTGTGTTCGATTGTACTAGTGGGTTGGACGTTGTGTCTCAAGAGTGGTTGAATCGTAATAATGGACTTATCGGGACTGAAACGGTTTATAGAGCTGTACTGCAACCTTCATTTGCAAAGGAACTTTGGTTTGGTACAGTAGATGGACTGTTTGCTTATGATATACAAGGACATTACCCAATTCGTTCAATACCAAAATTGGCAATAACCAATGTGAGTGTTACCGGTTTGCCGGATTCCGTTCAAACGTCAGGATGGTTTAAGAATACTTCTCTCAAACTGCCCTCAAATGCATCAACCCTTAATTTTGATTTTGAATCGGTGAGTTTACTAATGCCCGATCATGCAAAATATCAATATCGTCTGGTAGGGCTCTCTGATACCTGGTCTGATCCAAATGAACTGAGTTCTATCCGGTTTACAAACCTGGCTCCAGGTACCTACAACTTTGAAGTCCGTGTAGTTAATGATCTGGGGCAAGAACTTGATCGCCAAATATTGGCTTTTCAAATTCTAACACCCTTTTGGCAAACGTGGTGGTTTCGCGTCCTTATAGGTTCACTGTTGGTATTGGCAGTATGGGGTATGGTCCGGTTGCGCATATCAAGAGCCATGCAGGTACAAGTGTTGGCAGAACGGCAGAATCGGCAGATGCGAAGAGAATTAGCTAAAGATTTTCATGATGAACTGGGTAATCACCTCGCGTCAATTATTTCACTATTGCAGGTAATTGCTATGAAAGCACATGACCTGCCTGATAACCTTAGTAAACAATTCGCATCGCTTAACCGTCATGCCAACGATCTTTTCTTCGGAACAAAAGATTTCATCGCCTCAATTGACCCGCAACATGAAACATTAGGATGGACAATGCTTTACCTGGGAGATTTCGGAGAACAGATTTTCTCAACAACTATGAATTTCGGATCTCCGGAAGTTGAAGATTGGCAAAATAACCTGAAGGTTCGATCCTATTACTCGCGTCACCTGATCCTCATCTTTAAGGAGGCAATGACCAATGCGCTCAAACATTCGGGTGCATCTGAAGTGAATATGAAGGTTTCAAAAAGCGGTTCAGACCTGACTATCTCCCTCTCCGACAACGGAAATGGATTTGATTACGGAACCACAAGAATCTCATCGGTCGGACTAAAAAGTATGGAAGAAAGAGCCAGGAAGATTGAAGCAATTTTGTTGGTTCAGTCTTCTTCAAAAGGAACAACAATCACCATTAAAAAGGAGAATTATGCACATTGGGCAAACTAAAACACGGGTTGTAATTGTTGAAGATAATGAGATTGTTCGTGATGGATTTTCATTTTTGGTCTCATCTCATCCTGATTTTGTTGTAATCAACAGCTATACGCACGCTGAAGATGCGATCAAAAATCTCAATGATGATCAGCCAACGATTATGCTCATGGATATTAACCTGCCTGGCATGTCAGGCTTAAAGGCGATTTCCGAGATTAAACGCTTACGCGCTACAATACAGATTCTCGTCATCTCCATACATGAAGAAAGTGAAGTTGTATTTGAGGCTCTGTGTGCCGGAGCTGTGGGATACCTGACGAAGGCCTCAAATTATGAGCGTATTGCCACGGCCTTAGAGGAAATTGTACAAGGTGGTTCGCCTATGAGTTCTCAAATCGCGAGAATGGTTGTTTCATCGTTCACTAAAAATCAACGTTCTCCGTTGTCGGCTCGCGAAACCGAAATTCTATCTGCATTATCAGCTGGAAAGAGCTACTCCAGAATTGCAGAGGAGTTGTTCCTTAGCAAGTTCACCATCCGCACACACATTCGGAATATTTATGCCAAACTGGAAGTCAATTCAAAAGCTGATGCTATTGCGCTGGCAAAATCTGAGAAGATGATTTAACTGACTTCACATTGTTTTAGATCATTACCTGATCTGGATTCAAAAGAAAAGGTCCCCACGTCCTGGAGACCTTTATCCTTCCATAATTTATTAACCTAAACTTTTATGAAGAGAATTCTACTTTCTCTAATGAAGGACACTCAAAAATCTACATTCTTAAGGTAGTTTGAGTACCTCATTTTGTATGATTTTATTTGCAACCACGGGCATTTGGCCAAACTTTCAGAAAAGGGCACAGGGCAAGGACTCACCAATTACCTGTCGGGCCCGCCTATTTTGAAAAAAAGGATTGATGATTAATAGGTTGATGAAACAAAAGCCCAGAAACTTCTGAGGCTTTGTGCCCAGGCCGGAGTCGAACCGGCACGAGCCATTGCTACCATTGGTGTTTGAGACCAACGCATCTGCAATTCCGCCATCGGGCTTTTGAAGAACGCCAGGCCAGCTTTCAGGCCTGTTTGTTGGGCTGCAAATATGGGTAAAGATTACCGTTTGCACAATTTACAATTCAATAAATTTCTGAAGCGAAAATGCCTGCGAACGCTCGGCAAATAAGGTTTTTACGCGCCCCCACACGTTGCCAAAAAGCTCCGACTTGCGATACCGTTCCAGGCTTTCCGCGTTCTTCCAATGGCTTAGGGTAGTGTAGGTGTTGGGGTTATCATAATCCTTCAAAAGCTGCAGGTGTGTGCAACCTTCAAAGTTTCGGATGGCCTCCTTGTTGGCATTGAAAATCTGTAGGAATTCATCTACTCCTGCATCTGTAAAGTGCATGCGTACAATTCTTATCAACATAGATTACTCTTCAAAGATTATGTTTACGACACTATCGTACTCAAGGCCCAGTAATTCGGAGGCATTGCCTTTGTAAATTCCAATTTCCAATAAGCCGAGGCTGTTAAATACAATAAAACATTCTCCTTCCTCGGCCTGGTTATATTGGGTGTGTATCTTCCTGAATTTTTCCCCGCCAAACTGAATGGTAAATACCTTATCCTGACTCAGTACATCAAAGGCTTCTTTGGTGATATTGGTCAGCAGGTTACCGAAATTGTCGACCCTAAGTACGTGCCCGGTAATTTGTTTTCGCGTGGCTTTCATTTGCCGGTCAATCATTTTCTTGAACGTAGGCAAAGGTTTACCAAGCGATGTTATACCTACTCCACTGGCTAACCGGGCGGCAGCCGGGGCGAAAATTTCTTTTTCTGGAAAGGTAGTTGTTGATGCGGTGAGTGTATTCAGTTCCACCAGGTTTTGTTGGGCCCTATCGGTAATCAGCCCAAACAAACCATTATCAGCGCCTACAAAAAAATGATCCTCTACCTGCAGGGCAATTGCCGCATCGTTGCGATTACCTGTTGCATGTACCCCTACCAGGTGAACCGTGCCTTTCGGAAAATCGCGGAATATGCCCCGCAAAACGAATGCGGCATGCGCAAGATCGCACGGTGCAATGGCGTGGGTAATATCAATGATGCGAATACCCGGATTAACCGACAATATTTTGGCCTTGATAGCCGCCACATAGTGGTCGTTTGTTCCCGAATCTGTCAGCAGGGTAATAATGGCCATGTATTGATGCTCCCCGTGTTCTTTTGTAAGTTTACCGGGCAAAAATAAACACTTTTGCAGCATATTGTTGACCGGCAAAAACCGCACACCTGATTTTGACAGAGAAAGTAATAACCCTTGAAGAAGTATCCCTGGTTGATTTTCTGGGGATTGAAAACCGTAACATCACCGAATTGGCTTCCGCTTTTCCGAAGAGCCGCATTGTTGCCCGTGGAAACCAGATTATGGTTCGCGGTAGCGCAGATGAAATTATTCAGATTGATGATATCCTGCAGTCGCTTATGGATCATTACCATAAGTATGGCATTATTACAGCCGAAAATGTAAAGGATTATGTATCGCGTGAGCAGGAGATTGTTCAGGCCCAGGTAGCGGGTGAAGAGCTGATTTTGCATGGAACCAAAGGAACCCCGATAAAGGCAAAAACACCCAATCAGCAAAAGCTGGTACAACTGGTTAAGGATAATGACCTGGTATTTGCACTCGGGCCGGCCGGTACGGGAAAGACTTACATTTCAGTGGCGCTAGCGGTGCGGGCGCTTAAGAATAAACAGGTAAAGAAAATCATCATCACACGCCCCGCAGTGGAGGCGGGGGAGAACCTGGGTTTTCTTCCGGGCGATCTGAAAGAAAAGATTGATCCGTACCTGCGGCCAATTTATGACGGACTCAACGACATGATTCCGTACGAGAAGCTTCAATATTATATGGAGCGCGAAATCATTGAAATTGCACCCTTGGCTTACATGCGCGGTCGCACGCTGAATAATGCGTTCATTCTGCTGGATGAAGCGCAAAATACCACACCCATGCAAATGAAAATGTTCTTAACACGCATGGGCCCCGATTCGAAAATGATTGTTACAGGTGATACATCACAGGTGGATCTTCCGAAGAAGCAAAGTTCTGGATTAAATGAAGCTATCTCGATTTTAAAAGACGTTAAGGGTATTGGCTTGATTGAATTGAATGAAAAGGATGTTGTTCGCCATAAATTGGTGCGTGATATAATTGACGCCTATGCCCGCAAGCAGAAAAGTGATTCCGGGAATCAATAGCCAGGATTAATCCCTGTCTTGAATTCTATTGCCTTTTCGTTATTTTCCCTACATGTTTTATTGGACACCTTACACCTTTGTACGGATCGTTTTCTTTTTTATTGCCGGCATTATCCTGGGGATCTATCAACCAGACCTTGTACCGGAACAGGTTTTATGGATTCTTTTTGCAAGCTGTGTAGCGATATTTATTGTGTTGGTTTTTAGCCGCACAAAGTTAAACCCGGGATTTATTGGACTTGCAGCTGTTTTTTTTGCCGGCTACAGCAACACACTTATCCACACCGATTCAAGAAATACAGATCATTTTTTACATGAAACAAGTATCAGACAATATGTAGCGGTTGTTGCCGGATTTGAAGAGGAGAAGGGAAAATCCTGGAAGGTCGAAGCACGGGTACAGCATATTTTTGATGGGGAAGTGTGGCGGCCGGTTTCCGGAAAGGTGCTTTGGTATTTTTCGAAGGCAGATTTTCCAACTCCTTTTTCATATGGTGATCAACTGCTCATACAAGGTTCGCCACAGGAATTAAATCCTCCATCCAACCCGGGTGAGTTTGATTACAAACGCTTTCTCACATTCAAGAAAATTTATCATCAGCAATTCTTGCGCAAAGAGTCAGTGCATTGGATCGCGAACGATCCACCATATGAAATAATGGCTTATGCCCTTAAAGCCAGACGTTGGGCTGAAGGTGTATTGGAAAAACATATTCTGAGTGGTCGCGAACGCGCTGTAGCCTCTGCATTGATACTGGGCGTAAAGGATGGTTTGGATAACGAACTCGTTCAGGCGTATGCTTCTTCCGGAGCAATGCATGTATTGGCTGTCTCCGGTCTGCATGTTGGTATTATTTACCTCATCCTTATGCTTTTTCTTAAACCTTTTAAAAAGTGGAGGTATGGAAAATGGGTGTTGGCTGTAATTAGCATTGTAGTACTATGGAGTTATGCATTTGTTACCGGGCTTTCTCCGTCTGTGTTGCGCGCAGTCACTATGTTTTCAGTGATTGCCCTGTCGCGACCATTGAATTATAGCACAAACATTTATAACACGCTTGCCGTTGCTGCATTCATTTTGTTGTTATATGAACCTTACCTGATCATGTCGGTTGGTTTTCAGCTTTCTTTTCTGGCGGTGATCGGTATTGTGTATATCCAACCTAAACTTGCCCAACTGTGGGAGCCAAACAATTGGTTGCTGGACAAGGTGTGGCAGGTAACGTGTGTTTCTTTTGCGGCACAGTTGGCTACGTTTTCGCTTGGCCTGCTGTACTTCCATCAATTCCCAGTCTATTTTCTGGTTTCTAATCTGTTCGTAATTTCCGGTGCTTTTATATCACTTCTCACGGGTGTTGTTTTGTTGGTGGTTAGTCCGGTTGAAGTGTTGGCAGCCTGGGTCGGACAATTGCTTGAGGGTATTTTATGGCTGTTGAACTACCTGGTTTTTACAGTTGAGCAATGGCCGGTTAGCTTGATCAACAATATTTATATTACAACTACCCAAAGTTGGCTAATTGTTGGCTTGGTGGTATTTATGCTATTGTTGTTTCAGTACCGAAAATTTGTTTACACGTTAGGTATATCCATATGTGCGCTTCTGTTCGGTATTGCACAATGGCATCACTATCAGCAGGAAGTGAAACACGAAAAATTTGTGGTGTATAGTGTTGCCGGGTATCAGGCCATGGAATGGATGGATCGGGGTAAATCTTTCTTGTTTGCCGATTCTGCATTGGTAGCTAATGCTGATCGTATGCGGTTTCATATCAGGCCAAATCGGTTGATCAGTGGAATTGATCGTATTCATTTCAACAATCACTCATTTGTTCGGACTATTCCCGGTGGTCGGTTGTTTTCCTGGAAGGAAATAACCTTTCTCCAACTTACGTCCCCCGATTTTTCATTGCCGGATAATCTTGAAATTGATTACGTAATTATCAGCTACAACAGTGTGCAATCGCTCACCATGCTAAATTCAATCGATTATAAACACATAATCATTGATAGCAGTAATGTATATTACCACGCAAACCGGTTAATGAAGGAAGCGGAGCAGCTTCAGCTTTCCGCGCATTCAGTTTTACAACACGGAGCCTTCTCCATTAAATTATAAAGTTATGAGTATGGTTGAGTATAGTGTAAAGGAGCGAATTGGAAGAATCACCTTGAATCGTCCGGAGAAGCGAAATGCCCTGAGCCCGGAGATGGTTGATGGTTTAAAACAGACTTTTGATCGGGCAGCGAAAGACGATCAGGTTAAAGTGATTGTGCTTAATGCTATGGGTGAGGCTTTTTGTGCCGGAGCGGACCTGACTTATCTCCAACAACTTCAAAATTTTTCATTTGAAGAAAACCTGGCTGACTCCAAGCAATTGAAAGAGCTTTTCTTTAATATCTATACGCATCCAAAAGTAGTCATTGCACAGGTTCAGGGGCATGCCTTGGCAGGCGGCTGTGGGTTAGCCAGTATCTGCGACTGGGTGTTTGCCGTTCCGGAAGCAAAGTTTGGATATACCGAAGTACGGATTGGCTTCATTCCGGCTCTGGTTTCGGTGTTCTTGTTGCGCAAGATGGGTGAGGGTGCAGCACGTGAATTGTTGTTGGGCGGTGAATTGATTTCTGCGGATCGGGCCCAAACGATTGGCCTGATAAATCGGGTCGTATCCGCTGATAAACTTGATGTTGAAGTGAACGATTTTGCTTCGCGATTGATCGCTTCCAATTCGGCTGATAGCATGAAGCTCACCAAGAAACTGATAGCAGAAGTTCAGGGTATGACCTTGACACAGGCTTTACAACATACGGCCGAGTCAAATGCCCACGCCCGGGGCACCACGGATTGTAAACGTGGTATTGAAGCCTTCCTGAATAAGGAGAAAATCATCTGGTAATTTTCAATGTACCGGTAAATAGTACATTGATCTTACTCCATTCCGGTATTTTCTTTAACTATTTCGTAAATCGATCAATACTAAATCGATTGGATTATGAAAAAGACTTGGATTTTGGTGATGCTCTTGCTGGTATCGGGAATGGTGCTGGCGCAAGGGTATGTGGGTGATTCGTGGGCACAGGTGAAGGCAACAGGACAGGGAACGATTTCCCTGGCGTACGTTGAAACGCCCAGTTTTGTTTATAAAGACAACAGCGGAAAGCTGACCGGCATTTGTGTGGATATTACCAATGAATTTGTGAATTGGGTTAACAAGACAAAAGGTGTTAAGCTGCAAACGAAGTTTGTGGGTGATGGTTCCAATTTCAGGGGAATGTATGACAAGGTAAAAGCATCAACAGGAGGGGTTTTTGGTTTGGGAAACATTACCATTACCGATGAACGAAAAAAAGAAGTAAGATTCAGTCCACCATTTATAACCAACTTTGCTATTTTGATTACCCAAAATAATGTGGCTACTTTAACTAAGCTGGAAGATATTTCAACTACGTTCTCGAAACTTACAGCCTATACTGCCAAGGGAACCCTCAATGAAAAACGAATTCTTGAACTGAAGAAGAAGCACTTTCCTGCCATGAAGGTGGTAACTTTAGACACCAGTCCCGAGGTGTATGAAAAAGTTTTCGCTGATCCGAATGCCTTCTCTTACCTTGACCTGGCTTTTTATTTGAAAGCAGTAAGTGAGCGAAAGTCAGTTAAGCGCCATCCCGTTGGCGACATGGCAGCTGAGCAATTTGGATTCATCATGCCTATGAGCAGTGACTGGACACCATTGCTTGAAGAATTTTTTAAAACAGAGGGTGGATACACTAACTCCACTCCGTATAAAAATATCCTCACCAGACACCTGGGCGAAACCGGGGTAAAGCTGCTTCAATCGGCAAATAAATAAGTAATGTTGATTTTTGAGTTTAATTAAACGGGCTTCGGCCCGTTTTCTTTTTTATATCTTTATAAAGTTTGGAAACACCTCTCTCCATATTAAAACGCTATTGGAAACACACCGTCTTTCGACCGATGCAGGAAGAGATTATCGCTTCCGTGCTCAAGCGGCAGGATACACTGGCGTTGTTGCCTACAGGCGGAGGTAAATCGGTTTGCTTTCAGGTGCCGGCCATGTTGCTGGATGGTTTGTGTATTGTAGTGTCACCACTCATCGCGTTGATGAAAGATCAGGTAGAAGGATTGAAAAGAAGAGGCATTCTGGCGGTGGCACTTCATTCCGGCATGCCGCGTGCTCAAATTGATTCCGCACTCGATAATTGCGTTCATGGTAATGTTAAGTTTCTCTACGTTTCACCTGAGCGCTTAAAGACTGAAATTTTTATTGCACGCGTGGTGCAGATGAAAGTGAGCCTGATTGTTGTAGATGAGGCGCACTGTATTTCGCAATGGGGGTATGATTTCCGGCCGCCTTACCTGGAGATAGCTGCGTTGCGTGATTTGGTTGGCGATGTTCCGGTAATTGCCCTGACAGCAACGGCAACACAACTGGTAAAAAGCGATATTATTGAAAAGCTTCATTTTCGGAAAGGATATGGAATTTTTCAACGAACCTTTGCCCGTGAGAATATTTCTTTTGTTGTCAGAAAGTCTGAAAATAAAGAGAAGAAGCTATTGGAGATCTTACAGAAAGTAAAGGGATCTGCTATTGTGTATGTCCGGTCACGTAAGGCAACAGTAGAATTGGCAAATCTGCTGAACCAAAAAAACATCACCGCATTACCCTATCATGCCGGGTTGCATTTTCAGCAACGCACCCAACATCAGGACGATTGGCTTAAAGGCCGTTATCGGGTGATGGTGGCAACCAACGCATTTGGTATGGGTATCGACAAGCCTGATGTGCGCGTGGTGGTGCATATGGATTTACCCGAAAACCTTGAATCGTACTACCAGGAGGCTGGTCGTGCCGGTCGTGATGGCTTACGCGCCTATGCCGTTGTTCTGTATCACGACTCCGATGTTGAATCATTGAAAACAAAAGTGAAGTTATCGCACCCTGAAATTTCGGTACTTAAAACTATTTACCAGGCCTTGGCAAATTATTTTCAACTGGCTGAAGGGAGTGGTGCAGGTGAGGGTTTTGATTTTGAACTGCATGACTTCTGTGAGCGATACGGTTTTCATGTTGCGGAGGTCTATGGCGCATTGAAGAAACTGGAAGAGGAGGGCTTGGTTCAGTTTAATGAAAGTTTCTACAGCCCCACGCAATTGCATATTCAAATGGATCGGGGAGCCTTATATGAATTTCAGGTTGCTAACGAAAAATTTGATCCGTTAATTAAAATGCTGTTGCGCTTGTATGGCGCCCAATTGTTTACCGATTTTATTAAAATATCTGAAGCCCAGCTGGCCACTGGTTTGAAAGTTGATATTTCCGAAGTTAAAGGCTTGCTAAAGCATTTGGATGAGCTCCAGGTGATAACGTATCAACCCGTTATTGATAACCCGCAGTTAACCTACGTTCTCCCGCGTCAGGATGCTGATCGTTTACCGGTACATCATGCTCGATTGGTCGCTCGTAAGAAACTGGCTGAAGACAAGATGCAAGCAATGGTGGATTATGCATCTAAGAATCACCGTTGCCGGATGCAATGCATACTGGAGTATTTCGATGAGCAAAGCTGGGAGACTTGTGGTCTTTGCGATGTATGTATCTCAAACCGAAAAAAGGAAAACAGGGAAGAAGCCGGAGAGATCCACCAGGAAATTCTTAATTTATTAACGGGGTCGGCAATGACCAGTGAGGAGTTGGAACAAAAAATAAATCCCCGTGATGTTGAATTGTTTGTGGATGTTATTCGTGAACTGGTGGATGAAGGAAGGATTGAATACGATGAGGTTTGGAAACTAAGAATAAAGGAAAACGGGTCAACTCACCAGTAATTCCCTGGCATTCTCCACCGCTACTTTGGATGGTTTTTCTCCGCCAATCATTTTGGCAATCTCCTCAACACGTTCCTGGTCGGTTAAACACTTAATCGAGCTGATGGTTTTTTTTGAGGAGTTATCCTTAAATACAAAATAATGCGTGTCGGCCTTTGCAGCTATTTGCGGCAGGTGACTGATGGTAATCAGTTGATGCTTTTTGGCCATTGATTTCATGAGTTTACCCAACTTGATCGCAATCTCACCGGAAACTCCGGTATCAATTTCATCCAGTACCAAGGTGGGCATTTCTGTTTTCTCAGCCATTACATATTTAATGCAAAACATCAGTCGTGAAAATTCTCCACCCGAAGCAACATCACCTAACGGCCGAGGGGCAATTCCCTTGTTGGCGCTAAACAGCAAGTCGATGCTGTCACCTCCATAGTTAGTTGGTGAAATTCTGGAATGTTCAATTCGAAGTGAAGCTTGCGGAATGCCAACCTCGTTTAATAATTGAGTGATCTCTTTGCACAATGATTCAAACACTTTTGCTCTTGCTTTACTCAGTTTCTCAGTAAGAGCCTGCATTTGTTTTGTCTTCTGTTCATAATCAGTTTTTGCTTTTGCAAGCTCATCATCAAGATTGGCGGTGAGGTTGGCTTTTTGTTGAAATTCTTCCTGAAGCGTTAATAATTCATCAATGGAATTTACGCGGTGCTTTTTAAGCAAGCGATACAGTGAATCGATACGGTCTTTGGCTGCTTCGGCACGTTGTGGATCAAACTCAACAGTTGCTTCAGCGGTTTCGATTTCGTTCAGGATATCATCCAACTCAATGATGTTACTTTGTAATCGGTTGGCTAACGCTTCATAGACTTTGGAATATCCGGCAACCGCCTGTAATTGGTTGCGGGCTTCCGTTAGGGCTTGCTGTGCCGCGTACTCTGATCGCGAAAGCAAATCCAGGATGGCATTAAACCGACTCTTAATATCTTCGGCATGTTCCATGATCTTTAATTCGCTTTCCAGCTTTTCTTGTTCGCCTGACTCAAACCCAGCCTTTACAAGTTCATCCGATTGAAAATGAATGAAGTCTGATTCCTGACGCAGCGATTCGGCTCTTTCTTGAAGGGATTCGTATTCCTTCTTTGATTGAACGTATTGTTGCCATGTTTCCTGGTATTGCTCAAGCAGGTTTTGATTCCCGGCATAAGCATCAACAAGCTTTAGCTGAAAGTTCTTGTCGCCCAGCATCAGGGTTTCATGCTGGGAATGAACGTCCATGAGCATGGCGCCAAGTTTCCGCAGCACGTCCAAAGTTACCGGTGTGTCGTTAATGAATGCCCGCGATTTTCCTCCCGGATTGATCTCCCTTCGGATTACGGTTTGATCATCATAATCGAGATCTTCTGCTTTAAAAAAGGATTTTAGATTATAGGGCTTGATCTTGAAAATGCCTTCCGTAATGCACTTCTCCTGTTCATCCCACAATACTTTGGTATCGGCACGGTTGCCCATCAACAAGCCCAGCGCTCCCAGCATAATTGACTTACCGGCACCGGTTTCACCGGTAATTACATTCAGGTGGCCTGAAGGCTCCATTTCCAGGTGCCGGATGAGGGCGTAGTTCTTAATGGTTAAGTGCGTGAGCAACGGAAAGTAATTTTTCGAAATATACAGGATGAATGCCTACGGCACCACAACGAATTCCAAGTCTAATTCTTTATGATTTTTTCGTAGCTCGCCCGGTTAGAGGGGTCCATCGTGGTAATCAGTTCATATACTTCCCTGCGAATGGGAAGTTGACCTTCTGAATAGATGTTGGCGAGTTCGCGTCCTTTGGCATCGAAAAAGGCAATTACCAGAATGGCATTCGGGTTAATGTCACGGGCTTTTTTAATATCCTTTAACCCTTTTAAAATGACTTCGCGACTTCCATCGGCATTTTTATCGAATGTATCGAGGCCGAGGCGGTGGTAGCTGTAAGAAGCTTTACGGATATCGGTAAACTGTGTGTTAATTATATTCTCGATTAGCCAATACCGGTTGCGGATACTGCCAACCGACTGCCATCCGGGACGGTTGGAAGACTGGGCATTGTTTACCACCTGCAAGGCGCGTTGAAAATGAGGAGTTCCTCCGAGTTCGCTAAAAGTATCATAATCCGTTCCCAAGATAACGTAGGCATAAAAGGCGAGCAACGATGTTATGTTGGATGTAAACATGTTGTCGTTAAATTCCAGGGGTTGCGATTCGAGGTAATCAAATTCCCAATCCCGATCAGCAAAATTGAAAATAAGGCTGTTGTAGTTGGTGTTGTAGACTGGCCGCGCGGCCTGCACTTGTACGGAGGCGCTGAAAAAGCCAATGGCCGGCATGTCATTAATGTTGATCAGAATGCTGCAATTAATTTTTTCATGCGGCAGGTAGTTGTCATTGGTCCACTTACGTGTGTTCAGAAATTGTTGAAACGCATTTTTCATATCGGTAAACACTGACCGGTCGGTGGTTTGCACTTTAGGCCCCACGTTTATCGTAACAATGCAGTTTAGTTCCTGGGCAAACACATTTGATGTGGCGAGCCCGGTCAATAGAAAATACAGAAATAGAAAACTACGCATGAAGCTTTTCACGAATTGCCCGAACAATATCTTTTGCCAGTTCCTTTTTGCTTTTCAGATCGTATTGTGTGGCCTTTTGTTGGCGATCCAGGATGGTGATTTTATTGGTATCATGGCCAAATCCTGCCCCTTCATCATTTAAGGAATTCAATACGATCAGATCGAAATTTTTTGATTCCAGTTTGGATTCAGCATTGGCCTTTTCATTTTCGGTTTCCAATGCAAAACCAACTATAAGTTGCCCGTTTACTTTTTGCTTGCCCAGCGTAGCAGCGATGTCGTGTGTTTTGGTTAGTTCAAGCGAAAGTGTTTCGTCTTTCTTTTTGATTTTTTGATCAGCCTTTACAAGCGGTTTATAATCGGCCACAGCCGCAGCCAGTACGGCAATATCGGTTTTGGGAAATACTTCCTGACACGCCAAATACATTTCTTCTGCCGACATCACCTTCTTAACGTGAATGGAAGGGTGAATCGTATGCAAGGATGTTGGGCCGGAAACAAGATGAACAGTTGCGCCTTGCTTCGCCAGTTCTTCAGCAATCGCATACCCCATCTTTCCGGTGGAATGGTTGCCGATAAAACGCACCGGATCAATGGCTTCGTGCGTAGGCCCAGCGGTTACCAGTGCAGTCTTACCTGCCAGGGGTGCGCTTTTTTTTAAAAACCGGTCAATGTATTCCAGAATTTCTTCTGGTTCGGCCATTCTGCCGGTACCCACCAGTCCACTGGCGAGTTCTCCATGGTTGGGTTCAATAATGTGATTACCAAATCGGGTGAGTGCGGCAAGGTTTTCTTTGGTAGAAGGATGTTGCAGCATGTCTAGATCCATGGCAGGAGCCACCATTACCGGGCATCGTGCTGACTGGTAAACGGCCAGCAGCAAATTGTCGCAGATACCGTGCGCCATTTTGGCGATTGTGTTTGCGCTGGCGGGTGCAATAACCATGGCATCGGCCCACAGGCCAAGTTCAACATGGTTATTCCATTCTCCGTTACTGTTCTTCACAAATTCGTAGAGAGCAGGATTTTTTGATAACGTGGATAGTGTGAGGGGTGTAATGAATTCATGCGAGGCAGGCGTCATCACAACGTTAACTTCTGCCCCAGCTTTTACCAGAAGCCGAACAAGAAATGCGCTTTTATAAGCGGCTATGCTGCCGGTTACACCTACCAGTATTTTTTTTCCGTGCAGCATGCCGGATGATGATTAATTTTCAGCAGCGTTCTCTTCTTCGCGCAAGCGGTAGTTCAGCTTACCTTCCAGAAATTCTTCAGTAGCGGTAGACGTAGGCTTCGGCATGCGTTCGTAAAAACGTGAGATTTCTATTTGCTCACGGTTTTCGAAAACTTCTTCCAGGTTATCAACAGTCGTGGCGAACTCGGCAAGCTTGCTGTTCAGTTCTTCTTTGATATTAACTGCAATTTGTTTTGCGCGCTTGGAAATCACTACCACCGATTCGTAGATATTTCCGGTGGGTTTTGCCAGTTGTTCCAGGTCGCGGGTAACAATAGATGATTGAATAGCCATAATTATGAATTTATATTTTTGAATTTACTGAGTTTTTCAAGACTGTCGACATACATTTTTTCTGCTTCTTTCAAAAACGCACTGGAAGGGTATCGATCTAGAAATTCAAGATAGGTGTTTACCACTTCCTGATAGCGCTCACGTTGTTTCGAGTAAATGCTTTGTACGGCCAGCCTGTATTGAGATTCGATAACGAGGTAGCGCGCTTCCTCCAGGTGTTTTGAGTCGGGAAAGTTATCCTGAAAGTTTTTCAAGGCAACAACCGCAGCCTTGTATTGGCGCATGCGGAAGTATTGTTTCGCGTTGTCAAATCCTTTTTGATCGAGCCTGTCTTGAGTTGTATAAATCACATCCAATGCCTGATCACGAAATTTACTGTTCGGGTAACGGTTTAGAAACTCCTGCATGGAAGCCATAGCCTCAATACTGCCGGTTTGATCCAGGTTTGAACCGGGTGAGGAGCGGAAGAGGGAATATGCGTACATATACCGGGCTTCTTCAACCAGCGAACTGCGTCCATAGGTTTCAAAAAATGTTCTGAATTGCTCGGAGGCCAGCAGGTAAAGCTTTTCATGAAATTGGCAATAGGCCAGGTAAAATTGTGCTTTTTCGGCTTCCGGTAAACCACGAATGATGGGCATTACCTGCTCAATCAACACAGAAGCCTTGTAATAGTCCTTTTTATCGTAGTACCGCATAGCGGCCTCATATTTCACCCGCCAATCAGGGTTTTTTTCGATTTTTCTGAACTTACTGCATCCTGCTCCAATCAGTAGAACCAAAAGAATCGTTAATCCGGTTACTTGTATCCGCATAAGCCCGCAAATATAGCATATCAACTGAAATGAATAAAACGAAGGTTGGGGATAAAGGGTATGCCGGAGGTTGAGATTGTTTTACCGCCTTACTATCAGCTTTCGGGTCATAACACCCTCATTATCGAGGTACAGGGTGTAAAAATAAATACCAGGGGTCAACTCATCGGCTTTAATTTTTACCCGTGTTTCCTGGTAGGGCAGCGGATATTCCGACAGGGCACTTCCCAAAATGTTGTGAATAATGATTTTCGCCTTTACCTGATCATGCAGCAACCGGTATTCAATGTGGGCAAAGTCGGATACGGGGTTGGGATAAACATCATGGATAGCAATGAAACGCGAAGAGTAAATGTCATTCTTTGCCGGCTTTTCCTCAACGCTGAAATGCAGTTCAATATCTTGATAATCAGCTGGGTTGGAGCGATTTAGAATGGTGTACTTTACGGAACTCACACCAGGAACAAGCCCGGCATCAAGGCCAACGGCAAAGTTTTCAAGTGTTTGACCCGGTTCAAGGCGTATGGTAATTTCTTCTGTGTTGGACTCCTGGCAATCGCCACCCGGGCAAAAAAATGCCTTTTGGGTACTTCCCAATTGAGAATTTGCCCTGCGAATAAGCAGTACAAGTGTTTTTTGTGTTGTGTTTTTAATGGAAAGTGGGGCTTTGATCTGATCTCCGATAAAGCCCTTATGGTTTTCCGCAACCTCCCTGACTTCAAAACTTTGTGCCTGAAGGAGCGAAACGATTAAAAGGGAACATGCCAAGAGTAGAGTCTTCTTCATATACTTTTATGAAGTTCCTCAAAATTTAGCATTTTTTAGGGCATTTCATAGCCAATGACCTAAAATTTTAGATTAGATAACAATAATTTAAAGTCCCTTGCGTTTAGGCGCCTCTACTGTAGGCTGTTGCTGCTCTTTAACTACATCTTTCCGGTCGGGCCGGGAATTGATTTTCCAGTCGAAACCGCGAAGCAGCATGTCGTCTTTTTTGAGCTCATGTGGGGGTATAAAATCCGCTTCGGGATTGGTGTAGAAACTCAGGTTGTTTACGCGTGCATCTTTAAAACGAATTACAATATTGCTGCAGATAATTTTATTCATCCCCATCAGCAAGTTGGTTTTGTCTTCCAGCGCGAAGTAAATGCTCTCGCCATTTCCATCTACCACTACCTGGTGTAGTTTTTTGTTGCGGAAAAATGCTGTCATCTTTCTGCCCTTTATCTGATTGAAATTTTTAATAGTATCCGTGGAGATTACAAATGAATTGCTGGTCATGAATATTTTGCTGATGGTTTTATTTTCGATCAGCATGGTAATGGTGTCGGCTGTCATTTGGTTACCGGATGTCCACAATACAGGTGACTGGTAAAAGAACATCATGGAGTCCGCTTGCCTGTATTCGAGTGAATCGGCCAGGCCCTGCAAATCGCTTTTGAATATTTTTACATTATGGTAGGCAAGTAATTTCTTCTTTGCCGGGTCCTGACTGTCGATAGAGACCAGCGTATCTGCTGAAAGAAAAAGTGTGTCACTTTCTTCGGTGACCTGCGCCAGCCATGCATTGTTGTACACTTTTGCAATTCCTTTTTGTTTATCGAAGATGGCATCATCGCCATAGATGGTGAGGTTTTCTTCTTTATGTGTCATCACCACATCTCCGCTTACGGTATAGAATTTTCGCAGATCATCCAGCTTGATTTTTTTTCCTGTTAAGGTATACGATGGTGATTCAGCTTGCCCTTGTTTGATATCCGATTGCTGGGTTTTGGTATCGTATTCACCGCCTTCGTACACAAAGGTGTTTCCTTCTTTATCAATTACTGTGGTTTCCGTTCGGAAGTAAATGACTTTTGTTGCCGAGTTGTACTGTAGTGAGTCCGACTTCATGGTGTAATCCGGATTCACCACGTTCACATTCCTTTTAAAGGAAGCCATGTTGGTGTTCACCTGGTAATACCCACGCCTGCTTGTCAGGGTATTGATGCTATCCACCAATCTTCCACCATTGAAATAGTAGGCTTCGTTTTTTACCCGATCGAAATCCAGGTAATCGGTGTATAAGGTTGCCTGAGCCAACTTGGTAAATACCACATTGTTACGAAGACGTGCAATGCGCGTGTTTCCATCGTAATCGGCTCTGTTGGAGGTAATGGTTACAGAATCTCCTTCAATTATGCGTACCCGCCCAAACGCTTCCACTGTATTTTTCGCCCGGTAAAACAGGGCTGAGTCGCAGTAGATTGTGGTTTTACTTTGTTCAAAGATTACGTTGCCAATTACCCGATCGAAGCGTTCACCATCTTTTACTCCACCTTTTAGCTGGTCGGCCTGCTTGAGTGTTACCCGGCTTTGTGCCAGGGTAAAACCGAAGGGAACCAATAAGAGGATAAGGAGCACAAAACGCATGGCGCCAAAATTAACCAAAAACTTAAGTATTGCAGGAAGGGGCATGAGCACGAATCGTATCTTTGAGCTGTGTTAGAGCAATTTCTGAACCATATTGACAGGCACAAACTGTGTTCTCAGCAAGATCGGGTACTGCTTGCTGTAAGTGGCGGCTTGGATTCGATGGTCATGCTCGATTTGTTTGTGAACGCAGGATTCAACATTGGTTTAGCGCATTGTAATTTTCAGCTTAGGGGTAACGATTCGGATGAAGATGAGCGCTTTGTTCGGGAGAAAGCAGAGGCGTTGCGAGTTCCCTTTTTCACTACCCGCTTTAAAACCAAATCCTTTGCAGATGAGCAGGGCATTTCAATACAAATGGCCGCGCGCGAATTGCGCTATGCGTGGTTTGATGAAATTATGGATCAGGGAAGGTTTACAAAGCTGGCTACAGCACATCATATTAATGATGCCATTGAAACTTCCTTGCTGAATTGGACGAAGGGAAATCTGTTTACTTCAGGTATTCCGGTAAAGAACAACCGTGTTATCCGGCCCTTGTTATTTGCTACGCGAGCTGAATTGGAACAATACGCAAGCCAGCACGGAATTTTGTGGCGGGAAGATGTGAGTAATGCAACAACGGATTATGAACGTAACTTCATCCGGCATCGGGTTCTGCCCTTGTTAAAAGAAATAAACCCTTCTTTGGAGCAGACTATCCTTCGCGGCTGGACAAAGCAAGCCGGATCAATAGAATTGGCAGAGGAAAATTTTAATCAGTGGAAGAATGAGTTCATCACCCATAAAGGACATAACCTGGTTATTCCTAAACGCGCTTTCAATGAGTACACCAACAAAGCCTCATTGTTATGGCATTTGATTCAGCACCTTGGGTTTCATTTTGATGTATGCGAACAAATCGTGGAGGCTCTGAACGGACAACCCGGTAAAAAATTTGAGGGCGGTGGGTATGAGTTGATTGTCGACCGGGATGCGTTGATTCTTTCGGGTACGGTGTCACATTGGGGCTATGTGAAAATTCAAAAGGATCACCACCAAATACAACTGGGTTCGTGGAATTTAAAACTGGAACGCATTTCACTTGAAGAAGCCAGGAATCAATTAGTAAAGAAGATGAATAAAAATGTTGCCTTGCTGGATGCTGATGCTGTCTCCTTTCCATTGGTTTGGCGGCAGTGGCAGGCTGGAGATGCATTCTTACCGTTGGGTATGAGTCAACAAAAAAAGGTGAGCGATCTGTTGATAGATGAAAAGGTTAACCGGGCAGATAAAAATCGGGTAACGGTTTTACTAGCGGGAGGGGAGATTGTTTGGGTTGTGGGGCACCGGATTGACAACCGGTTTAAAATAACGGATAAGACCCGTCATGTGTTAAGGCTTACGGTATATCCATAATTTGCCTGATTATCCTTTTTCTTTGGTTCCACGATTGATAAATTGCCACGCTTTTCAGCAACCCCCATTCTCGGGTAAAAGCAACAAAATGAATTTCAATAACTTAAACGTGATTATTGTATGAAAGTAACTGTAGTGGGTGCCGGTAATGTGGGCGCTACCTGTGCCGATGTTCTCGCATACCGGGAAATTGCCAATGAAATTGTATTGGTCGATATTAAAGAAGGTATTTCCGAAGGCAAGGCGCTTGATATCTGGCAAAAAGCCCCCATCGATTTGTACGATTCCCGTACCATCGGCTCAACCAACGATTATTCAAAAACAGCCGGATCGGATGTGGTGGTGATCACCTCTGGTTTGCCGCGAAAGCCGGGCATGAGCCGCGATGACCTTATCGGAACCAATGCCGGTATTGTAAAATCAGTTACTGAAAATATTATCAAGCATTCGCCTGATGCCATCATTATTGTGGTGTCAAATCCACTGGATGTAATGACCTACCAGGCGCACCTGACTTCAAAACTTCCACGCACGAAAGTGTTTGGTATGGCAGGTATTTTGGATACGGCTCGTTACCGTGCGTTTTTGGCAGAAGCTTTGAATATTTCTCCCAAGGATATTCAAGCGATGTTGTTAGGTGGTCATGGCGATACCATGGTGCCGCTTCCACGGTACACAACAGTGGCCGGTATTCCGGTTACGGAACTAATTGATTCCGATAAATTGAATGCTATTTTGGAAAGAACCAAAGTGGGTGGTGGAGAATTGGTGAAGCTTATGGGTACATCTGCCTGGTATGCTCCGGGTTCTGCAGCAGCGCAAATGGTTGAAGCCATTGTTCGTGATCAGCGCAGGGTGTTTCCGGTATGTATGCAGTTGGATGGTGAGTACGGAATTAAAGATTGTTACCTGGGTGTTCCGGTTGTGTTGGGTAAGAATGGTATCGAAAAGGTTATTGAACTTGATCTGAACACAGGCGAGAAAGCATTGCTCGAAGCCAGTCGCAAGGCTGTACGCGAAGTGATGGACGTATTGGATAAGTTGGGATAGATTAGAGATTGATAATTTGATTAAAGAAGAGCCGGGTTATTCCGGCTTTTTTATTGCACAGAAACGTAAAAAAAATTGAATGCCAGACATATAGAATGCGACACCAAAGTTCGCAATAAGCGAACTTTTCGTATATTTGCCTTGTTACCTCATGCGAATAATTGCGAAACGGACGTTGAAAAAATTTTGGGAGAAGCACCCTGACAGTGAGAACGCTTTAAAAATCTGGTATCAAACGGTTTCCCGGTCTGTTTGGAGAAATGTTGCCGAGATGAAGAAACAATACGGGACGGCTGATCTGGTTGGAAATGAACGAGTAGTATTTGATATCAAGGGAAACAAATATCGTGTGATCGCTAAAGTGGATTTTGAATATCAACTGGTGTTTATCAGGTTTGTTGGCTCTCATTCAGAATACGATGTGTTGAACAAAAAAATTGGTGCACATAAAATTTAAGGTTATGAAAATAGCTCCGATCAGAAACGAGAAAGATTATGATAAGGCGTTGGCTCGTGTTGACGCGTTGTGGGGAAGCAAAAGAGGGACTCCTGCGGGTGATGAACTAGAGGTGTGGATTACGCTGATCGAAGCCTACGAACGTGAAAAATATCCTATCGGAGTGCCTGATCCTGTTGAAACAATCGAATATTTTATGGAACAAAAAAGTTTGAAACAGGCAGACCTTGTTCCTTATTTTGGAAGTAAAAGCCTGGTTTCAGAATTTTTAAGCGGGAAAAGAGAACTCACTTTGAAAATCATCAAAGCGCTTCACAAGGAATTAGGTATTCCTTATGAGTTATTGATTTCCTGACGTCCTATATGTGGGTTTCAAACGCACCAAATTCAAACCCTTCAGATCAGCTTTATTAGTTGCCCTATATTCAGGTCATCGAAATTGCGAATCGTAAGATCTGTTTCTCTTAATTCTTCTTCGCTATGCGTTGTGGTAATTCCAATCACTTTTGAGCCTGAGGCTTTCGCAGCAGCAACCCCGGATAATGAATCTTCAATCACAATGCATTGTGCATTTGGCAGGTTTAGCGCTTTCGCGGATTTGAGGTAAATCTCCGGATCGGGTTTGCCGCGACTCACCATGCTTTCATCCAGAATAGTATCAAAGTAGTGCCCGATGCCGGTGGCGTTTAAAATGAAGTCGACATTGGCGCGTGGGGCTGATGTAGCAATTGAACGCGGAATGTTATTTGTTTTCAACAGTTCAAGAAATGTAACAAGTCCCTTTACCGGCTCAATAATGGGTGCATACAATTCGCGGAAGAGTTGTTCTTTTTCAAAGCCATAGGCTTCCAGTTGCTCCTCGGTTAGTGTTACAAATAAGTTGGTAATCCAATCGCGGTTGGTGCGGCCATAAACTTTGGTGCGCAGTTCTTCTTCACTTAGATCAAATCCATATCGGGCACAAAATTGTTGAATGGCAATTTTATGCGTGGGGTTGGTGTCAACAATCACACCATCCATATCAAATACAACGGCAAACGGTAACGACATTATTTTACTGCTTTATAAATGAGTTCATGTTCCGGCAATTTAAACCGGTTGCGTGTTTCTGGCATCAGCTCGTCAACAAAAGCATCGGCAACAGCTTTTAATCCCGATTGATTGATCCGGTCGACATAATCCTTACCGTACTTGCGAACGTGATCATCCTGCCCGAAAATCTTTTCCCGTTCTTTTGGATCGGTGATGGAGTTGTCTTCAAACGTGGTGTCGGGTACAGGATCAAAAAATGGAATTTGCAGAATGGCAAATCCCCCCGGTTTTAACACCCGATGAATTTCCCTTAACGCCTGATGATCGTCCTTCACGTGTTCCAGCACATGGTTACACAGCACGACATCAAAACGATTGTCTTCAAACGGCATGTGGTGAATATCCATTTTCACTTTGGCGAGCGGTGATTCAATATCAGCTGTGATGTATTGATCGCCATGCAGTTTTTCAAAGTGTTTCATGAAACATACTTCCGGAGCGATGTGCAATACTGCTTTTTGACCTGAGAAGAAATCGGTTTTTTCTTTCAGGTAAAGCCACAACAGCCGGTGGCGTTCCAGCGCCAGGCAATTCGGGCATAGTGCATTTTCCCTGGGATGGATTCGGCCGTACGGCAAAAATTTCCGAAAACTTTTTTCGCACACCGGGCACATGACGTTTTTGCCGGCATATGCCAGACTAAATACCCTTTGCCCCAGACCAGTTACCCGTTGCAGGTATTTTCTGGGCACATAACGGATCAGGAACGAAATTAGTCGGTTCATAAAGCGGGCAAAGATAGCCCTTGACGCTTTTAAGGCATGGCCTGTTTAAAACTTTTTTAACTTTCCGATCATCCTATATACAGTAACAGCCTAAAGCCAGTCAAAAAACGTAGTTACATGCATGCAGAAACTTTACAGGACATGGCCCTGATGCATTCGGATACCCTGATCGAGCGCGCCCGACAAGGGGATAAGAATGCCCAAGGCAGATTGGTACAGGTGTGGTACAAGCGCATTTATAATTATTGTTTCAAGTTTTTCCTCGACCACGACCTGGCTATGGAGGCTTCGCAAAAGGCGTTCATTTCCATGTGTCGCAACATTGAGGCGCTTCAGGATGTTGGGCGATTTAAAAGCTGGTTGTACAAGATTGCTGTGAACAGTTGCCGCGAAGAAGCCAGAAAGATTAAAGGCGCCAAGGCGGTATCGTTTGATGCGGTGGTGAATGTGGAGGCGGAAGATTCGCCCGGTTGGGAAAAGACAGGACGAAGAAATGATAACCCGGAGAAGCACTATCAGCAACAGGAGCTGGCCGATTTGCTGCAACAGTGCCTGAAGGAATTAAGCGAGGAGCAACGTGAAGTGGTGATTATGAAAGAGTATGAAGGGCTGAAGTTTCGCGAGATAGCTGAAGCGTTGAATATCTCGGAGAACACAGTGAAGTCGAGAATGTACTACGGACTTGACGCATTGAAACGGATTTTAGAAAAGAGAAACATTACAAAAGAAACAGTGAGTTATGAATTATAAACCTGATGAAATCCTGCTGATCAGCTACCTGTATGGCGAACTGCAGGGCGATGAAAAACGGCAAGTGGAACGCTACCTGGCGGAACATCCGGACGCGTTGAAAGAAGTGGAGTCGTTGGCTTTTGTAAGAAAATCGTTAGCCAACGTTCCTGACAAGGAAGTGATTGCACCACCGATTGTGTTTGATGATCGCAAAACCCGATACTTCTGGAATACACCTTTTGGTCGTTCGTTAATGGGCATTGCAGCTTCGCTCACGTTGATTCTATTGGTGGGTAAATTAACAGGGCTCAATGTATCGTACACTAGCAATACGCTCACTGTTCGTTTTGGTGACCCGAAAGAATTGCCGGTAGTGGATGCTGTGCAACCTGGTTTATCGGCTTATGCCGTGCAGGAGATGATTGACCAGTCGCTGAAACAAAACAATGATCAGTTACAAGTACAATGGACAGAAACCCAACAGAAACTTGATCAATCAATTCGAACAAACCTGGCCGGTCGTTCGGATGCTGATTTCAACAAACTGGTGCAACGTGTATCAGTAGCTTCTGAAGATCAGATCCGGCAGTTTGCACTAACGCTTCAAGCAGAAAACGCTTCCATGATAAAGGATTACATGACGTTGAATTCCACTGATCAACGTAAGTATATGCAGGAATTACTGGTGGACTTTGCCAAGTACCTGGAACAACAACACCGCAACGATTTACAAGTGTTGCAAGCAAGGCTGAACAACATTGAGCAGGATACAGATTTATTTAAACACGAAACCGAACAGATATTAACCAGCATTATCAGCTCGGTTGATAATACAAATTCATTAGTAACTAAAAATTAATATTCAACTAAGATGAAAACGATAATAGGCATTTTGATTTGTGGAATTGTGCTGATGGCATCGCCTGCATTTACACAAAAGATTGATGAAGCACGCATGGAGCGCGACATAGAGGTTGCGGAGAATATTTTGAAAACGTTGGTACGCCAGCAATTTGACCGGCAACGCATGTTTTTTGGATTTGAAGTGGATGGCAGTTACCAGGAAGGATTTGGTGTAACGTTTCGATTTCCTGCAGATTTCACAACACCCATTACTTTTGCCATAGCAGGCGATGTGGGTGATGTGGTTTGGATGGACGGCACACCAAGAGGGTATTCATATTCCGTTACTACGCCATCCAGAACTGCGCGAGAGGCCGAACAGAAGGCAAAGGAAGAGTCAGATCAGGTGAGATTAAAGGCAAAAGCTGCGCAAAGCAAGGCTTCTTTAAATACCGACAGCATCCGGCAAGCATACAATGAAAAACTTGTATCCGCAGCCAAGGATTTTCTGATTGATTATGGCGATTTAATCAGTCAGCTTGGAGCAAATGAAAAGATTGTGATTACTAACCGTGGCGATCAGCCGCGTGTCTGGGTAAACCAGTTCTTGTCTTCGCCCAAGCGCTCTCATTTGTCGATTGAGATTTCAAAGAGTGATATTATTGCGCACAAACAAGGCAAGCTTACACGTGAGCAGGCATTGAAAAAGATCAACGTGGTAAATACTGAATCCGTTGATGCGGTTGAACCAGACCTGGAATTGTTGTCGAGTATATTCAACAGACTATATCGTTCTGATCTTTCCAACACATTCTTCACCGATGAGGGCATATACTATGAACGTTTGAAAGATTTTGGAGCTGTGTATTACATGCGTGTATACAGCAGCAATCAACTGCCCAATACCAACCTGTTCAATATGCCTACGGCTCGCCTTAGTGAGGTAGATCAGGCAGCCCGCGATAAGAAAGTGAAGGAGCTGTACCCGACTTTCGAGAAGGATATAAAAGAAAATTTAATTGAATATGGGCGTACCGTAAAGAGTCTGGGTGACAATGAATCACTTATCTTTAACGTTAGGTTAACTAAATGCGAAGGTTGTGGTATTCCTTCATCGATTGAGTTAACGGTTAAGGGCAGCGTGTTGAAAGACTACGCCTCAGGTAAAGTGACGAAAGAAGCTGCCATCGGAAAAGTTGCTGTAAAAAAAGGGCAGGTACAGTGAAACTTTCGGTGAGTAACTGAGTAATTACATAGCAGGGCTTCATTTTATTCGGGTGGTTTTCTAAACCAAAGCCACCCGATTATTTTTGTACATTAAGCAAACAAAGCATGAAAAGAAACCTCATAATCGCCTCAGGCGTAGTTGTTGTCCTTTTGGTAACCTACTTCATTGTAAAAGGAAACCGTAAAGGCGAAGGTGTTGATGTTTTTGCCACCGTAAAGCGGGGCACCTTTAAGGTGGAAATTGAAACCACTGGCGAATTGGAGGCTAAAAACTCGGTAAAAATCCAGGCCCCTACGCAGTTACGCGAGTACCGGGTTAATAACCTTACCATTCAGAATATAGTTACCGAGGGAACTGTAGTTAAAAAAGGTGAGTGGATTGCTACACTTGATCGTTCTGAATTTCAAGGGCGTATTAAGGACAAAGAGATAGAGTTGGAAAAGGCGCAGGCTGCTTTCGTGCAAACTCAGTTGGACACAACCCTTCAAATGCGCCAGTCGCGCGATGAGTTGATTAACCTTCGTTACAATGTGGAGGAAATGAAAATTGTACTGGAACAATCCAAGTTTGAGCCGCCTGCCACCATCAAGCAAAATGAAATCAACCTCGAAAAATCGCAACGCGCATTAGAGCAGGCACTGGAAAACTATAAGATTAAAAAGAGGCAGAACATTGAGAAAATGCGTACGGTAAATGCAGAATTGCGCAAAGTGCAAGGCGAGCATAGTGGTATGATGCAACTCATTTCAACATTTGATATATCTGCGCCTGAACCCGGCATGGTTATATACCGAAAGGGTTGGGACGGAAAGCCCATAAAGTCCGGCTCGCAAATCAGTACCTGGGATCCGGTTGTAGCTACGTTGCCGGATCTTACCACCATGATGTCGAAGACGTATGTGAACGAAGTGGATGTACGCAAGGTGAAACGGGGTCAGCGTGTGGAGATTGGATTGGATGCGTATCCCGATAAAAAGTTGTTTGGCCAGGTAATAAATGTTGCCAATGTTGGCGAGCAGCGCCCAAACAGTGATGCAAAAGTGTTTCAGGTGGATGTAGAGATTGCCGGTACCGATCCATCGTTGAGGCCAGCCATGACTACCAGTAACAATATTGTTACGTTTGTGCTCGACAGCGTTCTGTTTGTTCCGTTAGAGTGTTTACATAATCATGCCGATTCTATTTCGTATGTATTTAAGCGAGAAGGCATCAACACGGTGAAGCAGGAAGTGATGTTAGGTGAAACCAATGCCAACGATGCGGTTATCCTGGCCGGATTGAATGAAAACGAAAGGGTGTATTTATCCCTTCCTTCAAATACGGATGGCGACATTCGCTTACTTCCTGAGATGAATGGAAAACGCAAGAAACCCGAACCCAAACAAAATGAGCTTCCGGAAGAACAGACCATTACCTTGCCAAATGGAGAAGTGGTAAAAGTTTCAAACGGGCAGCCACAGCAGGGTGGTGAACGAAGGGAAGGAAGACGCGGACAGGGCGCTCAAAAACCCGCAGGACAATAAATTTCACCTTCGTTATCCTGAAATTATGAAGGAAAGAATTTTTGCCAATCTCTACATTGCTATCGATGCAGTTATCGCCAATAAACTCAGGTCGCTGCTGACTGCATTGGGTATTATCTTCGGTGTTGCTGCGGTTATTGCCATGCTGGCAATCGGTAACGGTGCCCAACAGGAAATTCTTGAGCAAATTAAATTGGTGGGTGTAAACAACATTGTTGTAAAACCAATTGTAGAACAGGAGGAAACGAAAATTGCAGAAGCTTCTGCGGAAAAGGAGAAGAAGAAGTTTTCGCCTGGCCTGACAGTACGTGACCTTGAGAGTATTCAAAGAACCATTCCGGGCATTACCAAACTTAGTCCTGAAATAATTCTGGAGTCAACCATTATTAAAAGCGGCATACGTAGATCTGCAAAACTGGTAGGTGTTGAGCCTTCTTATTTTGAGATTTACAATTTTGAGCTATCAGATGGTGCCATGTTCACGGGAGAGCATTTAAAAATCGGGGCACCTGTTTGTATAATTGGTAACTCCATTAAATCTAAATTTTTCCCTACCGAAAACCCGATTGGAAAATCTATAAAAGTGGGACCAAACTGGCTTACCATTATCGGTGTGATGAAGGAACGGTATGTTTCTGAAAGCAGCATTGCCAAGCTGGGCATCCGTGATTTTAACATGGATGTGTATGCGCCTTTACAAACCGTGTTGGTACGGTATAAAAACCGCGACATGATCACCCAGAACAGCCTTAACCCCATGCAGAATTTCAGCCGGGGTAGAATTATCATTATTACCGGTGATGGAAGCGACTCGGGTGAAAGCGGCCCGGCAGTTAACTATCACCAACTCGACCGCCTGGTGATCCAGGTAGGGGAGACCACATCGCTTACTCCGACTGCAGAAATTCTTTCGCGACTGCTGGAGCGCAAACACTACGGTGTAGTCGATTATGAAATTGAAATTCCGGAACTGCTGCTCAAACAACAGCAGCGCACCAACGATATTTTTAATTATGTATTAGGTGCCATTGCCGGTATTTCCTTGTTGGTAGGTGGTATTGGCATTATGAACATCATGCTGGCTTCGGTTTTGGAGCGCATCAAGGAAATTGGTTTACGCCTGGCAATTGGCGCACAAAAGAACGACATTATTCAGCAATTTTTGTTTGAGGCGGTGATGATTAGTATAAGTGGCGGCATAATTGGTGTGGCGTTGGGTGTTACACTCGCCATGCTCGTTTCATCTTTCGCTGACATTCCAACCGTAATCAGCTTTAGTTCAATTGTTTTATCGTTTGGTGTAGCAGCCACGGTGGGGTTAATTTTCGGAATTGCCCCCGCCCGGAAGGCAGCGATACAGGATCCCATTACTTCGTTACGTTATGAATAAGACTATCAGAATTTTATTTACATGGATTAGTGTGTTCATGTACGTGTCGGTATTTGCTCAGCAGAAGCAATACGGGCTGCAAGATGTCATTCAACTTGCAAAGGATCAGTCACCTTTTTCCAAGCAAGCTGAAACGAGAAAGGAAAACCGCTACTGGCAGTATCGGGTTTTTCGATCAAATTATAACCCGCAATTGCGTTTGAACGGTACGGTACCTGCGTATTCAAAAAGTGTTAGTCAGGCGCCACAGCAAGATGGTTCTTTTCGGTATACCCCGATCGAACAATCCAATAACAACCTTAATCTTGGATTTGTACAACCAATTTCATTTACTGGCGGCTCAGTTTCTGTGAACTCTAGTCTGCAATTCTTTCGTAATTACAACCCTTCTGATCCGATTTTTGCTGAACAGTGGGGTGGCACATTGCTGAACCTTCGTTTAGATCAACCCATTTTTGCCTTCAACGGATTTCGCTGGGATCGAAAGACAGAACCACTTCGCTATGAGGAATCCAAAAGAAGTTATGTTGAGGAAATGGAGTCAATTTCAGCGGTTGCTGTTAATAGGTTTTTTAATGTATTAGATGCGCAAATTGGTTTGCAAATAGCTCAATTCAATCAAGCAAATAATGATACTATTTATAAGATTGAAGAGGGGCGCTACAATATCGGAACAACTACAAAGGATAAACTTCTGCAAGCCGAACTCCAGTTGCTGCGATCACGTCAGGATGTTACCCAGGCAAAGATTAATTTACAGATAGCGCGTCTTCAGATGCGAAGTTACCTCGGTTTACGTGATGGTGAGGATTTTGATTTGGTATTACCTGAAAGTATACCTCCACTTTATGTTACCGTTGAAGAGGCTCTTCAATTTGCAAAGGATTATAGATCGGATTTTTTAGCTTTTGAACGCAGGAAAATTGAGGCAGATCGCGAAGTAGCAATTGCTAGAGGTAGTCGTTTTCAAATGAATTTAATCGGTACGTTTGGGTTAAATAATAACGGTTTTGTTTTGTCGGATATTTATCAGGATCCAACGCAACAGCAAACATTTTCTTTAGGATTTAACATGCCAATTCTTGATTGGGGGAGGAACCAAGCGCGCATGCAAACCGCTATTGCGAATAAGAAACTGAATGATTATGTTATTGCTCAGGATGAAGTTGATTTTGAACAAGAGGTGATTACCCTTGTTAGGCAATTTGAAGTCCTTTTGAGTCAGATAGAGATTACTAAAAAATCTGATGAAGTAGCGCAGGAACGTTATCTTGTTTCGCAGAATAGGTATCTAATTGGGAAAATTGACATCACCAATTTAAATATTGCCCTGAATGAGAAAGATACCGCTAAGCGTAGTTATCTGAATGCTCTACGTTCTTTCTGGACTGCCTACTACGACCTGCGCAGATTAACGCTTTACGATTTCTCCAATCGCAGGTTGTTGTATACTCCTGAGGATTAATCTAATGTACGGTGCGGTACATCTGACTTTTTTGATTTTGCAGTGCTTTTAGGTTTTACCAAAGCGTATGTTATTGAAATAGTGTATGCATTGTTTTTCCATCTCCATTCGGGATTTTTATAAATGTCCGTTAAACCGTTAATGAAACTTAATCGCCCGCCAAACTTATTAGCTTGAAAGGCAAAGCCGTATCTGAGCTCGAGGTTTCCTGTTTCGAATGCTCTTTTGATGTCCTCTCCCTCTGCTTTTGCACTTGCTAGTATGGAGTATTGCGGCCCGGCAAAAAGTTTAAAGCCTCCAGGTTCCAGTGTAAATAAAAATGGCACTTCAATATAATTGATGGATATACTGCTTAGTGTTATATCAAATCCCCAGAAGGCGTTATTCTCAACAGTTGTTCCGCGGGATGAAAGATATAGTCCTGTTTCTATGGCTGAAAGTTCAGAAACCGGAAATGATGCAAGTAAACCCAGGTGAAAGCTATACCTGCGAACAAATGAAGGAGGTGATGAGCTATTTCCATTTTCGGCTTTTACCTTAATAACTGAACTGGTCAGACCTCCATGAAGTTCAATACCGGGTTGGGCATATAGCAGGAGTGAACCGCACAGGAGTGCGAACGCAAGTGCAACTTTGACAAAAGTCATGAGTGCTAATTAGATTTGAGAGTAAGGCCAACCGGGCATTTCAGCTTCCCGTAATCATACATGTTCAAGTATAAGAACACCTCGGTGGTCTGACCTTCCCATATAATTTTATACTTATCAAGTAATCCGCTTCCGCTGATTCCATTGGGTGTTTTAAACGGGCAACAACTTCCCATTCGTTGATAGGTTATCGGTTCGCCATTTGGTCCCGCCAAGGCATTTAGAAAACGTCTTTCGTTTACGGGGCCTTCCATTTTATCAACACCACCGACCTTGACCGGGTTTTTCTCCGAATAGCCATAGGTATTATCTTCACTGATTTCTGTTAAGATAAAAGCCTGGCCATCGGTGCGTTGTGGTGCAGTATTCGATGATAAAATTCGGGTTTTTGGTGCGCATGATGCAAGGCATACAGCAGCAAGCAATACAACAAAGTACTTGGTTGAATATTCTTTCATGGGGGACAATTTTACTTCTAAGATAAACTTTTGTTTGCTGAATTCCAGTGTGTCTTGATCCTGTTTTCCTTAACTTAACGCCACATGAAGGTTAATAAAATTTTTCGTGGTGTTGGCAAGGCCTTTCTTTTTCTGTTGGGGTTCCTGCTCTTGTTGGCATTGATCACCATTGCCCCCGTAAACCGGTCGAATGATCGAACCGCAATGCTAAAGGAGATGCAACAACGCATAGCCGCATTGCCACCGGCTGAGGCAGGACGTGCTGAACAGTTTAATGTCGGCTCCGCAAAAGAAAGCCTGGTGCCATCTTTCCCGGTAGCTACTGCCGGGTACGGCAAGAGAAGAGGAAAACTATACACCGAAATCCGCGATTCGGTTTTTGTGCGGGCGATGGTGATCGACAATGGCGTGCGAAGGGTGGCCATCGTGAGTGCTGACCTGCTCATCATTCCACCTGTGGTAACACAACTGCTTGAAAAAGAATTGCCTTCCATCGGTTTCTCATTGGAGAACACCTACCTCGGGGCCACGCACAGCCATAACAGCATTGGCAACTGGGGTGAGGGCGCAGCTTCTTTTTTGTATGGCGATTACAATGAACAGGTGGTTCGCTTTATTGTTGATCAGATCAAAGCCTGTATTCAAAAAGCGGCACGCAAGCAAAAGCCCTCCACACTCCGAACGGGTGTTGTTCCTGTTCCGCATACTATACGAAACCGGTTGATCAAAGATGGCCCGGTGGATTCGTTGCTGCGCATCGTTGAATTTGAATTTGCTGACAGCACAAAGCAAATCCTGTTGAGCTACGCAGCGCATGCCACTTGCTTATCGTCACGCGATCTGCGCATTTCACGCGATTATCCCGGAGCGCTTGTCGACAGTGTGGAAGCCAGCGGTTATTCTTTTGCCATGTTTCTCGCAGGTGCGGTGGGCAGTCACGCGTGTAAGGTGCCTAAAGGTGGCGATGATTGCATCGGCTGGATGGCTACGGAACTGACACAAGCGGTGACCTCATCTGCATCAACCCTGAAACAGCTTGAACAAAACGCGCTGAATTTTTATCGGGTAGGGTTAATGTTGAATGATCCGCAACCCAAGCTTACTGGTAATTTACGGTTGCGTTCGTGGGTGTTTCGTTCGGCCTTTGGTGAGTACCCGGTTTTTCTTACGGCTTTGCAATTGGGTGATGTATTGATGTTGGGCACACCCTGCGACTATTCCGGAGAGTTTCATGCACAACTTGATCGGCAAGGTGCTGCCTATGATTTGATGCCGATGGTCACCAGCTTCAATGGCGGCTACATCGGGTATGTTACGCCCGACAAATATTTTGAAACCAACCACTACGAAACCCGATTGATGAATTGGTATGGCTACGGAACAGGGGCCTACGTAACCACTTGCCTGGAAGCGCTGATCGATCATGCCGGACAAAATAAGCAACATGAATAAACCCGTTGCCATCATTACCGGAGCGAACAGCGGCATTGGGTTTGCCTTTGCACACGCCCTGCACGCACAACACTACCGTTTGTGTTTGGCGGATATTCAACTCGATAACATTCAAACTGCGCTGCCGGCATCAGATCAACTGATGTTTTACACGTTAGATGTGCGCGATGCTTCCGCGTGGAAGAACATGACCGACTCTGTCGTGCAAAAATTTGGCACCATCGATTACCTCGTAAACTTTGCAGGCATTGTACAACCGGGTTTTGTTTACAACGTTCCGGTTAGTGACATTGACCGACACATCGACATCAATACCAAAGGCACGTTGTACGGCACGCATGCGGTTGGTGCGCAAATGAAAAAACAAGGTCGCGGACACATCATCAACATCGCTTCGTTGGCCGGTATTGCGCCTGTGCCGGGCATTGCGCTGTACAGCGCCTCCAAATTTGCCGTGCGCGGGTTTTCATTGGCGGCCGCACACGAGTATGCGCCCTTTGGCGTAACTATCAGCGTGGTGTGCCCCGATTTGGTGAAAACTCCCATGTATGACCTGGAACTTCAATACCGCGAAGAAACCGCCCTCGTATTTTCCGGCAGCAAAAAGGTGCTTACACCTAAGCGCGTGGTTGCCGAGATATTATCTGTGATGAAAACCAAAAAGCGTGAAGTAACCATACCCGCAAGCCGTGGTTTCCTGGCACGACTGGCAGGTGCATGGCCTTGGCTGGCGGATGTGGTGCGTGACAGGTTGGTGAAAAAGGGGTTGAGAAGGATAGAGAACATTAGAACCGGTAAAAATTGACTATTTCAGTACAATTTTTTCAATTCTTCTATCATACTTATAGTTTGTGATCTGTTCATTCAAGATTAACTCAATAGCCTTTTCGATTTCTTCAAAGGGTACTACAAACCATTCTCTTGGTGTAATCCGTTTTCCCTGAGTGATTTCAATGTCAATATTGAGGCAGACTTCGGCAAAGAAACGATGAAGTAATAGTTCTAATTTATCTGCATTTCGGTTATAGCAAGCATAGCTTGAAACTTTGTTGACGTCTGCATATAAGTATGTTGCTTCATTTTTTGCATTTTTAACTCGTTCATCAATCGGGGATGTAGAGAAACCAATTTTATATAAGTTCTTAATGGCGGAAATCTCCGGATGAGTCGATTTAGATTTTAAAACATAGATCCATCCCGTTTGAATATCCTCCTCCTTTACCATTCCTGCATTTACATATAGTTCGGCATTGATTCCTTCTTGTGTGTTTGTAATCAGCTTACCACTTTTTTGAATTTGCTTTCCAAGTGAGCGGAAAAGCATATTGCTAAAGGTTCCGTTTTCAAAAATGGTGAAGGTGCGACCTTCAATGCGTTCGCGATTTCCGGATTTTAGCTCCCGAACCGATTTTTCAATGTTGGCTTCTTTAAGATAGAGCATTACTCCATCAATGAGATAAAAATAGCCAACGTGTAAGTTCTTTTCAATGTTTCTGAAGGGCAGAATTTTGCGCTTCCCTTCTTTGATTTCCTGATGTACTTTTTGGAACATTTTCTCGTAGGGTGCAAACTCTTCTTCTTTTAAAGATTTTCGCTGAGCAATAAAATCCGCCTTGTCTCTTTCGTCTTCCTTTGAAATGTGTTTGTATTGGAAAATGGATAAATCACTGTCTGTCACTAATAAACCAAACTCTTCATCATTCAAAATGTCATCAATGGATGCTTTAGGCATTTCAACTTCGCCCAAAAGATTATGACGGTCAAATGGCTTTAACGTTATTTTCTGTTGCTCGTTTTGTCGGATATTTTTAAGTCGGGCCAAAAGTCCATATTCAGACATGCTGGATGAATTCGGTTCCCGTCCATTTTTATCAACAAATGTATTAATCTCCTCAAATGAATCAATCAGTCTATCATCTTCGCTTTTTACGGTTGATGTTTTTGCTGTGGAATCCAACAGTCCAAAGTCATCATCGTTGAAGATGTCATCTAGCGATATCTTTTTCTTATTGCTCATTTAATGCTCGTTGCCTCTTTAATTCGCGTAGAAATATAATTGCTTCTGCCATTCGTTTTTCTTTTGGGTCATAGGATTGAAGGTTGGGCGCTTCGCCCGTTCGTCCAATCCATTCCTTTATTTTTGGCCATAGCATTACAGCCTCATCCTCGGTCATTTCAATTTTTATAGACTGAATATGTTCGTCAATCAATTTCAATACTTGGGTTGTTACTGACTTCGATAGTATTTCAAAGGCTTTTTGAAACGGATTTACCTGGTCAATCAGATCAATGTGAATGTCATCAATATTCACAAAGCTATTAGCCATTCGCACAAATTTCTTTCCGCCTTGTTCTTCAATTACGCTGTTTTTGATCACGGAGTCCACCACCACATGTTGACGAACAGCTTCCACATCTTCTTCACTCAAGTCAGGATAAACTTCACGAATGATTTTCGGAATCAAAACCGTGTTGATGACTTCCGGTTCTACGTTGCCGGGCATTGCCTTAAGCATTTGGTCATCTTGCAAAATCCGGGCTTTCAAGTCGTTTAAGTCGCTTTCAATGATGTCTTTTGCCCGTTGTGATGTCGGCAGTTTGAACCCTCTGATCCTTATCGTGTTTTCATCATCATTTTTTTCATCTTCTTCGCTATCATCATCCTTTAGTTTGAAGCGAAAATTTGGGGCAAGCACTTGCTCCATCAGTAACGATGCTGTAATGGCCTTCAACATATTGTTTACAGCTACTTTTACTTCATCGGTATCGGCTTCCGGCTGTGCAATTAAATTGGTGAACTGTGCATGTGCTTTGTTGTTACTATCACGCGTGGCCCGCCCAATGATTTGAATGATTTCAGTTAAAGAGCCTCTGTAACCTATAGTTAACGCGTGTTCGCAATAGGGCCAATCAAATCCTTCTTTTGCCATTCCCAAAGCAATGATAATGTCAATAGCATCAGGCGAATTCGCGTTGCGCAGGTAAGCAGAAATTTTATCCCGCTCTTTTGGATTGTCATTTACCAGGTCGGCTATTTTAAGAATATTTCCGGTACGCTTACTTTTTACATACAACACACCTGTTTTTTCATCTTGATATTCCAAGTCGCCCAAAGCGTCAATAATATGTCCCACTTCTTCATATTTTTCCCGTGACGATTCTACGGAATTTACACTTGGAATATGAATGATCGTTTTTTTGCTTTCGTCCAGAATTTCTTCCAATGCCGACATTTCCTTGTCGGGCTGTTTTTTAAAGTAACGGCCCGTGTAAAAGTGGTATCCAATTCCCAACGATTTGAGAAACTCATAACCGTTTAGCTGTTCATAATACGTGTAGGTAACTTTTGTGAATTTTGCCTCATCTTCCGGAAGTAAAACAGGAACATTATCGCCACGGAAATAGGAACCCGTCATGGCTATAATGTGCGCGTTTGATTTTGACATGATGCTTTTCATCACTTCACCCAGCCGGTTATCGCCATCAGCTGAAACGTGGTGAAACTCGTCAATGGCAATCAGGGTATCGTTCAGTTTCTTTTCATCCAAACCCTCAAATGCGAAACGTAGCGTGGCATGGGTACAAATCAAAATGCTATCGCTGCTTTCCAGGAATTGCAGAAACGTTTTTACTTTGCTTTTGTCAGAGCCTGCAGTGCATAAATTGTACTTGGGGCTTACTGTCCAATCTTCATAAAATCCAAACTTCTTTAACTCGGTAGAACTAAACGAAGCCCCGATTGATTTTTCAGGAACAGCAATAATGGCTTTTTTAATTCCCTGATTGTTCAGCTTGTCTAAGGCGATAAACATCAGGGCTCTTGATTTGCCCGATGCGGGCGGTGCTTTTATCAACAGGTATTGAGCGGTGCGCGCGTTATATGCCCGTTCCTGCATTTCACGCATGCCCAAAGCGTTTGTCTTTTTGCTTGCGCCTGTTTGTTTATATTCTACTCGTATTAAATCGGGCATACTTTATTTCTCCTTTTGCTTCAGTTGCTTAATGTCTTGCTCCAGCTCTTTTAAACTCTGCTCTTTTTCTATTGCCTTTTGCGTAACGCGAAATTTCTCCAATTCTTTTTCCGATTTTTCAACGGCCATTTCATGACTTATTTTTCCTGCATGGGTAAGTAACTCCCGCCCATTTAATTGCAGTATGCTATCCAACCGCTGTATCCAGTCTTTCATGTACATGGGTGTTTGCTGTTGGGCCATGGTTTCGGCAAAGGCCAGGTATTGTTCAACCAAAAGCCCGAGCAAACGCATCTCGTCTTCGTTCAGGTAATTCTTGGCAATGCTTACATCTGTTTTTTTTATGGCAGCAGCATTTTTTTTGTCAAATGATTGCATGCCCATTAAAGGCTGGCTTGCGTCAACCCTGCGATACACCAACTCGGCTGCTGTATGGCTACTGATTGCCCAAAGTAATTTGTTCTGCACGGTTTTGAAAAACAACACCGTTTTTTCGTCATTCGGATTATAATCAATACTGGTGGCGTAAATGTCTTTTATTTTTTGGTAGAAAAAGCGCTCGGATAAACGAATTTCCCGAATCCGTTCCTGCAACTCGGTAAAGTAGTTCATCGAGTTGCCGGTTTTAAAGCGCTCGTCATTGAGCGCAAAACCCTTTACAATGTATTCTTTAAGGCGTTGGGTGGCCCAAATTCTGAATTGCGTTCCTTGTACTGATTTTACCCGGTAGCCTACTGAAATAATGACATCTAAATTATAGTAATGGGGCGCCTTTTGCTGAAATTCGGAATTTCCGAATTTCTTCATGGTTGTGGCCTCCGTAAGTTCTTTTTCTTCATAAATGTTCTTGATGTGTTCGTTTATGGTTGATTTGGCTTTGCCAAACAGCGTGGCCATTTGGTCTTGCGTAAGCCAAACGGTTTCCTCTTCTAAGCGTACATCAATTTTAATGTTGCCGTCCTGGTTTTGGTATATCAGTATTTCGCTGTTCATTATTTTTTCACTTTGTTGGCCGCGGGCTTTCTCGGTTTCTTCTGTTTTTCAAACAAGGTTCCGTGTTTGCTCATTTCCTCATACAGTTTAAATAAATATTCCAAGCGCTCGGTATCGGATGTAAAAGGTTGCAGGCGGTAACATTGCTCTACGGCTCGGTCCAGTTCTTCATGAGCCTGTTTCAACCCTTTGGGCATTTTATCGGGATCGTAGAGTTGGGCCATGGTTTTTTCAGGGTGCCTGGCGCGTTCATCCAATATGGCAAATACATACAAATTCAGGTTTTCTTTTTGCTTGACGGTGATGTCAGGAAAAGGAAAGGTGTTGTAACATAACTTGGCTGAATACCTGTAATCTGTTTTGAGTTTGCCACCAACTGCATCTACCCAAACCATGTGCATTTTGGAATGAATAACTCCGAATAGCCAGGGTTGAGCATCGTAGATGACTAATGCTGAATTACCTGCAATAATATCACTTGCTAAAAATCCTATCGGAATGTACTCTCTACTTTCAGAAGAGTGACTTGGAACAAGTATATAATCAACTTCTTGATGTTTGTCTTCATCAAAAAAGTAAGGTGTTGCCGCCTTTTTTTTTGTTGCTGCCTTTGTGCTTTTCAGTCTAAACGCTCGTACTTTTTCAAAGCGTTTATTCAAAGCATCAATTTTGCATGCCTCCTCAGCAGTTTTGTTGGTGATGTGAATACAAAAGCGATGCGAATTATTGATGAATTCGTGTGCCCCAGTAAATCTCTTAATGAACGGTTTTGTTTTCGGGCTTTGAGTGATTAAAGATTCTTTTTCTGCTTCGCCCAACAACAAATTTCCGTCATCACTAAACTTGCTACCACTTGTCATTTCAGAAAAACCGGAAATTGATTTAGTTAATCCTGAAACAACAACATCGCTTCCGTCTGCTAAATATGCATTAATGCTTCTGGCTTCTCTTCGTGTGTTATTAATAAAAATATATTTTGGCTTTGTATTTACATTTCTCAATCCTAAAATAATAACGGTTACACCGGCATTGCCTTTCGCATTATTCACCCATTTAAAAGATTGATAAGCAAAACCAATTTCTATTTTTTTGTTTAAAACTTTAGGCCAAAGAAGAGCCACTTGTTCTCCCTGGCAGATTGAATTAGTAGAAACAAACGCTAATTGAGCATTTTGTCCTTCGATGTATTTTGCTCCCTTATAAAACCAAATAGAGATGTAGTCTAAATTTTTGTATCCCTTAAAAGATGAAAAGACAAAATCCATATCATTTTTCTGCTCTTCAACTTGCAGGCTTTTTCCCAAATAAGGTGGATTACCAATAATGTAAACCTCATCGTCTTTATCAATCGGACAAACTGTTTTCCAATCTCTTCGTGCAGCATTGTCGCATACAATTTGGCCGGCTTGTTTTAGAGGCAGTATCGGTTTTGAACGCCCGTAATCAAAAAGCATTTCTTCAAATACTTTGTTCATTTGGTGTGCGGCCAGCCATAGCGAGAGTATGGCCATTTCGTGGGCAAAATCGTCTAACTCAATACCATAAAACTGTGAAAGTTGTATGGAGGTAAACTCCATAGTGGGTGTGGGGGTAAGCTCAATAATCCGTTGCAATATTTTAATCTCCAGCAGCCGGATTTCCTTGTATGTGATAATCAAGAAATTTCCGCTACCACAGGCCGGGTCAAAAAATTTGATTTTCGCCATGCGGTTAATGAGCTTTCTTAATTTAGACACTGAGCCTGCCGAAGTGTCAAATGCTTCATAGAGTTCATCCAAAAACAACGGCTTAATGAGTTTTAAAATATTCGGCACGCTGGTATAGTGCATGCCTAAATCGCTTCTATATTCAGGTATTACTACAGCCTGAATCATGGAGCCAAAAATATCGGGGTTGATGTCGCGCCAGTTAAGAGCGCCTAATTCAACCAAAATTTTTCGGGCTTTTGCTGAAAAAACAGGAGAGGCAATCTTGTCCCGGAACAAACCGCCATTCACATAGGGGAAATGCGCAAAGTGTGCCGGAAAGCCCTTTTGACTTGCTGAGTTCAGGCGATCAAAAAGACGATCAAGAAAAACGTGGGTATCGCTTCCGTTTTCGTTCGTATGCTGATGCAAGGTGTTTGTAAAAATGCTGTCGCCCTCAAAAATTTCCGTGTCTTCGGCAAAAAAGCAAAACAACAAGCGTGACAAGAATATGTTAAGATTGTGAACGCTCTCTTTTGAATTATAAACATTGGGGTTTTGCGTGATAAGCAGATCGTATAGCTGAGCCATCTTGTAGGCTGCGTTTCGGTCAGCTTCGTTGTCGTTGGTGGAGTGATACACTTCACTTCCGGCAAGCGGCAAAAAGAAAGCATAGTGGTCTGGTAAATCCTTAATGGAAATATCCAGATTTTTACCAAGTCTTAAATCTTTAGCTACTAAATTTTTGAAGTCGGTTAAAAGAATGAAGCGTGGAGAATGTTTTAAAATACGATCTTCTTTAGCAAGACTTTCAATGGAACTCAATAATTTGTCTGGCTTTTCTTCCTTGAAGAATACTTTCTTTTTGTAAAGTATTTCTCCCTCAATTTTTGAAAGGTTGAAATCACCACTTTTTAAACGGGTGATGGAGGTTTTGGAAATGCCGTAAGCCAGTAACAGGTCAAAGATGAAATTCTCTTTTGAAAAACTTTCAAAGACACGTTTTACGTTTTGCTCTATTTCGTGACTGGTCATGCTTACGGCTCAAACCAATTTGTGAATATCGGTAATTTCACCCAATCGTAAGCGAGCTGCACTGCAAAGAATACAGTGAAATTTAATTAAATGCCCGTATACCCAAAAGGCGTAATTTCTTTCAGCCGTTTTTTAAGTTCTGGTTTTATATCAAGCTTGTCAATAAAATCTTCAAACTCCTTTTTGCCCACTTTCTCGTTTTTGCGCGTAAGTTCTTTCAGGGCTTCATACGGATTGGGGTAGCCTTCTTTGCGCAGTATGGTTTGAATGGCTTCGGCAACCACCATCCAGTTGTTTTCCAGGTCGGTGTTGATCGCCTCCTGGTTTAACTCCAGTTTGCCAATGCCTTTACGCAGCGATTGCAACGCAATAACGGTGTGTGCTAACGGTACGCCAATGTTGCGCAGCACGGTGCTGTCGGTGAGGTCGCGCTGCAAACGTGAAACGGGAAGCTTGGCGGAAAGGTGTTCAAATATGGCGTTGGCATAACCCAGGTTACCCTCTGCATTTTCAAAGTCGATGGGGTTTACCTTGTGGGGCATGGCCGAGCTGCCCACTTCACCGGCTTTTATTTTTTGTTTGAAGTAATTCATGGAAATGTACTGCCACACATCACGGCTGAAATCAATCCAGATCGTGTTGATGCGTTTCAGGTTATCGAACAAGGCCGCCAGGTTGTCGTAATGTTCAATTTGTGTGGTGGGTTCGCTTCGTACCAAACCAAGGTGTTTGCTTACAAACGTGTTTCCAAAATGCCCCCAGTTGATGTCGGGGTAGGCTACATGGTGTGCGTTGAAGTTGCCGGTGGCACCACCGAACTTGGCCGAGTGTGGAATGGACTTTAATAATTCAAGTTGTTTGTTAATCCGTTCAACAAACACGTAAAGTTCTTTTCCCAAACGAGTAGGGGATGCCGGCTGCCCGTGTGTACGCGCCAGCATAGGGATATCTTTCCAGGTTACAGAAAGCGCAGTGAGTTCGCTCACCACTAATTGAAGCATGGGCAAAAACTCCTGCTCCATAAAGTCTTTCAGTGAAAGCGGAATGCCGGTGTTGTTGATGTCTTGCGAGGTGAGTCCGAAGTGAATAAATTCTTTGTAGGCGTCAAGCTTCAGTGCCTCAAATTTCTGTTTGATGAAATACTCCACGGCTTTTACATCGTGGTTGGTTGTTTTTTCTATGGTTTTGATGGTGGTGGCATCGGCTTCGCTAAAGTTGCGGTACAGTTCGCGCAGTTGATCTTCCTTTTCTTTCGGGAAAGTTGCCAGTTCGGGAAGGGCATAGGTAAGTGCAATAAAGTATTCGATTTCTACCTGTACGCGGTAGCGCATCAAGCCAAATTCAGAGAAGAATGGAGCTAATGCTGAGGCTGTTGAGAAGTAGCGACCATCAATGGGCGAAATAGCGGTAAGGGTATTGAGCTGCACGTGTAGTAGTTAAGGTGTAAAAATAGTAAAAATGTGTTGTTTGAGAGTATTTAGGCTGCGAGCTACAAGCCACAAGCTGCAAGCCGGCTGAGTCTTAGGATAATAACATGTAGCCCTTGTCCCTCGGAACAATGGGCGAAGGACAAAACTCCACCAGCGGTCTTCCGTTAAACTATCATTATTCTTTACCTTCGCGCCCGCATGAGAATTCTTACCATCCTGTTTACTTGCTTCGTATTTGCTGCTATTGCCCAAAATAAACCGGGTATGGAATTACCCATTCGCAAGGCGCAGGGTGTAATTGCGCTTGATGGAAAACTGGATGAACCCGACTGGCAGCACGCGGCTGTGGCCAAGGATTTTTACCTCAACTTTCCGGTGGACACCACCTTTGCGCCTTTTCAAACGGAAGCTCGCCTTACATTTGATGAGCATAACTTCTATATCTCCTTTGTTTGCTATGATGACCAGACTCCGGACATCGTTCAGTCGCTAAGACGCGATTTCGACTATGACAATAACGACAACGTTGGCTTTACCCTTGGTCCATATAATGATCGACAGAATGGTTTCTTTTTTGTTATAACCCCACGGGGTGTACAGATGGAAGGAACAATTGCAGGTGGTGGTGCCAGTGGCGATAGTTTTAGTGCAACCTGGGATAACAAGTGGTATAGTCATGTTGAGAAATATGAGGATCGTTGGATTGCGGAGATTGCTATTCCGTTCAAAAGTTTTCGTTTTAAGAGCAACCTGAAGGAGTGGAACATTAACTTCATCAGGTGGGACAGAAAAAGAAATTTATCAAGCGCATGGATAGCCGTGCCGATACAATATGACCCAGGGTCATTTGCTTATTCCGGACAGTTGGTATGGGAAGATTCTTCACCGGAAGCTAAAACGAACATTTCCATTATTCCGTATATCGCTGGCCTTTCGTCAGTCGACCGACAGGTTTCTCCGCGGAAGCGAACTACAGATCTGAATGTTGGCTTTGATGCCAAGATTGGGATAACGCCATCACTTAACCTTGACCTTACGGTTAACCCCGACTTTTCGCAGGTAGAAGTAGATCAGCAGGTGATTAACCTGACACGGTTTGAATTTCGTTTTCCGGAACGCAGGCAATTTTTTCTGGAGAACAGCGACTTGTTCGACCTGGCTGGGTACCCAAATGCACGCCCTTTCTTTAGCAGAAGGGTAGGGCTAACCCGCGATACTTCCGGAAATATTCAGCAGGTACCAATTCTATATGGCGCACGACTTAGTGGTTCGATTAATAAAGAGTGGCGCGTAAGCGCGCTCAACATGCTTACACAAGAAAAAGAAGAACTTGGTTTGCCGAATCAATTATATACGGTGGCAACTGTACAACGAAATTTCTGGAAGCAATCGAATATTTCGGTTACGTATGTGGAGAAGCAATCGCTTGGTGTTACCCGGTTGGATAGCATCAAGTATTTTAACCGCGAGTTATGGCAACCAAAAGTTAACAACAATGACACCACCTGGGTGCTGAACGATTACAACCGTGTGCTTACTACCGATATGGAATTGCTTAGTTCCGACAACCGCTGGTACGGAAGTTTTTATTACAGCGCTTCATTCGACCCTCATCTTTCCGGAAACAATCAGTCGGGCCTTGCTTTTGCAAGCTACCGATCGCGAAATTTTCAAGCCGTGTATGGCGAATCGTTTGTGCAGGAAAATTATAATGCTGAGGCGGGGTTTGTTCCGGCTCGTGGGGTGTATCCCGGGTTTCAAAATTCATTTGTAAATATTGATGGTATTTTTTATCCGAAGAGTAAACGCATTGCCCGCATGGGCCCGTCATTGAACGCAGAGATAACGCGGATTCCTGACGGAGGGGTTACCGACAAAAATTTCGGAATAGGGTATGGGGTTAATTTTTTAAATACTTCGGGTGTTGAGTTTGCCTATTTTGTAACCTATCAAAAACTTACCAACACCTTTAACCCGATTGATTCCGATAAGTACACTTCGTTTGTGCAGGGCGATACATATACCTGGTCTGGTTTTCGATTTGGTTACACCTCCGATCAGCGAAAAATATTCAACTATACTACCGAGATTAATTATGGCGGATTTTATAACGGTAACTTGCTTAACGTAAATGGCTCATTGAATTACCGGTATCAGCCCATCGGCAGCGTGGCCATCCGGTATGATTACAACGCTATCGATCTGCCGGATAATTATGGAAAGGAAAAATTGTTTCTGATTGGCCCGCGCATCGACCTTACCTTTACGGATAAAATCTTCCTTACCACATTCGTTCAGTATAATAACCTGGCGGATAATATCAATTTGAACGCCCGTTTTCAGTGGCGGTATAAACCAGCCTCCGATTTTTTTGTTGTATATACGGAGAACTACCTGCCCCAGCACCTGAAAAGTAAAAACCGGGCATTGGTTTTTAAGCTAACCTATTGGTTTAATCTGTAGCACCGCAGGCCGTTTATCCTTATTTTTGCCGCTCAAAACAACAAAAAATGGCTTTTGGTTTTTTTAAGAAAAGTGAGAAGAAGGAGGCGCCTGTTTCAAACAGCGGGCCGCGATACCATGATCTGAAGGTGAAAAATGTTATTCAGGAAACAAAGGATGCCATCAGCATTGAGTTTCAGCAGCCTGAAATGAAAATCACCTATAAATCCGGTCAGTTTTTAACGCTAATTGTTCCCATTCAGGGTAAGGAAGTTCGTAGGGCCTATTCGCTTTGTTCTTCTCCTTTTGTGGAGGAGAACCTGATTGTAACAGTAAAGCGCGTAGACAATGGATTAATGTCGAACTGGTTGCCGGATAACATTAAGGCGGGTGATACAGTGAAGATTATGGAGCCGATGGGTCAGTTCACCACCGAATTTGATAAAACGCGCAAGCGCCACCTCATCATGTTTGCGGGCGGCTCAGGCATTACACCCATGATGTCGATTATAAAAAGTCTGCTTACGCAGGAACCAGAGAGCATTGTATCATTGATTTACTGCAACCGCGATATTGACAGCATTATTTTTAAAGATGAACTGGCGAAGTGGGAGACGAACTACCAGGGTCGTTTACACGTGATACATGTATTGGACAATGCACCCATGAACTGGCAGGGCTTGTCGGGTTTATTGAATCCGGAAATGTTGAAAAAATTATTTGAACGCATTCCGGATTGGGGCATTGATAAAACCACGTACCTGATGTGCGGGCCTGAAGGCATGATGAAGAATGTGGATACGCTGTTGGCACAACATAGTATTCCTAAAGAGAATATTTTTAGAGAGAGTTTCGTTCAGGGTACTATTGATAAGGAGAAAAAGCAAGAAGCAGCCACACCCTCAACCTATGAGAAGAAAGCGCGCGAAGTAACCATTCGTTACGATGGTAATGAGTATAAGGTTATGGTAGAACCCAACCGCACCATTTTAGAGACTGCACTGGATCAAGGCATTGATCTTCCGTTCTCATGCCAGAGTGGGTTGTGTACGGCTTGCCGCGGAAAAGCACTGAGCGGAAAAGTAAAACTGGATGAAGAAGAAGGACTGTCGCAATCGGAACGTGATGAAGGATATGTGCTTACCTGTGTGGGGCATCCACTTACGGATGATGTAGTGATAGAGATTGGGTAATTTAAAAACTTTGCGAATCCCTTTGCGTACTTCGCGCCTTTGCGTGAAATTATTGAGGTTGATATAAAATGCAAGTTGCCTGCTCCTTTTTTCATTCACAATCTTTTTGAAATAGTTTAAACCAATCGGTTGAAAAAACGTATTACATTAGTTAACTAAACCCTTTATTTCATGCGCTTGAGAATAGTATTTCTTTTTATGATCGCCTTCAGTTTTGCAGCTGTTGCGCAAAACAACAAGTACGGCCTGTATATGCCAATTGAATTTCAAAAAGCATATGAAACCGGTACCCGCAAGGCCGATGGTTCGGTGTCCCCAACCTACTGGCAAAACCGTTCCGATTACAAAATCAAAGCCACCATCGATCCGAAAACACGAATGCTGCATGGTCAGGCCACGATTACCTACTACAACAACTCGCCCGATACGGTGCGCAACCCAACCTTTCATACCTACCACGATTATTACAAGCCCGGTTCCAAGAAAGCCGGTTTCTTTGCTTCCGGTAGCCCGGCCGATGCCAACCATGAAGGAGTGGTAATTGAAAAGCTTGCGGTGAACGGAGAAGTTGTAGACATTAAAAATCGCGAAGTGGTTCGGCATAACGGTACCAACTATACGATTCGTCTCAGCAAACCATTAGCGCCAAAGTCGTCCATGCAATTTGAAATTAACTGGAAGTATAAAGTACCAGGTGAAGGTTTTGAGCGCAGTGGCGCGATTGACAGCACCTCCATGTTCATTGCCTACTGGTATCCGGAAATGGCCGTGTTGGATGATGTTGATCTGTGGGACCGCGTGGTGTATGATGCCGCTACAGAATTCTATCACGATTATTCCGACTATGAAGTGGAGGTAACTGCTCCGGATAATTTTACAGTATGGGCATCAGTAGCGCCAAACAACGAAAGCGAAGTGTATTCACAAGCTGTTCGTGAACGATTGACCAAAGCTAAAGCCAGCACAGAGCCGGTGAATATTATTGGTGAATCTGATTTCAAAAAATCTTCATCAAAAAATATAACCTGGAAATACACCGCGAAAAATTTTCCTGATTTTTCTTTTGCGCTGAGCGATCACTTTGTGTGGGATGCACGCTCGTACAAAGACAAGATGGGCGACTATTTTATACAGGTTGCTTATCCGGCCAATCACAAAGAATTTGGTGCCGTGTTGAAAGCTATGGAAGAGTCGCTGAAAGTTTTTCATACAGAGTTTCCGGTATACGAATTTCCGTACCATTACTTTACCATTTTCAACGGTTTACAAGGTGGGGGTATGGAGTTTCCGGGCATGGCCAATGATCAGGAAATGTCGGGGGCTATGATTGAACAATGGACGGGCAAGAAAGTAAGCGATGTGGATGCGCAGCTTGGTCTTACGTTGCATGAAATGTGTCACATGTATTTTCCGTTCATGATGGGCATAAACGAAAAGAAGTATGCGTGGATGGACGAAGGCTTCGCTTCCTTTTCAGAATATTTTATTGAACCGCTGTTTCCTGCAGGAAACTGGGATCAGCCTTACCTGGGTTCTCAGCGTGTATTGCCGATAATGGTACCCAGTCACATTCTCGAAGGCAGCGGATTAAACTCATATACAGTAGGATCCTATTCCTATCATAGCTTGTATAAAATGTTGGGTAAGGATGTCTTCACCAAATGTTTACACGCGTATATGAACGAGTGGAAGTTTAAGCATCCAACGCCTTATGATTTCATGTTCACCTTCAATCGCGTATCCGGTCAAAACCTGAACTGGTTCTGGAACAAATGGTACTTCGATTGGGGCTATATGGATATGGGTATTACTGGTGTGAAAGATAATGTGGTAACGCTACAAAATTTGGGTGGCCGCCCGATTGCCTTTAGCATGGACATCATATTTATGGATGACTCAAAGGTTACCGAAGAAGTTAATCCTTCTGTGTGGAAGAGTGCAGCTACCTATGCGCATAAGGTTAATGCCGGTAAGAAGAAGATTAAATCGGTGACCTTGGTTATCCCGACCAATGGCGATGCCAATGGACAGAACAACGTTCGGTCGGCTCCAAAATAAGATTGTCAAGCAATTAAAAGTCAGAGAGGCAGTGATTTCACTGCCTTTCTTTTTTACCGATCAGTTTAATGATGGCGGGAATAGCAATGATTACCCACACCACATTGATGAATGTGTTGGCATAGGCTGAATAATAAACGGTGTAAATAATCAGGCAAATTCCTCCAACCAGGTTTAATAATAGAAACCCGAATGAATCTGATTTTATTTTCTGGTAGCTGTTTAAACCGTAGGCAGCAATTACCATAACCGATCCAGCCCAGCCGATAATGTCAATGAGGAGTTTCATCTTAGCGTGCTTTGTTTTAACCAAACTGAGTCTTTGGCTTTTTTAGAATAATTGTAAAGTAGTTCTTTGTTATTATAGAGTTTCTTATTTATGAGAATTGTGCCCTCTTTTATCTTGAATGGTTCGTTATAATATTCTAGTACCACAGTCATATTTTTGCTCCAAATTGAATCGTTAGAACTGGTCTGCACAAACTCTTGACCATTCCAATCCACTCTTTCTAATGGATATGTTGTGCAAGTACAAAAAAGTAAAAATCCTAAGGTAAAGATGGATCCGCGAAACATGGGAAATTATTTTAATGCTATTTTAAACACATACATGTGATTCGTTACATAAAGTGTTTTCTCATCACCTGATAAAGCGCAGTTAGCGGAAGCGTTTGTCAATTTAATTTTTCCAATAAGCTTACCCGCGGAATTAAAAATAAATACTCCGCCCGGCCCGGTTGCAAAAATATTTCCCTTGCTATCGATTTTTAATCCATCGGGTAGCCCTTTTTCTGTGGGTACCAGGTCAGTGGCATCATAAAAAATTTCTCCACCTGAAACCGTACTGTCATTTAATGCATATTTATACCACTTGGCTTTTTGCCCATCTGAATTCGCAACAATCATTTCGCCTGTCGGTGTAAAAGCAATACCGTTTGGCCTTGTAAGTGAATCAATCAACAGGGTTACAGCGCCATCTTTACTTACTTTATACACACCCTGAAACGGAATTTCTTTCGTAGGATCACCATCTTGCCTTGGTAAACCATAGGGCGGATCGGTAAAGTAAAGTTCATCATTGTAGTAAACTGCATCATTCGGGCTATTAAACCGTTTTCCATCGTAACGATCGGCTAAGGTTATAAAATTTGATTGGGGGTTGTCTAACGGTGCATCCATATACGCCATGCGCCTGTCACCATGCTGGCAAAGGACAAGTTTTCCCTTTTTATCAAGTAGCAGGCCGTTTGAACCCGGTTCTCTGCTAAGCGTTTCTGTTCCTGTAAACCCGGAGGGGGCGAGGTAAACCTCTACTTTGTTCTCGCTAGTCCATTTGTAAATTGTGTTTTTCGGTACATCCGAAAACAGCAACATATTATGCTCCTCAACCCAAACCGGGCCTTCACTCCAGATAAAACCATCGGCCAAAATCTCAATGGGAGTGTTTTGGTCAAGAATGTTGTCCAATTCAGCATCCAGTCGTTCAATGGAACCGATCTTATTTTCATCAGCAGTGGAACAGGCCTGGAGCAAAACAGCAAGAAGTATGGGTATGGAAAATCGCATGGTAATAATTTTACAGGTGGAAAGATCAGTATGGCAAATCGGTTTATTTTTGCGTGATTCAATATAAGCGGATTAAAACTATTTACACATGGTAGCAGCAGAGAAGTTAGAACGCCCAATCCGAAAATTTTTACCGGAAACGTTTACCGTTACCGGATGGGAGCAATTGAAGCCTTATTTCGATAAGCTTCTGGAAAGGGAAATTACTTCCATTGATGGGCTGAAAGACTGGTTGCGTGATCGCAGCGAACTGGAAAGTGTAATCAGTGAAGATTTTGCCTGGCGCTACATCAACATGACCCGCTTTACCGAAAATGAAACGTATAGTAAGGCCTACCAGGATTTTGTGGAGAACATTCAGCCTAAAATCGCCCCGGTATCCGATCAGTTAAACCGCAAAGCTGCGGCTAGTGAGTTTCTTGATATGCTGGCTTATGAAACCGGCTATGATATCATGATCCGGAACCTGAAGAAGGATATTGAAATTTTCCGCGAAGAAAATATTCCGTTGTTTACTGAACTTAGCCTGGAGCAGCAGAAATACAATACCCTTGCAGGCGCCATGATGGTGGAACTGGATGGAAAAGAGCTTACACTTCAGCAGGCATCGGTAAAACTTATGTCGGTTAACCGTGAGGAACGCGAGCGGGTATATCATAAAATCTCCAGCCGAAGATTGCAGGATAAGCAAGCGCTGGATGAATTGTTCACGAAGTTGATTGATCTTCGGCACTGGGTGGCTGTGAACGCAGGTTTTAAAAACTTTCGTGATTATATGTTTACCGCAATGGGACGCTTCGATTATACTCCGCAGGATTGTTTTGATTTTCATGAGTCGGTGGCTGCGGAAGTTGTACCCATTCAGAATGCACTCGTTGTTGAGCGTAAAAACTTGCTAGGTGTTGATCCGCTAAAGCCGTGGGACAAAGCCGTTGATCCGGAAGGAAAGAATCCGCTTAAAGCATTTGAAAATGGCAAAGACTTAACAGACAAAACGATTGAAAGCTTTCGCAGAATTGATCCGTATCTCGGCCAATGTTTGAGTATCATGAACGCCATGGGGCATCTTGACCTGGAATCACGAAAGGGAAAAGCTCCGGGAGGTTACAATTATCCGTTGGCAGAAATTGGCGTGCCGTTTATTTTTATGAATGCTACATCAACCTTGCGCGACATGGTTACCATTATGCATGAAGGTGGGCATGCGGTGCATAATTTCTTAACGCGTGATCTTACGCTCAATGATTTTAAATCAACACCTTCGGAAGTGGCTGAACTGGCCTCCATGTCGATGGAATTGATTTCAATGGATGCCTGGGATATTTTTTTCACGAATGAAGATGATTTGAAACGTGCCAAGCGCGAACACCTGGAAGATATTCTGGAAACGTTGCCGTGGGTAGCCACCATTGATAAATTCCAACATTGGATTTATGAGCATCCGAATCATTCGTTGGAAGAACGAAAGGAAAACTGGAATGCGATCCTGAATCAATTCAGCGACACCGTTACCGATTGGAAGGGGCAAGAGGAGGCAAAGGATTACCTGTGGCAGAAGCAACTTCATTTATATGAAGTGCCCTTCTATTACATTGAATATGGCATGGCGCAACTTGGGGCGGTGGCCATCTGGCGAAACTACAAACAGGACAAGCAGAAGGGATTGGAGGGCTACCTTAACGCCTTGAAGTTGGGTTATATGAAATCTATTCCGGAAGTATATGCAGCTGCCAATATCCGGTTTGATTTCAGTCGTGCGTACATCAGTGAATTGATGGAATTTGTGAAGCAGGAGTTGGAGAAATTGAAATAACTATCCCCGACTTTTATCCAGCAAGTTGCTAAGCTGCTCCGCTTCTGTATCGGATAGGTTCAGGAAGCGATCCACTTCCTGCTGTTGCATTTTTTTGAGTAATTCAAGGCCAGCCTCTGTGATGTTTACATCGCTGGCGCGCTTGTCCTTCGGGCATGATTTTTTTACAATCAGATTTTTCGCACTGAGCCTGTCAAGCATGCGTGACATGTCAGAATTCTTATCCAGCATTCTCGATTTGATTTCTTTAGCCGAAATGCTGTTGGGATGTTGCCCCTTTAAAATGCGCAGTACATTGAACTGCTGCCCGGTAATGCCGAAGGATTTGAAGTAGTGTTGCTGTTGGTTTACCAGCCAGTTGGAAGTAAATAACAAATTGATCACCGCCTTTTGATGCGGATTAACAAATTTTTGCTGCTTTATTTCGTCTTCAATCTTCATCGTGTAGAAAAGAAAAAGGCTGCTTCAAAGACGTTTGCCTGTTCATTCGACAAACTTAAATTGAAACAGCCTTTCATTTGCTGGATTAGCTATTTGGCTGCTTATCCAATTCAATCTTAATATTCAAACTTACATCATCACCTACTACCATTTCGCCACTGGCCAATTTGTTGGCCCAGTTTACGCCATAATCCTGACGGTTGATAACACCCGATACCTTGAAGCCTGCTTTTTCGCCACGGCCGGTATCGATTTTACCACCATAGGTAACATTAAATTCAACTTTCTTGGTAACACCTTTCATGGTGAAATCACCTTTCAACTTATACTTAGTGCCTTCTTTTACCAGGTTTCCTTTAAAGCTGATTTCAGGGAATTTCTCAGCATCAAAAAAATCTGCTGATTTCAGGTGACCATCGCGTCTTTCATTTTCAGTATTGATAGAAGCAACTTTAGCTGTAAAAGATACTTCAGCTCCATTGAAATCATCAGTTTTAGATATTACCGAACCAGTGTAATCTTTAAAAGAACCCTCTGTTTCAGATACCACCATGTGCGATACGCTGAAACCGATCTTAGAGTGTACCTTGTCAATACTCCAGGTACTTTGCGCCAACATGCTGCCACTTACCAGCAGCGCCATCATTAAAACAGAAATCTTTTTCATAATGAGTTTTTGGTTGTTTAATCAGTTTTTGAACATGTAAGCTTAACACAATCTGAAAAATAAATGTTTAAACATCTATTTTATATTTTATAACATACTGATAATCAGTTAATTTAATTTGGCCTAAGCTTTCAGATAGAAGTCTTTCATCAGGTTTTGGTACTCATCAGACCAAATTTCTCCCGATTCGTACAGCAGAATTTCCCCGGTTTCGCATGTCCGGTTTTCTTTAGAGAATTCCATTAAAAGGCGCTCAACCGGTTTGTTTTTTCTGGTACGGAAGTTCCAATTTCGAATACAATACAACGCTTTGTCCATCGCCAACTTTTCAAAACCCCGCCCCTCAGTTACCGGAAGCACCACAGCAAACCGTCCGCTAGCGTTCAAAAAGCGCAGCACAGCCGATAGCAGTTCTTCAAAGCTGAGTTGTTCGGTATGTCGTGCGGTGGTGCGGTGTAAATCGGGTGGTTTGTAGCTGTTGTTGAAGTAGGGAGGATTGGAAACAATGAGATCGTATGTTTTTTCAGTAGCGAAAGTCTGAATGGCCTGGGCATGAAGATGCAGTCGTTCCCGCCACGGAGATTGAGAAAAGTTTTCCTGGGCATCGAAACAAGCATCCGGGTTAAGTTCAACAGCATCAACCTGTACGTATGAAGGTGTGCGTTGTGCAAGCATCAAGGCAATCACGCCAGTACCTGTACCAATATCCAGCATAGAAGTAACGTTGGTCACGTTAACCCATGCGCCCAGCAAAACACCATCGGTGCCCACCTTCATGCTGCTCCGTTTATGGGTAACTGAGAATTTTTTAAAATGGAATTGATCGGGTTTTATGCGCTTCATAATCCGGAACTGACAATCGTCATTTAGGTTACAATGTAAATAGTTTTAACTTTCGAACGGTTTAATTCATTTCCTATGGCGTACAAAACCGATCTAGAAATTGCACAAGCGGCTACCCTGAAACCCATCCAAAAAATTGCCGCAAAACTTAATATCGCAGATGATGATCTTGAATTGTATGGAAAATACAAAGCCAAGCTTCCGCTCAAGCTTATCAATGAATCCAACCGAAAAAAGAACAAACTGATTCTGGTTACAGCCATGACACCTACTCCGGCCGGTGAAGGTAAAACGACTACATCAATCGGCTTGTGTGAGGGGATGAATAAAATCGGAAAGAAAACCACGGTGGTATTGCGTGAGCCATCATTAGGTCCTGTGTTTGGCATGAAGGGCGGTGCAGCGGGTGGTGGATATTCACAGGTTGTGCCGATGGAAGATATTAACCTGCATTTTACCGGTGACTTTGCTGCCATTGAAAAGGCTAACAACCTGCTGGCGGCTTTAATTGATAACGACATTCAAAAACCCGGTGGCGGATTAGGCATTGACCCGCGCACCGTAGAATGGAAGCGTGTGATGGATATGAATGATCGTGCGCTGCGTAACATGATTACTGGTTTAGGAGGAAAGAATGGCGGGATGATCCGCGAAACAGGATTTAATATTACCGCTGCTTCTGAAATTATGGCCATTATTTGTCTCGCGAAAGACATGAATGACCTGAAAGAAAAAATCGGGAATATTTATATAGGCGATACCTATGCACAAAAAGCGGTTTTCGCCCGCGACCTGAATGCACAAGGCGCGGTAGCATTGTTGTTGAAAGATGCCATCAAGCCAAACCTGGTGCAAACATTGGAAGGTAATCCGGCCATCATTCATGGCGGGCCGTTTGGCAACATCGCGCAAGGCGCAAACTCCATTATTGCTACACGGATGGGCATGAGTTTGTCTGATTATGTTATAACCGAAGCAGGCTTTGGATCTGATCTTGGCGCTGAGAAATTTATCGATATTGTTTGCGGCTATGGCGATTACTCTCCGCATGCCATCGTGTTGGTGGCTACCATTCGTGCACTGAAATATCATGGTGGCGTTTCCCGTGAGGAATTAACCAAACCAAACGTGAAAGCGCTTGAGACGGGTTTTGCCAATCTTGAAAAACACATTGAGAACACAAAAATATTTGGTGTGCCTGCTGTGGTATCCTTGAATAAGTTTGTTACGGATTCAGATGAAGAACTTCAGTGGGTGATTCAAAAATGTGAATCACTGGGTGTCGACATTGCTCTTTCGGAAGGCTGGGAAAAAGGTGGGACAGGTATGGTTGATCTGGCCAAAAAAGTTACGGAAGCTGCCGATAACTTTCATGGAAAGTATTGGCCCGTGTATGATTGGAAATCATCCATGGAAGAAAAAATCAGAACGGTGGCGGTAAAAATTTATGGTGCGAAGGATGTAGAGTTTTTACCCAAAGCAAAACAGAACTTAAAGAAGATTGAGCGGATCGGTTTAAATGGCGTTCCGGTTTGCATTGCCAAAACACAAAACAGTTTTTCAGATGATGCTAAAAAACTGGGCCGTCCAAAGGATTTTATAATCACCGTGCGTGAAATTGAAGTAGCTGCCGGAGCGGGTTTCGTTATCCCGATTACGGGAGATATTCTGCGCATGCCAGGCTTACCGAATGTTCCCGCTGCATTGGGGATGGATATTGATAATGATGGAAGGATAAGTGGATTGTCGTAGGTCAGAATTTTTGCTGTTTTATTTTTTTTAATACAGCAGCGTCATATTTATCCAGTAATTCTTTTTCTCCTGATCTGCTCATTGATTCCTTGTTTTTAATGAGATCATCAAGGGCAATGATGTGAATTTTTGTGTCTGAATCCTCAAGAATTGCGGACTCTTGCCATGCCAAATTAAAATCTATTCCGGGAGTAACGGTTAAGATATCTACTGCATCTGGTTCAAAGCCCAATCCAAGAAATAATTGCTGCTCAAATTCTTCTGGTTTAAGATCATCAATGATTAACTTAAGCTCTTCAAATGCATTTAGTAGTCTTGATCCATTTTCTTTTGTTGGTTCTACTAGTAGATCAAGGTCACCGGTATTTCTCCGCACACCATGATATATGGCAGCCTGACCGCCAATAATCATGAATTTAACTCCATGCTTGTGCAGTGTTCTTAAAAATGTAAGATGATACTTACTGAAGATGCTCACCTTTTCGAATTACCATTACCCGCTTATTCCGAAGCTCATAATTTAAATTGGGCTTTCGGGTTCTATCGTTGATTTCCCGCATCATTCTAAGGCGCTCTTCCCCGGAAAGTTTCAGGAAGTACGCTTCTTTTTCTCTCAGCTCCTCTTCAGGAGTTGTCTTTTTGACCTTCATAAATCAAATTTAATAAATTACTGTGACATGAGATAGTTTGCTCATCAGAATGCAATAACTTTAACATGAACGACTGATTGTATGAGTTCTGTTAATCATGTGCGGATTGTAAAACACCAGCTGTCAGGAACATCTGAAAAGACAGATCTTGTAGCCGTTGAAGAACCCCTTGAAATCCGGTTGGGTTTTGGTCCGACTGCGCATCGGGAGCAACGGAGTTTGGCGGTGACTATGCGTACGCCCGGTCATGATTTTGAACTGGCTTCCGGATTTCTTTTTACCGAAGGAATTGTTTATTCTTTTTCACAGATTGAGAATATCCGCTACTGCGAAAACCTGGGCAAGCAGGAGGAGAACAATGTGGTACGCGTTGAATTAAACTCAAACCTGCTCCTGGATTTTCAAAAACTGCAACGGAATTTTTACACCACATCCAGTTGTGGTGTTTGCGGAAAATCATCCATTGAAGCGGTTACCGTTCAATGTGCACCGATCACGACCAATTGGTCAGTTTCTGCCAAGCTTATTCAATCGTTACCCGATAAACTTCGTGAAGCGCAACACGTTTTTGAGCATACAGGTGGATTGCATGCTTCGGGATTATTTGATCAGCAAGGATCATTGATGTTGCTACGTGAAGATGTTGGCCGGCACAATGCGTTGGATAAGGTAATTGGTGCTATGCTTTTTAAAGAGTCAATTCCATTATCTGATTTTATTCTGGTGGTGAGTGGCCGTGCGAGTTTTGAGTTGGTTCAGAAAGCTGCTGTTGCCGGCATACCGATTTTGGTGGCCGTAGGTGCGCCATCCAGTCTGGCGGTAAACCTGGCACAATCAAGCGGAATTACATTAATCGGTTTTGCCCGCGAGGAAAGATTCAATATCTATACACATCCAAACCGCATTCAGTAGTTTTTCAACTCGAGTTATGCGGTGATCTTCTTACGAATCTTTCATTAAAGTTTTTTATTTGACCTGTTCACCCCAGAACCCAGGGTATTTTGTGATCACGATATCTTCCGTAACCGATACCTGGCACGCTAACCGCAAGCCATTATCCTGGCAATGTGGTGGAAAGCTTAGCCTGATTTGTTCTTTCACGGTGTGTGGGTTGACTTTGCCTAAAATTTTTACAGCACAGGTTCCGCACGAACCAAACCCACGACAATTGAGTATTCGCGCATGACCATTATGCACATTGAGTTTGTGCCGGTGCAAGGCATCACGCAGAATTTCTCCTGGCTTGCAGGAGATGGTTTTATTTTTGAAAGTAATGGTAGGCATACTTAAACACGCAAAGTCGACATTCCACCATCTACCGGAATAATTTGTCCGCTTACCCAACTGCTTTGATCGCTGAGTAACCAGGCGGCAGCCTGAGCAACATCCACTGGCTCGCCCACCCGTTTTAGTGGATGACGATCTCCGGATGCTTTTTTCTTCTCTTCACTCGAAAGGATTTTTGACGCTAATGGCGTATCGGTGATGGAGGGAGCAATAGCATTTACCCTGATTTTTGGCGCCAGCTCGGCAGCAAGTGACCGGGTTAAACCTTCCAACGCACCTTTTGCCATAGCGACTGATGCATGAAAGGGCATGCCTTGCTGAACCGCTACCGTGCTGAACAACACAACGGAACTTTGGTTAGCGGCTTTCAGCCTGGGTAGCAACTCGCGTATAACCCGTGCAGCGCCTAAGGTGTTTAATTGAAAGTCGGTTAAAAACTCATCATCCGTAAACCGATGGAAAGGTTTTAACGAGATGGTACCGGGCATATAAGCCAGTCCATGAATGGTTTCAGGAAGTTGGGTTACATCGATGGAATCATTCGCTGCATCAAACGATATGTATCGGACGTCAGAATGTTCAGGTTTGGATCGGCTTAAAACGGTTATCTCGTATCCTTGCTTCAACAGAATACTCGCTAATGCGGCACCGATACCGTAGCTACCACCAATGAGTATAAAAGATTTCTGTGCAGACATGTTCAGGTTTATGTTCCTTCTAACAGTCTGCCGAAACAAATGTTAAATACTAATCGGGTAAAGCATGAATAATTTCTTTCAAAAAGAAATTATCATCAACAGCATTGCCGGTGGTCAGGCTTAGTTTTACAACAATCAGATCATGAGAGGGAATGATAAATACATTCTGACCTTCATACCCGCTGGCGTAAAACATATCCGAAGGAACATCCGGGTAGGTTCTATCCACAACATCATTCGGATTACCGGCATTAAGCCAGAATTGTGCTCCGTATTCTCCATGTTTTGCGCCCTTGGCTGGCGTGGTGGTGTACTCTACCCAGCCTTCCGGAAGTATTCTTCCGGTCGGCCAATAGCCATCGTTCAGATATAATAAGCCGAACCTCGCCCAGTCGCGGGCCGTGGCATACGAAAACGATGAACCCACAAATGTTCCGCCTGCATCTGATTCAATCACCAACGAATTCATTCCGATTTGATGAAATACATTTTCATAAGCAAAGCGATGGTAGGTTTCATCACCCTCTGCTTGCCGGATAATCCAGGAGAGAATATTGGTTGTTCCGCTGGAATAATAAAAGACTTCACCGGGTGTGTGTTTCGATAGTGCAGATGATGCGTATTTTCCGGCATTGCGTTTTTTAAACAACATGTTGGTGGCTGTGCTTGGGCCGCTGTAATCTTCCTGCCAATCAAGTCCGCTGGAGGCCTGCATCAAATTGTGAATGGTAATGGCTGATCGTTCATCATTTTTCCAATCCTCAATCGGGGCAGGTTGGTTTACGGTAAGTTTTCCATCGCGTACCAGTATGCCCATCATGGCATTGGTGAGGCTTTTTGTCATTGACCAACCCATAAGCCGCGTATTTTGATCAAAGCCCTCTGCATATTTTTCCAGGATGATTTCGCCATGATGAATAACAAGTACAGCTCTTGTCCGCCTGTTCTTTTCTTCACCCGGTTCTTCAAATGCTTCGTTTACGGTTTTTGTAAGTAGTTCCACATTGTAACCACTCAGGTCAAGTGAATCGGATGTTCGGTCGCCCATTGGCCAGGCAAGTGTATCCTGTTGTTTGATTGTGGGGCTGGCAATTTTCCAGTTTTGTGCACGCAACTCTTCTTCTGTAATTTCATTAACAAGTGTACAACCCAACCCTTTCCGGTAAATCGCTTTGCGTTTGGCTAACCCAAAAACGCTGGCAGTGGCAGATGAGTCTGTATAGTTGGCTTTGAATGTTCCAAGCGTAAGCAAGCCGGAGCCAAGTTCATTGGCAACAACATCTTGTTCAGCACGGCCAGTCAGCATAGTACAAGAACATAAAATTTTTGCACCATACCCGGTAATGATGGGGAAGGCGATCCAGGCGTAGTAGATGCCGTAGCTGAGGGCTGCCAGCATGATGAGGGCGATGGATCGAAGAATGAGTTTTCGCATGGTATTTATTTTTTAACCACAAAGCGCACAAAAGAGTTGTACACAAAGTTCACTAAGTTTTTGTGTTCGTGTACTAACCTCTGGTCTTTGGATTTTGGTTTTACAACATTACAGCTTTTTTGATTCCCTTGCTCTTTCGGATGTTTACTGCAATCACTTTGTATTCCGGGCACATGGCTTCGCTGTCGTGTTCATCAGAGCCAATTACATTCAACCCGATTTCAGGGAAGTGGAAGGTTGAACTCAAGATGCCGGGTTTTACCTCATCGGTAATCCTTGCCTTTAAATCCACTTTGCCCCGCGCAGATTCCACGCAAACCATGTCGCCATCTTTGATGAAATGTTTTTCGGCATCTGCCGGATTGATGAGCAACACGTCTTCGGTCAGGAGTTCTACATTTTTTGTTCTGCGCGTCATCGTACCCGCATTGTAATGCTCCAGTTCGCGGTTTGTGGTAATGATGTATGGAAAATCTTTTCCGTTGTTTATGATCTCCTGACTTTCCTGAAAATCGAAATAATGGAATTTGCCTTTACCGCGCTTGAATGTTTCCGTATGCAGAATTTTTGTGTCGGTACCGTCTTCTTTCACCGGCCACTGTTTTCCGTTCTCGCCAAGCTCATCCCACTTTACACCTTTAAAGAATGGAACAATCTGTGAGATTTCTTTTAATGCCGTATCCGGATCATAATCGGGCTCAGCATGCCCCATGCGATTCATGATATCTACAATGATCTGTCCATCGGCTTTGGTCCCGTCAATGGGTTCCACCACTTTGTTTACGCGCTGAATTCTGCGTTCGCCATTGGTAAAGGTTCCACTCTTTTCCAGGAAGGAAGCACCCGGTAAAACAACCGTGGCGATTTTGGCAGTTTCTGTCATAAATAACTCCTGCACCACCAGTAAGTCTAATTTTTTTAAGGCGGCCATTACTTTGTTGGTGTTCGGATCGGTTTGTACCAAATCTTCGCCCATCAACCATAGCGCCTTCAATTTGTTATCCAACGATGCGGTATACATCTGTGGAATTTTATAGCCGATATGATTCGGGAGTTTAACGCCATAAAAATCCTCATACATTTTATGGTATTCCGGATGGGTTACATCAAAATACCCGGCTCCCTGGTGTGGCTGGCAACCCATATCGGCTGCGCCTTGAACGTTGTTTTGGCCGCGTAACGGATTAACGCCAACGCCTCTTCGTCCAATGTTGCCCGTGATCATGGCCAGGTCGGTGATGAGCATGATAGCATATGTTCCGTACGAATGTTCCGTAACACCTAAACCGTGAAACGCCATGGCTGCTTTGGATTTAGCATACGCCAATGTAGCTTCACGAACCAGGTTTCGGTCGACACCCGTTATGCGTTCAAGTTCGTTGATATCTACATTCAGGATTTGTTTTTTAAAATCTTCATATCCTTCTGTTCGCGATTCTATGAACTCCTTATGCTCCAATCCTTCGGTAATGATGTAGTATAACATCATGTTGAGCATGGCCACGTTGGTTCCGGGTCGAAGCGGCAAGTGATAGGTAGCGTATCGGGCGAGTTCTGTTCTGCGCGGATCAATGACGATGGTTGTTTTGCCACTCATCGCAAACTGTTTGAACTTGGCGCCTGTTACCGGGTGACCGTCCGTAGGATTTGCACCGATAACCAAAATGCAATCGGCATATTTTAAATCTTCAATGGAATTAGTGGCAGCACCGGTTCCAAAGCTTCGCTGCATGCCCAACGCAGTGGGTGAGTGGCATACCCGTGCACAACTATCGATATTATTTGTACCGATTGCTACCCGAATAAATTTCTGCATCAGGTAATTTTCTTCATTCGTGCACCGTGCCGATGAAATACCTGCGATGTAGTCGGGGCTGTAGGTATTTTTAATATGGGTAAGCTTTTCTGCAATGAAATCATACGCTTCGTCCCATGTGGCCGGTTGAAGTTCACCGTTCTTTCTAATCAGTGGAGTGCGCAACCTATCGGGGTGGTTGTAGAAGGAGAATGCGAATCTTCCTTTCAGGCAGGTGTGTCCCTGGTTTACTTCGGCATCATACGGTGCCTGAATGGATTTTATTTTCTCATCGTTAACGGCTACTTCCAAATTGCAGCCCACACCACAATACGTACATACGGTTCGAACCTTTTTCTGAACATTGATGCTTTTTGATTCAAACACATCGGAAATTGCTGATGTAGGACAGGCTTGTGCACAGGCACCGCAACTCACACAATCGGAATTCAGAAAATTATCATCAAAACTTTTAATAATCCGACTATCAAACCCACGCCCCGCCATGCTCAACACCATTTCACCTTGCACTTCATCGCAGGCGCGTACACACCGGAAGCAGTTGATGCACTTGGAAAGATCAGAAGTCATGTACGGGTGACTTAAATCTTTTTTACGATTGAGATGGGTTTTGCCTTCCGGGTAGCGCACATCACGAACGCCAACTTGGGCAGCTACGGTTTGGAATTCGCAGTTGTTGTTCACTTCACAGGTGAGGCAATCGAGTGGGTGATCGGTTAGTACGAGCTCGATGATATTTTTTCTGAGACGGGTGATCTTCTCTGTATCGGTATAAATATAGGAGTTGGGTGAAACTGGCGTATGACAAGAGGCCACTGTTTTAAGTGGGCTGTTAGGTTGCAAGGCAACTTCCACGCTACACACCCGGCAGGAGCCAAACGGTTCAAGGTTGGGTGCATCACACAGGGTGGGTATCCGTTTTTTTCCTAAGCTTCTGCGTACAAACGACAACACGGTTTCGCCTTCCTTGATTTCAAAAGGTTTATCATTGATGTATGCCACCTTAATTTTATCCGCACCGTTTCCATTGGTGTGAATATTGATTGTTGCTGTTGTCTTCACCGCTTCCATATCAACTACGCATTAGGTACAAAATAAGACTTCAATTCATCTTCAAAATAGTGCAACGCATTTTTCACCGGTAGCGGCAATCCACCACCCAGCATACACAACGAGCCGATCTCGAGTGTTTCCAATAGATCGTCCATCAATGCCCGATCAATTTTGTATTCACTGGTGCGGGCTTTTTCAATCATCTCTTTTCCACGTGTTGAGCCAAGCCTGCACGGGAAACATTTTCCACAACTTTCATGTGCGGTAAACTCAAACAGATGTTCCATATATAATAGAATAGGAAAATCTTCGGGAATACAGACAATCGATGCGTGCCCCAATAGAAATCCGTTTTTAGCGAACGACTCAAAATCTATCATGAGGTCGTTGATTTTTGATAGGGGCACCAATCCGCCTAACGGCCCGCCAACATGCATGGCTTTAACGGGTTTACGGAAGCCTCCGCCCAGATCATCTACCACAACACGTAAGGGCGTGCCCATGTCCACTTCATAAATGCCGGGTTTGTTGAAATAGCCATCCAGCGAAATCAGCTTTGTTCCGGTTGATTTTCCGTTGCCGATAGTTGCGAATGCCTTACCGCCATGTTGCATAATCCACGGCAGGTTGGCCAACGTTTCAACATTGTTCACCACAGTGGGTAAATTAAACAAGCCTTGCTGTGCCGGATATGGTGGTCGCACACGAACCTCCGGCCGCTGACCTTCAATAGAAGATAGCAGCGCAGTTTCCTCTCCGCAGATGTACGCACCCTGTGCTTTGATTACTTTGAAGTTGAATGAAAAACCAGAATCAAAAATATTTTCACCAACAAAATTATGCTTGTATAATTCCTGTATAGCATTTTCAATTACATCAATAGATTCAGGATACTCTGCCCTTATATACAGTACACCAACTGAGGCATCGGCCAGGTAACCCGCGATGATCATGCCCATCAACACAGCGTGCGGTTGGTGCTCGAGCAAGTAGCGATCAGAATAAGCACCCGGATCACCTTCATCGGCATTGCAAACGATGAAGCGTTGCTCGGCTGGTGTGTTTCTGCATGATTCCAATTTAATTGCCATAGGAAAACCCGCCCCACCACGGCCACGCAATCCGGATATTTTTAATTCTTCCTGAAGCGCACCAATCGGTTTTTCAAGACAATCTTTCAATGTTTTGTAATGCGCCTCAACACCTGGAAATTTTTGTGTGAGTATAGGTGTTCCGGTTGCTGCAATGTGATAGCGATCTGTAATAACGGTTTTGTTTTTATGTATCTCACCAATATGATCAATCGCTTTTCCGGAATAGTTTTTTCCTGAGATATGAAAAGCTGCATTCTCGTGGCACCTGCCGAGGCAACACATTTCCCCGATTTCTTCCTCTTTGAAATGGTTTTGTAATTTCTCTTTCAACTCGGGTTGCGTTCCCGCACACAGGCAAGCGCTGCCGTTGCAGATATATACTTTTTTGCCTTGATTTTCGGGCTTGAGGAAATCATAGAACGTGGCTGTACCAAATACATTCGCTTTGCCAACCAGGAATTCCTTTCTCAAGGCTTCCATTTTTTCGATGGAAGGTGTACCCGTTTCGGCAGCAATGCCAAGTTCTTCGAATAGTGTTTTGTCAACACCCTTTCTTCCGGCCAGATAGCTTAAATTCTTTGACATGATTACCTGAAATGCACCTTTAAGGTACCAAATATTTTACGTTTTTCCCGTGGTTTATGGGTGAGTGGTATGTTTAACGCCCTTCGGGGTTGTTTGCTGTTTTTTTTCTTTTTAACCCTGAGTTACACTCCGGGTTAAAAAATAGTGAAGTCCTTCGGACTTCTTCGTGAGACAGATGTAATCCGAAGGGCATAAATGTGCATTACCTATCGATTTTTGTTTTCCCTGTGGTTTTAGGTGCGTGTTTCTTTTGTTGTGCGTTAAGGTGATTGTGTTCTTAAGTCCGAAGGACTTAAATGTGCATTAACCACCGATTTTATCGGTGGTTAATGCTGATGCATAACGACAACCCCGAAGGGGTTGAATGTCTAAGGCCAAAGCGAAGCTCACTACCTGGCACCTTCACTCAATTTCTCCACAATCTCCACTTCCGGTTCTGTGAACAACAAATCCCGTAAGGCATGGGTCATTTGACGTACCGACATATTGAAGGCACGGTTAAGGGTTATCTGTGTTGGGATATCAGCCTGATTTATTTTTCGTGAAGCAATAACGCTGGTGATCAGTTGCGTAAATGCGATGTCATCTTCCTTGTTTTTTAAGGTTAGTCCGTGAATCATACTGATGTTGGTACTGGTTTCTTTTTCTTCCAATACGCGTATAAATTCCTGGTGAATGGTGGCCCACTTTTCCTTAAAGTGTATCATTAACTTTTCAATCTCAGCATTGTCAGCGGCTTCTACTTCCTGCAGGTTATGCTGCACATCTTTCAGAATTTTGGCTGAGGCAACAGCATTGCGTGTAGCATGCAGGAGTTTGTTTAACTCACGTGCTTCCTCATCGCGGAGTTCGTGCGTCTGTAAGCCAGAAGCAAACGTATAGATTTCAGCCTCCAGTAATTTTATATTTTGATATTGCTCCTCAGCCGGCAGCTCTTTAGTAATAGCAGGCTCTTCTTTTTTTAGAAAGGACTGAAAGGGTTCCTTGCGACTGAGTTTCAGTAATCGCAAATGGTAACGGATAACCTCTACAATCAAATGCCGGATTTCATTTTTCAACGCTTCAATGCCAGCCTCGGTAACATCTGGTTTGAGGGTGTGCAGGTAACGGGTAAGGGTAGCTTTCTTTTCGCGAACAAGGCGTACAATGAGGTTGGTGAAGAAGCCGATGAACGGAAGGAAGACAATTACCCCTATCAGGTTGAACATGGTATGGAACAAAGCAATGCCGGTTACCGGATCATTTTCCAAATGAATGGTTTTCTGAATCAGGTACATCAGGAGCGGAAATAGAAGAATGGCTAATACAGCCGTTACTACATTAAACAGTAAGTGACTTATCGCCACTCGTTTTTTAATGGTTTGTGAACCCAGCGAACCAATCAGTACCGTGAGGGTGGTGCCCAGGTTGATGCCAATCACCATGTAAGCGGCCATGGGAAATGCAAGCACACCTGAATAAATGGCACTGAGAATAATGGCCATCGATGCAGAACTGGATTGAATAATAGCCGTGAGAAGAAAGCCTATAAGGATAAACACAATGCCGGGGTAATGCTTCAGCGCGGCCAGATCATAATGCTGAGCCATACCATCGATACTGGTTTTCATGTAATCAAGGCCCATAAACAGAAAGCCGAAGCCCACCAGAAATTTGCAGATGTTGGCACCACGTCCGGAGGTGCCAAAAAAAATCAGGCCTAAACCGCCCACACCGATGAAGGGCAACGCCAGTAACTCAATCTTTACTTTAAACCCAAGGGTGGCAACAATCCAACTGGTTAGCGTAGTGCCTAAATTTGAACCAATAATAACACCGATGGCACTCTCCATTCCCAAAACACCGGCTCCGGCAAAAGCCAAAACCATTAAGGAGACAGCCGTGCTGCTTTGAAGTACAGCCGTAGCAACTGTTCCGCTCACTACACTGCGAAACCAGTTTTCGGTAAACCTGCGAAGGAGTTTTCGGAAAGTACTTCCAGAAAGTTGCTTCAGCGCTTCTTCCAGTTGGTACATCCCGAAAAGGAAAATGCCGATGCCGGCCAGTAATTCCACCAAATTGAGTTCGGTACTCATTGCAGATTTTTAATTTCTGAAATTTAGCGCATTTACTCTTTTATCAAAGTGATCTTTATCAGTACTTACACGCGTGTTACAGGATGTAAAGAGGCGGAACAAATTATTGGCTTTTCCGGAATTGAAGGAGTTGCTGGATGAGAAGGTGAAACAATACAACCAACCTGGCTTTATTGATCTTGATCCGATCCTGATCCCACATCAGTTTTCAAAAAAGCAAGACATTGAAATTGCCGGGTTATTTGCCGCTACATTGGCCTGGGGGCAGCGCGTTACTATTATTAATAACTGTCGTAAACTTTTGGGGTGGATGGATCATGATCCGCACAACTTTATTTTACACCATCGTGAATATGATCTGAAACCATTTCTTGAGTTTCGTCACCGCACATTCAATGCAACAGATGCACTATATTTTATTGCCTTTCTGAAGTGGTACTATGAACGCCACGATTCTTTAGAAGATGCATTTTCTGTTTCGCCAGAAGAGCCAACTGTTGAAAAGGGACTTGGTAATTTTCACAACCTGTTCTTTAGCCTCCCGGATTTTCCTGTACGAACCAAAAAACACATCGCTACCCCTGAACGCAAGTCGGCTTGTAAGCGCCTGAACATGTATTTGCGTTGGATGGTGCGCAATGATAATAAAGGAGTTGATTTTGGTATTTGGGAAAGCATCAGTCCGGCACAACTGATTTGCCCGTGCGATGTACACGTTGAGCGGGTTGCACGCAAGCTGCGCCTGATCAAACGAAAGCAGATGGATTGGCTTACAGCTATTGAATTAACCGGTAACCTGCGCAAGCTGGACCCCAGCGATCCGGTAAAGTACGATTTCGCGCTATTCGGATTGGGACTTGAAAAGTTTTAGCGGGCCACGAGTTGTTGCGGGGCAAATACAAGGTTCCCTATGAGCAGCAGAAGCAAGCCAAGCGAAATAGCATAATGTACCCATGCCCTTTTTGTTCTAAAGATCAACAGAATGCTGAACAAGATAATGACGCCCAGTTGAACAGGCTGCTCCTCAAGGGAGTAATCCAGTAGAAACAAGTTTTGCAGTACGGCCGTTAGCGCCAGGCAAATGGTGAAGAAGAAAAACTTCGGGCAGATGGAAAAGTAGTAGGCTTTCAGGTCGAGGGGCACTCTCCATTTAACCGGGAACAACAGGTTGGCCAGGATGAATAACAAGATGGGGTAGAGGATCACAAACAGAAAAACAGTTAAACTCCAGGTCGTCCAGTTCATGAGTTGATACGTGTCCCACCACTCCTGAATGTGTAACACAAATACCAGCACAATCCAGACAAAGAAGGGGCCGTACGGCACCACCGTTTCCCACCGTTTAATGATGCGCGCCAATCCGGTTAGTATTACCGCGATGCCCAATCCCAAAATCAGGGAAATGAGCACGCTCACATATTCAAATGGAGTCATTTTTCGCAGATTATTTCAGCAATTTAAATTGATTCTAAACTATTTGTTCAGCTTTTTCTTCGTCAAGGTTCAAGAAGTTTTAACACTGCGATAAAACCGCTTAAAACAGCTCAAATAATTGTTTCCAGTACCCGAAATAAGTTTGAAAAAATGACTTCCGATAGTAGATTTGTGCACCTTGATGTAAAACCGGACACTACAAACCTATCATGATAAAAGTATCCCTGTACTCCATCACCCGAAGCATCAGCACACTCGTTTTATTATTTACGTTATCCATTTCATTTGCACAGGAAATTCCCACCACACCGGAAGCAATTGCCGATGGGGAATCCCTCTTTAACGCAAATTGTAAAACCTGCCATCGGGTACACCAGAAATTAGTTGGTCCTGCACTGGCTAATGTCTATGACCGTGCACCATCCATTGACTGGCTCAAAGCTTTCATTAAAAACTCAGCTGCTGTAATTGCCAGTGGCGATGAATATGCAGTAAACCTGTATAACGAGTACAACAAGACTCAGATGACCGCCTTCACCGGTTTAAAGGACGATCAACTGATGAACCTGTTGGCTTACATCAAAGCCGAAACGGAGAAAGGTCCTCCGGTTGCCGCCACTCCGGCAGCAGCAGGTGGTGATGGAGCCGGATCAGGTGTACCGGCTGGTTACCTGAATATCATCCTTGTCGGGATGTTGGTGATCCTGGCACTCCTTGTAATGGTATTGCTCTTCCTGGTTTCTGCCCTTAAGCGTTTCCTTGACCAGAAGGATCTTTCAGAAGAAGATAAAGAGGTTGTTCATTCGCCCTACACCATGGGCAGCATTACCGGTAGCGCAGGCTTCCGGTTCATCATGATCTTTATTATTGCCTCGCTTGGTTTCAAGTGGGTGATCAATACCTTATATTCTGTTGGTGTTCAGCAGGGCTATGCGCCCAAGCAACCCATTGCCTTTTCGCATAAGCTGCACGCAGGTGCCTACGAAATTGATTGTAAATACTGTCACGTGGGCGTGATGGTGGGCAAGAGCGCCACTATTCCTTCAGTGAATATTTGTATGAACTGTCACCGCTCCGTTAAAACAGAATCGCCTCAAATTCAGAAACTTTGGGCCGCTGCCGATTGGCAACCCGAAACACTTACCTTCGGCCCGAATCAGAAACCCATTGAGTGGGTTCGTATCCACAACCTTCCCGACTTGGCTTATTTCAACCACGCGCAGCACGTGAACGTGGGTAACATTGAATGCCAGACTTGCCACGGCCCGATAGAAGAAATGGAAGTGGTGAAGCAATACTCTTTGTTAACTATGGGCTGGTGTATCGACTGTCACCGCAAGACAGATGTGAACACCAAAGGCAGTGCGTACTACGACAAGCTGGTTGAGTTGCACAACAATGCCAGCAAGGAACCTATGAAGGTGGAAGACATTGGTGGTTTGGAATGTGCCAAGTGCCACTATTAATAAAGAATTGAATAACCGTACCTTAAGTCAGACTTCGCTTTAATATATATTATGGAGAAAGAATCTACGAAGAAGATATACTGGAAAGGCCTCGAGCAACTCAGTAATGATCCCGAGTTTGTGAAGCATGCCCACAATGAGTTTGCTCCTGGACCGGAGGAAGATCTTGGCCATTCCCGCAGGGATTTCCTAAAAATGATGGGTTTCGGTGTAGCCGCGGTTTCGTTGGCTGCCTGTGAAGCGCCTATCCGGAAAGCAATCCCGTATGTTAATAAGCCTGAGGACTCCACCCCAAGTGTGGCTAACTACTATGCTTCCACCTATACCAATGGCGGTGATTATTGCAGCATTGTGGTAAAAACCCGCGAAGGTCGCCCGATCAAAATTGAAGGTAACTCACTTTCAAGCGTATCAAAAGGCGGTACCAGCGCACAGGTTGAAGCCTCTGTACTTTCTCTTTACGACAACGCACGTCTCCGTTTCCCGCGTCTTGGTGAAAACCGCAAGGCCACCTGGGATGAACTGGATATGGAGATTACCGACAAGTTGCGTGGCATCAGCCTGAGCAACGGCAAGATTGTAATCGTAAGCAACTCCATTCTTAGCCCAAGTACGAAGGCGGTTATTGAGAAGTTCAAGGCCAAGTATCCTACTACACAACACGTTCAGTACGATCAGAGTTCGCATTACGGTATGTTGAAGGCAAATGAAGAATCATTTGGTACAGCCATGATTCCTTCCTATGATTTCAGCAAGGCAAAAGTAATCGTAAGCGTTGCAGCTGATTTCCTTACCTCATGGTTGTCGCCTGTTGAGTTTACCAAGCAGTATGCGGCTACCCGCGAAGTAGGGGAGAACAAAAAAGATATGTCGCGCCACTACCAGTTCGAAACCGGTATGTCATTGGCGGGCGCAAATGCTGACTACCGCACGCAGATCAAACCTTCGGAAGAAGGCGCTGTGGTTGTTCAGTTGTATAATTTATTGGCTTCTAAAGCCGGAGTATCAACCATCAACGGTGGTGTGGATAAGCCTAACTTGAAGAAAGCAGCTGATGATCTTTGGAACAGCCGTGGTAATGCACTGGTAGTTGCCGGATCAAATGATAAGTCGGTTCAGGTTGTGGTAAACGCCATCAACGATTTATTGGGAAGCTACGGATCAACCATCCTTCCGAACGTTCCTGTGAATTACCGTCAGGGTAACGATCAGGCTATGGCTGATTTTGTTAAAGAGGTTAATGCAGGCAGTGTTGCCGGTGTAATCTTCTACAACTGTAATCCGGTTTACGATCACCCAATGGGTGCACAACTGGAGGCTGGGTTGAGCAAAGTTCAGGTGAAGATTGCTACCTCTTATAAAGAAGATGAAACCGCTGCACTTGTAGATTATATTGCTCCGGATCACCACTTCCTCGAAGCATGGAATGATGCCGAGCCTAAGAAGAATCATTTTAGTCTGGCACAACCAGCCATCTCCCCGATTTTCAAATCGCGTGCAGCGCAGGAGAGCTTCCTGATTTGGGCGGGTGAAACCAACGTTGATTATTTCGAAGTGGTGAAGAGTAACTGGAAGAACTGGTTTTATAAATCTGGTAATTTCCAAACCTGGTGGGATCAGTGCCTGTACAATGGTGTGCTGGAACTACCGGTAGAAGCATCAGCCGTTTCTTTTGCTGGCGATGTAGCCGCGGCTGCTTCTGCGATTGCATCAACCTACAAAACAGGCGATGGCTTTGAAGTATTCGTATTCGAAAACGGAACAGTAGGTAATGGCTCGCAAGCCAACAACCCACTGTTGCAGGAACTTCCTGACCCGATTACCAAAGCGGTTTGGGAACACTACGTAACCGTTGCGCCTGCCGATGCAAAGAGCATCAATTTCAAAGAAGCCAAAACAGAATATTATACTATCTCCATCAATGGTAAAGAGCCGGTTAAACTTCCGGCACTGGTTCAACCTGGTCAAACACCGGGTACGCTTGGTATTCCGTTAGGTTATGGCCGCACCAAAGCCGGTAAAGTGGCTGATGGTATTGGTAAGAATGTATATCCACTCATCGGTATGGTGAACGGATCGCTCAGCTATAACGTGGGTGGTGCAACGTTGCAGGCTACTGGTGAACGTTACCAGATTGCAACAACACAAACGCACCAAACCTATATGGCGCGCCAAACCGTTGTGCAGGAAACTACCCTGAATAAATTCTCAAAGGCTGATTGGAAGCGTGAATTCCAACCGAAAGTAGCAACGTGGAAAGATCCGAATCACAAAGTGGCTCCAGGTGAGCTTTCTATGTGGAAAGGCCACGAATACAAGAACCACCATTGGGGTATGGCCATCGACCTGAATACGTGTATCGGGTGTGGCGCTTGCGTGGTGGCGTGTAATGTAGAGAACAACGTTTCCATGGTTGGTCGCGAAGAAGTAATCAACCGCAGGGAAATGCATTGGTTGCGTATCGACCGCTACTACAGCAGCGATGCCGAAGTGCATGATGTACGCGGCCTTGAGGAGGCAGCCGAAAACCCGGAAGTGGTATTCCAGCCAATGTTGTGTCAGCACTGTAACAACGCACCTTGCGAAACGGTGTGTCCGGTTGCGGCTACCACCCACAGCACTGAAGGATTAAATCAAATGACGTACAACCGTTGTATCGGTACACGCTATTGTGCCAACAACTGCCCGTATAAAGTAAGACGTTTCAACTGGTTCAAGTATCACGATAACCGCCAGTTTGAAAATGTGAATCCGGCCATGAATACCGACTTGGGTAAGATGGTGTTGAATCCGGATGTAACCGTACGTTCACGCGGTGTAATGGAGAAGTGTTCCTTCTGCGTACAGCGCATTCAAAACGGAAAACTTCAGGCCAAGAAAGAAAGAAGGCCGCTTAAGGATGGTGAAGTGGTTACTGCTTGCCAGGCTTCATGTTCAACGGGTGCGATTGTATTCGGTGATGTGAACGATCCGGAAAGCCGCATCAGCAAGCTGTTGAAGATTTCTCCTGCTAATCCGGAGAAGCCTTTCGGTATCGATAAGATAACCGGCAACCCACGTGCTTACCAGGTATTGGAAGAAGTAGGGGTGAAGCCGAACATCTGGTACCTCACCAAAGTACGTAACAAAGATTCAGCAAACGCATAATAACGATAAACGAGAGAAGTAAAATACTATGGCAGTAACTTCAGCAGTTCGCGAACCCCTGGTAACCGGTGGTAAAACCATTAAGGATGTTTCGCATGATATCAGCCGGCAGGTGGAAGGCAAACCAACCAAACTCTGGTGGATGGCAATGGCAGTTTCATTGGCATTGCTCGCCTGGGGTGCATACGCCTGCGGCATGTTGCTCTGGCACGGCATCGGGGTGTGGGGCCTTAACAAAACAGTAGGTTGGGCGTGGGATATCACCAACTTCGTATGGTGGGTGGGTATCGGTCACGCAGGTACACTGATCTCGGCTATCTTGTTGCTCTTCCGTCAGCGTTGGAGAATGTCGATTAACCGTGCGGCAGAAGCGATGACCATCTTTGCGGTTATTTGTGCGGCCAGTTTCCCCGGCTTCCACATGGGCCGTTTGTGGTTAGGATTTTACTGGGCATTGCCACTTCCCAACACATTCGGATCTCTTTGGGTTAACTTCAACTCACCGTTGCTTTGGGACGTGTTCGCCATCTCAACATACTTCACCGTTTCATTGGTATTCTGGTACATCGGTCTTATTCCAGATTTTGCGGTAATCCGCGACCGTGCCGTTGTACAAGGAAATAAAATTCGCGCCACCGTTTACAATGCCCTCAGCTTTGGCTGGCAGGGCGGAGCAAAAACGTGGATGCGTTACGAATCCGTTGCCCTTATTCTCGCGGGTCTTTCAACACCACTTGTACTTTCGGTGCACACAATCGTATCCATGGACTTTGCTACTTCGGTAATTCCCGGTTGGCACACCACCATCTTCCCGCCATACTTCGTTGCGGGTGCGATCTTTTCCGGATTTGCGATGGTGTTAACGCTGTTGCTGGTAACCCGAAAAGTTTTCAAACTTGAAGATTACATCACCATCTACCACATTGAGTTGATGAACATCATCATCATCATTACCGGTTCGATTGTGGGTATCGCATACATTACTGAATTATTCATCTCCTGGTATTCACGCGTGCCTTATGAAGGTTACGCCTTCTACAACCGGGTGGTGGGCCCGTACGCATGGGCATATTGGTCTATGATGACGTGTAATGTGATTTCACCACAGTTGTTCTGGATCAAGAAAATCAGAACCAGCATTGTGGCTACATTCGTGCTCTCCATTATTGTGAACATCGGTATGTGGTTTGAGCGTTTCGTGATCATTGTTACGTCTCTGCATCGCGATTACATTCCATCAAGCTGGACTATGTTCTACCCAACCTGGTACGATGTAGGGCAGTATGTATTTACATTCGGTATTTTCTTTACCGCGTTCTTCCTGTTCGCGAAGTTCTTCCCGGTAATCAACATGGCCGAAGTGAAAAGTATTATCAAGACAACTTCTGAAAAACAATAAGCCATGGATGCAGATAAGCATTTTGTAGTAGGAATTTTCAATGATGAGGATGTGCTGTTGAACGGCATCAGAAAGGTGCGTTCGAGCGGTGTTAAAATCCAGGAAGTGTATTCACCGTTTCCGGTGCACGGCATTGATGAAGCCTTAGGGTATAAGAAATCCAGGTTGCCTATAGCCGCATTCTTGTTTGGAATGACCGGTACGAGCCTTGCTTTGCTCATGCAGATATGGATGCTGGGTTACGACTGGCCCATGATTATTGGTGGTAAAAACTTTGCATCGCTGCCTCCTTTTATTCCAGTAACGTTTGAA
>JAHBUC010000016.1 GCA_019638275.1 Cyclobacteriaceae bacterium | reverse complement strand
ATCATTAACGGAGTGTTGGGAATGGTTCCGAACATCGGATGGAACGGTTCACGCGGTTGAAAATCGATGGCCCCGTTTTTAACCTGGATCAATACATTTTTTCTGAACGTTCCGTCAAGCGGTTTAAATTCGTTGTAGGCTTGCTTGGCGCGATCGTCAGGTACTTTATCATCGTACACAAAGGCACGCCACATGACTATTCCATTAAAAGGTGCTACCGCATCAGCCAGCATGTTGGCGCCATCGGCATGGTTGCGGTTGTAGTTTTGCGGGCCCGGTTGTCCTTCCGAGTTTGCTTTTACCAAAAAACCACCGAAGTCGGGAATGTGTGTGTAGATCTCCTTCACTTTGTCTTTCCACCATTGTTGCACGGTTTCATCCAGGGGATCGGCAGTTTTTAATCCACCCAGTTCAATAGGTGCGCTGAAGCGAGCGGTGAGGTAAATTCTTATTCCGTACGGCCGGAACACATCTGCGAGTGCTGCTACTTTTTCAAGGTAATGTTCGGAAAGTACGCGTGCATTTGCATTTACGTTGGTTACAACTGTTCCGTTTATGCCGATGGAAGCATTTGCACGGGCATAGTCGTGATAGCGCGGATCAATGTATCCGGGAAGTTTGTGCCAGTCCCACAAGGAAAATCCGGCATAGCCGCGTTCAACGGTGCGATCAAGGTTATCCCAATGATTTAAAACGCGAATGTCAATGCGCGGTGAACTTTCAATATCAAGTTTGTCAATCGGTTGATGGGTTTGCAGCAATTTTAAAAAGTGAAATGCACCATACAGCACACCGATTTCTTCCGGTGCAGCAATTACGGTTAGTTTCTTCTTCTGGTATATTATGGAGAGTATTAAAAATCCTTCATTCCCCAGGTTTTTTAATCTGGTGTCAAGACTAAGGTTACGGATTATTTCGGACGATTTTGGTGTGCCAAATAAAACAGTTGCTGTTTCTGGGATTTTAACTTCCGGAATGTTTCCGATTAAACCCGTAAGGCCTTGTTGAATTTCTTTTTTAACCAGTGAAAGAGTGGGTGAGTTGCCAGGCACCATCCATCCGGTAATGTTCTTTTTGTATCCAGTCGCTACGGCCTTGTTTGTTATCGGATCATACCGAAGCCACAGCTGGTAGCCGTCTTCACTATGTACAGCATTAAAAGTTAAAAATAGTATGAATAGTAGTGGCAGTTTTTTCATGATAATGTAATGGCGCTATTTCTTCAGGGAAGATTGACGGATAATCAATTCATGGCGCAACACGATGGTGTTGAGGTTGGCCGTATTGCTTTTATTGAGTTTGTTCAACAGGGTGGCGGCTGCTACTTCGCCCATTTCCTGACCGGGATAATTTACAGTGGTCAGGTTGGGTTCAATCACTTTCGATACCGGATCGTTGTTGAATCCGACAAAAGCGATATCCTCTGGTATTCTTATTCCTGCTAATTTCAGTTCACGCATACAGGCTACTGCCGAAGTATCGTTGGCAGCAAAAACACCATCGGGCCTTTCATTCATTTCTAAAATCTGTCGGGCTGCTTCTTCACCGCCCATGTCGCTCAGGTTGTTGCTGATTACCAGTTCAGGGTTGTAGGCAATGCCTTTTTCCTGCAGCGCTTGTTTATAGCCGGCCAATCGATCGGCATATACATTTCTATTCAAACTTCCCGAAAGGTGAACGATGCGTTTGCATTCCTGGTCGAGCAGGTGTTTGGTGGCATCGTAACCGGCCTGACGATTATCAATAACAATGCTGGTGCAACCCGGATGTTCGAGAATACGGTCGAAGAAGATGATGGGTATGTTTTTCTTTAAGAGCGATTCAAAATGATCCGCATCTTTTGTGTCGAACGCCAGTGAAACCATCAGTCCGTCAATGCGGCTGTTATACATGGTGTTCACACCGGCAATTTCTTTTTTGAAGGATTCCTGCGATTGTGAGATGATGAGGTTGTACCCGTTTTCATTCACCAGTTTTTCCATACCGGCAATGACGGTGGACATGAAGTAACTGTTCAGGCGTGGAACGATCACACCGATCGTGTTGGTTTTCTTTCGCCTGAGGTTGCTCGCAAAGGTGTTGTACTGGTACCCCATCTTTTTAGCGGTATCCAGAATTTTTCTTTTTGTATCTTTTCGGAGGCCGGGATGATCTTTCAGTCCGCGGCTTACGGTGGCAGGGGAAACGTTGAGGGCCTCTGCTATATCGTAAATGGTGACTTCTTTGTGGTGAGTCATTTCAATCGATTACATGACAAATTAACACTAAAAATCGCAAAAAAAACCTTAATAAAAATACTTAAATGCAATCGGTTGCATCAATATTTCTCAAATAAGATTTTCAAATTCACGTCTCAAATTACTTCATATACAAGCTTCATTGTCGTTTTTTTATTGAATTCAGCTTTTTTAGGCCAATTCAATACGTTTTCCTGTGCGCATAGCTTCATAAATCGCCTGTAATAACCTCACATCCCGCCTTCCCATTTCACCGGGTACCGGAGTAGGGCGATTGTCCCGGATGGCTATTGCGAAATCGTCCATTTGTTTGGCTTGTTGATTCACGGGCTGAATCTCCATTTTTCCAGTTGACGTTTCACCTTTCAATCCGCCATAGTTAAATGCCGGAGAAAGTTGAAACCAACCCTTTTCGGCCTCAGCTCTCAGAACGTTCATGTTTTCCGAGTAACTGGTTTTACCTTTTGCCCGAAGTCCATTAGGCATTTCAAATTCCCAGGTAAGCGATTCTTCAACTTCGCTGAATTTCACCGGATCGGTTTTTGGTCCTTCCTTGGCCGTAACCGCAATGGGCTCCATGCCGGAGAGGTAACAAAAACCCTGCACACTGTAGATGCCAAGATCCATCAAGGGGCCACCACCGGCAAGCGTTTTATTCAATCGCCATATTCCGGCCGAGGCTTTAAAGCCAAAAGAAGAGGATAGATCCGTCAGTTCGCCAAAAACTTTTTCGTTGGCGAGCCTGATCATCTCACGGTGATAAGGATCAAAGTGCAGTCGATAGCCGATGGAAAGACGCACCTTGGCTTTGCTACACGCTTCAATCATTCGATCACAATCCTCAACGGTGATGGCCATGGGTTTCTCACAGATAACATGCTTGCCTGCTTGCGCTGCCCGTATGGTATATTCAGCATGCATGGAGTTGGGCAGTACTACATAAATTATGTCAATATCAGGATTGTCTTTGATGCTATCGAAGTTTTCGTAGGTGTAAATGTTTTTATCTTGGATGTTATACTTCTCCTTCCATTCAGGAATTTTTGAAGGAGTACCGGTTACAATACCTGCCAGGTAACAATGCTCGGTTTGTTCAAGGGCTGGAGCAAGTTGCCCACCGGCATAGGAACCCAAGCCAACCAAGGCTATGCCTAATTTTGTTTTTTCCGGCCTCATTGATGTTTCCTTGTTTTGGTTTTTAGTATTGCCGTTGCAGGAATAGATTGAAGCAAAGGATGAAATACCTAAAGTTGTAAGTCCAAGATTATAAATGAACTTTCTACGTGAACCATCGGGTGTAGGTTTTGTTTCCATAAGCGGGTTGGTTAGTTAGACAAATTGCTGAAGAATTAATACTCCAATCAAGCCAAGTACCGACATTAACGATTCCATTACTGTCCACGACAGGAAAGTTTGTTTAAGCGACAGGTTGAAGAATTCCTTGAACATCCAGAAACCGGTATCGTTGATGTGCGAACAAAAAACACTTCCGGCTCCAACGGCCAGCACCATCAATTCCGGTGAAACCTGTCCTGTCACTACAAGCGGTGAAACAATCCCCGCGGCAGTCAACCCTGCTACAGTAGCAGAACCAAGTGCTATACGAAGGAGCGCAGTAATAATCCACGCGAAGAGATACGGATTGATTTGCCACTCGCTACTGAATGACGTAATGTATTCACCTGTACCACTGTCAATTAAAACTTCTTTTAACACTCCACCAGCAGTAATGATCAATAAGATCATAGCAATACCTGCAATGCCTTCTGTTAACCATTTCATAACGGTTGACATATCCGTACCTTTTCGTATCCCAAAAAAGTATATAGCCAGTAAAACGGAAGTCAGCAAAGCAATATTCGGGTTTCCGAAAAACTGAATGATTGAAAAGGTAGTTCCTTCGGATTTAAAAAATGTATCAACAACTACTGCAAATGAAATAAGCAATACCGGCATTAAAGCAACGATAAAACTGGCAAAAGGTGAGGGCGGGTTAGCTGGTTCAGCTGGCTGTTCATGAATTGAATTGTTGTTGGCGGTTGCTCCGATATTCTTCAATATCCGGCCAAGAAACGGGCCTGCAATAATTACAATGGGAATTACCAGGATCAGACCATAAACTAATGTTAGACCCAGATCGGCTTTAAAAGCATTAACCAATACAACAGGTCCCGGGTGTGGTGGAAGAAAGCAATGTGTTGCGGAAAGCGAGGCAGCTGTTGGTATGGCAATGTAAAGTAGGGGTAGACCAGTTCTTCTCGCTACCGAAAAAACAAGAGGCACAAGAATGATGAATCCTGCATTGTAGTATAACGGAAGGCCAACCAAAAAACCTGTTAGTAGTACTGCCCATTGCACATGGCGTTCTCCGAAGTTTTTGATGAGGTTGGATGTGATTTGATTAATGGCCCCACTGGCTTCCAATATTTTCCCCAACACAGCACCAAGGCAAATAATCAGCGCCAGTCCGCTAAGGGTACTGCCAACACCTTTTTCAATAGAAACAACCAGTTCGGAAGGTTGCATCCCTAAAAGAAGCCCAACAATAATGGCAACAATCAGCAAAGACAAAAACGGGCTGATTTTTTTGTACGTCAGAAAAATCTGTAGGGCAACACCGAAAGCAATGATTAGAAGGGGCATTAATTAACTGAGTTAATGAGTGTTCCGATATTATCAATTTTAATTCGGATTTCATCGCCTGATTGTAAAGTAAAATTACCCGGAGGAACAATGCCTGTGCCGGTCATAATCAGGCAGCCATAAGGAAATGTGCATTCGCGAAAAACAAATGATGCAAGTTCTTCAAGGGTTCGTTTCATTTGGCTGATAGCAATGGAGTCCTGGAAAACGGATTGGTTGTTGCGAAAAATCTCAAGATGAATGACCGTGTTTTTATCCAGTGGCTGATCGGTTAAATAGATGCATGGTCCGATAGACGCACAACCATCATATGTTTTAGCCTGCGGAAGATATAACGGGTTCTCGCCCTCAATACTTCTGCTGCTCATGTCGTTGCCTATCGTGTAGCCAATTATCTTTCCTGAAGATGTAACTACAAGAGTCAACTCAGGTTCGGGTACATCCCAGGTGGAGTCCTTTCTGATCCTTACCTTTTCCTTATGCCCGACTACGCGATGAGCCGTTGACTTGAAAAAAACTTCGGGGCGTTCAGCTTCATATACTCTGGCATAAAAGTCACCCCCGCCTGCAGATTTTGATTCCTCCTGTCTGCCTACTTTGCTGCGAAGATAAGTTACTCCGCAGGCCCACAATTCCTGATTACCAATGGGAGCCATAACTGAGTTCTTGATTAGTTCAACAGCCTCGCGAATAGGAGCGCTTTTAGCAGTAATTTGTTTAAGCTTGTTTAGCAACTCATCGTTGTTTATGAACTGATCCCAATCTTCCTGATGGAGAAAAAAATTACCTTCATTTTCAATTAATACGCCTGAAGAAGTTTTGTATACTCTCATAATTACTTTCTTTTCTTTTCTTTTCTTTTCAATGTAAATCTCCTTTAACCACACTTCCCGATCCTCCGCGCAAAATATCAAAATCGCAACCCAGATCAGCCTGTTGAACATGATCGATAAAAAATTTCACGTAGCCTCTTTCGGTATGCGGTGGAGGAGGGGCCCAGCTGGCCCTTCGCTTCTTGAGCTCTTCATCACCAACATCAAGGTGTAGTTTTCGCTTATCGATATCAAGTTCAATCATATCACCATCTTTTACCAACGCCAGTGTTCCACCAATGGCCGACTCGGGCGAGACATGCAACACGACCGTGCCGCCAGCAGTTCCGCTCATTCTTCCATCCGAAATCCGGATCATGTCGCGTACTCCTTTTTGTAAAAGTTTTTCAGGTAAATCCACATTGCCTACTTCCGGCATGCCCGGATAACCCACAGGCCCCACGTTTTTCAACACAATTACACAGTGCTCATCGATGTCAAGCTTGGGATCATCAATGCGTGCATGGTAATCGTCCATGGTTTCAAATACTACCGCCCGGCCCCGATGCTTCATCAATTCCTTTGATGCAGCCGAAGGTTTAATCACCGCCCCGTTTTCGCACAGGTTTCCTTTTAATACTACAATACCTGCCTCCGGTTGCAGGGGCTGATCCAAAGCAGCAATTACATCGCGGTTGTAGCAAGGAGGGTTTGTATTATTGTCACCAATCGCTTTGCCGTTTACTGTAATGGCATCGGTGTGTAAATATTTTTTCAATTCATTAATTACCACTGGTAAACCACCGGCATAATAGAAATCTTCCATCAGGTATTTGCCTGAAGGTTTCAGGTTTGCCAACAAGGGAATCTTTCCCCCGATCGAATCAAAGTCTTCCAGTTTCAAGTCAACACCAATTCTTCCCGCAATAGCCAGCAAGTGAATAATAAAGTTAGTTGATCCTCCTACACCGGCATTAACCACTATGGCATTTTCAAAAGCTTTCCGTGTTAAGATTTTAGAGAGCTTTAAGTCTTCTTTCACCATCTCTACAATCCTTCGCCCGGAAAGATGAGCCATTACTTTTTTGCGTGCATCTACTGCGGGTATGGCAGCAGCTCCTGAAAGGGTTAAACCCAAAGCTTCTACCATGCAGGCCATCGTTGAGGCTGTACCCATCGTCATGCAATGCCCCTGACTACGGGCAGCACCTACTTCAGCTTCATGGATATCTTCATCGGTATATTGTTCAACGGAACGTTTTTCCTTGATCATCCAGTTGAATGATCCTGAGCCAATGCATTCTCCGCGGAAGCGGCCATTTAACATCGGCCCACCCGGCACAACAATAGTTGGAAGGTCAACGCTGCACGCACCCATCACCGTTGAAGGTGTTGTTTTATCACAACCGGTTAGCAACACCACACCATCAATGGGGTTGGCCCTTATGGATTCTTCTGTATCCATGCTGGCAAGGTTGCGGAACAACATGGTCGTAGGGCGCATGATGGTTTCGCCTAACGAAGTGACGGGAAATTCCAGCGGAAATCCTCCGGCTTCGCGCACACCATGCTTTACAATTTCAGCGAAGTCGCGCAGGTGGCCGTTGCAGGGAGTTAATTCCGACCAGGTGTTACAAATTCCAATAACAGGTTTGTCTTTGAAGTAATCATCCGGATAGCCCTGGTTGCGCAGCCACGAACGGTGCACAAATCCCATCTTGTCGGATTTCCCAAACCAGTCGTAGCTTCTTAATTTTTTATCCATGCTTTTTTACTGTTTTACATGTTTACCATTAACCAACCTCCATAGCTGTTCCGGGTTATCTGTTTTCAATTCATTGGGAAGTAATGCTTCGGGAAAGTTTTGGTAGCAAACGGGTCTGGTAAATCGGGTGATTGCCAGCGTGCCAACAGAAGTTGTGCGGCTATCGGTAGTAGCGGGAAAGGGACCACCATGGACCATAGCATCACAAACCTCCACTCCGGTTGGGTAACCGTTGATAATAAGCCTGCCAACTTTTTGTTCCAGTATGTGAATCAGATCAGCATACTGCCGTAAATCTTCGGGTGTTCCGTGAATTGTTGCGGTAAGATGACCGTGTAGTTTTTGAGCAGCAAGAAGTATTTCGTTCTTGTCGCTAGCTGAAATCAACAGGGTAGAGGGTCCGAATATTTCTTCTTGCAGCGTTGGATTGGTTAGAAAACTTTTAACATCGCTTTCAAATACGTGAGCTGAGGCCGTAAAACCAGAATCAGAACTTTTGCCAGCTGCCAGTACATCAACCCCGGTAATGGTTTGCAATAGATTCGTACCGTGCTGAAAGTTGGTGCGGATTCCCTCAGTGAGCATCGTACCTGCAGGAGTATCAGCAATATGCTTTGATAGCGTAGCGGTGAGTTCATTGGCATTTTCAGATTTCTCCATAAAAACCAATCCCGGGTTAGTGCAGAACTGGCCTACTCCAAGCGTTACGGAGGCGGCAAGATCGCGCGCAATGTCGTTTCTCTTTTCCTGTACTATACCCGGGAGAATAAACACCGGGTTTGTACTTCCCATTTCTGCATACACGGGTATGGGCTCAGGTCGCGCACCAGCTTCATCGAACAGTGCTTTTCCTCCACGGAACGAACCGGTGAAACCAATTGCTTTTATTAATGGGTGGCGGACAAGACCTAATCCAACCTCGTGTGATTGACCCTGGAGCAGGGAGAAGGTTCCATCCGGCATATTGCATTTTTTTATGGCCTGAAGAATGGCCTGGCCAACCAGTTCGCTTGTTCCAGGATGCGCAGGATGTGCCTTAACGACAACCGTGCATCCGGCTGCCAGTGCAGAAGCGGTGTCGCCACCGGCAACGGAAAAAGCAAAGGGGAAATTACTGGATCCGAAAATTCCAACCGGGCCCAATGCTTTTTGCATGCTGCGAACATCAGGTTTGGGCAATGGTTTTCGTTCAGGGTCACCGTAATCAATTCTGGCGTCTACCCAGGAACCTTCTTTAATGTAAGCAGCAAACATGTTGAGTTGATTTACCGTGCGTTGCCGCTCGTTCAGTAACCGCGCTTCAGGCAACCCGGTTTCCACCATGCAGCGTTCGATCAGCGCCTTGTCAAGGGCTACTATTTCTTCGGCAATGCAAATCAGAAACTGTGCTCTTTTTTTGCCATCCATATTTCTATAGACTTGAAATGCTTCATTCGCAATTTTTACAGCGCTATCAATTTCACCAGACGATGCTTCGCAGAATTGAGGCGCTATTTTTTGCGTTGTAACCGGATCAGTAGCGTTAAAAAAATTTTGACTTTCTGCAGAAATTCTATTTCCAATAATATTTTTTCCCTCAATTTTCATAGGTAAATGTTCATACGTGTAATGCTCAAAAACGAGCTAAAAGGTAACACTTTAAACCCCATCTTTCTGTTCAAAAGATTTCAGAGCAGAATTTTGCACTCCGAACGATCGTGATAAATCCGGTATTGTTTGTTTTAAGGTAGGCTCGTAAAAAAAGTATGCAGCCTACTGACTGCATTATGAAGGAACCTTAAGTAGATCATGAAACGAAATGGATCGAATCAAATTTTGAAACCAAACCCATTCTTGATCTTTTGCTGGTACTTTTGCTGATTGAATTTATAAAGGAATGATCCTTTTTTAGATGACCGCTTATTCTTTTCCTTTAACTTCTCAAGAATACTGAATGAGTTAATCTTTTTGGTGAAATTCCGTTTATCCAGTTTTTCATCCATGATTTCTTCATAGAGTTTTTGCAATTGCCGCATGGTAAACTTAGTGGGAAGCAGCTCAAACCCAATCGGTTGTGTAGTGGCCCGATAACGCAAGCGCTCAATCGCGTCCTTCACCATTTCATTATGGTCGAATATCAATTTTGGACAATTCGACATTTTGAACCAGCGGGCAGAGTACTTTTTGATTAGCTCAACATCATGTTGTTCAATGTTAATCAGCGCATAGTACGTTACCGAGATGGTACGCTCAACCGGGTCACGATCAATTTCGCTATAGGCCTTTAGTTGCTCAAGGTATACGTTGTGCAGACCGGTAAGTGAGTGGAGGATACGAATGGCGGCATCGCGGAGGGTTTCGTCTGTGTGGAGAAATCCACCCATCAGCGACCATTTACCTTTTTCCGGAGCGAAGTTTCTTTTTATTAATAGAATTTTTAATTCTTCATCGTGCTGATCAAACCCAAAGATGATACAATCAACCGCAACAAGAACCTTTTCCTCGTTTTTATACTTCTGAATCATAATTCTAATTAAACACCTTAATGTTTCAGTGGTTTAATACGCACAACCGGTAGCGAAAATAGACGATACGGACTACATCTCTTAATGCCGTTTGAATAAAAAATTTGCTGATTATTAAATGTATTAAGTACATTTAATATATATTTAACGTCACGCTAACCCCACATGCTATGCTGAAATACTTCCTCCACAACAGAATAACGTTCATGGCCCTGACCGTTTCCCTGTTAAGCGGTTTTGTTTTGTTTGCGCAAACTATTGGCGTAAAGGCTGTCATTAATGCTGATCAAGGCAAACATCAGATCAGTAGACATATTTATGGCCACTTCTCAGAACACCTGGGACGGTGTATTTATGGAGGGTTCTATGTTGGTGATGACAACACTAAAATACCTCATGTCGATGGTGTTCGAAAGGATGTTATCGCAGCGTTGAAACACATGAAGATACCCAACCTGCGATGGCCGGGTGGTTGTTTTGCTGACACCTATCATTGGAAGGACGGAATAGGACCGAAAGCTGATCGCCCTACACTTGTAAACAGATGGTGGGGAGGAGTTATTGAAGATAATAGTTTTGGCACACATGATTTTTTAAACCTGTGTGAAGAACTCGATACAGAACCTTACTTGGCAGCCAATGTAGGCAGTGGCACGGTGCAGGAATTTATTGACTGGATTCAATACACCACCCACGAAAGCCAAAGTCCTATGGCCGAGTTGAGAAAACAGAATGGACGTGAAAAGCCGTGGAAAGTAAAATATTGGGGTATTGGAAATGAGGTTTGGGGTTGTGGTGGCAACATGACGGCCGAGTACTATGCCAATGTTTATAAGCAGTATGCCACCTTCATGGATGGTAAGGAGTTTTACCGGATAGCTTCAGGTGCCAACGTAGCCGATTACCATTGGACGGAAGTGATGATGCGCGATATACCTAAAAGAATGATCGAAGGAGTAGCACTTCATCACTATTCTGTAATTGATTGGAACAATAAAGGTTCAGCCACTGAATTTTCAGAAGAAGAGTACATGATTACCATGCAGCGAGCGCTTCGGATGGATGAACTGGTAACACGCCACTCTACTATTATGGATAAATACGACCCTCAGAAGAGTGTCGGCTTGATAGTAGATGAGTGGGGCGGATGGTACAATGTAGAGCCGGGAACAAACCCGGGCTTTCTTTACCAGCAAAATACTATGCGTGATGCCATGATTGCAGGCGTTACTTTAAACATCTTTAACAATCATTCTGACCGGGTACGGATGGCTAACCTGGCGCAAACTATAAATGTGTTGCAGGCCGTTATCCTGACAGATGAAGAAAAAATGTTGCTGACACCAACATATCATGTGCTGACCATGTACAATGTGCATCAGGATGCCTCATGGCTTCCGGTTGACTTTAACAATGTTGATTACACCTTTAAGGATAAGAAAGCACCAGCCATTTCAATCTCGGCATCGAAAGACGCAGCTGGAGCAATTCATGTGTCGCTGGTAAATATTGATCATTCCAAAAAGCATTCGGTAGAGGTTGACATTCGTGGCTACGACTTTAAGAAAGTAACAGGTACTATTCTTAGTTCTGCCAAAGTACAGGATCACAATACCTTTGATAACCCCGAAAAAATTAAGACCAGGGAATTCAAAGGATTCAAAACTTCCAAGTCAAGTGTAATGGTTGATTTGCCCCCGTTCTCTGTTGTAGTGTTGGAAATCAAATAAGATCATATCACTATGAGTATGATTTTTTTTTACACCAAGTCAACAAACGATTGCGCTTTTTGTAAAGCTGCTTTATGAAAAAGAATTACGTCATAGGATTAGACTTTGGTACGGATTCAGTAAGGGCTGTTCTGGTAGATGCTGCCAATGGAGCAACATTGGCCACGCACGTCCATTGGTACAAGCGTTGGCGTGAAGGAAAATATTGCGATACATCTCAATCCATGTTTCGGCAACATGTATTGGATCACCTCGAAGGAATTGAGTCAACCATTACGGCAGTGGTGAAGACTTCCGGTGTGGATGGAAATTCTATAAAGGGAATATGCATTGATACCACGGGTTCTTCTCCTGTGCCGGTTGACGAAAATGGAGTTGCTTTATGCCTGAAGCCTGAATTCGAACATAACCCCAATGCCATGATGGTGTTATGGAAAGATCACACAGCCATTAAAGAAGCAGAAGAAATAAATCAATTGGCAAGAAGTTGGGGCGGAATTGATTATACACGATTTGAAGGAGGCATTTACTCATCAGAGTGGTTCTGGGCGAAAATTCTTCACATCATCCGTGAAGATGAAAAAGTAAAAAATGCTGCTGTTTCCTGGATGGAGCACTGCGACCTGATAACCTACATCCTTACGGGAAGCACTGATTTAAAATCCTTTAAGCGAAGCAGGTGTGCCGCTGGGCACAAAGCCATGTGGCATGAAAGCTGGAATGGTTTGCCCGATGAAAAATTTCTTGAACAACTTGATCCTTCATTCAATGCCCTGCGAAAGAATCTCTATGAAGCCACCTATACATCCGATCAGGTTGCCGGAAACTTATCTGCACAATGGGCAAAGAAGCTTGGGCTGACCACGGATACAGTTCTTGCTGTTGGAACGTTTGATGCACATGCCGGTGCGGTTGGCGGTGAAGTAGAAGAATACACCTTGGTGCGCGTAATGGGTACTTCCACATGCGACATTATTGTTTCGCCCGAAACAAAGGTGCGTGATACCGTAAAAGGAATTTGTGGCCAGGTAGATGGTTCTGTTATTCCGAACATGATTGGTTTGGAAGCAGGGCAATCAGCTTTTGGCGATATGCTTGCGTGGTTCCGCGATGTTGTTGCATGGCCAATTGATAATCTGCCTTCCGTTTCGGTAGCTGATAGAGAAAAACTCAATGATGAAATTATTACAGCGCTTTCACTTCAGGCTGAAAAACTTCCGATCAGTGAATCACCACCGTTGGCATTAGACTGGATTAATGGCAGAAGAACACCCGATGCCAACCAGGCACTGAAAGCAGCCATTGTCAATCTGAATTTAGGTACCGGAGCCCCGGCAATTTTCCGTGCGCTTGTCGAAGCAATATGTTTCGGTTCAAAAAAAATTGTTGACCGGTTTATGGAAGAGGGCGTTGAAATAAAATCGGTAGTGGGTGTTGGCGGTGTGGCCAAGAAGTCGCCATTTATTATGCAAACCTTGGCCGATGTGCTCAACATGCCCATTAAAGTTGCTTCTTCGGAGCAAGCCCCTGCATTGGGTGCGGCTATGTATGCTGCAACAGCGGCTGGTTTGTATGGGAGTGTCACAGAGGCAAGCAAGGCCATGAGTAATGGTTTTGAAACGGTTTATCAACCTAACGCTAAGAATGTTTCGGTGTATGACAGGATGTATAAGACCTATTGTAAGCTTGGGGATTTCATTGAGAATAACATTAACAACTAAATATGTCAGACTTTCGCGACCTTAAGGAAAAGTGCTACGAAGCAAATATGAAATTGCCAGCATTGGATCTGGTGATTTATACGTTTGGCAACGTAAGCGCTGCCGATCGCAAGAAAGGTGTGTTTGCCATTAAGCCAAGTGGCGTTGCTTACGATGTTCTTAAAGCCGATGATATGGTTATCGTTGATTTTGATAACAACATTATCGAAGGCGCCATGCGACCATCATCCGACACCAAAACACATGCGTTTTTGTACAGGAGTTGGAAAGAGATCGGAGGCATTTGCCACACGCATTCAACGTATTCCGTTTCCTGGGCACAGGCTCAACGCGATATCCCCATTATGGGCACAACCCATGCCGATTATCTTACCCACGATATTCCTTGTGCTGCTCCGATGAGTGATGAACTGATCAAAGGCGATTACGAGTACAACACCGGTCAGCAAATACTGGATTGCTTTTCTGAGAAGAAACTGGATTACAAGGAGGTGGAGATGATCTTGATTGGTAATCATGGTCCGTTTACCTGGGGTAAAGATGCCGAAAAAGCTGTGTTCAATTCAAAGCTACTCGAAGAGCTCGCGCGGATGGCCTGCATCACGTTATCCATCAATCCGGATGCGCCTCGCCTGAAAGATGCCCTGATCGAAAAACACTATCAACGAAAACATGGTAAAGATGCCTACTATGGGCAAAAGTAAAATACTATATATCTTATGAATAACCTGAAACACTATGAGGTTTGGTTTATCACCGGCAGCCAACATTTGTATGGCGATCAGGTGCTACGCAATGTTGCGGCACATGCTGAAGAGATAGCCAATTCGTTAAGCTGCAATCCGGCCGTTCCGGTCGGCATAAAATACAAGGCAGTTGTTAAAACACCTGACGAAATCTTGACGGTGTTCCGACAGGCGAACAACGAAGTGAATTGCATCGGCCTCGTGCTTTGGATGCACACGTTCTCGCCTGCCAAAATGTGGATCAACAGCTTGAAAATATTAAGTAAGCCTTTCGTCCATCTGCACACACAATACAATGCTGAAATTCCATGGAGTGAAATCGACATGGATTTTATGAACGAAAACCAATCCGCCCATGGCGACCGTGAATTTGGTTTTATGGTAAGCCGCATGCGCAAAAGAAGAAAAGTAATTGTTGGGCATTGGAAAGATCAGCAAACCATTTCACAACTGGCCAACTGGACGCGTGTTGCTGCCGGCTGGCATGCCTTTCAACATACACGCGTGGCACGCATTGGTGATAACATGCGTGAAGTTGCCGTTACGGAAGGGGATAAGGTGGAAGCGCAAATCCAATGGGGACTTTCGGTGAATGGTTATGGTGTGGGTGATCTCGTAAAATTTGTGGACGAAGTTTCCGATCACGAAACTGAGAAACTTGTAAAGGAATATTGTGATGCATACGAAGTGTCCGCGTCAGTACGAACCAGTCAGGCGTTAAAAGATGCAGCGCGAATTGAGTTGGGACTTCAGGGATTTTTAGCCAGCGGAAATTTTCATGCCTTTACCGACACATTCGAAAACCTTCACGGTCTGAAGCAACTTCCGGGCATTTCATCACAACGATTGATGCAAAATGGTTACGGCTTTGGCGCTGAAGGCGATTGGAAAACTGCTGCGCTGTTGCGAGCCATCAAAGTTATGGATCAAGGACTTGAAGGCGGAAGCTCGTTTATGGAGGACTACACCTATAATTTCCAGAACGGAAGTTCTACCGTACTCGGTGCGCACATGCTTGAAATTTGTCCTTCAATCGCAAAAGGAAAACCGCGTTGTGAAGTTCATCCATTAAGCATTGGTGGAAAAGAAGATCCCGCAAGGTTAGTATTCGATGTGGATTCAGGTCCGGCTATCAATGTATCGCTGATTGATCTGGGTAACAGGTTCAGGCTGTTGGTGAATGAAGTGGAGGCTGTCCGTCCGGAGCATGACTTGCCTAAACTACCCGTGGCAAGAGTATTGTGGAAGCCCTATCCCGATCTCAATCGCGCGGCACAAGCGTGGATACTGGCAGGAGGCGCACATCATACCGTTTTCAGTAAGGCCATTACCACGCAATTCATTGAAGACTTTGCTGATATGGCCGGTATTGAGTTGGTGATAATTGATAGGGACACCACCACCAGGGAATTCAATGAAAAACTAAAGTGGAACGAAGTGTACTACCACATCTTTCAACAGCACACATAAAATATTTTGATATGAGTAAATCCATACTGGCAGTTATAATCCTATTTCTCTTTGTGCTTGGTTGCGACACACAAAAGAAATCCGCACCATCTGTTCAACGCGATTCCTTCGGGGCCATGCCAGATGGAACGGCAGTAGAGCAATACACGTTGACCAATGCGAATGGTATTGAAATGAAAGTGATTACCTATGGCGGAATTATTACATCGCTGAAACTACCGGACCGTGATGGAAATTTTGCTGATGTGGTGTTGGGGTATGATAATCTTGAAGGTTACCTGGAACAAAACCCATACTTCGGTGCAATCATAGGCCGCTATGGAAACCGTATAGCTAGAGGAATGTTCACGCTTGATTCAGTTCAATATGAATTGGCGCAAAACAATATTGGCAATCACCTTCACGGAGGTAATGTTGGGTTCGATAAGGTAGTCTGGCAAGCCGAGCCACTTACCATAGAGAATGCTGTTGGTCTGAAGTTTACCTACACAAGCAAGAATATGGAGGAGGGCTATCCGGGAAACCTTGATGTTACGGTAAACTACATACTGGGTGATGACAACACACTAACGTTTGAATATTTCGCGACTACGGATAAGAAAACAATTGTAAACCTGACCAATCATGCTTACTACAACTTAACGGGAAAGCCCGGAGATGTTTTAGGCCATGAATTGAAGATCAATGCCAATGAATACTTGCCGGTTGATAAGACACTTATTCCATTACAGCCGGAAAGTGTACAAGGAACTCCGTTTGATTTCACCAGTGGAAAGGCTATTGGTAAGGATATTGAAACAGATCATGTTCAATTGAAAAACGGAGGTGGCTACGATCATTGCTGGATTCTTAACACATCTGATGACGCTTTAAACTTTGCCGCTTCTTTATATGATCCGGGTAGTGGTCGCTTTATGGAAGTGTTCACTACGGAACCGGGCATTCAGTTTTATTCAGGAAATTTTCTTGATGGAACAATAACCGGCAAAGATGGTGTGGTTTACAATTACAGAACAGGGCTCTGTCTGGAAACACAACATTATCCTGATTCACCGAATCGCCCTGACTTCCCTACCACTACACTGAATCCTGGAGAAGAATACCGAACGAAAACAGTTACAAAATTTTCAATTAAGTAGCGCTGTTTTATGATAGACTAAAATGAGCACGTTGAAACAAGTCATATTTTCAGGATTAATCTTTGTGTTGATTGCATGTTCATCACAGAGAAAGAAATCTGACGAAAGTATTGAGCTGTTCTCACTTGATAAAGTAAAACTGCTTGATAGCCCTTTCCGGGAAGCACAACTAACCGATCTCAATTATATTCTTGAACTGGATGCCGACAAATTATTGGCACCATTCCTAATGGATGCAGGACTTGAACCTGTAAAACCCGGCTATGGCAATTGGGAGGGGACAGGGCTAAACGGACACATCGGTGGGCATTACCTGTCGGCATTGGCCATGATGTACAGCGCTACAGGAAATGATTCAATCAAAAAGCGCCTCGACTACACAATCGACTGGCTTGAGAAATGCCAGCAAGCTAATGGCAATGGCTATGTTGGAGGAGTTCCGAACGGAAAAATAATATGGGATGAAATTTCAAAAGGTGAGATAAAGGCTGAACTCTTTTCACTTAATGGTAGATGGGTTCCTCTATACAATATCCATAAAATTTTTGCGGGGCTAAGAGATGCCTGGGTTTTTACGAATAATGAAAAAGCGCTCACAATCTGGAAGAATCTTTCCGATTGGTGGATTGATCTGACAGAGAACTTAAGCGATGAACAATTTCAGGCCATGCTTAAAAGCGAGCATGGTGGCATGAATGAAGTATTTGCCGACCTGTTCAGCATCAAGGGTGACTCAACGTACCTGGCGATGGCAAAAAAAATGTCGCACAGGTTAATCTTAAATCCGCTGATCAATCAACATGATTCGCTGACAGGCCTTCATGCGAATACACAAATTCCAAAAGTGGTTGGTTTTTTAAAGGTAGGTTTGTTATCGGGTGACTCTTCCTGGACAAAGGCGTCTGAGTTTTTCTGGAAAACGGTTGTACAAAACCGGTCTATGGCCTTTGGTGGTAACAGTGTGCATGAACATTTCAACCCTGTGGATGATTTTTCATCCATGCTCGAATCAGAACAGGGCCCCGAAACCTGCAATACCTACAACATGCTTCGGCTCACAAAGGGCCTTTGGGAAATCTCTGGGTTTTCTTCCTACCTGGATTTTTATGAGCGGGCCTTATACAATCACATTTTGTCTTCCCAACATCCCCGTGGCGGCTTTGTCTACTTTACTCCGCTCAGGCCAATGCATTACCGTGTGTATTCTCAACCCCATCAGGGCATGTGGTGCTGTGTAGGATCAGGAATGGAGAACCATGCCAAATACGGAGAGTTGATTTATGCTCATCGGGGCGATGGTGTTTTGATCAACCTGTTCATTGCATCTGAACTCGATTGGAGTGAAAACGGAATTCATATCAAGCAGACAACACGGTTTCCTTTTGAAGAAGAGAGTACGCTGTTGTTGAAACTCAACAAGCCAAAAAAGTTTAGTGTATCGATTCGAATACCGGAGTGGATTGTTGGAGATAAGTTGTTGATAAAAATTAATGATCAGGAGTCAATGGAGATTCCTTCAGAGAATGGTTATGCAGTCATCAACAGAACCTGGCAAAATGGTGATCAGGTAGTTGTGCAGCTACCGATGAAAATTACCAGTGAGCAACTTCCTGATAAGTCGCATTGGGTATCATTTCTCTATGGCCCGATGGTTATGGCAGCCAAAACAGATACCACGGAGCTTACTGGATTGTTCGCTGATGATAGCCGGATGGGTCATGTTGCAAAGGGTACAAAGTATCCGCTGGAGAATTTGCCTACGTTGGTCGGATCAATTGATTCATTGATGGCGAAACTGATTGTTGAGAAAGGTGATGAATCAATTGTTGTTCCACTAAACAACACGGGGTTTCCGGAATCATTCCAAAGCCTGAAGCTTGTTCCTTTTTATCAGATACATGAAGCCCGATACATCATGTATTGGCCATACTCAGATTCTTCACAGCGTCACTAATGGTTTATACGATGAAGACATTAGCCAAGGTTAATTACACAACTGCATGTATCATCGCATTGATGCTGGTATCGGCAGTCGCCAACGCACAAAATCTTCCCTATCAGAATCCTGCACTGAGTTCTGAGCAACGGGCAAAAGATTTGATCACTCGGCTAACGTTAGAAGAGAAGGCAGCATTGATGTGTGATGTATCGGATGCCATTCCGCGCCTGGGAATTAAAAAATTCAATTGGTGGAGTGAAGCCCTTCACGGCCTTGCCAACAATGATAACGTTACGGTTTTTCCAGAGCCTATCGGCATGGCGGCTTCTTTTAACGATGAATTGGTGTACAAAATTTTCGATGCCACTTCCGATGAAGTTCGTGCGCGCTACCAGGAAGCGAGGCGTAAAGGTGAAGAGAACAGACGTTTTCTCAGCCTGTCGGTTTGGACACCCAACATTAATATTTTCAGAGACCCACGCTGGGGCAGAGGCCAGGAGACGTATGGTGAAGATCCATACCTGACTTCCCGCATGGGTGTATCGGTTGTACGCGGCTTGCAAGGCCCTGAGGATGCGAAGTATAAAAAGTTGTTAGCCTGCGCGAAACACTATGCTGTACACTCAGGCCCGGAGTGGAGCCGCCATGAACTCAATCTAAATAATATTGATCCAAGGGATTTATGGGAAACCTATCTTCCTGCTTTTAAATCGTTAGTACAGGATGCTGATGTGCGCCAGGTGATGTGTGCTTATCAGCGGTTAGACGATGAGCCATGTTGCAGCAATACGCGGTTGTTGCAAACGATACTCCGCGATCAGTGGGGGTTTAAGCACCTTGTTGTATCCGACTGTGGAGCTATAGGAGATTTTTATACCAGTCACCATGTTTCATCCACGGCTGTACATGCTGCCGCGAAGGGTGTATTAGCAGGAACTGATTTGGAATGTCAATGGAATAATCACAATTATAAACTATTGCCACAAGCTGTTGAGAAGGGATTGATTAGCGAGGATGAAATTGACGTTCGTCTGATGCGGGTGTTGATAGGCCGTTTTGATTTGGGTGAAATGGATAACGATGATGTGGTGCCCTGGACAAAAATTCCGGCATCTGTTATTAATAATGATGAGCACCGAAAACTCGCCCTGGATATGGCGCGCGAGTCGATGACACTTCTTCAAAACAAGAATGACATCCTGCCCCTGAAGAAATCAACAAGAAGAATTGCGGTAATCGGACCCAACGCAAACGATGCGCCTATGCTGTGGGGAAATTATAATGGGCGACCTGTCCGCACCATTACCATACTAGATGGGATTACTTCGAAACTATCAGCAGATAAAATAGTATATGACAAAGCATGTGATCTGGTAGAGAACAAAGTAACGGAGAGTTATTTTGCGAAGACTTCCATTGAGGGTAAGAAAGGATTTAAAGCTACATACTGGAACAATGGTAATCGTACAGGTGATGTGGTGGCTACTCAACAGATCACTGATCCAATCAAATTAACTACCGCAGGACAACATGAATTTGCATCGGGTGTTAAGCTCCTGAGTTTTTCAGGAAAATATGAAACGGAGTTTGAAGCAACACAAGATGAAGAAATCGTCTTCAAGTTTGGCGCGACCGGGTATTTTGCTTTGCTGGTTAACGGTGAGAAGCTTGTAGAGTATAGCAATTGGAGAACGCTTCCTTCACGACATCCATACCAGGTTGAAAAGGGAAAGACATATAAGATTGAGATTCACTATGCTCAGTTGAATAACTGGCAGGCAAATCTTGAATTCAATTTTGGTAAGGAAGTGGATGTTGATTTTACAGATCTTATTAAAAAACTTGAAGGTATCGATGTTGTTGTGTTCGTTGGAGGCCTTTCAACACAACTGGAGGGCGAAGAGATGCCTGTATCCTTTCCAGGATTTAAGGGTGGTGACCGTACCGATATAGAGCTGCCGCTGGTGCAACGCAACTGCCTGAAAGAATTGAAGAAGGCCGGTAAGAAAGTAATCTTTGTAAACTGCTCCGGTTCTGCCATTGGATTGGTGCCGGAAACACAAAGCGCTGATGCTATACTGCAAGCCTGGTACGGAGGTGAATCTGGTGGGCAAGCTGTAGCGGATGTTTTGTTTGGTGATTACAATCCGTCAGGCAAGCTTCCGGTTACATTCTATCGGGATACTACACAACTCGCAGATTTCGAAAACTACTCCATGAAAGGACGCACGTATCGGTTCATGTCGGGTGCGCTCTTTCCGTTTGGTTACGGATTGAGCTATACGAAATTTAACATTGGTAATGCCAGGCTTACGAATACAACCATTCCATCGAATGGTTCTATACAATTAACTATACCGGTAACGAACAGCGGCAAGATGAATGGAACTGAAATCGTGCAAGTCTATGTGCGTAAAGTAAATGATGTTGATGGTCCGCTTAAAACGTTGAGAGGATTCCAACGTGTTAATGTTCCTGCCGGTAAAACGGTGAATGCAACGATAGAACTTCCGGCTTCTTCATTCGAATTCTATGACAGAGCAAGTGGCAAAATGAGGGTGGCACCCGGTGCGTATGAAGTGCTGTACGGAAACAGTTCGGAGGCAAAGCATTTGAAAGTGCAGAAAATAACCATTCAATGATGGATAGTCAATCAACATTCTACAAGCGTTTTGCTTTTACACTGCTACTGAGTGTTGCCCTCATAAGGATGACATCCGCACAAGACTATCTGAAGACACAGTTTGGATTAAGAACAACTGTAGAAGGGATTGATATTGAAATCCAGTTTTATACTCCTTCTATTATACGGATACTTAAATCACCCCAAGGTAAACCATTCAATAAGGAAAGTCTTTCGGTGATAAAATCGCCAGAGAAGGTGGTCTTTAGTATCAAACAAGTGGGTGATGTTATTCATGCCCAATCAAAGGAGTTAACGGTAAAGTTGAATGTAAAAAATGGTCAAGTAGTTTTTAATACCTCTAAAGGAACTACGCTTTTACAGGAGAAAGAGAGGAGTGTTGCATTTACACCGTTCGATGATGCGGGAAATAGCACGTATAATGTGTTGCAGGCTTTTGTGCTGGAAAAGGATGAAGCCATTTATGGTTTGGGGCAACTGCAAAACGGGAAAATGGTGCAGCGTAACCATAAGGTTAGAATGATCCAGGGAAATACAAATGACTATGTCCCGTTCATGCATTCAGCAAAAGGTTATGGATTGTTCTGGGATAATTATTCCCCCACCACATTCACCGACAGTCAGGACGAAACATCTTTTCAATCAGAAGCGGGTGATTGTGTTGATTATTACTTCATGTACGGACAGAATTCAGATGGTGTAATCGCCAGGATGCGTGACCTTACAGGCACTGCGCCAATGTTTCCGCTATGGACATTCGGTTATTGGCAAAGTAAAGAGCGTTACAAAAGTCAGGATGAAACGGTGGGTGTTGTTAAAAAGTATCGTGCGTTGGGTGTTCCGATTGATGGCATTATTCAAGACTGGCAATACTGGGGTAATAACTACCTGTGGAATGCTATGGAGTTTCTTAACCCGGAATTCTACAATCCAAAGAAGATGGTGGACGATGTGCATAATCTTAATGCGCATATTATAATCTCCATCTGGTCATCCTTTGGGCCACAAACGAAGCCTTATCGTGAACTGGATAAAATTGGAGCACTCTATAGTATAAAGACATGGCCGGAGTCAGGATCGGAAAAGTGGCCACCTATTATGGATTACCCATCGGGAGTAAGGGTATACGATGCATACAATCCCGCGGCACGTGATATTTATTGGAAGTACCTGAAGAATGGTCTGCTCTCTATCGGAATGGACGGATGGTGGATGGATTCCACAGAGCCTGATCACTTTCGTCCGGAACCTGCTGATTTTGACACCAAAACATTTTTAGGATCATTTCGGAAAGTGCGTAACGCCTATCCATTGATGACGGTAGGTGGGGTTTATCAGCATCAACGCGCTGAAACGTCTGACAAGCGTGTATTCATTCTTACACGTTCGGCATTTGCGGGTCAGCAACGTTACGGATCAAATACATGGTCGGGCGATGTAGTGGCATCATGGATGGCACTTAGGAACCAGATTTCCGCAGGATTGAATTTTTCTTTGTGCGGCATTCCTTATTGGAACAGCGACATTGGTGGTTTTTTTCTTTGGAATTTTAAGCTCAAGTTGGAAGATGCCGAGTATCGCGAGCTGTATACACGTTGGTTGCAATTCGGCACATTTACACCGTTGATGCGTTCGCATGGTGAAGGTGCTCCGCGAGAAATTTATCAATTCGGAAGAAAAGGTGATGCGGTGTATGATGCAATTGAAAAATTTATCCATCTGCGCTATAAACTTTTGCCGTACATCTACGCTTCATCGTGGGATGTTACAGAAAATCATTCCAGCATGATGCGTGCACTGGTAATGGATTTTTCAAAGGATACTGAAGCCTTGAATATCAACGATCAATACATGTTTGGTAAATCATTGCTGGTAAGTCCGGTAACCAATGCCATGTACGTGAAGCCTGTCATCAATGAAAGGGATACAACAAACATCGAGGACTTTAGCGTAGTAAAATCAAAAACCACTTACCTGCCGAATCATGCTTTCTGGTATGACTTCTGGACAGGCGAGCGATTCACGGGAGGAACGAAAATCAACAAAGAAACGCCAATAGATGTCATTCCTTTATATGTAAAAGCCGGTTCCATCATTCCCATTGGTCCTGCTGTTCAGTATGCAGAAGAGAAAAAGTGGGATGATCTTGAAATCAGAATCTATCCCGGAGCAAATGGAAGTTTTGTGTTGTATGAAGATGAGTTCGATAACTACAACTACGAGATGGGAGTGTACTCAACGATCACGTTCACATGGGATGATGCAAAGAGAACCTTAATCATCGATGACCGGAAGGGGTCATTCCCGGGAATGCTAAGCAGGAGAACTTTTCAATTGACTATTGTAAATGCCAATAAGGGTGGACAAGAACATAAACCATCAACCCCTGATAAGGCAGTAACCTATACAGGTAAACGAATACAGGTTAAACTATGAAGGGCCTGATATTAATTCGCTTATGAAAATGTAATGAGACCAGCATTACCATATGCATTAGTTTTTCTGATTGTAATGAGCTACTCACAAAGCAGTGGCCAGTTGAAGCTTTGGTACAACAAGCCTGCAGGGGAGATTTGGGAAAATGCTTTGCCTATTGGTAACGGGCGCATTGGCGCCATGGTTTATGGTAATGTTGAACATGAATCAATCCAATTAAACGAACATACGGTGTGGAGCGGTAGCCCCAACCGCAACGATAACCCGGAAGCGTTGGCCGCGCTTCCTGAAATCAGAAGATTAATTTTTGAAGGCCGTCAAAAGGAAGCTGAACAATTGGCCAACAAAGTAATCATCTCAAAAAAATCACATGGGCAGATGTTTCAACCGGTGGGTAGTCTTCATCTTACCTTTACAGGTCATGATCAGTACGCAAATTATTACCGTGAGCTTGATATTGAACGGGCAGTTGCAAAAACAACATACACGGTAGGGGATGTCACCTACACCCGTGAAGTACTGGCTTCATTGCCTGATCGTGTGGTGGTGATGCGCTTAACGGCAAGTAAGTCAAAAAGTATTTCGTTCACAGCTTCGTTCAGTACGACACAACCAAAGGCTTTGATAAAAACATCAACAGCTAAGGAAATAATCATCACCGGCACTACAACTGATCATGAGGGGGTAGAAGGCAAAGTTCGCTTTGAAGGAATTACGCGTATCAAACCGGAAGGCGGAACAGTAACGTCCTATGATACAGCAATTGTTGTTAATCAGGCAAATGCAGTAACCATTTACATTTCCATTGCTACGAACTTTAATAATTATAAGGATATCAGGGGTGATGAGCATGGCCGTGCTCTGGCACAATTGAATGCCGTCTTCTCAAAATCCTTTGACAAAATTTCAAAGGCTCATATCAAAGCATACCAGGAATATTTCAATCGCGTAAAGCTTGATCTGGGTGTTACGGATGCGGCAAAGTTCCCTACGGATGAACGTTTGAGGAAATTTTCTTCAAGCAATGATCCCCAGTTCGTTGCGCTTTACTTTCAGTATGGTCGTTATCTCCTGATCTCATCATCCAAACCCGGAGGGCAGCCCGCAAACTTGCAAGGCATCTGGAACAACAAGATGAAGCCACCGTGGGACAGCAAGTACACCATCAACATTAATGCGGAAATGAATTACTGGCCTGCAGAAAAGACAAACCTTTCTGAATTGCACGAACCATTTCTGCAAATGGTTAAAGATATGTCGGAAACCGGTAAGGAAACCGCTCGTGTTATGTATGGTGCACGTGGTTGGATGGCGCATCACAACACCGACATCTGGCGCATTACCGGTGCTGTTGACGCTGCCTTTTGGGGAGCCTGGTTTTGTGGTGGTGGGTGGACGAGTCAGCATCTTTGGGAACACTATATATATAATGGAGATAAGACTTACCTGTCAACCGTATATCCTGCCCTTAAAGGTGCAGCCATGTTCTTTGTTGATTTCCTGGTTGAACACCCTACGCACCGTTGGTTGATTGCTAACCCGGATATGTCGCCTGAAAATGCACCCCAGGCACATCAGGGTTCTTCACTTGATGCCGGTACAACCATGACCAACCAAATTGTATTTGATGTCTTCAGTACCGCAATTCGGGCAGCGGAAATTTTAAACAAGGATAAAGCTTTTGTTGACACCTTAAAGCAAATGCGCGATCGCTTGCCACCGATGCACATAGGTCAGCATGGTCAGTTGCAGGAGTGGCTGGAGGACATTGATGATCCGAAGGATAACCACAGGCATATCTCCCATTTGTACGGACTGTATCCATCCAATCAAATTTCACCTTATACAACACCCGAGCTATACAGTGCAGCGAAAACTACTTTGCTCCATCGTGGCGATGTTTCAACCGGATGGAGCATGGGTTGGAAGGTTAATTGGTGGGCAAAATTGCTTGATGGCAACCATGCTTTCAAACTCATTCAAAATCAACTCACCCCTGCGGGCACTATGCCTGAGGGAGGTGGAACCTACAATAATTTGTTTGATGCACACCCACCTTTTCAGATTGATGGAAACTTTGGCTGCGCTTCCGGTATTGCCGAAATGCTGATGCAAAGTGCCATTGAAGCCATTGACCTGATCCCCGCACTTCCGGATGACTGGCCAACGGGCAGCGTTTTTGGTTTACGTGCCCGCGGTGGTTTTGAGGTTGTGGAATTGCATTGGAAAGATGCAAAGGTGGTAAAGGTTGTGATCAAATCAACGATAGGCGGCAATCTTCGGTTGAGAGTTCCCAATGAAATGAAATGGAATGGTAGAGTATTAGCGAAAGCGGATGGAGAAAATCCGAATAAATTTTTTCAGGTTGATGAAATAGCTGCACCTGTTATATCACCGCAGGCAATCATAACACCACCACAACCACGCAATACTTTTTTATATGATTTAACAACGCAAAAAGGAAAACAATATACGCTAACAGCCAACTGACACCATAAGTAATGAACATCATAAATCAGCAGAATATGAATAGAAAAACCATCGCAGGAGTTTTGTTTATCTGGATAATGCTCTGCATTTCAGTTGTTGCATGGGCTCAGCCGCGAGGACCTTTCGTTATTTCTCCGCAAGTGAATGCCGATAAAACTGTTACGTTCAGGTACCTGGCGCCATTGGCGAAAGTGGTAAAGCTTAGCGGGCAGTTTTTGAAATCACCGGTAGAGATGACGCGTGACTCCATTGGTATATGGAGCACTACCGTTGGCCCCATAACTCCTGATATCTATCCATATTCTTTTCAGGTGGATGGCGTAACGGTAATGGATCCCGCTAATGTAGCCTACTTTCCGAATGAACGCTTAAAAGCGAGTTTGGTAGATGTGCCGGGAGATACTCCATTGATTCATGCCATGAGGGATGTTCCGCATGGTAATGTAACCTATGAATATTATCCATCTGTAGAGGGTAGCACCGGAACGGTGGTAGTTTATACACCCCCCGGATACAACAAAGCTTCGTCAACGAAATATCCGGTGTTCTATCTGATCAGCGGAACAACCGATACCGAAGAGACATTCTTTAAGGTCGGTCGAACCAATTTGATTCTGGATAATCTCATTGCTGAAGGAAAGGCAAAACCCATGATTGTTGTTATGCCTTACGGAAATCCCATGGCTCGCATTGCCGAGCAACAAGGTAAATCAAAACCTGCTGACCAGTTCGGAAGAGATAGTGAAGATGCGATTAAACGCGCCAAACTTTTTGAAACCGACCTGGTGAATCATGTTATACCGTACATCGAAAAGAATTATCGCGCAATTCCCAACAAGGATAATCGGGCTATTGGTGGTTTCTCTCGCGGTGGCGGACAGACCTTACGTACCGCGTTCGGTAACATGGATAAGTTCTCGTGGATTTGCTGCTACAGTGCATACTTGTTCACACCTGAAATGGAAGGGACATTCAAACACATTGGTGAGAATCCAGAGGCTACCAACAAGCAATTGAAACTACTATGGGTGAGTGTTGGTGATGAAGATTTTCTTTATAAGTCGACTGTAGAGTTTTTGGATTATCTGAAATCGAAAAACATAAACCACAAAAGCCTGATAACTCCGGGCGGACACACATGGATGAACGTGAAAACGTATGTGGCCGAAACGGCTCAATTGCTTTTTAAATAGTACCACATGACAGAATCCATCACTATTAATTGCATACCGATGAAGTCAATAACTATACTTGCGCTAATACTTCTTTCATTAACCCTTGTTGCTCAACCCCCAAGACCACCAGCCATCAGCTCACCAGAGGTGAATGCAGACAAGAGCATAACATTTAACTACTACAACCGCAATGCGCAACGGGTATATGTGAGTGGTGAATTTCTTAAATCGCCAGTGGCGATGAAGAGAGATACATCCGGTGTGTGGAGTGTAACTGTTCCACCTGTAACACCAGATATTTATCCCTATAGTTTCTGGGTTGACAGTGTTCAGATAGCTGACCCCAACAACACCTACATTTTTGCCAACGAGCGGTTCAAGCGCAGTATTGCAGATGTTCCGGGTGATAAACCGCTTATCCATTCTTTACAGAATGTACCGCACGGTAAAATTACCTATGCTTACTACAACTCCACTACACTCGGAACAACTCGCCAACTACTCGTATATACACCGCCTGGATTTGAAGCCAATGGTAAAAAAAAGTATCCCGTACTCTATCTGATTCACGGTGGCTCCGACACGGAGGAAACATGGACAAAAGTGGGGCGAGCGAACCTGATTGCCGATAATCTGATTGCTCAGGGAAAAGCTACGCCCATGATCATTGTAATGCCTTACGGAAACGTGCGTCCTAAACCGATGCCCGACTTTACAAAGGATGTTATTAATGACATTATACCATTTATCGAATCAAACTATCCGGTGATTAAAGAAAGTAAGGGTAGGGCTGTGGCCGGTTTTTCTGTTGGAGGAGGGCAGACACTAAACATTGGTCTTACCAACACCGATAAGTTTGCTTATGTATGTTCTTATGCACCGTTCACAGCAACTGAAGAATTCAAAAATAATTTTAGCGACTGGAAACCCAATACCACCACAATGAACAAGCAATTGAAATTATTCACCATCAGTGTAGGCACGGAAGACTTTTTGTATGAAAGCGTAAAGCAGAACATCGCCATGTTCCAGGAGAAAAATATTAAGGTGGAGCCATTCATTGTTTCAGGTGGGCATACCTGGATGAATTGCAAACTGTTTTTGGCCACTTCCCTGCAACAGCTATTTAAGTAGATAAAATTTTAACTCAATAACTAAATATTATGAAACGTTCAATAATTCCTTTCTTTTCCATATTGATCTTATCATGGTCAATAGGCTTTTCACAGACTACATCCGAAATCAAAGAGGATTTTAAGCCTTCCACGCTCAATCAGCCGGGGCAAGAGTATCCACAAGTCAACTCACAAGGTTATGCGCGGTTCAGGATACATGCTCCGGCAGCTGACAGTGTACGGGTGAGTCTGGGACTGGGTGGAAGAGGTGGCACTAAATTAACAAAGGGAGAAGATGGTTTCTGGGTGGGTACAACTGAAGGACCGCTGGACGAAGGATTCCATTATTATAATGTCAATGTTGATGGCGGCAAATTCAATGATCCCGGTGCGTTGAACTTTTATGGTTCCGTGCGTTGGGAGAGCGGTATTGAAATACCGGCACATGACCAGGATTTCTACGCGATAAAAGATGTGCCCCATGGTAGAGTTCAGCAAATTTTGTTCCCTTCGAAAAGCACGAACACATCACGCAGGGCATTCGTGTACACGCCTCCCGGTTATGATAAAGATCAAAAGACAAAGTACCCGGTTTTATACCTGCAACATGGTTGGGGCGAAGATGAAACCGCATGGACAAACCAGGGTCGTGCTAACTTGATCATGGATAACCTGATTGCTACAGGTAAGATCAAACCTTTTCTAATTGTGATGACGTATGGAATGACTAATGAAATCAAGTGGGGAGGTATACGCGATTTTAAGATAGAGCCATTCCAAACGGTATTGGTTGATGAGTTGATTCCTTATGTAGATGCCAACTTCAGAACGCTGGCCAATCAATCAAATCGTGCTATGGCTGGCTTATCAATGGGTGGTATGGAAACTAAAATGATCACCCTGAATAAGCCTGAAGTCTTTTCTCAGTACGCTTTATTAAGTGGAGGCACTTATAAACCCGAAGACATCAAAGATAAATCGAAAGTGAAACTCATCTTCTTGAGTTGCGGAAGCAAAGAACGACCTGATGGCGTTAAAAGTGCAACCGTTGCGCTTAAAGAAGCCGGTTTCAATACAGTGTCATACATTTCTGAAGGCACTGCACACGAATTTCAAACCTGGAGACGCAGTCTTTATGAGTTGGCTCCACTTCTTTTTAAGAATTAATCGAGTAGTAAGCAATTTAATTTTATGGAATTGAAAAAAGTATCATCAAGAGCTTCCGGAATTCTTTTATTAATTGTCCCGTTCTTGATCATTCGGTGCAGTTCAGACTCACCGGATCACACAACATGGTCGCATTATGGCGGAAGTCCCGACCAATCGAAATACTTCAATGCTTCACAAATCACAAAAGAAAATGTGAATCAATTGCAGGTGGCATGGACTTATCCGGTTGGTGATAATGCCCCTTCCAGCTTTAGTCCCATTATAGCAGATACCATCATGTATGTCTATGCAAAGAACTACTCATTGATTGCACTGAATGCCCTTACCGGAGAGGAAATCTGGATACATACCGGCTTGCGCGGAGTTTCAAGGCGCGGGATTAATTATTGGGAGAGTAAAGACAAAAAGGACAAGCGACTTGTGTTTACAATTAATAACTCCTTGCAGGAGATTGATGCAATGACAGGGCAAACCATTACTACATTTGGAAATAACGGTCATGTGGATTTACGGGTAGGCCTTGATCGTGACCCAACTTCATTGCGAAGAGTGCAGGCCATGATGCCCGGAGTAATTTTTGGTGATTTGGTGATTATGGGATCGGCACCCGGTGAGAATTATTTTTCAGCGCCTGGTTATGTGCGAGCCTACAATGTAGTAACCGGTAAGCTGGAGTGGACATTTCACACCATTCCGAAACCTGGTGAATATGGTTATGATACATGGCCAAAGGATGCTTACAAGTATGTTGGTGCGGTAAATGTGTGGAGTGAAATGACCGTGGATACAAAGCGGGGAATTGTTTTTTTGCCGTTAGGTTCTCCTACTTACGACTACTATGGTGCCGATCGTTTGGGAAGCAATTTATTTGGTAATTGTCTGGTGGCGTTGGATGCACGCACGGGTAAGCGCTTATGGCATTATCAAACCGTGCATCACGATCTTTGGGATTACGATCTTGCTTCGGCCCCGCAATTGCTCACCGTGAATCGTGATGGAAAAACGATTGATGCGGTAGCGGTGGCCACCAAGCATGGTTTTGTTTTTGTATTTAACCGCGAAACCGGGGAACCTGTATTTCCCATCGAAGAAAAACCTTTCCCGCCCAGCGAAATGCCCGGTGAGGAAGCGTGGCCCACACAACCAATTCCGTTACTTCCTGATTTTGCACGACATGAAGTGACCAAAGAAACACTCAACCCTTATTTCCCAGAGGAAATCAAACAACAATGGCTTAAGCGGTTGGACACTGCAAAATCAGGTTTGTTCGTTCCGCATTCTGATAAGTATGAAACGATCACTATGCCTGGCGCATTGGGCGGTGCCAGCTATGGTAACACGGCTACCGATCCGAATAAAGGAATCATGTACATCATGGCGCAGGACTATGCATCTGTTTACAAACTCAATAAAGTGGTTCCTGTAAAACCCATATTGTCAGATGATGAGATAAAGTTGGTGAATGTTTTTTATACAGGTTCATGTCAAACCTGCCACGGAGCAGATATGAAGGGCAGTGCCGCTGGGCCATCATTAATTAATGTTGGACAGCGATACTTCTATGAAGAATTTAAAACTGTGGTAACGGAAGGTATAGGCCGCATGCCTGCGTTTGTTCATGTTGATGAAGCCACACTCACTGCATTGTACAAATATCTGGGTGGAATTCCTTTCCGTTTCCCAGGCAACCGCGGTGGCAGTGGGGGAGAAATAAGTGGCCCCGTGGTAGCATCCGGTGGCGCAAAAATTCTTGCGGATACAACCCGCGGTACTCCATTAACGGATTATCCGGAAGATGTGCCCCATCCTGAAAATCGATACACAACCGGATACGGAACAGATTGGCAAGCGTTGGCAGCACCACCCTGGGCTTCCATCTTTGCTTATGATCTTAATAACGGAACGATAAAATGGAGACAACCCATTGGACTGGATTCTGCTTTCACTCAAGGAGATAAAACTGCAGGCGCTCCTGCAGGAACAATACGGAAAGGCATGGTGATTACTTCCACCGGTATTGTGTTTGCAACCGGCAAGGGCGGTATGGTGTATGCATTTGATGCCGACAATGGAAACATCTTATGGGAAACTACACTTGGCAGCGAATCCACCGGTCAACCGGGTATGTACGAGATCAACGGTAAGCAATACCTGGTGATCAATGCATCGAACAGATTTGAGAGCGACAGTTATGACTTTTCTAAAAGACCTGGAGCATTGCCAAGGGGTTATGTTGTGTTTGCGCTTCCTGACAAGTAAGAAGTAACTGACAATAAATAGTTGATTCAAATTAAGTCACATCATTAAAAAAATAGAATAAAATGAAACGATTGTTATTCCTACTTATGGCTACGGCAGCGATGTCAGCATGGGCGCAGCCACAGTCGAACAGTGAGCGTATTGTACACAACGACCCTTCCAAGTACCGGGAATTGTCTGCTGTGCATGCCGGGGCAGGAAAAATGGGATTCACCCAACTGATTGGCCGCAATGATTTGGCTGCTAATTTTTTGTATCTCCATTCCGGGGTGATTCATGCCAAGTCGGGTATTGGTCATCACTATCATCACAACATCGAAGAAATGTATGTTCTTCTTAGCGGAGAGGCAGAGTTTACCGTCAACGGACGTACATCAAGATTGAAAGCTCCCGTTGCTGTTCCGTGCAAGATGGGGGATTCGCACGCTATTTACAATCCAACAGGAGAGCCCCTTCGTTGGTTGAACTTTGCTGTATCGCAACGGAAGGGGCAAGGTGATGCCTTTGATTTAGGCGATAGTCGTGTTGGGGTTGCTATTGATAAGATTCCGGTATTTGTTTCCCATCAATTCAAAAAGGATGGACTGCGTGATGTGAATCACCCTTATGCAGGCAATGGTGCGCTTTCTCGCAGGGCATTTGGTCCTGAAGTTTTCAGCACGAGTTGGAACCATGTTGACCACGTTGTTATTCCGGCCGGTAAATCCATCGGACCAAGACAACTAGAAGGCATTGAAGAGGTGTATTATGTAATGAAGGGTTCAGGCAACCTTACGGTAGGCACAGTAACGAAACCAATTGTTGCCGATGATTCGTTCAGCGGCTTGCTTGGAGAGAACCTTACGTTGGCCAATACCGGAACAGAAGACCTGGAGTTGATTGTTATCGGTATTTCTGTATCATCAGGCAAAGACCCGAATAAATTCAAAGCGCTTTCTAAACCGAAGGCCATGGTATTGCAAATGGATTTTGTTGTACCCAAAGAAAATGCCGAAGCTTTTGAAAGAATGTATCACTCAATTTACGTTCCGGCCATGACTGTTCAAGCAGGATATGTTGGATCAAAATTGCTGCGCCTGTTTCCGGAAGACGTTGCTAAAGCCATAGAGGCCGAACCAACCACGTATAATTATTCAATTCAAATATCATTCGACACCGAAGAGAACCGGAGAAAGTGGGTGGCCAGTCCACAACATCAAATTGCATGGCCGGCTGCCAGTTCATTGGCTAAAGAATTCAAATGGCGTGGGTATGATGTCATGGGTGATGATGATCAACGATGAAGGTATTGTCTAATCAATTATTAATTACATAAAGCATTAGCATGTCAAAGATTATATTCTACTCCATGGCCATGCTGATATTCTTCAGCAATACCATTTCAGGCAAGACACAGGATATTCCGCCTACTACTACATTGGTGTATCCGGGAACGGATGGCAAATTGGTCTATGTTAAGGATAGCCTTGGTAATAGAATTCCAGATTTTTCGAATGCCGGATATAAAGGTGGGGGCGTGGCCATTCCTTATGTTCCTGTAAAGGAGATAGTTTGGCCTGTACCAGGAAACAATTCAGATCATGTTCAGGCTGCTATCGATCGTGTTTCGACACTGCCGTTGGATGCTTCAGGTTTCAGGGGTGCGGTGCTTTTAAAAATGGGAACGTATTTACTGGAAAAACCAATATTCATAAAGACAACGGGTGTGGTGCTTCGCGGTGAAGGTATGAGCGATGTAGGAACTATACTCATCGGCAGACTTCCAAAAGAGAGTCAGGGGCCTTCCTTCCGGAGACCGGCATTAATTAATATCGTTGGTAATGTGGGTGTGAAGCCACAGGAAGAAACAAAGCAATTGATCACTGATAAATATGTTCCGGTTGGGGCAGCAAATTTTACTGTTGTATCGGCTAAAAATTTCAAGAAGGGTGACATGGTGCTGGTAAGACGAATCGGCAACAGCGATTGGATCAAAGCGATAGGACAGGACACGTTAAGTGTCGGGAGGCATCGGTGGGTTCCTTTCACCATTTCTTATGACAGGATTATTGTTGATGTGAAAGGCAACACGATTACAGTGGATGCTCCCATTTTTACTGCCATCGAAAGCCGCTGGGGTGGGGGTGAAGTTGTTAAATACACCGATGAACGCATTGAGCAGGTAGGTATTGAAAACCTGCGTGGTGTCTCCGAGTATGACCCATCTGTTCGTACTAAAGCTTATGGCAATATGGACAGGGGAAACTTTGATGATCCCAATATCCGATATGAAGGTGAAGAATATTTTTCAGATGAGAACCATTATTTCAATTTCATCAATATTTCCAATGCCAGGAATGTATGGGTACGAAACATGAGTGCACTTCATTTTGGAAGTAGTGTGGTGCAAAGCAATGCCGGTACCAAATGGATAACCGTTCAGGATTGTGAATCACGCGAGCCTGTTTCCATCAGAATGGGGGCAAGACGGTTTACGTTTCAGATGAATGGTCAGTTTTGTCTTGTGCAAAGGTGTTTCTCACAAAAAGGCCGGCATTCTTTTGTGCTGCAGGGATCGGAATCCAGCGGCAATGTTTTTTTTGATTGCATGGCTGTGAATGCCTATTCCACCAGCGAGCCACACAACCGCTGGGCTAATGGTTCATTGTACGACAATGTGAAGGCTCCATTAACTGCGCGGTTTTGGAAAGACATCAGCATTGGTTGGGCGGGCGCCAATATAGTATTCTGGAATTGCGAAGGTGATTTTCTCATTCAAAGTCCGCCAACGGCAAAAAATTATTCCTTCGGTCATGTGGGTATACATGCCGTAATATTCAACACAGCTTTGCAAGATATTACCAAGCCGCGTGGACATATTGAATCACTGGATAATCACGTTGCACCAAGGAGCCTTTACCTCACCCAATTGAAAGAGCGGCTCGGAGAAACTGCGCTAAAAAATATTGCGAAAGGAGCTGGAGGATTGGAATAGAAAATTTTAAATAGTTGGACATGAAACTAAAAATGATCACACAAATTCTCTTGGTATGTGGAGCTGCATTAAAGGGAACATTGTTTGCGCAAACTATTTCAAAAGATGAATTGATTTTCCTTACTTCTGAATGGAAAGGAGAGCGATTCGCAGACGGAAGACCTAAAATTCCTGACAACCTGATAGAACGGGCAAAGCACATCATGATTGATGATGCGTGGACGGTTTTGAAAAATGAGGGCTATCTGAATCAGTATGAAGGTGGATGGAGAACGGTGAACGACATTACAATTGCCGGCCGTGCGGTAACGGCCATGTACATGCCCAGCCGACCTGATGTAGAAAAGAACATTAAGGAAAGAGGAGCTAAACAAGGCAGAAAAGGTAACACCAACTCATGGCCGATTGATATACTCACAAAAGGTGACTTATATGTTGCCGATGCTTTTGGAAAGATCAGCGGTGGCCCGATCATGGGTGCAACGCTCGCTAATTCTATTTTCAGTAAGTCAGGCAACGGTGTAGTATTCGATGGGGCGGCCAGGGACTTGCAGGAGATCAGGAACCTGGAAGGGTTTAATGCTTTCGTGCGCGATTTTCATCCGTCCTTTACAGAGGAGATGGTATTGATGGGACTCAATACACCTATTCGTATTGGCGATGTAATGGTGCTACCTGGTGATCTGGTCATTGGTACGGTTGAGGGTGTTCTGTTTGTTCCGGCACATATGGCGGAACAAGTAGTAAGTACATCGGAGTTTGTGATCCGTAAAGACCAGTTTGGTTTTGAGATGGTGCGTACGGGCAAGTACAGTACAGGCGAAATTGACAGTCAGTGGACGGATACAATAAAAACAGATTTTCTTAAGTGGCTGGAGAAGCATCCCGAGTTAGGCAAAATGACGCGCGAAGAGTTGGATAAGATGATGAGTAAGCGCACGTGGTAGATCAGATAAGATGTAGCAATGTCCCCCGCTGGCGGGGGTAGGGGGTGGAAAGAATGGAAGCTAATAGAAAAAATTTTCACGGTTATAACAAAAACCTTCAACCTTTTGCCAATCGACTTCGCAAGGAGATGACCAAAGCGGAAGCCTGCCTATGGAAGTATGCTCTTCGTGCCGGAATGCGCCAGCGGGGGACAACCCAAGAAATTAAACTTGTATGGAAGTAGACATCACTCTTACTTAATCATCAACCAAAAATCAACAAACCATGAAAAATTTATTCACAACAGTATTTGTACTTGGATGCATGACCGCATTTGCACAGAAGACTATTGATGGCAATTGGAAAGGTAGTCGTGAAACACCGAATGGTACATTTGAAGTCAGTTACACTTATAAAGTTGAGGGCAAAGTATTAACAGGCACCTGGAAGACTCAGTTTGGTGAAACCCAGTTACAAAATGGAAAAGTGGATGGAAAGAAAATTTCATACAGCATTACAATCAATGACAGAACCATTGATTACACCGGAGAACTCATCAGCGATGACGAGATTAAGCTCAATAATGAAATGGGTGAATGAAGTTGATGCGGGTAAAGCAGTAAGTTGCCTTTACCCTATCTGATAAACCTAATACCTTGTGATTTGGGTTTGTTCCATTATGTTCTCAAAAAATCGTAGTATTAATTCTGAGACATCTTAAACTTTCTCAGTCACAATTGTGCCGACAGCTACACCTGTATTGAAATCAATTATTCAGCTTAATATGTGAAAAGATTTGTAAAACTCCGCTGTGTTGGTTTAAACTTATCGGCCGTAGCCGAGATGCTACGACCAAAGTGTGTTGTAGCATCAGGAGCTATTTGTTTTCGGACTTCAATAGATCTTTTAAAAAATCGATTCTGTTGATACTTTCGCCTTTGCTATTTCTATTTTTAAGAAAATGTAGCAATTTTTCTTTCACAATATTGCACGTAAAAATTACGTCTCCGTCATTTGTTTTTGTCTTCTTATTGAGAGCATTATCGATATAGCCATTATACACCTGCTTAGTTATAGCCTTTTCTTCCCCTGTCCAGTCTTTAAATTCGTACAGGTAGAAATTTTGGTTTTCTACATCAGAGTAGCTGATTTGAATAGTTTCTGCATGAGTGACCCAGCCTAGTTCTAGTTCTTCATTTGGGCCTAACGAGAAGCAAATTATCCAACTTGTCCATTCTTTATGGTCTCTGTTTTTGTCATTCAATAAAAAGCGAACTATAACATTGTTAGCTGAAACGCTTGAACTATTGTTCATTTTAAAAGTGTACTCCACACCATATCCAGTATCCACAGTTTTGGAGTGGGTTATAAAAATACAGGGTCTTAATTGCCGTTCTTGGAATAGCTTTGTTGTACGCCAGGTGATGAAAGAAATATATCCTAGGAGAGTCATGCTAACAATTGAGACAAAAAGGCTCATGAAAGTCGCAAAGTCTGCCCAATGACGGGAATCAGTAGATAGGCCGTTATTAAATATGCAGAGATAAAGAATAAATGGAATTAGAAGGATTGCAATTGGAATTAACCAGAATTTACTATTTGGATTATTCCGCAAGTATTCAATAGATTTTTTTACTGATTTCACATTACAATATAATTAATTTGGCCACTTCTTGTGTAGGCCTTGCCTTCGATGGATATCAAAATTCTCAGCGGAGTCTTATTGTTTTAAGTCAGTCGTAAATTATTTTGACTTAACTGCTTCTTCACTTATCGCTTTGTCCAAAGCTGCTTTTAATTCCAACAACTCAATCTCATTGAAACTACTTGTCGTCTGCCACTTGTCTCCAACTTTGTACAGCTTCTCAATTTTGAGGTTTTTAGAGATTCTTTGTCATTCACTTCAGGTTACCGCATCTTTACCCTCATCAGGTACTGCACGGCAGTAATATAAAGCATTTTTCCATCGGGTGTTAAGGCGCAGTTGGAGACTGTAACGCCTTCCATCTTTATTTTTCCAATCAACTTGCCGGTTTTGTTGAATATCCAAACACCACCTGGCCCGGTGGCAAACACATTTCCATTCTTATCAATCTTAAATCCATCGCATAAACCGGGTGCCTGTTCACTGCTCGCATCGTAAAATATTTTTCCATTTTTGATTGAGCCATCTGAATTCAGTTCATAGGAATACCATCTTTTTTTCCTGCCGTCTGAGTTGGATACCAATAACGTTTTTCCATCCGGCATTATGCCTATGCCATTGGGCTGATCAATGGAATCAATCAACAACGTAATCGCTCCGGACTTGTTCATTTTATAAACTCCATTAAATGCTAACTCCTTTTTCGGATCCCTGGGTCCTTTTTCGAAACCATAAGAAGGATCAGTAAAGTAGAGATCACCATTTTTGGTAAGAAAAAGATCATTCGGACTGTTCAGTCGTTTGTTATCATATGCACCGGCAACCGTAACAAAGTTTGATTTCGGAGAATTTATGGGTGCGTCCATCATGGCAATTCTTCGGTCGCCATGCTGGCAAATCCACAGTTTTCCCTCTGGGGTGAGTACCAGTCCATTGGGCCCCATAAAGCCGCCACGCTTTGTGGAGTCAGTATAACCTGCCGGTGTCACATAAACTTCTTTGCCGTTTGCTTCAGTCCATTTATAAATCGTATTGGCAGGAATGTCGGAAACCAGAAGCATCTTTTCTTTTTCCAACCAAAGCGGGCCTTCCGTAAACTGGAACCCTTCGGCAATTATTTCAACTTTGGAATCCTTCTTTATGATACCAGATAGTTCATTGGAAATAAACTCAATGATGCCGGTAGGAGGTGCTTTAACTTCCTGTGCATATACGGAAACAATAAATGCAAGAAAGAATAGTTGAAGGATAATTTTTTTCATAATTGAATAGTTTTGATTCCAGGCAAATAATTTATTCGTTGGCAACACGTATTTTAATAACAATCTTCTTTACCATTTTATTGCCACCAGGCGTAATGTTGGGGCGGTGTGCATCGGATGGAAAAAATATCAGGAAACTGTTTTGGGGTACGGTATAGATCTTTCCTTCACCCGTATAGAACATGATGTCACTTCTTTCGTTGTAAGGCTTGTCCAATGTAACATCAGTAAGGGATGCTATGCCCATGTTTTCTTCTCCACTGATTACAAATTGTAAATCGATGTAATGCTTATGCGACTCAAAAGCAGTTTTATCATAATCTTTCGTTGGCCCTTCAGATACCAAGCCAAATACAATATCGCCATCAATTACATGCCTGCCGTTTGTCAATGTCTGTAAATCAGTCTCCTTCAAAAAAGCAAAGGCTTTATCCCAAAGTGCTTTATTCAATTGGTACTGCTTGGCAAATTGAATTTTATCGATGGCTTCATGCGGTGTAGCCTTTAGTCCGTTGAGGTATTCTTTCTTTTTAAACCACTTTTCAGCTTTTTGCTCAGTCCAGTTTTGAGAGGATTGAGCTGAAAGTGTAATCGTAGCAAGCAGAAGCAGAAGGGTTGTAATCAGGTTCTTTTTCATTTCGAATTGATTTAGTTGATCGGATAGATCGATCTATAAATAATTTACATAGCCTTCCATATTCGTACGAATCTTAAACACTTTACTGTAACTCACGATGTAAAGGGTTTTCATATCATCATCTCCGAAGCAAAGGCTAACCGGGAAGGAGGGTAGATTGATCATGCCGACAAATTCGCCTTTTGAATTGAAAATTTGTATACCGTAGTAAGTGGCCACATACAGGTTGCCTTGTTTGTCAATAGCCATACCGTCAGCGCTGGAAGATTTTCCTTTTCTGTCCAGCACATTCCCGGTAAGAAATAACTGGGCAAACTTACGACCATTACTAATTGTACCGTCACCATTAACATCGTATGCCCAGATAAAATTATCTTTATCACTGTTTACTGGGAACCACGATTCATCATCGTAGCAGTTGTTGATGTACAACGTCTTTCCATCCGGTGAGAGTACAATTCCATTAGGCATCGCAAATTCATTGGGCTCGGTGAGCCTTGTTACGTTTCCATCAGATGAAACATAATACACGGCACGTCCCGGTTGAAATTTTTCCGGCTCCATGGTAAACTGCGGATCGGTGAAATAGAAACCACCCTTAGTATCGGTAACAACATCGTTAGGACCATCAATTGGTTTTCCATCATATTTATCAGCTAATACTCTTACTACTTGTCCTTTGGTGGTCATCTCCACTACCCGGTGGCCCATCATATCGCACACAATCAGGTTGCCATTTTTATAAGGATACAACCCATTGGTTTGCATTTTACCTTCCGTAATGTTTTTGTAGTTTCCATTGGGATCAAGTTCAACGGTTGAACTTTTCTTTGGGTCGGCATTCCAGCTTGCATCGAAGTACATGTTTGAAAAGTAGATTTTACCGTTCATCCATTTTGGGCCTTCGGTGAAATTTAATTCGGGTTTCGTTTTCTTTCCGTCAACTACCAGTTCAAGTTTGGCGCCTTCAGGTATAATAGCACGATAAGCTGCCATTCTTGCTTTTTCTTTGTCCAGGTAATCCGGGCGCGCAGGCCAGAAAATATCAAGTGCATCGCAACCCAGCTCGCCAATTTCTGCACCATGAACCATGTTGCCGGGAATACGCACCACATCATTGGCTTTCATGGCTTGTTTTCCATCGAGCAGAATTTCTTCGCAGGCCCCGCGCAACACAAACATCATTTGTTCTTCGGGATGGATATGATGCGGGAAAATAGAATGTGGATCCATGGAAATAAAACTCAACTGCATATTCTTAGCCGAGACCAATCTTGAGTTTGCGCCTGTTGCCAGTTCGGTTAGTTGGAGTTCATAGAGATCATATACCTTGTTCGTTTCGATGTTTGGAATTTGATACGTACTGATGTCAGCCACTTCATCTGGAATATTTTGTACCCCAGCTTTTTCTAGATAATCTAAACGCACCGGACTGTACAACTCTAGTAGTTTTGCTCCTGCTGGGCCTGCGGTCACTGAACTTTTGCTTCCTTTTTCAAGAAACACAAAATCTGTTCGTGGTGTACCGCTATGGACACCATCCGGGCTTTCTCTTTCCCGACCAAGCATGGTGAATGAAGATCCATTGATCGATTGCTCTATTGAACCTTCAAGTACAAATACAAATCTGTCGGCAGGTAATTCTTCTTCGGGAATGGTGGCGTGGGGTGCCAGTTGAAGGGTAGCCACCAGAATACCGGTTCCCCAAAACATTTTGGCGTCAACACCGGAATGGATTTCTGCGCTGGCAAGATTATCCAGATTCGTTACCTGTGCGGGTTCAAGATTTGATGCAAGTGTAACTTTTGGTAGTCCAGTGATTTCTCGCTGTGTTAAATTATGTTGTTTAATCAACTCCGCATTCTTTTTGTGCCAGGCTGATTCAGTTGACGAAGTGCAATGTGTAAGGAGCACTATCAGGGTAAGCAGAAGAAAACTGCAAACGAGTTTGCTGAATTTTGATTCCATTTTTGTATTCGGTTTCATGTTGAACAAACAGATCGATTGTTTTGTGTTTAGAATCTTGATGGTTTCATCACATTAATCTATAATTGTAATAATAACACTTATTCGCCAAAAAGTGATGATTTTTTTTGTCTACGGTGAAATTTAAGTGTTGCAATAGAAATTAAAGCTCAGCTCTATGAATAGCCTGAATACAACAGTCGGTGTTTCAGTTTTGATTCTGATAACTGCTGCATCAATGTTTGCACAGAAAGTTAGTCTGAATCCAACCACCATCTGTAACCCGATGAATCTTAGCTACAGCTACCGTCTTGATGAGCCATCAAGACGCGAAGCGGCTGACCCCACCATGGTTGTGTATAAGGGCGAATACTATCTGTTCGCGTCTAAGTCTGGCGGCTATTTTCATTCAACCGATTTGATTCAGTGGAATTTGATAACTACAACGGATTTGCCACTGGAAGATTATGCACCAACAGCAGTGGTCATGAACGACACTTTATTTTTCATGGCATCAAAAACACAGCCACCCTTGGTCATTTATAAAACCGATGATCCTAAATCCGGTAAATGGCAAGTGGCAAACTCGTCCTTTCCCATTCTCATGATTGATCCGGACTTGTTTGTTGATGATGACGGGCGATTGTTTTTCTATTATGGTTGTTCCAATGTTAACCCCATTTATGGCGTTGAGCTTGATACGAAAACGCTGAATCCTATTGGTGAGCCAAAGGCTCTTTTCAACAGCAATAAAACAATATATGGATGGGAACGAAAAGGAGACTATAATAATGAAGGTGAAAATCCCTGGATTGAAGGTGCCTGGATGACTAAACGGAATGGGAAATACTATCTACAATATGCAGGACCGGGTACGGAATTCAAAAGTTACAGCGATGGTGTTTATGTTTCTGATCAACCGCTTGGCCCGTTTATATTGGCGAAACATAATCCAGCATCGTACAAGCCGGAAGGATTTGCTGCAGGGGCAGGGCATGGCAGCACATTTCAGGATAAGCATGGTAACTACTGGCATATTGCCACGATGACCATTTCGAAAAAGCACATGTTTGAGCGCAGGTTGGGATTGTTCCCCGCATTCTTTGATGACGATGACGAGTTGCATGTCTATACCGGCTTTGGTGATTTTCCTTTTAAAATTCCAACAAAGAAAATTTTAAGTCCTGACGAGTTGTTTCCGCGGTGGATGTTGTTGTCGTACAACAAGCCTGTAGAAGTCTCTTCTGAACAGGCAGTTCATCCTAAAGGAAATGCTACAGACGAAGACATTCGCACTTTCTGGAGCGCCAAGACCGGGAACAAAGGAGAGTGGATCAGTATTGATCTGCAAAAAGAAAGTACAATCAATGCCGTGCAGATCAATTATTATGAGCATGAATCGAAATTGTTGGGCAGGTCTCCCGGGATTTACTATCAATACCTGCTGGAATACTCTACCGATAACAAAACGTGGAAAACACTGGCAGACAAAACACAAAACCAAACGGATGTACCGCATGACTATATTGAACTCTCCAGTCCGGTTAAAGCCCGCTATGTCAGACTCACGAACTTCCGGGTGCCTGATGGAACGTTTACGTTGTCCGGGTTTCGCATTTTTGGTAGTGCAGGAGGGAAGTTGCCAACAGTGGTCGAAAAATTAAATCTGGTACGCGATGCTGACCGTTGTGTGGTTAAATTGAACTGGACCAAATCTGCAGGCGCTACAGGGTATAATATTAGGTACGGTATAGCCAAGGATAAGCTGTACCACACGTACCAGGTGTTGGGCACAGAGCAGTTGACCATCAATAGTCTGAATAGTGGGCATTCATATTATTTCACAATCGATCCATTTAATGAAAGTGGCGTAACCAAAGGGGTAAGCATTCACGAACTTAAGTAGCTTCCGATCTACACAGTCCTGAGGTAACCCACCGGTCATTGTAAGATGGCCCACATTCCAACTCAATTGTAGTTTGACTGAGATTGTCAAAACTATGAGAAAACGGTTACTGCCCCAGTATACCAAATAAAATTTGGTATTTGTGCAATGGTATTCGCAAACGTTTTCTTTGGTGTTGTTATGACAAAATTTTATAATTGTATAAATAACACTTAATCAGGGGATGACATTCCGCCATTTAGCCATTATCCTTGGGGTTGCCTGTCTTTCAGTAATCCACTGTTCTTATGGACAATCAGTTACTCAATCAAGCAAAATCAACAAAATAGCCACCAACCCAACCATCTTTGCTGACGTTCCGGACATGTCAATCGTACGGGTGGGGGATACGTACTATTCGAGTAGCACCACCATGCATATGAATCCGGGTGTGCCCATTATGAAGTCAAAAGACCTGGTAAACTGGCACTTGGTCAACTATGCTTATGATACACTTAGTACTATTGATGCGGTGAATCTCGACAATGGCAAAACTATGTATGGACGAGGTTCGTGGGCCAGTTGTATTCGCTATCACAAGAACACGTATTATGTCAGTACATTTTCCAGCACCACCGGCAAGACGTACATCTTTACCACAAAGGACATAGAGAAAGGCCCCTGGAAAGTTTCATCTTTTAGTCCGTCTTATCATGATCACACCTTGTTATTTGAAGATGATCATGTGTACTTGATTTATGGTGTTTCAAAACTTAAGATGGTGGAACTCACTTCTGATGCATCAGCTGTAAAGCCAGGAACAGAAGAGCAGGTACTTATTGAAAATGCAAGTGCGCCAGCAGGTGACAATATTATGCTGGGTGCCGAAGGTTCACAGCTGTTTAAGGTGAATGGAAAATATTATCTCTTCAACATCACCTGGCCAAGAGGTGGTATGCGCACAGTTATTATTCACCGGGCTGATAAGATAACGGGTCCGTGGGAAGGCCGTTTGGCGTTGCAAGATCTGGGCGTAGCACAAGGTGGTTTGATTGATTCACCTGACGGCACCTGGTATTCATACTTGTTTCGTGATTACGGAGCAGTTGGTCGCATACCTTACCTGGTACCTGTGAAGTGGGAAGATGGCTGGCCGATCCTTGGCATTGATGGAAAAGTTCCAGACGAACTTGATCTGCCCGCAAACAAAAGTTTAATCCCCGGCATTGTGGCATCCGATGAATTTACCCGCAAGAAAGGTGATCGGCTGCTTCCATTAGTATGGCAGTGGAACCACAACCCGGACAACAGACTTTGGTCACTTACCGAGCGAAAGGGTTTTCTGCGACTTACAACCGGTCGCGTGGATACTTCATTTTACATGGTGAAAAATATTCTTACGCAACGCACCATTGGACCAGAGTGCACTGGATCAACACGCATTGATGTATCCAATATGAAGGATGGTGATTTTGCTGGTTTGACATTGTTTCAAAGAAGATATGGACAAGTGGGTGTCAGGATGGAGAATGGTGTGAAGTCTATTGTGATGGTAAGTGCCGAATCGGATAAGCAGGTAGAGATGGAACGGATTCCACTTTCACAGAACAACATCTATCTCAAAGCAACATGCGACTTCAGGGATAAAGCAGATATCGCAGAGTTCTTCTACAGTCATGATGGAAAATCATGGACACGTATTGGTTCCAAACATAAAATGACCTACACACTGCCCCATTTTATGGGCTATCGTTTTGGATTGTTCAACTACTCAACAAAGAATAGTAGTGGGTATGTTGACTTTGATTTTTTCAGGATTGAAGACCACAGATCAAATTGATGAAAAAAACAGGAGCATTTGCAATAGAGTGTAAAGTAGTGGTCATGCTAATGGCTCTGATTGTTTTATCGTGTGCCAGAAAAGTGGATCGACACCTTATGATCACTAGTCCTGATCAGAACATTGTAGTAACTATTGATACAGAAAAATTGGTTTACAGTGTTGCATACAGGAATGAACCTGTTCTCAACGAGTCGAAATTGGGTTTAGTTCGTGATGACGAAGATTTTTTAACGAACCTAGCTGTAAGAAGAGTTTCTCAGCCAATAGTGGTGAAGGATAGCTACACGATGCTTACTGCCAAGAAGGAGAACATCACATACATGGCCACCGAAAGAATCCTGGAAACAAAAGCATCATCAGGAAAAAAAATGAATATCATCTTCCGTGTGTCGGATGATGGTGTTGCGTTTCGTTATGAATTTCCGGAGACATCGTCAGATGTTCGAAAAATTATTTCTGAAGAAACAAGTTTTCGCTTTTTTGAAGGAACAAAAGCATGGCTTCAACCGAAGGCAGAAGCACAAACAGGATTCGAACATACCAATCCATCGTATGAAGCACATTATATGATGGAGATTGAAACCGGAACACCTTCGCCAACACAAAACGGCTGGGTATATCCTGCTTTGTTTAGATACAATAACGTGTGGATGCTGATTACGGAGGCTGCATTAGGGAGAAACTATTGCGGCACAGCCCTTCAGCAACATTCTCCTGATCATGAGTACAAGATTAATTTTCCACAAGCGCCCGAAGTGTTTACAAATGGTGCCTTAAATCCTGAATCAACATTGCCATGGAGAACACCCTGGAGGATTATGGTGATCGGAGATTTGAAAACGATAGTAGAATCAACACTGGGAACCGATCTTGCTTTACCCGCTGTAAAGATGGATGCAGATTTTATAAAGCCCGGAAAGTCATCGTGGAGTTGGATATTGAAGAAAGACGACTCAACGGTATTCAAGGTTCAGAAAAAATATGTTGACTTCGCAGCTGATATGAACTGGCAGTATTGTCTGCTTGACGCAACGTGGGATAAGTTAATGGGCTACGATTCGGTGAGGCTACTTGCTGAATACGCAAAAAACAAAAATGTGGGCTTATTGCTTTGGTATAATTCCGCTGGTGATTGGAACACGGTAAAGTTCACTCCAAAGGACAAGTTGCTTACGCATGAAGACAGAATGAAGGAATTTGGCCGGCTTCGCGAAATGGGAATCAAAGGAATCAAAGTAGATTTCTTTTCGGGTGACGGACAATCCATGATTAACTACTACGAAGATATTCTGGAGGATGCTGCAACAAATCATCTGCTGGTGAATTTTCATGGAGCTACCTTGCCACGAGGCCTGCATCGTACATACCCTAATCTGATGACTGTCGAGGCTGTGTTTGGCTATGAAATGATCACGTTTGGTCAGGGGTCGGCCAACAAAGCTCCGGAACATTCGGTCATGTCAGCACTGGTGCGAAATGCATTTGATCCGATGGATTTTACACCGATGAACTTGTATAAAATTCCGCGCATTCAACGTACGACTACCGCAGCTTTTGAATTGGCAACTTCAGTAATCTTCTTATCGGGTATACAGCATTATGCGGAAAGCCCTGAAGGAATGGTGCATGTTCCTGAGAATGTAAAAGACTTTTTAAGAGAACTTCCAGACTACTGGCAAGATGTACGATTCATTGACGGCTACCCGGGAAAATTATTTGTGGTGGCCAGAAAATCGGGAGAGAGTTGGTATGTGGCCGGGATCAACGGAGAAAATACGGAGAAGTCACTCTCACTCGATTTGTCTTTTCTTGGAAACAAAACAGCACGGCTAATAGCAAACGGAACTAACAGCAGTGACGAACCATCATTTACAGAAACAACCGTGAATCTACCTTCTTCAGGAGAGTTAAGTATTGTGTTGAAGGGAAATGATGGATTTGTAGCAGTTTTTAAATAGAGGCGAAGGAGAATGATGATGTGAGAATGAGATTTTGGATGTGTTAATGTGAGCAATCAAAATTAAATGTATATAAATCCTTGTGTATGAAAAGTACAATTTCTCTACTGCTGCTCATGTGTTGGTTTTCCCTATGTGCCCAGGAGACCAGGATAGCTCCGGAAGGCTTTGACTCTTTCAGGGCTAATATTCCACAGGGTAAAATCGATTCGGTAATGTATCCATCCAAAACAGTGGGCAATGATCGAAGGATGCTGGTATACACACCCCCCGGATTTTCGAAAAAGAAGAAATACCCTGTGCTGTATTTGCTTCATGGCATTGGTGGTGATGAGAAGGAATGGTTAAAGGGCGGCAACCCTCAGGTGATCCTTGATAATCTCTATGCGGAGAAAAAAATTGAGCCCATGATTGTAGTGATGCCCAATGGCAGGGCTATGAAAGATGATCGCGCAGGGGGGAATGTGTTTGAGCCTGATCGGGTACAAGCCTTTGCGACTTTTGAGAAGGATTTGCTGAACGATGTCATTCCGTTTATTGAGAAAAAGTATCCAGTGCTTACAGGCCGCGATCATCGTGCTATTGCGGGTTTGTCAATGGGTGGGGGCCAGTCTTTAAACTTTGGTCTTGGCAACCTTGATAAATTTGCCTGGGTGGGTGGGTTTTCATCTGCTCCAAATACAAAGTTGCCTGAAGTGTTGGTTCCGGATCCCGCAGTAGCGAGAGCAAAATTGAAATTGCTTTGGATTTCGTGCGGTGATGCGGATGGTTTGATGGCGTTCAGCAAACGGACCCACGATTATCTGTATGAGAAAAATGTTCCACATATATTTTATGTAGAACCGGGAGGTCATGATTTCAAAGTCTGGAAAAATGATCTTTATATGTTTTCGCAATTTCTTTTCAAACCAGTTGATCAATCAGTCTTTCCATTGTTTACAGTGTTGGGTGTTCCTGCATCTTCCAATGTCCGGTCAGCAAGGTATCCACAGATTTTACCTGACAATCGTGTAATGTTCAAAATCAAAGCACCCGATGCGCAAAAGGTGCAAGTTGATCTTGGAAAAAAATATGACATGGTAAAGGATGCTGAAGGATTCTGGGTAGTAACTACCGATACCATCAGCGAAGGATTTCACTACTATTCATTGTTGATTGACGGAGTGGCATTGGCCGATCCTGCCAGTGAAACATTTTACGGAATGGGAAGAATGGCATCGGGCATTGAAATCCCTTCCAGAAATAATGCATTCTATGCCTTGAAAGATGTTCCGCATGGAGAACTAAGGATGAGGCGATACTATTCAACCGCATTAAATGCATGGAGACGATTTTACATTTATACACCGGCTGGTTATGACGATGATGTAAATGCAAAATACCCTGTCTTGTATTTACTGCATGGCGGTGGCGAAGATGAGCGGGGCTGGTCAACACAAGGTAAAACCGATTTGATACTCGATAACCTGATTGCGGAGCAAAAAGCAAAGCCCATGTTGGTAGTGATGATGGATGGAAATGTTGGGGGAGGTGGCCTTGCGAATTTTGGTGAACGTACCCTACAGCTATTTGAAAATGAGTTGAAGCAAGCAGTCATTCCTTTTGTTGAGACAAACTATCGTGCAAAAACTGATGCTAAAAGTCGAGCACTGGCAGGGTTGTCCATGGGTGGATTGCAAACATTATATGCCGGCATCCGGAACAATCACATGTTTTCTTATCTCGGGGTGTTCAGTTCGGGATGGTTTGCAAACAACACTGCATTGTCGGATCCCCAATATGCTTTCATGAAAGAAAATGCTTCCACTATCAATAATAACCTGAAGCACCTTTGGGTAGCGATGGGTGGGAAGGAAGACATCGCCTACAACAACTGCAAAGTTATGTTGTCAAGGTTTGATGAGATGAACATACGGTATACTTACAGCGAATATCCCGGTGGGCATACCTGGCCGGTATGGAGACATAACTTGTATTCGTTTGCTCCTTTGTTGTTTACTGAATAGCCAACAGCTTGAAAGAGAAATTGTGATCCGGAATTCAAACGATATTTAAGATGCAGCAAAATCAGTTCATTCTGCAACAAGGAGTATCGGGTACACTGGAATTGTTTCCGCACATGAAGGAATTTGGGCTGAGGAAAAACAACACCATTCAGCTGGATTCTTTTGTCCAGGAAAAATCTGATTGTTTGAATTTGTTTTTTATTGTCGATGGAAAATTTGAATGGGTCATTGAAGGTGAGCATTATGTGCTTTATCCTGGCGATGTAGCGGTTGCGTTACCCGATCAGGAAATTGGGGGTTCGAAGGGTTATTATGATATCGGTACATTCTTTTGGTTGCAACTGAAAGTTGAAAAAAGCTCTCCTGATGGAAGGATGAGCATCGGTAGATGGAGCAATCTTTCTGAAGAAGAAAGGCGCACGATTGGGAAAATCCTGATGCTGAATAATTTGCCGGTATTGAAAATAAAGGAAGTAGCCGGCATATTTCAGGAAATGAGATCAGAAATTCTGAGTCAGGAACTTGGCTATGTTACACGGGTCAATCACCTGCTGGCGTCATTGCTTATTATTATTGCACGACAGTCTACCCGGCAATCTGGTTCGCGCAGGGACTTTCCACAAACATTTCTGAAACTTGAGCAAGCCTTGCGTCAGAACCTGGCCCGTCAATGGACGGTGGAAGAAATGGCCGCCATGGTTGGACTGGGCACAACAGCTTTTACAGAAAGGGTAAAAAGCTATACAGGTTTTACTCCCCTGCATTACCTTATCAACATCCGAATATCCGAAGCCATCAAACTATTGAAACGACCAACCGTAAATTTTACAGACATCGCGCTTGATACTGGATTTTATTCATCACAGCATTTTTCCACCACCTTTAAAAAGCTCACTGGCCATACGCCTGGTGAGTTCCGGAAAAGAAATTATGCAAATAATCAACACAATAAATGAAAAACATGGAATGCGTCATAACTATTGAGATCGGTACAAATGCTGTACGGGTAATGGCATTTGACCTGAGTGGAAAAGTGATCGGTTCCATGAAGGGGTCATATCCAACCTTTCATGTTGAGCCAGATTACAGTGAGCAGGATCCGGATCAGATGTTTATTACCATGTTGTATGTACTTAAAAATCTGCTTAACGAAGAAGTTCATCCGAAGAATTATCATGTAATTTCTATTTGCTTCAGCGCATCCATGCACAGTGTTTTGCCGGTTGATAAGCATGGAACTTCGCTAGGATATGCCATAACATGGGCGGATAACCGTGGAAAAAATGAGGCTTTTGAATTGAAGAACTCTTCGCTTGGTAAGGAAATTTACGAGACAACCGGTACACCCATTCACCCGATGTCTCCGCTTATAAAGATTGCCTGGTTAAGCCGGCATGATAAGGAACGTTTTAAAAAGGCTTATAAGTTTTTATCCATCAAAAGTTATATTATACAACAACTTACGAATGGATATGTCCTTGATTACAGCCTTGCATCAGCAACCGGACTATTGAATATTCATAATCTTACCTGGGACAGCAAGGCGTTAGACTTTGCAGGTATAACCAGTGATAAATTACCTGATCTTGTGCCTGTGTTTCATTCACCAGGAAAACTCAGACGAGAGTATCAGAAATCATTGGGATTATCGAATGATGTTAAGATAATCACCGGCTCAAGTGATGGATGCCTGGCTACACTTGGCGGTGGTGTATGGGAAGAGGGAAAGGCAACAATCACGGTAGAGGATAGTGGTGCTGTGCGTGTTGTTGGAAAGAAAGTATTAAAAGATGAAAGGCAACGTTTTTTCAACTACTTATTAACTGAGAAAGATTACGTATCCGGTGGCCCAACCAACAACGGGGGTGTAATATTTGAATGGTTTGCCAAGCAGTTTGGCGACTTCAAAGGCCCGTATGACATTGAGTACACCATGGTTAATCTTATTCATGAGGCTATGGATGTAGTGGTGGGATCGGAGGGATTACTTTTTCTCCCCTATCTGTTGGGCGAGCGTGCCCCAATATGGAACCCTAATGCGCGAGGAAGTTACTTCGGTATTAACATTAAGCATGAAAAGCAACATTTTGTAAGGGCAACTATTGAAGGGATACTGTACGAAATCTACAGCATAGGCAAAACATTGGAGGAGCACCGGACGATTAACAGCCTCACCGCAAGCGGAAGTTTTGCTTCGATACCTTTCTGTGCGCAAATGATTGCCGATATTTTTAATAAGCCAGTATCCGTTGGTGAGAACCCGGATAACATCGCACGTGGGGCATTTCTGTTATATGCTACCGACATAGGCGTTTTTAAAAGCCTTGATGAAGCCGCCCGCTCTGTAGTGTTGGCCAATACATATAATCCCAACAAGGTCAATCATCAGGTATACGAAAAGTATTATTCAATTTTTGAGCGACTGAGCACCAAGCTATACGATGAGTTTGAGGCAATTTCCAAATACCAGAACGAGCAGTAGACAGGGTTGAAAACCTGCAAGGAGTGAGGTGGAGGGCAGATTTTTAAAAAGCCCGAATTGGACGCATAGGAAACGTTTGCGGTATCGTGTTCAAAATTCTTCAGCGGGTTTTATTGGAAGAACTTAGTAAGTGTAATTAGAAACTTTATCAAAGAATTTAAAATGTCTTTTTTACACTTATTATTAATATTATCTAAATCCAAACCCCTTTAATTATGAAGCATTATTATCTACTGTATGGAATGATTTTGCTGATGCAGGTCGCTGCTATGGCCGGTGACAACTGGTCTCATGCATCACCTTCAGGCATCGCAAACCCAGAAACAGATGCGGTTCTGGAAACCAACCACATCGCTATTAATGTGAGTGGCAAGGTTACGGATGAAAGCGGCACGCCTTTTCCAGGTGTGAACGTAGTTGTCAAAGGAACATCAACAGGTACAACCACTGACAACGAAGGCCGGTACAACATTGAAGTTCCGGATGCCAACAGTGTTCTCATATTTTCATTTGTCGGTTATGCTGTACAGGAAATTACGGTCGGTAGTCGTTCGGTAATCGATGTAACGCTGAACCCGGATGTAAGGCAACTGGAAGAAGTTTTGGTTACAGCACTGGGAGTTGAAAAACAATCGAAAAAATTAGGATATGCAGTTACATCTGTTAAAACCGATGAACTGATAACAAACAGAACGACCAACGTAATGGAATCACTTGTTGGGCGGGTAGCCGGGCTGAACATTACACCTCCTGCTGCAGGAGCTGGTTCCAGTATGCAAATACGATTACGCGGACAATCGGGCTTCGCAGGGTCAAACAATGCTCCACTAATTGTAATCAATGGTCTTCCTATGGAGCAGGAGGCAAGGGGTACCAATGGAAATGGTCAGGTAAACCAACGTGACCGTGGAGACAATTTACAGGCTGTAAACCCGGATGACATTGAAAGTATGGTGGTTTTAAAAGGGGCAACGGCTGCCGCACTATATGGTGGCAGGGCTGCCAATGGTGCAATCATTATTACTACCAAATCCGGTCGAAAGGATCAGGGTATTGGGGTTGATTTTACATCCAGCTTCACCACGTTTAATGCCTTGAATTTTCTGGATGAGATCACTCAGACTGAATATGGACAAGGAACAGGAGGGGTTAGGCCTCAAACCCAAGCGCAAGCTCAGGGCAATGGCCAGTTTGGCTTTGGCGAGCGGCTTGATGGCGAGAACACAATTAACTTCGATGGAGTTATGCGACCTTACTCGGCCTATCCTGACCGGTTATTTGGCTTCTTGCGAACGGGTACAAATTGGACCAATACCGTTAGCTTGACGGGAGGTGGTGCCAACGGAAGTTTCAGGGTATCCTTTACCAATACAGATTCCAAAGGGATTGTTCCAAACAATGACTATATAAAAAATATTTTCAACGTAGGCATTAATCATAACATCACACAGAAGCTTAAGCTAGGATTGAATATCAACTATTCAGAAGAAGATAACATAAACCCGCCACAGATTGGTACGCAGGGTAATGGTGCAGTTAACTTCTTTACCCGGGTAGCTATCTCCACACCATTAGAAGCTTTCAAGAATAGTGCAGTTGGTCCCAACGGAGCAGAGAATCCAACAAACGGGTTTTTGGGAACCATTAACAATCCGTACTACCAAATTCAGAAAGGCCAGTATTTTAATGATGAGCGAAATCGACTTCTTGGAACGGTTACCTTGCGATATAATTTCACTGACTGGCTCTATGCACAGGGAAGGTACAATTATAATCGTAGTTCAAGTTTTGTGGAGTGGAACGAGTTGAGTGGGCAGGGAACCAACTTTCTCTTCAATAATGATGGAACGTACAAAGGAAACTACAATATACGACAGGGAGAAGCAACGGATATAAATGCAGACTTCCTGGTGGGTGGCAGTAAAGAATTTGGAGTATTTTCGGTTGACGCAAGTATTGGTGGAAACACGTGGAGATTTGAGAGCATGTCGAATGATCAAACCGTGAGCAATTTTACAGTCCCAGATCTCTACTCCCTTGGAAATGGTACTGTGCGAACTCCAGGTTTTGGTTATAGTCAATTCCGGGTTAATTCGCTTTATGGCTGGGCTGAGTTTGGATATAATGGAATGTTATACCTGAATTTTACTGGTAGACAGGATTGGTTCTCCACGTTGAGACCTGAGAAAAATAATGTTTTTTATCCATCTGTATCCGGTAGTTTTATTTTCTCTGAGTTATTGCCAAACCTGAACTGGTTATCATATGGTAAACTGAGATCAGGATGGGCCAGGGCAGGGCGTGATACTGGTGCAGCCCCCTACGATGGACTTCTGACATACACTATCAATGCCCAGCAATTCAATGGCCAGACGTTGGCTGGTGTTAGTGGTACTCTTGCCCCTAATGCGGTGATACCTTATAATGTAACAGAAAAGGAAATTGGTCTTGAGTTGAAGTTGTTCAACAACAAGGTAAACGTGGATATTGCAGCATTTGACCGGGTGACAACGGATCAGATATTGGAAGTTTTAATTTCCAATGCATCCGGATATAATCAAACCAAACAAAATGTAGCTTCCTTGAAGAACAGTGGTTTGGAAACCTTCATAGAAGTTACACCTTATCAAACCAGTGATTTCAGATGGACAACCTCCTGGAATAACGCCTTCCTCAAGACAAAAGTCCTTGATGTGGGCAATGAGAGCGGAAGCATGGTGGTGGTCTACTTTAATCAAACCGGTAACGAGTTCCTTGGTCAACTGCGGTATACCGAAGGTATGGCCATGAACCAAATGTATGTACGAACCTACCTGCGCGATGATCAGGGACGAATTCTTGTCCAACCGGATGGGCGGTTACTGGCAACTAACAATCAAACACCAGGTGCGGAACTAACCGATGGTTTTCTTCCTGTCGGCAGTTCAATCCCTAAGTTTACCGGTGGATGGAACAACACCTTTACCTACAAGAATTTGAGCGTAGGTGTATTTATAGACTATAAGTTCGGGGGTACAGTATTATCCGCAACGCATTTGAACATGCTCAGGCAAGGGCACTCGATCATGTCGCTGGAAGGAAGGCGTCAGGGGGAAACAGGTGTAGTTGTACCTGGAGCTGTTATTGCCACTGGTCCTAATGCCGGACAAGCACCTTCACCCTTTGCTAATCTTCAGACATTTTATGCGGACTATAGAAATACTCAAATAGGCGACCCCTTTACATTCAAGTCAGATTTTGTGAAGTTGAGGAATATATCGGTTGCGTATAATTTCACAAGTGCCCTGCGCAATGTGCCTGCTCTTGATTTTGTAAAAGGGTTGACATTGTCGGCTTCCTGCCGCAATGTGGCAATTCTTCACCGCGATTTTCCGGGACTGGATCCTGAATCGATGCAGTCGTCCGGGGATTTCAGGGCAGGGTATGAAAACTCAGCGCTACCCACCACCCGCAATTTTAACCTTACCTTAAATGTTAAATTCTAATATTATGAAACCGATAAGGAATTATATACTCTTGATTGCTATCCTCCTGTTCTCATGGGGGTGCGATAAGGATTTCATAGAAGTAAACACCAATCCATATGCAATCACTAATATTGATCCGGCAATTCTTTTGGCCGGAGCACAACGTACCCATCTCGGAAACTGGGAAGGAGAGCATACGATTGTACAGCACTTTGTAAATCCGTACAACGAAGGAGCTACCCTGGGTTTTAACTTTAATGCACGGACAGATCTTATGAATATCCCCAAATGGGACCAATCCTATACAGGATCGATCAGAAATTTAACACAAGCTTTATCAATTTTGGGTGATAATGCCGAGCGGGTTAACCTGCGCAGTATGCTTCGGATATGGAAAGCTCAGGCGTTCATGGCACTGGTAGATACCTATGGGCATGTTCCGTATTTTGATGCCGGTAAGGCAGTTATAAGTGGCGCCTTCTTTCCAAAGTATGATGATGATGAAGCTATATATGATGATATCTATAATGAAATCAAAAGCGCAGTTGCTGCATTAAATCCTGCTGCCGATTACGTTTCAGCCGATCTGTTTTATGGAGCGAATGCTGAAATTCCTATTGTCAATCCGGCCGATCAAGTAGCGCAGTGGAGGAAACTTGGTAATTCATTATTACTAAGATTGGGCATGCGGTATTCCAAGATTAATCCTACAAAAGCTCAAACGATTGTTGGCGAAGCGGTTGCAGGTGGTGTGATGACTTCAAATGACGACAACGCCTATGTTAAATACGATGGTATATTGTATGTGCATGCCCAAAACAATAACCTGCGAAATTTCTCACGTTTCTACTATGCTGCAGAACCATTTGTAGACCAACTGAAATCAACCAACGATCCGCGCGCCCAATTTATTCTGGCAATTTTTGATAATCCAAATGCTGTTGACAGTGATCCTGACCCGGATACTGAATTGACCAATCAGTTTGGAGTTCCTGTCGGAGTTCTGAGTACAACCATTCTTGCGGGTGCACCCTACAGAGGTCCGCGTGGTGGAGGACTTGACTATTCCCAGATGAATATCTGGACGATAGCATCCCCGGCCGCTCCTGATTTCTGGGTGACCTATGCGCAGACTTCGCTGCTGCTGGCGGAGGCTGCCCAGCGGGGTTGGACTGCTGGTTCTGCACAGACTTACTATGAAAATGCAATCCGGGCTGACATGCAGGTGTATTCTCTTTATCCAGGTACTACTCCAATTTCTAACGATGATATAAATGATTATCTGGCTGAACCTGGCGTGGCTTTCAACGTGACTGATGCACTTGAATTAATAAACACACAATACTGGGTTGTAAATCTCAGAAATGGAACTGAGGCGTGGGCCAATTTTAGAAGAAGCGGTTTTCCTGCGTTGACGCCAAATCTCTACAACAACGACCTGAATGGTGGATTCGTGAGAAGGATGGCATACCCGGAACGTGAAGCTTCTACGAATTCTCAAAACTATCTGGATGCATCGCAAGCTTTGGGTGGTGATAACTTGTTGTCCAGGGTATTTTGGGATACGCCTTAACAAGAGATGACCATATCATAATAGAGGTGGCCGTGTAATTGACGGCCACCTTTTTATCCCAACATATCTTTTGATTTTTTAAAAGGATATGTTGTCAGGATTGGTATTTGTTTTTTGTTCATAGAAATTTTTAATCAGTTAAGTTTTTTCATTTTTTATTATTCCTTAAATGGCTGAATAGTATTTCATACGGAATGTTTTTTTAATCACGGCACATTAACTTCACTTCGTACTAATCAATCAGTGAAAACTATTTTAAGTTTAAGAAAAACAATGTTCCACTTATGAAGCGAGAAACTCTTTTCAAAATTATTTTAGGAGTATCGGTGGCCTTACTACTTTATTCAGTGTTTGTTGCTTTTTCTTCAGGCCTTTCAAAGGCAGGCCCATTTATTATTTTATTCTTATTGTTGCTGGGAATATCCTCCAGGGGATTTGAAAGTCTTAAGGGTTTCACCTATTCGCTTATGATTTTTACCGGAGTAGCGTGTGCACTTTATTATCCAAAATATTTGGTGGAAGTAAATGGATTCAAGCTGTCGGTTTTAATAACCCCGCTCATTCAAATTATTATGTTTGGTATGGGTACGAGAATGAGTGTTAATGATTTTGTTGGTGTAATTAAAATGCCAAAGGGCGTAGCGATTGGTGTGGTAGCGCAATTTTCAATGATGCCTTTGATTGGCTTTGCACTGGCCAGCGTCAGTAATTTTACTCCTGAAATTGCAGCCGGAATGATTTTGATTGGCTGCTCACCCAGTGGGCTGGCCTCTAATGTAATGAGCTACCTGGCAAAAGCGAATCTTGCTTTGTCGATCACATTAACCACGGTAAGTACGTTACTCGCTCCATTTGCAACGCCACTACTCATGAAATTTTTGGGTGGCACTTATATTGAAATCGATATTATGAAAATGATGTGGGACATCTTTAAAATGATTGTCATTCCAATCGGAGCTGGATTGTTATTTAATAAACTCCTTCATGGAAAATCAAAATGGCTTGATCTCGCCATGCCGCTTGTATCCATGATTGGAATCGGAATCATCATTACCATCATAACAGCCGCGGGCAGAGACAGCCTGCTTGAAATTGGAGTAGTGCTGACTGCACTGGTGCTCGTTCATAACATGGCAGGGTATTTTATTGGTTACTGGTTTGCAAGACTTTTTAAAATGGATGAACGTGATTCCAGGACAGTAGCACTTGAAGTGGGTATGCAGAATGCGGGGATGGCAGCGGGCCTTGCGAAAGAAATGGGAAGAATCGCAACCGTTGGTTTAGCGCCAGCTGTGTTCGGTCCGCTCATGAATATTACCGGAAGTATTCTGGCTTCTTACTGGCACAGAAAACCACCAAAGGAAAATTGATTTGAACTAAACTTAATTTGATATGAATTCAATACGAGGATTATTATTTGGGCTGGCTTTAGTTATGGGTAGTCAACTGACGGCACAGCAACTTTCGAAGGAGGAGCTTATATTCCTTACGCCTGAATGGACCGGGGAACGCTTTCCGGATGGAAGACCAAAAGTTTCGGATGATATACTGAAAAGAATGAAATCCGTTACGCTGGAGGAAGCCTGGGCAACATGCAGGGGAGCGGGGTATAATTATCAATATGAGGGAGATTGGATGCAAATTCATCCGGAAGGTGTTTTAGTAGGCAGAGCCTTGACTGCAACCTTTTTTCCCGGAAGACCAGATGTTCACAAAGTAATTCAGGAAAAAGGTAATAAAGATGGACGCGTTCTTGCGCCAAATGCATGGGCAATTGATATGCTGCAACCAGGGGATGTTTATGTAGTAGATCATCACGGTGCTTTAATTGACGGGCCAACTATTGGCGACAACCTGGGCAATTCAATTTTTGCGCGATCCGGAAATGGAATAGTATATGATGGCCCGCTGCGCGATATCAATGGACTGAAAGAAATTAAAGGGTTCACTTCATACTATAAATCCTATCACCCGTCACATCATTTTGGAAGTATGGGGGGTGGGGGTGGGGGTGGACCCATACGCCTGAACACTACACTGGTTGGTATAAATACAATAACACGAATTGGTGGTGCAACCGTAATGCCGGGAGATGTTGTACTGGCAAGAGATGGTGGTGTTTTGTTCATTCCACCGCACCTGGCCCTACGGGTAGTGGAGACTTCCGAAATTGTTCGACTGCGCGATATGTTCGGGCATCAGCGTTTGCGCGAGAAAAAATACACAGCTGGTCAAATCGATAGCCGCTGGACGGATGATATTGAAAAGGACTTTTCGCAGTGGTTAAAAGATAACAAAACCAAGCTTCCGGTATCGCCAGAAAGAGTTGAGGAACTACTCAAGACAAGAACCTGGTAAAAAATAATAACTACAAAATGTAAATTAATAAGATATGAGAAATTTAACTTCAAGACGTTCATTCATGACCAAAAGCGCAATGATCAGTGCTTTAGGTCTATCAGGTATAGCCGATACTTTCGGTCAGGGATTAACAACCGCAGTTGACAATGCTCCTAAGTTATCGGCACCATCAGATTTGAAGATTACTGATGTGAAAGTAGCCTTTCTTAGAGGTGGTGGTAGAATGTTTGTCAAAATACTTACCAACCAGGATATCTATGGGTGTGGTGAGGCGGTTGACGCAGTGGGAGGAGGCTACCACCTGGCAAAACGATTTGGATTTTTTCTTAGAGACCAAAGTCCATTAAACGTACATAGACTATTTGAGCAAATTCGTAAGGGTGGTGTCTTTGGAGGAGCTCAGTCTGGTATGTACATAGCTGTATTGACTGCCATTGAAACGGCCCTTTGGGATTTGGCAGGAAAGGCTTTGAATGTTCCGGTTTATCAATTGCTTGGTGGTAAGTTTCGTGATCGGGTACGTGTGTATATGGACACGGCTTTGTATCAAAACCAATTACCAAAACCTGAGGACTTTGCCGCTGCTGCTAAAGAAGCAGTACAAATGGGCTTTACCGCTGTGAAGTTTGATTTGGATCAAGCCAATGATCCAAATAAGTATGACAGGTGGAACTGGACAGCCAACCAAGCTGAAATACAGCGCATGTATGATCAAATGGCAGCAGCCAGAAAAGCTGTCGGACCAAATATTGATATCTGTGCAGACATGCATGGCCGATATGATTTACCCACAGCCCACAAGGCTGCTAAAATTCTTGAACCGCTAAACCTGATGTGGTTGGAAGAGCCGATCCCTGCTGAAAATGTTGAAGCATATGCTGAAATCACCAGGTCTACCAGTACACCCATTTGTGCTGGTGAAAATCACTACCTGGCCCACGGGTTCCGACCATTACTCGAAAAGAATGCGGTGGATATTATTATGCCAGATCTGCAAAAAGCAGGGGGACTCGGAGAAGGTCAGCGAATAGCCAACCTGGCTCATCTATACTATATCCCTTTTGCCCCGCATATGGTAGCATCCTACCTGGGGGCAATGGCAGCGGCTCATGTCTGTGCTTCCGTTCCAAACTTTATGATCTTAGAGTGGCAGATATATTATCATAAAGATCCAATGTGGAAAGAGATTGTAACATTTGATGGTACTGAATTTATCGACAAAGGTTTTCTAAAGGTGTCTGATAAGCCCGGTATTGGCGTTGACATTAATGAGGAAGGGTTGAAGAAATATGCGGCACAAGGAATACCCTTTTTTGAGTAAAAATCCTGGTTAACGCTCAAAGGGGTTCTTTACCTATTAAACCCGCGTAAATGTATGAATCTGAAACCCAGAATAAATTCGTGCAATCGGTTGCATAATAGGGGATATTTTAGTCAATTAAGGATCAATTTCGACCTATAAAACATCAGAAATGACAAGCTATTTAAGTAATAAAGCACCACAGGGTACCCGGCAAATGTGTGCCATTTTCCTGATTTCACTTTTATGCTTCTTAGGAGCACAGGCACAGCAAGCCGCCCCATATCTTGATCCGGAACAACCCATGGAAAGCCGTGTGCAAGACCTGATTGGGCGGTTAACCCTACAAGAAAAGGTTTCGCAAATGATGCACGCGAGTCCGGCCATCGAAAGGCTGAAAATACCAGCCTACAATTGGTGGAACGAGGCTTTACACGGTGTGGGTCGCGGGGGCGTGGCCACCGTTTTTCCCCAAGCCATTGGCATGGGTGCCACGTTTGATGAAGACCTTATATATAGAGTGTCATCGGCCATTTCGGATGAAGCACGTGCTATGTATAATGCCGCTGTTTCAAAAGGATATCATCAGCAGTATGGTGGATTAACATTCTGGACGCCCAACATTAATATTTTCCGTGATCCCAGATGGGGTCGTGGACAAGAAACCTATGGTGAAGACCCATTCTTAATGTCACGTTTAGGTGTTGCCTTTGTTCGGGGGCTGCAAGGCGACAATCCGAATTATTTAAAGACGGCTGCGTGTGCTAAGCACTTTGCCGTACACAGCGGCCCGGAAAAACTCAGGCATGAATTCAATGCCGTATCTTCACAAAAGGATTTACGCGAAACATATTTACCTGCATTCAAAGCGCTCGTTGATGCTGGCGTTGAATCAGTAATGTGTGCCTACAATAGAACAAATGATGAACCTTGTTGCGCGAGTAACACGCTTCTGAATGATATTCTTCGGAAGGAATGGAACTTTAAAGGTCATGTGGTGAGCGACTGCTGGGCAGTTGTGGATTTTTACCAAAACGGTCACAATGTTGTTAAGACGCAAGCAGAAGCTGCTGCTCTCGCAGTTAAACATGGCGTGAGCTTAAACTGTGGTAGTGAATATGGTGCATTAATTGAAGCTGTTGAAAAGAAACTCATTACCGAAAAGGAAATTGACGATGCGCTGGCCATATTATTACGTACGCGATTTAAACTCGGCTTGTTCGATCCGAAAGAGCGAAACCCATACAATGCTATCTCCACTAATGTAATAAACAGCCCTGAGCATAGGGCGCTTGCACGGGAAACAGCACAGAAGTCTATTGTTTTACTAAAGAATAATGGCGTACTGCCGTTGCGCAATGATTTGAACAAATATTTCATTACAGGACCAACTGCAGCTAATGTTGATATTCTGTTGGGTAATTACTACGGAGTTAATCCGCAAATGGTAACGGTGGTGGAAGGAATTGCTGCTGCCATTGAGCCGGGTAGTCAGCTTCAGTATAGGTTAGGAATTATGCTCGATAGGCCAAATGCCAATCCTCAGGATTGGTCGACCGGTAATGCCAAGAACAGTAATGCTACCTTCTACGTAATGGGTATCAGTGGTTTACTGGAAGGCGAAGAAGGTGAATCAATTGCCTCACCTACATTTGGTGATCGGTTGGATTATAACATTCCCAAACACCAGATTGAGTTTCTGAAGAAATTAAAAGACGGACACAGCAACCCGGTTATTGCTATTGTAACGGGTGGCAGCCCAATGAACCTGGCTGAAGTACAGGAATTGGCAGATGCTGTATTGTTGATCTGGTATCCTGGTCAGGAGGGAGGTAATGCCGTAGCCGATATTATTTTTGGAAAAACATCACCTTCCGGAAGGCTACCAATTACATTTCCAAAATCACTTGATCAACTTCCTGCGTATGAAGATTATACGATGAAAGGAAGGACCTATCGTTACATGGAAGCCGAACCCCTTTATCCTTTTGGTTATGGCTTGAGTTACACTACATTTTCCTACAGCGATTTAAAACTTACTTCCGCTTCCGTAAAGAAGAATCAACCAGTTGAAGTTGAAGTTACGGTTACCAATACAGGAAAGGTATCAAGTGAAGAGGTTGTTCAACTTTACATTTCGCATATTGATTCAAAAATTCCGGCTCCATTATTTTCATTAAACGGAATTAAACGTGTAAAGCTTGCTCCGGGAGCTTCTGAAAAAATTAAGTTTACCATCACCCCGCAGATGTACACAGTTATTAATGACAAAGGTATTGCTGTGACCCAACCCGGTAAAGTTCGTGTTTCAGTTGGTGGCTCTTTACCCGGAAGTCGAAGTGAAGCACTGGGTTCGGCAAAAGCAGTTCAAACAATTTTCACCGTAAAGTAAATCCATAATCTCAGTCTTAAACTTTAAACCTTAAACCTGAACTCTGAACATGGAAATGTTTTCTACAATTGACTGGATAGTAGTATTTGTGTACTTCCTGGCCATTGCCGGCATTGCTGCCTGGACGATGAAACGAAAAAAAGATACTGCACAGGAATATTTTCTGGCCGGCCGGAATGTGGGCTGGTTTGTAGTCGGTGCTTCCATCCTGGCGTCCAATGTGGGCAGTGAACATGTGGTTGGCTTATCCGGAACAGCCGCTGAAAGTGGTCTGGTAATGGGTCACTATGAACTTCATTCGTGGATTGTGTTGTTGCTCGGTTGGGTGTTTATTCCATTCTACATTCGAAGTGGTGTGTTTACCATGCCTGAGTTTCTCGAGCGGAGGTATAACTCATCGGCTCGGTGGTTTTTGTCAGTTGTGTCGTTGCTCAGCTATGTAATTACAAAAGTATCTGTTACGGTTTATGCCGGTGCCATTGTAATTGCTACATTCATGGGTTTCGATTTTTGGACGAGTGCGTTGGTGTTGGTTATTCTCACGGGAGTTTATACTGTGCTGGGAGGTATGCGTGCTGTGGTTTACACAGAAGCCCTTCAGGCCGTATTGCTGATTATCGGATCGTTGATTTTAACGCTCATCGGACTTAATGAATTGGGCGGATGGGATGCTATGATTTCCTCGGCACCTAAGGAAAAACTGAATATGTTTCCTCCGTTAAGTCATCCTGATTTTCCCTGGGCAGGTATTTTGTTTGCATCACCCATTGTGGGTGTGTGGTATTGGTGTACCGATCAGTACATTGTACAGCGTTGCCTTACGGCAAAGAATGAAACCGAAGCAAGACGGGGAACCATTTTTGCGGCATACCTTAAATTGTTTCCGTTTTTCATTTTCCTGATTCCCGGATTGATCGCCACCGCTTTGGCGGCACAAGGAAAAATTGAATTGACAAGTGCCGATAGTGCTTTCCCGACATTGGTAAAAACATTGTTGCCTACTGGTTTAAAAGGTTTGATTGCAGGTGGGTTGCTTGCCGCATTGATGAGCTCGCTTGCTTCAGTGTTTAACTCTTGCTCTACCTTGTTCACGATGGACATCTACAAGAAAATTAAACCTGAGACATCTGAGAAAAACCTCGTAACCGTAGGTCGGATTGCCACGGGTGTTGTGGTGGTGTTGGGTATTTTGTGGATACCGGTTATGAGTGGAATTTCGGGTGTGTTGTATCAGTATCTACAGAGTGTGCAATCGTACCTGGCTCCTCCGATTGCTGCTGTATTTTTGTTGGGATTGTTCTACAAACGCATTAACTCAAAAGGTGCCATGACGGTATTGGTGGGAGGCGCCATTGTCGGTGCTCTACGGATATTCCTGGAATTGAACAAGGGTTCCTTGTCGGGATTTTTGTATGACTTTGCCAATCTGAACTTTCTGTATTTTTGTATCGCGTTGTTTGTGTTTTCTGTGGTGGTGCTGGTGGGTGTTAGTTTGTTGACGGAGAAACCATCGGAAGAACAAATTAGGGGATTGACGTTTGCAACGACAGTGGCTGAGGATCGCGCTAAGACAAGAGCAAGTTATAACAAAACCGATATTGTACTTTCGGTGATTGTGGTTGTGTTGATCGTCATGATCTTCATGTATTTCTCACCGCTTGGTGTTGGAGGGTAAGGCCATGAAGCAAGTAGCAATAGTCATTTCGCTTTTTCTTGTCTTCGCTTGTTCTCAAAAACAGGAACAGGAGACGCACTATTTTACAAACCCGATTTTAGCTGGCTTTTATCCTGATCCCAGCATATGCAAAGTGGGTGATGATTTCTACCTGGTCACATCAACATTTGCGTACTATCCGGGTTTGCCCATACTCCACAGCAAAGATTTAGTGAATTGGGAAACTATAGGTTTTGCCATGGACAGGCCTGAACAGCTAAACCTCGATGGGCACGGTGTTTCGCGGGGCTTGTTTGCGCCTGCTATTCGTTATCATAATGGATTGTACTACATTACCTGCACACTGATTGATACGGGTGGAAATTTTGTAATCACCGCTACTGATTCTGCCGGTCCGTGGTCAGATCCATATTGGATTCCGGAAGTAAACGGAATTGATCCTTCCATGTATTTCGATGAGGATAAGGCGTACATCATTTACAACAGCATTCCTCCTGATAATAAGCCATTATATGGCGGCCATCGTACTATACGGATGTTTGAGTTTGATGTTGACCAGATGAAGGTAAAGGGCGAAGAAATGTTGTTGGTTGATGGCGGTGTGGATATTTCAAAAAATCCGGTGTGGATTGAAGCTCCTCACATTTTTAAAAAAGATGGATACTATTACCTGATTTGTGCCGAAGGAGGAACAGCCTACAATCACTCTGAAGTAGTTTTCAGAAGTGATAATGCGAGAGGCCCTTATGTACCGTGGGATAAAAATCCGATTTTAACACAACGTCATCTCGATCCATTAAGACCAAACCCAATTACCACAGCCGGTCATGCCGATTTTGTTCGACTTGATAATGGCGATTGGTGGGCTGTATTTTTGGGCTGTAGGCCTTATGCTGATAAAGACTATTTTAACACCGGTCGGGAAACCTTTCTTACTCCTGTAAAATGGATTGACGGTTGGCCAGTAATCAACCCGGATTTTGAAGAAGTGCAGTATCGCTATCCTGTGCCTATTTCAGGCACAACACCAGCAGCGCCTTCTTATTCCCGGTTCAATTACCGATATGAATTTGATGAGGATAAGCTCCACAATAATTTTCAATTTTTGCGCACGGTTCGGGATGTGTGGTACAGTTTTTCAGAGAAGCCTGGGCACTTAACGTTAAATGTCAGGTCAGAGACCTGCTCGGGTAAAATGAATCCATCTTTTGTGGCCCATCGTCAACCACATCTTTCCGGATCGGTAAGCACCTCGCTTGCGTTTTTACCTGGGGCTGAAAATGAAATGACAGGGTTGATGGTTTTTCAAAACGAGACACATTTTTATTTTCTCGCAAAGACGCTGATAGAGGGCAGGCCGGTTGTAGCCTTGTATCAATCATCAACTGACGGACAAGAGATGCAATTGCAGGCCAGTGAAGCGATTGATAATGAAGTTGTTCGGTTGAAAATCGAAGCCCGAAATGAAACCTATGCGTTTTTCTTTTCTGCTGCCGAAGGTGATTGGACTTTATTGAAAGAGGATGTGGATGCACGCTTTCTCAGTACACGCGAAGCTGGAGGTTTTGTGGGGTGTATGTATGCGTTGTATGCTACATCACATGGCAAAGAATCAGCAAGCGTTGCACATTTTGATTGGGTTGAGATCACAACATCTGATAATCCGTAAATTGATTAGTTGCTGAGCCAGGTTGTTGCGCGCCACAGTACCGGTGCTTGTTCAAACATGTCGCCAGCAATGCGTTTGCGATCAATAGTAATATTGTCGATACCAGTACGGCAGACTTCCTGAACTTCACGTTCTTCGTTGATAAAGGATCAATCAACGCCAGTCAACCTTTTCGAGCAGGTTCATAAATGGGAGAAGTTTCTTCAGGCCACTGTTCAGGCTCTGTTGAGCCCCTAATGCAAATCTCCCTTAACCTCACTACCAGAACCACCACGTAATATATCAAAGTCGCAACCGAGATCAGCTTGCTGCACATGATCAAGGAAAAATTTTACATACCCTCTTTCGGTGTGCGGTTTGGGTGCAATCCAGTTTGTTTTTCGTCTGCTTAATTCTTCATCACTTACATCAAGGTGAAGTTTTCGATTCTCAATGTCCAGTTCAATCAGGTCGCCATCCTGAACAAGAGCCAATGTTCCCCCAATGGCTGATTCAGGAGATATGTGAAGGACAACAGTGCCGCCAGCCGTACCACTCATTCGTCCATCTGAAATACGAATCATGTCCCGAACTCCTTTTTGCAAGAGCTTTTCCGGAAGATCAACATTACCAACTTCAGGCATGCCCGGATAACCAACCGGTCCGACATTTTTCAGTACGATCACACAACTTTCATCGATGTTCAGATCGGGATCATCAATACGTGCGTGGTAGTCGTCCATGGTTTCGAATACCACTGCACGGCCCTTGTGTTTCATCAATGCTTTTGATGCGGCCGATGGTTTGATGACCGCTCCGTTCGTGCACAGGTTTCCTTTCAACACTACGATTCCGGCCTCCGGCTGAAGCGGACAATCGAGAGAAGCGATCACATCGCGGTTATAGCAGGGGGGATTGGTATTGTTCTCACCAAGTGTTTTTCCATTTACCGTGACACAATCAGTATGTAAGTATTCTTTTAGCTCGTGCAGCACAACTGGTAGCCCACCGGCATAATAAAAATCTTCCATCAGGTATTTTCCGGATGGTTTCAGGTTGACCAGTAGCGGAATCTTGCTGCCGATGGCATCAAAATCTTCCAGCTTAAGTTCAACGCCCATTCTGCCGGCAATGGCAAGGAGGTGGATGATGAAGTTTGTGGATCCGCCAACACCGGCATTCACTACAATTGCATTTTCAAAAGCTTTGCGGTTGAGAATTTTAGATAGTTTTAAGTCTTCGTTCACCATCTCCACAATTCTTCTTCCGGAGAGATGGGCCATTACTTTCTTGCGTGCATCAACTGCGGGAATAGCAGCAGCACCTGGCAGTGTTAGTCCAAGCGCTTCAACCATGCAAGCCATAGTTGAGGCTGTTCCCATCGTCATGCAATGTCCCTGGCTTCGGGCAGCACCTACTTCGGCTTCATGAATATCTTCATCGCTATATTGTTCAACGGATCGTTTCTCCTTAATCATCCAGTTGAATGAGCCGGAGCCAATGCATTCTCCGCGAAAGCGACCGTTTAACATTGGCCCGCCCGGGACAACGATCGTTGGCAGATCTACGCTACAGGCTCCCATAACGGTAGAGGGTGTTGTCTTATCACAACCGGTGAGCAACACAACCCCATCAATTGGGTTGGCACGAATGCTTTCTTCCACATCCATGCTGGCCAGGTTGCGGAACAACATGGTGGTTGGGCGCATGATGGTTTCACCAAGCGATGTTACCGGAAACTCAAGCGGAAATCCGCCTGCTTCACGCACACCACGTTTTACAATTTCAGCAAAGTCGCGCAAATGACCGTTGCACGGTGTTAGCTCCGACCACGTGTTGCATATTCCGATAACCGGTTTGTCTTTGAAGTAGTCATCGGGGTAACCCTGGTTACGTAGCCATGAACGGTGTACAAAACCCATCTTATCAGATTTGCCAAACCAATCGTAACTTCTAAGTTTTTTTGACATGTGAATCAGTTTTCTGTAGTGAAAGGAGAAGCGGGTAATCCTTCTTTGTTGTACAGGTTTACATCAGGATTATCAGCCCAGGCGTATCGTACATATTGCGGATTGGAGATTTGATCACTCCAGACAATAACTTTATCGCCTTCAATTATTGTTTTGGCCCATTCAAACTTTTTATCAGAGCCCGCTATGGCAAATTCACGAAGGGGTTCTCCATCATCCGCCATTAATCCACCGCCAACATGGTTAAAGGAAATGATGATTTTGTTTCCTTCGATGGAGGCCTTTTCAAAAAGCGGACCGGAGTATACCAGTTCTTCCTGGTACACAATTTTCATAGCTGCCAATGCCATTCGTTCACCTACATCTTTTTTGTTGTCTGGATGCATATCATTCCATTCACCTAAATCAATATTTACAGTCATGGCTGTGTTGGGTACGGATAATGCTTTTCGCTGTGATTCCCGTAATCTCGCCCAATTACTTTCTGACGGTAAATAGGTGTAGTCCATAAAACCGGGAAGCTGTGCATAGATGAAAGGCAGTTGTGGCTGACTAAACTTAGTTCTCCAATCAGCAATAAGGGCGGGAAGTAATTTTTCATATTCGACTGGCCTGCTGGTATTGCTTTCGCCCTGGTACCAAAGTACACCTTTGACTGTGTGCATTTTTAATGGAGCGATCATGGCATTATATAATGCTGTGGGTTGATTTTGTGCTGCGATGGGTTGGGGGGCTGGCGAACGAGGAGGGAATACATCACCGACTTTGTACTGCCAGGTTCCTTTCAGGTCGATGGTATCCTTTTCAGAAAACAAGCAATAGGGTTTGTCGGGTACAAAACCTCCTTTTCCTGCATGGTTAATAACCCGCACCACAATTAAGTTTTTTCCGGCTTTAAGAACATTTGATGGAACCGAATAGCGCCTTTGCGGATATTGATAGGAGGTTTGTCCAATTTGTTTACCATTGATGTACAGCACATCGGCATCAACAATTCTTCCCAAAAAGACTTTGGCCGGTTTTCCGACCATGGTTTCCGGCACTTCAATTTCTCTTCTGTACCACACCACACCGTTTAACTCCTTAATGCCTTGATCTTCCCAGTAGCCGGGTATGTTTATATTTCTCCAACCGATAGGCCGATAGGTAACATCATACCATTTGGATTCGTTGGTTAATCCTAAATCGGTTTCAGGCTTAGGTTTGTTTGCTGCTGCTGCCGTTCTGTTCTTTGTGTTTACATAGCCAGTATCCTTATTCTGCTGAATTGTATTCACGATTTCACCAAAATCCTTTAAACCTTCTTCACTCGTCCATGCCTCAATGGGCGTACCGCCAACACTGGCATTAATCAAGCCGATAGGGATACGATATTTTTCATAAAGCTTTTGTGCGAAAAAATAAGCTACAGCAGAAAATGGTCGCACGTTTTCACCGATGGCAGCTTCCCATGAGCCTGATTGCAAATCCATTTCGGGTTGCTGCAGGTTGGTACGGGTCGGCACAAGAAACTGTCGTATTTGCGGATAGTTCGCTTCAACGATATCCTTTGCATACAATACATCGTGAATATTCATTTGATGCACCATGTTGCTCTGCCCACTGCATAGCCACACATCGCCAAATAGAATATTCCGCACAGTAATTTCATTTTTGCCTTTAAAGGTCATTTCATGCGGGCCGCCTGCGGTCTGTGCCGGAAGTTTTATTGTCCAATTACCTGACGCATCAGCACGTGTTTTAAACTTTTTCTTTTTGAAGGTAAGCTCTACTGATTCTCCGGCAGATGCCCAACCCCAGATAGTCAACGTGGCATCTCGTTGAAGTACAGCTCCATCGCTGATTAATCGGGGTAGCTTTATTTGACTATAAGCTTGTGCGGCAATTAAAAGGAAAAGAACCGGAAGCCATTTTGAAAATGCACAGAAGGGACTTGTTGCACGGTAATTCTTCGTACGCTTTGTGTCACCTTTGTGATACGTTGTGATTAAATATTTACCTTGAACAGTGTTGGCAGTATTCATACGCTTCAGAAGTTTACTACTTCGTAATAAGCTTTCTTGGGATTTAAGTCTTTGTCGAACAGCAATGGATAATCCTTACGGTTTCTTACGGGGAAATTATCCAACCAACTACTCCGGTCGGAGATATTCCAGAAGGTAACACTTTCTATGGCATCCTTGTGCTTACGGAATATTTCAAATGTGAGTTTGTATTGTTCAAGCTGCTTCTGTTCCATTTCGGGTGTAAACGCTGTATTGTCATCTTCAGGTTTTCGTTCTCTTCTGCCATGCTCTTTTTTGTACACCGACATATCCAGCTCGGTAATGTGTAGCGGGATATTCAATTCGGAGAAACGGGTTAATGCACTATCCAGGTATTCTTCGATGGGCTCGTAAATTCCCATGTGTGCCTGCAAACCTAGTCCGTGAATAGGCACACCGGTTGCTTTAAGGTCATTGACCAATTTGAAAATTTTCTCACGCTTGTCGGGGTACATTTCATTGTAATCATTATAAAACAGCAGAGCATCCGGATCAGCCTCATGCGCATATTCAAACGCTTTGGTGATGTACTCTTCGCCACAGATTTTATACCACGGTGAATTCCGGTAGAATTCACCCGGCTTATCGGAGATGGCTTCGTTCACCACATCCCAGGCATAAATTTTCCCCTTGTAGCGACTTACAATGGTAGTGATGTGATCTTTTAATCGCGCCAACATCACTTCTTTTGAGACGGTATCACCTTTGGTATCTACAAATAACCACGAAGGTGTTTGATTGTGCCAGCAAAGCGTATGACCTCGCAGCTTCATGTTGTTACGAACAGCAAAATTCACAATCGAATCGGCATGCTCCCAGAAATATTCATCTTCTTTCGGATGAATGGGGCCCATCTTCATGGCATTCTCGGCTGTAATGCTGTTGAATTGGGTTTGGATTAATCCCGCTTCATCGGTGGAAAGCGCACGAGGCCCGATGGCAACACCTATTGGAAAATGATCAGTATAGTATTGTTTTAGTCCTTTTACTTCGGTTTGTTGTTCCTTTTGTGTGCAGGAAAATAAAAGGATTGCAATTGAAAGTGCTGTGAACAATCTGCTAATATTCATTATTGATAAGGTGTTATGGTTTGAATACTGCCGTCTTCATTATATGTCAATTCTGTAACCTTGATATTGCGTAGGTGTGTTTGTCCTGACAGCTGGACATCGTGATAGAAGAGATACCACTTGCCTTTGAACTCAGCGATGGAGTGGTGATTGGTCCAGCCTTGAACCGGCTCCAGTATTACCCCTTGATAGGTGAATGGTCCATAAGGTGAATCACCAGTTGCGTAGCAAATGTTGTATGTATCTCCGGTAGAGTAGGAGAAATAATACTTGCCATTATACTTATGTACCCAGGCAGCCTCAAAGAATCGTTTGTCGTTCTGACTTTCAGTAAACAGGTTTCCGTTTTGATCAACGAGTTTCACCTCCTTAACTTCTTCAGTAAAGCTTTTCATGTCTTTCGATAGTCTGGCAATTCGCGGAAGAATAGCTTGCTCATCTCCATTACGATTTTGTCCATCTGGGTTATACTGGTTGTTATCCCAACGTTGTAGTTGTCCACCCCAGATGCCGCCAAAGTACATGTAGTAAACGCCATCATCATCTTTAAATATCGCAGGGTCGATGCTGAAGCTATTTTTAATGGGTTCCTTTTCGGCAACAAAAGGCCCTTCCGGTTTTTTACTGGTAGCCACGCCAAGACGGAATACATCTTCTTTGTCCTTTACAGGAAAGTACAGGTAGTATGTATCATTAGCGAATGCTGCATCAGGCGCCCACATCTGCCGACCGGCCCAGGGTACATCTTTGATGTCAAGGGCAACACCATGGTCGGTTACTTCGCCATCTGCTTCATCCATCGAGAATACATGGTAATCTCGCATATCGAAATGTGAGCCAAGATCATCTTGTGGTATACCGGCTTCAACGTCATGCGATGGATAGATGTAAATTTTTCCATTGAACACATGTGCCGATGGATCAGCTGTGTAAATATGACTGACCAAAGGCTGGGAGATTGGTTCTGTTTTCTTTTCGGTAGTTTCTTCGGCTTGTTCAGCTTCTTGTGAAGATGGTTTACTACAACCCGTGAATGCTGCCGCAGCGGCTAGCAAAATGATTGACGGTAAGTGGAATTTTGTCATGCTCTATTTGTTTAAATTATTTGAATATTATTTGGTTGCTCACCGAGACTTGTTTTGAAATTACTATTTAATTCCAGCCTGGAGTCCTCTCTTTGTAACTTTTTGCTATCTCAATACAACACAAGCTTTACTTGGTTTATTTACCCACCATAAATGACCCATTTACCTATTACCCTCTTCCACAACAAATTAATTGTCAACCACAATCGTTGTAACACTCTTGGGAGCAAGCGCTATGATAAGGTTCGAATCCTGTAGTTGTAAAGTTGTTTTTTCTCTGTTTGACGAAAGCGTAGTAACATATTGCGTAGCAGAGGAGGGAGATTGACCAGCTATTTTTAGTCCGATGTTGGTAATAGCCACCGTGCCTGGATTGATTAATACAATTACAGTTTGATCATCGTTTTTGTAAGCTGAGATAAGTGCTTCGGATGTTACGAATTCAGTTTTTATTCGCACAAAGCCCGGTCGTATGAATTTTGAAAAGTGGGCGAATGCATGGCCTCTTTTCAAAATCTCACCCGACACTGTTCCATTTGTACCATCACCAAGAAAGGAGTAATACCGTTTCAGATACCACCAGATATAGGCATTCCAGTTGTGCATCATGGCTTGGTGCATCGTATTCAGCATTTGCATGGTTTCGTTCCATTTGGCATCCTCGCTGTAAGATGTCCATGCCGGAGCGCCTGCATTACCGGTGTTCAGGTTCATCAGGTATTCGGTCATCCAGATTTCTTTTCCTTTTGATTCAGCGAGTGGGAAGGGAGCAAGGCCGCTGCCATAGATGTGTCCGGCAACAACGTCCATGTTCGCGGCAGCATCTGTATCGTTTAGCATGTCGTTCGTTAATGACTGATTGAAATTAAATGACTCAGGTGCAGCCAGTTTGGTATTGATAAGATGCCCATAATGCTTGAGGAAGTTCCTCATTTGGGCCGAACTCCAATCACACGATTCATAACTTACCTGAATGTCGGGTTCATTTTGAATGGAGATCACATCGATGTCGGCATTTTGTGATGCCATATAGGAAATGTAATCGTTCAGATGGTCAGCAAAGGCTTCGTAATTTTCCTCAGGAAGATAACCGCCAACATCGCTGCCGTTACTTTTCAAAGCAGCTGGTGGCGACCAGGGAGAGGCCTGTATTTTGGCGCCATGTTTCTTTGCTTCCTTAATTACATTTACAATCAGTGGCCACTCGCTGGGATTAGAGGCAACACGCACACGGAAAATACTTAGTCCAAGATCTGTTTCATCCGTTCCAAACGCCAGTTTCATATCGTTGGCTGTTGGAAATGTTGTTCCCCACATTTGGTTAGCTCCACCAAAACCTGCAATGGTTTGGTAGGTTGTGGTTGGATCAATGGAAAGTATTTTTGGTGGAATTTTTTGAGCTGGTGATGGTTCGTTGTTTTTATCGCATGCTACAAACCCCACGAGTAATAAGCTGGAGTAGACAAGAATTTTGTATCCGGTGGTAGTCAGGTTCATGATTATCTATTTCTGCACAATGATTTTTTTAAACGAAGTCTGCTTGCCATTAAATATCTCCAATAGGAGGATTCCAGAGGGTTCATCGAGCTCTATTTCAGTGGGCTTATTGGCCAAAACAATTTGTTTATGAATTACTTTGTCTTGCATGTTGCGAATGGAAATTGTCAAATCTTGATCATTGGATTCAACAACAAACTTTCCTGTATGGGAAGGATTTGGAAATACTTTTAAGTTCATCATTTCATTTTCAATGCTTGTTGTCAAGCAAAACGAACCTCCCGATACGGATGGAACATAGGATTTAAGCCAGGTTAAAGCTGGCCGCTCCGTACCATTGCTGCGGAGCAAGTGTGCCGTGGATTGCCAGGTTTGACCTTGAAGGTATCCCCAGATGGTAATTCCCTGAACGGCAGGGTGGGTCCACAGTACTGGAAAAACGCTTTGATAAATTTCAAGTTGGATATTGTCATCGGTTGTCGGATTACCCGTACTTGTGTTATCGTAATTTCCAATATCAAATTCTGTGATGTATATCGGCAAGCCGGAGGTGGCAAGCTTATCGAGATTATTTTTCAGTGTATTAACCGGTGTGTTTTCCACTTCAAAGCGGTGGCATTGTATACCAATGCCATCGATAAGACTCTGAGCTTTCAAGAGATTTACCAAAGCGAGGTAGTCATTGGTAGCAGCATCCACATTGATGATGCTGTAATCATTCAAGATAAGTTTGGCGTTGGGGCAGTGTTCTCTGGCTTTCTGAAAAGCCCAGATCACCCAGTTCCATCCTGAGCCAAGGGCCAGGTCGTAGGAGGGGGTAGCGTGAAAGGGTTCATTAACCACATCAATGTAATCTGTGCCGGGATAGCGTTCGCAGTATAACCTTATCCATTCTTCAACTTCTTCACGTACTTGCTCGTAGCGTTCTTGAATGGGTATGGATGTGTCATTCATCAATGCTGTGATCCATGCAGGTTGCTGTTGCCCCCAAACAAAAGTATGTTGCTTAAAGGGGAGCCCGTTGTTTTTTGCATGATTATAGGCAATATCGAGTGCAGCCCAATTCATCACATCACGTGTAGCTTCTACTGATCCCCACTTGCCTGAATTTTCGGGCGTTACCTGATTCCAGTATGTATTAAAGGTTGGTGGTACGCTGTTGCTGATCACATTACCTAAAAATTTACATTTTCCATCCGCAATCTGTCCATGTGTTGGACTGGAGAACATCCACAAAACGAATAATGCAACAAGTGCCGAGTTTAAAAATTTAAGTAAAGATTTCTTCATGTCTGTAATGCATTCGATTAAAAGCCAATCGCGCCTTTTTGGGCGCGATTGAGGCTAATACTAAACCTAACAAAAATCCTAATTCTTAATCACTTTTATGTCGTCAATATAAAATGTAGTTACCGCTGTATTGGTGCCATTCAGATCAAGCACAATACGCGTTAATTCATTTTGAATGCGTTCGCCAGGAATTACAAAACTAAATTGCTGCCATTGGGTTGTTACAGCTACATCACCTGGGTAAAAGCCAGTGTCTGGATTAAGCGATACTCTAAATCCGGCATTAGCCACGGCCGCCCTTGCCCATATATAAACAGTATAGGAGGCTCCAATTTCAGTTGCAACAGGATCAGAGACAAATTGAATGCGCCACTGTCCGCTGCCGAGTGATCCATCACGAATTACTTTAAGTGCACGGTTACCTCTATAGTATTCGCCCGGTACGGTTGTCGCAACCTGAAATCCGCCACCATTCCATTTGCCCCAGTTGGTAAAATCATCACCGTCACCTAACTCCAGTCCACTGTTTAGGTTTAGCGCTGTAGCACAGTCGGGCGAGCCGGGTGAGCCGGAGCATGCCACCAGATCAGCGGAACTTTTTGAACTACCCGCTTCACCGCTTAAAGTTATCTTACCTGTGGTAGCTCCTGCAGGCATGGTAAACTTGATCAGGATTGGCGTTTGCGATGTTATCGTTGCATTCACGTCACCAAGTTTCACGCTGGATACCAAGTCGAAATTCACACCAATTAGCGTTATGGTTTCACCGGCAGTGGCGGAGTAGGGGGTGAAGCTGCTGATCGCCTGTAGCGGTACCACTTCAATTTCTGTAAACGCCCGTTCTGCACCAGAAAAGACAACTAAAACATCAGTCAATGTGCCATCTGTGTGAACTTCAACAGTAGTGGGAACATTGAACGTAATTGCCGATTCAGTATGACTGATAAAGTCTTTGGATAGCACGCGCTCATTACCAATAAATATGCGTTGTACATTCTGAAGCTGCGAACCATTGATGGTAAGCTCTGCTCCAGGACCTGTCTTCGGATTGCTGAAACCAGTGATTCTTGAACTTACATCCTTCATGTTGAATGTAATTCCTTCATCATCGCTACAGCGCGTGGTAAACAGCACCACTACACAAACGAACAGGTTAAGTATTAATCTTTTTGATTTCATAGCGATTCGTTTTACGTTTTTAATATCCTGGGTTTTGATACTTCTGTTTATCGGTATCATTTATCGCATCCAATTGCGATTGTGGAATTGGACGCAACCTGTGTTTGGCTTCAACTCGGTTTGCTGCCAGTACGTCTTCATTGAGTTTTACCCGGTTTAGAAATACGGTTTCACCCCGTAACGCAAGGTCAGTCCATCTTCCACCTTCACCGGCCAATTCACGGGCGCGTTCATCCAGTATAAAATCAAGGGTTATGTCGCCAGCGGTTATTTCCATTGCTGTTCTTCGGGTAGCTAGTTCTGCGGGTGATAGACCCGGTCTGAATGCAGCACGTCTCCTTACTTCATTAATCAGGTTTGCAGCAACGCCATTGTTTCCAAGCTTGAAAGCTGCTTCGGCTGCCAATAAATAAGTTTCGGCCAGCCTGAAAATGGGCATGGGCCTGCCTGAAGACCCGTTAGGGCTGGCACGTTGTGCATCCGCAAATTTTTTCAATGAAGGATAAACAAGAATTGTATTTGAGGGAGCCGGAGGACCTGGGTAGAGTTGATTGCTATACCAATTAGCCGATGAATACACCCGGTAGTATTTTGTGCCAAATGGATTGGCACCACTTACCCCCATTTCAGCAGCTTGGGCGGGCGTGTCGGCCAGGTAAAATGCGGTATCACCAAGTGCTAAGCCATTATTGGTTAGCATGGTTATAAAATTATTGTAGTTGGTGCTTCCAGATGCGTTTTGAGTAGCGGCTGTCCACAACGTGCGGAAAGAATTATGGTAACGGCTGTCGTTCGTTTTATCCGAAAAGGCAACATTGGTTAACCAACGTGTTGGGGCCAGTTTTCTTAGTGGTCGCTGAAATGCAAGCGGTCGGCCATCAATAATATCCAGTCCGGCTGGCGTTTGGAGTACGGGTTGTTCATAGTTGCTGGTAAAGCAGTTTGATGCCATATTCTCACCATCACCAATACCATCAGCATTGGCATTCAAATAGCCATTGTTAACATACTCAAGTGGGATACGTTCCGCAGCAAATAATATCTCGCTGTTGTAATCATTTCCTTGTCTGAAAACTTCTGCAAAGTCTTGTTGAAGCGCTACCCCATAAACACCAAGTTTAGACACAACCTCATTAGCCGCATCAAAGGCAGCCTGTGCATCGTTTGCCTGTGCTACCGATGAGTACGATCTTGCGAGATAGACTTTAGCCAACAAGTGATAAGCTACAGCCTTGAACAATCTGAATTCTCCTGGATTTCTTTGCGTAGGAAGATTGGCCGCTGCAAAAGTAAGGTCATCAATCATTACCTGGTAATTCTTGGCGAGCAGCTCTTCACGCGCTTCAGCGCTACCGCGATTGAAACCTAAAAAGGGTAGGGTATTGAGAGCCAACTCTCCACTTCCAAGGTCCAAAGGGACTGCGCCAAACTGACCAACTAGCAAGTAGTAGTAGTGCGCGCGCAGGTACCGAGCCTGGGCAAGGGATTCATTACGCTGTTGTTCTGTAAATGTTGGTACCTGCGAAGCGAAAGCAACCAAACCATTTAGCGTATTGATTACCGGGAATGTGCGGTTAAAGGTAATTCCCAAATAGCCGGCCTGCGGTGTAACATCGTAAGTGCCTAACAGTTTGTGGGGTTGGTTGTCACCTGAGGGATTATAATTGGGTTCTGGCCCGAATGTAAACTCATCAGTACCTGTTATGTTTAGACCAAGTGCTGGGTTTGATCCGTATTGGAAACGCAAATACGAATAAGCAGCGTTTAACCCATCCTGATAACCTTGCGCAGTTTTAAAATAATCTGTTGTAAAGGTTGTCTTCGGGTTCTCATCGAGAATGTCATTGCAGCTCTGGGATACAACCATGAGTGCTGCAGTTATCAATGTGAATATTTTATATTTTTTCATAACGATCATGTTAGTATCAGTTAAAACGTCAGGTTTAATCCTACAATGAACGATCTTGTTGGTGGCGTTGAAGCTGAGATTACAAGTGCGGGGTTATTGCCTCCTGTTCTGAAGTTGCCACCTGTGGCCACTATACCCGTGCCCCCTTGTCCTGTTGGTTCAGGGTCTACACCATTGTGTTTAAACACATATGGACTCCATAGCAAGAATGGATTTTGAGCTGTGAAGTAAACGCGGGCGTTTTGCGCCTTAATTCGGCTGGCAATTGATTTAGGAATTGTATATCCCAAATTAATGCTTCTTACTCGCGCAAAAGATGCATCATAGTAAGCCAATGTTGTCCATGCTGTGGCGGCACCTCCAGGAAGCGCAGCGCCAGGTGCAGGGAATTCATTGGTTGGATTTTCAGGCGTCCAGTAATCTACTTTCAAACCGCTGCGTTGGCCTGTGAGATTGGTTAAGTATGCACCGTTGGGAGCATGCAGGTAACTTAACAGCGTTCCGCCTTGTCTAACATAGACTACAAACGACATGTCGAATCCCTTGAAGGTAAATCGGTTGGTGATACCACCTTGCCAATCCGCTTGCTGACTTCCAATGATTGCTCTGTCATTGGCATCAATTACTCCATTTTCGTCCTGATCTCTGAATTTGATGGAACCAGGTAGTTGGCCGTAGGCAGCGGCATCTTCGCCTTGTTGCCAGATACCGATCTTTTCATAATCATAAATGGCAGTAATCGGATGACCGACAAATAAACCTTCTGCAATATTTTGTGTAACGCCTGGTAAATACTTTGTTAACTTGTTACGATTGAGATACCAGTTAAGGTCAATGTCCCAAGTAAAGCCATTTGATAGTTTCAAAGCCTTACCGCTCAGCACCACTTCAACTCCTTTATTCTCCATTCCGCCAATGTTGGTTTGGAATTCTTGTTCGTAACCTGAACTAATGGGTAATCTCAAATTAAAAAGTAGATTAGTTGTTTGTGCATCATACCAATCTACGCTACCAGTAATACGGTCATCGAATAATCCGAAATCGAGACCAATGTTAAGTGTATTGGTGTACTCCCAGTCGAGTGTTGTATCTGGAATACGAGCAGCCAGGTATCCGGAAACCTGAGTAGATCCGTAATTGTAACGAAGAGGTACGGTCCCCCCGGCAATTCCAACTGTATTAACAACTCCGCCAAGTGTCGTATATGGAGCAACCGATTGGTTTGAAGTCTGACCATAACCAACCCGTACTTTCAGGTTGCTTAGAAAGTTTACATCCTGTAAGAACGATTCATTGATGGCATTCCAGGCTAATGCAAAGGCGGGATAGTTATGCCATTTGTTAGCCAATCGGGATGATCCATCTCTACGGAATGTAGCCGTTAATAAATAGCGATCTTTAAAGGCATAGTTTACACGCCCCATGTATGACAAGATGCCCCATGTTTGCTCACCACCGCCCAATATCGGGGCAAGAGAAGGATCTGCCTGAGACATGTCATAGAATTCAATGAAATTTGCAGTTATCGCATCTTTAGTTGCTTGAGTGGCGAAGCTTCTGCTTTGTTGTGCACTGTAAAGACCGGTAAACGTCAAGCGATGATCTTCTGCGAAAGTTTTTTCGTAAGTAATGATGTTCTCTGCTGTCCATGAGTAGTTTTCACTATTTCTTACACTGGCTCTATTATCAACAAGTTTTCTGAAGTACGTACCCTCACCTTGAAATTGAGCAGAGTTGGTTTGGCCATACTCCAATCCCAGGTTAAAACGGTAAGTGAGGCCATCAAGTATCTTATATTCAGCATACATGCTGTTGAATGTGCGTAATCTCCTTACCCGGTCTACCCAGTCGCTGTTATTTCTTTTGATGTAAAGTGGGCTCAGACTGGCAGAAGCATCATCAAGATTCCCGAATGGTTCCGGAAATATTTCTCCTGTTTGAGTATAAGGAGGCATAAGGGGACTTGTTGCCAGAATATTGTACATGATGCCACCACCAAATGCTCCTGGGTTTCCCGGTTGTGGATTAACAAACTGTGTTCCGTTGGAGTAGTTTACCGAGTTCAAGCTCGTGATTCCAATTTTTAATTTCTCACCGATTTTTGAGTCTGTTGAAACTCGTAAAGTGAAGCGTTCAAAATCTTGTTCGGGCAGAACAGTGGTTTCTTTAAAATAGCCACCGCTAACAGAGTATGATCCCTTTTCTGTTCCACCTGTAATGGTTAAGTTATGATTGGTGATGTAACCATTTTGGTACATGAGCTCTTGCCAATCTACATCCCTTCCTAATGCAATGCCTTCAACTTCTTCTGGTCTGTAAGGCCATACGCCAGTGTAGTCACGCATAGCCTGGTATTCTTCTGCATTAAATAGCGGGTATTTCCGGGCAACCGTTGTTACACCAATGTAACTACTATATGATAAGGAGGTTTCTCCTGCTTCGCCTCTACGTGTAGTAATAAGCATAACACCATTGGCCCCACGTGAGCCATAAATCGCTGTTGCCGAAGCATCCTTCAATACGTTTATCGAAGTAATTTCATCTGGATTAATATCATTGAGGTTTCCTTCAAATGGAATACCATCCAAAACAATCAAAGGATCGTTTGAACCCAATACTGAGCGCTCACCTCTGATCCTGATACGGGCGGTTGCCCCAGGGGCTGTTCCGATTCGTTGAACTTCAACACCTGCCAACCTTCCCTGGAGTGCCTGTTGCAAATTTGCTACCGGTACTTCTTTGAGGGCATCACTACTAAGGGATACAAGCGAACCTGTTACATCAGCTTTACGCTGTGTTCCATATCCCACAACAACCACTTCACCTAAGGTAAGGGCGCTAACAACCATGTTGACATTTACTACTGCACGACCGCCAACAACCACTTCCTGGGTTTCATAACCTATAAATGAAAAGACCAGAACGGCTTGATCAGCCCCTGAAGATAGCTCCAGACTATAATCCCCATTTGCATCTGAGGTAGTTCCGGACGTTGTTCCTTTGATCAGGATGTTTACGCCTGGTAATCCCGATCCGGACTCATCTGTAACTTTTCCTCGAACAGTTGACTGGGCAGACGCAGCGACTGAAAAGAGGAGAGTAAAGGAGAGAAGAGACAAAAACCTGATCATACTAGGTGCTTTTCCACGATCAGGCAACGTGTGTAGAATTTTTTGCTTCATAGCGTTGGGTTTTGATGGTAGTTTGGTGTCATAAATAGTGGTTTCGGTTTGCCAGCCCAGGGTTGTTTTTCAAGGGCGCTCACTAAGGTCAGAGATTCTCTCAAATTATGCAACCGATTGCATGAATATTTTTTACTAAAACGTTATTTAACCCAAATAATCGTTTGTTTTATATGCAACCGATTTATAAAAATTGGCTTATTTTGCTCCCTGCAAGGGCTCTGTTTCGATGGACTCTGGTATTTTAGAGTTAATTTCATTCTATTACTAAATGTCGCGTTATCTGTTAGGAATTGACCTCGGGAGTTCATCGGTGAAGGCATCCCTTATTGAAGCTGATTCTGGCCTGCTCAAAGCCTCTGCGGCCTACCCGGAAACTGAAATGGAGATATCAAGCCCGCAGCACGGTTGGGCTGAGCAAGATCCTAACCGCTGGTGGGAAAATGCCAAACATGCCGTACGGTCGGTGTTGCAAGTCTCAAGCGCCAAAGGCGAAGAGGTACTCGCGCTTGGAATAGCCTATCAAATGCATGGATTGGTGGTAGTGGACAAAAACCACAAGGTTTTACGACCTTCTATAATATGGTGTGATAGCCGGGCTGTGTCGATCGGAGAGGATGCCTATAACCAATTGGGTGAATTGTATTGCATGGACAGGCTGATGAATTCTCCCGGAAACTTCACGGCTTCAAAACTTAAGTGGGTGTTAGAAAATGAACCTCATATATATAAGGAGATTCATAAAGTTATGCTTCCCGGAGATTACCTGGCCATGCGCCTGACGGGTGATATACATACAACTGTATCAGGACTTTCGGAGGGAATTATGTGGGATTACCAAAAAGGAACTGTACCTGAACGACTCTTCAATTATTATGGACTGGATGCACAACTTGTTTCGGATACTGTCCCAACCTTTTCAGAGCAAGGACGACTGACAACTGATGCAGCCAGTGCACTGGGTCTCAAACCCGGAACGCCCGTTTCTTACCGGGCGGGCGATCAACCCAACAATGCTTTTTCGTTAAATGCCCTTAACCCGGGTGAGATTGCCGCTACAGCGGGAACTTCAGGTGTAATTTATGGTATTGTAGATAAACCCACAGCCGATAAACTGTCACGGGTTAATACGTTTGTTCATGTTAATCATACGTCCGACAATCCTAGGTATGGCGTGCTTTTATGTGTGAATGGTACGGGTATTATGAACAGTTGGTTGAGAAAGTTACTTTCCGCAACTACTTCTGTATCCTATGAAACACTAAATGCATTGGCGGGTGAAGCGCCTGTAGGTGCCGATAACCTGTTTGTTCTTCCATTTGGTAATGGGGCTGAACGTGTGCTTCAAAATATAAACCTGGGCGCCAGTATTCACGGCCTTGATTTAAACCGACACAGTGCTTCACACATTTGTCGTGCAGCACAGGAAGGTATTGTATATGCGTTGGGATATGGCTTTGAAGTTATGAATGAGTTGGGCATACAATCAACCGTGATCAGGGCGGGGCATGCCAATATGTTTTTGAGCGATCTCTTCTGTCAAACGTTCGTCAATACAACAGGCGCGCGACTTGAACTATACAATACCGATGGTGCGCAAGGAGCTGCCCGTGGCGCTGGGATAGGTATCGGGTATTATAAAAGCCATGATGAAGCCTTCCGTACCCTGAGCTGCAAAAAAAGTTTTGAGCCGAATGCGCAACAGGCAGTCGTTCAAGATACTTTCAATCAATGGAAATCAATTTTAAAGAAACAGATAAACACTCATCCTTAAATTTATGAAAGAGACAACCACAACGTTTTTTAAAGGTATACCCGTTATCAAATACGAAGGCCCGCAATCAAAAAATCCGTTAGCCTTCCGGTATTACGATGCCAAACGAAAAGTTGGTAAAAAAACAATGGCGGAGCATCTTCGCTTTGCTGTTGCCTACTGGCACACCTTCTGCGGTACTGGGGGTGATCCGTTCGGTGCGGCCACAAAAAACTTTCCGTGGTTACAAAACGCTGATCCGATTCAGCGCGCCAAAGATAAAATGGATGCAGCCTTTGAGTTTGCTGTTAAGATGGGCATAAACTTTTACTGCTTTCACGATTACGATCTGGTTGACGAAGCACCCACACTCAAGGAATCGGAAACACGTCTGCACACAATTGTTAAGTACGCCAAGCAAAAGCAAAAGGAAACCGGTGTTAAGTTGTTGTGGGGTACAGCAAACTTGTTTTCAAATCCGCGTTATATGAACGGTGCTTCAACTAACCCTGATTATAAAGTGGTAAGTTGGGCAGGTGCGCAGGTAAAAAATGCGTTGGATGCCACGATTGAATTGGGTGGAAGCAATTATGTTTTCTGGGGCGGTCGCGAAGGCTACATGTCGTTATTGAATACCGATATGAAGCGTGAGCAGGAGCACCTGGCGCGCTTCTTACATATGGCCCGTGATTATGGCAGAAAAAATGGATTTAAAGGAATATTCCTAATTGAACCCAAACCCATGGAGCCTTCCAAACATCAATATGATTTTGATGCGGCTACGGTAATTTCCTTCCTTCGTCAGTATGATTTGATGGATGATTTTAAACTTAACCTGGAGGTGAACCACGCCACACTTGCGCTCCATACATTTCAACACGAATTGCAGGTGGCTGCTGATGCCGGAATGCTGGGCAGTATCGATGCCAACCGCGGAGATTATCAGAATGGTTGGGATACAGATCAGTTTCCGAACAATGTGAATGAACTTACCGAATCCATGCTGGTGATTCTGGAAGCGGGTGGTTTTAAAACCGGTGGCATCAACTTCGATGCGAAGACACGAAGAAATTCCACCGACCTGGAAGATATTGTGTATGCGCACATTGGCGGTATGGATACGTTCGCAAAGGCATTACTCACGGCCCAGGCAATTCTGGATGACGGTGAGTACAAGAAGTTACGTAAGCAACGTTATTCCAGCTTTGATTCCGGAAGAGGAAAGCAATTTGAACAAGGAAAGCTTTCGTTGGAAAATCTTCATGCCGATGCGTTAAAGAACGGTGAACCCGAAATTACCAGTGGGAAGCAAGAGTACCTGGAGAATCTGATAAATCGATTTATTTGAGGTGTTGCGATATGCAGCACGGTAAAATCCCTTGTCCTATCCAGGATGAGGGATTTTTTTATTGATTCTGGGTATTTAGAGAGACACCCCGCGCTTCCACGGAATGAAATCATCCTGGTGCAGTTGCTGTGCTTTGGTTTGTTGTTTGCCGCTGGCAACATCAATTATAAATTCAAGAATTTCTTCGCCTACCTCTTCGATTGATTTCTTTCCTTCGATAACCGTGCCGGCATTTACATCAATGATGTCAGACATTTTTTCAGCCAATTTACTATTGGAAGAAATTTTCACTACAGGTGCAATCGGGTTGCCTGTTGGTGTTCCCAATCCGGTTGTAAAGAGAATGATGGAAGCGCCTGATCCTGCCATCGCGGTGGTGCTCTCCACATCATTGCCCGGAGTACATAGCAAATTCAATCCGGGTTTGGTAACGTACTCGCCATAGTCAAGCACATCAACTACAGGTGAAGTGCCACCTTTTTTCGCTGCACCGGCAGATTTCATGGCATCAGTAATCAATCCGTCTTTGATATTTCCGGGCGATGGATTCATATCAAAACCTGAACCTACGGCTTCAGCCGATTGCGCATACGCACGCATCAGGTGTACAAATTTGTCAGCGCTTTCATTGATGGCGCAGCGATTAATCAACTCCTGTTCCACACCACATAACTCGGGAAACTCCGATAGGATGGAAGAACCCCCTAAGGCAGCAAGCAAATCGGATACATGGCCTACAGCCGGGTTGGCAGAAATTCCGGAGAAGCCATCGGAACCACCACACTCCAATCCGATTTTTAGTTTGCTTAAGGGTGCAGGTTTTCGTTCCAGTTTATTCGCTTCAACAAGGGCCAAAAACGTTTCGCGTATGGCGCGCACCAGCATGTCTTGTTCGGTGCCTTCTTTTTGTTGTTCAAGAATGATTAGTGGTTTGGAAAAGTCAGGATTCAGTGCATTTATTTTTTGCTGGAGAATATCAATCTGTGCATTCTGACATCCTAAACTCAGTACAGTTGCACCAGCCACGTTGGGGTTGTTAATGTATCCGGCCAGTAAGGCACACAGGGCTTCTGAGTCCTGACGAATACCGCCACATCCGCCTTCATGAGTTAAGAATTTTATACCATCAATGTTTTTGAAAATACGTGATCGTCCATTTGTTTGATGGTGTTCGAAAGCTGGTTTGCCGATCGCGTCAAGCTTATTGGATTTGTATAACGCCACCAATTCCTGTACATAGTTTTTGTACGCATTTTGTTTGGCAAAGCCCAGTTCTTCTTCAAAGGCATGCCGGATAACATTCACGTTTCTGTTTTCACAAAATACAAGCGGGACCACTAACCAATAGTTCGCCACACCAACCTGTCCGTCCGCCCGATGATAGCCATCAAAAGTTTTATTCTTCCAACGCGAAACATCCGGAGCTTTCCATGTTACCGTATCTGATTTGCCGGAGTAGGAGGAGGCCTGGTGTTTTACATTTTGCGTGGTAATGGCACCACCTGCCGGAATGGGGTGAAGTGCTTTACCCACCAGGATGCCGTACATTTTTATTTCTTCCTGTGGATCAAGATTCTTTAAGGTAAACTTATGCTTGGCAGGAATGTCCTGCGGCAGTGTTATCAAATGACCGTTATAACGAATTTCTTCTCCGGCTTTTAGGTCGGATAACGCCACTAAAACATTATCCTCGGGATGTATCTTCAGGAACTTGTTTGACATTTCAATAAAACTCTTAAATTGCGCAATCGATTGCACAATTTAGTAAAAAAAATTGGCTGGCAAACGATAGCAACTAAATAAGCTTGAAAAATGCTCTTTTGGAGTGATTTTATCGGTTTTTTAGCCATAGTTTTAGAAATGTAACACGACTAAAAATCAACCAATTAATACCCATGAGTAAAGTAGTAACGTTCGGTGAAATCATGCTCAGGCTGGCAACGCCTGGCTTTCTTCGGTTTTCTCAGGCAACAGAATTGGAGGCAACATACGGTGGCGGTGAAGCCAACGTTGCTGTTTCATTGGCCAATTATGGTATCGATGCACGCTTCGTAAGCAGCTTACCCAATAATGATATGGGTGATGCAGCGATTACCTCATTACGTGCCCGCAGTGTTGATACTTCATTCATCAACCGAAGTGGTGACAGGATCGGAATTTATTTTCTGGAATCCGGTGCAGTAAGTCGCGGTAGCAAGGTAATCTACGATCGTGCCAACAGTTCGTTTGCAAAACTGAAGAAAGGTATGATCGATTGGGATAAAGCGTTTGAAGGTGCCACTTGGTTTCACTGGACAGGCATTACACCGGCTGTTTCGGAAGGCGCAGCAGAAGTGTGCAAAGAGGCGTGTGAAGTGGCCGCTAAGAAAGGCATCACCATTTCTACCGACTTAAACTTCAGGAATAAATTATGGAAGTGGGGAAAACTTGCAAGCGAAGTGATGGAGGAGTTGGTAAAACATTGTGATGTAATCTTAGGTAACGAAGAAGATGCCGACATGGTGTTTGGCATTAAGCCAGAAGGTGTAGATGTTACTTCAGGCCATGTGGAAGGAGCGGCATACGAATCGGTAGGAAAGCAATTGATGAAAAAGTTTCCGAAGGCAAAGAAAGTAATAATCACACTCCGTGGTTCAATCAGTGCCAGTCATAATTCCTGGTCGGGTGTGTTGTGGGATGGCAAGAAATTGATTGAAGCACCAACATATCAGATTACGCATATTGTAGATAGAGTAGGCGGAGGTGATTCGTTTATGGGTGGACTTATCTATGGATTGATTAGCTATCCAACGGATGATCAGAAAGCTCTCAATTTTGCTGTTGCTGCTTCTTGTTTGAAGCACACCATCAAAGGAGATTTTAATTTGGTTACCGTAGATGAAGTGGAGAAACTGATGAAAGGTGATGCCTCCGGTCGTGTTTCGCGCTAGTTGAGTCGCCAGTTATCGGGAGAACCAAATAATTTAATCTGTTAGAATAATTTGAAATAGGATAATCAACCATGTCAAAGTTTACCAGCGACACTATACTAGAAGCGATGCGTTCTACCGGGATGATTCCCGTGTTTTATCATGCTGATATTGAAATTGCTAAAGCGGTGATGGAGGCTTCTTACAAAGGAGGCGTGCGTGTGTTTGAATTTACTAACCGGGGCGGAAATGCATTTGATGTATTCACACAACTTTTAGTACATGCTCAACAATATCCGGATATGGTGCTGGGCATTGGAACCATCATGAATGCAGAGGCCACTCAAAAATTTATTGATGCGGGTGCTCACTTCATTGTGTCACCAATCCTTAAACCCGAAATGGCTGAGGTGTGCAAAAAGCATGATGTTCCCTGGATACCCGGTTGTGCCACACTTACCGAAATTGTTACCGCGAAGGAGCATGGCGCAGCGGTGATTAAAATTTTCCCTGGGTCTGTACTCGGCCCTGGCTTTGTGTCTTCTGTTTTACCAGTTATTCCCGGCTATCAACTTATGCCAACAGGAGGAGTTGAGCCAACCAAAGAAAATCTTTCCGCCTGGTTCAAAGCGGGTGTGATGTGTGTTGGCATGGGTTCGCAATTATTCAAGAAGGAGATTATGGAAAAGAAAGACTGGCCCGCACTTGAAAGGAGTGTAGCCGATGCCATGTCCATCATCAAAGAGATCAGAAAATAATTTCTCATTCAATCACGCTCACAAACCCTAACGTGTAATGGAAAACCTGAATTCAAAAATGACAAACTATCGCTGGACGATCTGTGCGCTTGTGTTTTTTGCTACTACGGTGAATTACCTCGACCGGAATGTTTTGGGATTGTTAAAAACTACCTTGTCGGACATTGGTATGTTTGGTGAAGATAAGGCCAATCAGGAGTTATATTATTCGTATGTGATCATGTCGTTTCAGGTTGCGTATGCGTTGGGGATGTTGGGTATTGGTCGGGTAATCGATAAAATCGGAACGAAGCATGGGTATGGAATTGCATTGTTCGGCTGGAGCCTGGCAGCAATTGGTCATGCGTTTGCAAAATCAACATTTGGATTTGGCTTTTGGCGTGCAGCGCTTGGTGTTACCGAAGCTGGAAATTTTCCTGCAGCGAATAAAACCATCGCAAATTGGTTTCCGAAAAAGGAACGGGCATTTGCTACGGGCATTTATAATTCAGGCGCAAATGTGGGGGCTATCATTGCACCATTGTCGGTTCCGTACATCGCTGAGTCGATGGGATGGGAGTGGGCCTTTATTCTTACCGGTGCGGTTGGGCTGATCTGGTTATTCTTTTGGTATAGAAGTTATAAAAGCCCGTTTGAAAAACTTAAAGAAGGAAAACTTTCGCAAGCCGAGTACGATTACATTCACAGCGATCAGGATGAAGCGATTGTAGAAGACGAGACCAAGGAAAAGGTATCGTGGTTCCGGTTGCTGGGCTATCGCCAAACGTGGGCATTCTTTTTTGGTAAATTCATGACCGACCCGATCTGGTGGTTTTTCCTTTTTTGGTTACCGGCTTTTCTTACCGGAGAAAATGCACGACACTTGGCAGATGGTCGTCCGGAAAAAGTGATTGAATGGCCATTGGCGGTTGCTGTGGTGTATATGGTAGCCACAGTTGGTAGTGTATTGGGTGGTTGGCTGCCCAAGCGATTGATTAACGGAGGTATGGATGCCAACAAAGCCCGTAAAACCTCCATGCTCATTTACGCCATTATTCCGTTGTGTGTGCTGTTTGCTTCAACCCTCGGTGAAATCAACACATGGTATGCCGTTGCCATGATTGCCATGGCCTGTGCAGCCCATCAGGCGTGGTCGGCCAATATTTTTACTACCGTTTCAGATATGTTTCCCAAAAAAGCGGTGGCCTCAGTTACCGGAATCGGGGGTATGTCGGGTGCGTTTGGTGGAATTTTGATTGCGTGGGCCGCTGGCTTGTTGTTAAAACATTTTACAGCATTGGGTACCGTAGAGAAAGGTTATAGTATTTTGTTTGTGGTCTGCGGTTCTGCCTACCTGATTGCCTGGGTCATCATGCATTTACTGGTACCCAAGTTTAAGAAAATCACAGATTTGTAAGCCGCTTATACGGGTCAGGTAAGTCTATTACCACTCATGAAGTTGTGGTTAGAAATTAATTGAATCTTGTTTATCTTGATTCATCAATCCTCAATTTCTGCTATGCGTAAAATACTTACCCTGCTTCTCATGTGTGTGCTCCTGCACAATGCACAAGCACAACGTAAACCTGAACCGAAGAATGATCCTGAAGCGTTTAGCTCCGATCAGGTTTCTGCTTTAAAGTTTCGTTCTATCGGACCTGCGGTAACCTCAGGCCGTATTTCTGATTTTGCGGTTAATTCAACCAACAACAGCGAGTATTATGTGGCTACTTCCTCAGGTGGCGTATGGAAAACTAATAATAGAGGTGTCACTTATCAGCCCATATTTGATAGTCAGGGTTCCTATTCAATCGGCTGTGTTACACTTGATCCTACAAACCCAAGTACGGTGTGGGTCGGTACAGGTGAGAATAACAACCAACGCTCAGTGGCGTATGGCGATGGTGTATACAAAAGTGATGATGGCGGTCGCACGTGGAAAAATATGGGACTTAAAGATTCTGAGCATATTGCCAGCATTATTGTACATCCCACTGATCCCAATACCATTTATGTAGGTGCCTACGGACCGGTGTGGCGCGAAGGTGGTGAGCGCGGAGTGTATAAATCTACGGATGGCGGTGCTACCTGGACGAACGTGAAGTCGGTAAGTAGTTATACGGGCTGCAACGATTTGGTTATGGATCCGCGTGATCCTAATGTGTTATACGCAGCCTTTCATCAGCGCATGCGCAGTGTGTTTACCTACATTGGTGGTGGGCCGGAATCAGCACTTTATAAATCTACGGATGGCGGGGCCACCTGGAAAAAACTGGAAGGCGGTTTGCCCGGTGGCGATGTTGGCAGAATTGGGTTAGCGATCAGTCCGGTGAACCCGGATGTGTTGTTTGCAGTGGTTGAAGCACAGGACAGTAAGGGAGGCATTTATCGTTCAACTAACCGAGGCGCAAGTTGGGAAAAGCGGAATTCGTTTTACACATCGGGCAATTATTATCAGGAAGTAGTATGCGATCCGCACAATGTGGATCGGTTGTATATCACCGACACGTATTACAAAGTGAGTCACGATGGAGGCAAAACAGTAGTGAACCTGGGTGAGTTGAACAAGCACATCGACAACCATTGTATCTGGATTGATCCGAAAGACCCGAATCACTTATTGGTGGGTTGTGATGGTGGCATTTATGAGACATACGATTTTGCCGGTACATGGGATTTCAAATCCAATTTACCGGTGACTCAGTTCTATAAAGTTTCAACCGACAATGCGTATCCGTTTTATGGTGTGCACGGTGGAACACAAGATAACCTGAGTCTTGGTGGTCCGAGCCGCTCTACATCTGCCAACGGAATTGTAAATGCCGATTGGTACATTACGTCACTAGGCGATGGATTTGAAACGCAGGTAGATCCAACAAACCCCGATATCATTTATGCTCAAAGTCAGTATGGCGGATTAAATCGTTTTGATCGTAAAAGCGGGGAGTATCTTCCTATCAAACCCATTGAAAAAGAAGGAGAGGCTTATCGCTGGAACTGGGATGCTCCATTACTTATCAGCCAACACAGCCCAACGCGTTTGTACTTTGGTGCCAATAAATTATTGCGTACCGATGATCGAGGAGATTCGTGGAAAGAAATCAGTCCGGATTTAAGCCGGCAACTTGATCGCAACCGGTTGGAGATCATGGGAAGGGTTTGGTCGGTTGATGCCATTGCCAAAAATGGAAGCACCGATATTTACGGGCAACTCACTTCCATTGCCGAATCGAAGTTTGATGAGAATATGTTATGGGTGGGCACCGATGATGGACTCATTCAATTGACAACAGATGGTGGTCGTACCTGGACGAAGTTTGATAATCTGCCGGGTGTTCCACAGCGAAGCTATGTACATCAGGTTATTGCTTCCCTTCACGATAAGAATACCGCTTACGTTTGCTTCAATCATCATCGTTACGGTGATTTTAAACCATACGTATTAAAAACCAGTGATGCCGGTAAAACATGGCGGGCCATTCAATCGAACTTACCAGTTCGCGGCAGTGTGTATTCCATTGCAGAAGATCATGTTGACCCGAATCTGCTTTTTATAGGAACGGAGTTCGGTGTGTTCTTTTCCAATAACGGTGGACAAAGCTGGACGCAGTTAAAGGCGGGATTGCCAACCATTGCGGTTCGCGATATCGAAATTCAGCGCAGGGAAAATGATCTGGTGCTCGGCACCTTTGGTCGCGGGTTTTACATTTTGGATGATTACACCCCGCTGCGAAATCTGAAGAAAGATGATTTAAATAAGCCTGCCATTATCTTTCCGATCAAGGAAAGTTTGATGTTTATTGAGCGCTATCCATTGGGCTTACGCGACAAGGGGCATCTCGGAAGCAATTATTTTGCTGCACCAAACCCACCGGTAGGGGCAGTGTTTACGTATTACCTGAAAGATGATGTTAAAACACTAAAAGAAATCCGTCAGCAAAAGGAAAAAGATAAGCTTGAAAAGAAGCAGCGAGTGTACTATCCCAGTATCGATAGCCTACGACTTGAGGACAATCAGCCTGAACCTTATCTGTTATTTACAATAAAAGATCAGGCGGGAGATGTGGTGCGTCATATCAAAGCGCCTGCAAAGAAAGGCATGAATCGAATTGTTTGGGATTTTCGTTACAACACGCCTGCACCCGTGAACAACCGCTACACGCCTGCACCTGATGTACTGTTTGGAAGTGCAGAAGTTGGGCATTTAGCTATGCCTGGACAATACACCGTGTCCCTATCGAAATATGCAGATGGTGTGATAACCGAATTGGTTGGGCCGGTTTCCTTTACGTGTAAGCTACTTGATCAAGGCAGCATTCCTACTAACATGGCCGAGAATGTAGCTTTCTTTAAGGAGGTAACCCGCATCCGCAAGGCCACCAGTGCGGCTACGGATTTATTGCGCAACATGAATCAGCGCATCACGCACATCAACCAGGCGGCACAGGATATGCCGGTTGAGCCAAAAGGCGTGCTGGAAAAATCCTATGTGATAAGCCGCCAGTTGATAACCCTGAATATTCAATTGAACGGAGATGCCACGAAAGGCAGGCGTGAATTTGAGACCACACCCTCCATCAACAATCGGGTAGGAGGCATCGAATACGGCATTTGGAATTCCACCGCCCCGGTTCCAAAAATGTATAAGGAGTCTTATGAAATTGCTTCGAGACAATTCAAAGCTTTATTAACGGAGATGAAAGAATTGAACAAGAAGCTCGAAGAGTTAGAGCGCAAGTTGGAAATCAATCAGGCTCCATATACACCAGGACGTTGGCCGGAGTGGAGGTAGTGAAATGTAGTTAAGAATCATGAAAGATTTGGAGAGTTGGTATAAAAGACGTTTGAGTAAGTATTCAGTGTCTAAGATTTTATTGCTCATGTTAATACCGATCTTTCTTTTTATAGTTATCACGATTGTAAAAAAACCGGCAGTTGAGGAGATACAAACTTATCGAATTTGATAAATCTTATTTCTTTACAGTTCACAAGATGAATGAATATCGAGGAGATTTATTCTTAAATGATTCAATATCGATAGGTGCAGCTTATGATAATGGGCGCCCTTACCCTAATTTTCTTCATGATTATTTAATGATAGGAGACTCAATTGCTAAGAGAGTTAATAGTGACTCCATCATTGTATTTAGATCAGGTTTTAGTAATAGGTGGTTTATCCATAGTAAATAATTCAGGTTCGCAATCGACACTTACTTGAGCTCTGTTGGGGGGTATGTCAATAGCTCCAATCGTAGGATTGGAGCTATTTAATTTATGGAATATCAAGGAGTAGATACCGATGTTGAAATTAGTGCAAGAAGCTAAGCCCCCTCAGCAACCTGCAGCTTCCTCGCCAACCACAACGAAACCAGACTGAAGAACACTGCAATCAACCCCACATAGCCATAGTTAACCAACGCCTTGGCTTCCGGACTGAACATGGATGCTTTCTCACTAATGATAGTACCGGCCAGGAAAGAAGCCAACCCGGAAGTGAGCTGTTGAACGGATGATCGAATGCTCATGTAACTGCCACGACTTTCCGGGCTGATGATCGCGGTTTCCATGGTTGTGGATGGCACCATTCTGCCGTTGCTGAAAATAAAAAAAATCCCCGCTACAACCAGGGCAGACCACAATGGCATGGGCGGCATGTTGGTGATAAACAGAATAGGAAGAATTACCAGGCTGCCAAAAATGGTGAAGATTTTCAACCGGCCGTGTTTATCCGCCATCTTACCCACCCACGGAGAAAAGAAAATGGTAAGTGCACCACCCACCAGGTAAATGTAGGAGAGGTCATCGTTGGAGAAGCCTACATTGCCCACCATATACGCTGCAATAAATGGAACGATGGTAAAGTGACCAAGCGTAAGAACCGAAACAAACGTTAATCCAAGTAATGTACTGCGTTGCCCGAAAATACGAGACAGGATTTCTATAGGTTTTTTATGAGTACCGTTCAGATGGGATCGAAGGGGTGGAATAAACCCGAGCATCAAACCGAAAATGACAACAGCTATAATACCCAGAAACAAAAATGGTGCATGCCAGCTATACTTGCTGGTCAGGAACAATCCAAACGGGACACCAAAAACAGAGGCTACTGAAAAGGAGGCCATCACAATGCCTAGCCCACTGGCTCTTCGTTCCAGGGGAATGGCATCACTCACAATGGAAAGGATCAGGGCGCCTAACACACCTCCGAAAGCACCAGCTAAAGAACGGGCAATGAGCAGAAAGGGATAGGTTGGCGCGTATGCACAGGCTAATGTGCCCAGGGTAAAGCCAAAATACATGAACAACATCATGCTTTTCCTGTCGAACCGGTCAATCCAGAAGGCTGCCAGAAACCCGGTAATTCCTGCCGTAATGGTATAGGAAGATACCAGCAAACTGAATTGTTGGGCGTTAATATCAAAAATGCTCATCAGGGATGGGCTAAGTGGCATCATAATCATGAAGTCCATGATGTGGGTAAACATGGCCGCAGCCAGAATAAAGAGCAGAATACGTTCGTTTTTCATTGAAGTGGCGAAAATACAGGGGGGCTGATTCTTCTGGTTGTTATTTTGGTTAAATAATTGATACTTTAACTCCCCGATAGGAGACTATGTTTTACGTTATTTTATTGTATGCGTTTTAACCGGTTGGTCATTTTTTGCGCAATCATTTTAATAGGGTCATCAACTTTATTGGCCCAGCGAAAGGGCGAGGGCCCTTATTTTAAGGTAGCCGATATTCCTTATGCCAAGCTGGCCAAGGAGCCCAGGTTGAATGCGCTTGATGTTTATATGCCCAAGAAGGGTAGTAAATCACCAGTTATTATTTGGGTGCACGGTGGCCTATGGGCATTTGGTGATAAGAGCGATGTAGGCATTAAGCCGACATTGTTTACGGAAAAGGGCTACATTTTTATAAGCATTAATCACCGGCTTTCGCCTGATATCAAGCACCCTGGCCACATGCAGGACGTAGCGCATGCCTTGGTTTGGGTGTACAACAACATTGTTCATTACAGTGGCGATCCGGAGAAGATATTTTTGATGGGATATGCTTCGGGTGCGCAGATGTCGGTGATGATTACTGTAAATCAGAAATACCTGGATGAGGCGAAAGGATCGTTGGATATGATTAAAGGTGTGATTTCCATTGATGGACTTGGTTTTGACGTGGCCAAGATTGTTCCTGACAACAACAATAAGGTAAAGGATTGGTGTTTGGATACATTTGGTTTAACCGAAAGGGAATGGCAGGAAGCTTCTCCTGTTACGCACATTAAACCGGGTATAAAAGTGCCCCCCATCTTTTTGGCCTATTCAGGCGTGCAAACGCCAACTGAAAGTGATGCATTGAACCTCGCGCGTAAATTCAAAGATTCGGGCGTTTCCATTCAGGTTAAGAGTTATGCCAAAAAGAACAGCCTCTCCATTCATCGCGAATTTGGAAAAGAAGGCGATCCGGTTGGGCAGGATGTGCTCGTATTTTTACAGGACTGCTTGCGAAAGCTATAAAAGCGGCCCGATTACTTTCAACAGGTTGTTCGCCACAATTTTATGTCCCTCCGGATTGGGATGAATGCCATCCGGCAGATTTAACTTTTCATTTCCGGCAACACCTTCCAGTAAAAAGGGAATTAATGTAGCGTTGTTTTTCTTGGCGATTTCCGGAAATACTTTTCGGAACGCAGTGCTGTAATCATCACCCATGTTAGGGGGAACCATCATACCGGCTACAACAATTTTAACATTCGGATTTTTGGTTTTTACTTTATCGATGATGGCCTGTAAGTTGGATTTGGTTTGCTCCAAAGGAAGCCCGCGCAATCCGTCATTTCCACCAAGTTCGAGTACAAAAACATCAATCGGTTGGCGCAATACCCAATCAATACGCGATAAGCCACCGGCTGTGGTTTCTCCGCTCAGGCCGGCATTTATCACCTTGCAGTCTTTTCCGTTCTCTTTCAGTTTTTTTTCCAAAAGGTTTGGGAAAGCCTCTTCAGGCGAAAGCCCATAACCGGCTGTAAGGCTATCGCCAAAGAACATAATGGTTTTTGTTGTTGATGATCCCTGAAAAAGGAGCGCGGCTACAATAATTCCCAAAAACTTTCCGACCATGTAATTAGTTATTTGTTTGTTCAAATAAGGGTTAAAGTTACATTAACTTACACGCTTATGTAACGTTCAATACGTCAAAAAAGGTGCCAGTAAACATAATTCATTATTATAATACAACTACATGAGTCAGCATGTTCTGCAAGCCGAAGCATTAACCAAAACATACCGGTCGGGGTCGGGTTCGTTAACTGTTCTTGATAACGTAAGCTTCTCCGTTCGTCAAGGGAATACCATATCGATTGTTGGGCCCAGCGGTAGTGGAAAGACTACGTTACTTGGTTTGTGTGCCGGACTGGATGTACCCACAAGCGGAGTTATTTCGCTTATGGGTTTTAAGTTAAACGCCATGAGTGAAGACGATCGGGCATATATTCGCAATCAATATGTTGGATTCGTATTTCAAAATTTTCAGTTGCTGCCTACGTTAACGGCACTCGAAAACGTAATGGTTCCGTTGGAGTTGCGTGGTGAGAAGCATGTACGGAACAAAGCCAAAGAATTGCTTGAACGGGTTGGACTCGGAAATCGTGTTGATCATTACCCTTCACAGCTGTCGGGCGGAGAGCAGCAACGTGTTGCCATGGCGCGTGCTTTCATTACCGATCCGAAGATTTTGTTTGCCGATGAACCCACAGGAAACCTGGATGATGAGAATGCATCACACGTTACGGAATTACTCTTTTCCTTGAATAAGCAGCAGGGCACTACGTTGGTACTGGTTACACACAACCTTGAACTGGCCCGAAAGACAGAACGCATCTTGCGCATGAAGGGCGGTAAACTCATGGAAGAAGAACTGGTTGGCGCATGATTGAGTACATCATTAAATTAAAGCGCAAAACCCGCAACATTCTGCAAGATGACTGGGTGTGGAAAATGGCCTGGCGTGATGCACGACATAATTTTTCGCGTTTGTTTTTGTTTGTGGCTTCACTGATTACCGGTATTGCCGCAGTGGTTTCGTTGGATTCGCTTAACAATTCCCTTCAGCAGGATATCGATCGAAATGCCAAAGAGTTGCTTGGCGCAGATATGGTCATCAACGGAAACCGAAAGTTTGAGCCTGAACTTGAAGTTCTTTTTGATTCCTTGAAACATCCACAGGCCAACGAAGCCGACATGGCTTCTATGGTGCTTTTTAAACAAAGCGGTCAGTCGCGGCTGATTCGATTGGTGGCACTTGAAGGCGATTTCCCCTTTTACGGTGCAATAGAAACCTTACCCGCAAATGCATATTCGCTGATGCGCGAACAGGGTTATGCCTTGTTGGATGAAACGCTGGCCAGTCAGTACGAAGTAAGTTCAGGAGATACCATTAAGGTTGGTAATTCATTTTTCGAAGTAGCCGGTGTGGTTACTAAAATTCCAGGCGGAGGCGGTATTCTTTCAACGTTTAGGCCATCGGTTTACATCGCCATGTCGCAGCTTGATTCCACGGGATTGGTCCAGTTTGGAAGTCGTGTGAACTATCGAAAATACCTGAAGACTGAAAGTGATGCAGAGACTGAAGCATTGGAAAAGGCCATTAGGCCCGAAGTGCGTAAGCTCGGTCATGGTTATGATACCGTTCAGGAACGTAAAGAAGAGTTGGGCGAAGCATTTCAATCTGTTTACCGATTTTTTTCTTTGCTTGCTTTTCTTGCACTGATACTTGGCTGCATCGGTGTGGCCAGTTCGGTTCATATTTACGCGCGCGAGAAACGCGATGAAGTAGCCGTGTTGCGCTGTGTGGGGTCATCGGGTTGGCAAGCTTTTAATATTTACTTCATCCAGATTTTTCTGCTCGGGATTGTGGGCAGTGTAGTGGGTGCGGCACTGGGTCTTGGAATTCAACAACTGATTCCGGTTGTCTTTAAAGATATGTTGCCGGTAGAAGTAAGCTTTACCGTTTCGTGGGTATCATTTGCAATGGGGGTTGTGATTGGAACGGTAGTGTCCGTGTTGTTTTCAATGCTTCCGCTGATGGCTGTTCGGTTTGTACCACCCTTAACCGTTTTGCGCGCAGATTTTGAACCTGCCCGAATTTTTTCGAAAGCACGTCTGGCCGTTGTTGTTCTCATAGTCTTATTTCCCATGTTTTTTGCTGCCCTTCAAACCAGAAGTGTGTGGATTGGTCTTGCCTTTTTTGGTGGATTGGCTGTAGCCCTTGGTTTGCTTACACTTGTGGCTGTATTGCTTTTATTTTTAGTCAGAAAATATTTCCCTGCAAACGCTTCATTTATCTGGCGCCATGCATTGTCAAACCTCTACCGGCCAAACAATCAAACACGCATGCTTATGGTGGCCATTGGTCTTGGAGCGTTTATCATTACTACGTTAAATGTGGTAGAGAAAAGTTTGTTGAGCCAGGTTGAATTCAGCGGGCAGGAGAATCAATCCAATACTATATTGTTTGACATTCAGCCTTCGCAAAAGGATGGTGTGGTAAAATTGATGGAAGAAAATAATCTGCCAGTTAATCAGGTGGTACCGATTATAACTTGCCGGTTAAGCGAACTGAAAGGAAAAAGTGTTGAGGAAGTACAAAAGGATACTACGGATCGTGTACCCAACTGGGCACTTACAAGAGAATATCGCGTGACCTATCGCGATAGCCTGCATTTGTCAGAGGAATTAATCAGGGGTGAATTGCAAAAGAAAACTTCCGGACCTGATTCGGTTTGGGTTACTATTTCTGAAGGATTGCACGAAGAACTGGATGTAAAGGAGGGCGATTCGCTGGTGTTTGATGTACAGGGTATACCGGTTAAGGTTCGCATTAGCGGCATCCGTAAAGTTGAATGGCCCAAAGACCCACCAAACTTTATTTTTGTTTTTCCAACTGGTGTGTTGGAGCAGGCACCGCAGGTTTATGTTACCGCTACACGCGTGGATGATCAGCAAATAGCCAATAAGTTTCAGCGCGAACTGATCATGTCATACCCGAATGTTTCATTGATCGATCTGCGATTAATATTGAGCACGGTTAATGATTTGTTTAATAAACTCGGATCAGTCATCAGGTTCCTGGCGCTATTCAGTATTATCACCGGATTGGTGGTATTAAGTGGAGCGGTTATCAACAGCAAGTTTGTGCGCATGAAAGAGAACGTGCTGTTGCGAACCATAGGCGCACGCACCCGACAAATCACGCGAATTACTCTTATTGAATATGCCTATCTGGGCATTTTCTCTGCGCTTACCGGCATGATTTTGTCCATTGGCGGGGGGTATTTGCTTACTACTTTTTTCTTCAAAATTCAATTCGCATTCGATGCCCTTGAATTGGTTACCATTACCCTTGGCGTGGTATTGCTTACGATGTTCATCGGGTGGTGGAATTCACGCGAGGTGATTGCAACGCCTCCGCTGCAGGTACTCCGAAAGGAGGGATGAGCAATTTGTAAAATTTCGTATTTTGCTTGTCAGGTTTTGATAGGGAACGAGTATGGTGATCCGTTACGTATTATTTTCAATAGCTATTTTCGCTTTAACCGTTGGCTGGGCACAAAATCCGCAACTCAAGTTTATTGAGAATAAAAACCAATGGCCCGAACACATTGATTTTGCCGCGCGAACACCAGGTGGTCGTTTGATGCTTTCACCGGGACAGTTTTCACTTTACCTGTTTGATCAGCAAGATGATCATGCGCATGACCACATGGATCATCAGGTGAATGAATCGGATGGACAAGCAGAGAACATGATGGATGCGCACCATGTGCGAATAACCTTTCCGGGTTCCAATACGGCATCCAGACCAATTCCATCAGTTAAGGCAAAAGAGTACTACAATTTTTTCCTGGGAAATGATCAATCCAAATGGGCTTCACGCGCTAATGCATGGCACAATATTGTCTATCCGGATATCTATGAAGGTGTTGATCTCCGAATCACATCTCTTCAATCAAACCTGAAGTACGATTTTATTGTGAAGCCGGATGCAAGTACAAATTCCATTCAGATTCAAGTAGATGGTGCCGATGAACTCAGGCTTGAAAATGGCAACGTGTTCATCGGAACATCGGTAGGACAACTTATTGAGAAGAAACCGTTTACCTACCAGGTTATTGACGGTGTAGTATGTGAGGTGAGGAGTGAATACGTGCTTGAGGATAATGTTCTTCGATTTTATTTTCCGGATGGATATGATGCGTGTTATGAACTTGTGATTGATCCTTTGTTGATTTTTTCAACCTATTCAGGCTCAACAGCTGATAATTGGGGGAGTACGGCTACACCAGGGGAGCGTGGAACACTTTATTCATCAGGTATAACAAACCATCGTGATGTTGCTGGTACTTTCCCGGCCACATCGGGTGCTTTTCAAACTGGCTATGGTGGAGAGTATGATGTTGCAATTTTAAAGTATGATTCAACTGGAAGTCAGTTATTGTATGCCAGCTATCTAGGTGGTGCGAGTAATGAGACACCTCATAGTCTGGTAATGGACTACAATGGAGATCTCATTGTCTTGGGTACAACAAGCTCATTGGATTTTCCAACAACACTTGATGCTTTCCGTCAGACATTTGCTGGCGGAACGAGTACAGGCTCACTTGTAATTGAGAATTATCCAAACGGTTCAGATATTTTTGTAACACGTATCAGCCCGACTGGTGATAAGTTGAAAGCATCTACGTTTTTGGGAGGATCCGGTAATGATGGTATTAATCCGGTAGCTGGCCCCCTTACACGTAACTACGGTGATGAAATGCGTGGTGACGTAATTACCGACTCACTTGGTTATGTGTATATCAGTTCGGTTACTTCTTCTGTAGATTTTCCGGCCATAAGTAGTTTTAGCACCACCTATAAGGGTGGATCAACAGATGCTATATTGGTCAAACTCAATCCTATGTTGGAGCATATTGAGTGGTCAAGTTTCCTTGGCGGTAGTGGTGTTGATGCTTCGCATACGTTGAAAATAGATAGTATGAAATCGGTTTACATAGCAGGCGGCACCACCAGTTCAAATTTTCCAATTACAGATGGTGCGTATCAACCGATTTTGGCTGGCGGAGCAGATGGCTGGCTGGCACGAATTGCACCAAATGGTGATTCAATCATGCATGCTACTTTTACCGGAACCACAAATTTTGATCAGGTTTATTTTATTGATCTGGATTACGAGGGTTCAGTTTATGTTTACGGACAGACCAATGGAAACTTTCCGGTAACACCTGGTGTGTATAGTAACCCTAACAGTGGCCAATTTGTACAAAAACTTTCAGGCGATTTAAAGGAATTGGAATTCTCAACAGTATTTGGGTCGGGCATTGGTATACCCAATATCTCACCTACCGCCTTTTTGGTGAACGATTGTAATAACCTGTACATGTCGGGTTGGGGTGGGTTGATAAATCAGAGTGGTATTTTTTGGAATTACAGCACAACCAATGGTATGCCTGTAACCAATGATGCGTTGCAGAAAACTACAAGTGGATCAGATTTCTATTTTATTGTGCTCACCGCAGATGCGAGTGAATTGCTATACGCAACATTTCTGGGAGGAACGCAATCGCGCACCCACGTAGATGGTGGCACCAGCCGGTTTGATAAAAGTGGTATTGTTTACCATGCCGTGTGTTCAGGATGCGCAGCATTAAATGCAACAAACGGCCCAACTTCTGATTTTCCTACTACTCCCGGTGCGTGGTCAAGAACCAATAACAGTCCAAATTGCAATAATGCAGCATTCAAATTCGATCTGTCATCCCTGCGTGCGCGCCTGCAAACCAACTCGGTTGCTTTTGATGCCCCGGGGCTTAATCAGGTTTGCTTTCCGGATTCCATTCGTTTTCAAAACTTTAGTACCGGTGGAGAATTTTATGAGTGGGATTTGGGTGATGGTACAAAACTGACGAAAACAGATACCACATCGTTTGTGCATCAATATGAGAATGAGGGAACCTACACCGTAAAACTGAAGGCTATTGACCTGAATACGTGTATTGGTGTTGATTCTGCATTCACCACCATTCATGTGTTTCGGAATTTATTGAAGGTGCAGGACGATGACAAGATTTGTTTTGGAACATCATATTCGCTCTCCGGAACTGGAGGTATTCTGTACGAGTGGCGTACCGATGACGGACCACTGACATCACCAGTGGTTAAACCCGAGGTGAGCACCCGGTACTATGTTACCGTTACCGATGCCAATGGATGCAGACTGAAAGACACGGTAAACATTGAAGTGGTTCCGTTTATTGATGTTAAATGGGACTATACATTTATTACCGACTGTATATCGCGACCGGAAGTATTTGTTCGAAACCTGACAGACACTAATCCGGATGAACTTTTTCTATTCGATTTTGGAGATGGAACAACGACTGATTTGCCGGAAGTAAAGCACACGTACCAGCAGGACGGGATGTTTACCATGCGATTGACGGGTGTAAAGGAATTTTGTGTGTACGAGAAACTGATAAACCTGCCGATCTACTCCATGATTGTCCCCAACGTGATTACACCCGAAATTACAGCGGGTCAAAACGATATATTCACCATTCAATATGGAAATCCGGAAAATTTCCCCGGCCAAACCCCGGCCGATGTTGGCCTGAAAGTGTCACTAAAGGTGTACAACCGGTGGGGTAAGCAGGTTTACGAGTCCAACGATTATCAATACGACTGGTCGGCTAATGATCTTGATGCCGGTGTTTATTATTACATACTAACCATTGGCGATCAAGCCACGTGCAAAAGTTGGTTGCATGTGGTTAAGTAAATGAGTAGCTTCTGGTTCCGTTTAACTGTTTCAGCTATGAAGAGGTTGATTTGTCTTTCTGCTTTTTTGATCGCATTTATGTTACCGGGTTTGTCTGAACCCTTACGAGTAGGCGTTGCGGGATTAACCCACACGCACGTTCATTGGATTTTGGGAAGAGCAGACCGCGGAGATATTCAGCTTGTTGGTATTGCAGAACCAAATCAGGAATTAGCCCTTCGTTATCTTAAGCAACATAACTTACCACAAGACTTATGGTTTGCATCTCTTGAAGAGATGATTGCCAAAACAATGCCCGAAGCCGTGACGGCATTCGGCTCAATTTATGATCATTTGCAAGTTGTTCAGGTATGTGCGCCTAAGGGCATTCATGTAATGGTGGAAAAACCGTTGGCAGTGAGTATGGATCATGCGCTTAAGATGCAAGCCTTGGCGAAAAAACACAACATTCATTTGCTCACCAATTATGAAACCACCTGGTATGCTACAAATCACAAAGTAAAACAGCTTGCTGAAGAGGGAGAACTTGGCAAGCTTCGAAAAATAGTGGTGCACGATGGTCATGAAGGCCCAAAAGAAATTGGAGTCAATAAAGAATTTTTGGATTGGCTTACTGACCCCATACAAAATGGAGGAGGAGCAGTAACTGATTTTGGTTGTTATGGCGCAAATCTGATCACGTGGCTAGCACAAGGTAGAAAGCCAACCTCAGTCACGGCAGTGCTTCAGCAATTAAAACCCGATGTTTATCCGAAAGTAGATGACGAAGCCACCATTATTCTTGAATATGCGGACATGCAAGGAATTATCCAGGCTTCCTGGAACTGGCCATTTAGCAGGAAGGATATGGAAGTATACGGGAGTACGGGTTATGCCCATAGCCTTAACCGCAGTAACATGCAAATCCGATTGAAAGGGGAAGATGCATTTAGAATTGAAACGCTGGCCGAGCGAACTGCGCCTTATGATGATCCATTTGCGTTGCTGGAAGCTGTGGTTCGTAAAAAATTGGTTTTACCTGATTATGATCTCTCGTCTTTGGAAAACAACATGATCGTAGTAGAGATTTTGGAAGCGGCTAAGGAAAGCGCTAGGACGGGTAAGGAAGTATTCCTTAAAAAGTAAAAAGCCGCAGAAACTTCTGCGGCTTTTGTGGGCCCAGCAGGGCACGTCCCGATAGCTATCGGGAGCGACCCCTGATTATTTATATCTGTCTTTCAGTTTGAGTATCATTTCAGGATATTTTGCTAGGTTAGTTATGTACGTTTTGCTTTTCATTTTTTTAATATGTCGTTCAATATTGACAGCTTGTGGATAGTCATTGCATTCAATAAACAAGAGGAGCTCCCAGTCTTTGGTCTTAGAAGTGAATTTTGATTTTCCATAAAAACCTTGATTGTGTTTTTGAATTCGGTGTACCACATCTTCATGGGTGGCACCAATGTAGAATTGATTTAACGATTGGCTAAAGAGTATATAGCATCCGGGCATTGTGTAAAATAGAAAAAGCCGCAGAAACTTCCGCGGCTTTTGTGGGCCCAGCAGGGCACGATCCTGCGACCCCCTGATTATGAGTCAGGTGCTCTAACCAGCTGAGCTATGGGCCCTGATTTGATCAAAAATCAGGTCGCAATGTTAGCATTTTGAGGGGTAAAATCCCAACCGGTTTGTGCTAATTCCCCAATGAAACTTTGTAATTCTGGTACGTGGCATTTCCGGGGGCAAACTCCAGTGCTTTATTAATGGCAGTCATGGCTTCGGCTCGCTTGCCCAGTTTAGCAAATGCCTGACTCTGGTAATAATATGCTTCTGCATAGCCCGCCTTTAGCTCCAGCGCCTTATTGGCATCCCGCAAGGCTTCCTCGGTTTGATTTAACGCCAGCCTGGTGCGGGCACGCAGGCAGTAGGCTTCAGCATATTGCGGACTTATCCGGATGGCTTCATTGAAATCTTCCAGCGAAAGCTGATCCATTTCCTTGATGTAGCGCAAATCACCTCTTCGCAAAAGGGCTTCGGGGTAATTCGGCTTTAACTGAATGGCTTTTGTGTAATCGGCCATAGCCTGGTTATCCACTTTAAGCATGTAATTAGCGTAGCCGCGCCAGTAGTATGCATCGGCTGAGGGTTTTATCTCAATTGAGCGGGTCAGGTCAATGGTGGCTTCGCTGTATCGTTGCATGAAGTATTTCACCTTTCCGCGCGTCATCAGGGCATCAGCAAAAGTCGGTCGTATTTCAATCGCCTGATTTAAAGCAGTAATCGCCTTTTCGTCATTGGCCAGTGCAAATTCAACCAAACCACGCGCATAGTAAGCATCTGCGTGAAGTGGATTGATTTCAATTGCCTTGTTGATATCGCGTGTTGCATCATCATACTGTTGTCCAAAGTATTTAACATAGCCTCGGTAATGCCACGCGTCAGCATAATCGTGACGGAGGTTAATGGCTGCTGTAAAATTTTCGATGGACTCATTGTCTTTTACCTGTGTAAAGCGTAACCGTCCCTTCCAGTAATACACTTCCGGATAATTTGGCCGCAGTTGTAATGCTTTATTAAGATCTGCCTCAGCATTTTCATTTTGGCCTGCCATAAATTGGGAAACGCCTCGCCAGAAATAGGCTTCTGTATGATCGGATTTTTGTTGAATGGCAGAGGTGAAGTCTTTTATTGCCTCTATGTCATTCCCTTGTAAGTAATAACAATTGCCTCTGTAAAAATATGCCTGGGTATAATTCCTGTTTTGTTCTATTACTTTTGAAAAATCGGCAATGGCCTCCTGATGCAACCTTAATGAATAGTAAGAATTACCCCGGTAGTACAGCGCATCAAGATGCGCGGGTTTTAATGCAAGAGTTTGATTAAAATTCTTTATAGCCTCTTCATAGTTCTGCGAACCATAATAGGCTTGTCCGCGATAATAATGTGCATCGATGAGATCAGGTTTAAGCCTAATGCATTCTGTAAAATCATAGATCGCCTCAGCATCCATGCGAAGCGCATAGTAGGCACTTCCCCGCCAGTAGTAGGCGTCTGAAAGGTCGGGTTTATATTGTATGGCT
>JAHBUC010000015.1 GCA_019638275.1 Cyclobacteriaceae bacterium | reverse complement strand
CTCAACAACCACCAGCTTTCAGGTATTGCCGGTGTAGCCAACATCGGCACGGATAGAAACTGGACGGGTCATCCCTTCGCACAAGCCAACTGGTATGCATTCGGAAGGTTGGCCTGGGATCATCAGCTTTCGGCCAATCAAATAGCCGATGAGTGGATACGCATGACGTTCACCAACGATGTTGGTTTTGTAAATCCAGTAAAAGAAATCATGGACAACTCCTGGGAAACCACCGTGTCGTATATGACGCCACTTGGGCTACACCACATCATGGGTTGGAGTCATCATTACGGGCCTGCACCGTGGATCAAAGATAAACACCGTGCCGATTGGACATCCGTATATTATCACCAGGCAAGCAAAGAAGGCATTGGTTTTAACCGCACAGCATCAGGCAGCAATGCCATTGCGCAGTATGTAAAGACCGTTGCCAACCTGTTTGGTTCACGTGAACACTGTCCTGAAAAGTTTCTGCTGTGGTTTCATCATGTGGGCTGGACTGAAAAACTAAAATCTGGAAAAACGCTATGGGAAGAAATTTGTCACCACTATTATGCTGGCGCAGATGAAGTAAAAACGTTTCAACAGCAATGGAATGTGATGGAAGGAAAGATTGACCGTGAACGATTTGAGCACGTGAAGATGTTGCTAGAAATTCAATACAACGAAGCCATCTGGTGGCGCAACGCCTGCGTGTTGTACTTTCAAAGCTTTTCTGGTTTGCCCATACCGAAAGGATTGGAAAAGCCAGAAAACACATTAGACTATTATATGAATTTGGAATTTCCTTACGCACCCGGCATCAGGCCGCAGTGGTGATAAGGTTTAATTATTATACCGCATGGGAAAAAAGATTGCCATCGTAACCGGAGGATCATCAGGAATTGGTTTTGCTATTGCCCGTAAGCTTGCCTGTCAGAACATACACACCATTATCATCGGTCGTGATGAACAAAGGCTGAATGAAGCAGCCAACTTGCTGGGTGAAAACGGTCAGGCCATTTCGTTCGATATTACCAACTTGAATAGCATCCCTGAACTTGTTAACCGGATTATTCAGGAGCATGGTCAGGTGGATATTCTGGTAAACAATGCCGGCATCAACCTGAAGAAAAGTGCACTCGAAGTTACCGATCAGGAGTTTCAGCAGATACTGCTCACCAACCTCACCAGCGTATTTGCGCTTACGCGCGAAGTGGCTAAAAGTATGGTGGAGAAAAAATCAGGCAGCATCATCAACATCAGCTCAATGGCTGCGCAATACGGCTTGCCAGGAGTAGTGGCGTATGCGGCATCCAAAACAGCCATTGAAGGGATGACACGAACCCTGGCCGTTGAGCTTTCTCCCCATGGCGTCCGTGTAAATTGTATCGCTCCCGGTTTTATTGCCACCAAAATGTCGGCTACGGCATTGAATAGCGATCCGGAAAGAAAACAAAAAGTATTGTCGCGCACACCAATGGGACGATTGGGTAACCCTGACGATGTAGCCAACGCAGCTTACTTCCTCGCCTCCGATGATTCTACTTTCATTACCGGAACAGTAGTGCCTGTGGATGGAGGGAATTCGATAGGGTTCTAGTTCAATTGACACTATTAATAGGTAGGCAATTGGCAATTGGCAGTTGACAATTGGCAATTAACAGTTAACAATTGACAATTGACAATCGACCATAAAACTGCTAACTACTAACTGTCAATTGAAAGTTGTTATTTGACCATTGATAGTTGTAAATTGATCTTATGAAAAGAATGGAGCAAACCATGCGGTGGTTCGGGCCGAATGATCCCGTAAGCTTAAGCGATATACGCCAGGCCGGATGTACAGGTGTGGTTACCGCCCTGCATCACATTCCGGTTGGGAAGGTATGGACGATTGACGAAATCAACACACGAAAAAAAACAATTGAAGATGCTGGCTTAACGTGGACGGTGATTGAAAGTTTACCCGTACACGAAGACATCAAAAAACAAACCGGCAACTACCAGCAATACATTGAGCAATACAAAACCAGCTTGCGTAACGTAGCAGCCTGCGGCTTAAAAGTAGTGACCTACAACTTTATGCCAATACTGGATTGGTTGCGCACCAACGTTTCATACACGTTGCCCAACGGAAGCAAAGCCTTGTACTTTGAACGTGCGGCATTTGTGGCGTTCGATTTATTTTTGCTGAAACGACCCAACGCAGAAAACGATTACACGCCCGAAGAAATACAAAAAGCAACCACACGCTTCAACAGCATGAGCGAAGAAGAAAAGAAATTTCTTTTTCAAAACGCCATGCTGGGCTTGCCCGGCAGCGATGAAAGCTTTACACCCGAACAAGTACTGACTGCCCTGAAGCAATACGAACACATTGATGCCACCAAACTCAAGCAACACCTCTTTCACTTTTTACAAGAAGTTGCACCGGTAGCGGAAGAAGCCGGACTAAAACTGGCCATCCACCCCGATGACCCACCCTACCCCGTGCTGGGTTTGCCGCGTGTGGTGAGCACCGAAAACGATGTGCAGGAGTTGCTGGAAGCCGCACCCTCACCGGCTAACGGCTTGTGCTTTTGCACCGGCTCATTTGGAGCACGTGCCGATAACGACATCATTGACATGATTCAAAAATTTGGTGAGCGCATTCACTTTCTACACTTGCGTAATACCAAACGAGATGCCGAAGGCAACTTTTACGAAGCCAACCACCTGGAAGGCGACACCGATATGGTGGCGGTAGTCAGCGAGGTACTCAAACTCATGAACCGCACCGGCAACCCCATACCCATGCGCCCCGACCATGGCCACCAGATGCTGGACGACCTGAACAAGAAAACCTACCCCGGCTATTCCGCCATTGGCCGATTAAAAGGCTTGGCCGAACTACGCGGTGTGGAAGCAGGCCTTGCCCGTGTGCTTACAAAGTAAACTGTTGGCGTGAATACGAGTTGAACAAAAAAATTCCGTATTTCAATCGTGAAACAGGGGTATTCCAAGTATATTTGGTTCTTATCGCAACTGGATTGGGCTCATTGGTAACAATTAAATATCATCGATATGAATAAAATAATAATAATTTCCGGACTGCTACTTATGCTAGGGTGCTCAAGTGACAGTATTACTTCCTTTGAAAATCAATTGTCAGGACATTATAAAATTGTATCCATTAATTCTACGCCAGATGCCGACTTGAATAACGATGAATTAAAAAGTGAAAATTTGTTTGAGGAGATATCCGGTTTGCACAATACTATTGATGGCAAAAGTATTACATTCTATGACTTTAATTCACCTGAGAATTATATGGAAATTAGGCCATTAAAAAATTCAACTAATAATGCAAAACTCATTTCAATCAATTTCCCTGATCAACTTATTGGCGAACAAACTACGGAAGTATTTTACCTTGTGCAATATAAGAATACATTCACAAATTATAGTTACACAACCAGTCAGAATAGTCAACAAATAGTATTGACAAATAATAACCCCGAGTATGTAGAGAATGGAGAAATAAATAGCTTAGAATATCAACCAAATGTAGAATTGGTCTTGAAGCTATCGAAAAAACTATTTGACTTCACAGACCATGATTGGATTAATGTAAATATAACTGCGACTTATAAAAAGGTAGAATAGCTGGCAATCGCTTTGTGTAAATTCTGATTCAGTATTGTTGTAATGGTGTGTCAAAAATTGGCTACAGAAGAGGAGTTGACATTTGAACCGAGGCTCATTGATAAACTTCCAATTAGCCGCAAGAATACTACTTGGTGGATTTTAATTTTTAGCTATACGATAGCATATATCTCTTCAATTTGGCAATTTATCGTTCAACTCAGAAATGAAGACATAAGCTCATCAAGAGTATCAACCATTACATTCATTGTGATTTGGATCATCCTAAACATTGTTATGTTAACCCCGTTGCTATGGATTATCAAAGCATAATATGATGATCAACAAATGTTATGCTCTCAAACTCTCCAAGCGACACGCGTTAGGAAACACTGAGCATATAAACACTGGATACCTCGAAATGACCTACCCCAGCTACTCTACCATTGGGCGTCTGAAAAGTCTTCCCACTCATTTTAAACGATAATTTATGAAATTGAAGCAAATTTTCTTAGTGCTAATATTGCTGAACTTCCATAAGGTCAATGGGCAAGAGTTTGATTCTTCTCCACAAGGGACACCTATAAACTACGCTCAGCAGGATGTTATCTATTCTAAGATCTTGAATGAAAGTCGAAAGGTTAATATATATCTTCCAGATAATTTCAAAAAGTCATCGAATCTGCAAACATATCCTGTCTTGTTGTTGTTGGAAGATGAATTCTTCTTTATGGTTGCTGGCGTTGTCAAGCACTTAAGTTCTGTAGAAAGAATGCCAGAGACAATTGTCGTTAGCATCTTAGACATGTCATATATTCCAACAGTATATACTAATGGGAGTACCTTCTGGCCAAGTCAGCAATTATCAGATGAAAATCCGGATCCGTTTACAAGACATTTGAAAGAAGAACTTTTTCCATATCTCCAGGCGAACTATCGGGCAAACAATTTTAAAATGATAATGGGTTTATCATCGACTTCTATTTACACCTTGCATACCTTTGTTAAAGAACCAGAATTATTTAACGTTCATATTGCGATAGCAGCCGGTGATATCTTAGGGATGGGATACAAGGAGGGTGAAAAATTCATTAACTTGATTTCAACTGAAGTTGATAGTTTACCTGAGAGAAAGCGATACCTGTACGTTACTTCGGCAGATTCCGATGGTCGTACCTACCCGGAAATAAAAGAAAATCTATATGAATTAGATAGAATCCTTACGCCTTTTCGCTCTGATAAATTTAAGTTTATCTCTAAAATATTTCCTAATGAAGGACATTACGATGTAGCCCTTCCTGCCTTATTGGAGGCTTTGAATCTAGTATTTCCCCATGAGGAATGGTCTGCCAGGTACCGTGACATGGTTAGCGAATCTGGAAATGCTCTTAATAACATAGATCAATACTTTAAACGTCTTTCAGATAAGTATGGCTTTGCAATTCTACCGAGAGCTGAACGATGGAACAGCGTGAACAGACTTAGCTGGGTTGGTCCTTATTTGATAAGGCAAGGAAGAATATCAGAAGGAATAGAGATTATTGAAAGATGGGTTGAATATCGTCCAAAATCTGCTTTAGCGCTTGGCGAGCTTGCTGCGGCACACGAAGCAAAGGGTGACTTACAGAAAGCCATGGAAATCATGACACAAGCTTACAACCTTTCAAAAGAGCTGGGCCAAAATTCTGAACTATACTTTGATCAGATGGAAAAACTGAGAACCAGGATTAACAAAAAATAGCAGAACAAGTACCAACAAGAAGCTATAATCTTTGGCTGGTGTGTTGATTTCGGACACTTTTCCGCTTTTCGCTATGCTTGCTTTAGGTGTATCGTGCAGAAGCTCTAATGCCACAGATTATATCCAAAGCGCTAGCGTCAAGCAAAAAGACGCTACAAAAGCATGAATAATTACAAAAAATATTTCATCAAGTACATTAGGGCAAACTACCCCAATGACTTTGACCGCATTATTGCTGACACAGAAAGTAACTATAAACTAATCTCGGCTGATACCGCTTTTGCAAAGACTTCAAAAAACCCAATTGACAAACGACTTGATTTTAGTAGTTATTTCCTGGCCCTTATAAAAACACTTGACAACCAAGCAGAAACATTTGAAAACATACGAAAAATCTGCCTTCAGATAACAACGGAGTATGTTCAACCCAAAAACAAAATTCAGGAATTTTTCAAACGGCTTTTACCCAAATTGATAAACACCTGGCCTGGACAGATACTCATCAAGTCATTTCACAACCGAATAAGTGTAAACGCACATGCTGACGGTTTTATCGCCCACATCATTACGGACAAGCAAGAAACATTTGGGCTTGGTTACGGCATTGACATCCTGGAATGTGGCATTTGTAAACTGTTTCAGAAAAACAATTATTCCAGGTATGCCTCCATTCTTTGTGAGGTGGACGAAATAACCTCGGGCCTGGCCGGGCTGGAACTCATACGAACCGGGACAATTGCGAACGGAGCAAAAAAATGTGATTTCAGATTTAAAAGAAACCCTTCGAGATACACAGCGAAGAACGAAAGACGACCGTAACCACATAAACCGATCTGGGTAAACAACGTCCCCACAATATCTCCCGGATAAAAAACGTTGATCGGATTACAAACCCCCGAAAAATGAAAAACATCAACGTTTTATCAGCAGCCCTTCTGCTCACCGTTTCATTCGCTGGTTTCGGTCAAGAACAACAACCAACGAAAATCAAGAAAATCAGAATCCACGATGTATCCATTCAGGCTGGTTCATTTTCATATCCAGGTACCAAAGCAGGCCTTGCAGACTTTAAGACACTGTTTCCGGAAACGGTCTTATTAAATAATAACGTAGCCGATTTTTCTCAGTCCAGCAGTTTCAACTTAATCAGTAATTCGCTGTTTTCAGCCTTGTTAGGGTTTCAACTCAGCGATAAGCAAAACTCACAGTATAAACCCAATCCCGTTCTACGCTTTGGCATCAGCTACTTTTCAGGGTCAATGTTGCAGGGAGGTTTATTCAAGATGGAGAGCAAACCCTATGATACTTTAACTTCTTCCCAAACAGGTCAAGCCATTTATATTGATTCTGTCTATTCACAAAACTACAGTATGGATTATACATCGAAACAATTTCGGCTTGACGCATCGCTCATTTTCAAAACCAATCCGCAAGCCCGCTGGTCGCTTTATGCCGGTATTGGACTCACTGCTGGAGTATCCATTAATGCACATACAGAAGTCTATTACAGCAAATACGGTTATACACAAAGCCGCTACCCTAATGGTCGTACTTCCTATGTACATTTTTACCAAAGTTCTTACACCAGTAAAACAGAAACATTCAGAAACAAAACTAACTTTGCTGCATCTACTTACTTACCAATGGGCATTGACTTTAGAATCGCAAAGAAAGGGGAACTATGGAAGCGGGTACATTTGTATTACGAATTGAGACCCTCCGTAAATATGACATCCATTGCGGAGTTAAGAATGATTACGGATACAAACCTGCAACATGCGTTGGGCCTGCGAATCTTATGTACCAGCTAAACTAAAACCAATGGTAACCCTCAAAACTTTTCGCAAACTGGCCCTCTCCTTTCCGGAAACCACGGAAGAACCGCATCATGAAAAAACCTCATTTCGCGTAAAGAAAAAGATTTTCGCTACCTACGACCACGTTAACAACAGAGCCTGTATCAAGCTATCGGAAGTGGATCAGGATGTTTTCACCCGCACAAACAAACCCAGTATCTATCCGGTTGACAATAAATGGGGCAAGCAGGGCTGGACGCTTGTTGAGCTGAAGAAAGTTCGCAGCCGTGTATTCTCAGATGCCCTCACCACGGCCTATTGCGAGGTAGCGCCTCAAAAACTTGCACACCTGTTAAGACCAACCCAATGAATAAGGAAATACAAGCCTACAACAACAAGCAAAAAGCCACCGACAAAGCCATTTGCACACTGCTGGCCAACACGATCGATAAGGTATTAACAGAAGCGGAAAGCAAAATCTGGCATGCCCATCCAGTTTGGTTTTTGGATGGCAATCCCATTGTTGGGTACAGTAAACTGAAAGACTGTATTCGTCTGATGTTTTGGAGTGGCGCTGATTTTGGTGAAGAGAAGCTCGAACCCGGGACCGGAAAATTCAAAGACGCTTCTATTCGTTACGCGTCAGTTGACGAAGTAAATGTGCGTGACGTAACCCGCTGGGTTAAAAAATCGCGCGACATTCAGTGGGATTATAAGAACGTGGTAAAGCGGAAAGGTAAGCTGGTGCGATTGAAATAATTCTGACTATTTAAAATATAAAATCATAAATCCAAATTCAGAATACGAGTATCCGCAGTATTCCTAAACTTAAGGAAACCTCTAAAAACATTAAAATGCATTTTACCGCGGAGAGCACAGAGAGAATACACGCAAAGAACGCAGAGAAATATACATTTTTCATTCTCTGAGGCTCTCTGCGTCTTCTTTGCGTCCTCCGCGGTTTTGTATTGGGTTTTTAAAGATGCCCTTAAGATCACTTATCACTTCGTGCCTTTGAGCCTTAGTGGCAAAAATTGCATTGAAATCACAAATTATGAAGGTTTTGAAATGAAATTTATTTTTTATGACTTAAAGCGGACACTAACAATTCAGAATTTAAAATTCAGAATTCTGAACTCACCCTAAACCAATCCACATCCACATGCCCGGCATCATTGGTGATGCCCTCACGAGTACAATACAGGCCAACCTTGGCGCCAATCCACATACCTTCGCGAGCTTTGAAAGGATCACCTAATGGCTTAAACTTTTTACCATCCTCGCTGTAACTGAACGTGCATACGCCTCCGTCCTTCACCTGAACACGCAGGTAAAGTGTTTTGCTGCTAAGCGAAGTTTCAGTTGATAAACTTTCTGATGAACCCTTATCGCCACTTTTGCAAACAGCCTGTTGAATGAAAAGCTTACCGTCTTTACTTTTAATCGTCAGTCGCGCGTAGTCGCGCCCCATAATAATCAAACCGGCTTCTTCGCCTTCAAAGCGAGATACAAAAGTGAGTTTGGTTGTTACCTGGAACTGAGGTGCAGGAAATTTTTGCAACAACAGGTTGGGTACATCCCAAAAACTTCTTGCATCCGGTGGTTTTGGAATTGCAAACAAGCGAAGCGTACCTTTGTCTGCAACCGGGTATGCCCAATGCAGTTGCGGATTGGCATGCCACTGCCATTGCAGACCCAACGTTCTTGAATCAAATTCATCCGACTCAGGAGGAAAAACAACCGGATGAGTTTTTCCGACATCCGGCTTTTCATGTTTTAACACCGGTTCACCCTTTCCGGACTTGCTAACATCCGCGCCAATTACCGGCCAGTTGTTGTTCCAAACCATGGGTTGCAGGTGCACAATTCTTCCGTAAACACCCGCATCCTGAAAATGAAAGAACCAATGCTCACCATTGTCCAGCTCTACCCACGCGCCCTGGTGCGGGCCATTTATAGTTGTTGAACCCTGATCCATCACCACCTTGTGTTCATACGGACCAAACGGATTTCTTGAACGCAACACCAACTGCCAGCCGGTAGCCACACCACCTGCAGGCGCAAAAATGTAGTAGTATCCGTTACGTTTGTAAAACTTCGGTCCTTCCACCGTAGGGTGTTCATCGTGCCCGTCAAATACAATGGCGTCATCGCCTAAGGTCTTGGTTCCTTCAACATTCATGGAACACACCATCAACAAACTTTTAATACCCGCACGACTCCCAGCAAAGGCATACGTGAGATAAGCTTTTCCGTCATCATCCCATAACGGAGAAGGATCAATCAACCCCCTCCCTCCTTTCACCAACACCGGCTCCGACCAGGTGCCGGCCGGGTCTTTTGTTTTGATCATGTAGATGCCGTGATCCGGATCAGGGAAATAAATATAGAACTCGTCATTGTGATAGCGGATGCAAGGCGCCCAGATGCCTTTACCGTGTTGCGGCTTATCAAAACCTTCGGCATAGGAAAGGGTTGGCAATGCATAATTGATCAACCGCCAATTCACCAGGTCTTTTGAATGCAAAATGGGTAACCCCGGAACGCAATTGAAGGACGAAGTCGTCATATAAAAATTACTTCCTGCCTTGCACACATCTGGATCAGAATAATCAGCATAGAGGATAGGATTGATGTAGGTGCCGTTGTCTTGATCTGATTTCCAGACCTGTGCAAAGGAAGAAGTGGCTGCGAATAGAAATAAGAAAAATATAAGCCAGCGTTTCAATTCTACTGCACGCCAACTTAGTAATAGAGTAGTCCAGTTCATAACTTACTAAAACAATAAATAAAAATATATTTTTCAATTCCAAATTTCATCGTCATTGCGAGGAACGTTTAAGTGATTTAATCAACTTCTCAAAACGTTACGTGACGAAGCAATCCCTCATTACATAGCTATGAACTAAACGTTGAGGTTGGGATTGCTTCGCGCCATCACACATTTCAACGCTTCCGCTCGCAATGACGGTCAATTTTATTCCTATTCAATCAGGATTCCAATCCCGAAAAATATGCTTTATAGTATATTGCTTAGCTTCCTTCTTTGTTAGTTGTTTCGACCAGCCGACCCGCTGGCTGATATCAGCACCCGGTCCGAAATTTTTATACTCAGCATAAAATGCGGTCTTGTCCTTATCCGGAAACATGGCATCGCCCTTCCAGGGATCCCAGCCTTCAACACGGATATGATTACCCAGTTCGCAATACATAAAAACAGTACGTGCAAAAGATCTCCAAGGCCGACCCAGGTAAACGCTGGTTGCCTCGCTATCAGCAATAAGTTTGCAGTGCAGGAAGACAAAACCATACCGCGTGTGCTCACGTGTTGAAGCTGCGGTGATAAATGAATTCGATAAACTCTTAATCGTGCAGTTGACGAACAGTGCAGTTGCTTCACCAAAAATAAAATCAGTTGTGCCTTCAATATAACAGTCCTTGAAATATTGTCGACTGCCATCACGTGTAACCAGTAGCGTATCCTGATTACCGGTGATGTTGCAGTTCTTAACCGAAACGCGATCACCTTCAACATGCAGGGCCACTGCTTGCCCTACCCTGCCAGCTGTATTTTGTATGGTAAGGTTTTCGATGGAAATATCATTGCCCTGTATCAACATGGTGTACGAAGTAAATGTGCTGAGTTTTGGCTTAGCGCCCGGCTCGTTTGCATTGGGATTGTCCTTGCCGGAGTAGTCATCGTAAGTGATTATGGTATGATCCCGATCTTCGCCAATCAGGCTGATGGCTGTTTTCCAGGAGGGGATAAACAACTTCTCCTTATAGATGCCTTTCTTGATATGAATGGTTACACGCACATAACCCAAATCGCGACAGGCATTGATGGCCTCTTGAATGGTTGTGTGGTCACCGCTTCCATCCTGTGCAACGGTAAGCTTTGTTGGCAGGATGTCTTGAGCATTTACACCTTTAACCACAGAGCACACAAAGAAGGAACAGAGCACACAGAGAAATGCAAGTGACACAATACGTTGTGATCTTAGTGGTTTCATCACTTCTTCAATGTTTGATTTAGAAACGTTATGATATGCTCCGTCATCGGGGTAAACCAAGGCTCAAAAAACCAATACGAATGTGGTGCATCTTCCAATTGCACGACCTCGGCTTTAACACCAAATGATTGCAGCTTTTCTACCATCTCCTTACAACCGGCATGAAACCGGGTTTGACTGCTGTTGATAAACAGAAAAGGTGGCGTTGACGATGAAACATGGGTTATCGGAGATGCCTCTTTCCATCGATCAGGAATGGAATCATAAAATCCATCCAACCAAAACACATCTGCACTGTAATCGTTTCGTTTAACAGCAAGATTCTCTTCATGGGTAAAATCCAGCAAGCCATCCAGATCAACAACAGCCTGAACCTCACTCGAAAATGGAGCATGCCCGTCATTTCCTTCAAATTTCTGATTTCCATTGGTAGTACCAATTAACGAAGCCAGTTGTCCCCCTGCTGAGCCACCGATGATGGCAACCTTGCTTTCATCAAGCGAATATTCATTTGCCTTACTTCGCAACCAACGTATGGCTGCTTTGAGATTATGCACAGCACCCGGATATTTTGCTTCAAGCGATAGCTGATATTCCACACTCATCACAACAAAACCCTCCAACGCCATTTGCCGTGCCAGCGGTGTGTTCATGGTTTTATCACCCGATCGCCAGCCACCACCATGTACCAGAATCACACCCGGAAGTTTTCCTTTTGTTTTCTTCGGGTAAAAGAGATCGGCTTTTAATTCTCTATGATTTCCGCCTTGTTGAAGGGTCGTATAAACGACATCATTTTGTTGAACGATGCGTGGATTTTCAAATGGCCTTACAAGCTGGATGGCGGGATACTGCTTTTTTAGTTTGTTGTATGTACCGGAAACGGTATACGTGGTATCACGCGGGATCTGAGGCTGCGCCCATAACTCAGCACCAATCAAGAAAAGAAACACAAAGCAGAGATACCGGCTTACGCAGTGCATTACCTGACATTTTTCTTTGCAGTCATTTTACCATCTACCAGACTATTGATATAGACCTCAATGTTCGTGTAGGTTTTACTCAGGGTATACTGAGCAGCATCCTCCGGATTCTCTGGATTCAATTTATTCTTTCGTTCCCAATCATCGGGCATGCCGTCCTGATCAGAATCTTTCAGGGCAGGTGCACTTTTCAGTTCAGGCCAGCCGCCCACATCCTCTTGCGAGTCGATAATGCCGTTTTTATTTTTCCCAGCCGATGATGTTCCTTTTCGGGCTTCATCAATAACGCGTACATCAACCGCATCGCGCTTCAGACTGGCCCCTGCATGTGACAATATTTCATCTAATGCCTGTGCAGCATTATGCTCCATAATTTTTTCGAAAGGAAATGGGTTTATAACCCAAGCCGAATCAATAGCATCTGCAACAACGCCCTGCTTGTTGTTTTTACTAATGTCATCAAATCCCTCCAGCACATTACCGGTTACATAGAACTTTCCGTAAGGCTCACTGGGATTAAGAATCCGTTCTCGTTTACTTTTTATGGTAGAAGGTCCCGGTTTGAAATAATTATTCACCACATTATAGCACCCTTTCTCTCCACCATAAATATTGTTGTTCATCCAGTTGTAGATAACGTTATTCCGGAAATCCACCAGCTCCTCCGGAGAATTGGGAACCGTGCGCGATCCGCTAAAGCGAGGCAAGCGGCTGCTGTGATTGGCAATCAGGTTATGATGAAACGTGGCTTTCTTACCACCCCAGATACCACCATATCCATGATCGCCTTTGGCATGCACCGAACTGTTCAGACTTTCCGAAATGATGCACCATTGCAAGGTGAAGTTTTCATTTCCATAAAAAGATGCACACTCATCCGTTGCCCAACTCATGGAGCAGTGATCGATGATGATGTTCTTTTGTCGTGTGCCGCTGATGGCATCGTCCTGAATACCCGACACATCACCCAATCGAAAACGTAAATACCGGATAATCACATTATCAGTGCTGATTTTCATTGGGAAGTGACGTAGCGTAATGCCGTCACCGGGTGCTGTTTGGCCCGCAATCGTTACATCCGGATTATTAATAAAGAGTGGTTCCTTCAAATCAATATACCCGGAAACTGCAAACACAATAATGCGCGGGCCTTTCTTCCGGATGGCTTCGCGCAGACTGCCGGGACCATCATCATTTAAGTTGGTTACAACAACCACCTTGCCGCCACGGCCACCGGTTGTATATTTACCAAAGCCTTCCGCTCCGGGAAAAGCAAGGGGCTGATTAAGTTCTTGTTGCGCTGTGTTTTGTTGGGCACAGCCTGTTAGTGTTATAAAAAATAAAACAATAAACCTGTACATAGTTGTAATTGAAGCTTAGCAACTCCGCGTCATAGCGGTAACATATCCAAACCGCAAAGGCGCAAAGACGCTAAGAAATTATCGATTTAACTCAATACTTAAAAACAATAACGAAGCCAATCCCTTATAATCATCAATTCTTCGTTCAGTGGTAACGTAATACTCAAAATCTCCTTTTGAATTCTTTGGATTCAACGTTCCGATCTTCACCGTTTGATCCAGGTGAAGATTTCCGGAATCATCCACATATACATACTGGTCAAGCAAGGCATCAAATGCTTCATTGGCTGTTGCCAGATACGATTCATCCAGAAAACCCTGACGATGACCTTTCGCTAACGCATACGCGAACATGGCGGAACAAGAGGTCTCAATCCAGTTGCCTTCCTGATTTCCCTTATCCAACACCTGGTACCATAACTTTGGTTGAGGATCCTGATATTTCTTAACGGCTGCTGATAAGTCTTGCAATATTTTTATCACATCCTTCCGCTCCGGATGATTTTCCGGAATGTAATCCAGACTCTCCACCAACGCCATCAAATACCAACCCACTGCCCTGCCCCAAAATTCGGGCGAAGTGCCCCGCTCAGGATGTGCCCAAACCGGATTTTTCGATTCATCCCAACCGTGGTATAATAAACCGGTTGTGGGATCAAGCGTATGCTCGTAAATCAATTTAATCTGATGAATGGATTCATCGTACCATTCAGATGCGTTAAAAGCACTGGCATATTGCATCGAAAAAACATCGGCCATAAAGATTCCATCGAGCCACATCTGGTACGGATAAACTTCTTTGTGCCAGTATCCACCATCACTCGTCTTGGGTTGTTGCGATAAATGGAGGATCAACGTATCTGCAATGGATTTATATTTTGCTTCATCGGTTTCGTCATGCAGATACAATACAACACGACCGGGAAGAATATCATCAAGTTTATATTCTTTCATCTTATACACACCTGGCCTGAACGTTCCTTCCTCAGTAATGAATCCATCGATCCATCGTTTTGCATACGAAACATATTCAGAATTATTAATCTTCTTCCCTTGGCGATAGGCACCCGCCATAAAAAAGCTGTACTCGTAATTCCAACGATCCGGTGCATAAATTGGAAAATCTTTAAGGTCGGGATACTGGTTCATAGTGCTGTTAACCAGTGCAGATGAAAAATCGGATATTCGTCCGTTTTTCTTTTCATACTCACGCACGGGTGTAAGAAAAGAAATACTTAACCGTGTAGCAACATCTTGTGTTGAAGTCACCACTTCCTGTTTCTTCTCTCCTGCCTCAATCAAAAACGTAAATACAGGTTCATTTGAATTCAAGGTATACTCCAGCACCAGGTAATCGGGCTGACTATCACCATTAATGTCTGTCAATTTTACGGGCACATTTGTGCCGAAGTTTTTATCGGTTACAATCGGAGTGGTAGACTCAATACCCGGAGCGCGTGAAATCAATTCGCTCCAGGCGATGGAAATTACAACCGGTTCAGACTTTTTCGGTATGTCGTAATTTCGCTTAACCGCAATCAATACCTGATCTGGCCCTGAAGCGGGTCCACTGCACGCGAAAAAAATAACTAATGCTAAAAAAAGGAATCGACTCATTTCTATTTTATTTCTACTTGCACAGGATTAGCCAACTCTTTTGTTACCTGATCGAGGTAGGTTAAAAATTCCTCTTCGGTTTTTATGCCACCGGGTTCACCTTCCCACGCAGCCAGAAAATAATAGGCTAACTTACCACCAGCAGGTTTCAATTTTACAATATGACTGAATTGATCCTGTGTAAATTCAATAAAATCAGAATTGCTGAACAACACCGCTATGCCAAGGTTATCGTCATTCAGGCTTTGCTTGCCATACGTGGCGATATATCCAAACTGCTGACCGGTGGGCGCTTTTGTAAATAATTTTCCTTTTGCATCATTAATCAAACCGGAGCAGATGTTATCTACTTCGGCAGAAAGATCAAGTTTGTTCAAGGTTAAGCGCGTGCCGGCATGAATAGAAAGTCGTGAGCTGACATCTGTTTTTGCATTGCCGGTATTCCATCCATAATAATTGGTACGGACAGACGAAAACAAGTTCCCATTCTCCACGATTTTACATTCCACGCTATCAGTTACCTCAACACGAACGGCATTAGTACCATTAAAATAACCGATGGAACCAACTCCCAGCGACTTGGCCACCTTCAACACATCCATGCCCCACTCCTGCATTTCGTGATACGAATCAAAGCCATCAAGGCCAGCTTTTTGAAGTGATGGTTCTGACGTTGTCTTTCCAAATACATCAACTGCGTTGCGCTGATCGAGGTAAAACCGATACCCCACTTTATCTGATTCCCAACCCGGTCCTTCGTAGCGTATAAACCACGAATGATCCTTATGCTCAGGCGGAACACGCAGGTAGTCCACATTCTTAAACTCACCCCCGATATATTCCCGCTCTTTCCACTCACCACCAACTTTATGTGAAAGCTCAGCCTGGGTTCGCTTTGGGTATTTCCGCATCACTTCCCCTTCCTTATTGTATTGGACAGTCAGTTCACGTGCTTCATTGGCCTTCAGCTGATCAAGCACTACAACGATGCCTTTAAAGTCACTATCGTGATGATTAAACTGGCTCGAGATTTCTGTTTCTCCATTCAACACCACAAATGCTTTTGGATTAAAGTCGGGCGCAAGTTTTTCCTGAGGAATAAATACCAGCACCTCACTCCGATCAAAAGCCGCAGGGTTGGTTACCATAACCTGAATGGATTCAGCAAATTCTCCTTGCTTTTCATTTGAACTACAAGACCAGAACAGCAAGAGTACAATTAAGAAGATTATATTTTTCATAAGGTTTAGTTTTATAGCTGTCGTCATTGCGAGGAACGAAATACAGAACTTTTTCGCTCACACGAATTGTTCGAGTGACGAAGCAAATCCCGAACTTTACGTTTAGCTCTCGCAACAAAGCGAGGGATTGCTTCGCTCCATCGCACATATCAACGCTTCCGCTCGTGCCAAAGGCATCCCTTTGGGACAATGACGAATACGTTTAGTCTATCTTTACTTCCTCACCATTCACCTTCACATTTTTCAACTCCAGATTTTTATAGCCCTTTAAAATATTTCCATCTGATACATTTTCAAAAGAACAATTCTCGAGGTAAATGCCTTCAACCGGATGCCCTTCATCGGCTTCAATTAAAATTCCGTATTTCGATTTTTTACTGGTGACATTCTTTACCTGCACATTGCGAACAATGGGGTAGTTATCTCCCGTTTCATTCGCGTAGAACATAAAGATACGCACAACCGCATCGGCTACATCACCAACCGTCACATTTCGCATATACACATTCTCGATAGTACCACCCCTTCTTGGGTTTGATTTGATACGCAAGGCACGATCCAGGTTCGGACTGCTCATTTCGCAATCTTCTGCAAATACGTTGCGCACATTTCCGGAAACTTCGCTACCGATAACAACACCGCCATGCCCGTCTTTCATCACACACTTGCGCACAATAATGTTTTCACTCGGCACATTCACCCTTCTGCCATCATGGTCGCGGCCCGATTTAATAGCGATGCAATCATCACCGGTATCAAAAACACATCCTTCAATCAACACGTCCTTCGAAGATTCAGGATCGCATCCATCGCTATTCGGGCCATGACTGATTATGGTGACATTACGAATCGTTACATTTTCGCTCAATACAGGGTGAAGTACCCACATCGGTGAATCTTTAATTGTCACGCCTTCAATCAGCACATTCTTGCACTTATAAGGCTGTACAAAACTGGGGCGCAGGTAATCGCCCTCACCAAAAATACGTTCACTTACCGGCACGCCATCTTCCGCCATTTTCTTTAACCGTTCATTGGCAGGCTTCTGCTGGTGTTCTCGTGCTTCGCGGGTAACACCAGCATGGCCCCACTTCCCTTTCCAATACCACCAGTGATCATCATCGGCCTGGCCATTCAATTCACCTTCACCGGTTACGGCAATATTCTCTTGCTCATAAGCATAGATCAAAGGCGAGTAGTTCATCAGTTCAATAGCCTCAAACCGTGTGTACACCTGGGGCAAATATTTATTCGGGTCACGACTGAATAAAAGCCGTGCGCCTTTTGAAACATGAAGGTTTACATTACTCTTGAGGTGAATGGCTCCTGTTGAGAAATCTCCTGCCGGCACCACCACTCTTCCACCACCTGCTTCATGGCAGGCCACAATCGCTTTTGCAAAGGCATCGGTACAATCGGTAAGGCTATCCCCAACAGCGCCATAATCGGTAACCAAAAAATCTTTATCAGGAAATGTAGGCGGAACGATTCGTGCTAGAATGGTTTCTGCTTCCTGCCAGGGATCAACAGCCAAGGTTTCAGACTTGTTAGAACAGGAGTTCGCCACGAATATCAGCGTTGCCAGTACAAGAAATTTTTTATTCATCGTTTTACTTCTTTTTAATGATACGGTTTGCGAGTTCAAGTTTCAGGTTTTGTATTTCTTCCAATACGATTTGCGAGATAAGCCGCGCACCCAATTCATTAAAATGTGTATTATCATCTTTGCCTTCCGGATAGTTGGGATGCTCACCGGGTTTTAATTGAAGAAATAACAACTTCGAGTTTTCTTTACCAAACTGTTGATACAATGCCTGGCTTCTTTTATCAAGGTCGATTAATGGAACATTAAATTGTTTGGCCACTTCAATTACCAAAGGTGAATACGCGGCATGCGTTTCCTGAACGTTACCTGAACCATCAAATCTCCTTCTGCCTACAGGAGTTATCAATACTGGATTTGCTTTCCGTGCCCGTGTTTCCTGCACAAACTTTATTAGATTCCTTTTATAATCTTCCGGAGCAGTGTAGCGATCTACTTTCTCCTTCGATTCATCGTTATGACCGAACTGAATAAAGACATAATCACCCGCTTTCAATTTATCGGCAACCGGCTGCCACCTGAATTCCTCCAGGAAGGTTCTTGTACTTCGGCCATTTTTAGCATGGTTCTCTACGGTAACAGAATTATCAAAAAAGTATTTAAAGGGCATGCCCCACCCTGTTTCAGGATAAGCCTGCGTTTCCTTCTCTGACATGGTAGAGTCACCAATCAGGTATACTACAATAGGATCAGGTTGAGTGGTCCATGCGGACAGCACCAACAGCAACCCTATTATGTATGTTAATCTTTTCATCTATCAATGCTTGGCCAACCTCAACGTTCGTTTACCTCGCGGTGTTGCATACTCTATAAAGAACAAGCCTTGTGGCAATTCACCTAGCTCAACAGTTATTTGCGCTACTCCAGCATCTACTCCATGCGTAAGCACACGAATACCGCTTGGAGTATATAGATTTATTGTTCCTTCCACACTCCAATCATCGCGTTGAATAGTCAGACGATCTGTTGCAGGGTTAGGCCAAAAGCTAAAGGTAAGGTTAACCGGCTCACCGATGGAAGTCACCACCGTAGCTTCACCTGAAACACTTAAATTAACAGTAGTCGCACCAGCTGTTGCGTGTAAAATATTTCCATTGTACTGACCTGCTGCTGAAGCATTCAACCTTACCAATATGGTAGTAGTGGCTACATTGCCATCAGCTTGAACGAGTGTCAATGGTGTAGCATTGGTTTGCCAGGTTGCTCCATTATCGGACGACACTTCAAAATTCACTGGCGGTGTGATGGTGATGTTGCCCGTTAAATCAGTACCCGATACCGTGTACGATTGTGTTACTGAAGGCTCGCCAACTTCCTGACTAAATGGATTCAGCGTACCCGTCACGATTAATTCAGGATCAGCTTGTTCTGCTGCTGCCGAACCCGTTACAGGTTTATTTACTGTGCTTGCCCCATCACTTGTGTGAACAATATTACCGGAGTAGTCGCCAGCAACGGATGCATTCAACCGCACAGAAACCGAAGTCGATGCTACTACGCCATCTGTTTGAGTAAGCACCAGTGGTGTTGTATTCGTGAACCAGTTCATTCCGTCAACCGATATTTCGTATGATGGTGGCGGTGTTACGGTGATGTTGCCCGTTAGGTTAGTACCCGCTACCGTGTAGGTTTGAACAGCCGAAGGTGCTCCAAGTGTTTGCGCAAAATTGGATAGTGTACCGGTTGCACTTACAAGTGGGCTGGGTTCTCCAATGCCTCCGGATAACTCCGGCAATGCCTTTTCATCAGGCGCGTAGGCACCTGTTATATCCCAGGCCACCCAATCGATGTACCCACCCATGGTAATGCCGTTGTCTCCATCCCCAAAGCGGAAGTAATTATTGGTACCCGCAGCAACCGGTACGGAAGTAAGAATTGGTGTTGAACTTTCATTTACATAGAGCCTTGTTTCAGTATCCGTTTTGGTAAAGCGGAAAGTATTCCACTCCGTCATGGTAACATCATTTAACGTTACTGTACCTGTACCGCCCGATCCGTTTCGAACCTGAGCCCGGTTATCATCGCCTCGCAAGGTGATTCGTGAACGTGTTCCGGAAAAATCCATGTCAACATCCAACGCTATTGCTCTGCCCGGCTCTCCTTTCACACGAAACACAACTGTCAACTCATCGGTTTCAACATTCTGTCTCCATTGAAAACTGGTTAATGCTTCATTGCCAGCCGGAACAAGCATCTTCAGCAGGTTGTTGCCTTCAATTTCCGAATCAGGTAAAATCGAATTTACGCCATCGGTATTCTGCCCTGAGGTTGCGCCCGACACAACAAACGGACTCAACACAAATTCATCGGGCAATTCATTTGCCTCGTAGACTGTCCAGCTACCGGTGTTGGGCTGCTCAATGGTTGTTCCGTTTACGGCTACATTTTGTGAAACTGCTCCAGGACTTACATGCACAATATCACCTGTAAAAGTATCCGCAGCATCTGCGTTTAACCGAACGAATATGGTAGTACTTTCAACAATGCCTTCACTCTGTGTTAACACAATTGAAGATGCATGATTCACCCAAATACTGCCATCCAGAGAAATTTCAAACGGCTCAGGTGGCGTGATGGTGATGTTACCGGTGAGGCTTAGACCCGATACCGTATAGGTTTTAGTTGATGATGGAGTTCCCACAACCTGACCAAAACTATCCAGCGTACCCGTTATTGTTATGGTTGGTTCAGCCGGAGGAAGTTCTGCTGTTCCAGCAACTGCCAGATTCACTGTTTCCACATCAGGGCTGGTGTGGGTAATGTTACCAGTATAGTCACCTTCAGCAGCAGCATTTAAACGCACCGAAATAGTGGTTGACGCTACTGTTCCTTCCGTATGACTCAATATTAATGGAGTATCATTCGCAAACCAGTTCTCACCCGTATCTGCCGAAACTTCGTAGCCAACCGGTGGTGTGATGGTAATATTATCAGAGAGGTTCGACCCCGACACCGTGTAGGTTTGGACATCGGAAGGAGAACCAATAATCTGTGAAAAGTCTTGCAACGACCCGGCAACAGTAATGCGTGGCTCCTGCGATATGCCGCCAGCCAGGTAAGCCGGTATACTGGTTTCGGCCGGAGAAAAGGCTCCTGTCACATCCCACAACACCCAGTCTATATACGTATCGATTGATCCACTACCCCAACCATCTCCAAAACGGAAGTAGTTATTTGAAGTAGCCTGTTCACTGGTAGCCGTATAAAGAGGTGTTTCACTTTCGTTGATGTACACAGCCACCTCACCGCCAGATTTTGTAAAGCGATAAATATTCCAATCGGTAGTGGAAACGCCTAAGCTTCCGGTTCCTGTTCCTCCCTGTGCAATAGAGTAGGTGCCATCGTTACGCACTTGCATGCTCCAACGGAAGGAAGCCAAATCCATGTCTACATCAAACGCCAGGTTCTTAGCCGCATCTATACTTTTAGCTTTGATAACCAGCGTAAGGGTTTGTAAACCAGACTGCATATTCTGTCTCCACTGATTGTTGGAACTTGCTGCAGTTGTCATTTGCAACAAGTTGTTACCTTCTTTATCGGGATCAGCAAGAACGGTGTTGCTAAATGTACCCGACTGATTTGATGTTGTGAATGCAGGCGTAAATTCATTTGGCAGTTCATTCGCCTCGTATATTGTCCAGGTTCCTTCAGGAACTGTGCCCGGAGCATTTTGCGCAGTACCCGAAACAGCAACCAACACAGCAGCAGCACCAGAAGCTGTATGCGCTACGCTACCTTCGTAATTGCCTGCACTTTGTGCATGGAGACGAATTAAAATCGTTGTTTCTCCAACCGCTCCATCCACAGAAGCTAGTGTTAATGGATTGGTGGATGTAAACCAAGTTGTTCCACTATTGGCTGACACCTCATAACCTGCAGGTGGTGTAATGGTCAGGTCACCAGAAATATCAGTAGCAGAAACCGTATACGTTTGTACAGCCGAAGCCGAACCTAATGTTTGCTCAAATGTGTTCAGTGTTCCAGTTGCCACAATTACTCCTTCCCCTCCTGATTCAGCCTGGAAGAAGTTTACCTTTTGCGCACCCGCATAAATGGGAACGATGGTTCGCACAACGGAAGCTGGAAATGCGGTGTACGTATAATAGCTGGATGGATTGAATACACTCTCCGGATTTAGCTGGTCAAACTTCACAGATCGTCCGCCCGGGTTCAACATGTCGGGATTGATCTGAGCGGTAATTAGCGGAAGACCGCTGTCATCATACTCATTGCCTACAGCCTTCAGTCCGGAGGCTTCCCTGTTGCCCGTCTTTGAAGTAAAAACATTATCGGAATTATTCCCATACACGGCACGAAAATCAGTCGTTGTACGATCGGCATACATCGGCCAGCGGGTATTGAGGTAGAAATTATTCTCGGCATGAACCTGTGACAGGTTGGAAGCCGCAATACCATACAAGCTAAGGTTTTCCATCAGGTTGTTGAGTACGTGTACTTCACCAAAGCGCACACGCGGATTGCGTGAGTTGGAGTTTGTAAAATAGTTTGCAAATAAAGTGGTTTTCAACTTTCCGGAATCTTCACCACCATTACTATCAGAGTGTCCGATAAGATTGGTTTTCCAACTATTCCGAAACAAACTCCACGATATGGTTACATAATTTGCTCCTGCTTTTACATCAACCCCACCGTCCGGATGATCCTGGTTTGCAGGCCGCGTGGTTGGGTGGCCGAAAGTGCAATGATCAATCCAAACGTGATGCGATCCGTCCACCGTTACGCCATCATCATAATAATCCTGAAAGGAAATATTTCGAATTAAAATATTCCATGAATCAATCAGATGAAAGCCCCAGTTCAACACCACATTTCCTTGCCCAATGATGGTAAGGTCACCCTGAGCCTGAAGGCGCATCATTTTCTGACCACTGTTCCATGCGGAAGACTCTGTGGTGCCTGCCGTATATACTCCTTCTTTCAGCACCATTACCAAAGGCGCCTTTTGCATGGTACCACCCCAGCTTTGAGATGCATTGTTATATGCCCGCCTGCGGTTGTACATGGCTTTGGCCAGTATATCAAACTCTTCGGGCCCATTAATCCATAACGTATCGGCTGCTTCCTGACCGCCAAGTGTTGGACCGTAAAATGTTGCGCTGGTATAATTGTACGTTCCACTTCCGGTTACAACCGAAGCAAACCCAACCGGTGTTTCAAAGTCAACACTAATACCCGTTCCGGCAAAGGTTGCAGTCACCGATTTATCAGAAGTCATGGTAATCGTTTCAGGCGAGACGCTGCCTGTCAGGTCACCGCTCCAACCTTCAAACGAAGTACCTAAAACAGCCGCGGCTGTTAATGTAACTGTTGTGCCTTCGGCATATACACCACCAGGTGGAGAAAGTGTAACACTGCCTGTGCCCACGATACTCACATCAAGCGTATAGGCAGTAACTGTTGAAAAGTGTGCTGTTATGGTTCTGGTGTTATCCATCACCACTTGCGCAGGGTTATCCGTACCCGTTAAGTCACCACTCCATTCTGTAAATACAAGATCAGGCTTATTCTCAGCCAACAGCGTAACGCTTTCACCATGAAAGTACAGATTGCCAGGACGCTCAGGTGCCAGGCTCACTACACCACCGTTTGTGGTTATTACGGTTAGTTCATACGAATCACATTTTGCACCTCCAAGAGATAGTTTATCCAAGTTAGGGCCGTCATCTTCCCATGTTAGCGTTACCGAGCTAACCCCAGCGGCCAATGAAAGCGCTATAGTTGATTCAGCCCAGTCAGTGTCTGAAGCTGTGGGTACAAATTCAACTGTCGAAATAAATATATCGTTTACATACAAGCTGGCGTTGCGTTTCGTCTCTTCACCAAGAGCATAGCGAAATTTAGCGGTACGAACTCCGGCTTCAAGTTGGCATACTGCAAAAGTTATAGCGTTATCGCCTGAAGAAAGAAAATCAATATACCCGCTACCGGTAAAGCCTGCATGCCCACTGCTTATACTTCCTGTAAACTGTGCCTCTTCAGCTTCATAAACTGTGAGTTCTTCATTTATGTTAACAAGATTTACACTAATCGTCCACTGCTTTTCCGAGTCATCCTCTGCCTTAACCGTATACATTACAGGGTTTTCAGGGTCGGAAAAATTTTGCGGTACATCTACAGCTGGTACAATGGAGGCATTTTCAGATATCGTAAAAACTTCAGGTACTACAGCTACCAGACTTTCTGTATCAGGCACAGAAACCGTTACTGTTCCTGCTTCTGCGTTGATAACCGCTTCACCAATTTGTGTATTGGTAAGTTTGAAGGCTATAATTTCTTTTTCAGAGCTGAGCGGAGTACCCGAATTGGCTTCTACGTATAAATCGTGAATATGTGCTTCTCCACCAGAGGGAGTATTTTCTATGAGAATTGAAATAGGAACGGTAGATACCAACTGCGGAAAAGTTGCTGTTAAATCGAATTCACTACCAGCTTGTGGAACAGATACCGTTCCAACAGTAGTAAACTCACTTGCTCCACCGAGTTTGTATTTTACAGTGAATGTTCGTGCTGATGCACCGGATGATTTCGCTGTAATTTTAAAAAGCGATACACTCGCCATATCAACTTGCATAAACCCGGTATTTGACGCCAGCTGAAGTCGGCCTTGCGAACAGACCGTACAACTTCCTATCGTACCACTGGTTGAAACCGTGCCATTGGATGTTACGCCATCGGGCAATGTGGCTGAGTTAAACTTGAAATCAATCAGTACATCATTAGCCATAACCTGTGTTGCTGATGAGGCAAAAAGGATGGCGATCAGTAACGTTTTAATCTGTAAAAATCTCTTCATGCTTGCCGTGGTTTTGGATTACACATTATTGCGTTTGATTCTGAATAATATTTTTAACAAGGCTGTTCAGGTACACTTCTATATTATCGTACGCTGTGCTTAAATTTCTTCCGCTTGCATTGGCTTTGTTCGGGTCGAGTTTCATTTCAATTTCCCACGCATCAGGCATGCCATCACCGTCTGTATCGACTGGAGGCGCAAGACTTTCAAGTTCTGGCCATCCACCCACATCTTCCTGGCTATCGATAATACCTGGAAGACCGGTTTCGGAACCATTATAGGTTGCTGTGCCTGTGCTTACCTCTTCTACCACACGCACATCAACAGCATCGCGCTTAAGGCTGGCACCAGCGTACGCCAATACTTTATCATATGCTTGTTCGGCTGTATGTGAAGTGAACACGCTAAATGCAATGGGGCTATTCAACTTTGACGCAACTTCCGTTGCACCATTTTTGTAGGTCACCCCGCTCCAGTTATTGCCCGTAACAGCAGCGCTGCCATGTACATAATTACCATCGATATAAAACTTTCCATCTCCGGGTCGATCTTGAAACGGTTCTTTATAGGCAACCAAAATACGGGACTGGTTAGATGTGGTGGCCGGACCGGGTTTATAGTAGTTATTCATCATGTTGTAGTTTCCATTTTCACCTCCGTAAGTGCCCTCACCTACCCAGTTGTACACTACATTGTTGCGGTAATCCACATGCTCATTTGGGTAGGGATTACCTGCACTGTATGTACCGGAACGAAAACCGTTAAATCGTGGCGTACGACTTTTGTGATGCGCGATCAGGTTATGATGAAAACTGGCGCGGTCGCCACCCCAAATACCGCCATAGCCATGCTCGCCCTTATCATGCAAGGATTTATTGAGGCTTTCAGAAATGATACACCATTGCATGGTAAAATCCTGGTTGGCATAGAAAGAGGCCGCCTCATCGGTACACCAACTCATGGAGCAATGATCAACGATCACATTTTTTTTATAGCGGCCCCAGATGGCATCTCCCTCAATCTGCTTTTCATTGCCCAGCCGGAAACGTAAAAAGCGAATGATGACGTTGTCAGCATTTACAAACACAGGATAGTTTTTAATGGTAATGCCATCACCCGGAGCAGTTTGCCCGGCAATGGTGATGTTCGGATTGGTGATGTTCAGGTTACTGAGCAGTTCGATCGTACCGGAGACTTCGAACACGATAATGCGTGCGCCTGACGTGCTTATGGCTGCACGCAAACTCCCTGCACCGGAATCGTTCAGGTTGGTTACCTTAATCACCTGACCTCCCCTTCCTCCCGTGGTTTTGTTTCCAAAACCCTCTGCTCCCGGAAAAGCAAAAGCCTCTTCAACAATAGGAGTTGGTTCGTCAATTTTGGGTTCAGGATCAGAAGTTGAACATCCCACCAAAACACCTGCAACGATTAATCTGTATAATTTTAAACGCCTCATCATTCCATCTCAATCATCAATCACCTTTTAAAACAAAGGGTGTGAACCACACCCTTTGTTACACTTAACCTAACCTGTTCACTTTATTATTGTCTCCATCGTGGGTCGCCTACTTCATTATCAAGCAATGTTTGATTGCTGATGGTAAAATTACCGGCAGCCGCATTAGCAAAGCCCGGATCTAATGTTGTGTGCGTACCTGAAATATCGATTTTGTTTGAACCCGCTACCGTGAAATAGCCAGGCGCGTTAAAATAGTTATTGTTAGCACACGTTGGTTGCGTTGTAGCAGCCTGATTTGAATAGATGCCGTTTGATGCAGCAAACAAACTGTTTTGAACGGTTAATACGTTACTCACAAAGCGCACATACAAGATTCGGTTTGATGCACCTGTAGACACGCCATAGAACGTACAATGGTCAATTAATACCGTAGAAGTTAAACCGGTTCCGGAATAATTGCCCGCTGCGTCTAACCTAACAAAATCACGTGTAGGGGAGCAATTATTAAACGTACTGTTCGTCAATGTCACTTCTTTAACATGTGCAGGTCGGAAGTCTATAAAATCACCACCTCCTGAAAAGTTTGTTATGATACTGTTATCAACTGAAAATAAATCCAGTGATGAAGCCACGTTTCCATAAATGAGTTGCGGACCAAAATCGTGAATATAACATCCGGATATTTTTACAGATCCGTATGCTGTACTCGCTGTACCTAAATTAAGTGGCCTGTCAAGGGTTACAGCATCCGTTCCATCCAAATCCAAATCAACCAATTCAACATGAGTTGCTCCACCTAGCAAGTTGAATGCAACATGAAGTTTTGGCTTATCATAAGGGAACAGTCCTTTAATGGAAATTGACTTATCGAGTGCAATCGTTTGACCAACATTAACTGTATAATCACCCGGGAACAATACCAATACATCACCAGATGATGCATTGGCAATAACTTCACTCAGGTCGTCTTCAGGGTAAACAGCAGTTGCGTCACCAATATCAAGAAGCGTTTGGAACGTAACCTGACCTCGATGCTTTGTGCCATTTCTCAGTACAACTGTATGGCTTGTTGCGCTAGCTAAACCTGTAAGCGTAGCCACACCTGCACTTTTCTCGCCAGCGCTTATTGTCCGTTCTGTATTGCCCGGATTAATAATAAAGTGAGTCACCTCACTGTTGGCCGGCCAACGCAGGGTTGCTTCAGTGGCACCAATATCTCCATCTTGTATAGGCAGGAAAATATTTTCTTGAGCCGTCATAATGGTAACCGCAGCCCACTTTGAATCAGCCACTCCATTAGTCACAGCTTTTACACGCGCAGAATACCTGGTCTCACCATCAAACGTTCGTTGGTAAGGAAGTTCATCAGCCGTAACTTCATCTGTCAAAATGATGGTATTGAACTGAAGGCTGTCCTCACTGAATTCCACTATATAATGATCTACACCTTCACGCACATTCCAGGTTAATTCAATTGTGGTGAGGTTTCTTATCCTGGCTTCCAGTCGTGATGGTGTTAACACGCGATCAAGCTCCAGGTCCGTTACCAGCGCATCAATATTATCATCACATGCTATAAAGCTGACTGCGAGAAAGCCCGTGAGAATAAAAATTCCTAAATATTTTTTCATAGTTATTAAATTATCAGTAACCATAGTCGTTCACCAATTTTCCATTGCTTCCTTCCAGAAACACCTGCCAGATCGGCCAGAACTGCTTTGTATTAGGATCGTTTGTATACAAGCTGTTGATCTTGGCATCATTCAGGTTTGTCCATGTTTTTTGCGTCCAACCTACAGGGGGCGTTGTCTCCCCACGATTGAGTCCATAAATCTCCAACGATTCATCATCAGCAGCCAACTGAAAATATAGAGAAGCTGGTACATCAGCATATTCTCCCGTTCTATCTCTAAGCGCAAGCATCTTTGCTTTCGCTTCATCCATTTTCTCAGTCAGCTTATTCCAGCGAATAAGCGCCTGCTTGCGTTCCATTTCACCACAAAACTCAAATTTGTGTTCATCAATAATGGCATTGAACATCGCCTCTTTCGTTCCCAAGGCATCTACATACGCATCTACTTTTGCTGCATGATCAGCCGATGCGAATGCTCTTCTTCGTATTTCTTTCAAATAGGTCTTAGCCGCACCTAAATCACCGAGTTCATTAGCAGCTTCAGCGGCTATTAGCAACACTTCAGCATAGCGCATGTACATCTTATTCACACCATCATCATTTGTTGATGTAACAAACCGGCTCATCCATTCATACCGGTACTTTCCAAAATACCAGGTATTCAGGTCCACCAATTCTTGTCTTGCCCAACCATTCACAGCGTTTCCATACCGGTACGGAACACATGTTACATCGCGTCTGGTATCCTTTTCATCATAATCATAGAATACGTTAGGCAAGGGACCGGCCTGTCCTCCCCGGTTTGAACCGTTGGCATGATGCTGATTGTTAGTGTTATGCCGTACAGCAAACGTAAATAGCATTCGGCCGCGACCATCGGCAAATGGAATTTCCCAAAGCGATTCACCGCCAGCGGCAACGTTATCTTCGTTATATTTTCTCCATAAATTTTCAAAAGAAGTTTCAAGTCGTGCTTTACCGCTTTCAATAACATCCTTACATTCTTGCAGGGCAAGTTCATACAGTTGTTGTGTGGTGTAACCAGGTATCTGTCCTCTTCTGATTCCATCCGGATATTGCGAAAAACCTGCTGCCGTCAAAGCCAACCTGGCACGCAAACCCTTAACAAAAGCCTTATTAATATATTCAACTGTAGAGGTTGTTGACGTTTCATTTGGCCAGGGAGCCAATGCCGCTGCACTACCAAGGTCGTCCAGCAATTGCTTATAGATTACATCACGGCTTGATTTTTCGATATACATTGTCTCGGCTGTAATGGGCTCAAATCGAGCGGGCACATCGCCCCATGCCTTTAACAAATCAGCATAGTATACTGCCCGTAAAGTAAGTGCCTCAGCAAGCAATTCACCCATTTCCTGGTTCGATTCAGGGTTGCCGTATATGCGAATACCACGAATGCAAAGATTAGCTCTTTCAATACCTGCGTACATCATAGCCCAGGCATTATTCTCGGTATTCATCTGCGTGTTATTAGGCCTGGCATTGTAAACAGCAAGGTCTGAGTTATCCCCCACGGTTTGCGAAGAGTTATACCATTCGATATCAGTGTTCATACCATACCAGGGCAGAAAGCGTCCGCGATATGAGTTGGTTTCTGCAAATGGTACTTTAATTCCATCAACTGCTCCACGGGCCAAACCAGGAGTAGAAAATATAATCGATTCATCGAGCGAAGATTTGGTAGGCGCCTCGAGAAAATCGTTGCATGCTGTAAGTATGCCAGCTAAAATTATTACGGATATATATTTCGTTTTCATAGTCAATTCTATCTGGTCTTAAAAATTAAAGTTTAAACCAAACACAACCTGCCTGCTGCGCGGGTAAGCTGAGTAATCAACACCAGGTGTATAAGGCGTTCTTCTACGGGTTGATACCTCAGGATCGAAGCCACTGTAGTCGGTGATTATAAAGACATTATATCCTGTAGCATAAAACCTCAGGTTACGCAGCTTAACACGAGAAGCAACGCTTGCTGGCAATGTATATCCTAGCGTAAGTGTATTCAGTCGCAAAAACGAACCATCTTCAACCGCCCAATCACTAAACACGAAACGGTTCATGTATGGAGACCACATAGTTGTGTTGGCATTTAAAGCAGCCAGTTCGGTTGGATCATTTACCAGCTGACCAGCAGCGTTGATATTGGTCCAGCGTTGTCCCTCAGCCATGATATCAATCAAATTACGGTACTGTGTATTTGGATTGGCGGACGTAAACTCAATTTTATTTGCGTTATAAACCTGATTCCCGTAGCTGTAGTTGAACGCTGCGGCCAAATCAAATCCATACGCATACCCATTCAGAACAAATCCACCAGAATGCTTCGGCAAAAAATTCCCGATAACCTGTTGATCTTCAATATTCACAATTCCATCTCCGGTTACATCTTTCAGTTTCATCATACCAGGCCGCGCATTGTTTAAACCGGTACCTACTACACCAGAGGCATCTGTTACGCCTGCTTTCAATATCCACCTTCCGGTGCCCGCATCATATCCTTCAAAATCAGAAACTTCGTAGCGACCATCATTCAGGTAACCGTACATGGCACCGATCGATCGGCCCACCCGTACATCGTAATCACGGCCAATCATAGTAGATGCCCAATTGGAATTTGTACCCGCAGTGATCACATCCAATTCACCAAGCGACACAATTCTGTTCCGATTAACATTTGTATTAAAGGAAATGGACAATCCGTAATCACTCCGGTCAATAGCTACATAAGTAAGGGACAAATCAATACCCTTGTTCTCGGTTTCACCTATATTACGAAACTGACTGGCGTAACCGGTTCCTGGTGTGGGGAACTCCAGCAACAAATCTTTTGTATTGTTTTTATAGTATTCAACGGTTGCAGTAACCCTACCCTTTAACATACTAAAGTCCAAACCATAATTTTGAGTATAGGTAGTTTCCCATTTCAAATCAGGGTTTGCCATAATGTTTGAAGCAGCCCAAAAGTTATCAAAGCCGCTCATCCACGTATTGGTGCGCGACTCAAACATGGTGAGGGTTTGGCCTACAGGTATATTATTGTTACCGGCTACACCAAAGCTTGCACGCACCTTAACATTGCTAACCCAATCTGAAATACCCTGCATAAAATTCTCTTCAGATACTTTCCATGCTCCTGATACAGAAGGAAAATAACCCCATACATTGTCGCCTAAAAATTTGCTTGACCCATCAGCGCGGTAAACAGCCTCGAGCAAGTACCGGTTTTTAAAAGCATAATTTGCACGGGTAAAAAACGATAAAAGTTTTTCGTCAGGATCGAAGTAATTGTCTACCGATACTGGCACACCCTGTGTGGTCAGTCTGAAAGCTTGTTCAGATCCAAAAAATTGAGGGAATTTATGTATTTCAGAGGTAACCCGATTCACTTCTTTTGTTAGTACTTCATGACCGAGCATCACGTTAAGCTGATGATCACTGGAAAGGACGTCTTTAAAGTTGTAACTCAACGTATTGGTATTTCGTAATCTGAACTCTTTCCTGTCCCTTAGAATGACCGCTGGATGATTTTGATTTTCTGCGGCCGGTCGGTTAGCAACAAAATAAGTTGTCATACCATAAAAGCGGTTATCGAGAAAATTATAAGTATCAATCCCTCCTTCCACTTTGAGCTGCAGATTGTCGATAATATTCCATGCAAAGCTGGCTCCCATATTGTAATTTCTGCGTTGCTGAAAACGGTTGTTATCATAAGTGGCTGCAATAGGGTTAACCAAGTCACCCGCTGTTTGATCATCTGTGTCATTTGCATCTGTCGTTATCCCAGGAATAGGAATAGGTGAGTACCCTACGCTGTGCTTAAGCCTTGAATCGGCTGATGAAACTTCGTTTTGTTCGTTTGCGCCACCACCGTTGATTTCGGTATTCGAATAGCGAAGCGAAAAACCAATATTGATTTTATTATTGGGCTTATTATTCAATCGCACGGTAATATTATCACGAACGAAATCAGATGCAATCATAATAGCCCTTTCCTGGAAACGAGCGTAATTAATCGAGTAACTGAATTTTTCAGTTCCTCCCCGTATGCTGAGGTCATTGCTAAACACTCGGCCGGTACGTCCGTAAATCTGGCGTTGCCAATCGTTACCTTTTAAGCCGCTATAAAGATCAATATCCTGATATGGCCCAAAGAAATTCTCATAAGAATTAATGTTATCGCGTAACAATGCATATTCGTACTGCCACCTTACATAATCTTCTGGCGACAGTACATCAAGTGTTTTGGCAATTTTTTTAAACCCTGTAAACGTGTTAAAGTTTACAGAAATTTTGCCGTCTGTTGTTCCTCCTTTTGTAGTAATAAGCACAACACCATTGGCGCCACGCGAACCATAAATAGCCGTTGAAGATGCATCCTTTAATACGGTAATGGTCTCAATGTCAGAGGGCGAAATATCAGAGATGCTGTTAATCGGAAAACCATCTACAATATATAAAGGATTGTTATCCTGTGAAAGAGAGGTTCCGCCTCTAACCCGAATATTGATTTCCGCATCTGGCGATCCTTCTGTGGAGGTAACCTGAACCCCAGCCAAACGGCCAGTTAGCGTTTCCGCTACAGTGGCTACCGGCATTTTTTTCAAATCATCGCCACCAACAGAAACAATTGAACCGGTTAAGTCTGATTTCTTTACTGTGCCATAGCCCACTACAACCACCTCTTCCAACTGCGAAATATCAGCAACCAGATTCACATCAATATTGGTTTGACTGCCCACCACAATTTCCTGGGGCACCATACCCACAAAGCTGAAAATCAACGTTGCACCGCCCGAAACAGAAAGGGAAAATTTTCCATCGCTGTCCGTAACCGTTCCGTTGGTCGTTCCTTTCTCTGTTACCGATACGCCCGGCAATACCTCACCCTCTGACTTCACCGTACCGGTAACAGTGCGGTTTTGTGCGTAAAGGTTTGGAGCGTACAGCAGCAACAAGACAATTGCCGATGCAATTGCAAGCTTACCTGTTCGTACAATTCTATTCATAAAGGATTTTTAAAGGTTATTAAGTAAGAAAGTTTCTTTATGGTTGCGTCAGAAACTGCTTTTCGCAATCGATTTTCAGCAATTTTATGCGCAATCGATTGCATATTATAAAGTCTTCGTATATTTACCAAAACAAATTTTACATTTTTGATGATTAATGGCTTTATAATCTGATTTAAAGGGTTTTTGCAAAAGATAAATCGGATAAATCAATACGTTGATAACTGACCTCATCTAAGCACATAAACTCTATTATCCATTATATTGCGCAAACGATTACACAATATGAGCACAAATACTCCTGATTCTGTCCGTCATGCCGTGCACCCCTCACAAAGTAAGCACTTTACCACCCCTGAATTACGCGAGCACTACCTGATCGAGACCATATTTGAATCCGATAAAATCACCGCACACTATACGCTATACGACCGATTTATGGCTGGTGGGGCTATGCCCTCTACCAAGCCTGTTTCTCTCGAGGCACTAGAGATTCTGAAATCAGATTTCTTCCTGCAGCGCAGGGAAATGGGCATAATAAATGTCGGTGCTGCAGGCAGTGTTCAGGTGGATGGCCAGGAATTTGAGCTTCAATCTAAAGAAGCATTATATATAGGAATGGGAACCAAAAAGGTTATCTTCCTTCCAGGAAAAAACGGCACCCCCCTATTCTATTATAATTCAGCCCCGGCACATCATGCTTATCCGGTTAAAAAGGTTTCGATCGATCAGGCAGAAACCGTGGAGTTGGGATCTCAACAAACGGCAAATCAACGAACCATCCGCAAACTGCTCATCAGCGGAGTAATTGAAACATGTCAGCTTCAAATGGGACTTACTGAATTAAAACCCGGCAGTGTTTGGAACACCATGCCTCCCCATACCCACGACAGGCGCATGGAGATTTACTTGTATTTCAATGTTCCGGATAATCAGGCTGTATGCCATTTTATGGGAGAACCCAAAGAGACACGACCAATCTGGGTAAAGAACCATCAGGCTGTCATATCTCCTCCCTGGTCGATTCATTCAGGTGCAGGAACAAGCAGCTACTCATTTATATGGGGTATGGCCGGAGAAAATCTGGACTATAACGATATGGATATTGTGCAGCCGGTTAACTTGCAATAATCATGATGCCTGAACTTTTTAGTTTGCAAGATAAACGGGCGCTTATTACAGGTAGCACCCACGGATTGGGCATGGCCATGGCAAAAGGACTGGCAGGTGCAGGCGCCACACTTCTGATCAATGGGCACACCGAAGAAAAAATGAAATCTGCCCTGGCAGAATATAAAAAGGCCGGCTTTACTGCGCATGGATTTCTTTTTGATGTAACCAATGAAGCAGAAGTAAAATCAGCAGTTGATAAAATTGAACAGGAAGTGGGCCCGATTGATATTCTTATTAACAATGCCGGAATTATAATGCGGACGCCCATGTTGGACATGGAGGCGGCTGACTTTAGAAAAGTAATTGACATTGACCTGGTTGGTCCTTTTATCGTTTCCAAACATGTGGGTAAGTACATGATCAAGCGCAAGGCAGGAAAAATTATCAACATCTGCTCGATGATGAGTGAGCTCGGACGAAACACTGTTTCGGCCTATGCAGCTGCAAAAGGCGGACTGAAAATGCTGACCAAAAACATGGCTACGGAGTGGGCTAAACACAACATACAAGTGAATGGCATCGGCCCAGGATACTTTGCCACCGCCCAAACGGCACCGATACGAACGGAGGGACATCCGTTTAATGAATTTATCATCAACCGTACACCGGCTGGTCGCTGGGGCGATCCGGAAGACCTAGCTGGTACCGCTGTGTTTTTATCATCAGCAGCCAGCAACTTTGTTAACGGACAAATTATTTATGTTGATGGCGGCTTGTTGGCAACCATTGGCAAACCTTCAAACGAAGTATGAGACGGGAACGCGCAACGATACACGACATTGCAAAAAAACTGAATATCACAGCTTCAACGGTTTCGCGCGCCCTGAAGAATCATCCACGCATTAGCGAGGAAACTAAAAAAGCAGTTTTAAAGGTCGCTGAAAAACTCAATTATCAACCCAATCACATTGCTGCCGCCTTGCGCAATGGAAAAAGTAAAATTATTGGCATCATCGTACCTACTGCCGATCGTAGTTTCTTTTCTTCTGTAGTTCGGGGCATTGAAGAAATTGCCAACACCGCACAATACAATGTAATGATCTGCCAATCGTATGACAATTACGAAAAAGAAGTAGCAACGGTAGAAGCGTTGTTGAATGCGCGTGTGGATGGCATCATTGCATCTTATGCGAAAGGCACAGAAGATTTCGAGCACTTTTTAAAAGTTAAGAACAAAGGCATTCCGCTAATTATGTTCGACCGTTCGAATGAAGAATTGGAAGTGAGCTCCGTAATTATTGACGATTACCAGGGTGCTTACAATGCCGTAAAACACCTGATCAATCAAGGGTGCAAACGCATTGCGCATTTTACAGGCATAAAAAAAATAAGCATTTACCGTGAGCGCTTCCGCGGATACCGGGAAGCCCTGCAGGATCACGGCATTGCCTATGACGAATCACTCGTTGTTGGCAGCAACCTGCAGTTGGATGATGGTCGTGAGTCGATGATAAAACTCCTGTCATTACCTGAGCGCCCCGATGCCGTATTTTCTGCCAGTGATTATGGTGCCATGGGCGCCATGCAGGTATTAAAGGAACGCAACATCAGGATACCGCAGGACATCGCCTTGGTTGGTTTTGGTAACGAGCCCTTCACATGGTTCTCAGAACCTCAACTCACCACCATCGATCAGCGAAGCAAGCAAATGGGAAATGCCACAGCCGAAATATTTTTAGAACAAATTGGAGCCGGAAACAAAACATTTGTCCCGAAAAAGACTGTGCTGAAACCGGAATTGATCATTCGAAAATCATCTCAACGCAAATAGACAACCGAACATCATGAGTGAAGCCCTTTTAAATACCTCGTTTTTAACGGAAGATTTTTTGCTGCAAAATGAATTTGCGAAAATCCTGTATCACGATTACGCCAAAAATCTTCCCATCATCGATTACCATTGCCATTTGCCGCAACGCGATATTGCCCGCAACCGACAGTTTGAAAATGTTTCGCAGATCTGGTTAGCTGGTGATCATTATAAATGGCGCGCCATGCGTACGCTAGGCATCAACGAGAAATACATTACCGGAAACGCATCTGATAAAGATAAGTTTGAAAAGTGGGCGTACACGGTTCCCTACACCGTACGCAATCCGTTGTACCATTGGACGCACCTGGAACTACAACGCTATTTTGGTATTAACCAACTGTTAAATCCAGACAGCGCCAGCGCCATTTACAATGTTTGCACTGAAAAATTGAATACACCGGAGTATTCCACTCGCGCCTTGCTGAAGAAAATGAACGTTCAGGTTGTCTGCACTACGGACGATCCTGCAGATTCACTGGAGGACCATCTTCAGCTTAAACAGGAAAATTTCGAAACAAAAATTCTCCCAACGTTCAGACCCGATAAGGCGTATGCAGTTGAAAATCCGGCAGCTTACCTCACCTACCTCGGTCAGTTGAGCAGTGTGGCCAATGTGGAAATTAACCGGTATGCCGACCTGTTGAAAGCGCTCGAAAAGAGAATAGAATTCTTTGTAAGCGTTGGATGTAAGCTGGCCGATCATGGATTGGAACAACTTTATCACTTTACTGCAAATGCATTTGACATAGAAGCGCTCTTTAAAAAAGTAAAAAAGCTGGAAGCCCTTTCGGCAGATGAAATACGCTTCTTTAAATACAAAACACTACTGGAATTATGTCGACTGTATCATAAACAAGGCTGGACACAGCAGTTTCACCTGGGTGCATTACGCAATACCAACGAACGCATGTTGCGCGAACTCGGGCCCGATACGGGTTTTGATTCCATCGGAGATTTTTCGCAAGGCGTGGCGCTGTCACGGTTTCTCAATGAACTTGACTCAACCAATCAGCTAGCTAAAACAATTCTCTATAACCTCAACCCGGCTGATAATGAAGTAATGGGCACCATGATCGGAAACTTTAATGACGGCTCATCAAAAGGAAAGATTCAGTTTGGTTCTGCCTGGTGGTTCCTTGATCAGAAAGACGGTATGGAGAAGCAAATCAATGCACTATCCAACCTCGGCTTACTCAGTTGCTTTATCGGCATGCTAACCGATTCACGGAGCTTCCTCTCCTACCCGCGTCATGAATATTTCCGCAGGATTCTATGCAACCTGATAGGACGTGATGTCGAAAATGGTGAATTACCCAAAGATGAGAAATGGTTGGGTAAGATCGTCTCCGACATTTGCCACTACAATGCAAAAGAGTATTTCAAATTTTAAGTACGGATTCTAACACACTGAGATGTTGAAAAAATTAAACAGGCTAAATGCTGGTGTTGAGCAGCAGCATCCCGTTAAGGTATTGCAATTTGGAGAAGGAAATTTTTTGCGTGCATTTGTTGATTGGATGGTGGACCTGATGAACGAGCGTGCCGGGTTTAATGGTTCGGTACAAATCATTCAACCACTTGCAGGTGGCATGGGCAATCTCATTAATGAACAAAAAGGCTTGTACCATGTTGTGTTGAACGGAATCAAAAACGGGAAATCATTTTTCGAAACAAGACTGATTACCTGTGTTACCGATGTAATCAATCCGTTTGAAGATTTCAATGGTTTTTTGAAAGCAGCAGAAAACCCCGATCTGGAATTTGTTATTTCCAACACCACCGAGGCAGGAATAGCCTTTGATGAAAGTGATGGTTCCCTTCAAACACTCCCCAAAAGCTTTCCCGGAAAACTAACCCTGCTACTGCATCACCGGTTTCGGTTTTTTCAAGGCAACCCGGAAAAGGCACTCACCATTATTCCGTGCGAGCTGATCGATAAAAATGGTTTGGAGCTAAAAAAAGTCATCCTGCAATACATACAACTTTGGCGCTTGCCGCATGAGTTCAGGCAATGGATTGAAACCCATACAACGTTTTGCAATACGTTGGTTGATCGCATTGTTCCCGGCTTTCCCAAAGAGACCATTGATGAGATTCAACAACAACTTGGTTATGCAGATAACCTGGTTGTAACCGCAGAACCCTTTCACCTATGGGTAATAGAAGGGCCTGAAGCATTGAAACAAAAGTTACCCGCAGAAAAGGCTGGTCTGGATGTAAAATTTGTCACCGATCAATCGCCTTACCGTACACGTAAGGTACGCATATTAAATGGAGCGCATACAGCGATGGTACCGGTAGCATACCTGCATGGTTTGCGTACGGTACGTGAAGCGGTTGATGATCACTACATCGGAAAATTCATTCGTGAAGCAATCTTCGAAGAGATTATTCCTACGCTGGATTTGCCCGATAGTGAATTAAAACAATTCGCGCATGATGTCATTGAACGTTTTCAAAATCCGTTCATCAAGCATGAGTTGATTACCATAGCGCTTAACTCAATCTCAAAATATAAAGTGCGGGTGTTGCCTTCCGTATTGGAATACATGAAACGCAAAAAGAGCTTGCCGAAAAAACTGATCCATTCCCTGGCTGCGTTGATTTGCTTTTATAAAGGCAACTGGAACAATACGCCCATCCCTCTCAACGATTCGCCCGATGTTCTGAACTTTGCTACAACTGCCTGGAATAGCCCGACTACTGAAGCAGTTGCTGTCAGTTTTTTATCCAATGTATCATTTTGGGATCAGGACTTAACGAAAATTGATGGCCTGACAACACTTGTAGTTGCTGAAATGGAGCAGTTATTGGGTAATCAAAAATAAACTGAATTACCCTGTGGCATTCTCACTTGTTAAGTCCGGCTCTTTGCAATTACTAAAGTCCATTACCATAACTGGTATTTGGATATGTACTTCTGTTGTAATCCCGCTCATAAGCGGAGAGAGAGGGATTCGAACCCTCGGTACGGTTACCCGCACAACGGTTTTCGAGACCGTCCCATTCAACCACTCTGGCATCTCTCCTACAGATCTATAGGCAAAGTAAAATACTTTTGCCTACAAAATCTGGTTTTGTAAGTCAAGAAAAGTTAGTTTCGTCAATAGAACTCACTAACTAAATCCCACGTGTATGAAACGCAAAGCAACAGCCGTTTGGCAAGGTTCCGGTAAAGAAGGAAAAGGTCACTTAAGCACACAAAGCACCGTACTCAACAAAACCCAATATTCCTTCGGGTCAAGATTTGAGGAAGGTGTGGGTACCAACCCAGAAGAATTGATTGCCGCTGCACATGCTGGTTGCTTTTCCATGAAATTGAGTTTTGTATTGGGTGAAGCGGGCTTTACACCAACCGAACTATCCACTACATGCACCATTACGCTTGAAAGCGGAGCTATAACAAATGCTGACCTGGAGCTTAAAGCATCTATTACAGGTATTTCCAAAGAGCAGTTTATGGAGTGTGCTGAAAACGCAAAAGTGAATTGCCCGATTTCGAAATTGCTGAATACCAATATTTCGTTAAAAGCTGAGTTGGCTTAAGTCAACCTACTCGAAACGGAGGGATTCAATTGGATCAAGCTTGGAGGCTTTGTGTGCCGGGTAGTAACCTGACAGCAGACCAACAAAAACGCATACAAACAAGCCAAAGAAAATCCACACCCATGGAACAATGTAACTTTCCATGCCCAGGAATCTTGCGCCCAGGTTACCGATAAGAATCCCGAGCAAAATACCCAACGCTCCGCCCAGCAGACATACAACAATAGCTTCGGTTACAAATTGCTGACGAATGCGAAGAGGCGTAGCCCCTAATGCTTTGCGCACTCCAATTTCACGCGTGCGTTCAGTTACGGAAACAAGCATGATGTTCATTAAGGCTATAGAAGAACCAAGCAACGTTACAAAGCCAATTAAAAATCCAGCTGTACGAACGTAACTTGCCATCTGTGCGGTTCGCTCTGCAAGCGAAACACTTCGTTCAAGCTCAAAAGAGTTTTCATTCCCCACCCTGTCTTGCCTTATCCTGCGCATTAAACCGGTTGCCTCGCCCATGGCATTGTCAACGTTGTTGATGTCATCAATACCCACAGTGAGTCTGTACCACAAGCTTCTACCCTTCGCCATTTGGTTGGCAACGCGTATGGGCACCAAAACCATGTTATCATAATTGCCTTCCAGCGATTGCCCTTTTTCTTCAATTACGCCAATTACTTTAAACTGAACTCCTAAAAAAGAAATTTTCTCCCCGATAGGATTTTCATTTTCTCTGAATAAGGCGGTGTAAATTTTATACCCAATAACCGCCACATGCGTACCATACTCCACTTCCATAACCGAAAAATTTCTACCCGAATTAAGGTTAAGCCCCTTAATGGCCAGATAATTCTCATTTGAACCTACAATCTGAATATTCGGATTTGTCTTTTTTGAAAGCCGCTTTACTTCGGCTATCCCGGTTAAGTTTGCGGAGAGACTGACAGTGGCCGGAAAGTTGAATTGACTGGTAAACTGGCTAACCTCACGAAATGTAAGGTTTGGATATCGCTTTTCTGAAACACCCTCTGTTCGGCCACCGCGATTGGTTTTAGACGTAATATCAAACGTATTGGCTCCTAAAGAAGACAAACTCTCATTGATTGAACGCTCTACACCATCAACCGCAGTAAGCGCCCCAACAAGTGCGGTAATGCCGATGGCTACAATAAGGGCGGTAAGTACGGATCGAAGCAGGTTTGCCTGCACCGAACGCAACCCCTCCCGCATATTTTCTATAACATTCATGAAACCAGTTTACTCTGCCAATACGTTGATTATAGAGCGGAAAAGTTACACGATATACGATTTTTTTATTCATAAAGGCATTTGCCTAACTTTGAAGTGGTACTACCTGTTAATTCAATGATTTTGTTATGGTGAGGGGGATTTTATTGTTTGCGCTGCTGATCGTTTCAGTGTGGGTTAAGGGAAATTACCTGTTCATTCCTATGGATGAGAAGCAGGCCAACCACCTGAAAGCCTACGGTATAGCCTATTGGATTTTACGAAGCGAAACCGAGGTAGACTGGTTACTGAATTACCGGGGCGGTAGCTTCATGGTTAAATTCCATCCGGCCATCCAAAATGAATTGGTTATCCGTGGGGTAAGCTATGAAGTTATTTCCGATGCTCAGGCTAACCAGGTTATCTCAGAAATTTCCAGTCCCGCTGTAAACTACGACATCATGAAACTGGAAAAGTACCCGCGCATGGCCGTATACTCACCCAAAACCGCACAACCATGGGACGATGCCGTAACCTTGGTGTTGACCTACGCAGAAATACCTTACGATGTAGTGTATGATGATGAAATTCTGGCCGGTGCACTGCCCCGCTACGATTGGCTTCATTTGCATCACGAAGATTTCAGCGGTCAGTATGGAAAGTTTTACGGTTCCTTTAGCAACATGCCCTGGTATATAGAAGCCCAAAAGGAAGCTGAAGAAACGGCCCGTAGAAATGGCTTTAACAAAGTATCACAACTTAAGCTGGCAGTAGCAAAACGCATTAAAGAATTTGTTGCTGGTGGCGGCTTTATGTTTGCCATGTGCTCCGCTACTGATAGTTATGATATTGCCCTTGCTGCCGAAGGTGTGGATATCTGTGAGCGGATGTTTGATGGAGATGGTGCCGACCCGCATGCGCAGGAGAAAATAGATTATGAAAAAACCCTTGCCTTCACCAATTTCAGGTTGGTTAAGGATCCATACCAATATGAATTTTCAGACATAGATAATCCACCGAATGAACGTGGCTTGCGTCAGGCAAATGATTACTTCTCCATATTTGAATTTTCAGCCAAGTGGGATCCTATCCCTACCATGCTCACGCAAAATCACACCCGGGTACTAAAAGGTTTTTTTGGGCAAACTACCGGATTCAAAAAGCACCTCATTAAACCCGATGTGGTGATTATGGGAGAAAACAAAGACATCAAAGAAGCCAAATACTTACATGGCGTTCTCGGCAAAGGCTTCTGGACATTTTACGGTGGTCATGATCCGGAAGATTACCAACACCAGGTAGGTGAAGAGCCTACCGATCTCAATCAGCATCCAAATTCACCGGGCTACCGACTTATTCTCAACAACGTTTTGTTCCCTGCTGCGAAGAAGAAAAAGCAAAAAACTTAAGGCGCAATTCGGTACATTTGAAAAATGTATGTGAATAAAGTTTTACTCCTAACCGCCTGCATTGGTGTGTTTAATTTATCAGGCTCCTGCTCATCTTCACGCAAGGTAAAACCTGAACAAATCAATAGCCTGATACAAGAAAAACTTGGCCCAAACTTTACTCAGGAAACAAATTCTAAAGGGAATTTTAGTCTATACATTCAGAATTTAACCGAAACAGACGATAAAATTGCACTGAAATTTATCGTAGTTGATGTTGCGAAGAATACCATCATTTACGAAAATTCATTTTTACCGGGACATGTCAAGTGGCATTCTGATACCGCGCTGGAAGTATTAAGTCTTCCCGGAATTATAGAAGCTGACGAGGACCTTTCCCACTACAAAAAGATTATTAGTATTGCACTACCAAAACAATAAGTATGAGATTAAGATTTTTAGTGTTCCTGACTGCCTTTTATTGTCTTATAATTCTGTGGGCGGTTCAACAAAACCCGGTTGATCCTAGCCAGCATTCAGTCGAAACATATACTGAACAAAACTTTAACGGCCCTGAGGAATTTTTTGCATTTCAAAAAAATATCCGAACTCCTGATGGTGCAGAAACACATGGATATGCTCCCGGTTTTCGTGTTCGTGAATATGAAAATGCCAAAGCTTCGGCAGTTGCGCGTAAGCGATCTGGAAGAATGCAATCAAATGGTGTTGTAGAGTGGATAGAACGTGGACCAAACAATGTTCCAGGACGTACAAGAGGACTGATTGTCGACCCGGATGATCCGGCAAAAAACACCTGGTATGCGGGCTCTGTTGGCGGAGGCGTGTGGAAGACAACGAATGGTGGAATAAACTGGACATTGATTACGCCCGATCTTCCCAACCTGGCAACAACTGTATTGGCCATGGCCGAATCGAATCATGATATTATTTATTTGGGAACGGGTGAGGGATTTGGAAATATTGATGGCATTAGTGGCAATGGTATGTTCAAGTCGATAAATCGCGGACAGGCCTGGAGTTACCTACCAGCTACCAGTAACTTTGGTGATGTTAATCGCGCCATCGTTGATCCCGGAAATACAGACATCGTTATTGTAGCTACCAACACTGGAATTTACCGTACCACAGATGGTGGAAATAATTGGTCAAAAGTATCCAACCGCACACTTATACAGGACCTAAAAGCCACACCCGGAAATTTTAACATCCAATACGCAACCGAACGTTTTGTTGGTGTGATTAAGTCTGTTGATGCCGGAATCACCTGGACATTATCAACAACCGGCCTTACTCCATCTGTCGGATCTACTGGTGCCGGCCGTGTGGAGATTGCTATCTCCCCCATAAAAACGAATAGAGTATTTGCCTCTGTTCAGGGAAATTTTTCAGGTACCGGATCGGATTTGTATGTTTCAGAGGATGCTGGCAATCTTTGGGTTCCTGTTAATGTAACCTTTAACAATCAAAACGTTGACTTTCTTGGTGGGCAAGGCTGGTACGATAATACGATAGCTTGCGATCCTTTTAATGCCGACATTGTCTACTATGGTGGTGTGAATTTATTCCGGTCCCAACTCAGTGGCTCTTCTACCACAACCTCGTATGGCGTTCAGGATGAAACTGGATTCCTGTCACTTGTCAATTTCTCCGCCACACAATATGGTGGTAGATTGGAAGTGGGCTCCGGAACAAACAAATCAGTTGAAGTTAGATTTGGGAATGGGCAGTCACAACTGGCACATAGATTTACTGTGCCACCAAATGGAGGTACAGCAGGAGATGGAGGCGCAGGTATTCCCGATAGTGAATACAGCTATCAAAATTATGTTCAGGTCCCGTTTGAAGTATGGGAGGTGGATGCGCAGGGAAATGATGTGCGTCAATTAATGGTCTCGTTTCGTGATCAACAACGCGATGGTCAGTTTAACTTAAATGTGCGCGCGGAGAATGATGAGCAACTGCTCACTGCCCGCGAGTATATTTTCATTCATTATCTCACTTATCAGGAGACACCTGCAACAGGGTTAATGGTTAATGGTGGACATACAGTTGATAGAATGTACTTCTTTTGGCCAACCTTAGCGAGTGGAACCTGGAACCCGGCCACGCTTCCGGATGTCAAGTTTAAAATTGTGGTTAGCAACCCACGCAATGCTACCACTGTCACGGTCTCCGATGCCTATGGTCAGTTTGATAGTAAAAACAGATTTACCAATTATGGCACGGATATGCATCCGGATCATCACAACCTGATCATGATACCCATGACAAGCAATACCTATAAAATTTTGAATGCTAACGATGGCGGTGTTTTTATTTCCAATACGTCATCCTTACCAGGTATTAACGGTGGTGATTGGTCAATGCGCGGCAGAACCTATAATACCAGTCAGTTTTATGGCGCTGACAAGCGACCAGGTTTTGATGAATACATTGGCGGTATGCAGGATAACGGCACATGGAAATCTCCAGCCAATCAATCCGCTACAAGTTCCACAAATTACATCTTCAACATAGGTGGTGATGGCTTTGAAGTACTCTGGAATAACCTGGATGACAAAAAGATAATCGGAGGCTCCCAGGGAAATAACTTCAGAAGATCAACGGATGGCGGAGCCTCGTGGACAAACGCTACCGCTGGGCTTTCAGGTAACCATCCCTTTATTTCTAAACTGGCAAACTCACGTGATAACCCCGACAGGATATACACTTTATCATCAGCAGGGGTTTTCTATTCCTCAAATTTTGGAGAGAACTGGACGTTAACACCCATTACTCAGAAGTGGGGGTCTTCTACCTCTTTAATGGATGTTGAAGTTTCAAGAGCTAACGCAAACATTGTTTGGGCTGGAAGCGGAATGAACGAACAGAGAAGTATTCATGTCTCAATAAATGCCGGCCTTTCTTTTACGCCAACCAATAACTCACCATTAATTTCAGGAGGCATTACCAAACTAGCCTCACATCCGCATGAACCGAATACAGCCTATGTGTTATTTTCACAGGCGGGTAATCCTAAAATATTGCGCACAACTGATCTGGGGCAAACCTGGGAAGATATTTCCGGCTTTGGAAATGGCAATATAAGTGTAAATGGATTTCCGGACGTGGCCGTGTACTGCCTGTATGTACGTCCAGATAACCCAGATATTATATGGGCTGGTACTGAAATCGGGATAGTAGAATCGCATGACAATGGACAGAGCTGGTCATTAATAGAAGACTTTCCTAGTGTATCGGTTTGGGACATGAAGGGTCAGGATAATCAGGTTGTTATTGCTACCCATGGTCGCGGCATATGGACGGCAACTATTGAGGCCTCACAGATTTCCGGAACCCCGCCTGAAGTACTTGCTCATGGTACATCTCCCAAAGAAAAGCTTGTTCTCAAAATAAAATCTGTTGAAGCTTTCGACCGGATTGACTTCTATGATGGCAATACGTTGTTGGGCGCTATTAAAGAAATCGAACCATCAGAGCTGATCGTAGAAATCGGAAACCTGGCTCCCGGAAACAAAAACATAAAGATGGTTTCTTATAAAGGTGAGTCACCCTATCACTCAAAAAACTATTCAATACCTCTGCTCGACATCCTGACCGTTGAAGATGCCTATGGAACATACTTTAATTCATACACCGACCTGACAGTTGGTGGATTTGTTTCTCAAAGGCTCTCTGATGCTTCAGCAGCAGAGCGGAGCATTCCACAAACAAATCATCCATACAGTCCAAATCAAAACTATATCCTGCTCATTCGTCATCCAATTCGGGTAGCTCAAAGTGATGCCATCATTCAGTATGAAGATATAGCCATTGTTGAGCCCGGACTAGAAGGAGCAGCATTTGGTACACCGGACTTCAAAGATTTTGTTGTAGTGGAAGCAACTAAAAATGGGCTAGACTGGATACCGTTTACACAGGGGTATGATGCCCGCGCCAATGCCTCCTGGCTAAATGCTTTTAATAATGCTGCTCCCGGTACCAAATCCATGCTTATGTCTCATATTATTGACATGCAGGATGCTTTTCAGACAGGAGATACACTACTCATTCGTTACAGGTTAAATACGAATGCAACCGTATCATCCTGGGGATGTGCCGTGAACTACATACTGGTTCAGCAGGCACCAACTGGTATAGAGTCTGCAAGAAATAAACTAAACGACCTGACCATATTTCCAAATCCCGCCACGGATCATGCGCAGCTAAAATTCACATTAGGAAGACAAGGTGTTGTAGTACTGGAATCAACCGATGCAATGGGGCGCAAAGTCAAGCAGCAAGACCTTGGAATTCTCACATCTGGGGAGCACACGATTAAAGTAAATCTAACTGAACTTTCAACCGGCAGCTACGTGATGCAACTTAAAACACCAGACGGCATCAAAACCGAAAGACTGGTGATTGTCGAGAACTGATACATTGAGAATGCATTGATAAACCTGAACATTTATCAATGCATTCTATCTCCCCTAACCTCCATCCTCTTCATAATCTCGGCTTCATCGGCTAGTAATTGGCGCCAGCGGCTTTCCACATAATCTTCGGGCATATACGTTTTGGCAAGCGACAGAAAGTTCTTGTAATGCCCTGCTTCAGAAACCATTAACTCATAATAAAAAACAGAAAGCTCCTGATCTGCAATATTTTTCCATAGCAACCGGAAACGCTCCGCGCTTCGGGCTTCTATCAAGGCATTCATCAATAATTTTTCAACAAGCTGTTCTTCGCGGCCTCCACCCTTTTTCAGCAAACCATTTAGCGCTTCCACGTAAGCATCTTTACGTTGCTTACCCAGCTTGTACCCACGCTTTCTTAACGCTTCTACAACACGTTCAAAATGACCCCACTCCTCAGCTACTACAGGTGTCAGCATCTCAACCAACTCTTCTTTTTCAGGATATTGAACAATTAACGATATACAGGAGGATGCCGCTTTCTGCTCGCAATACGCATGATCAACCAGGATGTCTTCAATATTTTTCTCCGCAATATTTACCCACCGCGGATCTGTAGGTAATTCTAGTCCTAATGTAAACTTGTCTTTCATTACATCATTAATCATAAAACGACCAGTCGAAACCAAAATCGAAAACATTAACCACGCCCGGATAAAAAGGTGTTGGCACTTGTGCCGACTTTGAAAACGCAGCTACAATGTTGTTGTACTTCAGAAAAATTCTTCCTCTAATAATTTTCGCGCTTAAAAAAACATCAAGCAGAGGAAACGAAGGGCTTTTAACTTCCTGTTGGGTATAGAATTGTTGGATGGCCGGATCGTATCCATACGCAAAATAATTGGAGCGCCAATGCAAATCTAACCCCACCTGAAAATCGAAATTGCCACCAAACCAAATGTTGGCATACGACAATTGTGCATTAACCAAAAGTTCAGGCATCTGCAATGCATCGTCAGCATTTTCAAGTATGCGCGTATAAATGGTACGGGTGGTCAACCATGTGTTTTTAAGCGGCCGGATGTGAAAGGCCAACTCAGGTGAGGCGATCGTTTGATAACCAGAGGACTGAATCGGTAGCACCGTTTGATCTATTGCGTAATCACCTTGCTTAAAGAACACAAAATTTCGAAATGTTGACAGTCGGATACCAGGGTATACTTTTAACCAATCCGATTTGTAAATCAGGTTTCCACCAACCTCACTGGCCTCAACCGGGTTAAAGTAATTCATCCAGATATCGTGACTTCCACGATAGGCTTGCTGCAAAAACGAAGGCGAAGAAACGGAGCGCTTCAAATAAGCAGAAAACCATTTGGTATCAATACTTCCGGAAATACGGTAGCGTGCATCCAACATGGACTCAATATGACCGCGTATCTGAATAAGGGAATCAAGTTGTAACTCCATGCGACCACCGACATAAAATTCAGTTCCGCTGGTGGGCAGGTAGAACCCATCATCCAGAAAATACTTGTAGTCAATTGAGTACTGACGTAATGCCACATACCCATTGTAAAACAACTTCAGCAAGTTGCCCTTTATACCTCCCTCATTGCGTAGCGTGTTGAATTTTGTCTGATCACGGGTTCGGGCACTATCCACCACAACGGCATCGAAAAATATATTACTAAACGGCTCAGAATTTAAATCATAATAAAACCGGGATTGTTGTCGGTCGCCATCAAGCCGATGATAGATTTGAAGAGCCTCGCCTACTTTGTATTGATGGTAGAGGTGATAATTTCTACGAAGATCACTGCTTTGTGCACGCAATAGCCAGGGTTGCGCATCCTGATCAAACAAATCTGAAAAAAGAAAATCCGATTGATCATCCACCCGAACACCACCGTACTCAAAAACACGGTGATACATGCGCTTAAACCGAAGGAGTGCCGTATACGAACTATCCTTATTATGATAACTCATGAACATTCCATAGGCTTCTGCTCGCGCGTTCCGATCACCTTTACCTTGCCGTTGTATCTGTTTATCGATAAATATTCCATTGTAGTGAAAACCAAAATTCAAACGCGGATTGATATTCCGGCTATACATGATATTGGTGAGGGATCTGCCTTTTCCACCTAAAACAAGATTAAGATTTGAATATGGGGGAACGTGTATTGAAAAACTGTCCGCGGCATTAATTTAATACAGATCGTAAGCGTTGATCTGAAGTTGCACCGATCACATCAGGCACTTCCTGATAGACAGGACGAATAGCCGTTCCGATGTTGCCGAGATCCTGATGCAGATTTTGTCTGCGTTGACTGAATGAGAAATGATGAAAATTCCGGATCACTGTATCGATCGGGTACGAAATCCATTTGTTACGAAACAAATCCGATTCCAGAAAGTACTGCGAAGTGGTGGGCCCGTAAATTTGTTTGGTTGAATCATCGATTATAGTTGAGCGTGAACGAGGCTCTGGCAAATCCTGGGCGGTTAATGAAACACTGAAAAACACCAGGCAAATGCCAATGAAATACGTAGTGAAGAAATCGAATATCGTCAGAGAAGAATTACCCACGGCTTATAAAATCCTGCACAAGCATATCAAAATCCTTACCATTCTTTACAAACTTCATCTCTATCGGAAGATAAAATACAGGAAGCTCCTGAGTCCGAGACTTCAGGTCTTCACTCATTAGTTTGACACGATCTTTTTCAGTAGTTAGTATACTCAGGTTTGGGTTTAACGAAACCAACGATGAAAGTTTTTGCAAATCACGCTTTGTATAGTTGTAATGATCGCGATACTCAAGGTGCTGAACCAGCTTAAAGTTTCTTTCAACATACTCTTTCAATGGCTGTGAACGTGCTATGCCACTAAGGAGTATAACCTCATCTGAAAAAACAGAATGCTTATCCGACATAGGCACCGGTTCACCATACCGGATGGTTGAGAAAAAAACAGGCTTTTTAGTATAGGTATGCACCTGGTGCATAATCTTCATCATGTCATTTTCATTTAGCGTAGCCGGGCACTTCGTAATCACAATTACATCGGCACGATTAGCGCCCTCCTGTCCTTCACGCAATCGTCCCAACGGAAGCACATGATCTTCGTAAAAAGGTTTGCTGTACTCCGATAATAAAATTGAAAATCCTGCATTTACCTTCCGATGTTGAAACGCATCGTCCAATACCACCACCTGAACTTCGGGATGCTGATCAAGTATTTGCGGAATGGCCAGCGCACGTTCCTCACCAACGGCAACCACTACCTCCCTACCATACTTGGTAAAGAGTTGAAACGGTTCATCACCAATGGTTTTGGCTGTTGCCGATGAATCGGCCAATAAAAAACCTTTTGTCTTTCTGCCATACCCCCGACTCAGGGTAGCCAGCCTAACCTGGTCACCCAATAACCGGATCAGGTATTCCACCATCGGTGTTTTGCCCGTTCCGCCCATGGCCAGATTACCTACACCAACCACCGGAACATCAAAGGTTACGGAGGGCTTGAGTTTCAAATCATACAGCTTGTTGCGGATGTTCATCACCACATCATATAGCACCGCAAACGGCCACAGCAAAAGCTTTAAAACAGACATGAATAATTTTACCTTTGACCTTAAACGCCAAAGGTACAATTAACGCATTGATTCATGAAAGTTTCTGAAGTTACACAATACCTCGAGTCGATTGCACCGCGCGCCTATCAGGAAGCCTACGATAACTCCGGATTGCTTACCGGTAATCCTGAACAGGAGGTTACCGGTATGTTGATTACATTGGACTGCATAGAAGCCGTGGTTGAAGAAGCCATTCAGAAAAAGTGTAACCTCATCATCGCACACCATCCCATTATTTTCAAAGGATTGAAGAAAATAACCGGAAGCAATTATGTAGAACGAACCGTACTGAAGGCGATTAAAAACGACATTGCCATCTACGCCATCCACACCAACCTGGATAATGTGCACACCGGGGTAAACCGGAAAATTGCCGAGAAAATAGGGCTGAGAAACCTGAAAATATTGGCTCCAAAAAGCAATACACTGACCAAACTGGTAACTTTTATTCCGAAGGCGAATGCGGATGCAGTACTGGAAGCTCTGTATAAAGCCGGGGCTGGCCAGGTTGGCGACTACAAAAATTGCAGCTTCAGAGTAACCGGTATGGGTACTTTTATGCCCACCGAAAAGGCCAATCCACACATCGGGAAACCCCTTCAACAAGAAGAAGTTGAAGAGGTTCGGGCAGAAGTAATATTCCCTTCCCACCTGGAAGCAAGAGTGGTTCAGGCTATGAAAAGTGCCCATCCCTATGAAGAAGCGGCCTATTACCTGACACCTTTAGCCAATGAAAATCAAGAGGTTGGATCAGGTATGGTTGGGGAATTGGAAAAACCATTACAGCCGGATGAATTTCTTAAGCACTTGAAAGCAGCCATGGACCTCAAGGTTATCCGCCATACAGAAGTATTGGATAAGCCCATTAAAAAAGTGGCGGTATGCGGAGGGTCGGGCAGTTTTCTGCTTTCCGCTGCCATACGAAGTGGCGCCCAGGCTTTTGTGACTGCCGATTTCAAATACCACGAGTTCTTTGATGCTGATAATCAGATTGTTATAGCTGATATAGGGCATTATGAAAGTGAGGTGTACACGAAAGAATTGATAGGCGATATTTTGAAAGAAAAATTTCCTACTTTTGCAGTCAATTTTTCAGGAACGATCACAAATCCAGTACGTTACTTCACATAGATTTTAAATACTGAATGGAAACTCAAACCGTAGCACAAAAACTCGAAGCCCTTGTAAAACTTCAATCCATCGACAGCAAATTAGACGAACTGATCAAATTAAGGGGGGACTTGCCCGATGAGGTGCAGGACCTGGAGGACGAGATGGAAGGGTACAAAACCCGCCTGCAACGACACGAGAATGAGCTCAAGGATATTGAGGAAAACATCAAAAAGAGCAAGGAAGGAATCAAAGAGGCTGAAAAGCTGATTAAAAAATACAACGAGCAGCAAAAAAACGTACGAAACAACCGAGAGTTTGACGCCATCACCAAAGAAGTTGAACTTCAGGAACTCGAAATACAGATCTGCGAAAAACGCATCAAAGAAGGCAAAGAACTCACCCAGGCCAAGAAAGACGAAATCGAAAAAACCGAAGCCCTGATCAAAGAAAGAGGCGAACACCTGGACATCAAAAAGAAAGAACTTGACGGCATTCTTGCCGAAAGCCAGGAAGAAGAAAAGAGGCTAATGGCCGAACGCGACAAGGCTGTTAAGAAAATCGAAGACAAAGCCATATTAAAATATTACGAACGTCTCCGAGGTAGCCTGAGCAACGGCTTGGCTGTGGTACGCGTAGTACGCGGGGCTGCTGAAGGGTGTAACATCGTTATCCCTCCGCAAAAAATTGCCGAAATCCGCGAGAAGAAAAAAATAGTAATTGATGAGCATTCCGGTCGTATCTTAGCCGATGTGGATATGGATTCACTGGATGACAGCGATAAGCCTAAGAAAGCTGGTGCTCCTGCCACACCTGTCAGGAGAAGAAAAGCCGTTGGGTAACCGAACAACGATATCGTGGAAAAAGGCAGGGCAGTTTACCTGCCTTTTTTTTTGGATGCTGCCTGCATTCAGTCAAAGCAACACGTGGCTTATACAAGAGCCGTATGTAAAAGCCCATCAACTCACCTTAAGCCTCCAACTTGATGAAAGCAGGAAACTTCTCTCCTCCTCTGCTGTTACGCCTGAAGCAATCTACATCAACTCCCTTTCAGATGTATTCGAGTTATTGATTTCCGAAGATGCTGATCGCTTTGCTGAACTTGAACAGGTTTATGAAAGTCGAATCAACACATTGAAGAAAGCATCACCCCAAACAGCAAAAGAACTATTCGTATTGGCAGAGTTGAGGTTACAATGGGCATTTGTGTACCTGAAGTTTGGGCATGACTTTACCGCAGCGTGGAGCGTGCGTCAAGCCCATGTGATTAGCATGGAGTGCTTACGAAAGTTTCCTGAATTTATGCCGACCAAAAAAACAGCGGGCCTGCTGGAAATCATGTTGGGATCAGTGCCAGAAAAATACCAGTGGGTGCTGAATCTGCTGGGCATGCGTGGCTCTTTGGAAAACGGATTAGCCATGTTGACTGAGGTTAAATCCATCGACAATCCGCTTGCCGATGAAGCAGAGTTGCTTCACCCGTTGATAAATGGTTTTGTTTTACAACAAACCGATTCAGCACTTATCCATCTTGAATTGCTCCACCGAAATCAACCGCAGAACCGGTTAATACTCTTTCTTGGTGCTTCTTTAGCGATTAAAAACTCATCCAGCGAGTTGGCGATGATTATGCTGGAGAAACTCAAGGGACGCTCAACAGGTTTGCCACTATACTATTCAGACTACCTGTTAGGTGAGGTGTATCTCCATCAGGGCAATTATCCTAAGTCCATTGCAGCGTATCAGCATTTTATCAATCAATACAAAGGCATCAACTACATCAAAGATGCGCACTATAAAATCGGGCTCTCCTATTGGTTGCAGCATCAACCCGAAAGAGCCAAAGTATATTTTGAATTAGCCAAATTAAAAGGCAGAGAAGTTACCGAGGCTGATAAATATGCAGCTCGTAGTCTTGCCGAAAATGATTTCTTCAACATACCCATCACCCGGGCACGATACGCCATAGATGGCGGATATTATGATGAGGCCATTCGTCTGCTAAAAAGTATAAAGAAAGAAGACCTAAACTCCACCCACGATTTAGCGGAATATCACTATCGCTTTGCGAGACTCTATCACAAAACCAATTTACTGACCGAAGCCAAGCGCTATTACGAGCAAACCATTGAGTTAAGCGGATCAGAAACCTGGTACTTTGCACCAAACGCATGTCTTCAGTTGGGGTACATCCTACGCGATGAAGGAAACAAAGATGAGGCCCGGAAATATTTCAACAAAGCGCTCAGCTATAAAAAGCATGCGTATAAAAACAGCATCGACAGCAAGGCTAAATCTGCGTTGGCGCAGTTGAAGAAATAACAACCCCCGAACCCTTAATAAAAAATTAGTACCCCGGTGGCTTAGTGGCATCTTTTGCGAAAGTCAGTAAACCACCTCGGCCCTCTTTAATCAGGAGGAGCCATCAAGCTCTGTGGGAGCGACATCTCATTGAGAAAAAATAAATAACCACCCCGGCCCCCCTTATCAGGAGGGGAGTTATGTTAAGCTCACCATTACTAATTCAAGCTCCAGCGGAGCGCATCTTATTAGAAAGAAATCAAATTCAACATTGAGCTCCGTAGGAGCGGCATCTTATTTAGAACAGAAAAATTCGATATGGCATAAAGTAAAGAACCACCCCCGGCCCCTCCTTCTCAGGAGGGGAGTTGAGTCTGTCAGACTACTCCAATAGGAGTTAAGGAGTTTCTTAAGCTACCTTGGCAAGTTGCTTTTGTAATTCTTTAAGATGTGTAGTGTCATTGTATCGCTCAACACTAAACATCGAACCCGAATAGTTCAACACATACAGGCACGCATTCTCGTGCTCAAACATATCCATGCTTCGCAGCGGATAATTAAGCAGGTAACACAACAAGATTCGAATAGCCCGGCCGTGCATGCAAATCAGTACAGTCTTTTCTTCGGTCTTGCTCAAAATTTTCTCAACCGCAGGTTGCATGCGTTTGATCACATCTTCCGGACTCTCCCCACCTTCAATGCGCAAGTGCGTTTCTCCTTTTCTCCACTCGGCCAACATGTGGTGGTAGTAGGCATCCTCTTCCGGTGTTATCGTCTGCCCCTCTTTCTTCCCCCACGAAATTTCATTTAGTCCCACCAACTGTTCATGCGCAAATCCGCCATCAATAAAATGTTGTACCGATTCGATGGTTCTTTTCAAGACAGAGGTATAGACCTTATCAAATGGAACGTTTCGGTAAGCCTCAAAAAATGCCTTGGTCTGGGCACGCCCAAAATCATTCAGACTGCTATCCACCCCACTGCCCTGAACGATGCCGCGGAGGTTAAAATCTGTTTGTCCGTGACGAACAATGTATATTTTTTTCGTGTTCAATTTGTAGCTATTTTGGCCCTGTTTTTAGGGAAAAACCGAAAAAACTGCCGCAAAAATAGAAAAAGTATTCACCTTACCATTGGTTAGTTTTAAATGTCCTTATTCCACCCAAACGTAACACTAGAAATCCTCAACAAAATGTCAGCCAACACTATGGTGGAACACCTTGGTATTGTGTTTACCGCCATCGGGGATGATTACATTCAGGCCACCATGCCGGTTGACCACCGTACACATCAACCTTATGGATTGCTGCACGGTGGCGCATCCGTTGCGCTGGCTGAAACATTGGGCAGTGTTGCTGCACATTGTTGCATTGATACTTCTATTCAATACTGTGTTGGCCTCGACATTAACGCGAATCATGTAAGAGGAATAAAGCAGGGAACTGTTACCGGTACCACAAAGCCCATTCACATCGGCAAGCGTACGCACGTTTGGGAAATTCGCATCACCAACGAACAAAACGAACTGATCTGCATCAGTCGCATAACTATGGCCGTAATTGACAAACGTTAACCATGAGCCAATCACCATCTGTATCAGAAGTTATAGACATGCCGGTTGCGATCGAAGCGTTGCTGGATAACCTCCTCACCTTTTCTATGGAGCATGAATATGCACTGGCCGTCTGGCGAACCCCGGAATCGGAAGAGACAACTGTTATCCTGACCATAAAACCAGAGCCGTTTCTGCTGACCGATTCGTTCGAAGAAACCGGATCGGGATTTCTCTTTCACCCTTTTGATTCAACACAACCCGGTCTCTTTATTAAAGCCGATGTTCAATTCAGTTTTCGTCAGGGTAAACTTCAATCGGAAGAACAGAAAAACCTGAAAGCAATAGAATGGTTAAACACGCATATCGGTGAATTAATCAACAGCGAACAACGAAAAGAACTTCCAACTAAAAAATCAAATCATTTCCACACAACTGACTTCAAAGATCTGGTACAACAAGCCATCCAACACATTGAACATGGCTATGCTGAAAAAATTGTGCCTTCACGAGTAAAACAGGTAACACTTGCTCCAACATTTGATGTTGCGGAAGCTTTTGTTCGTTTGGAATCAGCTTATCCCAATGCCTTGGTGTCGTTTGTGTATACTCCAAAGCATGGTGCGTGGTTAGGCGCTTCACCCGAAACACTGGTATCCGTTGAAAAAAATACTTTCCGAACCGTAGCGCTGGCAGGAACACAAGTTTATAAAACAGGTACGAACCTAAAGCATGTAGCGTGGACACAGAAAGAAATTGAAGAGCAGGCTATGGTGAGTCGGTACATCATTAACTGTTTCAAAAAAATAAGGCTTCGTGAATTTGAAGAACACGGACCGAAAACAGTTGTTGCCGGTAACCTCATGCACCTGAAAACCGATTTCTCAGTCGACATGAAAGCGACCAACTTTCCTCAATTGGGCTCGGTGATGTTGCGTCTCCTCCACCCCACTTCAGCGGTGTGTGGTACACCATTAGAAACTTCGCGTAAATTTCTGCTGGAGCATGAAGGCTATGCGCGCGAATTTTATTCTGGCTTTTTAGGCCCAATCAATATGAATGATGCCAGTCATCTGTTCGTCAACTTGCGTTGCATGCAACTCTTTGCTGATGAGGCCTGGTTGTATGCCGGTGCAGGTGTGACCGCAGATTCCATTCCTGAAAAAGAATGGGAAGAGACAGAAATGAAAATGAACACCCTACTGGATGTTATCCGTTGATGATGAGTCGCCACCAACCGATATATGATATAGCTGAGTTGTGTGCGCTGAAAGGTGTTACGAATGTGGTGCTTTCCCCTGGTTCGCGTTGTGCACCGCTGACATTGGCGTTTACGCGACACCCTAAACTAACGTGCAAAACCATCAGCGATGAACGCAGCGCAGCCTTTATGGGCTTGGGCATGGCACAACAAACCAAAATAGCAACTGCATTGGTGTGCACATCCGGAACAGCCGTGTACAATTATGCGCCTGCCGTTGCCGAAGCATTTTTCGCCAAAACGCCTTTAGTAATGTTCACAGCCGACCGGCCGGCCGAGTGGGTGGCACAGCAGGATGGCCAGACAATTTTTCAACAGGGTATTTTTGGCAATCACGTAAAAGGTTTCTTTCAACTTCCACAGGATTACAATCACCCTGATTCCGCTTGGGCCATTAATCGCATGGTGAATGATGCCCTAAACCTGGCGATGCAATATCCGCAAGGGCCCGTGCACGTGAATGCGCCATTTCGCGAACCGTTGTACCCGGAAACAGCAGAAGATTTTTCCTATTCAAAAGGAATAAATGTTCAGCAGGTTGTTTCATCAGAGTTGACGCTTTCCAAATCAACGCGCAAGCAGTTAACAAAAGAACTTTCGGGTTTTCATAAAATTCTATTGGTTGGCGGACAACAGCACAACGATGCACCGGTGATTCAGTTCATGGAACAGGTTAGTCAAAAACACAGCCTGCCCTTTATTGGCGATGTGATCTCCAACCTGCACAGCATCACCAACCTCGTTCGGCATGCCGATTTATTTTTAGGGCAGGCGAGCATCGAAGTAAAAAAGTCGCTTCAACCCGACCTGCTCATCACTTTTGGCGAGTCCGTGATCTCAAAAAATGTAAAACTCTTTCTGCGACAGTTTCCCGCGAAAGCGCATTGGCACATACAACCAACGGGCATACCAGCCGATACCTTTCAGGGATTAACAAAAATAATCCACACAGAGCCAGCAGAATTTTTCGATTTTTTAGACAAGTTCGAAACACCCGAAAACTTTGAACGCCAGAAGCAAAGCAATTACCAAAAGCTTTGGGAAGTTGAAGAACGAAAAGCGCTTCGTTGCCTGGAAGAATTTTTTCCACAAGCAGAGTTTGCTGAACTTGAATTGGTTCATGAATTGATGAACGCCCTTCCTGAAAATTGCGGTTTACACTTAGCCAATTCCATGAGTGTACGCTATGCCAATTTTATCGGCTTGACAACCGAAAAGAAAAGTGTAACCGTATTCAGCAACCGGGGAACAAGCGGAATTGACGGCTGCACGAGTACAGCAGTAGGACATGCACTCGCCAGTAAAACGCCAACTATTTTACTTACCGGTGATATGGCCTTCTTTTACGACAGGAACGCCTTTTGGCATAACTATGCTATACCGAATTTACATATCGTAGTGCTCAACAATCATGGCGGCACAATCTTTAACATGATAGATGGCCCTGCTGCCCTGCCGGAATCGGAAGAATATTTTGTTACGCAACAATCCTTATCCGCCAGAAAGCTGTGCGAAGAATTCGGTTTTGATTACCTGAAAATCGACAACCGCAGAAAAGTACAGAACACCCTGAAAGATTTTCTCGATTTTGATGGCAGCACTAAAATTTTGGAATTAGAATCTTCCCATACGTTGAACAAGACTATTTTTGAAGCGTTAAAACTGAAAATAAAGAAGAGCTATGAATCTTAAATACCCCTGGCAACCGATTAAAGAATACAAAGAGATTTTGTTCCACAAATATGAGGGCATTGCCCGCATCAGTATAAACCGTCCGCAGGTGCACAACGCCTTTACGCCACTCACCGTGCAGGAGATGATTGACGCCATGTATATCTGCCGTGAAGATGCCGATATACGTGTGGTGGTACTAACCGGAGAAGGTGGCAAAGCATTTTGCAGTGGTGGCGACCAAAGTGTGCGTGGCCATGGCGGTTATGTTGGGCAGGATGCCACTCCTCGCTTGAATGTGCTTGACCTACAGAAAATGATCCGCTCCATTCCCAAGCCCGTTATCGCGGCAGTAGCCGGTTGGGCCATTGGCGGAGGACATGTATTGCATGTTGTTTGCGACCTTTCGATTGCTGCTGAAAATGCGCGCTTCGGACAAACCGGACCAAAAGTTGGCAGCTTTGATGGTGGATTTGGTGCCTCCTATTTGGCCCGTATTGTTGGCCAAAAGAAAGCTCGTGAAATCTGGTACCTGTGTGATCAATACGATGCACAGGAAGCACTCGATATGGGATTGGTAAATAAAGTGGTTCCGCTGGATCAACTGGAAGAAACCTATGTGACGTGGTGCAAAAAAATAATTGCGAAAAGTCCGTTGGCCATTCGTATGCTTAAAGCTTCGTTTAACGCAGAACTTGATGGCCAGGCGGGCATACAGGAACTGGCCGGTAATGCTACACTGTTGTATTACCTGAGTGACGAGGCGAAGGAAGGCAAAAATGCCTTCCTCGAAAAGCGCGAGCCCGACTGGGATAAATTTCCGAAGTTTCCGTAGTCTTTCTGAGTGTTGAGTGGTGATATGATGCATAGCTAGCAATTTTGTACATTTGATCTTATGAACGTGAGAAATAAACTCAGAAATACCTTGGTTAGAAGGCTTCAGCAACTGTCGGCAGACAAGTTGAATGAAATCAATAATTTATTGGGCAAAATCGAAAGTCAGTTAAAATCCAAAGACAAGACTTTAAAACTTGCAGGAACATGGAAGGATCTTGATGACGATTTTTTCACTGAGATGACAGAAAAACTTCACAACAACAGGTCTAACGACATACAAATCAATTAATCGTGACGGATTTCAGAAGAATCAGCAAAAATATCCGGCAACATTTACGCAGGCTTAAGACAAAAAGGAATCACTATAGGCACCTCAGATATTTTGATAGCAGGAATTGCTATTGAAAACGAGTTGACGCTGATTACAAATAACGAAAGACATTACGCCTCCATTCAGGAACTGAAAATTGAGAACTAGAGAAAATAGGTTACGCACCAAAACATCAAAGGCATTAGAAGAGTAAGTGAACTTACCATCAAACCATGAACATTCCCATCCGCGAAATATACCGCTCCATTGCCGAAGTGGCTTATGTAATCGCCAAGGCTGATAAAGGATTAAGCGCCACCGAACGCATTGCCTTCAACACCATTATTCAGGAAGAATTGGATTACAACTCGTGGGTGGCGCAAAGTAGGTTTGAGTTACTGGATGAAGTTACGCAACCCTCACTGGAAGAAGCGTATAAAGATGCCATGATCGATCTGAAGCGTTACAAAGGAAGTCTCACACCAGAGTTGAAAGAGAAAGCAAAGCGTGTGGTTAAACGCGTGGCTGAATCGTGCTGTGGCTTCTCTGCTAAAGAAGCACTCATATTGGTTAAATTTGAACGCGACCTGAACGCTCTTTAATTGAACCCGGTGTGTATCCGTATACTTCCATTCAACTCAATCACCGCGAAGTAGCAGTAGATGCAATCCTTAAACAGGAGGTTCAGCCTGAAAATAATGTTGAACAATCAGCCCTTGCGTTCATAAAAGATTGGCTCTCAGAAACACCGTCTTTCTCTTTCCAAACCAGCGGCACAACCGGCACACCCAAGCCATTCACTTTTACCCGACACCAACTGCAGCAGAGCGCTGCCCGAACAATCAACGCGCTCGGACTGCAACCAGGAGATAACGCGCTGGTGTGCCTGAACACCCATTACATTGCCGGAAAAATGATGCTGGCTCGGGCAATGGAGCATCAGCTTAGGTTAACGGTAGTAGACCCAACATCAAATCCTTTCGAACAACTTCCACCAGGTTATCAGCCCGATTTTATGGCTGTAGTGCCAATGCAACTACAGACCCTGGTACATGACCCTGAAAATCACAGTCGGCTGAATAACATGAAGGCTGTACTGGTGGGTGGTGCCCCGGTTAGCCTGGCGCTCAGAAACGAGCTGCAAAAGCTAAGCTGTCCGGTATACGAAACCTATGGCATGACGGAAACACTCTCCAATGTTGCTCTTCGGCTAATCAATACAACCTCAAAAACAGACCATTTCATTCCACTTGCAGGCGTTAGCATTAACATCGACCACCGGGGTTGCCTCGTTATCCACGACAGCATTCAGTCTGAACCTCTTGTAACCAACGATTTGGGAGAAGTTGACGCAAATGGCAACTTTATCTGGCTCGGCAGGTTTGATAACGTGATCAATACCGGGGGTATTAAAGTCTACCCGGAGAAAATCGAGCTAGTCTTAGAACAACACTTGGGTAAATTCACCCCCACTTTCAACTACTTTATCGGCCCTACCCCCGATGACAGATTTGGGCAGGTTGTTACACTTTTTGTAGATAAAAATGCATTGTCGCAAACCAACCTTGACAGGATTATTGCGAAAGTGAACACGCTGCCCTCAGGCCCCGAAAAACCAAAAAGAATAGCCCTTATCAACATTTGGAGGCTTACCGAAACAGGTAAAACAGACCGAAAACAGATCATTTCATGCTTATCCGAGGAGCAAAACCAATTGGTGACACTTTCTTAAAACAGGGTTAATTCAGCCCTCAACGGCTTATCTTATCTTTATCACGGAATTATTGACGCATGTAAGATTACCTTTCCTAAAGAATTAGCATACAGCAAGGCTTTACTTAGGGAAATTTTACTAAGTTTGTTTGTCTATAGGTTTTGGCTTTAAATCCCCGCCTTTTTAATCCAGGGCTTTAAAGCACGTTGTTTTACTTAACTGTGAACCATGAAAAAGGTACTGGTCATCGAAGATGACGAGCCTTTGTGCTGGCTGCTGGAGAAAATCCTTGGCCAATCGTACGAAGTTTTTATTATGCATGATGGAATGGAAGCATTGTCCTGGTTATCTTCGGGCAATACACCAGACCTGATTATTTCCGATATTCGCATGCCGTCTCTTGACGGGGTGCAGTTGCTCGAGAACCTCAAGCAAAGCGGGCTGTATAAGGATATTCCGGTTATTATCCTGTCGAGCTTTGAGGATCCGCGCAAGCGAAAAGAGTGCATGGACCTGGGGGCCACCGATTATTTTATTAAGCCCTTTGAGCCCCAGCACCTGGTAAGCAGGGTAAAGGAAATTTTTTTTAAGAATATGATCGTTAAGAAATGAACGCAGACTTGCTAAACCTCTCTACTTCTGCACCCTCCATTCTTGAGCAAGAATCGGTATCCCCATCTGTTCCGAAAGCCGTAGTTACCGATCACATCATTAAGATTAAGACTGAAAACAGTCGCCAGTTGGACGATTATCAATTAGACGAAACGTTTATTTCCTTCCTGCCGACAGAAGAAATCATCAATAAAATATCCGATCGCTCTATAAAGCCATCCGCCATTTTCGTAGATGCGGATGCCGATAAGGATTCCCTGGAGGCACTTCGCACCTTTTTATCTACACACTGCATTCCCTATATTTTGTTTACCGGCAAATTCGATCCGAATGCCAAAAATAAAGCAGTACGTCTTCAGGTAGATGACTACCTGTTTGGCGCACTCAATTACAGCCTGTTAAAACGCATCGATGTAATCCGCAAACTGAAGATTTACAAGGCCAACCGCGATAGCATCATTAAAACGCAGCACACCAAAGCCATACCACAAATAAAATTGTGGAAACTTAAACGATTGGTAGACCTCCTTGCTGCACTTGTAGCATTGGCTATACTCTCACCCGTACTCCTGCTGATCGCGTTGATTATCAAACTCGAATCAAAAGGTCCAATATTCTATATTTCTAAACGTGCGGGTTCCGGATATAAGATTTTCAATTTCTATAAATTCCGATCCATGCGGGCTGGAGCTGATGCCGAACTCAAAAAATTTGCAGCCCTAAACCAATACGGCACGGATGAAAGCGATAGTGTTTTCTTCAAGATCAAAGACGACCCACGCATTACGAAATTTGGTATGTTCCTGCGCAAGACCAGCCTGGACGAAATTCCTCAATTGATCAACGTGTTAAAAGGCGACATGTCATTGGTTGGAAACCGTCCACTACCCTTATATGAAGCTGAAAAATTAACCAAAGATCAAATTGCCTGGCGCTTCCTCGCCCCTGCCGGCTTAACCGGGCTTTGGCAGATTACCAAGCGGGGCAAAGATGACATGTCACCTGAAGAGCGCATTCAACTGGATATGGACTACGCCATGAACAATTCTTTTTTCGGAGACATGATGATCATTCTGAAAACTTTCCCGGCCTTATTGCAAAAAGAAAAGGTTTAATTCTATTCTCTTTTTACTTTTACCCTTTCCTAGCGAAAATCAATGTGGGTTATTGAACTTATTTTTCTTCTATACTTCCTTTATGTAGTACTCTACACATTTGTATGTTCACTCGCAGGCCTTTTCTACAAATCAAAAAAAGGCATTCAGCAACAAGGAAATTACAAGAAATTTTGTGTACTGATACCAGCCTATAAAGAGGATGCTGTTATTATTGAAACCGCCAAAGCATCACTTAATCAAAACTACCCTAAAGAATATTTTGATATTGTGGTTATTGCTGACACGCTTCAACAAGAAACAATCGAGACCCTCAGTCGTCTCCCTATTAATGTAATTACCGTATCATTCGAAAGCAGCACAAAGGTTAAGGCCCTTACAAGAGCCCTTCATTCATTACCTGAAGCCTATGACTACGCTGTTATCCTTGATGCCGATAACATCATGGAGCAGAATTTTCTAACTAAAATGTCTGCCATTTTAGCTACAGGATTACGAGCTGTGCAGGGGCAGCGTAAGCCAAAAAATATCAACACCACCCTATCCTTTTTGGATGGACTTAGCGAAGCCATCAACAATCACATCTATCGGCAGGGAACCGTTGCCCTTGGTTTTTCGGCATCCATCAACGGGTCAGGTGTAGCCTTTGACTATCTGCTCTTCAAAAACAAAATTACCACCATGAATTCTATCGGTGGGTTTGACCGCGAACTGGAATTGCTTCTCTTAAAAGAAAGCGTAAAAGTTTATTACTACAAAGAGGCGTTCGTATTGGACGAGAAAGTATCCAAATCCAAATCATTCCAAAATCAACGACTTCGTTGGATTTCCAGTCAATACTTCTACTTGCGCAAATACTTTACCGAAGGCTTTGCAGCTTTATTTAAAGGAGATTTAACTTTCTTCAACAGTGCTGTACTGCGAAACATCCAGTTACCCAGGCTAATCAATATTGGACTCCTCACCACGTTAACCTTGCTTAGCATTTTCATTGCACCTTATCTTCACTTTTCTTACAAACTTTGGATCGCATTATTTACTATAAATTCAGCAGCCATCATGATGGCAATCCCACGAGAATTCTGGTCAAGGCGGTTAGTCACTTCCATATTCTCGTTGCCACTCATCTTCATCCAAATGTTGTTCCTTTTATTTCGTTTAAAAGGAGCAAATAAGAAATTTATCCATACGCCTCATGGTGCCAGCGCACCCCAACAAGAATCCTGATGCCATCCAATTATCCTCTTGTTTCTTTTATTACCATCAACTACATACACATTAAAGAGACTATCAATTTTTTGGAGTCTGCGCAAAAAATAACCTATCCAAACGTTGAAATCATTGTTGTTGACAACGATTCACCCTCAGGCAAACCCACTTCTGAACTAAAAGAAAGATATCCACATGTTCATTTCATTCAGAGTGAAAAAAATCTTGGATTCGCAGGTGGTAACAATTTAGGAATTAAGGCGGCTAAAGGGGATTACTATTTTCTTCTTAACAATGATACCATCCTCTACCCTGACTTTCTGGAACCCATTATTGCCTTCATGGAGAGTCATACAGATGCAGGAATAGCCTCGCCTAAAGTACTTTTTGAAGATGAAAAAACGATTCAATATGCCGGGGCTGTTGCCATTAATAAGTACACCGGTCGTGGTAAACGCCTGGGCTTGATGGAACAAGATCTGGGTCAATATGATCGATGTTATAAGACTGATCTGGGTCACGGTGCTGCTTTAATCGTACCTAAAAAAGTTGTTGACAAAGTTGGACTTATGCCCGAAATCTATTTCTTATACTACGAAGAACACGATTGGTGCGAGCAGATAAAACGGGCTGGTTTTTCTATGTATTATCTGGGAATATCCAAAGTAATCCATAAAGAATCGGTTAGTACGGGTGGAGATGAAAGTCCGTTGAAGGTATACTACATGACCCGAAACAGGATAGTGTATATGCGTAGAAATTCCTATGGGTTGGCGTTTCTTGCAGGGTTAGTTGTTTTTACGACAAGTGCAGTTCCAAAAAAGACATTTCAATACCTGCTTACAGGAAAATTCAATTTATTAAAGGCTTTCTTTAAAGGCATACTGTGGAACATCGTAAATTGGCAAACTAAATAAACAACTCCGTGTCATTAACCTCCACTATCAATACCAAACGGGCTGCATACCTAAAAGAGAATCCGGATAGCTCAGCAATTGGATTTCTTTTTCACGCCTTAGCAGGTTTGTGGAGGGTGCTTCTTGCCAAAATCTACTTACGAAAATGTACCAAGCTTGGCAGAATGGTTTCCGTAAACGGCAAGCCTGTCATTGGAAATCTTGGCGAAATTGTTCTAGGAGATGAGGTAAGGGTATGGTCCACCATTGTGCAGGCAAAACTTTATACCGGAAAAAATGGAAAACTCATTGTTGGAAAAAATTCTAGATTAAATGGTGTGCACATTGATGCGCGTGAGTTGATACAGATAGGAGAAAATGTGAGAATTGCCCCATACACCGTTATTCTGGATAGCGATTTCCACGACCTTAAAGATCACTTCGCTGATGGAGCATCGCAACCCATAATTATTGAAGATGATGTATGGCTGGCCACTCGTTGTACCATACTAAAGGGTGTACGTATAGGAAAAGGTGCCGTTGTAGCTACCGGTGCAGTTGTAACAAAAGATGTTCCCCCACGCAGCGTAGTAGCAGGGGTACCAGCTAAAGTAATTAAGACCTTGTAAAACTATGTGCGGAATAGCAGGATTTGTTGACTTCTCAAAAAGCAGTACGGAACAGCAACTAAAGGCCATGACTGATGTAATTGCCTACCGTGGACCAGATGACCAAGGGCAGGAACTCACAGCCTTTAAAAATGTTGTGGTAGGCTTAGGGCATAGAAGACTCTCCATTCTTGATTTATCCCCACTTGGACATCAACCCTATCACCACAATAAGATCTCCATTATCTTCAACGGTGAGATTTACAACTTTCAGGAAATACGCAAAAAACTCATTGCCCGCGGATACACCTTCAGTTCAAATTCGGATACCGAAGTTATCATTAAAGCGTACGAAGCTTATGGACTAAGTTGCATTGAAGATTTTATAGGAATGTTTTCATTCGCTATCCTGGATCAGGAAAAAGAAAAGCTATTTCTTGTGCGGGATCGTGCCGGTGTTAAACCCATGCACTACTATTGGAGTAACGACATTCTGCTTTTCGGTTCTGAACTAAAATCATTTCATCAACATCCAGCCTTCAGGAAGGAAATGGATTTAAATAATCTTGCCCTTTACTTCCAATACAGTTACATACCCGCCCCTTACACCATTTTCAAAAATACACATAAACTTAAACCCGGTCATATTCTTGAATTAGATCTTAAAGCAAAGACTATAAAAACCAATAGCTATTGGAACGTTCTGGATCACTACAATAAGCCTAAGCTATCTATTTCATACCGGGAAGCAGAAGAACATTTGGAAGACCTGCTGAAATCTTCATGTGAATACCGTATGGTTTCAGATGTACCGGTGGGAGTTTTCTTAAGCGGGGGTTATGATAGTACAACTGTAGCAGCCTTATTACAAACAAACAGAAGCGAAAAACTTAAAACATTTACAATTGGATTTGAGGAGCCAAAATTCAATGAAGCGCCTCATGCAAAAAAGGTTGCTGATTACCTGGGAACAGACCACACAGAATACTACTGCACACATAAGGAAGCTTTTGACATCATACCAAAACTACCTGAGATATACGATGAACCTTTTGGCGACAACTCCATCATCCCAACAACATTGGTTAGCAGAGTTGCTATAAAAAAAGTTAAAGTAGCTCTATCTGCAGATGGTGGTGATGAAATATTTGCCGGTTATCCAAAATTCCCAATGTCACTTCGGTACACAACTGGCATGAACCCCTTGGTTCGTACGCTCCTATCAGGAACCATGAACCTGGTCAATCCGGACCTCATTCCATTCACCAAAAAAGCTTATAACTTTTCAACGCGCTACAAAAAGATTCAACTCATCTTACAAAAGGGAAATCCGGTGCATGCGATGAAAGTTATTTCGCAGTTCAACACTGAAGCTGAGTTAAAAGAACGTTTCCTATTTCCGTTTGATGTTCCTAAAACAGATTTCGACATAAACGGAGAGTTGAATGAATTCAATGATGATTTGAATAAAATGCTCGCGGTTGACTACCGTACTTTTCTGGTAGATAATAACTTAACAAAAGTCGATCGGGCCACCATGTCCGTTTCATTGGAAGGCCGAGAGCCTCTGTTGGACCATCGCATTATAGAATTCTCGGCACAACTCCCCTCACAATATAAGTTTGAGAATGGCACAGGTAAAATCATACTAAAGAACATTGTACATAAATATGTACCTGAAAGTATTATGAACAGACCGAAGATGGCATTTGTTGTACCAATAATGGGTTGGTTCAGAAATGAATTAAAAGACATGGTGATGCATCATCTAAGCGATGAAAGATTAAGACAAGATGGTATATTTAACATGCACGAGGTAGCAGGCCTGCGTGATCGTTACCTCAAGGGACATTCCGAAAACGTACAAAAATTGTGGCATCTGCTCATTTTTCAAATGTGGAAAGAAAGGTGGACTTAAGCATCATCCTAACAAGCGTTTATAGCATATAGCGGCTTTTTAATAAAAGAATTGAGAACATTATATTCTTAAATTTTATACATTTAAGGTTACATAACCTTGTAACACCATATAGAGTTCTATCATTAACAACCTAACTCCACATGCTCCTTGAAAAAAAAATACCCGGCATGTTCGGTAGGAAGAAACTCTTTCTACTTCTCCTGTTCACACTCTCGCTCCAGCAAGCATTTAGCCAATGTGGCTGCAAATTTACGATTAACCCTGGTGCTGGCATTTTCTATTTTAATGGCATAGCCAGTGGCGTCCAACCAGGAGATGTGATTTGCATTCAGGCAGGCAGCCGTGGCGGCATTCAATTCACAGATGTGAGGGGCTCAGCTACCAACCCTGTAATAATAAAAAATTGCGGAGGCCAGGCATTAATTGGAGGGCCTACCATCAATAATGCTCTTTTATTCCTGGGTTCACAGTATATAAGATTGACTGGAACAGGTGATCCTGCTCATCAATATGGAATAAAAATAGTTCAAACTGCCTCAGGCTCTCAGGGAATTGCCGCGGTTGGATTGTCTTCAGATTTTGAGATTGATCATATGGAGCTTCAGAATATTGGATACACAGGAATGATGATTAAATCCGATCCAAGTTCCAATTGTGCTAATACTGCCGCTGTAAGACCGAATTTCACCATGCGAAATATTCATATACATGACAATTATGTTCATGATACTGGTGGTGAAGGTATTTATCTTGGCGTGAGTTTCTATAACGGAACAACCATGTATTGTGGTAGTACCCAATATAACCATGAGGTACGGGGCGTAAGAATTTATAACAATCGCTTCGAAAACACCGGACGAGAAGCCATCCAGGTTGGATCAGCCGTTGCCGATGTGGAAGTTTACAACAATCAGGTTTTCAATTATGGGCAAGCAAATTTATCTGCACAAAATGGAGGCATTCAGTTTGGCTTAGGTACCGTTGGCCGTATGTATAACAACTTCATTAAGGGTGGACGAGGCCCGGCAATAGCTATTCAAGGAATTGGAAACGATTATATCTATAATAACATTATCATCAACCCCGGGGAGCATGCCATTACAATAAATACCCGACCTACTCCACTTGCCACTGATATCGTTAATCAAGGATTTATCGGTGGCGTTTATATTATCAATAACACCTTTATCAATGTGGGTACAAGTGGTGTTGTCACCGAATTTATTAACAATGCACCAAGCAATGTTCTTTTCAATAACCTTATTGTTGCATCCGCATCAGCCTGGGATAAAACGTATACATACACGGATTGGCAAAAAGGGAATAATGTTTTTGTTGCCAACTTGAATGATGCCAGGTTTGTAAATCCAGCCCTTGACGACTATCGCTTGCAACCAGGCTCCCCGGCAATAAACGCAGGAAGAAATGTGGAATCATATGGAGTAGTGAAAGATTTTGATGACAATGATCGACCTTCCGGAGGCAATTGGGATGTGGGGGCATTTGAATTAGCAGGTAATCAAAAACCACAGGTTTCTGTGGGTGCAAATCAGTCTTTAACGCTCCCTACTAATAGCACAACAATTTCAGGCTCTGCTACCGATCCTGATGGAACAATTGCATCATATTTATGGACCAAAGAATCTGGGCCGGCTGCAACATTAACAAATGAAACGACCACCATCCTGTCCATTTCTGATCTTGAGGCTGGATCATACACTTTTCGATTAACAGCTACCGATAATGAAGGAGAAACAGGGTTCGCTGAAACAATTGTTACAGTCACAGATCCATCTATTAATCAGCCCCCTGTAGCAAATGCAGGGGGCAACAAAACCATCACACTACCAACCAACACCACGGTACTCAATGGCGTTGGCAGTGATCCAGATGGAACCGTTATTACATATTCCTGGATAAAGGTGAGCGGTCCTGATGCTACGCTATCGAACGAAACCACACCCGATCTTACCATTGCTGACCTTACTGAAGGCACATACATTTTCCGACTTACCGTTACGGATGAAGACGATGACACCGATTCGGATGATGCCACTGTTACCGTCAACCCCGCGGCAGCCAATCAACCACCTACCGCCAATGCCGGACCCGATCGCAGCCTGGTTTTGCCCACTAACAGCATAAACCTGAGTGGGTCAGGCAGCGACCCAGACGGCTCCATCACCAACTATTTATGGACGAAACAAAGTGGCCCGGCAGCAACACTTACAAATGCAAATACTCCCACCCTGCAATTGACTAACCTGGAGCAGGGTGGTTATGTTTTTCGATTAACCGTGACCGACAATAATGGCGCAACTCATTTTGATGAGGCCACCGTTACTGTATCGGCTGCAAATCAGGCCCCGGTAGCCAATGCAGGTGGCAACAAAACCATTCAACTACCAACAAATTCCACCACACTCAATGGCTCAGGTTCGGATAGTGATGGAACAATTACAGCCTATCTGTGGACAAAAGTTAGCGGACCAACCGCTACCATGACTAATACAACTTCCGCTACTCTTACATTGACTAATCTGCTAGAAGGCACCTATGTATTCAGGTTACGGGTTACGGATAACAACGGTGCAACCGGAACCAATGATGCAACCGTAACCGTACAGGCGGCAAATGCTCCACCTGTTGCCAATGCCGGAGCACCCCAAACGCTTATTTTACCGAATAACAGTACAACACTTAACGGATCTGGATCGGATTCTGATGGCAGCATTACAGCATACTTGTGGGAGAAATTAAGCGGACCAACCGCTACACTTGCCGGAACAACCACACCCAATCTTTCGCTGACAAATCTTGTTGAAGGAACTTACACCTTTCGTCTTACCGTTACCGATAACAATGGTGCTACAGGATCTAGTCAGGTTACCATAACAGTTTTACCGGCTACTGTCAATCAATCTCCAGTGGTTAATGCAGGTCCAAACATAACCCTCACCTTGCCAACCGATGCGGTTGATATTACCGGAACAGCATCTGATCCCGATGGTACTATAAGTTCGTACCTCTGGGAAAAACTGAGTGGCCCTTCCGCAACCTTAACCGGAACCACTACCGCCACACTCTCCTTGACGAACCTTGTTGAGGGCGTTTATGTATTTCGATTAACCGTTACCGATAATCTGGGCGCCACTGCCAGTGATGATGTAACCGTTACCGTTACATCAAGTAACCAACCCCCCATTGTCTCTGCTGGAAGTAATCAGTTGATTGTTCTACCCACCTCCTCCACCACATTGAATGCAACAGCGTCAGATCCCGATGGAACCATCGCCAGTTATTTATGGATTCTTACTTCAGGACCAAATGCACCAACACTTGGAGGAGCTACAACAAGTACGCTGTCTGTTTCAGGAATGATTGCCGGAACGTATATCTTCCGTGTTACTGTAACCGATAACGATGGCGCCACAGCCTTCTCACAAGTTAATGTTGTCGTCCAGTCAGAGACAAATATAAGCCCGATCGCAAATTCAGGCCCCAACATCACACTCTTTCTACCAACCAATTCAACCAACCTGAGTGGCTCCGGTTCAGATGCGGATGGCACAATAGCATCTTATCAATGGACACAGATTTCAGGGGCCGCTGCGACACTTACAAACAGTTCATCTTCAACCGTTACCATCAGCAACCTGGTGGAGGAAGTTTATGTATTTAGACTTACTGTAACAGACAATGCCGGTGCAACAGGTATAGACGACATAACGGTTACCGTTTTACCAGCTTCCGCCAATCAACCCCCTGTGGCTAATGCAGGCCCCGATATTGCCTTAACCTTGCCGATTAACAGCACGAACCTGATCGGCTCAGGATCGGATGTGGATGGTTCCATCGCTTCCTATACATGGAGCAAACTTAGTGGCCCTACTGCAACGCTTTCAAATCAAAGCACTGCAGTTTTATCAGTTCAGCAAATGATAGAGGGTGTTTACATTTTCAGATTAACAATAACAGACAACGCTGGAGCAACTGCTTCAGATGATGTTCAAGTCACTGTTTTTCCCTCTTCAGTTAACCAGCCACCTGTTGTGTCCGCTGGCAGTAACAAAATTATCACACTACCTACCAGCACCACTACACTCACAGCAACAGCAAGCGATGCAGATGGTACGATTACCTCCTATACGTGGACAAAGCAGCTTGGCCCAACCGTTACGCTCTCTAGCGCATCTTCTTCAATTTTAACGTTAACGCAGTTGATCGAAGGCATTTACATTTTCCGCATTACTGTTGAAGATAATGCAGGCGCATCCAATTTTGCTGAAGTAACCATTACCGTACAGGCAGCAGGCACTAATCAACCACCTATAGTCAACGCAGGTATTGACAAAACTCTTTTTCTTCCTACTACATCAACAAACCTGAATGGCTCCGCCAGTGATGCAGACGGTACGGTTGTATCCTACTTATGGACAAAAACTGCCGGACCCGATGCAACGTTGACGAACAGCACTTCTCCGAATTTGACAATTAGTAACCTGGAGGCCGGACAATATACCTTTAGGCTAACCGCTACTGATAACACTGGAGCCACTGGTTTTGATGAGGCTAATGTTACCGTTTTTCCTGGAACCGTGAACCAATCTCCAATTGCCAACGCAGGAAGTAACCAAACCATTGTTTTACCAACCACTACCACAAGTTTAAATGGCTCTGGATTTGATCCGGATGGTTCAATCGTTGCCTACGCTTGGACTCAGATTACAGGCACTCCGACCGTGCTCAATAATATCAATGCGCCCACACTTTTTGTTGCCAATCTTACCGCAGGCATTTTTCAGTACCAACTTACTGTAACCGATAATAATGGAGCTACCGGTTCAAGTGTAGCAACCATTACTGTGGTGCCCGAAGGCTCTAACCAACCCCCGATAGCAAATGCCGGGTTTGATCAAACTATTACTCTACCCCAAAATAGCATTGAAATTCAAGGTTCAGGATTCGATGCCGATGGCAGCATTACAACGTACAACTGGATTAAAAAATCAGGACCTTCAGCCGGAACATTGAGTGGACAAACATTATCAAAGTTGACCGTTTCAAATATGGTCTCCGGTACGTACGTGTTTACACTTACCGTAACGGATAATGGTGGCCTTACCAACAGCGATGATGTACGGGTAATTGTACAACCGGCTACAGTCAACAATAATCCAACCGTAAATGCCGGGTCTGATATTTTTATCCGACTCCCGGTTTCTTCAACATCGATTACTGCAAACGCAACTGATATCGATGGATCGATTTCCAGTTACCTATGGACAAAACAAAGCGGACCAACTGCAACATTAACAGGTGAAACTACAGCCACCCTTTCGCTAACCAATCTACTGGAAGGCACTTACGTATTCCGGGTTCTGGTTGCAGACAATCTGGGAGCCACTGCTTCGGATGAAGTGACAGTGGTTGTTGCGCCTCCTGGTATTAATACACCCCCGGTAGTTTTGGCGGGTGCCTCAAAAACCATACTACTACCCACCAATTCAACTTTACTGAACGGGTCCGCATCAGACCCTGATGGCTCCATCTCAAACCTCGTCTGGACACAACAAGCAGGCCCGGCTACCGCAACATTATCAGGCATCAATACAACAACCCTGAACGTCCAAAACCTGGTAGAGGGCCTATATACCTTCAGGCTTACTGCCACTGATAATGAGAGTGCAACAGCATTTAGCGAGACTACCGTAAATGTGCTGGCCGACCATGAATTGCCGCAAGTATTTGCCGGAAACGACACCACACTTGTATTGCCAGACAACTTTATTACAATTACCGGATCCGCCATTCCATTTAAAGGGTTCATAACTGAGTTTACCTGGTCGCAGGTGGATGGATCAGATTTAACACTATCTGAAAACTTTCCTACAGTAGCGCTAAACGATCTGCTACCAGGCACGTACACCATTCGGCTCACGGCTACCGATAATTTCGGTGCGTCAAATTCTGACGACATACTTGTAACGGTGAAGGAAGGAAAATCGAACCCAGTTGGTGCCGCCTTGTTCTTTTCACCGAATGGCGACAGCATCCATGATATCTGGACAATCAAAAATACAAATATGGTTTCCGGCTGTCCGATAACAATTTTTAATAGCCTGGGCAGGGCCGTTTATAAAGCGAACGAATATCAAAATGATTGGAGCGGGGTTTCGCAAAATGGACAACAACTTTCCGAAGGTGATTATTATTTTGTATTTGAATGTGCTAATAAAAAAACGTATTCAGGAGCTTTCCGACTTATGCGATAAAAGCAACCCTGACCTGACCCTCGCCTATGAACTCATCTTTACCCAACCTTCTGCTGCGTACCCTGTTGTGCATTATACTCTCTTCGCATGTCGCACTTGCGCAATATCCAGCTGTATTCAGTCAGTTCAACCAAAACCCCTTTCAGTTTAACCCGTCATATGCTGCTGGGAATGGTTACACAGAGGCCAATCTATTTTACCGCAAGCAATGGATGGGCATTGAGAACGCACCGGAAGCTGCAGCGTTAAATTTTCAGGCACCGGTTGGAAGAAATGTGTCGCTTGGCCTGTCTGTTATTTCCAACAAAACCATTTTACTGAACACCTATGGAGCAATGGCTACTTTTGCTTACCGCGTACGCCTGAGCTACCAACACCACCTTAACTTTGGCCTCTCGGCAGGACTGGGCTTAAACAATTTTGATTTCGAAGCCATTGCAGCATCGAATGACCCTGCCTTGCAAAACGTTGTTCGAAACAGTCAATACCTGACTGGTCAGGTCGGGTTTAATTACACCTTTAAGAATTTCAATATCGGCTTTGCCCTGCCGAGCATATTCGACTCAAAAGTTAATACAGTTGACGATTTTCAAGAGGTAAAGTTCAATGTGTTCAATAATAAATTCGGGTCGGCTTCCTACACGTTTGCCCTTAAGGACATTCACCTGATGCCCACGGTGATTTACCGATCACTGGATAATTATCAGAGCCAATGGGAAGGCATGCTATTGGTTACCTATAAAAACTTTTTGTGGGTGGGTGCTTCCTACCGTGAGGAGTATGGAATTACCGGGCTTATTGGCGTGCGATTAAAAAATCGATTACGGGTTGGTTACGCGTACGAATACCCTACCGGAAGTATCTCGCGCGCCTCAACCGGCTCACACGAGATTTACCTGGGTGCTCAACTTGGCACAAAAAACCGGGAAGCCATTATTCATGCCCAGGAAATTCAACGCGACTCGCTTGAACGTGTGGCCAAACTGCAACAGGAACAAAAAGCTACTGACACAAAACCCAACGTGGAAGAAAGGCCGGTAACAGAACCTGCTGTACAACCTCAACAAGAAGTTAAACCCGTAGAAACACAACCGGAAGTTACACCCCAACCGGTTGAACCCGAACAACAGACCAAACAAGATGAACCCATGAGTGACCTGATGCAAAAAGTTGATCAGGTCAATACTACCCCGGAACGAACAGGGTACTACCTGATTGTGGGTGTATACGGAAAGGAAGAAAACGCATTGCGGAATTTCAGCAACCTGCGGTCGGCTGGCCATAATCCTCAAATGATGTTCGTGGAGGAAAAAGGATACTTCTACATTTATCTCTTCCATTCAGCCAACCGAATAGAAGCTGTACGTGAATTGGAAAAAGTAAGAAGCAATAATAAATTTTATGGCGCCTGGATTTATTCACCACCTCCAAGAAAGTAGGTTGGTGCTATCTCAACAAGTGTGGCGTAAGCTCGCGTGCCAATAATGCATAGCCCTTTTTGCTTAGGTGAAGTTGATCCTTCCTGAAATACGTTGCATCAGGTGTGCTGTCGTTTTTCATCATCAGGTCATAGACGTTCAAAAACCGTGTGTTTTGTTGCGTCTTAATAAATTCCGCAATCAACCGGTTAGACTCAACCATTTTACTAAACAAATGCGCCCTGCTGGGGCTCGGCTTTATCGAAATATAAATTATCTGAACACCCGTACCCAGATTTTCCCTCAAGAGCTGAAATAAGGTGATGAATCTTTGAGCAACCATTTCGGCCGTTACCGTATCAGAAACTGCCAAATCATTTTCCCCGGCATACAATACGATTTGGTCGGGTTCGTAAACAAAAACGATATCACTGACATATTGCGTTACATCAAGCAAGGTGGCACCACCAAAGCCCCTGTTGATGACCTGCCGTCCGGGAAAGTATTCCTCTACATCCCATTCACGAAAAGAAGAACTACCGACAAACAAAATACCATGATGCGGTGGTTCATCCTCAGCATCTTCCTCCTTAAAAGATTCTATCTCTTCAGCAATGGTTGGCCGATTGAGCCTTTTATAAATACGAAATGATCCATAGCCTAAGGCCACAACCAAAACAATTGAAAAAAAAACAAAGAAACCTTTATTCACCTGGGAGCAACTAAGAAATCAAACACCGGACAAACCCTAACCAAAAGCAGTAATGAAAGTTACACCCGACCATGTTGATTTTCCAAGAGGAGTCTAAAATAAAGTTAACAGTTAGTTCTCAAACCAACTGATCTCCAGGGCATTTATCATGCATATTCCACCTCCATTGGTATCGGTAAGGTCAAACGTAAACGTTGATGCCACTGGTGAAATAGTAACCCATTGCAACACCTGGGTAACATTATTGGATACATCTGCCAACACCTTTTGATCACCATTTATCGAAACCGTCATGGTATTGACACCATCGGATGAAACAAATGTGGTTCCGCCATGGATACGTATGGTATACGTAAACGCATCATTCAATTGAAGCAATGAAAAACTTCGGGTAATCCCTTCCGATGGGCCGGGCACATACCAATATTCCTTCAATGCGTTATCTGGAAAAGCGCCCGAGTTAATACCTGTAACCGGTCCCAACGGTTGCGCAGTCAGGGGTGTAATAACGGTAAGATCGATGGTTGTAGCCGTGCCGTCAGCACGAACCAGGTTGCTGAAGGTAACACCAGCGTTAGGCAAGTCGGTGTAGGCGTGGTTCCATGTACTGAAACCGGTAACCAATGGAGCTGTTGCCGTACCAAAAGAAACAAATACCTGCCGCAGGGTTGGTTCGTTGTCTGTTATGGTAAGTTCAAACGACAGCGCACTGCCCGGCCTCACCACTCCGCCACCTGCGGTAATGGTAAAGGTTATCACCCTGTTGGCATTATCCACATCATCATCAATGGGCAAAACACGTAGCTCAGTTCCAATTGAATTCTCCGATACGGGTAGTAAAATGGTGTTGCCAATTGCTGCCGGTTGTGTGGTAAAGTGTGTACCGTACACAGCCGAGGATGACACTATGGAAAGTGAAATTGTTCCTGCACCCGAAGCCGGTATTGACAAGGAAACTGGAATGGCAACACCAGTGACATTTGCTTCTGATACCGAGCCGCTGGCGGAAACAAAATTAGCCAATGAAGGACTTTCATCTTCGGTAATGGTTAGTGTGAAAATTTTATCGGTACCAATTCGAACCGAGCCGGTGGCGGCCGTGAGTTCAAATACAAGCACAAAATCCTCATGAAAATAACTGTCATCTACCGGAACAATGGTAAAATCAACCTGGGTGGCACCATTGGCCACCGGTATGGTAATGGCACTGCCCGATGCTGCCGGTAAGGTGTTAAAATTGGTACCGTAAACTGCCAGCGTTGAACCCCACGAAACCGTTACCGAACCGGTACCCTTGGCAGACGCAGAAAGTGGTATGACTACACTAAAGCCGGAGGTTTCATCTTCTGCAATGCTTTGACTGGCTATCGAAAAATTAGCAACAGCCTGGCTTTCATCATCTTCAATGGTTACCACACATGTTTTTTGGGTGCCCAACACAAAGCCCTTTGATGGGTCCATCAGGATAAACGTGGCATTTTTATCGCCTTCAAAAATGTTATCATTCACAGAGGCCATAGTAAACTGAACTTCACTGGCTCCGGCCGGTATGGTAAGGATAAAACTTCCGGATATACCTGAAGGATCCGTATTGTAGTCTTCCGTATACACGGCATCACCATCCAACGATACTTTTACAGTACCCTGCGACTTGGCCGCGCGGCTCAGGCTAACGGTAACCGTTGTTCCGCTACCTTCTGGAAGCGTAAGCGCAGTGGCACTAAAAAACAACTCAATCGGTGGAGGTTCCGGATCATCTTTGCAACTGCTTAGCCAAGCTGAAAATATGGCAACTACAACCAGCAAAGCAGACCGTTTTGAAAAGGTCTTTATCCAGGCATAAATTGAAACAAATGGCATGGTGAATTTTGGGTTAGGGGGACAATAACCAATTATCTGAAATCACTTATGTGCATTACCGCACAACATTGCCCCAAAGCTAAATAGAAAGCCCTTTGCTTTTGTAACCGATCCAAAACCAACCAAAGAAATAACCCTCAAAAAGGCTGGAAACGAGGCTAAAAAAGTACATCAGCCGGTTATAAATATTTATAAACACGGTAACAAATAATTAGCCGGTTTTGCACTAATTTAGGGGTTACTTTTGATCAGGTTGGTGTATCAGAAGTACGATATTGGCTTTAATCTAATCAAAACATTACATGGTCTATAGGTCATTCCTCATTGGCTTTCTTTCCTGCCTTCCTTTCATTTCTGTACTTGGACAAACCGGTGAATTTGTTGTAGAAGACATTTCGCACCGGGAAGTTGTGGCCGGTACTGGAGGTTGCGCTACTCCACCGCTCTGTGATTACAATAAGATGGTTAGCTGGGATGATACTCAGATCAGACAAAATGCTTTGCGAATTATGCAAAATGGCAATGTGCTGGAGTTTATAAACTGGCGTATGGCGTTGCCCTTGAACTATAACCCTGATCGTGAAGAGCCCTATCCCATGATTGTCATGCTGCATGGTGCAGGAGAGTCAGGTAGGATTTGGACCGGTCAATACAACTACGCAAACACAGATGTACGCTTTGATAATAACGGACACAATCTATTACACGGTGGACAGCAGCATTGGAATGCGGTTAACCGAAACCCTAACTTGTCTAATTCATTTCCCGGTATTGTTATCTGGCCGCAGGCGAGTTACAATGGTGCATGGGAGAACGGGTGGAATGGAGGCAATCTAAACCCTACGGGTTTACTCGTAACAAAGGTCATTGAATGGATGGTTCTCCAAAAAAATGTTGATCCGGATCGGATTTATATGCACGGGCTTAGCAATGGTGGTAAAGGCACGTGGGATTTAGCCGCCAAACGCCCTGACTTATTTGCTGCCATTTTGCCGATGGCTGGTGTGGGCAGCGATAATAACCAAATGGCCCCCATTTTAAATACCATGCCACTCTGGCTTTTTCAGGGTGGTACAGATACCAACCCCCGCCCGCAGGCTGCTGCCGATGCTATAGCCGCCCTGCAGGCACAAGGTGGCGACCCGCGTTACACCTTGTACCCAACACTGGGGCACGGTGTATGGAATACCGCCTATGCCGAGGCCGACTTCTTCCCCTGGATGAAGAGCCAAAGCAAGAAAAACATCTATGTGTTTGGAGGAGAGGCCGCCATCTGTCCTGGTGGTACTCTAAAATTAGGTTTTTCAGCTAATATGCTTCAGTACCAGTGGATGCGGAATGATGAGGATATACCAGGTGCCACAGGTCGTTACTATGATGCCACGTTAACCGGAACCTACGTTGTAAAATACAAAAGAAGATTTGGGCCGGATGTATGGGTGCATTCAAATCCTACAGTTGTTGGTACAAAGTCCTCTTCCACTTTTGTTCCGGAACTTACGAACACCGGCTCAACTATCCTCACAGTTGATTTAGCGGGTGTTGACAATCGAATTAATTTCACAGCTACACCAGGCTACTCAACCTACTATTGGTTTAGAAATGGAATTCAGGTAGCAAGTGGCTCTTCTAACACGAGACAAATAAGTGCCGGAACCGGAGCAGTTGGTGATGCAGGCTTATACACAGTGCGGGTTTTGGAAGGCACAGGTTGTACAAGCGCACCATCGAATACCATTCAGGTATATTGGAATGCTTCCCAACCAACATCTCCCCGTCCTACATCACCCACAATGACAGGGATATCAGCAACACAAATTAATGTCAGTTGGCCTGATTACTCCGGTGAAGTTGGTTACGAGCTGTGGCGAATTCGTTTTGGTTTAGCAGGTTATTCATTTCAACCCTGGACACTCGTTACAGTGCTCCCTGCAAACACTACATCTTATGTGGATGGTGGTCTTCGTCCAGAAGGTATATACCGTTATGTTATCAGGGCGATACTCCCGAGCGGACAAGGAATATTTTCCCTTGAACCTAATGTTAACGGAGTTCCCCTGCCTGATTTAATACCTCCTACTGCACCAACTAATTTGGTTGCCACGAATGTTACGGATACTCAAGTAACCCTAACATGGGATCCATCTATTGATAATGATAGGATATACAGGTATGAGATCTATAACGGGTCAACACTCGTACATACGTTACAAGGAACTAGTGAAGCTGTTACACCACCTCCTACCACGTATACAGTAACAGGTTTAGCTTCAGGCATGACGTACTTATTTAGCGTTCGGGCAATAGACTGGAAACTTAATTATTCTCCCTTTGCAGAGGCCGTTCAAGTTTCTACACTGGGTTCTCAAAATGGTTTGGTCTTTAAGTATTATTCTACTGCACCAAATGGTCTTGCAGGTACCGGAACCACTCAATTGGCAGAACCCGGAGGGTTTAATTTTTCTCAAACACCAACTCAAACTGGTGTTATCTCCAATTTCAGTATTGCAGGAGCAAATGTATTTCAGGGCACAACTGATCCTAATAATTTTGTTTATGCGTTTGACGGCTTTTTTCAGGCACCATTTACAGGCAATTATAGGTTTTTCACTCGCTCCGATGATGGTAGCAGAATGTACTTAAATGGAAACTTAATTGTAAACAATGATGGTGCCCATGGACCTGTGACTGTTGTGTCCAACTCTATTAATCTAACCGCAGGTGTTAAATACCCTATTCGGGTTACTTTTTTTGAAAATGGAGGAGGCCAAGAGTTAGGTGTTAGACATACTTTTGCTGCTGGGACAAACAATAATACAACCTATCCTGGTTCACCAACCATTCAGGACGCTTGGTTATTCCAGACTGGAACAGCAATTGTTAATTATTATTCCAAGAATTCTGGCGATCTAAACGTTCTCTCAACATGGGGCACAAACACTGATGGTACAGGTACAGCACCACCTAACTTTACAACTGATTATCGATATTTCCACATTCGTAATAGGGCTACCTTTAACCTTAATAGTGACTGGACTGTCTCCGGTTTAGGTTCAAAAGTAATTGTGGGAAATGGCACCAACGCCATCACGCTCAATGTTAACGAGGCGCTTAATGCCATCGTTGAGACAAATAATAATGCTACTATTAACCTGAACCATAGCACCATTCCTCAATTTGGATTGATGCACACCAATTCCACTGTTAATTTCAACGTGGCCTCGGTTACTGTGCCTAATGCATCCTATGGAAATGTGAGTCTTGCAGCAACAGGCTTATATAATTTGCCAATGAACACCACTACAATAAAAGGTAATTTAACATTAGAAACTGGCGCAACAACAGCAGGTATTGCCAATAATCTTTCAACGCTACGTGTTGGCGGTAATTTGTTTATCAATAATTCAGGCAATCCTTTTCCTGGAAACGGAGGCCAGCAATATACATTGGTATTTACCGGGGGCATCAACCATCTTGTAAGCTTTGCTAATCCGGTTGATATTAACTTGTTCAGTATCCAAATTGATGGAGGAGATAATGTAACATTTAATAACCTGAATGGACAAACTATTACTTTAGGATCAAATCAGGGCGGAGGCTTAGTAATCAAAAGCGGTTCATCACTAAACCTTGGAAATAACAACCTGGTGTTAAATGGTCGCAGTACAATAAACAGCAACAATGAAACCGGAAGCCTGATTATGGAAGGCGGTAGTTTCACCTTTAACTCTTCCGCAACACAAAACTCAAATGTCTATTTTAACGATAGCTGGATCAACAACCTGACCAGCAGCACTCCGACAAACTTTCGGATGAACATACTCTCCAATGTGAATGTAAATAATCTGGTGACAGTAAGTGGCGAACTGAATACGACTGAAGGTAATGTTACGTTAATTTCCACTTCCGATGCCGCCAACGGCACGGCCCGCATTGGCCCGCTGTTAAACGGAGCCAGCGTTACCGGCAAAATAAAAGTGCAGCGCTACATGAGTGGCGAGGGGCGCATTTACCGGTACATTTCATCACCGGTAGCAGGAGTCAGTGCTGCGGATTTACAGGTTTTCTTCCCCATTACCGGAAACTTCACCGGAGCCAGCTCAGGCACAGGCATTATATCAGGTAATGCTTCTATGTTTCATTATGTTGAGCCCGGTTACGTGCAGTTTCCTTCCGTAGGTGGTACAAACCTGGAGACCCTACAGCGTGGTAAGGGGTATGTGCCTTATATACGAGAGGGGTTAGAAGAAACAGTTTGGGAAATAATGGGTGAACCACATCAAGGTTCCATACCTTTTTCTCTTACAGGTGGAACAGGCTCAGAAAATGATGGATGGAATTTATTGGGTAACCCATACCCAGCGCCTATACAATGGGGCGGTGCCGGGTGGACAGGCTCAGGGGTGAATACTGTAGCTTATGTTCGCGAAAACTCCGGTAACACTACAACTGTCAGAACTTCAGGAGTGAACTGGGATGGTGTGATTGCACCAGGCCAGGCCTTTTGGGTTCGCACTACTGCTGGTTCTCCTGCATTAACGCTAAATGAAAATGCTAAAACCACAATCGATGGAGCTTTCTATCGCGAAGGTGCACCAAACAACCAGGTAAAGATTACCATGTTGAATGCTACGTACGAAGATGCTGCGGTAATCCATTTTGCTGATGGCGCCACAACCGCTTTCGATACGGAACTTGATGGTGTAAAACAGGATAATACTTTCTTCAACCTTTCCTCGCTTACCACAGATAACAAACCCATGGCATTGAACCGCACTACACCTGATTATTGCACACAAGAAGTCAGGTTGCGCACCACCAATGTCGCCAATGGCGCATACACTTTATTGATTGAAGGTGTTGAAAATATCATCAGTGGAGACAAGGTTACGTTTATTGATCACTTTACAAGCACGGAAAAAACTATCACAGGTGATGAGCAATATCCTTTCAGCATCACGTCCGATCCTGCCTCCAAGGCAGATGGCCGTTTTGTGTTGCGCTTTGAAAAACCGGCAGTGCGTTTGGATATGGCCCTGGAGTCGTTTGCTGCCTGTGAGCAGGATAACCCCATCATCCGCATTACCAATGCCCAGCCGGGTGTGGAGTACACGGCCTTTCATAACGGCCTGGCTATTTCTGAAGGTATCGTAGCCACCGGAAATGTGCTGGATTTACCGGTTAACCCCGAGCTGGTCAGCTATGGCAACACGCAAGCTTCACTGAAAGCAGGCTTCCGTTCATGCAACAGTTTTGATATGCCACAAACCATTATGGTACACCGCGATACCTTAACCCTGCCGGAAGTGAGCAGCTATAACAACCAGGTAATGGCCAGCACAGAAAACGCCCAATACAAATGGTACTTTGAAGGTGAAGAGTTGCTGGATGAAACCAGGCGCATTATTGAGTATCCACTTAATGGTGAGTACCAGGTGGAGGTTACGTTGGGAACTTGTACAAAGCTTTCTGACCCCTTCATTTTTGTTATTACATCGCTTGAAAACAACGTTACACAAAGCCAACCCCACCCCAACCCCACCAAGGATAAGGTGGTGGTAACGCTGGAACAACCCATTGCCTTGCATACGGTGCGAACCGCAACAGTACTGGGCCAATTGGTGCCCGCTCCGGCTACTCCCCTAACCGAACGAAGCGTTGAGATTAATCTGTCAGAACTACCGGCTGGCCTGTACTTCCTGTACGTTAATGAAAGGCGCTACCGGATTATTAAAGAGTAACAACTTAGTTTAATCTGAAATCTAAAAAGCTGCCTTTCAATAGGGCAGCTTTTTTTGTTTGATAATTTTCTGCTCTGTCCACTGAGCATGGTGTATATTTAGGTATGAAAAGCCTGCTCAAGCGAATTTTTTACCTGGGCATTATTGCAGTTGTACTCCTGGTGGTGGTGTACGCGGTTATGCATTACAACCAGGAAAGTAACCTCATGGATGATGCTGCCCGAAAAGATGCACCGGGTGAGTTTGTTACGTTAACGCACGGCATTACCCACTATAAGCTATCAGGGCCGGAACAAGGTATTCCGGTAGTGTTTATCCATGGCGGAGGAATAACCGGCATGGAGGTTTGGAGCAAAAACATTTCGTCCCTGGAAGAGAAGGGTTACCGTGTGCTGGCCTATGACCTGTATGGTCGTGGATACAGTGATCGGCCCAAAATACCTTACACCCCCGAACTACTCTACCAACAGCTAAGTGAACTGTTGGATACCCTTAACTTCCCATCTTCCCTGCACATCGTATCCATGTCGTTGGGAAGCCTGGTTGCCACAGAATTTGCCAGTAAAAGCAAACGGCACATCATCAGCTTAACACTCATTGATCCCGCGTTAACGGGAGATTACCGCCCAAACCCCTTATTGAAAATCCCCCTCCTGTCGGATTTGCTACTCACCCTCTATTGGTATCCACAGGCTATAGAAAGCCAGCGGAAGGAATTTGTGAACCAGCCCCTGTTCGATCTGTACTCGAAACGCTTGCATCATTTTATGCGGTTTAAGGGCTACAAGCATGTTAATTACTCGACCTGGATGAACACCCTGATGGAAAACAAACTTTCCTTATTGAGCCAAATACCCGCCCATAGGGTTATGCTGATCTATGGTGAAAAAGATCCCTATTTTCCAACCGGAAACCTTGCGCTGTACAAAGCGCAGTACCCAACCCTACGGATAACCGAAATTGAACAAACCGGGCATATGCCTCATTATGAAAAGCCTGATGAAGTAAATGCATGGATTGAACAGTTTACACAGTGGACAGCGCTCGCTGAACCCAGTACCCTTTCCGTTACCAATAATGATCCTTCATTGTGCCACGGCAGTTCGGTACGCCTGCGCTTTGCCGAAGGACTGCCAACTTACAAATGGCTCTTTAATCAGAAAGTAATTGAGGGAGCAACCGGTTACCAGTACAACGCTACTGAGGCCGGTACCTACATGTTATGCTATAAACGAATGGATGACACCACCTTGTATTTTACAAAGCCCATGTTGGTTACAAGTCGTGCCGGTGCATTGGTAAAGCCAGCCTTGCGGCATACAGGATCCTTGCATTTACCGATTACGTTTCAGGGAATTAACAATGAAATTGTACTTACTGGTCCTTCAGGTTATACCCGGTATTACTGGTATAAAAATAACCTGCCTGAACCGTTTGATGTTACCGGAAACCCCGCACATCCGATCAGCAATGGAACAGGTAAAGTTGAGCATGCTGGTACATACTACGTTAAAGTACTGCAGCCCAACAACTGCATCAGCTTACCATCAAATTCAATAGCGGTTACGTGGCAAAGCACTGGTGAGGTTAAAAAACCTAAGGCTCCTGCCATGCGAAAATTATCGTCATCCGAAATTGCTGTTTCATGGGAAGCAATCCCGGATACAAAAGCTTACGAGGTTTGGCGTTTTAGATTTGAATCGCCCGGCTTGCCCCTGGAAAGCTGGAGGCTCATCACCACGGTAGAGGGCAACCTTCACGTGTATACCGATACAAACCTAAGCAAGGGAGGTTCATACCGATACATCGTTCGGGCAGTTGGAAAGAATGGTCAAACCGTCTTTTCTTCTGAACCCATTGAGACCTGTAAACTCGACTAAATTAATTACACCGCGTCCCTCTGCACTTGCAAACTATTCGTATACCAGCCTTCCACCAGTATGAGCAAGGCAGGAATAAATATCAAGGCCTGCGGCACCAGGAATAAACGGGTTTCTACAGCCGTGCTGTAGCAAAGGTGGATAACAAACCAGATCGGGCATACCAGCCAAAACCATTTCTGTATAACAGCCGGTAATCTTTTTAAGTAAAATACGATCACAAATGGAACAATCAGCAGTGTGCCGATCAATTCAGGATACATGCGGAAGAATTTCAAATTAAAGATGAGGTAATCTGTGATTGAACGCATGCCATGAATACCTTCTGCAGGTTGAAACCCATAGTACAACCGTACACCAACAAAAACGAAAACAAACACAAGGCCCGAAGCTAATCCATACAGAAGGACAGGTTTAGGAATGGATAGTTTAGGCCAATTAATATGCAGTACTACCAGCATGGCGGGTATTAGGGCTGAAGTTTCGCGGTTGAAGGCTGCTACTGCCATGAGCGGAATCAACCATACATATTTTTCACGCAGTATGAGCAGCGCTCCCAATACATAAAACAAGATATCGAAATAGGTATTAAAGGATAAGTCGGATTGAAAAACACTATGCGCCATCGATACACCCAGCAACGTTACACCGACCAGCCGAAGCAGTGGGTTATGTACAGCCAGCGCTCTGAAATAGTAATCAGCAACAAAGAAAATGAGCAGGTTTTGCAAGAAACGAAAAAGCAGGAAACACTGAGTTCGATCAACAGTGGGAACAATTGCGTGAATCACACGATAAAATCCTTCGGTTACCACCGTACTAAACATGCGGTATTGCCAGGGGTTGAAGAATTCAGAATTACCTTCAAGCATGCGCAAGTGCCGCTCTTCCTGCCGCTGCAGATCAATGGCATTTGCATCGGTTGCCTGCTCATAAACAATGTACACACTGAGCAGGGAATAGAGCATCAAAATTAACACGAGCGGCAGCTTAAAATTCGAATTCTTCATCGTTAATAATTATCTTTAGTCAGGCAAAATAGTATAATGAATTACGATTTAATTGTAGTTGGTACAAGTTTCGCATCAACTTTTTTCCTTAAAAAGTACCTGGAGAAGTCACCAGACTCAGTGAAAGTACTCGTATTGGAGCGTGGCAAGTTTGAACCGCACGCTGAACGAATTTCACGGGCAAAAAAAATGGCGCTTGGCGAGGTTGGCTTTATTTCGGGAACATCTTCGGGCGCCTATGAGAACAACAACCCAGCCAAGCCCTGGATCTTTGACCCCAGCTTTGGTGGCAACAGCAATTGCTGGACGGGTTGCACCCCGCGATTTATGCCTTCAGACTTTGAGCTAAAAACACGTTTTGGTGTTGGTATCGACTGGCCTATATCCTACGCTGACCTTGAGCCCTATATGTGCGAAGCTGAAGAGATTATGAGCATTGCGGGGCCGGCCAATACACCCTATCCCATGTCGAGACCGTATCCGCTACCGCCTCATCAGGTAACCGCAGCCGATAAGCTACTCGAAAAAAGATACGCTGAATATTACATAAGCCAACCCACAGCACGTGCCAGTAAACCAGGCGCACGAAATGCCTGTTGCAACAGCTCCATTTGCCATTTGTGCCCGGTAAGTGCAAAATTCACAATTGAAAATGGCCTGCATGATGTGTATAAAGATCCCCGCATTACGCTGCAATTCGAAACACAGGTGCTCTCACTTGATGTAGCCGGTGGTTTGGTTACAGGAGTTAATGCCGAGCAGCGAGGTGAACAAATTACCCTGAAAGGAAGCGCTGTTGCGTTGGGTGCCAATGCCATATTCAATGCGCATATATTATTGAATAGTGGAGATGATAACACACACACCGGAAGGCACCTATCTGAACAGGTTGGCTACTACGGCTATGTGCATTTGGATGGACTTGACAACGTTGGCGGCAGCACCATCATTACCGCCAATGGTTTTATGCTCTATGACTTGCCAAGCAGAAAGGATGCCGCTGCCTGTCTCATAGAAAGTCATAACGACCCCTATGTACGCTCAGAACATGGCAAGTGGCGTCAGATAATGAAGTTAAAATTTGTGTTTGAGGATATTCCTCAAGCCGGCAATCGGGTTACAACAAGTTCCGATCTGCGTACACCCCGGGTTGAGTATGAAGGACATAGCCAGTACGTTAACAATGGGTATACTTTAATGAAATCAAAAATTGCTGAAGTATTAAGCCCGCTACCCGTTGAAGAAATTTTGATTGACGAAAATGCTCAGGCGTCTGAAGCGCACATACTGGGCACAACACGTATGAGCATGAGTAAAGCCGATGGCGTAATCGACAAGCATCTCATACACCATACGTTCCGAAATGTATTTGTTTTGGGGGGAGGCTCTTTCCCTACCATATCTGCTGCCAATCCAACCCTAACACTATCCGCACTGTCATTATGGTCGGCTGACAAAATATTTTGAACATGAACAGGAGAAAATTCTTAAAAGCAGGAATACTTACTATTATCTCGGGGCTACTTGTTACCTGGATAGTTCCCTCCTTTAAACAAACGATATATAAAATTATAGCTACTGATTGCGCTAAAATCAAGGTGAACCGTGATCACATTGACCGGTTCATACAAGAAGCTTATCAGGATAAATTTTGGGATCGGTTTAACACGCAAAAGAAACTCATCATCGTTTTCTTTACTTATTTAAGCTTCACCAAATCCTTCATGCCCTACTACAACAAATACATTATGTATCGGGGACAAATCACAGGTCAATTCCTGCTCTCAACTGATTTTTTTATCAACAGGATGTCTGTTAATGAGACAGTTGAATACATCCAGTTTTATAATCCATATAAACAACCGTGTTACAACCCGTTTTCTAACCTGTTTTATCCCGAAACGGCTTAAAATGTATTTCGCTTGCCAGGCTTAACATAGCCTTATCTCCATCGGTGTCACCGTAGGCAATTATTCTTTCATACTCCTCCAGTTTCAAATAACCCCGAATTCTACTCACCTTCTCTTCCCGATTACAATTCAAACCATCTATGGCACCGGTTACTTTTCCTTCCGAAAACACAAGCCGGGTAGCGATAACTTCAATGCCCTGTTGTTTTGCCCACGGCCTGATCCACCACTCAGGTGAAGCAGAAACAATGACCATTCTTGCTTGCTCCGCAGAATAGCGTTTAATGGCTTGCATGGCAGCGGGACGAATGTATTCTGGCAAAACCCCTAACGAAAATTGTTCTGCTTTTGAAACAAACTCATTTGCATCAATACCTTTAAAAAATTGAGTAAGGAAAACTTCTTTAGTAAAATGAGCGGACAGAAACCCCATCTTTTGCAAACCCATCGGAATAAACAAAAGAATCAGTCCCCAAAAAAATCGAAAAGAACCTACTGCATAACGGGTAAAAAGGAATAGTGTGTCTTTTGTTGTAAGCGTCCCGTCAAAATCAAAAAGTACCAGTGTTCTCGGGTTGAGCATCAGAGCTTCAGGCGTTTAAAGATAATCTCAGGAATGCTTTTAATGATCAACATGATCAGGAACCAAACTGGCTTTACATACACTACGTTTCGCTTTCGCAGCACAGCATTATATATTCTTCTTGCTGCGCGTTCAGGCTCATCCGTTAACATCGGGGGCAAATTCAAACCTGCTGTCATTTTTGTTCGAAGAAAACCAGGCTTAACCGTTAGCACGTGCACGCCAGCCTTAAACAGTCGGTTTCTTAAACCCGACAGGTATTCTGAAAAACCTGCCTTTGCGCTTCCATAGAGATAGTTGCTCTGCCTTCCCCGATCGCCAGCCACGGAACTAATTCCCACAATCATTCCATGCTTTTGTTGTTCATAGTATTCGGCAACAACATTTAAAATAGAAACAGCACCAATATAATTTGTCTCCAGAATGTTCTTTGCAGACATCCAGTCTTGCTCAGCTTGTCGCTGATCACCTAGCATACCAAAGGCGCATACAGTTATCTCTGGTTTAAAAGGCAAGGAATTGAACCAGGCTTCATGGGATGAAAACTGCAAGGCATCAAACGAAACGATTGACGCCCGGCTTTGATCTGTAAGTTGACTGATGCGGTTACTCAACTCAGTAACATCACGGGTAGCAAAAAGCACTTTAAACCCGTTATTTAAAAACGTTTTGCCCAACGCAAACCCCAAATCAGAGTTACCACCTAAAATAAGAACAGACTTTTCCACTTATATCATTTTCAATCTTTTCGACAACAAAGACGCAAAAACATGTTCCGGGTCAAGCGCATTTATTTTACTCTTAAAATGTTGCGCATTCGGATATCCCCCCCAGTATACATCTGCATGCATCCGCGCATCCTTAACCAAATAAATTCTTCCACCGTATTCAATAACAAGTTTATCCAGTTCATCAAGCAGTTTAAAAATACCTGATGAAACGGGAAAATCAAGCGCTAATGTGAATCCGGGCATTGGGAATGACAGGGTGTGATTTCCCTTACCAAGTACCTTAAGCACAGCAAGAAATGAAGCCAGACCCGACCGGCTGATTTTACTTAAAATAACCTCCAGGCCCTTTTCGGCCTGATCAAACGGCAAAACAAATTGATATTGCAAGAACCCCTTTCGGCTATACATTTTATTCCAGTTTCTGATAAAATCAAGGGGATAAAAATAGGGATCATAGTGAACTACAAAATCCTTACGCGCGAGACGATGCTTATAAAAGAACACCTGATTAAAAAGTCGCATAGTGAAGGAGTTCAGAACAAAAGAAGGAAAATAAAATGGCGTATTAAGTCGCTGACCGCGATGAATGCGTAATGGTTCTTTGAATTTACCAGGTAGTTTATCTTTCTGAACATGTTCGCCCAGCATCAGTACACCCCTACCCAAGTGTTTCCCTTTTGCCAAACAATCTATCCAGGCTACCGAATAAGTGGCATTATTGAAGCTCTGAAGTTGCTCCAACATATCACCCAAATCTTTTATGATGATATTTTGTTGATTGATATAGGCTGTGTCAACTCGTTTCAATCTAAATAATGCAGTCAGGATAAATGCCCCCAAGCCCAAACCACCGGAAACAAGATTAAATAACTCGTAATTATTTTCACGGCTACATAAAACAATCCTTCCATCCGGAAGCAATACTTGAAGTTCAATAACATGATCACAAAAAGATCCTTCACTATGATGATTCTTTCCATGGACATCGCCAGCCACTGCACCTCCCACAGTAATGAACTTTGTACCCGGTGTAACCGGTAGAAACCATCCGTGAGGTACGATATGCTTTAATAAAGCATCTAACGTTACTCCAGCCTGCACATAAATTATACCCGCGTTTGAATCAAAGTTCAATATCTGATTGTATTGCAGAGTTGAAAGCATGGTGCTACCAAGTGATGCATCACCATAAGATAAGCCTGAACCCCGTAGCGTAATCGGTATCCCCATTTTGCCAATAAAAGGCACAACATCCTCCTCCCTGGAAAAAGAACTTAAGGTAGCTTCAACAACAGGATAATTACCCCAATTTGAAATTTTTCCGGGCATACTTAAAGAAGATAGATAATGATAACATAGGACAATATCCAACCAATTAATGTTATCTGAATAAACAAGTCGGTAAGTAAAATTCGGGTAGGTGAGCCACTTTTTTGATCAACCATGGCTATTTGAAGAAACCGTAGAATACCGGCAAATACAAAAAAAGAAGTGATGTACAGATAATCCGTATGAAGGCGCTGAACTACATCATCAGAGATCGTGTACATGATGTAAGACACAATTATAACACCGGATAATAGTGCCAGAATGGTATTGACAAACTCAATGGTATACTTTTTCGAAGAATGTCGAAGAGGTGCGTGCCCAAGTTGAAACAAAACAAGATCATCTCTTCGTTTGGCCATTGCCAAAAAGAAAGACAACAGGAAAACCATGATTACCAGCCATTGCGATACCGTAACCTCGGCCAACCAACCTCCTGCCAGGGTACGTATTAAAAACCCTGACGATATCAGCATGGTATCAAGCAGGGGGACATTTTTAAGACCAGCTGAATAGAGAATATTGATTGTTAAATAGCCCAACAAACCATAAGCGAAGAGCGCGTTAAGATAAAAACCCCCGGCAATTCCGATAGCCGCCAATAGCACCATCAAAACGATAGCCGACAGTTCAGAAACCTTGCCCGAAGCCAACGGCCTGTTTTTCTTAATGGGATGATTGCGATCTGATTCCCTGTCACGATAGTCATTAAATATATACACAGCACTAGCCACCAGGGAAAACGCTAAAAAACCCTTTATAAGTAGAAAAAAGGTACCAACATCAGTCAGAATCCCGGCAAAAAAGGCAGGGATAAAAAGGAAGGCATTCTTAGACCAGTGGTGAATCCGTAACAGGAAAAAATACTTTATCATAATACTAAAATTCCGCAGGAAATTAATCAAACTATACGGCAAAAAGTGTTCTTTGGGTTAAATTTGTAGGATACAGAACATGACAAAAAGTACCTTCCTTGGCTTTATTGAAAGAAGAAGAAATATCCTGCTTCTTGACTTGCTGGTGGTTGCTCCTTTTCTTACCCTCCCCTTATTGGTAGATTTGCCATATCGGGTAAATATCTTCCTTACCTGGGAGGGCGCATACCGTTTATACCTGGGACAGGTTCCTTTTAAAGACTTTGGATTACCTATGGGGTATGGCTTTTGGGTAATACCTGCTCTGTTTTTTAAGTTATTTGGGCCAACATTCTTATCCCTTATAAAGGCGCAGGTTCTTATCAATCTGTTAAGCGTACTGTCATTAAGGGGAATACTCTACAACCTTCGCATAAAACCTCTTCTGGTTACGCTAACCCTGCTCGTCTTCTGTCTTACCTACGTCATTTACAATTTCTGGCCCTGGTATAACCACTCGGTAATTGTATTTGAATTCATTGCACTCTTCTTCCTAACTGTCGATTCATCCAAGCTTAAAAAATGGCAATATCATCTCTCAATTTCAGCTGCAGGATTTTTCACTTTCTTTACCTTTTTTACAAAGCAGGATGTTGGCGGAATTTGCTTTGTGATGGGTCTTTTCATTTTAGCCTATCATGCATGGAGAGGTAATCAGTATTCCATCATCCTTACCTATCTCGTATCTTTTGTGCTCGCTGCCGCCTTATTCATTTTACCTGTTGTCGACTATAATTTCCTATACTGGTTCAATTATGGTCAAGAGCCTCATAGCTCCAGAATTAGTCTTTTATCGATAGTGGATATATTTTTAACCCAATCGCTACTGGAAAAAATATACTTATTGCTGATAGGCGTGTCAGCCATACTTGGTATTGCCTCTGTTAAAGAACTTGTAACTCAAAATCAAAAATTTATCATCATTACTTTATCCGTTGGTCTTATTTTACAGGCTATTGTTACGCGTGTAACCAGCCCGTTACCAACCGATCACATGAATTATTTCCACACCTTTGCCTTTATCGGAATTGTCGCCTTTATATCATGGACGAAGTGGATCGAAAAATTTCGGTACGTAATACTCACTGCATTTATCTTATCGATCACATATTCATCAGGGTATTGGAAGTATATCTCGGGCATACTAAAGCTTAAACAAGACGAAACCAGTATTGTTGTTGTAAATTCTGAGCCTTGGGAAAAAGGTGAGTTAGCATCACTCAAGAATATTCTATTACCGCCAGAAACTAATGCGGGAATAAAAACCATAATGAGTCTCCCGTTTCTTAAGAAGAAGAATCTTAAAGTTCTCAATCTCTCAGAGCTTACCTTTCTTGCTCACGAAATTGGATACACGCCATTAACACAACAGCCCTTATGGTATCACCTTAATATTGGTATTTTTGAAGCTGAGATTCAGGAAATAAACAAAAAGGTTCAGGACAAACAATATGACTTAGTTTTGTTCGAAAGCATTCCTAGCCTTAATAATTTTTATCCATATGCGATTCAGGATAAATTAAAGGAGAATTATTTCCATTTAAGTACATTTTTAGCCCCCCGACAACTCGAAGACTCTACAATAGATATTTTTATCCATCCCGATCTGGCAAAGCAATACGGACTGATACCGGATAGTGATCTGACCAATAATCAGGAAGATCAATAACCTTATCATAATCTGTGGTTTTCAATTCTGGGCTAACAAAAGCATAATCAATCCGGTAAGGGATAACATTCCATAAAAAATAAGAAGGAGCCATAAATCTTCCGGATTCTAAAAATGAATCTGCCAATTTAGATGTAATGGATTGATATGGATAACTTAGTGGATTCTCATTAAAGTCTCCACAGAGCACTATCGGATGTGGGGATTTATCTAAAAAATCCATTATTACCTTTGTGTGCCACGATCTCGCCATTAATCCTCTCCGGATTTTATCCAATGCACCGTTCATTGAGCCGCCAAAGTCATATGACATCAAATGAACATTTACTAAACGAATCGTATCCTCATGTATCAAAATATCTGCCCACATAAGCCGGTTATATGAATTATGTGCAAATTCGATTTCACCATCAGCTACAACCGGAAGCCTGGAATACATATACAGGCCCAGGTAATGACCGTCAAAGGTTTTCTTAACCGACCTTACTTTCACATATCCTGACAAGTCTATGTCTTGTTGATGAGGTTCGATCATCTCCTGGAAGCATAGCACATCCACAGAACCCCTTGAAAATACCTCATCAAATTCTCTTAGATTCTGCTCGTAGTCTGCCTCACTCCTAAAATAACCAAGGGCGTTTAAATTGTACGTAAGTATAGTAAAGGAGGGTCTATTTGAATAAGTGGACTTTGTTAAAGAAAAGCACGCCTGCCAAAACGGGTAATAGATAATTAAAGTAAGCAAAGGAAGTACCGATAAGTAGTGCCTCCTGTAAAGACAGTAAAAAAAACAGAGAACATTAATCAAGATAAGGAATGGAATAAACAGACTCGCAAACCCAGCAAGAAAAAATTCGTCTGGTGGAACGCATAAGGAATACAAAAAGGGGAAACCGGAAAGGACGATAAAAAGTATGGATCGTTTCTTCATCAGGCATTAAACGAACAGTATGTTTATTACATAATTAGCAATTTTAAATGGTAAAAAAGAATCAAATTTGAATCAGTCGTGCTATTTTTATGGGCATGAACAACATCAACTCTATTGAATTGGTTTACGGCAGGACGCAAATCTATACAAGCCCGCGGATGCAAAAACATCCTAAACTATCCCGTCTAATATTCAAGATTTTTGGCTATACAAGTATCGGAAACTGGGCACGGGCTCATGTATTTATCGATAGACTAAAGCTATTGCCGCTTAAGGATTTCAAAAAAATTCTTGATTTAGGGGCTGGACTGGGGGAATTTTCCTTTATGCTATCAGAAGCATTACCAACTACATCAATAACCGCATTGGAAATACTTCCTGAAAGAGTTAATCAGTTAAAAAGTGTTCTGGAAACGGGTAAGTATCCAAATGTTACTGTATTTGACAGTAAAATAGAAGAATTTGGAGATAATGAGCAATTCGATTTTATTTTTAGCATTGATGTATTTGAGCACATCAAACCGGAAGAGATGCCTTTTGAAGAGTGCTTCAAGAAACTCAAACCGGGTGGATATTTTCTTGTAAAAATACCAAATGTAAACCAGTTAACCATCTGTCCGGATTCATGGTTTGAAGAGCACAATCAGTGGCTTGAAGACGAACACATAGGTCAGGTGTATGACCTTAATGGATTGGTGGACAGAACGCAAAAAGCTGGTTTTAAAATTACTCATGCCTCCTATTCAGATGGCTGGCTATCACGCGTAGCTTGGGAGCTGAGCTATTTTACCGCCAAAGGTGGTGCTGTTTTACAACTGATGTTTTTACCCATCTGCAAGCTGATTTATCACATAGAATGGTTAACGTTCAAATCAAAGAAACGTGGTAACGCCATTCAGGTTATCGGCCAAAAAGTGGTGTGAATTTAAGTTTAATAAAACTCCTGAGCTTCTGGGGCCAGTCCTTGTGCATGCAAGGTTTTTCAATTAGCAAATAAAACATCACACTCACAATAAAGATCACAGGCACAATAATCAAAAATTGAATGGCAAAATTCACAATGAATAGATTTGTGAACGAAAGCGTTTTCGTGTATTTAATAAGAAATTCAATTATTGGAAGATGTACCAGATAAATAGTATAACACATTCCGCCAATAGCAGTAATCCAGGGTAGTGTCAAAAACTTATTAAACCAGGTACTCCTAAACGCTGAGTACGCTACCAATAAAAGTGCAATACAAAATGCAACTCGATTCAAAAAATGAAAATCCCAAGACCAGGAAAAAACTACTAAAATAAAACCTCCAACTCCTATCCAATTAAAAATTGATTTTTTTATAATTCCGTCTCTCCAATTCACCAGGAATATATCGGCCAACAAAAACCCCAATATAAAATACTGTAAATGTCCCAGGATAGTCAAATTCAAGTGTCCTTGCAGAACACCCGTAACTTGTTGAATTGTCATTATGGTTCCGATAAAAATAACAAGTACAAATCTTCTCAAAGTATTATTTCTTATTCGAAACAAAACCATTGCAAGAAATGGAGCCAGAATATAAAACTGTACTTCAATTTCAAGTGTCCACACAGGAGGGTTTAGATAACTCCACGAATTGTAGATAATACTATGCAAATAGAGCAGACTGGCTCCCCAATGCGGAAGAATCTCAGAAAATGAATAATAGCCAAAGGCAACAAGAAAAATTGCCACAATTGTCATCAAAATAACATACGGAGGTTCTAGTCGGGTAATTCGTCTCCAGAAATAGCTCTTCAAACTAACTGATGGCCTATTATTTAAAGCTGAAGCGGCAAACGGCATTGCCAAAATAAAACCACTAATGACGAAGAAAATATATACACCAATAAATCCCCTATTGGTCAGAAAACTTACCCACTCATACTCGGCTTCAAACGAAAAAGAAATGTTCGTATTTCTCTCGAGTCGTTCGCTAAGATGCTGAATCACAACAGGGAAGATGGCAAGAAAACGGAGCCCATCGATTTCACGAATAACCCTGCTGCCCGATGTTACTCTCTCCAGTCTACCAGGAAACGAGGTCAAAAACGCTTTAAAATGCATTTAAGCAAAAAAGTAAAATAATAATTAATATGCCCTTAATTCAGCATCAAGTTTTTGTAAAAACCCTTGGTAGCCATCGATCTCCTGAAGGGGAACTCCAACAAGTGACTCTAAAAGTAACTTTGAGCTATTAAAGTTTGTTTGCGCTTCAATAACAAGCTCAACTTGCTTGTAGTATGCCTGAACGGAATTGCGATAAATCTCCATGCTTACTTCTCCCAGCGAAAATCTCCGTTCGGAATCCTTATAAAGAGTGAAGTAATCCTCTCTAATTTGCTCACGTAGTTTTATAAATTTATAATACTGCTTAAACTTTTCAACATTACTTAAAACTGTTTCCCGTACGCTCAACTTTTGTTCACCAACTGCACTCTTTGCATTGTTAATTCTGTCGTTAGCGATCTTCACTTGCTGGGGGGTTATAAAAAAAGTACCAAGACTTACTCGTATACCAAAATTATATCTTGGAAAAAATACATTGTCTGTCTCTCTATTCGGATCAATGGTGAATTCATTAAGGTTTCCACTCGCGTAAATTTCACTCAACCAACCCAAACCTGAAACCCTTTTCTCGCGCTCCGCTATTTTAATATTCTGCAAAAGAATTTCATTCGATGGGTTATTTTTCCATGCCAACTGAACTAACTTCTCTTCAAATACCTGAGTTGCAATATGCTCTGGAACAATAACTTTATTATAATCCAATGTTTGTGCCTTTGTTACAAAAGGCAATAACAAGATGAAGATTAGTAATCTCATATTAATTCATTAGTTAGTTGATTTTTCATCTAAAATTTTAAGCTTAACAATAAGAGCCATTACAATATAAAATATTAAAATAGTGGGCGCCTGAATCAATGCTTCCTGTGGATAATTCGCAATGACAAGACTAAACACAACGGCTACTAAAGCAGCAAGGTAAGATTTTAATAAATGATTTTTCATTCTAAAATAGTTTCTAATACCTACAATTAAAATTGTAGCGAAAAACGAACAATACACAATCAGCCCAACCCACCCAAGTTCTACAGCCACGCGCACATAACCACTGTCTGGAGCAAACTTCGCCAAAGGCGAATTGGGAGTAAATCGCGCACCCCATATTCCAATACTCCCTAGTCCCGAACCAAATGGATGCGATTGAATAAAGGGTTTAATAAACGCCTGGCTTTTCTCTCTAACCTTAAATGACGGATCTTCACTAGGCTTGAATGCCGAACGTATCCGTTCCAGGCTATTAGTCGTTAAGAAAGGTCCTAGACTTCTAATGTCAGAAAAGATAATAATTGCACCGAAAATAGCAACAGCAGTTCCTATCATCAATGTCTCCTTTTGAAAAGTTAAAAGTGCGAAGAAGAAAACTCCGGCAGGAATCATTGCGTAGGCTGTTCTGGTTCCTGCATAAACCATTGCGAGGAACATAATAAGTGCACTTAATCCTAGAAAAAGCTTATACCACATTTTAAATGGGCCAGGAATCAAAGCCAAACAAAATAATCCTGTATAGGACATTAGAATTCCAAAAAGTGTAGGGTCTATAAAGAATGAAAACACCCTATATCTACCCCAGTTATGGATGAGGTTAAATCTAAACTCATCACGCGCTACCCAATCCTTTTCAGCCTGAGTTAATCCGTAAAATTCTTGAAACAATCCGTACACCGCTCCTACCAAAGCCAACACTATCCATACGTTGACTAGTATTTTTACAAAATCAATACCATCCACTGCTTCAACAACAATGAAATAGTAGGTCATCAATATGGCAATCCCCCGAATCACATAAATCCAGGCTTCACGTGAACCCATAGGGTTGAAAAACTCCAAACAGTTATAGATTATCCACACCCACACAACAACACTAATTGGACTTTTTGCCAACGCATAATCATGCTTTTTCCATTTTCTAAAAAGCAATCCTAGTAACATTGAAACCAAAAAGGCATCTAAAACCACGCCAAGCGGAAAATCCTTCCCAATGAATTTGCTAAAGCCGAGCGAAAATGAAAATATGAGCAAGGCAACAATACCAAACTTGAGATTGCTGACCGAATAAAGAAGCATCGGTATACCGATTACAGCCATTACGGTGAGAATACCGAAATTAAAACCAAACGCATAGATTCCTGCAGATATGCCTACTGAAAACAGCAGCAGAATTAAATAGATTAAACTATTCTTTGGTCTCGACCTAAAAAGCTCTATAGTATAATCCTTTGACATCTATCCTTCTAGAAAACAACTATCATTAAAAAAAATGAAATCATAACAATCAAAGTAATCACAATCAACATTACCTCTAGAGTCTGATTCGCTGACGTTCCCTTAGTATCCTTACTTTTCATTTTATACTGTGGCAATTATCAATAATAGACCAAAAAGTATCGGCTCTCGACTTCCAGCTGTTAGTAGATGCGAAAATGGATCGTTTCTGCCTTGCATCAGGTCCATCCTCCAGTAATTCCCGTACCACCATGTCATAAAATTCCCCTTTTGCACTAGCAATACTTATCACTTCAGAAAATTCTACAAGGTCTTCGGAAAAATTCGTTGACACTACCGGTTTACCTCCAGCAAGATACTCATTTAACTTGAGTGGGTAAATCGATGCCGTTAAGGTGTTGCATAAAAATGGAATAATACAACACTTCATTACTTTGAGATATTGAGGTAATTCATTCAATGGTTTGGGCCCTGTGAGTATTACTTTAGAACTCTTCATTAATTTAGACTGTCGGAACTCAGCCCCGACAGGACCAACAAATAAGAAAGTCCAATCCGTACCCCTACCCGATACAAGAAACTCCAATAAGTCGATGTCAATTCGATGATCAAGGTTTCCAATATAACCGATAACATTACCATGAATTCCATCCAACGCTGAATGAGTTCCGATAGCATTATCCAAGACCCTTTTAAATAGATCAGTATTAGCTGCGTTAGGTAAAAATTTAACGTTCTTCGAAAATGTTGCCGCGTAACGCGTGAGTTTTTTAGAAGTAGTCAAAACCAAATCATATTTCTTTAAAACCTCCAATTCCAAGTAAGATCCATGCTTTGCTATATATCTTGACTGAGTAATATCGTCAACACAATGATATATTGACATTTTTAATCCCTTCGGAACACTGTTATAATAAAAAAGTGGATTAAAGGAATTAATAAATAAGAAGTCAGTTAAGCGGTATTCATTTACTACAGATCGTACAACTCGATTAACGAGAAAATTATTTATTCTACTAAAATAGTTATACAGACGGCCTTTAGATAGATGATTAATCGGCAAGATAACACCAGCTTCGGAAATAAATAAATTAGGATAATCGGTATCAAAAGTCAATGGACCTCTATTGGGCAAAACAAGGTTACGTAAGAATGACCAGATTGATGTATTTGCCCGACCCAAAAACAAATCTTTTATGGTATATGGGTTATTGATAAAGAATACACGTGTGCTTAAAGACAATTCTTTTGCTAACGACAAAGAAGTAGAGGAGAAAGACTCGTGAGATCTGGGCAAAGAAAATACAATTACATCAGGCTTATTCATGAGAACTATATCTTTGCCAAACAAGATTCTTAACGAAGTCAAAAGACCGTTTATAATATATGCCCATAAAGTAAAATATTTCGAATAAGTCAATTCGAAATATCTTCCTTAAGATAACCAGACCAACAACAGAAATTAAAGAGTATGATAGCAAAGTAGCGTAGGCCGCCCCCAAAATTCCAAATTGAAAAACCATCAAAACATTCAAGCCAAGGTTTAAAACGAAACCAAAAACAAGAAGCCGGAAATTGATATGCGGCCTGCCGGTAGAGTCCATGACCATACCAAATTGTCTGTTAAATGGGATCAATAAACCAAATAAAATAAGAACCCTTAATACCAATGAAGCTTCTGCGTAGGCAGTTCCGGCAATAATTGAAATAATTAAATTTGAAAACAAAAAAGTAACAACAACTATTGGTAACACAATTGCTAACGTAAGACCAACTGTCTTTTCATAAATAGTCTTTATAACCGCCTCACCATCTATACTGATCCGCGAAGTGCTGTGTGGATAGCTAACTTCAGCTACCGAAGTGGCGGGATACTCAATTAGATTTGAAAGCCTCATTGCTGAACTGTAAATAGCCACACTCTCTGCATTTAAAAAATAACCTATAACAAATTGATCAGTGCTTTTAAACAGGAGCGAAAAAACATTAGTACCCATAACATATTTACCAAAAGTCAATGCCTGTTTAACAATTTTATAGTCCCAACTAATCTCGAATCTCAAAACCTTTCTGGCAAAATAATAGGCCACCACAAGCCCCATCAAAATTGAAACACTTTGCAATATTACAAGGTGTAAGAGTGTTACATTTAGGTTTAAAAAAAACACTATAACAACAAACAGAAAAAACACTCCCTGTCTTACTAGAGAACTATAGAATATACCCTTAAAGCTAAATCGGGATTGCTCAAGATAATTAAACTGTGAAAAGGGGATTAACAAAATCATACTTATACCGTAGAGCATAAACATAGACTGTATACCCGTCATCCCCATAGACTGTTCAACAAAACCAGAAACCAGAAGCAACACCACATACACCACTAAAGTGTAGACAGCATTTATTACTAAAGAAGATGTAATAACTCTATTTAAATCAGAAGGGCGGCTTGAATGAACAAGTTTTATAAGCGCATTCTGAATAAGACCGTTACGGGACATTTCAATAATAGTAGTACTTACCAAAAAAAGACTCCATATTCCAAACTCCGCTTTCGAAAGGTGTCTGATAAGGAAAAAGAAACTACCAAAACCCAGGAATAGAAGACTCAGCCTGGAGCTTAAAGAATAAATACCCGACTTAATCCATTTTGAAGATTGCGAAGAAGACATGCCAACTTGTTAGTAAAATCAGGCTGCCAAATCCTTAAACTCTACCTTGTTTAAGATAGTGCCCAAAAACTTATCCTTTACTGACTTAAGAAATTGAATTGATTCTGAATCAAGCGAGCCGATAGTCGTTTCTGCACCAAAGACTGCAATTATCTTATCCGCATAATCAATTAATTCCTTTGTATCAGAATACTCATTTAAGGAAGGCCCTTCCATAAAAATGTAGTCATATTTTTCCGACAGGCTGGCTATAACATTTTTGAAATTCCTATTTGCGAGTATCTCTGAAGGAGAATCATGCCCGCCAATATTTCCAATAATGTCAATTCCCTTGAACCCCGTGTTATAAATAATACTCTTTCGCAATGAATCATCATCTTGATCCGTGTCCTCTTTCTCGTTTGCATCTTCATGCACTTTGCTATCCTCAAGCCCTTTTGTTGAGGTCATGGTTCCAGAACCACGGTTAGCGTCACCGGAAACATTAATATCCTCAAAAGCCCCTCTTTTAATTAGTTTAACCTCACCAGATTTCGGAAGAAGCATATGCGTTAATGAATTATGCCTGAAGTTGGTGTCGATTATCAATATTTTTTTATTTATCAGACTCAACGTATAGGACAAACAAACAATAATGAATGATTTGCCAACATTAATCTTTGTACTAGTGATCAGGAAAATTTTTCCCTTCGAAATTTCTAACTCGTATCGAAGCTTTCTCAAAAATTGAATAAACATCTGAGACTCCTTGTCAGCGTTTTTCTCCGTAAATATTCTCTCCAGATTAAAATCTTTACGATTAATCCAGTTAACAGAACCAATATTTCTAAGCCTGGTGAACCGCTCAAGTCTTTGAGCTACACGGATTCTAAAATCCATAAACTCAACAAGTAGTATAACTACCACACAAAAAGCAAAACTTCCAACCCCTGCAAGAAGAATAAACAAGATTGCTTTCGAGGGCTCAGGATCATAACTTGGTTGACCTCTAAGAATTTGTCGTATTGAACTTCCGATAACAAGGGCCTTATTCTTTGCCGCATTGAATTTATCCTGAACACTTGTGTATTCTTCAGAAGCAAAAAGAACTTCGCGTTCCAAATCAGCAAGCTTCGCTTCCTTTGATGCGAAACCAGAAACATCATATTTAAGTTTATACAAAGACTGTTGAATCGATGCTAAATTTGACATTGAAATTTCTCGATCCAACTTTAACTGATCCCTCTCCTTCTCCAATTGTTTTAAGTCTTCTAAAGTTCCGCCACCATTCAATGTCTCCAACCTTGATATTTCAAACTGAAGCTCATCTCTAAGCTGACTTACCTTTACTCTATTGGCATCCGTATTCGAAGCCGTCAAATCAGCTATCTGCTTTCGGAGATCAATAATTCTTTGATTAACTTGAACTATCTCCTTTTGACTCTGTTGAAGCTTTTGATGATCAAGAATTTTATTATTTACAGAATTTAAGGCCAGTTCAACACTCTTTAACTTCTTCTCTTCAGTTTCCTTATTCAATTCATAATCAGCAATCATTGAAATCTTCGATTGGCTTTCAGCGGAATAATTGAATACATTATTTGCTACCTTAAATTGATTTAGTTGCTCAGTTTTCTGATCTAGGATACTTTTCTTTTCCCGAACCAAAGCTTCAAGAAATTCAATAGATTCCGATGAGCGGTCAATTTTTAGAGCCTTGTTATACTGAATAAATTCTTCACAAAGAAGGTTAACACCAAGCGCTGAAAGTACTGGATCCTCAGAAAAAAAATCGACAGAAATAAAATCCGAAGCAGAAAGTCGTTGAATTCTGAAGTTCTTTTTCAAGGATTCATAATCATATTCATACCCTTTTAAAATAACCAATAATACACGATCATCATGATCAATTGAATTCAAAGCAGTCATTCGCTTGTATCTATCTTCAAAAAGATCTTTCGCTTTGCTCAATATTTCCTGATCCACCAAAACATCAAATGACTTGTCTGGTTGCTTAAATTGCCTAAATGGTTTATTCTCATCGTTAAGGTCATGAAGTATCAATCGATACGAGACAAGACTCATTACGGGTATCGAGTTCATTGACTCAATTATATTTGTGAAATTTGTATTGATCTCAAATGGATTACCTGACCCCTCATTTAATTTAACTGCGTCATCGGTTGTAAGACCAGTGGCAATTTGGGCTGTTGACTTATACACCCTATCCATCCTTGACACCAGGAATACGGTGCAGATCACTGAAACAAGTGGAAAAACAACAAGTATCCAGATCTTTCTTTTGAGAAGCCTATAGATAGTTAATAAATCCATACACCAAAATTATTGCAAAGGTAGGTATAAATTGTTTGTATTTCAGTTACTTACGAAGCAATCTTTAGCGTTTTAACACTTTAATAATAAAGTTTTAAAAGAACCGATTCCGATCTTTTCGGGGACGATGAACCAGGGTCTATTTCTGATCCAAAACTTATTCTCGTTCCACTAACACCCTGATCACGTAACAAATTTAGAATATTGATCAATCTAACCTTGTATAGATCTATATCCTGAGAATCTGCCAATCGCTTTGCCACAAGTCTAATCTTTATTTCAGTCCTATCCCTAACAAGCGCAGCAAAAGCCTGTAAATCTTTGATGTCTGAAGGACTGACTTCGGTAACATTACTTTCAAATTCAATTAAAGAAACAACATTACGACCAAGCACATTCTTTATTTCATTATCACTAAGGTACTTTATCTGTCGCTGGTCGAATACTAGTTCCTCCCTCCTCTTCACCCCTAATGCTTGAACCATCTGACCGTCCTGAATGCAAAAAATTAACGAATCATAGTAAGTCGCAAAATACCCATCAAACCCCTTTGAATTAATCTTTTCGCCAATGTTTTTTGGCGCAGCCCAGGTCTCCCATGAATCATAGAGTCGATCGCTGTAGAAAATATCAGCACCCCCCAAGCCCGGATGCCCATTGCTGGAGAAGTACAATCGCTTTTTATCATTGGAAAGAAACGGAGAATTCTCAAATCCAGGAGTATTAATAGAAGGTCCCAAATTCCGAGGTTGATTCCAGTTACCTAGTGAATCCTTTAGGCTTACGTATAAATCCTCTTCACCATAACTGCCCCTACCCTTCATAGATAGCAACATCACCTCAAAAGAAGGGTGAACATAGATACTCACAAAATCATCCCGATTGATGCCTGGCACTGGAATAAACTCTGGCTCTGTCCATTTTCCAGCCACTAACTTTGAAAATGAAATTCCACTCCTGTTATTATACGCGTTCGATAAATATACCGTTGAGCCATCGGCACTGATACCAATTACTGCATTGGAACGTTTGTTGTTCCAGGGTTTGCCGGCATTCACAGCAGGCGTCCAATTGCCATTGGCATCCTTCCTGGAAATCCAGATATCGGTACCTGCATACTTGCCGCCTATGTTCTTACTATGAAATGCGCGACTAAAATAAAGTGTATTCCCATCCGGAGAGAGCATGGGCGCCAACTCTTCATCATCAGAGTTTACCTCAGCCCCAAGTTTTACCGGTTGACTGAATTGAAGCTCCTGTGCACGCGCTACCAACGCAGCACTGAAAATGAGGCAGTATAGAATCAAACGCTTCATGCTTGCGATCACCAAAAACGAGGTTTTAATTTATAAGGATTAAATAAAGTAAGCCCCAATACCAGTTCGTGGGTGTATACATCAAAATTATTTAGTCCGCCTGTGTACATATCATAGGCATAATTGATGGATACGAGGTGGGTTGTTAAACCAACAAGTAATGAACCCTTTAAATCAGGCTCAAATGCCGACCCCACATAGATGAGGTCTTTATATTTCAATCGGAGATTAGCCGCCCACCTTACATCAAAACCTTCTCTATAATTTGCGGTAATACCGGGGGACAACATCCATTCTGGATTGAGTGGAAAAAATGCTCCGACTTGTGCCCTGTACCTTACGCCTGCATTTAAGTTGAATAACTGATCGCCATCCATTCTATGCGCTACAAGGTTATCCGATGACAGTCCCAGAAAGAACTTTTTTGAATAAACAACCATACCAAAGTCAACCAACACTGTATTCTGACTCCCCTGCCCTGCCGCCAGCAAACTTTGATAAAATAAGTCGTTTACGTCATCCCGTACCTGAAGGCCGCTAAAATCAATCCGTTGATTTACATAGCCAATCCGGGTGCCAAAAGAAATACTAAGCCTGGGTGCCAATGGCAAATGATACGCGTAGTTTAAGAAGCTCCCGAACGATTTATAAGGATCTACCCTTCTACTGGTAACAATACCGCCCACCCCATGGCGCCTTCTGTATTTGTTCTCATGCTGTATCGATTCAAAGATAGTCGGATCGGATGTGCGCAATGCATTATTTCTTCGTCCGGAGCGGCTGCCGTTGTTTAACGCCCCAAAGAAACTGAAAAAGGAATTATCATTTTTTATTCCAAAGTTATTCCAACCTTCCCGCACACCAGTATTCAAACCAAAAAAATCATCCATTCCGGTAAAGGCAGGATTAACAGCCGGCAGATTCAAATAATATTGTGTGTAGTCATCTTCTTGCGCAACTAATTGCGTTGCGTAAAAAATAAACACCATCACCACCAGGCCCCGATAAAGTTTAATTAGATGTCTCATTTCAATATCGTTACAGTGCCCTGGTATTTCCGTTTTCCTCCATTCAAATAGATGGTATAAAAATATGGACCGACTGGTAACTCCACGCCATTCTTCTTGCCATCCCACTTGCAATCCACCTCCTTGCAATGAAATACCAATGAATTGTTTCTGTCAAACACCCGTATTTCAATTTCAGAGTAATAATCCAGATCAACAAAATCCCAGTAATCGTTAACGCCATCGCCATTCGGTGTAAAGGCATTTACGATACCTAATTCAGGAAATACCTCGGTGATAGAAACAATCCTGCTTACTACATTGCTGGCATCCAAACTATCACGCACCACAAAAGCAACGCGCTTATCCGATATGGTAGCCTCACCCGTAACCGGACTGCTGAACATTACTTTTGCCAATGCAGCCTCATAGTTGGCACGCGTATCTTTACCGGTTAATTCTAATATGCCGGTTGCTGAATTATATGCAGCCGTAATAGGCGATCCGGTTTCCGATCTGTACGAAAGCTGATCACCATTGGTAAAGTTTTCGGTTATTGAAATGGTTGCCGAAAACATATTTGCATTGTCAATATCACTTATCAATATGGACGTTGACACCGGTATGGCCGGATCACCCAGGCTGTATAAAACCGGGGTCAGTTCAATGTTGCTTAACACGGGAGGATCGTTCACACTGATGACAGAAATTAACACAGTGGCATTCTGTACGGCTGAAAAAGTTCCCTCAAATGCATTCCATATAAACGAATCTGAGCCGCTAAATTCTGGTCTTGGCTGATAAATAAAGTTGTTAATGGCGCCACTTTCAACCAGTATCTCAGCGCCAGCTGACACCGCAGTCCCCTTCCAGAAGAGTGTCCCCTGAGCCGGCAATGAAATTACCTTTACATACTGAATTGCACTCCCGGAGAAACTTGAAAAATTATCCCCGAATGTTTCGTACGTGAATGTATAGGGCACATCTTCCGGAGTTTGTATTGAAAAACTAGTGAGGGTTGGAGGAAAGTTAGGTGTAACCGTCAACGTGCCTTGAACATAGGTGAAATTGTAATTGTTATCACTGCCTCCCGAAACCGTAATCGGATATCCACCCTGTGGTGAAGATAGTGTAGCCGTAGTGGAAACAGTTGGCTTCACATCAATATCATTGGCGTTGTCGGTATTGGCAAATCCGGTATAACTGATTGTTAATTCAGGATTAGGTGTGCCGAACAATTTCGTTTTATTATCCGCGGTAGCGGTTAAGGTTGCCTTGGTAATGGTGAGTGTACCTGCTGTATAAACAAAATTGTAATTATTATCCGCACCACCGGATACCGTAATCGGATACGTGCCCACTGAAGTGGTTTTTGTAGCGGTTGTGCTGGTAGTAGGTTTACTATCCAATACCGATTCAAGTTCACCGTTTACAAAGCCTGTATACGCTATGGTTAACTCCGGATTATCCAAACCATACACACGGCTGATGTTATTGGCACGCGCGGTCAGGTTAATTTTATTAACTGTGATGTTTACTGCAGTCTCTTCAATGATATTATAGTTACTGGTATTCGTTGGCACAAACCGAACGGCCAGTTTTTGGTTAGTCCCTGCATTAAGCAGTGTTCCAGAAGGCGGTGAGTACGTAAATGCTCCAGGCACAGAAGCAGTCGCGTTAAGTTGAGTGGCGCCTAAGGGCGTTCCATAATTTATCGCTGATGGGTTACTCCAATTAATGACCGGGTTAGCTTTGTTTACAGTAATTAAAACTGTAGTACCATTCACACTATTGAAGTTATTGGTGTTGGACGGAACGAAATTAGCTGACAATACCTGGTTAGCGCCTGCATTTAACACGGTGCCGCTGGCGGGAGTATAGGTAAATGTACCTGCTGTATTTGCTGTAGCATTCAATTGTGTAGCGCTAAGTGCAGTCCCGAAAGTAATGGGTGCCGGTGTAGGCCAGGTGATTACCGGTGTAGCTTTATTTACGGTAATGCTTACAGTCGTTCCATTTATAGTATTGTAATTATTGGTATTGGTTGGAGTGAAATTAACTGACAATGTTTGATTTGCACCGGCATTTAATACAGTTCCTGCAGCAGGCGTATACACAAATGTACCCGCTACGTTGGCAGACGCATTTAGCTGCGTTGCGCTGAGTGCGGTACCATAGGTGATGGCCGAGGGTGTGTTCCAGGTAATAACCGGATTTGCCTTATTCACGGTGATCTGTACCGTTCTGCCAATTACCGTATTGTAATTATTTGCATCAGTTGGTGTAAAGTTAACAGACAACGTTTGATTTGCGCCTGCATTTAAAACCGTGCCTGCCGCAGGATTATAGACAAAACTTCCCGACACATTGGCTGTTGCATTTAGTTGCGCAACAGAAAGTGCCGTGCCGTAGGTGATTGCGGCCGGGTTGGCCCATGTGATCGTTGGTGTGGCCTTGTTTACTGTAATCAATACGGTAACACCCGTAACTGAATTGTAATTGGTTGTATTAGTGGGCGTAAAGTCTACGCTCAACACCTGATTGGCACTGGCATTTAAAATCGTACCAATCGCAGGTGTATAGGTAAATGTTCCTGCTACACTTACGGAAGCATTCAACTGTGTAGCACTCAAGG
>JAHBUC010000014.1 GCA_019638275.1 Cyclobacteriaceae bacterium | reverse complement strand
TACAAGCTGGAAGTTCCGCATCCACCAGGTGCACCATTGTTCCTGCTATTGGGCCGGTTGTTCTCCTTCCTGTCGTTTGGCGACACCACCAAAGTGGCTTATTGGATAAACTTCATGAGCGTACTTTCAGGGGCTTTTGCTTCATTGTTTACGTTCTGGTCAATTACATTACTTGGCCGCAAGCTGCTCAAGCTATCTACTCCTGAACTGCTTACCGATAACAAAACACTGTTGCTTATGGGCGCGGGGTTTGTTGGTGCTATGGCCAACACGTTTGCCGACTCCATCTGGTTTTCGGCCGTAGAGGCGGAAGTATATGCCATGTCATCGGCATTTACAGCATTTGTGGTTTGGGCCATGCTGAAATGGGATGTTATTGAAGATGAATCGAAAGCCAATCGTTGGCTGATCTTAATTTCTTACATGGTAGGCCTTTCCATTGGCGTTCACTTGTTAAACCTGGTTACGCTTCCGGCACTCGGACTTATCTTCTACTTCAAAAAATATAAACCGACCACATGGGGCGTTGTTGCCACACTTGGTGTGAGCGGGTTACTGATCATTTTTATCAACGATTTTATTATTCCGGGTTTACCCTCACTGGCCGGAAACTTCGAGGTATTTTTTGTAAATACGCTTGGCCTGTTCTTTGGCAGCGGAGTAATTTTCTTCAGCTTGCTGATTATCGGGGCACTGGTGTACGGAATCCGTTACACACAAACACATAACAAGCCAGCACTTAACACATTTCTGCTTTCAACAGCCTTTATTTTGATTGGTTATGTATCGTATGCGGTGGTTGTAATCCGTTCAAACTACGATCCACCGATTGATGAGAATGACCCATCGGACATTATGAGCTTTGTGAGCTACCTGAAGCGTGAGCAGTATGGCAGCAGGCCATTGTTGTATGGCCAGTATTTCACCGCTCAGGTAGTTGATATTAAAGAAGGCGCAGCTCAATACCGTAAAGGAAAAGATCGCTACGAAGTGGCTGAACGCAAAATTTCGTATGTGTACGACCCGAATCACATGACCATTCTACCGCGTATTTACAGTACCGACAGGCAGCATCAGCAACTCTATCGGTCTAAACTTGGTTTACGCGAAGGAGAAAAGCCAACGTTCGTGGATAACATCAGCTTCATGATTAACCACCAGATTGGATGGATGTATTGGCGATACTTCATGTTCAATTTTGCCGGCCGCGAAGGCGATGACATCGGATCCGATTGGCTCGGCCCAGGAAGTTGGTTTAAAGAGGTTCCTGAAATGATTTCAGCAAATAAAGCGAGAAACAATTTTTTTATGATTCCACTGCTTATTGGAATCATCGGGTTGCTCTATCAATACTTCAATGACAAGAAAAATTTTGCCGTAGTAGGCTTGTTGTTTGTCCTGACGGGTGTTGCCCTTGTGGTGTACCTGAACTCACCACCATCTGAACCACGTGAGCGCGACTACATCTATGCCGGCTCGTATTATGCATTCTGCTTTTGGATTGGTTTTGGAGTACTCGCCATTGCCAATGGTATTGAAAAGATTTTGAAGAGCCAGAAAACAGCAGCATTAATTGCTATTGTGATTGGCTTGACAGCGCCCGCTATTATGGCTGCCCAAGGTTGGGATGACCATAATCGCTCCGATCGCTTTTTCTCAGTTGATTCTGCCTCGAATTATCTTGAGTCGTGTGAACCGAATGCTATACTGTTTACCGGTGGCGATAATGACACGTTCCCCCTTTGGTACGCCCAGGAGGTTGAAGGTATCCGCACCGATATGCGCGTGGTGGTACTGAGCTACTACAACACCGACTGGTACATTTATCAAAGCATGCGCAGGCACTACGAATCAGAACCATTTCCGTATACTTTAACAGAAGAGAATTATCGTCAGGGTGGGTTCAATGATGGCCTCATGTACTATGAAACCGGTATTAAAAGTATTGACCTGGCACAGTACATTGACCTGATCAAAAAGAACAGTAAAAATCTGATTCACCCGATGTATGGAACCACCAATATGATTCCATCCAAGGATTTGATTTTAAAAGTGGATACTACCAAGGTTAAAGCAATGGGTATTGTACCCGCAAACTTGCAACAATACATCGTGCCTGAAATGCGGTTACGCGTAAAAGGCAACAGCCTGATGAAACAAGACCTGGCGTTGTTGGATTTGTTGTACACCAATAATTGGGAACGCCCGATTTACGTGAACAACACTTCATTGGAGCAGTTTAATATCGACTTAAAACCATTTGTTGTCTCCGAAGGAAATGCGTTTCGTATTCTGCCGGTGCGCAATCCGGTGCCGCAAAACAAATTTGTAAACACAGAGGCCGCTTACCGAAATCTTACTGAGAAGTTTCGCTTCCGCGGATTAGATAACCCGAATGCCTTCTTCAGTGTTGATTACCGAAGCTTCGTTCAAAATCATCGTTCTACCTTTAATGAAATTGCCGAAGCGTTAATTAAAGAAGGCAAGCCAGAAAAGGCACGCGAATTACTGATGATGAGCCTGGAAAAAATGCCTGATCAGGGAGTGCCCTATGACTTCATCAATGCGCTGATGGTTGAGTTGCTGTTGGAAGTTGGCGAAAAAGAAAAGGCCGTTGAAATTGCCACAGTTGTGGGTAATCGGTTTGACGAGATGGCCAACTTCATGATTCAGGAAGGAATTCTGAATCGAGACTTATACAACAACATCGCTGTATTGGGTGAGCTTCAGCGAGCGCTATACAAGTATGGAGAAAGTGAGCTGGCCAAACGTTTTGAAGATGCCTATCAACGTTACGCATCCGAGTTGCAGTAGCCAATCAGTATAAATAAAAACACTAAAGCCCCGCCTAAACAGCGGGGTTTTTTATTTGCGAACGATCATAAATAAATCCAGCGCTGTGGCGGCATCGTCAGTTACCACATAATCTTCATGGCGGATGCTTTGCACAAGCGATTGATCTCCGGTTTGAAGTTTATTCCGGTTTAGTCTGTTCATCACTTCGTATGGAAAACGTAACATCCATGCGGGCAAGTTGTATTGAAGGTTAAGAATATCCCAGCGCATCATTCGTGCTACCGATTTCTTATTTTGCTCATAATACGCCATCACTTTCGCATTACCTGTAATGCCCTTCATCTGAACCTCTGAAAAAATTGCTGATGCCAGGTTTTTCAATTCATCGGCCAGGTACTCGCGAATGTGCCAGGGATTGCGGCTTAACGACATTTTTCGGTTGGGGGTGGTAATCAAGGCAACTCCACCCGGTTTAAGCACCCGATGAATTTCTTGCAGATAAAACCGATCGCTTTTAATATGCTCAATTACCTGGAAACTTAATACACAATCATAGCTGCTGTCGGCCAGCCCATGCAAGGGGGGCAAATTCATGGCTACAAACATAGCTGCAGGAAATTTGGCCTGGAGTACCTGCAAGGCCTCCTCAATCTTATCAACTGCAGTAAACGAACTTGCTTTTTGCATCACCAACTCCACCCCACGCCCCTCACCACAACCCACCTCCAATACATCGCCAGAAACATAGGGTTCAGCCGCAACATAGGCCTTAAATAAACGTTGATGGATAGGGTTATCGGATGGAATATGTTCGGATGTTATCTCCGTTGTGTATATTTTAGCCATAATAATTCAACGCAAAAGTAAACGAACAGCAGCGAATAGCAGGGTGCAAATATGTTTAAATTAATTCTCTTCTTTAAACGACAAACTAATCAGGTTTTGATTACGGCTTTTCTGTTTACCCCCACTTTAACGGAAGCCCAGCAACTCAATACCATCAACTTCAATTACCTGTATGCCAGCGGCCAGGAGTTTGACCTGGATTGGAAAATCATCAACAATGGAAACGAAATCATAATCCATTACAAACTTGAACTGACTGACACCAGCAAACGAATTTTCGACTATGATATTCTTTGGGATGTGCGATCATCGCTGGCCGACAAGGAAGGTACACCGCTGACAAACGTGATTCCGGAAGCACCAAACGAACAAGTAAAAACCGGAAAAGTAAAAGTGGATAAATCCTTTATGGGGCAGTACGCGGTGGCACGCGTGATTTACAACGAGCAAAAAAGAATGCGGGTATTTCACAAACGCATTCCTAACCGTAAAACACCCTACATCACAACGAGCAACATTCCACTAACCGAAAAATTCGTTTTGCAAGGTCAAACCGTAAATCTCAAGGCCTTTGCTGAAGATAGCAGTGTTTTTGTTTTTCATTATCCAACAATCTTTCCGGCAGCCGGCCCGCCATTTGCCACCAAACAAGGCCGGGTTGCACCCATCATCCGGTCAGACTCGTTGTGGACGGTAAATGCAAATGGAGCACTTACGGTGAAAGAAACAGGTTTATACCTGTTGCAACAAGACACAGCTTCATTGGAAGGTGTAGCTTTTCGTGTTGAAGATGATTACCCAAAGCTGGGAACACTGCAAAGCCTGGTTGGACCGCTCATTTATGTTTGTACCGCCCAGGAATATGACAAACTGAGAGCAGCCGGAAATGACAAGGCTCAATTTGATAAAATCATTCTGGGTATTACCGGGAATGCCGAACGTGCCCAAAATTTTATGCGCACCTACTTCAGAAATGTGGAACTGGCCAACCGTTACTTCACTTCTTATAAAGAAGGCTGGAAAACTGATCGTGGTATGGTTTACATTATTTACGGCCTGCCTCAGGTTGTTTATTTATTAGGCGACCGGGAGGTTTGGGAATACAACAACACCACTTTCATTGGCAGGTTTACGTTCACCAAATCACCCACCATTTTCGATCCTGAGAACTTCATTTTAATACGCGAGGAGAACTACCGTGATGCCTGGTATGCCATGATTGACCTGTGGCGGAAGGCCCGGTTTTAATACATTCTGCTGAATCGTTCGTACTTTTAAGCCATGACTAATTCCGATATGATTTACGGCACGCGTGCCGTAATAGAAGCCATTAAAGCCGGAAGACAAATTGAACGCATTCTTATCCAGAAAGGAATCTCAAATGAACTGGTTCGTGAACTGCTTCAGCTTATTCGATCAACCGGATTAACCTTTACCTACGTACCACAAGAAAAACTCAACCGGCTTACCACCAAAAATCATCAAGGTGTGGTTTGTTTGCTTTCATCAGTTGATTATGCCTCGCTGGATAATATTGTTCATGCGGCATACGCGGAAGGGCGCGAACCCTTTCTTTTAATGTTAGATCAAATTACCGATGTACGAAACTTTGGCGCCATTGCCCGCACAGCAGAATGTGCCGGAGTGGACGCGCTGATCATTCCTGAAAAAGGAAACGCCCCCATTACCAGCGATGCGATGAAGACATCTGCAGGCGCGTTGAATCACTTGCCTGTTTGCCGGGAGAAAGACTTAAAGAAAACCATTACCTACCTCCGTGAAAGTGGCATCATGGTAGTTGCCTGTACCGAAAAAGCCACCAAAATGATTTATGATGTTGCCTTTAAAGGTCCCGTTGCCATTATTATGGGCTCAGAAGAAGACGGCATTTCAGATTCCCTGCTACGTGTTGCCGATGAACTTGTTAAAATTCCAATGAAAGGTGAGATTGGTTCACTGAATGTTTCGGTTGCTGCGGGTATTGCCATTTATGAAGTGGTGAGGCAGAAAAGCTAACAACTTTTACCCGACTTGCAGCCCAAAAAGCTGCGGTGTTTTTCTCATAAATCATTTCGCCACCGCCACAAACACCGCAGCTATTAATCTGTTGTTCCGACTAACTTTTGATCGCTCTGAGGTTAAGCCCGGTCACTCAACTCCGCCATCTTCTCTTTAATCTTCTTAAAGGTTCCCTTCGCATCAGCTTTAATATCATTCCAGGTCTCTTCAGTTGCATCTTTCACTTTCTCAAGCGATTCGTTGATCTCATCACGCTCCTGCTCCAATTCATCCTTTACTTTATTCAGGGTTTCTTTTGCCTCCTCAGGCGCTTGCTCAATTTCCTCTTCAACTTTCGAAAGCTTCTCAGAAACATCTTCTCGAAGATCTTCCAGGTCATTCAGCACCTCTTGCTTTTCTTCCTGAATTTGCTCCTTTAGTTCTGAAACTTCTGTGTTTTCTTTTGACTGATTACATGAAACCAGCGCTATTGTTCCGGCAAGCAACATCACTACCGGTAAGTTTTTCAAAATTGTCTTCATAACTAGGTTTGTTTAAGGTTTCGAAGAATTTATATCGAAACCATTTATAGAATTATTATGCCTGATTCTTAATTCAATAATCTACTAATAATCAGTTTGTTAAGTTAACCGGTTATTGTTGTCACAGGCAATTGTCTCCACATTCTGTGGTTTTAATCCACACTTGATGCCTTTTTCTTAAAATCGAAAAGAACTTTGTTTTAAGCAGTTTGAAGTCATATATGCCCGTTCATCGGTGAATCAAACTCAAAAAGTTTTTCGGCACAATCATTTCAATTGTAACAACTGAAAATAATAACATTCACTAAAACCCCTTACTTGTTATGAACACTAAAATGAAAAAGTCAACATGTTACATGGGTTGTCTGTTTGTAGCCTTCATGCTGTTTTCTTTAGGTGCGAAGGCACAATCCACACCCAACTATGGGCTAAAAGGAGGTTTAAACGTCAGCAATTTTTATGTTGAGGATATTGACGATAAAAATGCCCGCTTAGGTTTCCACCTGGGGCTATATGGTCAACTGTTTGCAACAGATTTCTTCGCCTTACAACCTGAAATAAATTATTCCATGCGTGGAAATGAAGTTATTTCAGATGGCCTGTTCGATCAAAAAACGCGGTTCAACCTTAATTATATTGATGTGCCTGTACTTGCCGTATTTAAACTTGGCGATGCACTTGAAATTCATGCCGGTGTTTACGGTGCTTATCTGGTGGGCGCGAGCATAAAAAGTGAAGGAGACCTGGGCGATTGGTTTGATGAATTAAACCGTGACAATTTTGAAAGTTTTGATTACGGCTTAAGCGGAGGCCTGGGGCTGAACTTTGGAGCCGTTCAAATAGGCGCACGGTATAACCTTGGATTGGTTGAAATTGCCAGGAGCGATCAGGCCCGCACAGTATTGGGCGATTCTAAAAACTCATTAGGTCAGCTCTACATTGCGCTTCGTTTAAATGATTAACCTTTTTTATTAACTAAACCCCAAATATTTATGAACAACCTGTTGTATATCATTGCAGTGATACTGATTATCGGTTGGCTGCTAGGCGCATTTGTTTACAGTGTCGGTCACTTAATTCATATTTTGCTGGCATTGGCGCTTATTTCAATACTGGTACGTCTCATCAGAGGCCAGCGACTATAAAGTAGCAAGAGGCTGCCTCCAAAGTTTTGCCTGGAGGCAGCCTCTGTTTTTTAAAAAAGAAATTTCCAGAACTCGGTTTTAGAGAAACTCTCCTCCTCCCTTCATCGCCTTCACGTCATTTACAAACTGACGGAATAAGTCTTCGCGTTCCTTCTCGCACACAATCACCACATCACCAAATTCGCCAATCAGGTAACCGTTGAGTCCCTGCGCAATAAGCAAACGACCGGGCGTTGAAGACCGGATAATGGAGTTACGCGTATCATATACCAATACCTGGCCGGTAATCAGGTTGTTGTTCTTATCCTTGGCTGAAATATCGTGAATGGAGTTCCATGAACCCAGATCGGACCAACTGAAGTTCGCCTGGCATACGTATACATTTGTTGCTTTCTCCATCACACCATAATCGATAGAAATGCTTTTACATTGGGCGTATATCTTCTCAATGGCATTTCTTTCTTCCGATGTACTCAATTGGCCAAGATGTTCTTCGAACACCTCAGTCATTTCAGGCAAGTGTTCCTGTAAGGCTTTTATGATTGCGTTTACACTCCAGATAAAAATACCGGAGTTCCAAACAAAATCACCGCTTTCCAAAAATTTCTTGGCCAGCGAAATCTCCGGTTTCTCCGTAAAAGTTTTCACCCGCTTCAACACTTTCTTGTCGGGCAAGAATTGGATGTAACCGTAACCCGTTTCCGGACGGGTTGGTGTAATGCCCAAGGTTACCAATTTATCCTGATCCTGGGCCTGATCAACAGCTTTGGAAATGGTACTTACAAATTCACTTTCCTTCAAGATCAAATGATCGGCAGGGCTCACAACAATCACCGCATCTTTATCACGCAGGCGAATTTTATAACTTGCATAGGCAATACACGCGGCCGTGTTTTTACGCATGGGTTCAGCCAAAATCTGATCTACGCCCAATTCCGGTAACTGCTCCTGTACAAGTAAAGCATGCTCTTCATGCGTTACTACAAAAATGTTTTCCTTCGGGCAAATAGGAAGAAACCGCTCATAAGTCGATTGAAGTAATGACTTCCCAATACCCAGCACATCTAAAAATTGCTTAGGTTTTGCATTGCGGCTGTACGGCCAAAAGCGCACGCCTACGCCACCGGCCATTAACACTACATAGGTATTTTTTTTCATCTGTTAAAAGCTGTGGCTAAACTATGCTCACTAATAATTTTCTTGAATAAAATCGCATTGTCTTCGGGCATCTGATTTCCTCTCGTTCAGGCGAAAATTTGCTCTACCGGTCAACGCAACAAGTTTTGATTGCCATCGTTCATACATAGGCCTAAGTACCTTTAGCGCAAAAGTGTTATCACTTTTGGTAATACAGCCAACCAAATGGTTATGCTGAAACACGCCCCCGTGAACGTAACAGTAAGGGGCCGCATTTAAAAGCCTGACTGACATTCCGGCTGAATTTAACGATGTCATAATTTTATTGGCTATAATAACACTTTTGCCAATACCTGTTATGGCAATTCGCCATTTTGAAGAATAAATTTCTTTAACGCATTCTTCGAAATCATTACCGAAAGGCTTAGCCGGATTTTCAATTGCCCGGGATTCATTTAATAACACCTCCTGTGCAATGTTTTTGATATTTTTTACTATATTCAATTTCCTTTACGGAGTTAGCTTTGTTTACAAGCAAAGATAGAAGAATTGACAGTACCTATTTGGAATACGTGACATGATGTTGGTTGAAGAGAAAGACGAGTTAAAGCTGAAATTAAAAGAGGTTTTCGGCTATACCCAATTCAGGGGTAATCAGGATACTATTATCCGAAATATTCTGGATGGTAAAAATACGTTTGTAATTATGCCCACCGGGGCAGGCAAATCACTTTGCTATCAACTGCCAGCCATAATCTCAGACGGCCTGGCCATTGTAATCTCCCCGCTGATCGCTTTAATGAAAAACCAGGTTGATCAGTTAAATGCGTATGGAATTAATGCGCGGTTTCTCAACTCAACGCTTACCAAAGGCGAAATCACCCGCTTAAAAAAGGATTGCGCAAATGGTGTTGTGAAACTTTTGTATGTGGCCCCTGAGTCCCTCACCAAGGAAGAAAACATCGAGTTTCTGAAAAAAATAACAGTCTCTTTTGTAGCCATTGATGAGGCCCACTGTATTTCCGAATGGGGTCACGATTTCCGGCCTGAGTATCGCAAAATAAAAACCATGATTCAGCAGTTGGGCAACTTGCCAGTAGTGGCACTTACTGCAACAGCTACACCCAAGGTTCAGATTGACATCCAGAAAAATCTTCAGATGGAGGATGCAGATGTTTTTCTCTCGTCTTTCAATCGAAAAAATCTGTACTACGAAGTACGCCCGAAAAAAGAAACCAAGAAGCAACTCATCAAATTCATGCGCGACAACAAAGGCAAGTCGGGCATTGTGTATTGCTTAAGCCGAAAGAAAGTTGAAGAGATTGCGAAATTACTTTCGGTAAACGGTTTCAAAGCCGCACCTTACCATGCCGGGCTTGATCCGGATGTGCGCGAAAAAAATCAGGATGACTTTCTGAATGAAGAAGTTGACATCATTGTAGCCACCATTGCATTTGGCATGGGTATCGATAAACCCGATGTTCGTTTTGTGGTGCATTACGATGTTCCTAAATCTCTGGAAGGTTATTACCAGGAAACGGGTCGCTCTGGCCGCGATGGACTGGAAGGACACTGCTTAATGTTTTACAGTCATAATGACCTGAACAAACTCGAAAAATTCAATAAAGATAAATCCGTTCAGGAGCGCGAAAACGCCCGTGTGCTACTTCAGGAAATGGAGTATTATGCCGAATCGCCAGTTTGCCGAAGACGGCAATTGTTACATTACTTTGGCGAGGAGTTTAAAGAAGATAACTGCGGCATGTGCGATAACTGCGTGCATCCACGCGAACGTTTTGATGGAACCGAAGCCGTGAAAACCGTATTGCAGGCTGTTAAGCAAACCAATGAACGCTTTGGGTTGAATCACCTGGTGAATGTTATTCGTGGTATTGAAGATGAGTACGTAAAAAGCTATGGCCACTTCGACTTACCGATTTACGGAACCGGTGGCGATGAAGATGCCGATTTCTGGAAATCAGTAATCCGGCAGACATTGATTTACCAATACCTGGAAAAGGATATCGACAATATTGGTGTGTTGAAAATTTCAAAACGCGGTGAAAACTTCCTTAAGAAGCCTGTGCCTGTTGAGTTGGCCCGCGATCACGATTTTACAACTGATATTGAAGACGAAGAAGTGTCGTCAGAAAAAGCACCGGTCAACGCCAAGGCTTATGATGATAGGCTCTTTGAAATGTTAAAAGCGCTTCGCAAGAAAGTTGCCAAGGACAGAGACCTTCCACCCTATGTTATTTTCCAGGACCCTTCGCTGGAAGAAATGGCCACCACCTACCCGATTACAAAAGAAGATCTGGCTTCTGTGAATGGTGTGGGCATGGGCAAGGTAAATAAGTTTGGTAAAGAGTTTCTGGAACTGATTAAAAACTATGTTGAAGAAAACGACATTGAAACGGCTACCGAGGTAGTGGTTAAGTCATCCGTAAATAAATCCAAAACTAAAATTTTTATCATTCAACAAATCGATAAAAAGGTAGACCTGGAAGAAATTGCGGAGACGACCAACCTGTCGTTTGAAGAGTTGTTGACGGAAATTGAAAACATCTGTTATTCGGGCACAAAACTGAATCTCAATTATTACCTCGAAGCGCTAATCGATCCGCAAAAACAGGACGACATTCATGATTATTTCATGAATGCAGAAACCGATAGCCTGGATGCAGCACTGAATGATGACTCGTTGGCTGATTATTCTGAAGAAGAAATCCGCCTGATGCGCATTCATTTCATGAGTGAATACGCGCACTAACCAGTTCAAGGTTCAAGGTTTAATGTTCAAAGTTTCCAAAACTTTGAACCTTGAATTTTGAACCTTAAACATTCCGGCCCATCTTTGAGGCTTTTTAAGCCAATCCAGCATGAATATTCTCATAATTGGTAACGGAGGCCGCGAGCATGCCTTCGCCTGGAAAATAAGCCAAAGCAGTAGGTGCAATAAGTTGTTTGTTGCACCCGGAAATGCGGGCACGGCAGCACATGCCACCAACGTACCTATAGCCGTTGATAATTTTGAAGCGCTGGGTAAATTCTGTACAGAACAGGCCATAAGTCTGGTTGTGGTTGGTCCGGAAGCGCCCCTCGTAAAAGGCATACGGGATTACTTTGAGCAAAACCCTGACCTGAAAAATATACTGATCGTAGGCCCGGGAAAAAAAGGCGCACAACTGGAGGGCAGTAAAGATTTTTCGAAACAATTTATGCTGCGTAATGGTGTACCTACAGCCAAAGCAAAAACTTTTCAGGCAAATGAGGTAAATGATGCGTTGCAGTACCTGGATACGTGTAAACCCCCGATCGTACTTAAAGCCGATGGACTTGCTGCTGGAAAAGGCGTAATCATCACACCTGATCTTGATGAAGCGAAAGCCACTATCCGGGAAATGCTGGTTGATAAAAAATTTGGTGAAGCCAGTGCCAAAGTTTTGATAGAAGAATTTCTTTCGGGCATTGAACTCTCGGTGTTTGTTCTTACCGATGGTAAAGATTATGTAATTCTGCCGGAAGCAAAAGATTACAAACGCATTGGCGAAGGCGATACCGGCCCGAACACAGGTGGTATGGGAGCCATTTCTCCCGTTCCATTTGCCGATGAAGCATTCATGAAAAAAGTAGAAGACCGGATTATTAAACCTACGATTGCCGGTTTACACAAAGAAAATATTGATTACAAAGGATTCATTTTTATCGGGCTTATGAATTGCAACGGTGATCCGCTTGTGATTGAGTACAATGCCCGTATGGGTGATCCGGAGACACAAGCTGTGCTTCCACGGATAAAAAATGATTTTGTCGACTTGCTTGTTGATGCAGCCTCAGGTAACCTAAACGGAAAGAAAGTTGAATCGGCCACCGAATTTGCAGCAACGGTAGTCATGGTTTCGGGAGGATACCCGGCTGATTACCCAAAAGGTAAAACCATAAATGGGCTGGACGCTACCAATCCGGCCCTTGTTTTCCACGCGGGTTCCAAACAGACAAACAACCAGATCATAACAGATGGTGGCCGCGTGTTGGCCATTACAGGTTACGGGGCCGATATTCAGGCAGCCCGCGAAAAAGCCTATGCCGGGGTTGCCAAACTAAGCTGGGAAGGAGTATATTTCAGAAAAGATATCGGGATGGATTTGATGAAACAGAACTGATTCGCCAAATCCTGATTAATTATAGATTATATGGGCTGTGCGTGTGGATCATCCAAGGCTGGCGGCAAAGTAGCCGGCTGTAACAATAATGGTGCTTGCCAAACAGGTGGCTGCAACAAAATGAATGTTTTCGACTGGCTTTCCAACATGGAGATGCCCAGTCAGGATACGTTTAATATTATAGAGGTTCGTTTTAAAAACGGCCGAAAAGATTTCTACCGGAATATTGATAAGCTTCACCTTACCACGGGTGATGCCGTAATTGTAGAAATTCCGAATGGACACCATCTCGGTTTTGTATCCCTGCAGGGCGAATTAGTCCGGCTGCAGATGCAAAAGAAAAAAATTGCCAACGATAACGAGATCAAGAAAATTTACCGACTGGCCCATACCAAGGACCTGGAGAAGTATGAAGAAGTGAAGAAGCGTGAGATGCCTACCTTGTACCGCACGCGCGAAATCATTCGGGAGCTAAAATTAAATATGAAGCTTTCGGATGTGGAGTATCAGGCTGATAATACCAAAGCTATTTTTTATTACTCCGCTGAAGAGCGTGTAGATTTCCGCGAGCTGATAAAAATTTTGGCGGGCGAGTTTAAAATTCGGGTAGAGATGCGCCAGATCAGCTTACGGCAAGAGGCTGGCCGCCTGGGGGGCATTGGTGTTTGTGGGCGTGAACTCTGTTGTTCTACCTGGCTCGGTGACTTTAAGAACGTAGCTACCAGCGCAGCCCGTTATCAAAATCTATCGCTTAACCCCTCCAAACTATCCGGACAATGTGGCCGATTGAAATGTTGCCTCAATTACGAATTGGAAACGTACATGGAGGCGCTTCAGCATATTCCAAAAGTTGAAACTCCGTTGCTCACTGAACAGGGTGAAGCAAAACTCCAAAAGACAGATATTTTCAAACAAATCATGTGGTTCGGATACCGCGAAGAAAATACCTGGTATCCGCTGAATGTTAAGCGGGTGAATGAAATTTTGGAATTGAACCGTGCAGGAAAAAAACCCGCCACACTTACCGATGATGTGGCTGCAGAAAAGGTCACGGTTCAAACCCTGAACAGCGATCTTGAACGCCTTGACAAGAAATTTCAAAAGGGTGGTAAAAAGAGAAAGAAGAAAAAGCACAATAAAAACCGGAACGCTAATCAAAATCAAGCCCGGAAAAAGGAATGAGAAATCTGATTATGTTTTATGCTTGCATGCTGGCCCTTTCAGCATGTGACGAAACCCGATTATACGAGAAGAACGAAGATTTCAAGAACAGGTACTGGCTCGCGGCAGATCAGCCAACATTTGAATTTGATGTTGATGACAAAGGGACTTACAACCTGTACTTTACCATTCGCAATGAATCCGATTACCCAAACTCAAACATCTACTTCACATATCACCTTACCGATTCAGCAGGCAATACACTCGAGAAAAAACTCACCAATCAATTTCTCTTCGATAAGAAAACAGGCAGGCCATTTGGCAGTACCGGACTTGGTTACGTGTATGAGCATCAATTTTCTATGCTTGAAAATTATTCGTTCAAAAATCCGGGCACGTACACTATGCGCTTTGAACAATTTATGCGAACGGATACCCTTAGAGGAGTTTTATCGGTTGGGCTGCGGGTAGAAAAATCACAAAACAGTAATTAGAAGTCATCTTAAAAATACTCCCAATGTCAGGTTGTCCAATGATCTCCTTTGAGAGCCTGACATGTGAAAGTGATTTTTGAGATGGTCTAATAAAAAAATAACCCCGATCGATTTACAACCGGGGTTATTCTTGTTGTCCTGTTAAGATCAGGCCGTTGTAGCAACAACTTTCTTAGCCTCCTTCTCTTGTCCTTTCTTATCCAGATCCAATACAATCGGAGCCGCAATAAACACTGAAGAGTATGTACCTACGGCTACACCAACCAGTAGCGCAAAAGCGAAACCGGCCAGCACCTGACCGCCAAATATCAATAGTACCAACACTACCAATAACGTTGTACCGGCTGTAATAATAGTACGGCCAAGCGTATCGTTGATAGCATCATTAAAGATCTTACGAAGATCGTGAGACGCACCAAAACCAATGTATTCACGAATACGGTCGAAGATGATTACCGTATCGTTGATGGAGTACCCTATAATGGTAAGAATAGCCGCTACGAACACCTGGTCAACTTCATAACTCATACCCAGGAATCCGGCTATCGAAAAAGCAGCAAACACAAAAAGTGTATCGTGCAATGTTGCAATAATAGCCCCCGCGCTGTATTGCCACTTACGGAAACGAATGAGAATGTAAATAAAGATACCGATCAATGAAAACAAGCTGGCCTCCCATGCAGAATTCTTGATATCATCCGCCACAGTTGCTCCAACCTTAGATGAACTTGAAATAATAAAGCGGCTATCATCCAACTGCGCATCCTGGCTGGTGTATTGCTTGCCTGTAATTGTTTGAAGTGAACTGATTAACGTCTCGCGAACTTTTTCATCTGCTTCTTCGCTATCCTCCTCAATAAGGTACGAAGTGGTTACTTTCACAGACGAGTTGCTTCCATAATTCTTTACTTCAGTTCCGGCACCTTCAAAACTATTGCTTAACTGAACTTTCAATTCGGTCGCTGCAACCGGCTGACTGAAGGACACTACATACGAGCGACCTCCCTTAAAATCAACCCCCATGTTCAATGGCTTCACAAATAGCAATGCTAAACCAATGAGGATAATAACGGTTGAAGCGATGTAAGCCTTTCTGCTATTGCCTACAAACTCAAAGTTCCTGCGCTTTTTCACAGCACGTGAAATAAACGAATCAAATGAGATTTTGCTATCGTCACCTTTACGGGTCATCCACTCCACAATAACACGTGAAACGTAAACCGCTGTAAAGAATGAAGTGAGAATACCAATCATCAACGTAATGGCAAATCCTTTTATCGGACCCTGACCAAGCATAAACAGGAAAAATGCAGTTAACAAGGTTGTTAGGTTCGAGTCGAAAATGGACCAGAATGCACGCTGGTAACCTACCTTAATTGCATCTTTTAATTTTCGACCATGCGTAATTTCTTCTTTGATACGTTCAAAAATCAGCACGTTCGCATCCACAGCCATACCAATGGTTAGCACAATACCGGCAATACCCGGTAACGTTAATGACGCATTGAATTGAGCCAGAATACCAAGAATAAAGAAGATGTTAAACACCAACGCCACATTGGCTACCAAACCACCTTTTGAATAGTACAATACCATGAAGACCACTACCAAAACCAAGCCGCCCAATGATGACCATAAACCCTGGTTTTGGGCAAGCTTACCAAGCGTTGGGCCCACAATAGCTTCTTCAACAATTTTTGTTGGCGCAGGCAGTGAGCCGGCCTTTAAAATATTTGCCAGATCTTTTGCTTCTTCTACCGTGAAGTTTCCGGATATCTGAGAATTACCATTTGGTATTTCGCCATTTACATAAGGTGCTGAGTAAACCGAGTTATCCAGTACAATGGCTATTCGTCCGCGCGGTGTTTTGCTGGCTGCTGCCGCAGTCATCTTCGCCCAAGCCTTGGTTCCGGCAGCGTTCATTGTCATGCTAACTGAAGGTCGCGCATATTCATCCAAATCCTGACGCGCCTCGTTAATTACTTCGCCTGTCAGTTTAGGTTGTCCGGTTCTTCCTAAATCCAAAAAGTAAAGCTGCAATCCTTCCGTGTTTCCATAATCTCTGTCTGGTTTGTTTGCCCAGTATACACCAACATTCCTAGGCAACAAGCTTTTAATCTCAGGCTTACTGAAAATCCGGTTTATCTCTGCGGTATCGGTAATTGCATAGCGAAGAAGGCCCGGAGGATTGCTCTTGGCAAACAAAGGTGAGATATTCAGATTCTGAAGAGAATCAAGACTGCTGCCCGTAGTGTCACCGGCAGCTGCCGATTGAAGTTGTCTTTCCAAATCCGTTACGCCTTCCGACTTCGTTGTATCAGTTGGAACACTTGTGGTTTGCGTTTCAGTCGCGAGTTTACTCAAAGAAGACTGAACTTGTTTTTCCTTAACAAGCGCTGCATTAATGGCCATGAGTGAACTGTTGATGTCATTCGGTTCAATCACATCCCAGAACTCCAAACGCGCAACACCTTGCAATAATTTGCGCACACGGGCGGGGTTATCCGCACCCGGAATTTCAATCTGAATTCTTCCCGTTCCAGGCAAGCGTTGAATATTAGGTTGCGAAGTACCAAACTGATCCAAACGATTTTTAAGAATCGTGTATGACCGCTCGATGGCACGATCAATTTCTTCGTTAACAATCGTTTTAACCTGTTCATCAGAATCATTCAAACTAATGCGTCCACGAGTAGCTGTTGAAGCAAAGACAGGTGCGAGTCTTGCGCCAGCATTATCTTCCTGGTAAGCGGTGAAGAACAACGATGAAAATCTCTCCTGACTGCTTTTTGAGCGTTCATGTGCTTTGCTCAATGCTTTTACAAAAGCTGAATCCTTGCTGTTTCCTGCCAGTCCTTTAATGATGTCGATCGGAGAAACTTCAAGGGTTACGTGCATCCCTCCCTGTAAATCAAGACCACGGCTAAGCTCATTGTCCTTTACTTCCTTGTAGGTAAACTCTGCCCCAAACAGGTTATACACCGGCTGACTCCAGATGGAATCAAGATAAGCTTGCTTTTTATTCAGGTTAAGTACACCATTGGCATCCGTGGCGTGATCGATAGCATCTTGCTGCACCTTGTTCGATACAAATGTAAACGACAAGTAAAACAAGCAAAGCGCTGTAACGATAATGGTTAGAAAAATTACAAATCCTTTGTTTTGCATAAAAACTGATTATTAAAAATTAAGTAGTTAAGAAATATGAACCGGGCAAATTCCGGCTTGTGAAGAATTCAAACGCGATTAGGGTGCGTTTGGTGAAATGATGAATTGAAATAATGCCCGAAAAAGTTTTCCGGTTGAAAGGGTAAGTTGAACAGGTGTTTCTTCAGGTTCATGATCTCCGAAAAGAATTTCATGAATCACAGCAAGTTCTTGCTGAAGAACAAAAGATGAGGTTACCGGTTGAGAAAATGAAGGTTGATTGATATACTGTCCACCCTCTTCCTGATCGGATGAAGTATCGTGGCCAGAAGTACTGTCGTGATGCTCAACTGAAACCTCTCTTCCTGAGGCCTGATAATCGAAATAAAAAAATTGCGAAAACACAATCGTTCCTGCGGTGAGTATTCCCAGCGCAAGACTCCAAAACCGTATTTTTCCAGAGGTTTTCATTAAGGCCTACAAAAGTATACAAATGAACCAAAATTGGAACAGCAGGAGTAAAAAAGTACTGCTAAACCTTAAAACCAGCCAATTTTGCCTGAATTGTCAGGATTATTACCTCCAGGGCCCGCTCAAAGTGGCTGTTATTCGGAATCACGATGTCAGCATTGTGCTTGATGGGTTCAATCAGGCGTTCATACACAGGCATGACGTGGTGGTGGTATCGGTACAGCACATCGTTTAAATCATAGCCCCGTTCTTCATTGTCGCGTTTGATGCGCCTCGATAATTTTACATAATCTTTGGCTTCAATAAAGATGCTCAGATCAAGTTCACGCTCTAGGTCAGGAAAATACTGCACAAAAAGCCCCTCAATGATCAGAATTGGTGCAGGCTTAAAAATCAGTTTTCGAGGTGTGGCCGCAGGATTATTAAACGTATACTCATCAATGGTTAGCGTCTCTCCGGCTTTCAATTGCTTAATATCACGTACAAACCGCTCATGATCGATTGCCTCAGGCAGATCGAAATTTTTGACACCCCGATCATCCTCTCGTTGCATGTCACGGGGATGGTAATAGTTGTCCTGCGAAACGAGGCAGAGTTCATCTGCTTTAAACCGGTCTGATAGCCTCTTGAGAAAATACGTTTTTCCCGATCCGCTACCTCCGGTAATCCCAATGGTGAAAGGTTTGGTCATGGCGCAAATATCGCCTTAAAATAAAGAGGTTGAAAATTAACTCCTATCGATTTGACGAAGGTAGACGCAAAGTTTTTCAACGGCTCGGGCACGATGACTGATCAGGTTCTTATCGGACAGGGGCATTTCACCGAAGGATTGAGAGTAACCCAATGGTTGAAAGATAGGGTCATATCCAAAACCTCCTGTTCCACGCTTTTCATAAAGAATGATTCCCTCCACAACACCTTCAAAAAGGTGTTCTCCATATTGATCGATTAATGCAATGACGGTGCGGAATCTTGCGTTTCGATTAGACACTCCACTGAGTTTTTCAAGAAGCAAATTCATATTCGCATCAGCATTGCGACTGGGGCCCGCATACCTTGCTGAGTAAACACCGGGCTCTCCGCGAAGAGCCTCCACTTCCAATCCCGTATCATCCGCAAAACAAGGAACGCGAAAATGTTCAAACACAAACCGGGCCTTCTGCAGGGCGTTCCCTTCCAGTGTATCCTGCGTTTCGGGTAAATCTTCATTGCAACCAATATCCTTGAGGCTCAAAAAAGAAAAAGATGAGCCCAATATGGCGCTCATCTCTTCTATTTTGTGTTTGTTGTTAGTTGCACAAACCAGTGTCTGGATTTGGGGAATTGACATCTAATAAATCTATATCAAAAATTAAATTTGCGTTTTTTGGAACATTCAATCCCTTGTCCCCATATGAGCCAAAACAATATACTGATGGGATATACAAAGTTAAAGAACCTCCCTTTGCGATAAAAGGTATACCGATTTGTAATCCAACCAGCATATTTCTTAAAGGGTAGGCAAAGTTTTCACGTTCATCAAATACATTTCCAGTGGCCATCACTTTGCCAACATAATTCAATTCTACACAATCTTCCTCAGGAAAAGGCTGTATTCCACTTCCAAAAGCATGAATGACATAGCGAATACCTGATTCATCTTCCATGGCTTCAATGTTGTTTTCAGCCAAATAAGCATCAATTAATTCAACATCACGTTCTAATTGTTCTTCAAAAGAAATTACATCAGGAAAGCAAGCGGCTAAAATTGTAAGCAAAAGAAAAGAAATCAATTTGAGCAACCTCATAACCATCTACTATTAAATTATTACAACAAATCTATTTCAAAAACAAGATTTGAATTTGGTGGTATTGACCCAACTTGTACATTTCCATATCCGTATCCTGATGGAAGAAACAAGGTAATACTTGATCCTCTCTTGATTTTAGGCAAAATTATCTGCCACCCCAAGATTAAACCCGACAACGAAAAAGTAACAGGGCTTATTGATTTATCAAATTCATTACCACTTGACAAAAATGTTCCGCGATAAGTAACAGTTACAGCACTTTCCAAACAAGGTTGATCGCCTTGCCCCTGAACATCTATCGTGTAACGTATCCCGGAAGGATCAACAACTACATTTTGAATATTATTTTGCGCTATGTGTGCATCAATTAATTCAATATCCGATTGAAGTTTTGTCTGATTAACTGCGTTGATACGGGACTGGGAAACTGTGCGTGTGCATGTATCATCCTTCAGGCAACCGGAAACAACAAAAAGCAGAAGTGCTAAGCAGAAATATTTACTAAAAAACCAATAAGTCATCACTTTACCTCTAAAACCTCCAAATCAAAAACCAAAATTGAATTTTCTTTAATAACCTCGCTCCGTTGCTGAGGGCCATACGCCAGTGTTGACGGAATATAAAACGTTCCTTGTGCACCAGCATTCAGGTATTTTAACGCTTCATGCCAGCCTTTTATTACACTGGTTTGATCAATCGTAACCTCGTAAGGTCCGTAGGGGCGCATGGGGTTATAAATTCCCTTTTCTTCAGCAACGGATTGAACGCTTGAATCAAAATACTGTCCATCAAGTAAATAACCGGAATAATTTACCTTCACAGTCTGCCCTGATTTTGCATTTTCACCAACTCCTGGCTTGGTTATAACATACCGTAAACCCGATTCAAGTTTTACAGCCTCAATATTCTTTTCGGCCAGGAATTGATCAATGGCTTTAATGTCATCAGCGAGCTGCTTTTCATTAAACCGGTTCATGATTTCACGTTGATACGTCATGAAGTCCATCTGACTCATGATACTGTCAACACGAATATTATAAGTAAGAGTTAACGTGCTGTCAATTTCCAAAGGAAGTGGAGCACGAACAATCTCATTAAAGAACTTGGTAATCGGTAAACTTACCCGAACGCTATCGCCTTTTGAAACCATGCGCAGCATTTGGGTAATTCCATCTTCAGACACAAGCGCTGAACTATCATTTATCATGGCCGCTGCGGGCATCAGGTCACTGGTCTTACCCCAAACCGAATCTTTCGAATCGCTGAACACGAATTGAAATACTACCACATCACCCGGTTTTGGTAACACCCCATCACCCGCTTTTATAACACTGAATTTTAGTCCGTTAGGCGTTTCTTTTTCCGAACTGCTATTACAAGCAATCAGCATAGCCAACCCCACCACTAACACTGCATTTAGAATTTTCATGTATAGATTTATTTAAATTAAATTTCAAACCCGGGCCGAGAGTATTTTCTCTTGATACTCCGGCAAAATACTTAAAAATTTTTCAAGGGTAACCCCTAACGAATCGGTGGAAGAACCACCCGATGCATTGCGGTGCCCTCCTCCATTAAAATACTTTCTAGCCAGTTCATTTACAGAAAACTCACCCAATGAACGGAACGATAACTTTATTTCGTCTTTGCGTTCATAGATCATTACCGATAAATGAATGCCCTCAATCGAAAGGCCATAGTTCACAAACCCTTCAGTATCGCCCGACTGCGAACCGAATTTCTTAAGCTCTTCCTGTGAAAGCGTCATGTAAGCTGTTTTGTACTCAGGCAATACCACCAACTTCTCGCTCAACACATACCCCATCAACCTAAGGCGTTCAAGGGTATTGGTGTCATAAATCAGTTTTGAAACCCGGGTTGGGTTTGCGCCAAGCGAAACCAGGTCAGAAGCTATCATGAATTCTTCGCGCCTGGTATTATTATGCCGGAACCCCCCCGTATCAGTAAGCAAGCCGGCATACAGGCAGTCGGCAATGGCGTTATCAATTTTAACGCGTTCGCCCAGTTCAATGATTAGTTCATAAACCAAACCTGCGGTTGACGCTGCTTTCGGGTTCCACTGTTCGAAATCAGCAAACTTCTCCGGTTCAAGGTGATGATCAATCAGCACTTTCTTTCCTGTTGCTTTTTGTATCATTTCGCCAATGGAGTTAATCCGGCTTAATGCTGAAAAATCGAGACAGAAAATAATTTCGGCTTCAGTCACGAGGCTCTTTACTTTCTCAGCCACCGCTTCGCTAAAAATGACAACCTCATCATTACCCGGCAGCCAGTTCAGGAATGCCGGATAATCGCTTGGTGTAATAACCGTAACACGATGACCATCTTTTTTCAGAAACGCAGACAATCCCAAAGAAGACCCCAGGGCATCCGCATCGGGCTTGTAGTGGGTAACGATTACTACCCGCCTGGCAACGGACATAAACTCATTATACTCCTGAAGGTTTGTCATTCCTTTAAACGAAGGGGCAAAAATGGCAATTTTAGTCCATAGTCAATAGGTGTGGGCCGTTGGGATGTGAATTAATTGCCAAAATCGGCACCCAAAACTGTGCACTATGTACGAAAACACTATTTTTGCGGCCGATTAACGAAACTTTGAAAATGGCTACAAACAGAACCTTTACTATGATAAAACCCGATGCGGTGAATGCCGGAAATTCGGGAGCAATTACCAAAATGATTGAAGAAGCCGGCTTCCGGATTGTTGCAATGAAAAAAACGCAACTTAGCCCCGAACGCGCAGGCCAGTTTTATGCTATCCACAAGGAACGCCCTTTCTATAAAGATCTTTGTACCTACATGTCATCCGGACCAATTGTGCCGATGATTCTGGAGAAAGAAAATGCCGTGGAAGATTTCCGCAAGCTTATTGGCGCTACCGATCCTCAGAAAGCTGCTCCCGGCACCATCCGTAACCTGTTTGCCAAATCCATTGAAGCAAATGCGATTCACGGCTCTGACAGTGATGCGAATGCCGAGATTGAAGGCAACTTCTTCTTCTCGCACATGGAGCAGTTTTAAGAAGACGGTGGCTTCGGGAGCCTCAGCCAACGTTCCAGTACCTCAGCCATAAAATTAATTCAGTTGCCTGAGGGTCTCGAAGGCAACATTCACAACAAAAGAGAACAAGGGTTGACTTTTTAAGTCAACCCTTTTTTACTTCTACTTTCCATGATGCACTTCATCATACAATAGCTGGAGTACCGTAAATTGATTTTTTGCACGATTTAAGTTTTGTCCATCATAGTGAACAGAATAGTATACGTCTCCTTTCAGGTAATCTGTCAAAAAACGCAAGGCCATTATGTACGTCATCATCAAGCCTGAAAATGAAACAGCGCTTAACTCTTCCTTACTCAATACATTGCCCATTTCAGTCAGGTAGCCGTTAACTACCGCATCATAAAAGTTCTTCCGGAAAACAATTTTTGAAAGATCTCTCTCCTCCTCGCTCACCGGACTCACACAGGTGCGAATGAGATCTCCCAGATCGTAAATAAAATAACCAGGCATCAACGTATCCAGATCAATTACACAGAGCGCTTTGTCGGCTTCCCTATCAAACAGAATGTTGTTGATTTTTGTATCGTTATGTGTAATGCGTAACTGTAAGTCTTCAGAATCAATGAGTGCTCTATACTCATCTGCTAAAAAAGAAAATTGTTTTGCTAAAGCAATTGGCTCAGCCGCAGTTTCGAGCCTACTTTGTTCCGCCTCCACTATAGATTCTCTAAACTGTTCAACGCGCCAGGTGAGGTCGTGAAACCGCTCAATTGTGGGTTTCATGTTTTCAAGCGAACAGGTTGAAAGCCTTCGGGTAAGTCCGGCAAAACCACGGGCCGCCTCAAATGCTTCCTGCTCCGTGGTCAGTGCTTCTTTCGTAACACCATTTTCAACAAAAGGCATCAACCGCCAGGGATGGTTATCGCGATCAAACTCAAGATCATGCCCGGCAACTGACAAAACAGGTTTCAGAAAAAAGTAATCCGGAAAATTCTTTGCAAGATGATTGGCAACCAGGCGAATATTTTCAGCAACACATTCAGGTTTAGTAAATACTTGTTTATTGATACGTTGCAATACGTAACAATGTGAATCTTCCGTTACCTTAAACGTTTGATTGATGTGACCGGCACCCAGGGGTACGATCTTCACTAGATGCGGATTAAGGTTATACGCCTGAAGAATTTCCTCAGGAATGTTTGTGGCTACCACAACTTTGGCGGGTACTCACCTTTATTTACCAGATCCCTGATTTTTTGCGATACTGCCTCTTTATCTTCTTTATAGGTAACACCAAACCAGGTGCTGCCCCCAGAAATAACTTTAATTTTTCCTTCACCGGTTTTAACCAGTTCGTTGGCAATTAACGGAATAAAAAATTCGGACTTTATGTTTGCTGAATTCTCTTTTAAGAATTTATGAAACATCCTTTCCGTTGCAGGAAAAATGGAAGGATGGAACCCCCAAAAGTTCATGGATGTTTTTGCTTCAGGATTAAGTTCTACATCACCGTCCTTTTCCTTCGCAATAATCTTACCATCCACCCTGGCAACATTTGTTCGCTCAACAACAGAAGTGAGATAACCATTAACGTCTTCTTCTCCCACCCCACGTGAAACGCTTCCAAAATCAGAAAGCACATTCTTTAACGTATAGCCAACCAAAGTATGGTCGGTATTATTGGATGACCTGAAAAAACCGGCTACGTTTTGAAAGGCCTCCTGACCGTAAAAATCATCTGCATTGATTACGGCAAAAGGCTCATGGATTGCATCTTTTGCGCACAACATGGCATGCCCAGTGCCCCAGGGTTTTTGCCGTTCGGGGTTTTGATATTCTTTAGGCACGAGTGTATCTAACGCCTGCACCACAAAATCAACCTCAACCTTACCCTTCAACTTTGGCAAAAAGATTTCCTTTACGGTTTCTTTAATTTCTTCGCGCACAATAAACACCACCTTGGTAAAGCCTGAGCGGATAGCATCGAATAAGGAGTAATCCATAATGGTTTCTCCGTTCGGGCCAAAGCCATCGATTTGTTTGATTCCGCCATAACGGCTACCCATACCTGCGGCCAATACCAGTAATGTGAGTTTATTTTTAGTGCTCATGGTCTTTCGGTTAATTTACTTTATTATCGAAAGTTTAAAATTAGAAGCTATGGAGCAAACGGCCAACCGTTACACCCAATCGATTATCATAATCGGCATATTATTTTTCATTTTCGGATTTGTTACATGGCTTAATGGTCCGTTAATCACCTACGTAAAGCTGGCCTTTTCATTGGATACCGACTCCAAAGCTTTTTTGGTTACAACAGCGTTTTATATGGCGTATTTTTTTCTGGCCCTGCCTTCATCCTGGATTTTGGAAAGAACCGGAATGAAAAAGGGAATGGCCCTGGGTCTCTTGGTGATGGCCATTGGCACATTTGTATTTGGTCAGTTTGCCACACACAGAAATTACCCGGCTTCGCTTGTTGGATTATTTGTTATCGGTTCTGGTTTATCCATTCTTCAAACTGCTTCAAACCCGTACATCAGTATTATTGGACCAATTAAAAGTGCTGCGAAGCGTATCAGCATCATGGGCATTTGCAACAAAGTCGCGGGCATTCTTAGTCCGATAGTATTGGGTGCGCTCGTACTTAAAGACATAAACAAACTGGAAGAAAAGGTTAGTCTGGCTGCTTCAGCACAGGAACAAGAGCAAATTCTTTCTGCCTTTGCGGCAACCATTTATTTGCCGTACATGATCATGGCAGCTATTCTTGCTGTATTAGCTTACTGGATTCTAAAGTCGGGTTTGCCAGAGATAAAAGCATCTGATGTTAATACCCAACCTACTGGTTCAAATACAAAAACAAGTATTTTTCAGTTTGCCTACCTGTGGCTTGGTGCGTTTTGCATTTTTGTTTACGTAGGGGCAGAAGTTATGGCTGGTGATGCCATTGGCACGTATGGCAAAGGTTTTAACATTCCCACGGATGAAACGAAATACTTCACCTCACTTACACTTGTGGCCATGTTGGTTGGCTATGTAGCGGGCTTGAGTACTATTCCGAAAATCATTTCGCAACAAACTGCGTTGAAAATTTCTGCGTGGCTTGGAATTGCATTTACCATAGCCGCATTATTAACCAAAGGCTATGTTTCAGTGGGCTTTGTTGCGGCATTAGGATTAGCTAACGCGATGATGTGGCCAGCCATTTGGCCGTTGGCCATTGACGGCCTGGGGAAATTCACTGAACGCGGTTCAGCGTTGTTAATTATGGGTATTGCGGGTGGGGCAATCATCCCAAAAATTTTCGCAAGCCTGAAAGAACAATATGATTTTCAGTGGACCTTCTTTGCCATTATGCTGCCATGCTATTTGTTTATTCTGTTTTTTGCTATGCGTGGTCATCTGATTGGTAAGGCCAAATCAAGTTGAGTTCGGTTAATCAAGCATTTTATCGATTGCCCGCGTAATAATTTCTGTACGCTCCTCCCAGTTTCCGCGCACATCTATCCACGAGATATTTCTTCGTTCAAGTTCAGCTTTGAACAGGCTATACATTTCTTGGCGCTTTGCATTTTCACCGAGGTCGCGCAAACCATCATTTACCCAAGGCACATCTATATCGAATAGAAAGTACTGATCGTACGCCACCATATTCTCAAATTCATACAGCACAGGCGGAACAACACCAAGGTAATGGCGTGAATAAATTTGTGTGGTGATGAGGTCTGTGTCGCAGAACAGAATTTTATTGGCTTTACGCACCTGTCGAAAAATGCGTTCGGTTTGCTTGCGCCCTATCGTAATGATGTCTTCCCGGTTAAAGTCATTGGTGGTAATCAGCTCGCGTGCTACTTCCGGAACAAAAACGGTGTTGTAGTGCTCAGCCATTTTTTGCGCCATTATTGATTTGCCCGTACTTTCGGGGCCGTAGAAACAAAAAAGCTTTATCTGATCAATCACAATCCAAGGCTGGGATTTACCGGCTATCTTTTTTTCTTTCCGGTTTTGATTTTGCTGGTGCTCTTTCCTTTGTGGCGTTCTTCAATTTTCAAGTCAATGAAGTAGTAGAGTGAAACCACGAAGGCGTTATTACGAACCTTTAGCTCATCTTGATATTGTGCATTTATCTCCCCAAAAACCCCCATGCTACTCCTGCTCAAAAAACTATGCCCATGTTCATAGCGGGTGGTTAACATAAATTTATGTATCCCCATCGGCTCAAAAATTAAACCAGCTGAGATGTTTAAACCCAATTGAACACGATTAGGATCTTCGACATTCATTTCCTGCTCACCAACTTCAGTCTGTTTTCCAAACGTAACCTTATATTTTAACTCATCAATCAGGTTTTCATCCAGGCTGCTATTGGCCAGCGTTCCTTTACCTCCCAACCAATAACTAACATTAGGACCAACACCTAAATACCATTTATAAATCTTATCCTTCCCGAGACGCGCCTTGAATTCTGCGGTGTATAAAATTGGCATGTCAATGTACCGGTTACGCAGCGAATTGCTGAACATACCGTCATCTCCTCCACTAATTTTCTTCTCCTTTTGGGTATACAAGATTGAGGTTTGCAAAAAGAACCGCTTTTGTACCCTGAATGCCACGCTTCCTCCTGCATGAAAACCAAACGTTGGACTTACATCATAAAAGTCCTTCAGGTCACGATCATCATAAGATGCCCACCCGACATGAGTACCAACCACCGGTCCTACCAAAATCTGGGCTTCTGCGTTGCTTTTAAACAAAATCGACAGCAAAGCTGTCAGGAACAGGGGGGTAAGCTTTACCATAATGTTGCCATTAAACTTACGCAGTAAGAAGACATCATTTCGGACGTTCATCGGCTTAAAAGTTGAATTCATCAGCTATTTTCGCATTTCACTAACATAAAACGTCATTTCTGAACAATCGGAATTACATACGACTATGCCTGAAAATGACCCAACCGGTGCCAAAATACGAAAACACACGGTGCCAATATGTTACCTTTAATCGAGAAATCTCATAGAAAGCTAAGTTGAATTTTAGAGAAGATGGAAACCAATTACCTAAGAAACCTACTGTTTATCCTGACCATTATTATTTCGTCACCCCTGATGGCCCAGGAAATCTGTAACAACGGCATTGACGATGATGGCGATGGCTTTATCGATTGTTACGATAACGAATGTGCCAATAATGTGGTTTGTGATGGCCTGTTTATTGGAAACGATGCAGACTGTGTTATTCCTGCACCGCCAGCACCAGCCTTTACCATGACGCTGGATTTTGCCACTCCGGACGAAACAGCAAACCACCTTTCGAGAATTGCTATTGGAGACCTTGATCGGGATGGTACCCCGGAGATCATTAGTATGAATCGATATACCAAACGAATTTTTATTCTTAATGGAAATGATGGATCGATAAAACACCAGGCATTGTTGGCCAACGATGCTACTCCTAATTGGGAAATTGCGATAGCCAATGTAGACAATGACAATTGCGGGGAAATCTTTTTTCTGGGAACCGACAGCCGCATATATGCCTACGATTGCCAACTCAACTTTTTATGGCGAACAAACCGAATGCCGGGTGATCATGATCCGATAAATTTCGGACTTGCTGACTTTGATGGTGATGGGCTTGTTGAACTTTATTGTAAAGACCAGATTTTTGATGCGCATAGTGGCAGGCGATTAGTGGCCACCACGGCAAGCAGCAGCAACAGCTTCAGGGCGTGGCAGCGAATGAATGGCGGCCCGGTTGCAGTTGATATACTTGGCGACTCTCGTCTTGAGTTAGTGCTTGGTTTAAGCATCTATCAGGTAAATATTCCTGCGGCACGGAATACGGATGGAGGATCGCTCACATTGCTTCAGAGCAGAAACGAATACTTTGTCAGAAATCAATACAACGCCACCAGCGTGGCCGACTTCAATCAGGATGGCCACCTGGATGTGATAGCATCAGGTTCAACCATTGGCTACAATGAGAATACGACAATATTCTTCTGGGATGTTTTTAACAACACAGTCTCCACCTACCGAGACCTTACAGGCGACTATGCGCCAAATGGTTGGGGCCAGGGTACCGGACGCGTAAACATTGCCGACCTGGATGGAGATGGAAACCTGAATCTTTCCTATGTGTCGGGCAAATACCTGTATGCACTACGGGAAAACATGACCTTGTTATGGCGCGTGGTTATCAATGAAGAAACCTCAGGCCATACCGGATGTACGCTGTTCGATTTTAATGGTGATGGTAAATCGGAAATTGTTTACCGCGATGAACAATACCTGTATATTATTGATGGAACGGACGGTTCAATTTTTACATCACAGCGGTGTATTTCACGAACTAACCGTGAATACCCCATAGTAGCCGATGTGGATGCCGATGGTTCAACTGAAATTTGTGTGACCTGTGGTTTTGACGATGTACAATCCTGGGCAAACTTCAATACGCTTTCCTATTCGCAATATGCTCACATTCGTGTGTTCCGTTCTGCAAGCGAACCCTGGGTGCCTGCACGCAGACTTTGGAACCAGCATGGTTACTTTGTGGTAAACGTCAATGATGATCTTAGTATTCCACGGCAAATCCAAAAGCACCACCTGGTATTTTCAACAGGCACGTGTACGCAAGGACCGAACCGTCCATTAAATAAATTTCTAAATCAATCTCCGTTTTTAAATTCACAGGGTTGTCCACAGTTTGCCGGACCAAACATCACCTTTGGCACGACCGATCCGGTTATAAGTGTACCAACCTGTCCGGAATTAAACTTCACAGTATCGTTTGATATAACCAATTTGGGTAATGTTTCCATAGCTGGAGACATCCCTATTAGTTTTTATAGTTCGAATCCGCTTCTGCCTGGAGCAACATTACTTAATACCATTACCGTTAACCTTAATCTTGAGGTTAATGACACCTATGCGATAGTCAATGCCCCCGTTACCGGTATTGGTTCCGACTCACTTTATATTGTGCTGAATGATAATGGAAGTACTGTTCCTACACCCATTACACTACCCAACACACCATATATTGAATGCGATCCATCGGATAACATATTTGGTGTGCGTTTGAATTATCTGCCCGCACCAATTACAGCTCTTGAAATAAACCCCAATGAAACCTGCTCGGCTCCAGCCAATGGAGCTGCCCGGGCATTTGTTCCGGTGGGTGGTATTGAAAACACTGCCGACTACGACTTCTACTGGTTTGATGGAACAACAGCCGGGCCGATTGCCAGCGCTGATTTTGTAGGACCATTTTATACCGGCATACCCGGTGGTGATTACACAGTGTTTGCGCGCCACAAAACTGTAAGCTGTGGAAGTGATACAACACAGGTAACAGTTACAGAAGCCACAACCATTTTACCCGCTGTTACCATAACAAAAATATCAGATCAAACACAATGTAATCCACCCAATGGACGACTGGAGGCAAATGTTGCCGGAGGAAATGCGGGTTATTCGTTTGAGTGGGAAGATGTTGGTGCACCAATTGGTGTTTCCGGCCCTGTGCTCGCAAACCAGGCTGCGGGCACCTATACTGTGGTCGTCACCTCGTCAGGTGGTTGCCAGATCACTGCCAGTGCAAACATTGCAGACTTTGCCCAGGAACCGGATTTGAATGCGAGCGCAACAGGCATTACAAACTGTAATGACCCCAATAGCGGAACAGTTACTGCTGAAGCTATAGTAGCTGGCGTGGCTCAACCAGCCGCCAACTATACATTTAACTGGTATTTCTACGACAACGGAACCGCCACCCGCGGAAGTCTGTTACCTCCGGCACATGGCGCAGCCGGAACACCAAACAGAAATTTACTGCCCGTTGGTTTTTATGAGGTTGAAGTAATTGAAATTGCCTCAGGATGTCCCGGCAACACATCTGAAATAGTAGAGGTTACGGATGATACACAAATTCCAACTGTACTGTTTTCGGAACTTGCACCTCAAACATCATGCGACCCGAATAATCCAAATGGTTCGTTATCTGCCGATGCGCAGCTTGGCGGAGTTACGCAAGACCCTTCGCTGTATACCTTTGAATGGTTTGTCGGACAAAACACATTGCCTGCAAACGCACATGCCAATGTAAGTGGTGTGAATAACAGAATTGCAGAAGGTTTGCGGGGCGGTGGCCAATCGTACACCGTTCGCATCAGAAATATTGCCACGCAATGTTTTACCACTGCCCACACAACTGTAACTGAAAATTTACAGGTGCCGGTTGTTACCTTGCTGGCAACCGATAATGGAATTTGTGATCCGACCCTGGCAACCAGTAATTTCAATGGTTCTGTTACTGCCTCCGTAACATTCGCAGGTAATCCGGTAACAGATTTCACCGGTTATACCTTCACCTGGTACAATGGAAGCGTAGCCAGTGGTGCGCCACGTGCAGAAACCGGATCCTCCATCAGCCAGGTAAACACCGGCTACTATACAGTGGTTGTAACACGTAACGATGTATCGTGTGCATCAACGCCCGAAACTGCTGAAGTTGAAAACATTGCCGTATTGCCTGCAATCACTACATCAGAAAATGGTTCAACCAATTGTACCGGCCCTGCCAATGGTGAGGCTTTGGTAACAGATATTGATGGCGTTGGTACACCTGCAAACTATACGTATCAATGGCATACCGGAAATAATCTCAGCGCTCCTATTGGCGGAGCTGTCAATTCAACACTTACGGGATTACAAGGTGGACCAGGAGCATTCTTTACGGTACTTGTAACCAATACAAATAATGGTTGTCAGAATACGGCTATTGTTGAAGTCCCGGACGAAAAGGAATTCCCCATCATAACATTAAGCAGTACTGAAAATACAATTTGTGCAGGAACACCTGATGGTACAACCTCATTGGCAACGCTCACCTATCAAGGCGCTGCAGTACCAGCACCCTTTGCTGGGTACACATTCAACTGGTCATCGGGGCAAACTACCCCAACTGCAACTGCGCTTGCTGCTGGTACTTACACGTTAACTGTTACCAAAGCAGATGTAGGATGTACTTCTGATCCGGTTAGTATTGATGTAGTGGATAATTTCTTCATACCGGTTATTGCGTTAGCACCGATAAACCAAACCTCATGTGACACGGGTAACCCCAATGGTGTAATTGCTGCCACTATTGATGAAACCATTATTGGTGGCGGAGCAGCCATTACTGCCGGTTACACATTTACATGGAATGAAAATGGTAATCCATTTACGTTACCCGGCAATGCAGCCGGTACAGACGCGACACTGAATAACCTGGTAGGAAATCTATTTTATTCCGTAACCGTTACACGCACAGCAACAGGCTGTGTTAACACGGCTTCTGTTTTCTTACCTGAAACCATTATCAATCCGGTTGTAGCCGCAGCAGTAAGCAGTGATGTTACCCGTTGCGATACACCGAATGGTGCCATCCTGGCAAATGTTGGTGGCAGTCAAACAGGATATACTTTCTTTTGGCTGAATGAAACCGGTACAAATCAAACTGTCGACAATGGAATCGTGATTGCCAATGCCAATGCCACCATTGTTGACGATGGAAATTATACCGGACTAATACCGGGGTATTACACGGTAGTGGCACGTGATAACAATACAGCATGTTTATCGCAGCCCATAACCCGTATAGTAATTGACGCTACAATCAATTCAACCATTACGGTTACCCTCGGCCCTACGTTCCCGGCATCGTGTGCTGCCAACAATGGCCAGATGTCTGCTACCGTATCTGGTGGGGTAGGACCATTTGATTTATTCTGGCATTTTGGCGGTCCGGTAAACAACAACATTAACTTCTTTACAAACCCGCCCCAGTTCAATGCTCCCAATGATGTTCCCTTTCAAACGGATCTCAGCACAACTTCTTCAAACCTGAACAACCTGGAGTCGCGCTTATATACCTTGGTTGTACGTGATATTGGCAATGGATGCGGTAATTATGAAACGGTATTCCTGCCGTTTAATGATGGACACGATATAGACACCAATATATTACCGGCAACAAATTGTACAGCTGTAAATGGTGGAGTTGAAGTAACGGTAACGGACATCATACCGGCAACAAATGATTTTCAAGATTACACGTACATACTTTACAGTGGTGAAAACCCCGATCCGGCCAACCAGATTGGTCCTGTATTGGGTCCTGGTGGCGCGGTAACCAATCCGGTTGTTTATAGCTCTCTTGCCCCGGGAAGATACACGATTGAAGTACGTCAGGATTTTGCAGCCTTCGGTAGCAATTGTCCGGTTTACGAAGTAATTGAAATTGAGCAGCATGCCTTCTCACCACTTGTTGACATTACCGGAACAACATCGAACACAGCCTGTGATGTACTGGCAGGTGCGGATGGAGAGGCTTCTATTCGTTTTGACACGGATCCAAATGATCAGACTACCAACATTACCTATACGATTGATGTAAGTCCTGCACCTTTAGGTTGGGGTGGGCCTGTACCTGTAGGACCATTCTTGCCGCCTGCTTTGCCCGGCAACTTTACCATTACTGGTCTTAGTCCTGACAACGTTGTTCCGCAATACACGGTATCCGTTACGGCTAATGGCTGTACAACTCAGCGACTTGTTACCATTCCCAACACACCGGCCATGCCACAGGTACCCGGTAGTGAAATCACTATTCTGCCCGCGCTCTATTGCGACCCTGCATTGGAAGTAAACGCCAGTGTAGAAGTTAGAAATGTAATTAACGGTGGCGCACCGGATAATATCAATGACTATACCTTTGAATGGTTTGATGATGCGGGCTTAACCTCATCAATATTGAATGCAGCCGGTAATGCAACGCCTGTAAAGGGTGGTGAAATTCTCTCCAATGTGGGCGCTCCGCTGCCATCTGTAACCATTACCGCGGCCTCATACTGGGTAGTGGTAACAAAACAAAATGCCGGAACAACCGGTGGAGTAGGTTGTGTTAGTGCGCCCTTTATGGCCGTTGTTCCCAATCAAACAATCAATCCAACATTTACCCTTTCACCATTCGCCAACACAGCTTGTGATCTGAATTTTGAAGGAAGTCTGCGCGTAAATGTTACCAATCCAGGTTCAATACCAACAGCTACATACACCTACAATTTCAACCCGGCAAACCCTGATGGCGGTGGAATATTTGCAGGGAATGATGGCGATGGAGACGGCACAGATGGTGATCGCGATAACCCAACTAACCTCGAAGACGGTGTTTATCAATTACAGATCACCAATGACGCCAGCGGATGCCAGTCCTCTGCACAAGCTTCAATAATTAAAACTGCAACTCCTATTATTGTAGCCAGCGCCAACCCGATTGATCAATCTATTTGCACACCTCCAGATGGAAGCATTACAGTGGTTGATGTTTCGGTTGGTGGTGTAGTTGATCCGGTGCATACCAACTTTGATTTTACCTGGTATGAGAATGATCCCAATTCAGTCCCCATCATCAATGCCGTTAACGGTGCTGATGCACTGTCGAACATTGGTGCAGGAGTTTACTTTGTAAAGGCGAGAAAGATCGCAGGTTTGCCGTTAGGCTCAGGTTGCGAATCTGCTCCTTTAAGAGTAGACATTCAGGATGTAAGTCGCGATCCTGCTCTCAGTTTCACATTGTTAACGCCCACCTCAAGTTGCAACCCGGCTAATCCTAACGGAACGATTATCGCTGTTGCATCTGAGCGTGACGGATCAACCGATACCTACACATTTTCGTGGACATTGAACAGTGGTGCGCTTCACGCTGCCACGCTTCAAAATGATGCAAGCCCAACAAGTCAATTATCCAATGCTACATTTGGTAATTATGAACTATCGATTACCAATACGGCAACCGGTTGTGTGTTTACATCTGGTGCTACGCTAATTGAAAACCTGAGCATGAGTTTACCGAACATTGTTCAGGTAACACCGATCAATCCTACGGATTGCTTCCCTACCGGAAGTGCACGCGTATCGCAAATTACCATTGGAGGAACCACCACCTTTACCGCTCCTCCGGATGATATCGATACCAACTTCGATTACGAGTGGTATAGCGGATCAACCGCTCCTGCCAACCTGTTGGCTGGTGAACAAAACAGCTCGCTGCTCAATCAACTACCAAACACCTACTTCGTGTTGGTGCGCGATCTCACAACCGATTGCCCTTCAACTTTTGTGGAGGTAGTTATTGATTCGGCTGACATTGTTTACCCGGTTGTTGCCATTCAGGAAACCATTCCGCAAATAAGCTGCGATCCGGCTGTTGGTACCGCAACGCTGGTAGCAACCGGTGATGGCCAAAATGATTCAAATCCGAACTATTCATTCACCTGGTTCCCTAGTCTCAATTTAAGTGGGGCAAGTTTTGCAAATACAAGTACCATCTCAAACATCGTTTCGGGCGACTATTCAGTAGAGGTACTTAATAACTTAACCAATTGTCGGGCTTCAGCTTTGATGATTGTCGTTAATGATTCATCCGCATTCAAACCCATTCTTAGCCTAACAAGCGGACCTCTAACCGAGTGCGATAGTTTAGATGGATTTGTTTTTGCCAGAGGCGTTCCTTTCCCGTTGAATGCCGGCTATCCGTTCAACCCATACAATTATACTGCGCATTTGTACATTGGCCAAAATCCAGTGTTAAGCAATCCTCCGGATTTCATTATGCCTCCTGATCCAAATCCATTCTCGCTGCCTTCATTCCTGCAACCAAACTTGCAACCGAATACCTATACGGTAAGGCTGATTGACAACAATACAAGTTGCGAAACCATAGGCACAATAGTTCTGGAAGATGAGCGGGTATTCCCGATACCTGTCATTCAAACCATAGCACCTGTTACAAATTGTGATCCTGCAAATCCTAATGGTGTAGGACGGGCTTCCGTAGATGGCGTAGTGGTGGGGTATAATTTCGATTGGTATGAAGGCAACGTGGTTGCCGGAACACCACTCTACACCGGTGTTGAATACGGGCAGCTCAGACCTATTCCGCAAGAATATATTGTTGAAGCCCGAAACATGGTTACCGGTTGCGTGGGTACTGTAGTTGCCACCATCGCAAACAACCCTGTGACCATTCCAATACCTACGATTGAAATTCTATCGCACGTTACGAGTTGTGTGCTGGATAATGGCGCACTTGCCGCATCGGTTGGCGGAAATACAAAGGATTACATTTTTGATTGGTATGATGGAACGCAGGAGACACCCCCGGCTGACTTTATTGGTGAAATCTATCGCGACCTTGCAGTAGGACCCTATTCTGTTACAGCCACCAGCAAAATAACCGGATGTAAATCACCGCTTCGCACAGCAACCATAGAAAGCCGACCTGAACTACCAGTGATTGATTTTAGGGTACAAAGTGCTACCTGCGGTTTGTCCAATGGTTTTGCAACCATACTCATTGTAAGTCCGGTACCTATCGGCACCATTGAGTGGTTTGATGAAGGTGGCGATCCCATCGTTGTTGGCCCGAATCTGTCGGAAGTATTACCTGGAGTTTATACAGTTGTGGTTACCACCGAACTGGGCTGCGTAGCATCACGCGAAATTCCTATCGATACCGAGATCAGGCCGTACAATGGTATCTCGCGCTTCAGTTCGCCTGGTCAAAATGATTACTTCCATATTGATTGTATAGACAACTTCCCGAACAACATTGTAAAAATTTTCAACCGGGCAGGAACGTTGGTGTACGAAGGCGAGCGTTACGATAACGCCTCTACGGTATTTGATGGTAAGTCGAACAAGGGCATAAGCATTATGGGTACAGATTTACCCGATGGAACCTACTTCTACATTATTGACAAACGGAATGGTTCCAAGCCATTAACCGGGTATCTGGAAATTGTTAACTAACTTGCCTTGACGAAAAACCCTATGCGAATATTAACTGCGATTTTTTGTACCGTTGTTGTGCTGAGCTTCACCCATAAAGTATCAGCACAACAATACCCGGTATTCACGCAATATTACTTTAATGAACTAGTGATCAATCCGGCTTTTGCCGGAAGTCATGTTCAGTTAAGTCTCACGTCAACCTACCGCAACCAGTGGGTAAACTTTCCCGGAGCACCACGTACCGTATCGTTTAGCGGACATACCGCCTTGATGAATGGAAAAATGGGCGTTGGTTTATTGGTTAATCACGATGAGATCGGGAGTTATGGTAATGAGCATGTTTATGGATATTACTCCTATCGCATTAACATGCAGAAGGCCACTCTTTCTATGGGATTAATGGCCGGCTTTAATTTTCTGGGTGTCGATTTCAGTAATCTTGACTTACAAGATCCAACCGATCCATCCTTTTTGCCTATTAACGAGTTTAAGCCAAACTTCGGAACAGGCATTTATTACAACCGTCAAAATTTCTTTGCAGGATTTTCCATACCATTCTTGTTGAACAACGCAGTAACATCAAACCTCGAAAACATTGCAACGGAGATTCGTGAAGCACGTTATTACTTTCTTCGAGGCGGAGGAATCTTTCCTATCAACAGAGCAGAAACGTTGAAATTAAATCCTTCTATGCTTGTTCGCGCCCAGGAGGGACAACCCCTTAGCATGGATATAAACCTCGGGTTAGTTATTCATGATATACTCAGCACAGGCGTTTCCTGGCGAAGTGGCGATTCCTTTATCACGTTTATTGATTTGAAGTTGAGCGAGAAATTTCATTTTGCTTATTCTTACGACTGGACAACTTCAGACATGGCCCGGTTCTCAAATGGTTCGCACGAATTTATGCTGAACTATCGCGCAAAAGTTACAACGGCTCACAAAAACCTGAACTGCCCTACTTACTTCCACTATCGCTGATCGGTGTTGGTGTAACTTTTGTGTTCCTGCATCCAATTCCATAGTCCGTATGCGGCAATAAAACAAAATACAAGGTATTCAAAACCAACAAATTTGATACCTTTTGCAAAGTACATGTAGGTAGCCACAATGTCTATCAAAATCCAGAGTATCCAACTTTCAACTTTTTTCTGAATCATCAGAAAAGTAGTGATGATGCTCATCACCGTTACAAAAGAATCAAGGTAAGGAAAGGCGCTGGGTTTATTGAACACAATAGGAAACCACTCATGCAGGCGGCTTGCCATTGAGCCAACCACGAAGGTCGCAGCCAATCCGGAAACGGATAGCAAGATTAGCTGTGGTCTTTTCATATAACTAACCTTCAGTTCCATCTTTTTGTCTTCCTCACCTGGTTGAGGATGAAGCCACCGCCACCAACCCATTACGTTGGTCACAAAAAAGAACACCTGCAAAAACATATCCGGATAAAGCTGCACCTGGTAGAACAGGAAAAAGAACAGGGTAACATTGATCAGCCCGATAGGCCAGCTCCAGATATTGGCCCGAGAGGCCAAAAAAACCGCTATAAATCCCGCAATGGTTCCAAAGAACTCAATGTAGCTCATCTGATAGCCCCAGAGTTCGAAGAAGATTTTATTAATGTCGAAAAATGAAATCATTCAAAATGCTAAATTGACGCCCAATCTACCACCTTAATTCAGATCTCGCATGAAAAAAGTATTCTTCATAGCAGCTCTATACCTTTGTTACACTGTATCCTCGGTTTCGCAGGATATAACGGTTTTAGGGCATGACATTGAATGGAGTGAGGGAAAAATTACCTTAACATCAGGTGAATCAATAAAGGGCGTAGTTCGATACAATTCAAAATCGGGAGTGCTTGGATTTGATGATGGTAAAGGTGCCCAGGTATTCACCCCACGCAGTGTATTGGCATTTGAATACTTCGATGCCATTCGGGATCACGATAGGAAATTTTACTCCATTGAAGTTGAGGATGCCAAAGGCATAAAACGGCCACAATTTTTTGAAGTCATTAGAGAGCTGCAAAATTTTGCCGTTATAGCAACTGAAAATCCTTTACAGTTAAAGATCAGGCAAACATGGGACCCCCTTTATGCAACATTTCTCAGTACGTATGGCTACAATACAGCCAACAACTCATATGTAAGTAAAACAGTAGCGCAACAAATAGAGATTCTGTACCTAATTGATATGGAAGGTGAAATCAATCCATATATGCTAATAACCTACGAAGAGCAGCCGAGATCATTTTCGTTTGATACCAAAAGTAAAAGTAAAGCAAAGATAGTCGGAGACGATGCCTTTAAAGAGTTGACGGCTCCATACTATCAGCAGCTTAAATCCTATGCAAAAGCGGCAAAACTAAGTTTTAATGATAAGGGGGATTTTTTAAAAATTTTGGATCATTACGAAGAGTTAGTTGAAAAGAATTAAATCAATTCATCTCTTTAAACAGAAAGTTTTGATTATTCTCGTTATAATAGGCTAAGTACACAGTTTTTGATGGAGAAAATTTCTTTATTGTATCGACAATTAGATTTACATAGCCCCATTCAACATTCTTATCTGCGAAAATTGCAATCACTAATCTATCCCTGTCTATTTCATCCAATTTTGCTCGCTCTATTTTGATGAAGTTGTCTAATTCATCAACTTTAATAAAAGCATATTAACCTGAATTCGAAATGAGTCAGTTCTTACTTCATCTGGTAGCAAACGAAACCCAGATTTTAATTTTCCGACACTGATGTAACTGACAATTGAGTCTTTCGTGAATTCGATGTAGGAGTCATTTTCAGCTATTGGCAAATCAATAGATAAATGTAAATCACAAAGAACATTAGATTTAGAGAAACTTTCTTCTACTCTTACAAACAATGAATCACCAAGTCCAGCATCATCAAAAAGAAGTGTATCTCCAATCACATGAAAAAAGATTGAATTGTGTCCACCTAATAGCTCAAAGTAATTTTTATCTGAATTAAAGTAGTCAAGAGTAGCGGTGTATAGACCCAATTTATTGAAAATGACCGCAGAGTCATTGATATCTAGTGTCTGATAACTACTATTTGTAAAATAACCCAATGAAACCCAATGACCCTTTGGGTCTGATTCACTTAAGTGGCTACACCCAGACAAAAGCAATAAAATCAATAATCCACGGAACATTCTCTCTAAATTAAATCTTCACACACACATTCTTCGCTTCCGTAAAAAATCGTAATGCTTCCCAGCCTCCTTCACGCCCTACACCACTTTGCTTCATGCCGCCAAACGGGGTGCGTAAATCGCGGTAGAGCCAGCAGTTGATCCAAATGATTCCACTTTTAACCTGTGCCGCAACGCAGTGAGCACGTTTTAAATTTTCTGTCCAGATGGTGGCGGACAAACCGTAACCCGTGCTATTAGCATACCCGATTACTTCATCTTCAGCATCAAAAGGCATAATCGTAACCACCGGGCCAAAAATTTCTTCCTGGTTGGTTCGGCAGAATGCATCCAGTCCGGTGATCACGGTTGGCTCTACAAAATACCCATTAGCGCAGCGTCCATTTAACTTCACCTGCTTTCCTCCGGTCAACACTATTCCGCCCTCCTGTTTTGCCAAGTCAACATAGCCCAGTACTTTTTTCATGTGTGCTTCAGAAACCAGTGCGCCAACTTTGGTTTGTTCATCCCGGGGATCGCCTACGGTTAGTTTCTTTGTTCGCGAAACAAATTCTTCAACAAAGCGATCAAAAATACTTCGCTCCACAAAAATCCGCGAACCACATAAACAGATTTCACCCTGATTGGAAAACGAAGATTGTATGGAGGTGTGTAGTGCCTGTTCGAAATCACAATCGGCAAAAATGATATTCGGATTTTTACCACCGAGTTCAAGCGAAAGCTTTTTGAACATAGGCGCAGCAGTAGCAGCAATTTTTTTTCCGGTAACGGTTCCACCTGTAAATGAAATGGCAACAATATCAGGATGATCAACAATGGCCTGACCGGTTTTCTGTCCGAGGCCGTGAACAATATTCAGTACACCATTTGGCAATCCAGCTTCGATGCAAAGTTTGGAGAACAAAAAGGCCGTCATCGGTGTGAGCTCAGAAGGTTTTGCCACTACCGTACAACCGGCAGCCAGTGCAGGTGCAATTTTCCAGGTGAATAAATACAACGGCAAATTCCACGGAGAAATGCACCCCGCTACGCCAACCGGAGTTCGTGTAGTATAGTTGATTGCCTCTTGTCCGGTAATGTGTGCCTCCGAAGAAAAATGAATGGCACCTGTTGCAAAGAACCGCATGTTGGCTGAAGCCCGTGGAATGTCAACCACTTTGGCCAGCTTAACCGGCTTCCCTTGATCGGTACTTTCCGCAAGCGCAAGTTCATTCAGGTCGCGATCAATCAGGTTGGATATTTTTTGAAGAATAGCCGAACGTTTTTCAATAGCCATAGCCGACCACGCACCGAAGGCTCGTTGCGCAGCTTCAGTTGCCTGTTGTACATCGTGCGCATCGGAATCGGGCACCAGGCTGTAGGGCTTGCCTATAGCGGGATTATAATTCTCTAAATAACTTTTTGAATGAGGCTCAATTAATTCACCATTGATATAATTCAGGATTTTATCCATATCTATTTTTTCGTCACTTTAAATTCCACCCTCCGGTTCATCCTCCGGTGTTCTTCCGAATCATTTTTTACCATAGGCTTAGCAGCACCATATCCTTTACCGGTAATGCGCGAGACAGCGATGCCACTCTTTACCAGGTAATCCTTAACGGCCCCAACACGCGCCTGTGATAATACCACCAGGCTGTTTGGGTTACCGACATTATCCGTGTGGCCGCTCAATTCAATCTCCATCGTTGGATTATCTTTTAATATCGCAACCAACCGATCAAGCTCAGGATAGGATTCAGGTTTTAAAATCGGGCGGCCTTGCTCAAAAAATACGTTGTTTAATTGAATGGCTTCTCCCACTTCAATCGGCACCAGCAATAAATTTTTGTTTATCTCGGTGTAGTTTTTTATATCAACTAATTCCAGGTTTTCATTCACTGACAAATATCCCTTTGCCCGCGCATGCAGTCCGTAGTTTACACCATAGGGCAAAGCAATTCGATAATCCCCAGTGGCAGGGTCTGAAATTGCTTCGCCTGCTTCTTTACCCGAAACCAAGTTCTCAAAAATAATATCAGCCTGAACAGGTCTCCGTGTCTTTGCGTTTAAAACTTTACCCAACACCAACACGACTGGGTCGGGTTTAACAGACTGCGGAAGCTTGATCTGTACGATATCTGACTTACCATAGCCACCGGCTGAGGTGCACAAATACGCTACATCTCCCGAAGCCGGAACGGTGTAGTAGGCATCGAATCCAAACGTGTTTATTTCAGGGCCAAGATTCACGGGTTTTGTCCAGTTCGTCCATGAATCACCAATTCGCTTACTCATAAAAATATCCAACCCACCATAACCCGGATGCCCTTCTGAAGCAAAGTATAATGTTTTTCCATCTGCCGCTAAAAAGGGTGAAGCCTCGTTGCTACTGGTGTTAATAGTTGGGCCAAGATTAACCGGCTCACTCCACTGCCCGGTACTTTGCTTTATAGAAACAAACAAATCCTTCTCCTGTCTGCCTTCATTATAGAACAGACTCTTTTTGTTCTTTGCTGCAAAAAGCATCGTCTTTCCATCTGCCGCGAGCGATGCTTCAAAATAAGTGTGCTCGTTCTCATACCGGATGCCCAGCATACCTGCGCTTTGCCAACCGGTGGTTGTTCGTTCAAAAATTTCAAAATCATTGTTGGCTGCCAGCAACATGCTGTTGTTATCCTGCCCAATGGAGGCAATGTTGTTAACTTTATCCGTATTGACTGGCGCGCCCATATTTTTGCTTTTCGACCATACCATACCATCGGTTGTTGTGCTGTACCACACATCCGATGCATCCTCTACTCCACCCAGGTTTTCAGGCGCATGCTTTCGTGCAAAGAAAATGGTCTTTCCGTCAACCGAAATTTTTGGCGTTACCTCATCGTAAGGAGTATTGACACCGCTGCCAAGATTAATTTTCTTTATTCCCTTTACAAAATCACCAGGCAGATTGATTTGCACATCGCTTCGCAAAGAAAAATCATCGATAAGCAAGCGCATGTTGGTATAGGTTACAAATCCAATTGCCTGGCTATACCACGGCAATTTTGGTATTGAAAACTCCTCCTTTCCATTCACGAAGAATTTCATAATTCCTTTGTGCTGCTCTACTCTTAGTTTGTTGGGCAACCCCAAAGACTTTATGCCTTCAATCTGTTTCCATTCTTTGGCATCCTTCCGGCTTTCATCTGATGAATACACCTTGGCATAACCATTCGTTGACACCACAAAATTGTTGATCTTCTTCGTGGCAGCGTCATAACCCCAGATAAATCCAAAACCATTATCGGTACTGCCTTCTGTCTGTGTGAACGTAGCTTCAAATGAAAAATCTTTCGCTTGATCAAGAAAAGGAAAGATATAAGTCATCCATCCACCTTCAGGTGCAATTATCTCATAGTAACCATTCTTTACACGAATGCTGTGCTTCTCGTCAGCCTCTTCATACCAGCCCAGGTGATTGTCTTTGAAGTCCTCATGTACTAACTCAGTCAACTGACTGGAAGCTAGTATGGAGCAGAAAATAAACCCAACTAAGAGAAAATACCTCATAGCATATTTTTATAACGATCCTGTTCGTCCGCCATCCACCGGCACGTTGATGCCATTGATATAAGCCGCTGCGGGTGTGGCTAAAAAAGCTACAGCAGCAGCCACCTCATGCGCATCGCCTATACGACTGGCAGGGATTTCTTTAACCATTTCATTCATTACCTCCTCAAAAGATTTACCGGTTTTTTCTGCCTTCAACTGCACAATAGCTTCCAGGCGACTTGTTAGCGTTGCCCCCGGCAAAACATTGTTAACGGTTATACCAAAAGGCGCCAACTCTACTGAAAGTGTTTTTGCCCAATTGGCTACTGCACCACGAATGGTGTTACTTACCCCTAATCCCTTCAATGGAATTTTTACCGAGGTTGAAATGATATTAATGATTCGTCCGTACTTCTCTGCCTTCATGCCGGGCGCCACCGCCTGCACCAACAGCTGATTGCAAATGAGGTGCGCGGTAAAAGCCCTGATAAATTCTTCTTCTTTCGCATCAATAGCTAAACCACCCGGAGGACCTCCCGTATTGTTCACCAGTACATGAACTTTATTCGATTGAACATGCCTGGCGATGACCTGTTTAACGTTCTCCGTATCCGAAAAATCTGCCACCAGGTAACCGTGCTTTTGCGAACCCGAAACCGGTAACTCCTTCAGGGTTTGTTTCAACTTTTCTTCATTTCTGGCCATCAGGGTAACCGAAGCGCCAAGCGCAGCCAATTCGAGGGCCGAAGCCTTTCCAATTCCTTGTGTGCTTCCACATACTACCGCGTGCTTTCCGGTTAAATTGAGATTCATATTGCCTGTGAAAAGAAGTTTAAAACTACCTTGAATTGTTCTTAAATTAGCAATTCTTGTTTTGATCACCGATTAATTTTTAAAAATATGCCCATTCGCAGACCGTTTAACCTGAACCAATGGATTACTGAAAACCGTGACCTGTTAAAGCCCCCTGTAGGCAATAAAAATTTGTATGCCGATGCGGGTGACTATATCGTAATGATTGTAGGTGGGCCAAATGCCCGTAAAGATTATCACTTCAACGAAACCGAAGAGCTGTTTTATCAGCTTGAGGGCGATATTAATGTCCGCATTCAGGAGGACGGGAAACCGGTAGATATTCCCATCAAACAAGGTGAAATGTTTTTACTACCGGCACGTGTACCCCATCGGCCTGAACGCCCGGCCAATTCGGTAGGACTAGTGATTGAATGTAAGCGTCCGGAAGAAAATATATTGGACGGCCTGCAATGGTATTGCGAAAAATGCAACAATAAACTGCACGAGTACCGCTTTCACCTCGACAATATTGAAAAAGATTTTCTTCCTCGCTTTCGGGAATTTTATGGATCGGAGGCGTTACGGACCTGCAAAAATTGTGGCGCGGTAATGGAAGCTGATCCACGATTTGTGTGAGGGGAAATTTATTATCTTATACTACTAAACGTGTGAAGATTTATGGAAGCGCTGAAAGTAAGAATAAAGTCATCCAGTAAGAAAAAATACAAAATCAAAGGGAAGGAAATTGATTTTGAGTTACTGGAGGCTAAAGTAAGGACTGTCTTATTTCAAGAACAATTTGATCGCACAGCTCAGGCAGCTAAAAGCTCAGGTCTTTCCAAAATAACTAAGAAAGAAATTGATACAATCATTAATGAGGTAAGAAAGGGTGCATAGACTTGTTGTTGATACAAATGTAATTATCTCCTCATTTTTAAGTGCAGGCCATCCTCGCAATATCATCAGAGAATTAATTATTCCGACTAAGGCTATACTTCTAATTTCTATTGAAGTTAAAACCGAATACAGACAGGTAGTTGGATACAAAAAGTTCGAGAAGTATCCACTCTTTCAGGAGGAGTCAAAAATTACTATGGAAAACATTTTATCACTGGCAGAACAAACATCTATTAAACATCAATTTGACCTACTGCCCGACTATGACGACAATAAATTTCTTGACCTGGCCTACGCAGGTAAAGCTGATTTTCTTATAACAGGAAACACCAGGCATTTTCCTATAAAGAAATTCTATAACACTACTATTATTTCACCTCAAAAATATTGGAATACGTATTGGTCATGAATTTTATAAACTCCCTATCCTTTGCGCGTCAGCTTGATCGTACCGATCCATTAAAAAAATTTCGGAATGAGTTTCTTCTTCCAAAAGTGAATAAAAAACCAGCCATCTACTTCACCGGAAATTCACTAGGACTTCAACCCAAGTCGACCAAGAAATTTATCAACGAAGAACTTCAAGATTGGGCAAAACTCGGGGTTGAAGGTCATGTGCATTCACGCAGGCCTTGGTTGTACTATCATAAGTTTACAAAAAAAGCGTTGGCGCAATTGGTTGGCGCTAAACCGTTGGAAGTGGTGGCTATGAACCAACTAACCGTCAACCTTCATTTGATGATGGTCTCCTTCTACCGCCCAACGAAAGAACGTTTCAAGATTATCACCGAGGCCGGAGCATTTTCATCCGATCAATATGCATTTGAATCGCAACTAAAATGGCACGGTCAAAATCCCGATGAGGCGCTGATTGAACTGAAACCACGCACAGGCGAACACACCTTACGCACCGAAGATATTGTACACGCGATTGAAACACATGCCGCACAACTGGCGCTTGTTATCTTTGGTGGCGTTCAATACTACACGGGCCAATTTTTCAACATCAAAAAAATTACAGAAGCCGCTCATAAAGCGGGTGCCTATGCTGGATTTGACCTGGCGCATGCAGTGGGCAATGTGCCGCTAAACCTGCATCGCGATGGGGCAGACTTTGCCGTATGGTGCAGCTACAAATATTTGAACTCGGGCCCGGGAGGCATTGCAGGTGCCTTTGTGCATGAACGTCATGCCAAGCATGTTGATCTTCCCCGATTTTCGGGCTGGTGGGGGCACAACGAAAAAGAACGCTTTCAAATGAAAAAGGGATTTGTTCCGATGCCCGGTGTTGATGGCTGGCAGCTCTCCAACTTCCCTATACTTTCTGGAGCAGCACACCTGGCTTCATTGGAAATTTTTCAACAAGCAGGCATTAAAAATCTGCGTAGGAAAAGCATTGCGTTAACAGGTTATCTTGAATTTTTGCTGAAAGAAATTGACCCGCACGAAACAAGCTTTACAATTTTAACACCTGAAAGGGTTGATGAACGGGGATGTCAGCTTTCTATATTTATGAATACAAATGGAAAGAAGGTATTCAACACCCTGACCAAAGCCGGGGTAATTGCCGATTGGCGCGAGCCAAATGTTATTCGTGTTGCACCTGTGCCGCTTTACAATACCTTTGAAGAGGTTTTTCGCTTTGCTGAAATCTTTAAAAAGGCGATCCATCGTTAACCTGATAATTATCAGTCTTTTTGTTGTGTTGAAAATCTATATTCCGCTGTGATTCAGTTGCCATGAAAGAAACCAAACATATCGCCATTGTTGGAGCCGGACTTGTTGGCTCGTTGCTTTCCATTTATTTGGCTAAACGTGGGTACAAGGTTTCGGTGTACGAACGCAGATTGGACATGCGCAAGCACCTGATTGAAGGAGGCCGATCCATTAACCTTGCCCTAAGCAACAGGGGTATTCGTGCATTGGAGCAGGTTGGGCTGGCAGAAATGCTGAAACAAAATGCCATACCTATGCATGGCCGCATGATTCATGATGAACAAGGGAAACTCAATCTATTACCTTATGGTAAAGCAGGCCAGTTTATCAATTCTGTTTCGCGAGGCGGGTTGAATATGGCGCTCATGACAGAAGCTGAAAAACACGGTGTTGAATTCTTTTTCGGGCACCGATGCCTGCAGGTTGATTTTAACAAAACAGAACTTACGCTTCAGGAATATGAAGCGGTGAAACATAAATCGTTTGATGTCATCATCGGCTCTGATGGCGCATTCTCTGCTGTACGCGGTGCCATGCAAATCACTGATCGGTTTGAATATCAGCAAACCTACATTGAACATGGCTACAAAGAACTGCGTATACCGGCAAATGACGATGGAAGTTTTTTAATGGAGCCGAATGCCTTACACATCTGGCCACGCGATAGTTTTATGTTGATTGCCTTACCCAATCCGGATAAAACCTTCACTTGCACATTGTTTCTTCCCTTTGAAGGACCCAATTCATTTGACGAACTCGACTCGCCAGAAAACATTGATCACTTTTTTAAAAAATATTTTCCTGATGCATATGCGATGATGCCAACGCTACAGGAAGATTTCCGTGATAATCCTACAGCTTCCCTGGTTACGATTCGTTGTTATCCGTGGGTTCGCAATAAAACTTTATTAATCGGAGATGCTGCTCACGGCATTGTTCCATTTTATGGTCAAGGTATGAATGCCGGCTTTGAGGATTGTCGTGTGTTGAATGAGTTACTGGATGAGCATGGGGATAAATGGAAAAAAGTATTGCAGGCATTTCAAGTGTTACGCAAACCCGATGCAGATGCCATTGCCCAACTGGCCTTAGACAATTTTGTAGAAATGCGCGACCTGGTAAACGATGAAGATTTTATCATTCGAAAGAAAATAGAAGCCAAACTACACGAACGATATCCTGACAAATGGATACCCCTATATACAATGGTTACCTTCCGTGATGACTTGCGCTATTCCTATGCGTTGGAAACCGGGCAAAAACAAAAGGCAATCATGGATGAGGTGATGAGGTCTCCCGGAGTTTTTGTAAACTGGGAATCGGTTAACCTGGAGGCCATTGTTAATAAACTTTAATCCGCAAACTTGCTATGAAGAAATCATCAACTTGTACTCTTCATATCGGTTTAATATAGCCTTAATGTAATTTACCGGCTCTTCACATTTGCAATAGCCCGCCATAACAACCGGATCGCGATAATACTTAGGATCAGATTTTTTTAGCAGATAGGACTCCACAACACTCCACGAGGTTGGATCATCACCATATTTCTCCGTTAGCTTTCGGGCATCAATGATATGCGTTAGCCCGGCATTATATGAGGCCAGCACAAATTTTAAACGCTCGTCATGATCAGGAATACTTTTCGACCAATACTTATCGAGGTACTTCAAGAACCGAACACCTCCCCGTAAACTTTGCTGTGGATTATTCGGATCAGTGACCCCAAAACGTTTCGCTGTTTCAGGCATCAGTTGCATCAACCCTTTTGCCCCCGCCCACGATTCACCCGAAGGATTAAAGCGCGATTCCTGATACACCACAGATGCCAGCAAGCGCCAATCCCACCCCAATTCATCAGCGCCATCCCGGATCAACTCATCGTAAACTGATATTTTATTTCCACCCAACGATGAGTAATCACTGGTGAGCCGAATAACGGTTGTACGCGGACTGTTAAAATACCGGTTATAGATCACCATAAACGTGGCTTGCTTTTTAATTTGAGCTAACCAGCTATCGATTTCTGTTTTCAACTCCGGTGAGGTATGCCGCACGGCCCATGCAATTTGCTGGGGCAGACTAAGAATGGTCTCCACATCCAGGTTATCGTAGTACGTGGCATTTACGCGGGCAATAATGTTATCGGTAACGGTATACTCAATTTCACCCATCGCTACCGCACGAATCAGATTTTCGGTTACGGCATCGGTACTGTCTTCACGAACAATAATCTCCCCTCCAATCTCTTCCGATAAATGTTGCAGGCGTTGTGCGAAACTGGAATTAGCCATTACATACACTTCCTTCCCAATGAGCTGAGTGGGCCGCCTAACCAGTTGCTCATTCACCTGGCTTCGGGAAAGGTGTCGCCAATTATCGGGTTTTCGTTGTACCAATACCTGGTATGCATCAAACTGCGGACTCGTAAACAAAACTTTTGCTGTGCGGGCTTTCGTGATGGTTAACGGAAAAGCCAGGATATCGCCTTCCCCTTTGTTCAACTGATCGATGGCACGCTCAACTCCCGATGTGACCCGAATACGCAGTTCAACTTCAAGATGCTGAGCCAATCGTTTAAGCAATTCATACTCAAACCCCATGGAACGGCCCTTGTAAATAAAATAGCTAAAAGAGTTGTTGTCTATAAGTGCGATAATGTATCCACGCTCCTTGATTTGAGCTAAATCAAGTGAAAATGGGGGTGATGCGGCTGTTTTACTACCGGAAAAATATTCGCAGGAAGAAGCAAAAACCAGTAAAAACAGAACCAGCGCAAAACGTTGGGTTAGCTGCATAGCTGAATGAAAATAGGCATAATGCAGGTAAAAAAAAAGAGGCTCCGAAGGGCCTCTTTTAGTAAAGAATAAAGATCTATTAATTGAAGATGTAACGAACACCAAATTGAATTCTGAACACATCGTTCACATCCAATGTTTGCTGGTAAGATTTACCATCTGTTTCACCAGGAGCAGTTTCACCAAGAAGTAAATTACCTACGTTCTGCAGTCTGTAAATTGCCTCTCCATTGGCATCAACAGGTCCACCATTTGCAGCAGGACGAACAACCAAAGGAGTGGTTGAAATAAGTCTTTGAGAAACACCCCAATCTCTATTCAAAAGATTTCCAACATTCAGAATATCCATTCTGATTTGAAGCGTGTTCTTATTCTCACCAATATTCTTTACAATATCCTGCGACATGCTGAAGTCTGCACGGAACACCATTGGTAAGAATACCCCACCACGTTCAGCATATTTGCCTCGGTTTTTGCTCAAATACTTATCCTGCTTAATATATGCTTCCCACGCTGCCTCTTGTTCAGCTACAGTAAACGTACGACCACTAGCTGTGTATTGTTCGAAGTTCATTTCGCTTGTATTGCGAGGGATGTAAATTAAATCGTTAGAGGTACCCCCATCCCGATTCAAATCACCTGAATAAACATAGGAAGCATTTCCAATTGTTCTTCCTTCCCAGAAGATGGAGAATGCTGTTCCTGCTTTGTTTGTGTACGAAGCCGCAGCAAACACCCGATGAGCAGATGCATTGGCAGAGAAACCAACGCCTGGATTATTTGGATCGCCAGCATGCTGATTATTGTTCCATGAACCAAAAGCAATTGACCCCGGATCAACTGTATTCTTGGCTACACCATAGTTATATCCAACCTTGGCAAAAAATCCATTACTAAAAGGCCTTTCCAAAGAGGCAGCAACACTGTAAGAATATCCAACATTTTGATTCTTTAACACAACAGCGCTGGTGATGTTTGAATTTATTCTATTTGGTGTACCGCCTGGATAAAGAGGTCGATCATCTGCTCCATTAAAAGTTGCATCAGTTTCGGCAAGGTTTGCATTTACATAGTAAACTCCATTAACATCTTTGCTGTAGATAAAATCGAAGGTACCTGTAATTCCCAAAGGTAACTTTTGGTCAAGTGCAATGTTAGTTCTCCAGATTTGAGGGAATTTAAAATCAGTTTCTGTAAGAGCAAGCTCATAAGAAGGCGCAGGAGTTCCAGTTACTGTGCCTGGTTTATAAGCATTCGGATTAGGATTAAAAGGACGACCACCATCAACAATTTCTGTTCCAGCAGCGATGTTGTCTCCCTGATAAAAACCTGTTAGAATACCATTGTTACCGATCTGATTAGAAATCCACACATAGGCAGGACGGCTGGTAAATATACCTGTACCACCACGAATCTGGGTTGACCTATCACCTTTCAGGTCATAGTTGAAGCCAAGGCGAGGCGAGAACAAAGGCTTTGCATCAGGTAGTCTATCTGTTCTGTATTTCTTGGTATTACCATTTTCATCAATGAAATCCATGGCTTCTACATCGGTATTTCTAAAACCAGTATCGCCAAATTTAGGCACATCAATACGTAAACCTGCAGTCAGTGTCAATTGTGAGTTAACCTTCCATTCATCCTGACCATAGATACCCGCATAGATAACCTCAAGAGGCTGAACTGGCTTCACCATTCCCGGAATGTTTGCATAACGAACCTGGAATCTTCTTAAACCAACAGGAGAGGATGTACGGTTAGGGTTTGCAAGAAAGTCATTGGCATCTGTATAGAAATCAGCAAGGCTGTTGTATACATAAACACTTTGTGAACCTGGGAAGAAAACATTCTCAGACTCATAACGCTCAAAGCTCAAACCAAATGTAAGGGTGTGATCTCCCTTGTACATGGTGAAGTTGTTTTGTAGCTGGAAAGTCTTATACCGCAACTCGTTGTTTGGCGTAAAGGGCTCGAAACCAAATGTTGTATATGGAAGTGTCCCTTCAAGAATTTCAACTAACGGAAAAAAGCTACCACGTGACCCACGGCTTTCATCTTGGAAAGTGTAGCCAATAATCAAGTTGTTAGCCATATTATCACCAATTCTGGTGTTCCATTCACCTATAATGGATCGAATGTTCTCAAGAATCTTATAATTCGAATTTTGGAAGTTAAGAGCATTCAGGTTTCCTCTACGGTTACCAAAGCCAAGCGAGGAAGAAGTTGAAACCAGAACATCAGTATCCGAGTCCAAGTGGTTGTACCGAATGCTGATTTTATTTCTATCATTCAGGTTATAGTCGAGCTTAACAAGAAACTTCGTAGCTCCGGTCTCGTGATCATAGCCTTGATAAGGACCAGTCTGATAATCAAAATTCTGATTCAGATATGTACTTAGTCCATCGAGGTCAGATGCTAACACGCGGGTAACATTACCAGCAACAGCCTGTGAACCGTTATTGGCAACAAAGGTGGTCCCTGGCTCAACCAATGACTCCTTTTCAAAACTTGTAAAAATGAAAAGTTTATCCTTGATAATAGGCGCACCAACACGCGCACCGAATTGTTTATAATCAAATTTTCCTTGGCTGAAAGAAAGATCTTTTGCTTTAGTGCCAACCATATTGTCATTGCGGAAAAGGTAATAAACTGAACCTTCAACTTTGTTCGTACCGCTACGCGTTACCGTGTTGATACCTGCACCGACAAAATTTCCTTGACGAACATCGTATGGAGCAATATTTACCTGAATCTGTTCAATAGCATCCAACGAAATGGGCGACACATTTGTACGCTCACCAGGTTGACCAGCCAATCCAAAGGAGTTATTAAAATACGAACCATCAACCGTGATATTATTCAAACGATTATCCTGACCAGCAAAAGAGTTTCCGCTGGCTTGAGGAGTAAGACGAGTAAAATCTCCGATTCTTCTTGAAATAGTTGGGAGTGAATTAATGCTTTCCCGACCAATTGATGTTGCTGCACCTGTACGATCAGAACTAAAGACCCCGGTTTTATCTGCAGTCACTACCACTTCTCCCAACTGCGTACCTTCTTCCTTAAGGTCAATATTCAGGTTAGTCGCAACACCAAGAACTAAAGAAACGTTTTCAATTTTTTGTGTTTCATAACCGACAAATGAAATTGTAACGGAATATGGACCACCAACGCGCATACCAGGAATGCTATAACGACCGTCCGCTAATGTAGCAGTACCATACTTGGTTCCAGATGGCTCATGCACAGCAATAACTGAAGCTCCAGGCAGAGCTTCACCGTTTGAACTCCGTACCCTACCTGTAATGGACGAGGTCGTAACCCCCTGCGCCAACACCCCGGCAACGGCCGTTAGCACAAAGGCTGTGATTAGTAAAATTCTCCTCATAGATTATGGATTTAGATGTTTAGTATATGGCAACAAAAATATCCGGATTTACCGGATATGGTTTTAAATAGCCTTTAATTATTTCCACAAAATTGTTCACAATTAATTAACAGCCTGACCTTCACCGCTTGTCAAAATCTCAGTAAAAGGTTTGCTTAAAAAGGGCCTGTTCGCTCTCTTTAAGGTCATATCCTGAACGCTAAAACACCATGAAAAATCTGCTCGCTGCCCTTTGCCTGATGGCCACCGCCTTTACCGGAGTGGCCCAACCCGATTTATCGTACTACCTGCCTGATGGCGTAACCTATAACCCCGCAATCCCTACCCCGAAATCCATCATCGGGCATGAGGTAGGCGAATGGCATGTGAGCCACGACCGGCTCGTGACTTATATGTATGCCGTGGCCAATGCCTCCGACCGGATCAGCATTCAGGAAACCGGGCGCACGTATGAGACCCGGCCACTGCTGCTGCTCACGGTGACATCACCAAAAAACCATGCACGCATTGAGGAAATCCGTAAACAACACGTTCAGCTAACCGACCCTTCAGCTTCGGCCAGCCTTGACACGAAGACAATGCCCAATGTGGTGTACATGGGTTTTAGCATTCACGGCAATGAGGCCAGTGGCAGCAATGCAGCTTTAGCAGTGATCTATCACCTGGCGGCAGGGCAAGGTCCTGAAATTGAAAAACTGCTTGACGATGTGGTGATTTTGTTCGACCCGAGTTTTAACCCCGATGGTCTGCACCGCTTTTCAAGCTGGGTAAACTCCAGGCGCGGCATGCAAATTTCAGCCGACCCGTATGACCATGAGCATAACGAAGCCTGGCCGGGCGGGCGGTCCAACCACTACTGGTTCGACCTGAACCGCGATTGGCTGGTGGCCCAACTACCGGAAAGTCAGGCGCGGGCAAAAAGCTTTCATGCCTGGAAACCCACCCTTCTCACAGATCATCACGAAATGGGCACCAATGCCACATTCTTTTTTCAACCGGGCGTACCTTCAAGAAATCATCCGCTTACACCGGAGAAAAATCTTCAGCTAACCCGAAGAATTGGTGAGTTCCACGCCAAGGCATTAGACAAGATCGGCTCCTTGTATTACACGCAGGAAGGCTTCGATGATTTTTACTATGGAAAAGGTTCAACCTTCCCGGACGTGCAAGGCGCCATCGGTATTTTGTTCGAACAAGCCAGCTCACGCGGGCATGCACAGGAAAGCGTTCATGGTGTGCTTACATTTCCATTTACTGTACGCAATCAGTTTACTACAGCCCTGTCAACGTTGCAAGCCGCACAAGCCATGCGCGAAGACCTGTTGAATTATCAACGTGAGTTTTTCAGAAATAACATGACCGAGGCCGCCAAAGACCCGGTAAAGGCATACGTGTTCGGATCAGGACAAGATAAATACAGAAGTCATCACCTGGCTGAAATTATCGCCCGTCACGATATTGACGTGTTTAAACTCAGCAGCAGTCAAACCCTTAACGGCAAGCGTTACGAAAGTGATGGCAGCTACATTGTTCCGCTCAATCAAAAACAATATCGCTTGATCAAATCCATGTTTGAAAAGCGTACCCGCTTTCAGGATAGTTTGTTTTATGACATTTCAAGCTGGACACTTCCACTTGCTTTTGCGCTGGATTTTGATGAAGTGAAAGCTTCACCAGCAAATCTTCTGGGTGATAAATTTGATGCAGCGAAAAAACCGCTCGGTAAAATTATTGGCGGTAAGAGCGAGTATGCGTATGTGTTTGAAACCTACGGCTACTACGCACCGCGTGCCTTGTATCGCTTGTTAAGCAAAGGTATTCGTGTAAAAGTGGCCAACAATGAATTCCATCATTCAGATGGAAAGAAGTTTGCGTCAGGCTCGATTCTCATTCCTTTGGGCATTCAGGAAAAAAGTATTGATCTGGTTGAGTACATCATTAAAGAAATTGCTACAGAAGATGGTGTTGATGTATATGCCTTCAATACCGGGTTAGATTATGTAGGCTCAAGTTTGGGCAGCAATAATTTTGCAACACTTCGCGAACCCAAAATTGCACTACTGGTTGGCGAGGGCGTGAGTTCACTTGATGCGGGCGAGATCTGGCATTTGCTTGATACCCGGTTCCATATACCGGTTAGTCTTGTGCCGATTGATGTATTCAACCGAATCAATCCCGATGGGTATAACACCATCATCATGCCAACCGGATCGTACAACAGTTTAAGCGATGCCACAAAAGAAAAACTCAAGACATGGGTGCAAAAGGGGGGCGTAATCGTTGGGCAAAAAACTGCGTTAAACTGGTTAACCAGTGCGGGGCTTGGAAAATTTGATATGAAGAAAAGTGAACCAAAAGATCAATCGGCTAATCCAAAACCATATGCCGACATTGCCTTTACCGCAGGTGCTGAAGCTATCAGCGGTGCAATTTTTGAAATACAGGCCGACTTGTCACATCCCTTGTTTTACGGATACACCAGTTCCCGTATTCCGGTTTTCAAGAGTGGTGGGTTATTCATGGAGCGGTCAAAAAATGCATTCGGAAATCCCGGCACGTTCACCGCTAATCCATTGATCAGTGGATACATAACTCGTGAAAGCCTGGACAAGCTAAAAAATACTTCGTTTGCGGGGAGCTCATCATTAGGTCAAGGCCGCGTAGTCGGTTTTACTGAAAACCTGGCGTTCAGAGCCTTTTGGTTTGGTAGCAACAAAATGTTGATGAATGCTATCTTCTATGGGCATACCATCAGCTCAGGGGCCAGTCGTTGAGTTGTCAACTTCTGGTCGAACTGACTTTTGACCCTCACCCGCGATCTCCCTAGCTGAGTACACTTGCATATATTTTCTATTCCATGCAGTTTGCAAATTATGTGGGCATGCAGACTGGCTCTTGGATTTATGCTATGCGTGTTTTTTAATCCAGCTTTCGGGCAGGAAAAGAACGGACGTAAATCGACACGGGAACGATTGGAAGAAGTACGCAGAAAAGCCATCAGCAGCATTACCACCTCGCAGGATACCACACAAAAAAAGAAGAGCGAAGAACCGTTTCTGCAGTTTGAAGGAAAAATCATTCGTAACATCATTATCGACCATATTGGTTTTGAACGTAGCATTTACGACACGGCCAGTAAAAAATTCGTTCACTGCATCGGGCGGTTCGCGAACAGCCTGCACCAGAACACACGCGAAAAAACCATTCGCAACAATTTGTTTGTATACCGCAATCAGCCTCTAAATCCTTACAAAATTGCCGACAATGAACGCTACCTGCGCGATCTTGATTTTATTCTCGATGCGCGCATACTGGCACAGCCAGCCAACGGAAGCGCTGACTCAGTTGATCTTTATATCATTACCCGTGACGTGTTTGGATTAGGCGGCAGCTTCACACCACGTTCGTTCGATACCTATCGATATGGGCTTTACGATATAAACATTGATGGGCGCGGGCAGCGTGTACAATTCAACGGCATCTACAATGCTGATCGTTCACCGCAATTTGGGTATCAGTTTCTCTATGCCAAAAACAGCATGGAAGGAAGCCTGATCAATGCAACCGTTTCGTATACTCAAATCAATAACGGTTCAAGTCTCGGACCAGAAGATGAATATGCTTTTTATGTAAGACTTGATCGTCCGTTGGTATCGCCCTACACACGCATGGCTGGTGGTGTTGAGTTGAGCCGTAACTGGTCGGTTAACGCATTTCAAAAAGCCGATACAACATTTCGTAACTATACCTATAACATTCAGGATTTTTGGGTCGGTTACAACATTGGTGTTAACAACCGCATCGCAAACCGAAATCGTCATTTTATAGCACTTCGGTATTCACAGCAACATTTTACAGAGCAACCCTTACAAACAATTGAAATAGAGAATCCGCTTTACAACAACAAGTCATTTGTATTAGGGTCGATAACTTTTTTTAATCAGAATTTTTACAAATCACGGTACATCTATGGCTTTGGGCGAACGGAAGATGTTCCTTACGGAAAGTACCTGACGCTAACCGGGGGAAGTGTACGGCAATTCAAATTGATCAGACCCTATGTAGGTGCCGAGTTTGACAAAACGTTGGTTCGAAAAAATGGAGATTTTCACGAATACAAATTGCAAGCCGAGGGTTTCCTGGGAAATGGAAACCTGGAAGATGTAACGTTACTCGCATCCGCATCGTTGTTTAGCCGGTTAATAGAATACAAGCAACTGAAAATCCGGCAATACCTAAGAATCAGTTACACCTTCATTCTAAATCAGCAGATCAATACCCCGCTAACCATTCGTAGTAATTTTGGGTTGGATGGCTTTCGGGCGGATAGCTTATTGGGCACCAACCGACTTTCGCTATATAGTCAAACAGTGGTGTTTACACCTTTGTCCATTTTAGGATTCCGGTTTGCTCCCTTAACGTTTGCTGAGATGTCTGTTATCGCACCTAAAGACAAACCCCTATTTCGGCAAAAAGCATATGGCGCAATTGGCGCTGGTCTTCGCACGCGAAACGAAAACCTGGTATTCGGAACGATTGAGCTTAAGCTGTATTACTTCCCGCGGGTAACGGAAGACTTGTCACATTTTCGAATTTCACTGTCTTCCAATTTACAAATCAAATACAGCTTTGGTTTTGCAAAGGCCCCGGAGTTTATCCGGTACAACTGACACCGATCGCGCAGGCGAAGGGGGGTAAGTTGCTATCAAACTAAAATTTTTAAAATCGTACGCAATCAAGCCAAACCGTCAAGAATATTATTCAACAACTACACCAACTGATTTCACCCAGGTTTTTATCAGCTGTGTTTCCTCCGTTGTTACTTTCGCATCACCATGCATGAGTAGATAACTTTTGAGCGGCATCTCTCCTTCCTCTAACACTTCTACAAGTTCTTCCAGTTTATGGTCAGCCCTTCCTTTATCATACGTTTTAAACTCGGAGAAATTCAAATGTTCCTTTCCTTCCTTCACATGCGATGCCAGCCACCAGCCTATCGGCTGAATGTGTACATACCACGGATAGTTCGTGTTGTTGCTGTGACAATCGTAACACTTCTGCACCAACATGTTATGCAATCCGTCCGGTAGTGCGTAAACATTTGAGATGTCGTTTTCAGAAATTCCTTCCGATTTGTTTTTGGTTGGCTGGAGCAACTGGATAACGATGATCAACAGTACTACTCCGATTACGATTCGTTTCGTCATAAATACCGGGTTTGCTCATTTAAAGATAGTGCCTGGCTTGCGCTTTTCCTATGTACCCGTTAACTTGTTTCTTGCTTATCCTGAAACCATAACCCTATGAGAAAAATCTTCATCCTAAGTTCCCTTGTTGTAACTGCACTTGTTCTGGTATGGGCATATTACTGGATTTACGCGCTTTGGGCCTTTGCACTGGTGGGCCCGATTATTTTTATGGGCGTTCAGGACATGATACAAACCCGGCAATCCTTAAAAAGAAACTTTCCATTAGCCGGTCGTTTGCGGTACGTCTTTGAAGATTTGCGTCCAAAAATTCAACAATACTTTGTAGAGTCGGACACGGATGGCGCACCTATCAATCGTATTGATCGCTCCGTTATTTATCAACGCGCCAAAAAACAATTAGACACCGTTCCGTTTGGAACACAACTGGATGTTTATGCAGAAGGGTACGAATGGATTACGCACTCCGTTACCCCGTTAGATCATCACAAGCTAGACCACAGCCCTCGGGTACTGGTAGGCAACAAAGATTGCAAACAACCCTACTCCTCCAGCATACTTAATGTTTCCGCCATGAGCTTTGGCTCCTTAAGCGGCAATGCGGTTGAAGCCTTAAATGCTGGCGCCAAGATTGGCGGCTTTGCACACAATACAGGTGAAGGAGGGATTAGTCCGCATCACCTCAAATATGGTGGCGACCTCATTTGGCAAATTGGTACCGGTTATTTCGGTGCACGCGATGCTGAAGGGAATTTTTCTCCGGAGGCGTTTCAGAAAAACGCTACACGGCCGGAAGTAAAAATGATCGAGATAAAACTTTCGCAAGGCGCGAAACCGGGACATGGCGGAATTCTACCGGCCAAGAAAAACACTCCGGAGATTGCTGCCATACGTGGAGTTACGCCTGGCACTACTGTCTTTTCTCCACCATTTCATAGTGCGTTCAGCACACCCATTGGATTGATTGAGTTTGTAAAGCAACTGCGAGAACTTTCAGGTGGTAAACCAATTGGCTTCAAACTTTGCATCGGTAGAAAGAGTGAATTCCTTGGCATTTGCAAAGCGATGGTTCAACTCAATACCTACCCTGATTTTATTACCATTGATGGTGGCGAAGGCGGAACCGGTGCAGCACCACCGGAGTTTACCAACTTTGTGGGCATGCCATTACTGGATGCCGTTGCTTTTGCCGATGATGCCCTGCGCGGCTTCGGTATTCGTGAACATATTAAACTGGATTGCTCCGGAAAAATTCTCTCCGGCTTCCACATCTTCCGCGCCATGGCCCTCGGTGCCGACTTTGCCAACTGTGCCCGCGCCATGATGATGGCCCTCGGTTGCATACAGGCATTGGAGTGCAACAAGAACACCTGCCCTGTGGGTGTGGCCACACAAGATCCTTACTTCGCCAAAGGGTTGGTAGTAGAAGACAAGAAAGCGCGTGTAGCGAATTTCCACAAGCACACGGTGGATAGTTTAGTCGAACTACTCTCCTCCACCGGTTTAGACAGCCCCGCTAAAATTAACCGCACACACGTGTACCGCAGGGTATTTATGAACATGGTAAAAACCTATGCAGAAATCTATCCGCCTATTCCGGAAGGCTGTTTATTGGACCAGGCCGACTCACCGATTGAGTTTGATTCTTATTTAAATCAGGCAAAGGCGGAGAGTTTTGGGACGTAGATGAGAATGGTTGCAATGATATTACTCGTGTTGTTTGCAGTCTGATGCGGACCTGTCAACGATAATTTCAATCCATTTGATAACGAGTTTAATCAAAGAGTCTAAACATATTGTAACCTAATCGACACACCATAACCTATGAAATGGACGTTTTACCAGCAGACACGCCAAACCTGACGATTATGTTGAATTCGCTCACCTTAATAATTGCATTAACCGTATCATTTTTAGCCTTGCAGCTGTCCGGTCAAGACCTAGAAACACATCAACCAATCGTGATTTCACCTAAACCTATTACCACAACCGGCCTACTCAACTTCTCTCACAACAAGCAAAAAAGATGGATTAGCATAGACGAGGTTTTAGTTGAAACTTTCAACCTGGCACTAACCCCAATGGAAGAACAACTGGCCAAGGCTGAATCAGGAGAGATCAAGGCCTTGGTTAAAAGAGATACCAGCGCGTTGAAAAACATCTGGCTTCAGGATTTTTCACTTGATGAGTCACACAACAAAGTACACCATAACCAAAACCCTCTTCCCCATTATCTCTCGTTACATCGGAGAATAGAGAAAATATTGATTACTGGTGATCATGTCTATGTTTCAGGAATAGAGTACGCGGTACAAGTTCAGGATAACCGCCATGTGAATACTCAGGTTGCCCGTAAATATACCCACCTATGGATCAAGGAATTGTTCGGCTGGAGGCTTGCCACAAAAAACTATAATTAACTTTTTTTACTCCTAATCAAGATTCAAAGGTTCAGGTTCAAAATTCAGTATTCAATGTTGTTAATGTTCAGAAATATTAAATGTTGAATTTTGAACGTTGAATTAACTATCTTTGTGAAACCTTTACGCCCGTGGTGCGCAAATTCTTTCCGTTAGACAAGAATTATGTTCTCGAACAGGCACAACTGTCGCTGGCAGATTCCCTGCTTGAATACCTGGTAGATTACGTAAAAGTGCAGTACATGCTGCAGCACAACCCGTTGGGACTGGTGGATGAAACCGTAAACCGGATTCAGCAACACCAAACCAACGATTTCAGCAAACTCAAGGATTTTTACATTACCCTCGCGGGCATTTTCCGGTTCCGCCATTACCATGATAATCAGCTGGAGTTTATCTTCACAGGCGAAGAACCCTACGACCGCTATTGCCGGGAGTGGACAGACGCTTTCAAACAATGGGTGAAGCAGTTTTCGCAGCACAAAAATTTCATTATGGGGGTGCTGGAACTCACGGTATTTTACCCACACGAAGCCGAAGCCCAGTTTATAGGCAACCGACTAACCACGTTTGCCACCCAGTCTTTTGAAGTGAAGATTCATCCGCAAAAGGGAATTGTTAAAAGTGCGTAAGCTCTAAATCCCCTGAAACACCTCAAAGCTCTCCAGGTATTTGGGCACAGTCACATTCCAACCAAAAGTTTCCCGGATGTTTTTTGCATATGCATGAAGGTCCGTTCCTTCACCGTGGGTGGTAAACGTAATCTTCGGACTGTCCTTAAAATTCTTCAGCCACCGAAACAACTCGCCCTTATCGGCATGGCCACTCATGGAGCTGATGTATTCCAGCTTGCATTTCACCAGAACATCTTCACCAAAAATTTTTATTGTTTTTTCTCCATCGAGCAAACGCCTGCCCCGCGTACCTTCGGCCTGAAAGCCAGCCAACAATACCGTGTCTTGCGCACGTTTTAACCGGTGGTATAGGTGATGCAGGATGCGCCCACCTGTAAGCATGCCACTTGACGAAATGATGATGGCATTCTTCTTGATCTCGTTCAACGTTTTGGAGTGTTCGTTGGAACGAACAAACACCAACATGTTGGTTTCGGCCTCCTTAACAAATTCGTGAAGGTTAAATTCCTTCTTCAAAAATTTCGGATGCTTGAAAAACAAGTACGTAGCAGAAATCGCCATTGGGCTATCCACATAAACCGGCACATCCATAATTTTATCTTCTTTCATCAGTTGACGCAGGTAGTACAGAATACCTTGTGTACGACCTACCGCAAAAGCCGGAATAAGCAGCACCCCTCCCCGATCAAACGTTTCGTTGGCAATGCGTGTAAAATCATCCGTTGGATCATCATACGGATTCTCCTTATTTCCGTAAGTGGACTCCACAAACAACACATCCGCTTCTGTAATGGCAGTTGGTGGGTGCAACATGGCGCTGGTTTCTCGGCCGATGTCACCGGAAAAAACCAATTTTTTGGTTTGCGAATCTCCGGTAATAAATACCTCAGTTATTGCCGATCCCAGCAAATGCCCTGCATCATGATAAATAATTTCAACTTTATCGTGAATACGGATACGCTCACCATAACCATATGATTTCAGCAAAGGAAAAACAGCGTTTGCATCCTCCACCGTGTACAAAGGCTTTGGGTGTTCATGTTTTGAATACCCCTTCTTCTCCGCAAACTCAGCTTCTTCTTCCTGTAATTTGGCTGAGTCGAGCAGCATGAGCTCGGCTAAATCGGCTGTAGGATGCGTACAATAAATGGGGCCATCAAATCCTTCTTTCACAAGCTTGGGTAAATAGCCAATGTGATCAATGTGCGCGTGACTAAGCACTACGCATTGAATGGTTGTCGGATCAACCGGAAATTCTTCCCAGTTGCGCAGCCGCAGATCTTTCAAGCCCTGAAACAATCCGCAATCAAATAAAAACCGAAAGTCACCGGCATCTACCAGGTAGCGTGAGCCTGTTACACTTTCTGCAGCTCCAAGAAATTTTACTCGAACATCCATGATTTACCAACAGGTTTTGGAAGTGATAATATAACCACATAGAAACATAGAACACATAGTTAAGAAATAAATTCTATGGGATTACCAAGGAAGCTATCGCAAAACACGGAAATCTGAAAAACTTGCTAACGTTGAATGTGTCTCAACTGCAACCTCATCCACACGGGCACGCGGGGGGCCAACCCTGCACCAGGCAATCAGTTCGTTTAAGTTGCCCTCGTCACCTTCTGCTTCAATATACACGCTCCCATCCGGCTCATTTCGTACAACCCCCTTCACGCCCAACTGCTGCGCTTTCGTAACCGTTGAGGCCCGATAGAATACGCCTTGCACTTTTCCTTTTACCAGAATGGAAACACGCTTCATCTGTTACATGATGTAATCCGTGCTTAGAAACACCGATTCGCGGTTGCGAATAATAGTGCTAATGATTTGCTTATTGCCTTCTGTGGATTTTGTTGCCACCAGTGTTCGAATGGAAAAAACACGAAGTGCATCTGCCACCGACAATGTTCCCTCTGCTGAATCCTTTCGCCCATTGAACGGAAAAGTATCCGGTCCGCGCTGGCATTGTGTGTTCACATTAATACGGCCAACCTGGTTGGTGAACATATCTATGTACATGGCAATTCTTCTGCTATCGCTACCGAAAATACTCACCTGCTGCCCGAAGTTTGAGTTCACCACATATTGTATGGCCTCCTCGTCTTTCTCAAAGGGTACAATTGGAATAACCGGACCGAATTGTTCCTCGCGATACACATTCATATCTGCTGTTACAGGATAGAGTACGGCCGGATAGAAAAACGATTGATTGATTTCTCCACCATGATCGTTTATAACGTTCGCTCCTTTGCGCCTGGCATCTTCAACCAAGCCGCGCAGGTAATCCGTTTTACCTGGTTCCGGCAATGGCGTTAAGCTTACGCCAGCATCCCACGGCATACCGGTTTTCAGTTTGGCCACCTCGGTTGTGAAGCGTTTAACAAAATCGTTAACCAGGCTTTTGTGCACAAACAAAATTTTCAATGCCGTACAACGCTGTCCATTAAACGAAAGCGAACCTGCCACACATTCGGAAACGGTTTGATCCAAATCTGCATCTTGTAAAACAATGGCGGGGTTTTTTGCATCCAGTCCCAAAATGGATTTTAGCCGATGTGGTTTTGGATGGAGGCGTTTCAAATCGTTTGCTCCTTTGTTGGTGCCGATAAACGCAAACACATCAATCTTTCCGGTCTCCATCAACGCACCTACCGTGTCGCGGCCTTTTCCATAAATAACGTTGATCACACCGGGCGGAAAACTTTCCTGAAATGCCTTTAACAACGGACGAATGAGCAGCACACCATACTTGGCCGGTTTGAACACCACTGTGTTTCCCATAATCAAAGCCGGAATCAAGGTGCTGAAGGTTTCATTCAATGGATAATTAAAAGGTCCCATACAAAGGGCAACACCGAGTGGCACCCTGCGAATCTGGGCCATGAAGCCTTGCTCTTCAACCAACTTGGCTGAGTTACGATCAAGTTCTTTTAACGACTTTACCGTGTCAACAATGTAATCGCAGGTGCGATCGAATTCCTTTTCAGAATCTTTTAGAGTTTTACCGATTTCCCACATCAACAGTTTTACCACTTCATCGCGTTGCTTCCGCATCAGCTCCAAAAATTTTTCAATATGAGCGATGCGCTCTGCCACCGACAGCGTTGGCCATAGTCCGTGACCCAGGTTGTACGCATTTACTGCTGCATCCAGAGCTTGCAACGCTTCGTGCGCGGTAAGTAAGGGCGTTGCACCAATAGTTTGTTGTTTGTAATGGTCGCCTTCTTTAACAAACACCGGACTTTGCACAGCATTCAGTGCCCCCGGCCATTGGCGTAATTCTCCATTGATCAAATACTCGCGTTGCTCCTGATACGAAACACGAAACTGCTCCGGTATGGCTGATGCTTCCGGAAATACACCCGATAAAATGTTGCTCATGATTTTTATTGCGTTGTTACAATCGTTATTCCTGATGATGTTCCCAGACGGTCAGCGCCTGCTTCAATCATGTGAAGGGCTTGCTCCTTTGTTTTTATTCCTCCAGATGCTTTGATGCTTACTTCTGCCGGTAGCGCTTTTCGCATTAAGCGGATGTGCTCCACTTTTGCACCACTGGGCGCAAAACCTGTAGAAGTTTTTACAAAGTCTGCACCTGCATCGGCACAAAGTTTACACGCCTGAACAATTTCATCATCTGAAAGATAAGCGGTTTCAATGATAATCTTTATGATTTTGTGGTGATCGTGACACAACTTACTGGATTTAGCAAGTTCAATTTTTGTCCAGGGTAATCCGGTTTTGAACGAACTTACATTCCATACCAGATCAATTTCATCTGCTCCGTTATCGATTGCACGCTTGATTTCATCAAGTTTTGTCTCCGTCATGTTGTAACCAAGCGGAAAACCTGCAACCGTTACCAGAGCAATTGGAGCATTGCCAATTTCGCGCTTGGCGCGCTTCACCCAAAATGGCGGAACACAGATACCATGAAAGGCATATTGGCGTGCGTCCTCAACCAGTTTGTCAATATCGGTAATGGTAAGGATTGGCGAAAGATTGGTGTGCTCAATGTGTGCTGATAACTCCATTGAACGAAGTTACAACGGAAACTTTGAACCGTAAATCTTGAACTGAAAACTTTAGTGGCGGATGCCGCACTCCTTGCAATACTTCATTTTGTGTGGCGGTCTTCTTTTGGGTGGCTTTTTATGACCGAAGTATGTAGGATCAGAATACTGTGGCTTGGCCAACTCTTTCTCGGCTTTGCGATGTGCTTTGGCAACCTGCTCCATGCGATCATAAAACCGATCGCGCGCATCGTAGGTCACTTTGCCCGCAGGTTTCTTTCGCTTTGGCTCATAATTTTGTTTCGGGTAATACGGTTCAACAGAACTCGGTTGCTGAACATTGGTGGCCTCATTCTTCTTTTTCTTTTTAGAAGATTGTGCAACCACAGTTGTGGCAACCAGAAAACAAACCGATATGAGAATCAGAAACCTGAACATAACACAAAGATATTAACTGTAACCGGCCTTAAAAATTGTAATCAGATCAACTTAAACGACCAATGAACATAATTATCCGTTAAATGACCTAGCTGGACTTAGGCGTCAACATAGTTTGCTGCCTTCTGTACACCCACGGTGGTGTAGGTGATTCTTCCTGCCAGATTCCGATTTGCCCGGCACGTGCCTGCCGCTCAAGATTTCGAAGATCTTCGCTGGCATCTTTTTCAATACACCAGGCCAGGCCACGCTTCACAAGTTCAGTGCTTATTTCAACCTTGGCTATAATCTGCCCGAGGTAATTTCCCCATCGATCTTTACCCAACAATTTCACATCAATCAATTTTCTGAGTATGGCGTTTTCTAAAAACATTTTCGCCTCCTCAGCATACGGTTGACCCGGCTCGGGACAATCAATGCCCGCCAAAACAATGCGATACGTTTCATCTTTCGCGGAAATCACTTCAAGCGTATTGCCATCAACTACCGAAATTACTTTACCGCGTATGGTATTGGCTTCAACCAAATAAACCGTAACACTTAGTAACACCATTGTCAGAAATGCTTTCATAGCTCCTCCTCAGATTTATCCACAACAAAGAACGCAACCGGTCCGGTTTTACGGGATGGGTTTTACCCAGGCAACAGACGCGTGTATGTTTTACACGGAAATAGGAAAAGCAAAAATGATTCCGGAACAAAAAATATCACAATCAGGACTATTTCCCGATTTGATAGCGTAGTGTTATCCAAAAAAGAGAAAGATCTTTTTCTCAGTAGCTATACATCAAAGCATCATTTCTTCTTACAATATTGATCAATCTGAAAGCGCGCTTTTGAGTCGCCAAATTCTACTGCTTTGCGCCAGTCGAAACAGGCTTTGTCGGTTTCTTTTAATTGATAATAAAAATTACCGCGCAGTTTGTAGTATGATGCATTCTTTGGTTCGATGCGAATGGCGTCATCCAGATCGGAAATACCGGCACCGATGTCATCCATCTCAGCTTTACAGTTTGCACGATTGTAGTACGCCAGTCCGTCTTCCGGATTTAAGGAAATAACCCGGTTATAATCAATAACAGCACCTTCAAAATCGCCAATACCTTCTTTGATCAGCGCACGATTAAAGTATGCATCTGCATTGTTCTTGTCAGCATTAATGGCGTTGGTAAGTTCATTAATTGCCGACTTGGTGTCTTCCAGCATCACATAGGCTTTCGCCTTATCAAGATACAACTGCAATGAGTTATCGCCTGCTTTTTGTGCAGCATCAAAATCTTTAATGGCAGCCTTGTAGCTTTCCGTTTCCATTAATACGCGGCCCCTGCGGTAGTAAACTTCTTTGTCAGTATATCCGCCACTGATCAGCTTATCGAAATACTCCAATGACACCACATAGTTTTTCGCATTGAAATAGGAATCAGCCAAAAGCCGATACAAGTCTGCCTCAGGTTTTTCAATTAATTTTTCTGCTGCACGCAAATCTTTTGATGCTTCTGTGTACTTCTCCATTTTGAAATACGTACGTCCGCGGTTTTCAAAAGCTTTTGCATACTGCGCGTTCAGCCTTATGGCTTGCGAAAAGTCGGCAATGGCTTCGTTGTAGCTTTGTTGTTCGAGGTGCGCCTTCCCCCGGTTATTATATAAGATGGGATCTTTAATGCCTTGCGCTATGGCTTGTGTATAGTCATCTACAGCAAAACCCCACTTGCCCTCACGGTACTGTGCATCACCGCGGTGGAAATAAGCAATACCTAATTTACTGTCGCGCTCAATGGCTTGAGTAAAGTCAGTGATTGAGCCTGCAAAATTCTTTGCTTCATATTTACAATAGCCGCGCATGTCATAAAGCGTAGCATCATTCAAACCTTGTTGAATGGCTTTATCCAGATCGGGTAAAGCTCCCGCAAAATCCTTTGTGAAATATTTTGCTGTACCACGGCCAGCAAACACCGAAGCATCCTTAACGCCTTTGTCGATGGCTACGGAAAAGTCGGGGATAGATTTTTCATATTCTTTCAATTCCAAAAAGGCAAAGCCACGGGTTTTCAGCACATCAACGTTTTGATTACCCCCTTCAATGGCTTTGGTTAGTTCTTCCACCGCGCTTTTATAATCTTTCATGTTGAAGCGTGACAACCCAAGTAACCCATAGTCTTCCGCATCGGCCTGATTACGAGCCACGACAACAGCCAGGTCCGTAATTACTCCGGGAAACTCTTCAACCTGAAATCGTGCACGCGCACGATTTTTATAGGCCAATACATAATCCTGGCGGATGCTTAACGCCCGTGTAAAATCCTCAATGGATTCTTTTGCCAGGTTTTTATTCAATTTCGCTTTGCCGCGATTATTGTAAATCACTTCATCGCTTGCCCCTAAATCAATGGCTTTGTTATAAGACTCGATGGCAGCATCAAAATTATTTTGCTTAAAGCGTGCATTACCCAATTGGTAGTACACATCTTTATTTTTACTGCCTAACGAAGCTGCCTTCTCTAAAAATGGCAAAGCCTCTTTATCCTGTTCAAGATTCAGGTACGAGATACCCAATGCTTCAACCGTGGCCAGGTCGGCACCATCCTTATCGGCCACCTTTTTCAAATCAACAACGGCAGCCTTATAGTCTTTTAGTTGAAAAGATGCTTTTCCCCTCTTTTCATTTAGTTTGATATCCTTCTCACCGGCCATCTCGGCCGAAGTAAGCAAATCAACCGCACCTTTGGAATCATTGTTGTCAAAACGAAGGTATCCGGCATAGAGCATCACTTTCGGGTCTTTCGATCCGGATTTCAACGCGGCTTCCAGGTTCACGCGTGCAGCGTCAGGTAAATTGAGATTGTATTTTGAAATGCCCAGTCTGCGTTGAATTTCCTGTGGATCACCTTCGAGGCTTTTTGCTTTTTCCAAATCATCAACCGAGCCGGAATAATCCTGAATATCAAACCGCGCCATACCACGATTGAACAAAGCTTTTGTATACGTTGGATTGAGTTGAAGGGCTCTATCAAAATCAGCAACAGCACCTTTTGCATCACCGGTATTCTGTTTTGCTTTTCCGCGATTGTTGAACAATACCGCATCCTTATCAGCCACGGCAACAGATTGATCGTAATATTTTATCGCTCCGGCAAAATCGTTTTTGGTAAAACGGATGTCTCCGAGATTTTTAAACACTTCTGCATCCTTAACCCCAAGTGAAACAACTTTTTCAAAATCTTTGGCGGCATCATCGAAACGTTGTTGTGCATACAAGGAATTTCCACGCTGAAGAAAAACTTCGGGTGTGGCCACACCCAATCCAATGGCACGACTCAATGATTCAATTGTACCGGCATAATCTTTTGCCGCATACTGGCAGTTTCCCAATTGAACAAACACCTCCTTACCGCTGGCTCCCATGGAAACGGCTGCTGAGAGTGCTTTGATGGTTTCGGGACACTCTTTCAACTGCGCGTGGCTGAGCCCCAGCATCGTAAACACTTCTTTGTCTTTTACGCCACGGGTTACTACACGTGTTAAGGATTCAACCGTTCCTTTAAAATCGTTGAGCGAATATTTGGCTGTACCAATGCGTTGGATAACCTCAACATCCGACCGCCCGGTTGAAAGGAGTCTTTCGAGATCGGTTACCGCCCCTGCCCAGTCTTTCAAAAGATACCGCGCATTGCCGCGATACTCATTTACTTTTGCTGAAGAGGCGCCATTCTTTTCTGCATAATCAAAATCGGCTACTGCCTTTTCGTAATCTTTAAGTTGATAGTATGCAATACCACGGTTCAGGTGGGCTTCGGGGTTTTTGTATCCAGCAGTAATAAGTTGCGAAAGTTGTGTGGAGGCATCTCGAAAGGCACCGGCATTTAATTTTTCAACGGCCGCTGTGTAGCGTACCTGAAAAATTGAATCCTGATTTTGTGCAAAAAGAGATGCTGTAACCAGACTTACAAACACACCAATCAGTACAGGGGAAGTTCTTCTATTCATAAGAACAAAAGTATCAAATCAGAAAGGGGTAAATCAGCAAAAATTGACAAAAAACTGACTTTGAAATCAGTGGCTTAAAAAAGAAACCAGCAGGTAGCCTGCAATTATAACCACTATCAGGATCAACACATATCCGAAAATACGGGCCCTGTTAAAATAAGACTTGAGTGGAAACTGCTTTTTCATAGCGTTACCGGCTGATGCTGCTGAATAGCCAAAAGAGGAAGTAAGCAACGGCTGAAATAACCATTAAATATCCGAAGGCCTTGGCCCTGGCAAAATAAACGCTAACCGGAATGTCCTTTTTCATAGAATATAAAGTCTAATGTCTTAAAGTAAAACTTTAAATACAATTAAAATGTTGGTTGATTGCCAGATTAAACCGATAAAGTGCCTTTATGGGGGTCAAAAGGAGTACCTCACCCCTGATCATACATTAGCAGTTCTGATTTGCCTATTTAAACCATGTTACAATCTTTAGTGTTTAACCCTCATATGAAACTTGAGCAAAACTTACCTGCACCCAGCTTCAATCTTCAGGACATCTTCGGCAGAACAATTAACCTGGAAGATTACAGGGACAAACGGGTATTCATTGGCTTCTTCCGCCATGCTGGTTGTCCCTTTTGCAACTTGCGGGTACATACGCTAACTAAACTTCATGCTGAACTCCAGGAAAAAAATTTAGAGATGATCTTCTTTTTCGAATCAAAAGAGAAGGTATTGTTAAGAAGCATTTTTCATAAGGAAGTTTCGCCCATTCCATTGATTTCAGATCCGGAAAAAAAGTGGTACGCGGCCTATGGCTTGGAAAGCTCCGCCTGGATTTCAGCGAAAAGTCATCTGCTTGCATTTGTGCAAACCGCCTTCAAGGCACGAAGGGCAGGTGTGCCCCTACACACCATGGCTGATGGAGAATCCATCAATACCATTCCCGCAGAGTTTTTAGTGGACCTGGGATTGATCATCAAAAAGGTGCATTATGCAAAAGGCCTCAATGATCGGATGGACACCGAAATCATCAAGGCCTTTGCAGAGAATGGAACCGTTCTGCAGTAACCTGCAGGGTTAATTTTTATTACAAGTGAATCACTTCGCCATATGCTGCAGCAGCAGCTTCCATCACAGCTTCGCTCATGGTAGGGTGCGGGTGAACGGATTTAATAATTTCGTGGCCTGTGGTCTCCAGCTTGCGGGCTACCACAACCTCGGCAATCATTTCGGTTACGTTGGCACCAATGAAGTGAGCGCCTAACCACTCGCCATACTTGGCGTCAAAAATTACTTTCACAAAACCATCGGGCGCACCGGCAGCTTTTGCCTTACCGGATGCCGTAAACGGAAACTTGCCCACCTTAACTTCGTATCCCGCTTTTTTGGCTGCTTCTTCTGTATAACCAACAGATGCAATTTCCGGTGAGCAGTATGTACAACCCGGAATGTTGTTGTAGTTCATCGGTTCCGGATTGTGTCCGGCAATTTTTTCTACGCAGATAATTCCTTCCGCGGAGGCAACGTGTGCCAGTGCAGGGCCTTTCACAATATCGCCAATGGCGTACACGCCCGAAACATTGGTTTTATAAAAATCATCTACGATTACTTTTCCTTTGTCGGTCTTCACACCAACCTCTTCCAATCCAATGCCTTCCAGGTTTGTAGTCACCCCAACAGCCGACAACACCACATCCGCTTCAATCTTGATTTCACCGGAAGGTGTTTTTACCGTTGCTACGCAACCTTTTCCTTTTGTATCAACAGCTGTTACTTCTGAGTTGGTATGGATGGTCATGCCGGCTTTCTTAAACGACTTTTCCAACGCTTTTGAAACTTCTTCATCCTCCACCGGCACAATGCGCGGCATGAATTCAACAATGGTAACTTCTGTACCGATGGTGTTATAGAAGTAGGCAAACTCAACACCAATCGCACCTGAGCCTACTACCAACATTTTCTTGGGCTGATTTTCCAGCACCATCGCCTCACGGTAGCCGATAATTTTCTTGCCATCAATTTTCAATGCAGGCAACTCGCGCGAACGACCACCAGTTGCTACGATAATATGCTTGGCCTCGTAATCGGTTTTCTTTCCTTTATCATCTGATACTTCAACCTTGCCACCTTTCTTCAATTTACCAAACCCGGCAATGTGATCGATCTTATTTTTCTTAAACAAAAACTGAATACCCTTGCTCATGCCGGCTGCTACATCGCGGCTACGCTTTACCATTCCCGGTAAGTCGGCCTGAGCATCCTTCACGGTAATGCCATAATCCTTTGCATGGCTGATGTATTCAAAAACATTGGCGCTCTTCAATAAAGCTTTGGTAGGAATACAGCCCCAGTTCAGACAGATGCCACCCAGCTCGGCCTTCTCCACCACTCCCACCTTCATACCCAATTGAGATGCGCGGATTGCAGCAACGTAACCACCCGGACCAGAACCAATAACAATAAGATCGTATTTAGACATAGCAAATAGCGTATTTAATTTCGCTGCCAAAGATACGCGCAGCCGGGTCTTTAAAAAAGCATTTAAGCAATTTCAAAAACCTGAAATTTCAACCCAGAATACGTATTTTTGAACCATGTTGACCATAAAAAGAAAATATATTGTCAATGAGGATGACAAAAAAGTTGCAGTTCAGTTAGACATAAAAACCTTTGAGAAAATTGAGCGACTTCTGGAGGATTACGTGCTGGCAGAATCAATCAAAAGCAACAAAGCTGTTGATAGGCTTACCGTTAATGAGGCTAAGGCCTATTATCAAAAATTGAAAAAGAAGTAGCTCATTGAAAGTCCTCTACAACAAGAAGTTTTTGAAAGACTTGGCCGCCTTACCGTCAGGTGATCGAGGTAGAATAGAAAAGTTTGTCTTCGTGAAAATTTTGTCGGTTAGATCTTTCAGGCAAATAGAGCACGTAGAGAAATTAACAGGTTACCAGTCCTACTATAAAATCAGATTTGGTAACTACCGCGTGGGGCTACAGTATAAAAATGATACATTAATATTTGAGCGGGTACTGCATCGAAAAGAAATTTACCGTTATTTTCCATAACATTTTAACCTACCATGAAACTACTACAAGGAAAAACCGCACTCGTAACCGGAGCATCTAAAGGAATAGGAAGATCAATCGCACTCAAGTTTGCCGAGGAAGGCGCCAATGTGGCCTTCACCTATTTATCAAGCGTTGAACAAGGTCAGGCGTTGGAAGCTGAGCTTGCTTCCAAAGGTGTGAAAGCAAAAGGCTATCGCTCCGATGCTTCTGATTTTGCGCAAGCCGATAAACTCATTAATGATGTGGTTGCTGATTTCGGTTCATTGGATGTTCTGGTAAACAATGCCGGCATTACCATGGACAACCTGTTGCTTCGCCTGAATGAAGAAGCCTGGGATAAAGTGATTAACGTAAACCTGAAGTCGTGCTTCAATACCGTGAAAGCCGCCACCAAACCGATGATGAAACAAAAAAGTGGTTCCATCATCAACATGACATCTGTGGTTGGTATAAAAGGAAATGCAGGGCAATCAAATTATGCAGCCTCGAAAGCCGGTATTTTAGGTTTTACAAAATCCGTTGCGTTGGAGTTAGGTTCACGCGGCATTCGTTCAAATGCCATTGCACCGGGATTCATTGAAACCGAGATGACCGGCAAGCTGGATGAAAAGACAGTGCAAAGCTGGCGCGATGCCATTCCATTAAAGCGGGGCGGTAAACCCGAAGATGTTGCCGATGCGTGTGTGTTTCTCGCTTCGGATATGTCGGCTTACATTACGGGGCAGGTATTACAGGTAGATGGCGGTATGCTTACCTGAGTTATGCAAGAGATAAAAAACCTGAGCAAACTTATTCAGCGGGTTTATGACGGAAAAGCCTGGCACGGACCTTCGGTGAAGGAGGTGTTGAAAGATATTGATACCAATAACTGCAAAAAGAAAATTGGTGACAGCCATAGCATTGTTCAGTTGGTGCAACACATGATAGCGTGGCGCACATTTGTGACCAAGCGATTGCTCGGCAACTCTACCTTTGAATTAACCGATGAACAAAATTTTCCTCCTGAAACGGACTGGACCACTGCCTTACAACAATTGGAAGAAAGTCAGGTTGAATTACTGAATGCCATTGAAACCATTTCTTCCGAAAAACTGTGGGAAGAAGTGGCGAACCGCAAATACGATTTTTTCATACTGCTGCACGGCATTATTCATCATGATATCTACCATATTGGACAGATACAGTTGATTAAGAAGTATCGCTAGTTTAGGTACGATATGTATTCTTTAGCTAAGAAATAGCTATTTTTAAATTGTGAGAAATGAAGTAAATGTAAATTCCAACATTCTTACCTGGGCCATCGACCGGGCTGGGTATGAATTGAATGTTTTTATCGAAAAATTTCCAAAAGTGCAAGAATGGCTTAAGGGTGAGAGGAAACCAACCGTTAAGCAATTGGAAGATTTTTCCAAAAAAGTTCATTTGCCGTTTGGGTATCTATTCCTATCAGAACCACCACAGGAAAAACTACCTATACCTTACTTCCGAACCAGTGGCGATTCAAAAGATAGAATCAGTATAAATGTATATGACACCATACTCCTCTTGCAGCAAAGGCAAGATTGGCTAAAAAACTATTTGAAAGATAGTGGTTCTCCACGATTGCCCTTTGTTAGTAAATTCAAGAACAGCAATGATGTAAAAGCAATTGTTGCAGACATCCGGAAAACGCTGCAATTGTCTGGAAACTGGGCAAGTGAATTCAAAACATGGCAGGAGGCACAAGACCATTTAGTGTTACATATTGAAGATAATGGGATTATCACCATTTTTAATGGAATTGTAGAAAATAATACTCATCGTCCTATTGATGTTGATGAATGCAGAGGTTTTGTATTAGTAGACAACTATGCACCTTTCATGTTCATTAACAATGCTGACTGGAAATCTGCACAGATGTTCACTATTGCCCATGAATTAGCCCATATATGGACAGGACACAGTGCAGGATTTGATTTCAGACTACTTCAGCCAGCCAACGACCCAATAGAAATTCTTTGCGATAAAGTAGCTGCAGAATTTTTAGTCCCTGAAGATGAATTTGATGAAGTTTGGAGACATAGAGCCGACTTTAGGGATAGTGCTCGCTATTTTAAAGTTAGCGAAATTGTCATAGCACGCAGGGCACTAGACACTGGTAAAATCAGCAAACTACAGTTTTTTGATTTTTATGAGGAGTATTCCAATCGTGAATTTATTAAAAAGGAAAATCAAGATTCCGGTGGCGACTTTTATGCTACCACAAGAAAGCGTATCAGCATCACATTTGCCAGCCATGTGAACCAAGCTGTAAAATCCGGTAAATTACTTTATCGAGACGCTTATAAACTTACAGGCTTGAAGGGCGACACATTTGAAAATTTTTTCTCTAAACATTTGTAGCCCGAATGGTCGTTTATGTTTTAGATAGCAATTTTTTTATTCAGGCACATCGATTTCATTACCCGATTGATGTTGCTACAGGCTTTTGGAATAAAGTCTTGCAACTTTCCGAACAAGGAAGAATCATCAGTATTGATAAAGTTAAAAAAGAGCTTTATGATAAAAATGATGCTTTAGAAGATTGGTGTAAGAAGAATTTGCCCGAAGACTTTTTCAAAGACACTTCGACTATAATGAATGCCTATGCTCGGGTAACAACTTGGGTAATGTCGAGAAGCGGACATTACCTGCCTAAGGCGATAAACGAATTTTAAGATGCGGACGAGGCAGATGCATTCTTAGTAGCATATTGCCTCGAAGACCCAGTAAACCGATTTGTGGTAACACAAGAAGTTAGTGAACCTAACAGACAAAATAAGGTTAAAGTACCTGATGCCTGTATCGCTTTAAATGTTCCCTTTGTAAATACAATCGAAATGTTTAGACGGCTTGGAGAAACTTTTTAAATCAGTATTAATACGATCTCCATTCGGAAAATATCCGTACCTCAGTCGAGATTGGTCATTCTTCCAAACGATTGTTCGCTAAGGTTTCCATCTTTTTTTAAATTTTTTTTAACAAAAGTTTGAAAACCAAATCTTCGCACACTACGTTTGTAACATCAAGTCGAAGAAAGCACATCGCTTAATCGATTTATAAAGAAGCGCTGAGAGAACAGGCTCTAAGACGCGCTAGCAACCCTTCCGAGTGGAAAAAGGTGCTAAATCCTGCTCCAAGGCAAGGTGCCGGGAGAACTATAAACCGATGAAAAAATGAAAAACATCATCCACACACTCTCAGAAGCAAGCCTCGAAGGGTTACGTGCGTTGTGCTTACCTTTCACATCTCTGTTCAACAACCTGACAACACGAATGCAGCAGCCTTGTTGTATTTGTATTTGTTGTCCGTGTTGTTGTTAAGCATCCTTTTTTTATAGCCTAACAACATCACGATCAGTACACTGACCGCATCGGGTCATCGTGTACCTGCTCCAATCATTTTTAAAAAATCCATTCATCAATCCAAAACTATAACCAATTCTATGTCACAGTCACTCAAATTCTCTGTCCAGTCAAGAAGTCAATCGGCTGCACGAACCGAAGTAAGCACGCGTGGTTTCACATTGCTTGTAGATGAACCTGAATCACTAGGCGGCACTAACCTGGCGCCAAACCCAGTTGAATATGTACTGGCCGGATATGCAGGCTGCGTAAATGTTGTAGCTCACATTGTAGCTAAAGAACTGAAAATTAATCTGCCCGATTTACAGGTTAACATCGAAGGAGAGATCAATCCAACACGGCTGTTGGGAACTTCTTTTGCCGATCGGGCGGGATATAAATCGTTAACCGTACAGTTAAAAACCAGCGAACAACTTGATGATCAATTAAAGACACGTTTGCTGAAGGAAATTGAACATCGTTGCCCGGTTAACGACAACCTTACCAATCCAACACCCGTCAATTTTTTTGTGAATTAACATTAACCATTAAAATAAACTAACATGTCAAATTATCGTTTCGAAACCCTTCAACTTCATGCCGGGCAAGAGGTTGACCCCACTACTGGTTCACGTGCTGTACCCATTTATCAAACTACTTCGTATGCTTTCAAAAATTCGGAACACGGAGCGAATCTCTTTGCACTAAAAGAATTCGGAAATATTTATACGCGCATCATGAACCCCACTACCGATGTGCTGGAAAAAAGAATTGCTGCATTAGAAGGTGGCGTAGCTGCACTAGCTGTGGGTTCAGGTCAGGCTGCACAGTTCATTGCTCTGAACAACATTCTGCAAGCCGGTGATAACTTCGTAACCACTTCATTTCTGTATGGAGGAACCTACAATCAATTCAAGGTTTCATTCAAGCGCCTGGGCATTGATGCTCGCTTTGCTGAGGGTGACAAGCCTGAAGCGTTCGAAAAACTCATCGACAAAAACACTAAAGCAATTTACCTGGAGTCGATTGGCAATCCTGGGTTCAACATTCCGGATTTTGAAGCCATCGCAGCGCTGGCAAAGAAGCATAACATTCCGCTGATTGTCGACAATACATTTGGTGCCGGTGGCTATTTGTTCCGCCCGCTCGAACACGGAGCCAATGTAGTGGTGGCATCGGCCACCAAATGGATTGGCGGTCATGGTACATCTATCGGTGGTGTGATTGTTGACGGAGGAAATTTCAACTGGAACAACGGAAAATTTCCGCAGTTCACTGAACCTTCTGAAGGATATCATGGACTGAAGTTCTGGGATATATTCGGAGAAGGCAATCCGCTGGGTTTACCCAACATTGCGTTCATCATCCGCGCACGCGTTGAAGGTTTGCGCGATTTCGGACCGGCTCTGAGTCCATTCAATTCATTCCTCTTCCTGCAAGGATTAGAAACCTTATCGCTACGCGTTCAACGTGCAGTGGATAACGCCCTTCACCTGGCTGAATGGCTGGAGCAGCATCCAAAAGTGGAGAGTGTTAACTATCCCGGATTGAAGAGTTCAACGTACCACGATCTAGCGAAGAAATATTTGAAAAACGGTTTTGGTGCGGTGCTTTCCTTCACCATCAAAGGCACGAAAGAGAACGCCACCAAATTTGTCGACAACCTGAAGTTGGTGAGCCACCTTGCCAATGTGGGCGATGCAAAAACGTTGATCATACAACCTTCGGCCACCACACACCAACAACTCACGGAAGAAGAGCAGCTTTCAACTGGCGTGCTGCCTACACTGCTTCGCATTTCTGTTGGCCTGGAGCACATTGACGACATTAAAGCCGATCTGCAACAAGCCTTTGAAAACGTGTTTGCAAAAGAGTTGGTAGAAAATTAATTGGATACAGCTGAAATTATGGAGAAGCACACGCACACCTTTCATTACAACAAACCATTCGAACTGGAGTCGGGAGAATACCTTCCCGGCTTCCAGCTTCGCTACACCTTGTTCGGTAAACTTAATGCTGACCGTTCGAATGTTGTATGGGTGTGTCATGCGCTTACCGGAAATTCAGATTTCACCTCGTGGTGGAAAGAGTTGTTCGGACCGGGCGCAGCGTTTGATCCGCAGCATTACCTGATTGTTTGCGCCAACACGTTGGGTGGCTGTTACGGATCAACGGGGCCACTATCGGTAAATCCTGAAACCGGCAAACCATTTTACCATTCGTTTCCGACTATAACCAACCGCGACATTGTGCGGGCATTTGATTTGTTGCGCCAGTCGTTGGAGTTTGAAAAAATTCACACGCTGATTGGCGGATCACTGGGCGGGCAGCACGTATTGGAATGGGCCATTCAACAGCATGAACTGTTTGAGCACATTGTACCGATTGCTTGTAATGCATACCACTCACCATGGGGCATTGCCTTCAACGAAGCACAACGCCTGGCCATTCAGGCCGACCCAACCTGGAAGGAAAATCATGAACGGGCTGGCCTCGAAGGACTGAAAGCTGCACGCGCCATTGCCATGCTGTCGTACAGAAATTACGATAGCTATGCGGAGGCACAATTGGAGAAGAGTACAGAAAAAATTGATGACTTTCGGGCGGCTACGTATCAGCAATACCAAGGCGAAAAACTGGCCTTGCGATTCAACACCTTTACATACTGGGTTCTTAGCAAAGCGATGGACAGCCATAACATAGCTCGCGGAAGAAAGAACGTATTGCTTGCCCTGCAAAGCATTCTCGCCAAAGCGTTGGTGGTTGGCGTAGACGATGATGTGCTATTTCCAATACAAGAACAAAAATTTCTGGCCGATAATATTTTGAAGAGCTCGCTCATTACCCTGCAATCCAAACATGGGCATGACGGGTTTCTTATTGAATTCGATCAACTCAATACCGGACTAAAAAAATTCCTAAACAAAAAACAAGAAGTGTATTGTTGACCTCAACCTTAATCCTTTAACGCTTAAACAAATGCCACACAAAACAACTAACCTCATTCATTCAGTGCCTGTTGATGAATTAACCGGCTCTATTTCTGTTCCCATTTATCAAACTGCCACGTATGTGCAGGAAGCACCTGGTGTTAACAAGGGCTTTGATTATGGACGATCGAACAACCCTACCCGGCTTGCACTGGAAAATATTGTGGCTAAGCTGGAAGGAGGTTCAGCCGCGTTTGCATTTGCCACCGGCCTTGCCGCCATTGATGCTGTGCTGAAAACCTTAAAAACCGGTGATGAGATTATCGCGGTGGATGATATTTATGGTGGCGCATACCGACTCTTTACGCACATCTACGAAAAGTTTGGCATTACCATTCATTATGTAGACACAACCGATGCTGACAACATCCGCGATTACATCAGCTCAAAAACGAAACTGGTTTGGTTGGAGTCGCCCACCAATCCTACGCTGAAAATTTCTGACATCAAAAAAATTACTTCTATTGCTCATGCAAAAGGTGCGTTGGTTGTGGTGGACAATACCTTTGCTTCACCGGTTGCCCAACAGCCCTTTAAACTGGGTGCTGATATTGTTATCCATAGCGGAACAAAATACCTGGGTGGTCACTCCGACTTAGTAGCGGGTTTGGTAGTGGTGAACACACCCGAACTTGCCGAGCAAATCAAATTCATTCAAAATGCATCAGGCGGAATTTTAGGCCCCCAAGATTGTTGGCTTGTTATTCGGGGGATTGAAACCGTGACACTTCGGGTTGAACGCCAGTGTAAAACTGCGCTTCAGGTTGCCGAATTCCTTCAATCGTGTGAGGAAGTTGAAAATGTTTATTACCCCGGTTTGCCTTCACATAAAAATCATGCATTGGCCAGGGAACAACAAAACGGCTTGTTTGGAGGCGTTATCTCCTTCTCGCTAAAAGAGGATACGGAAGAAGCAGCTATTGCCTTTGTAACCTCAACGCAATATTTCAAGTTGGCTGAAAGCTTGGGAGGTGTGAAAAGTCTGGTTTGCCATCCGGCACAGATGACGCACAAATCCATACCACAGGAAAAAAGATTACAGTCGGGGATAGCCAATTCACTCATCCGACTTTCATGTGGCATTGAGGAAGCAGAAGATTTAATAGCCGACATCACACAAGCATTTGAAAAAATAAGAAAACAAGAAACCATAGAAGTCTTTAATTAATCAGTATGAAAAAGAATTTAAAGTTAGGCCTGTTCGGATTTGGATGTGTGGGGCAAGGCCTTCATCACGTGTTACATGAAACCAATGGCATAAAAGCAGAGATAAAAAAGATCTGTATAAAGAACCCAAACAAGAAGCGCCCGTTGTCTGATCATTTTTTTACACTTAATGCAGACGACATACTGCTTGATCCGGAGATTGATGTGGTGGTAGAATTGATAGATGATGCTTCTGCCGCATTCGGCATCACTAAAAAAGCGCTGCAAAACGGGAAGCACGTGGTAACGGCCAACAAGAAAATGCTGGCGGAAAACCTGGAAGAAATTTTTCACCTGCAGCAGCAATACGATAAATCCGTATTGTACGAAGGCGCTGTGTGCGGCAGCATCCCGATCTTACGCAACCTGGAAGAATATTACGATAACGATTTGATCTCAGGCATTGAAGGAATTTTCAACGGCTCTACCAATTACATCCTCACTAAAGTTTTTGAAGAACGTAAAAACTATGGCGATGCATTGCGACAGGCACAGGATCTTGGCTTTGCCGAAAGTGATCCCAGCCTGGATGTAAAAGGGTTTGATCCGAAGTTTAAGCTGGTCATCGCCATCGCGCATGCATTTGGCGTGTTTGTTAAGCCGGAGCAAATCTTCAACATCGGCATTGACAGCATAAGCGACCTGGATTTAAAATTTGCACGCGAAAAAGGGTACGGCATTAAATTGGTGGCTCGCGCCATCAAATCCGGTCACGATGTGTTCGGGTTGGTTGCTCCGCAATTTGTGGATGCCCATCACCCCTTGAGTTCCGTACGCAACGAGTACAATGCAGTAACCGTACAAGGAGCCTTTTCGGAAAAGCAGCTCTTTGTTGGAAAAGGAGCTGGCAGCTACCCTACCGGTTCTGCCGTATTGTCTGACATTTCTGCGCTTACTTACGACTACCGTTACGAGTACAAAAAACTACACCAGCAAGCCAACCTGGAGTTTTCAAACGAAACCTCCATTGAGGCTTTCGTCCGGTTCCCGCATGGCACTGCCATTTCCATTCAGGATTTTGAAGAATTTCAATCGGGTTATGCCTCAAACGGGCAGCATTACATGTTGGGCAGGGTAAACCTGAAGAAGCTGGCGGAGTGGGCAACCTGGGAAAACGTGGGGATCATCCTTTCCCCAGAGGCCCGGTTTGTCACCAAAACGGAAAAAAGTGAAGTGTTGACATACTCTGCCGCCTGAAATAGCGCTGCAGCTTGAACATGATGAACATCAGGGCAAAAAACTGTGTTTTTATATGCAGTTTCACCCTTGGGAGCAATATATTTGTGACCCATAAAACCTGATTTTACATGGTCATTGCAGCGTCTATTCTCGCCTTCACATTCATTATTTTATTGCTGGTTGCCCTGCTCTTGTTTGCCCAGAAGAAACTGGTGCAGTCGGGCCCGGTACGGCTCTTTATCAATGGAGACGAGCAAAACCCGATTACTGTTTCTGCCGGTTCCTCCCTGTTAACAACCCTGGCCAACCAGAAAATCTTCATTCCGTCAGCCTGCGGAGGTGGCGGAACCTGTGCCATGTGCAAATGCGTGGTGGAAGATGGCGGTGGCGATGTGTTGCCTACTGAAATGGGCCACTTAAGCCGTAAGGAAAAGGCCGACCATGTGCGCCTGAGCTGCCAGGTAAAAGTGAAGCAGGATATGCGCATCCGCATTCCGGAAGAAATTTTTGGTATCAAGAAGTGGGAATGCGAAGTGGTGTCGAACTATAACGTATCGACTTTTATTAAAGAATTTGTAGTGAAGTTGCCTCCGGGCGAAACGCTAAACTTTGAGGCTGGTGGATACATTCAGATTGACGTTCCCTCCATAAATGTAGATTTCAAAACCATGGACATCACTCCGCATCCGGAGTTAGGCCACAAACCCGATGTATTTCAGGGCGATTGGGATAAGTTCAAGCTGTGGGATCTGAAAATGAAAAACGATGAGCCCATCTTCCGGGCTTACTCCATGGCCAACCACCCGGCAGAAGGAAACATTGTGATGTTGAACATCCGTATTGCCACACCACCGTGGGATCGTGCCAATAATAAATGGATGGATGTAAATCCGGGTATTTGCTCCTCGTATGTATTCTCCCGCAAGCCAGGCGATAAGGTAACCATCTCTGGTCCGTACGGTGAATTCCACATCAACCCTACCCAGCGCGAAATGGTGTACATTGGTGGTGGTGCCGGCATGGCTCCATTGCGTGCGCAGATTTTCCACCTGTTCCATACTGAAAAAACAAATCGTAAAGTTTCATACTGGTATGGTGGCCGTTCCAAGAAAGAACTTTTCTATGTTGAACACTTCCGTAAGATCGAACAGGAGTTCCCGAACTTCCAGTTCAATATTGGTTTATCTGAGCCCCTTCCGGAAGACAACTGGAAAGTAAAGAAGAGCCTGGATGATAAAGAAGCCGATGGTTACGTTGGTTTTATTCACCAGTGTCTGTACGACAACTACCTGAAAAACCATCCCGCTCCAGAAGACATTGAATTCTACCTGTGCGGTCCTCCGTTGATGAACGCAGCGGTACTGAAAATGCTGGACGACATGGGTACACCGAAAGAAAACATCCGCTTTGACGACTTTGGCGGCTGATCATTGAAATAAAAAAACAAGCATCAGAGGGCATTGCAATCGTTTGTGGTGCCCTCTTTTATTTTTGAGTGTTTGAAATCCCCTTTCAATTCGCTTATTTAGATTGATCCAAACCCAACCTGGTGAAAAAGGCTTTTGCCATATTCTTTCTGTCGCTCTTCCTTTTTTATACGGGAGGTTATCACCTGGTTTTTGTTGCCCTGAAACACCAGTCGAATAAAAAACTGGCGCAACTCTTTGATTCGGGCGAGTATGCAGAAGAAGAAACCCTGACCATTAAAATTCCGGTTACCCTTCCCTACCCGGTATATGCAAACGGATTTGAACGGGTTAATGGTGAGTTTGAATACAAAGGTGAATTTTTCAAACTGGTAAAACACAAACTCGATGGTGATACCCTGCACATTGTATGTTATAAAGATGTAAAAGCGAAAAGCATTTCAACCGCTCTCGCAGATTTTGCCAAACTCTCAAACGATATTCCATTATCCTCAAAATCTCCGATAAGCATCATCGGTAAAATGATTAAAGATTATGAACCGCTTCCAAAACTAGACCTGGCCCATCAGGATACAGGTTGGAGCAGAAATGCCCCCTTTGGAAACATGCAGCTGTTCATCCCCGAAATAACCCTTCCCGTATTCTCGCCCCCTCCAAAGCAGGTTTGCTAACGTATTGATTTTTGTGTTGCCACAATCCACGTGAGCCTTTGGGCTAGTGTGTTTGTGTACGCGACTATGTACCCCATTTTAAACCTGCAAACACTGTTATGAAAAAAATATTTACGTATCCACTAATACTGCTTGCTGTATTGGCAAGTACCACACACTTCGTACAGGCACAAGGCTGTGTAGCCGTGCGAAACATGTCTAGCTGTTCATTAACGTATGACAGCACCACCAACTCCAAATGGCAGCTCTCACTAAACTACCGGTTCTTCGAATCGTATAAACATTTCCGTGGCGACCATGAAGAAAAAGAACGTGTAGAAAACGGCACCCAGGTTATCAACCATGACAATTCGATTTTGCTTGGCGTACTGTACTCATTTAACAATAGGTTAAGTGCTGGGGTAACCATCCCATACCTGTACATTGATCGTTCATCCATGTATGAGCACAAAGGCAACAACAGTGGTGAACGTTACCACACCTCATCAAAAGGCCTGGGTGATTTGCGCATAAGCGGCTATTATAATGTGCTTCCCTCAAATCATAAAACTTTTCTTACCGTTGGTTTAGGTGTTAAACTCCCTACCGGTAACTACAATTACAAAGACTTTTTTCACAAGCGTGGTTCGCAGGATCAGGATACACTGGTACAGCTTGCCGTGGATCAATCCATTCAGCCGGGTGATGGCGGCACAGGAGCCATTGTTGAATTTGATTTTGCCCAGCAAGTGGGGAGAAACTTCCAGGTATTTGCTACGGGTATGTATATGTTCAATCCACGCAATACAAACGGTACGTTGCGCAGTCCGAACCTGGTAAACAACATTCCGCTCTCCAACGAAATGTCGGTGGTTGATCAATTCTTATTCCGGTTAGGTGGCCGGTATTTGGTAAATAAATTTCAATTCGCATTGGGCGGAAGATACGAGGGCATTCCGGTTGAAGATGTTTTTGGAAAGAGTGACGGATTCAGGAGGCCGGGCTACATCATCTCCCTGGAACCAGCCATCACTTACTCATCCGGTAAACATACATTCGGCATCAATTGCCCGATTGCACTGGAGCGTAACCGCACGCAAAGTGTACTGGATAAACGTAGAACTGAAGTGCTGGGAACCTACCAACATGGCGATGCCGCCTTTGCCGATTACCTCGTGTCGCTTTCGTATGTATATCGGCTATAACATTTAGATAAGTTTTTAAAGATAAACAGGTTGAGTGTTTAAGCTTGTCGGGGTGTGGATACCGTGGTTAAGGGTGCCCACTCTGGCAGGCTTAATTTTTTGTTTAACCACTGTCATTTCTGATATAAGTGCTGCTTATTTCCTTCCGATAAATTCAAGGTCTTTTTGCTAACTTCGCGTTACTCCTCTGTAAAGCTCATGATGCACATGTTTCATGTATCTTACCGCAAACCTACCTGCGCAGGCAGGGACACAAAGGCGCAAAGTTCTCGCGATTTCTTTGCGTCTCAGCGCCTTGGCGGTTTTTTGGAGGATGTAAACCTGACAATCAAAAAGACTATTTCTAAAAACTGATCCATGGATTTAACCATCTTCTTCTCCCCGCTTGACGAATCCATTTATTCGAATATTACTTCCTCTTCTTCCTTTTATAAAAGCATCCGGTTTTTTGGTGAAAAAATGCCCGACTACAAGGACGCGCACATTGCCCTGATTGGTGTTGCCGAAAACCGGGGAGCAGGAGAAAATGTCGGAACAGCAAAAGCTGCCGATGAAATCAGAAAAAAACTGTATGCCCTCAAAAAAGGCAGTGGCAAGTACCGCATTGTCGACCTGGGAAATTTAAAACCGGGACACGATTTACAAGAAACCTATACGCGCATCAGCGAGGTGTGCCGCATATTGTTAGAGAACAACGTACTTCCAATCATTCTGGGTGGTTCACACGATCTGGATTACGGTCAGTATGCCGCCTACGAAACCATGGAAAAGCTCATCAGCTTTTTAAATGTGGATGCGTTTCTGGATCTGGATGACGACCGCGAAGCACCTGCTCACAAACAACACATCCATAAAGTATTGTTGCATGAACCAAATTATCTATTTAGCTACACCCACCTCGCCTATCAAAGCTACCTCATCGATCAGCTTTCAGTAGCCGTACTGGAAAAACTGTACTTCGAAGCCTTTCGCATCGGGCAAATGCGCACCAACTTACAAGAAATGGAGCCCGTCATCCGCAATGCCGATATGCTTTCGTTCGACATCACCGCTATTAAATCTGCTGATGCGCCAGGCAATGCAAACGCTCAGCCCTTCGGACTAACCGGTGAAGAAGCCTGCCAGATTTGCTGGTATGCCGGACAAAATGAAAAATTAAGTTCCGTTGGTTTTTACGAATACAACCCCGACCACGATGATGAACACAAAAAAACAGCCAGTGTTGTAGCCACCATGGTGTGGTATTTTATTGAGGGCTACTACCACCGCAAAAAAGAACAAAACTTTAAGAGCAACGATTTTTTAAAATACGTGGTAGCCATGCCGGTAGAAACCGAAACCATTACCTTTTACAAGAGTAAGTTCAGCGAACGCTGGTGGATGGAAGTGCCCTATCCCGGAGGCTTTGAGCGCTACGCCCGCAACAGCATTGTGCCCTGCAGCTACAACGATTACCAAACCGCCACCAAAGGCGAAGTGCCTGAGCGGTATATCAGTATGGTGGCGAAGTTGAGTTAAAGGAAATCCACTCTTAATTCTTTTGAAAAAACCTATACCGCAGACCAAAAACCATCTGTCTATACTTAATTTTAGTTGATTCAGAGTCCGCCATATCATTCATTCCTTCATAAAAATTGATCTCAAGTGCAACTTTCTTGCTTAGATCATAACAGAATCCCAATCTCACTCCAAAATCACCTTTGTCTTGAGCTACAGTCTCTGAATTTATAGTCATGTCAGTCTGAATTCCATTTTCAACACGGGTGATCTTCATTTCTCCACTGCTTGCAACATCTATGGATGTTTGAAATCCGAGTAAAATTCTGAAATTCCTTATTTGGTAGGTATAAGAAATTGGTAATGCAATGAATGAAACACGGGTGGTTATTGTAGAATTTTCAAAACCAGTAACATTCCGATCTTTGTCAAAGAGTTGTCTATTAAAGTCTTCTGTCCCATTTAACTCTGTATATAATAATTCAGCTGATAAAGCAGAATTTTTACCAAAGTTAAACTCATAAAATCCACCAAGTGAAAATGATGGTGCTAATTTGCTTGCTGTTGTATAATTGACTGTAAAGCCAGCAGGAAACGTGAAGCTTGTTTTACGACTTGATGCACCGAAATTGAGCTTAAACCCCATGTTGTGTTGAGCAAATATTTGTAAAGAGACCAACATGAAAATTGGTAACACAAAAAACTTGAACTTAATAGTCATAGAGTAAATTATTCAGAGGACATGTGCTATGAATATATTGACTTTACCAAAATATTCAAATTTGATTTTACGAATTAGATTCTCATCTTAAGTACCCACCCACCCATTACAAACACCAACACCCCACTACACCAAACCAACACGTTGAAATAGTTCTGGGATAATACGTTCATTGCAATCAATGCCTTCTCCACCTGGTTCATACCAATCAACACCACACTGCCCAGCATGAGCAGCAACAGCAAATTGTAGAGCAGTCCGGGTAAGTGATGTGCTGAGACCACCGTTCGCTGATTAACAACTCCAATCAGCACCGCCACCAACAACGGTAGCATCAATCCATTCAACGCCTGCACGGTAAGGATTACCGGTATCGGCTTTATGCCACTAATGCCGAACAAAAAGCCAACAAGCAACACGGTGCCCCACACCAACCGCAACCTGCGTTGGTCTTCCCATCCAAAAACGGTTGAAGCAATAATCGAGGAAGCATACGGTGCTGTGATGGAAGAAGAGAATCCCGCTGCAAACAACCCAACCCCCAAGGCCAGCGAACCTACCGGTCCAAGTTTTTCACGCAAGGAACCCGCCAATTCAGGAAAAGAAGAAAACTCCTGCACCGAAGTGCCGGCAATCAGAATGGCCGCGGTAATCAACCCGCCTATCAGCACGGAAACGGTAAGCCCAATGCGCATCAGCGGAATGGTTCTTCCCTTACTGATGCCTGAACCTAAAAAAATATTGTACGGAACAATGGTAGTGCCTATCAGGCCGAGTATGAGCAATGCACTACCGGAAGGAAACGAAGGGACAGCAGCTTTTGCGAGCACTTCGGTAAATGAAAAGGGTTGCTGCAAGGCCAGAACAAAAAATGCAACGCCCATCAACCCAACCAGCACGGTCATTAACCACGAAATCACCTGGCGCTTGTTGGTCCACAGTACAAGAAAAGCAGCCAAAGCAATTCCTATGGTGAGTAGTCTTGTATTTACCTCGCTAAGTAAATTAAGTCCGGACACAGCACCCAATATATTCCCAGCCTCATAGGCTGCACAGCCCAGCATAACCGTTACCCCTACCAACACCATCAGGTATTTGCCCCAGGTATTGCCAAAACATTTTTGAGAAGCCTGCCCAAGATTCAACCCGCTGCTGATCACAATACGGGCGGATGTTTCCTGCAGCAGCAAACACCCCAGCGTGCCCAACGCCACCGCCCACAACAACTGAAGCTGATGTGTTGCCCCCGCAGTTATAGCGGTGGTAATCGTACCCGGCCCGATAAACGCAGCCGAAATAACCGAGTATAGGATAACGCTGGAGAGTTTTGAGGGTGGGTGCATTTTAATATTTATAAATCTTTTACTAAAGATTAAAATTATTTGGTTTTTTACATTTTTAAAGCATTACTGGCAACTATGCGTCCCCCGCTTCTAATTATTCTCATGCTCTGCATAGGTCAGGTTATTTATGCCCAGAGCGTCCATGAAAATGATGTTAAACGTGCAAAGGAATTAAAAAGGCAATTTCCTAAAGATGAAATTGCTGCCTTGCAATACATATCGAACTACTATTTTGAACTTCCGAAGGGATCACAACAATTAACAGTTCGTCAGCACGAATTTTCAGAAGTAATAGCACTCCAATCAAACACATCATTTGTGATGAGGAGCTATTTCAATGACAATTCTGCTATTGAATCTTATTCTCTTCGTCAAAACAATGGTAAATCTCTCCAGCATGACAAATATTGTGGGCACTATGCACAAGGGGAAATTTTTTATTCCGATGCTCAACTTTGTGCGTATCGCTTTTCACTTCCGCTTCCCGGTCAGGTTGCACGATATGAAGCAACAAAACGCTATTATGATCCCAAGTACCTAACCCACGTATTTTTTCATTATGAGTCCCCTGTTGAGCAAAGAGAGATTCGTATCCATGTGCCCGAATGGGCAACAGTCGAATTACTGGAAATGAACTTTGATGGGTACACAATAGATAAAAGCACTTCTTCAGAAAATGGAATAAAAACATTTACCTATAAGATTAGAAGTCTTGAAGGTTTTCCGAAGGATGAGCATATACCCGGACACCTGCATTTTATTCCTCATATACTCATTCTTACCAAGAAATATGACTACAACAACAATTCCATAACCGTACTATCCTCTACAGGTGACCTTTACGCCTGGTATACATCGCTTACCGGTCAGTTAAATAATAAAAGATCAGAACTGGAACCCTTGGTAAAGGAAATAACTAAAGACCTTAAAACTGATGAGGAGAAAATTAAAGCCATTTATTACTGGGTTCAGGATAACATCAAATACATTGCATTTGAAGACGGGATAGCCGGTTTTAAACCAGCAGAGGCACATGATGTGTACTATAAACGATATGGCGATTGCAAAGGAATGGCCAACCTTGTAAAGGAACTTCTTCAAATTGCAGGCTATGATGCACGATTAACTTGGGTTGGCACAGATCGGATACCCTATTCCTACTCTATTCCTTCGCTCGCAGTTGACAACCACATGATCTGTTCCGTATTCAATAAAGGTAAGCACTATCTTCTTGACCCAACTGAAAGCTTCAGCTCATTTGGGGCTATTTCGGAACGCATTCAGGGAAAGCAAGTGATGATTGAGGATGGTAAGAACTTTATCATTAAGGATATCCCATACATGACGCTTGACCAATACACGCAAGAGTCATACTGGGTATATACGGTTTCTGAAAATGAAATGACCGGGAAAGGCAAATCTATTTTCAATGGTGAAAATAAGAAATTCATACTTGGTGCAATCAACCAAATCAAAAACGAAGACAAAAATCGATTCTTTAGGAAACTACTTGCCGGAACCGGTAACCCCGATTTTCTGGCCATCCGGGAGCATTCAGTATTCGATCGTGAGCAACCATTACAGGTTTCCTTCAACGTCTCTCCGCGAAATCAATACAATAAGTTTAACAAAGAGATATATATCGATCTGGACTTTTCAGACGATTTCAAAAACTTATCCCTCGAAAAAACCCGTAAAGTGCCCTATAAATTCTCATCTAAAGTCAATCAAAAAACCACAGCCGAATTAATCATTCCAGATAAACACAAGCTCACTCATATTCCAAATCCAGTAACCATAAAATCGGAACATTATGAGTTTGAACTAAAATATCAGGTAAAAGATAATAAGCTTATTTATTCGAAACTAATCAAGATAAATAATAACGTTTTGCCAGTTGCAGCATTTGAATCGTGGAATAATGCAATTGATCAACTCAAAAAATTCTATGACGACCAAGTAATTTTAACTGAACATGACTAGACACGTTTTTACCACACTTGCAATTTGCCTACTTGCTCAAGTTCTTCTAGCGGGTATTAATGATGATAAAAAAAGAGCTGAAGAAATTCGTAACCTCATGTGGAATTCAAGTGATCCTGACTTTACCAATACTTCAGTGCCTCAAAAATGGGCTTCAAATTCCGCTGTTATTCTGGCACGGGCTTTCTTCTTAAGCTATCGAAAACTACCTATCGTAACCGACTTAAGTCATGAAAATTACGCTCACTATAGAGTAAAATTGCAGGATTCAAAAGCCCTTGAGGAGTATGCACAATTTACCCTTACCGGTAGTGGTAACTGGGGCAATGTACGATCATATTCCTATGCAGGATTTAAGATAATAAAGCCAGACGGTAGGGAGATTGAGATTCCTTTAAGTATGGCGGTAAAAGAAAATAAAGAGTTAAATCGTGCACGGATTGATGTCTATAAGCTGGCAATTCCTAACCTTGAACAGGGAGATATTCTGGATTACTATATAGTAGAAGAACAAATCATATTAGTAAATGCAAAATATTACACATTTGATCCTGAGATTTTTCTACTACAAACAAAATACCCCATTCTGAAGCAAAAAATTTCATTTGATGTGCTCAGGAGATGTTTCATTAATGCCAAGTCAATAAATGGCGCACCCGAATTAAAACTTCGTGAGGATGCCGAAAAAGAAAAAAATCAATACTCACTGGAAGATGGAAATCGGGAGAGTATACAAGCTACTCAATGGGTATTCCCCTACCGGGAAATTCCTACGATAAAATTTAAAGTCACCTATGCCTCCAGTACGGTAGCTGCACAAATTCCAGGATTTCTGGAGGAGCCCGGTGTGATAAAATCGAACGTACGAAAAAGCGAAGTTAAAGATCTGATGGCGGCCATCTACAATTACCCAAGCATGTATGCTCCTTCGCTAAGAAGTACAATGGACAAACAGCACAAGGGCATTAAAGATCAAAACAAGCTTGCCCGTGAAGCTTTCTACACTTTACGCCACCAATTGTACATTAAATATGCAACAGAAAAGCTTGCATCTGGTTACGAACCAGTAAAAATTTCCGCAGTAGAGTGGACAAAAGCTCTATCAGCATATTATCGTATTAAAAAAATAAATCATGAAATAATTATAGGTATACCACGCCAAATTTCATCACTCGATAATCTGATAATGGAAAATGAGTTGACTGTTATGATTCGAGTCAATACCTCGAAACCATTTTATATTGGCACCTTTGACATCCACGCTGTTGTAGACGAAATCGATCCTGACCTGCAAGGTGAAGAAGTGTATGTTGCAAATGCTTTAGGGGCTCCGAGTTTATGGAGACTGGAGAGCAGCAAAATTCCTGTTTCTCCTCATCAAGAAAACTTAAGCGAAGGAAATTATACACTACAACTTGTTGATCTTACAGAAGGGCTTGTTGATGCAAGAATGCAAAAATCATATTATGGCGCATCTCGCAATCAATTTCAAAATACGCTTTTAGATTTTCATGATTATAAGAAAGAAGAAACAGAGCGATTCAACATGACAGAAAATAAACCAGCTCAAACCAAGAACGCTAAGCGTCTCTTAAGTCAGCAGGAAGATTATCTATCCAGAAGAGATGAATTGAAAAAAGAATCACTAAAAAATATAATCACAAATGAGTTTGATTTGGAGATTAAAGAAGTTGATGAACTTAAGATTCTATCAACAGGGAGGTTTGATAAATCGGAAGCATTCTCATACTCATGCCAGGCGACATTTAAAGGAGCATTGAAGAAAGTTGGGTCAAACTATATCTTTGATATCGGTAAATTCATTGAAAATCAGATACAATTATCTGAAGAGGACCGAACCCGTAAATACAATGTTTATATGCCTTTTGCCCGCTCATTTCGGTATACTTTGGAGATTATCGTGCCTCAAGGATTTAAGGCTGAGGGACTGGAAAGTCTTAATGTAAAAGTAAAGAATCAGGCAGGCGGCTTTAGTAGTCAGGTTACAGAATCGGGGGGCAAGATCAGCATTAAGGTTCATAAGTATTACACTTCCAATTTTGAGAGAAGTGAAAACTGGAATAATCTCGTTGAATTTTTAGATGCTGCATATTCCTTTTCTCAAAAGCAGATATTACTAAAGGCTATGCCGTAAACCGTGTGTGAACACTTAACCGTCCTCGAAAACGAACTAAAATCGAAAGGCATAAAGGAAACCTATCGCGGTCAACCTTGGTCAGACAACTGCCGTGAATGGGTGTACTATGACTGTGTATTGGATGTCGAGAAACTGAAATTACGCTACAACTTTGCTTCGTGTGTTACCATCAGCCGAAACGATGATCAACGATCAGGAAGAGAGCTGGGATTTTATTGTGAGCAATGCCACGATGCGGTGATGGGATTGCATCCGGAAGATGGTGCCGGGAAAGTTTATGTAGAATAAATCTGTATAACGGTTATAAAAACTTTTTTACACACACCTGCTTTGAAATCATTTCACTTCTGATTTATCTTTGCATCATGCTAAAACAAAAAGGGACATATCGTTTTGAGTTGCCGAATAGTGATATTCGGTTTATGCCCTGGTTTTTCAGCTGATCAACACCTGATCACTAACTGAAAACCCGGGTTCGTCCGGGTTTTTTTATTTCTCTCCGGACTGTTGTTATGTAAATTTAAATTGTCTGAAAAGACGAGTGGAATGATTTTGCCCTTGCCTGCGGCAAGTAGGCGGTGCGAAGTCTAAAAGGAGCAACTATGAAAAGAAAAATGTTAAGTGGGAAAGACCTGATCAAGTTAGGTTACCCGGAAGGTAAAGCGATTGGCATCGCCATCAATACGGTATTGAAATATTTTCGCAGAAGCGAGAAGGAGGAAATCTACGTCCTGTTGAGAGCGGTGCTGGCCAATCCGAAAGCTTATGTTGACGATTCGGTATGGAATAAAACTGCATTGGCTTTAGCGCCCTCTGAGAAGAAGTCGCGCGTACATGAGTTGCTAAAAAACAGATTGGATTACCCGATTTACGGTGCAGCCGAAATAGAAGAAGGTGCACGTAACCAGATGGAAATTGCCATGAAGTTGCCAATAACCGTAGCTGGTGCGTTAATGCCCGATGCTCATCAAGGATATGGTTTACCTATTGGTGGTGTTTTGGCTACGCACCATGCAGTGATTCCATATGGAGTTGGAGTAGATATTGGTTGTCGCATGTGCCTTACGGCTTATCCGCTCGATGAAAAGTTCCTGGAGCGGCATCGCAGCAACCTGAAGCAGCTGTTGTTAACCAACACATGCTTTGGTCGCGAAACATTCAAACGTCCGAAAGAACACGAAGTGCTCGATCGCAAAACGTTTGATGAAATTGCGATACTGCGAAATCTGAAAGGGAAAGCGGCTACACAAATCGGATCATCCGGAAGTGGTAATCACTTTGTAGAATTCGGGCTGATGGGAATTGACGACAACAACGAATGGAAGTTACCGGCTGGAAATTACCTCGCTGTACTATCACATTCGGGTTCACGCGGATTAGGTGCAGAAATTGCGCGGCACTATACGCGGGTGGCCAAGCAACTTTGCCACCTGCCAAAAGAAGCTGCGAACCTTGCCTGGCTCGACCTGAACACCGATGCCGGACAGGAGTACTGGATTGCCATGAACTTGGCTGGTGATTACGCTTCTGCCAATCATCACCAGATTCACGAACGCATGGCACATAGCCTGGGTGAAAAACCGCTGTTGATGGTAGAGAACCACCACAACTTTGCGTGGAAGGAGACACGGGAAGATGACACTGAGGTAATTGTTCACCGCAAAGGAGCAACACCTGCCGGAAAAAGTGTACTTGGTATCATTCCGGGCTCCATGACGGCTCCAGGCTTTATCGTGCGCGGTAAAGGATCGGCAGCATCGTTGAATTCAGCTTCGCATGGTGCAGGTCGTGTGATGTCGCGAAGTGCAGCAAAGAATGTAATCACCAAAAAAATGGTGAAGCAGGAGTTGCAGAAGCATAGCGTTGAGTTGATTGGTGGAGGACTGGATGAAGCACCGATGGTGTATAAAGATATACGGAACGTAATGCGCTACCAACAAGAATTGGTAGATGTGCTCGGAGTATTTACTCCGAAGATTGTGCGCATGTGTGGCGATGATTCGCCCGCAGAAGATTAGTTCAAGGTTAAAGATTCAATGTTTAAGGCTGAATCCAAACCTTGAACATTGAAACTAAAAACATCGAACTAACAATGAGAATCGAATGGATGGAACAATACATGATGGAGGCTGAAAGACTCATTTACGACAATAAGGTTCACGATGGTTTAGCGCTGCTAAACAACCTGTTGTACGATGAGCCGGGATACAGTAGCCTGCACAACCACATTGGTTGGGCGTACCTGTACTACACAGCCGAAACAGCGAAAGCAGAACTTCACTTGAAAATGGCGGTTCAGTTTGATCCCACCTTTGCTGCACCTTACCTGCACTTGGGTACATTGTACCTGCGTAACGGAAGATACAGTGATGCATTGGGTTACCTGGAACAAGGCGTTTTAAAAACCAACGCCAACCGGGTAGCCTTTATGGATTGCATCGGCCAAGCGTACGAACTGCGCGGTGAATTCCGTAAAGCGATCAAAGCGTACAAGGAAGCCATGCTGGCTTCTGTAAACAGCTTTGAAATCAACAACCTGACGGATGGCGTTAAAAGATGCCGGAAGAAAAGGTTAGCATTTTTTTTTACGATCTAAGTCTGGCACGTGGCTAATAGCCCTTGTGTTTATGCTGCTGCAACTCTTGGTTCGTATCATGCTTTATTAATCCTCATGGTCTGTGTCACCACAGACCATGGTTAAGTTTCTAAAACTAAAATGGAAAAAATAAAATGGATGGAAGAATACCTGCAACACGCGCTGGAGCTTGCCTGGCTTGAGGGACATGAGCGAGCCATAAAACTGCTCGACCGACTTCTGTACGAAGAGCCCGGATACGGCAGGTTACACAACACGCTTGGTATTATCTATTTCCAATACGCAGAAGAAATTAAAATGGCTGAAGGTCATTTTAAGATGGCCATAAAATTCGATCCTGACTTTGCTGATCCGTATTGGCATTTGGGCGAACTCCTCCGCCAGGAAGAAAGACTGGAAGAAGCGATTGATGTTTACCTGAAAGGCATTCAGGCAAAACATGCACGCAAATCTGATCTGTTGGCCGGTGCCGGACAAGCCTTTGAGCTGAGGAAAAAGTACAGCAAGGCGATACGGCATTATAAAGATGCTCTAAGTCATTCCGCTGAATTATGGAACTGCCGTGTATTGGAGGAGAGCATCAAGCGTTGTAAGCGTAAGCAACGGTAGAAAGGAACGTCATTGATTAAAGGCAGATTTTTTAATCTGCCACCAATGACGTTTTTGTATTTCAGAAGACCTCCTGTATAATTCATCTTCTTCTGAATATAAGTATCGTTTATATTTGATCATACTCATTTCTCATGTCCTCCAAAAAAGTTTTAATCACCCGCCTGATACCCGGCATCGCCAAAACGATGTTGACCAATGCCGGCCTGGAAGTAATGGAATGGCAAGGTGATGGCCCTATGACGCAGCAAGAATTAATAACACAGACCAAACAGGTAAATGCATTGCTCTCATTGGGTGCCGATAAACTTGATAAATACTTCTTCAGTCAGTGCGCCCATCTCGACATCATCGGTCAGTTTGCCGTTGGGTACGATAACATTGATATTGAAGCTGCCTCCCTGGCTGGAATTCCGGTAAGCAATACACCTGATGTACTAAGTGAGGCTACGGCTGATGTCGCCTTTGGCTTGATGATGGCGGTTTCGAGAAAAATGTTCTACAATCACAAAACCATAATTCGCGGAGAATGGAAACAGTTTGAGCCCTTGAAAAATCTTGGCTTTCAACTGAGCGGAAAAACATTGGGCATTTTCGGCATGGGTCGGATTGGCATGGTGATGGCCAAGCGTTGCAAGGGTGCATTCGACATGAACATTATCTACCATAATCGCACCCGTAATCGTGAGGCCGAAATGCGTTATGGAGCCACGTATGTAAGCTTTGAAGAATTGATCCGCGAAAGCGATGTGCTTTCCGTGCACAGTGTTTTGAGTGAAGAAACGCGGGGTTTGTTCAACCGGGAAGTGTTCAATCAGATGAAACCTTCATCGATATTCATCAACACGTCACGTGGGGGTGTGCACAACGAAGCCGATTTGATTGAAGCATTAACTAAAGGATCGATCTGGGGAGCAGGATTGGATGTTACCAACCCCGAACCGATGAAGCCCAACAATCCACTGCTTGAAATGCCAAATGTTGCTGTTCTTCCACACATTGGTTCCGCCACTGTTGAAGCACGTAACGGAATGGCCAGGTTGGCGGCTAATAATATTATTTCATTTTATAGAGATGGATCGGTGCCTAATTGTATAAATCCAAAAGTTCTGAAAACACCTGGCTAACGCGGGCACTTACCCTTGCGCCACCAAGTCAGTCCAGCAACCTGGGCAAAACAAGCATTATCATAGGTCTGCCCATTACATCCACATACAGGCGCAAGCACCTCATTACAGGAATCTGGCTTTGGTCGGGTCGGATCAATACAAGTTACCTGCTCATTGCATGAAAGAGTCAATGAGCCTACCAATGCCACCACATATTTAAAATCACCTATTCTCATCTCTTCCTACAATACATTACCCAACTGCTCCTTAATTTTTTCCAGTTCTTCTTTCATGGCTACCACATGCTTTTGCATGGCGGCATCATTTGCTTTGGAGCCGATGGTGTTTATCTCGCGGCCTATTTCCTGAGAAATAAAGCCAAGTTTCTTTCCGTTCGACTGAGGTTCTTTCAAAGCTTGAAGAAAATAATCCAGATGCGTTTGCAGGCGCACACGTTCTTCGTGAATATCCAGTTTCTCGATGTAATAAATAATTTCCTGCTCCAGTCGGTTAACATCATACCCTTGTTCGCCAAAAAATGAAACCGCATTTCCTTTTAGCTTTTGACGAACCTTATCCACCCGCGCGGCATCCAAAGCATTTACATGCTGAAGCGATGAGGCAATGGATTCGCAATACTCTTTAAGTTTTTGCTCCAGTACTTTACCTTCATCTTTGCGAAAACCATCGCATTGAGTCAATGCATCGGTGATGGCCTTCTTAATGGCAACCCATTCTGCTTCACGTTCCTCATCTCCAAGTCTATTCTGGATCACATCCGGTGAATTCAAAGCCAGTTCAAATAACCGATCATAAGGCGCTACAACTTTGTCGGCCAGCTTCTTTAATGCACTGTAATATGCTGTAAACAATGCCTCATTGTAGGTTTGCTTTACTTCAGCTTCGTTGTAACGCTCTACTTCAACGGTAAGCGTAACCTTTCCGCGTTCCAGTTTTTCACTTACCAGATTGCGAAGCTCAAGCTCCTTATCAGAAAATGTTTTTGGAAGACGCAATCCCAAATCCAGAAATTTGGAGTTCAGGCTTTTTACCTCAACGCTGATTTTCAGTTTGCCATCATCAACTGTTACCTGGCCAAAGCCAGTCATTGACTTTATCATAATAAATTATTGTAGTTAGCAGCTAACAAAGGTAACTGAATCCTGAAACCAAAAGAGAATGTGAGTCAAAAAGTATCAGAAATCAAACCCGAGTGTAAACAGGAATTGGGGCTTGCCTACTTCGAAATTCTGAACTGGCCAGGCCAGATCAAATTTCACATAGTATCCAAACATAACCGTCCGCATACCGGCTCCGTAACTGTATAGCCACGGATTAAGGAAGTTCTTGATGTCAATTTGAAATGGCCCACTATTGATTCTGTCAATCCGAACACTGGTGCCTGAGTTAAACGGTGGAGGCCCCGACCAGCTTGTACCAATATCGTAAAAGGCAATCAACTGCATGTTTCGAAAAAAGTTTGAAGAAACTGGTGAATTGCTCAAGGCCTTGGCAACCGGAACCCGAAACTCAGCATTCATCAACAATACATTCTGCCCGAACAAGGTGGCATACTGAAAACCCCGGAGGTTGGTGGCAAACTCAACAAACAGAATGTCTTCATTTTGTGAACGGGTTCCCAACAGGTTTTCATTTCCTTCAGCATCACGGCCACGGTACGATATCTGGTTAAACGCCCAGTTATCCATGCCTCCCAACAAATATTGCTTTGGCGATCTGCCAAAAAATGATCCGCCAAAACCGCGAACAGCCAATACAATACCCCTGTATATCTTTTGATAATGCCGGACATCCAGGGTAACCTGACTGAAACTATTGTCAGGATCATTAATGCCCTGATAATGATTGATGCGAAGTTTACCCCTGGTTCCCTCAATCATGTTTAGCCCGGTTGTAACGGAATTATCATACACGAGTTCCGAACGTAAGCCAGTATAGTAGTGACTGATGGGTTCAGCCGAGGGCGGATTAATTGGGAAAGAGACTACGCCCTGATCAACTGACCGCGTTAATGCACCGAAAACATTCGCTGAAAAGCGTAACCGGTCTGTAATGGGTAAGGCTCCACCAATTTCAAATTTGTTCAGTGAGTAATGGTAAATATTTCCATCGCGGTAAGGATCCCAGCGAATAGCTTTCCGGTCAAATCGGGCGCTGAAATCAATAAATTTCGGTAAGTACTGAAATTCAGCATAGGCATCTGCATTTCGTAAATCAATGGACGACATGATACCCCCGTAGAAACGATAATTTTCGAGCATGTCGTTCATCTGCGTTTCCAGCAGGAAACCTAATCCCCTGAGTGGATCAATAACAAATGAGGTAACAATATTATCAGCACTAAACTTTGATTCGTATGGGAAGGGACCAATGATGCGGCTCTTCTCGCGGGCCTTCATGTAGCGATTCAAAAATGTTTCGCTTGGCTGATTTTGCTTTACCGCTTCATCTTCAAAAACATAATTATCCGTGTTAACAACAGTTTGCTTAACGGGTGGCGCACCGTCTTTCTTCACAACCTGCGTTACCGAATCAATTGTTATCAGCGTATCAGCAGGAACCTGAACCGTATCTCGTTTAACTGTTGTCGTATCTGTATTACCCTGGGCCTCTTTGAGGCGTGAATTGATGAGGTCCTTAACACTCATCTTCTTTTCTTCTTCCTGCTTTCTCCGTTCCTGCAAAACTTTTACCTGTTGCATCTCGCGCCTGCGGGTTGCCGGTGTAAAAACACTCCGGTTTAAATTGTAAGCACGGCTCAGGTAAATGTCATCCCGCATACCGCTGCGCAGGGTTATGGCCAGTGTTGACTGTTCATAATTAAAATCATACTCACGGATGCTGGAGGTGAAGTTTGAAACCTGGGTATAGATGCCCGTTGAACGATCGTACTTAAACAGATTGATAATACCACGCTGGTCGCTCAGGTAAAAGAAAATATTATCATTCACCGCACGGGGAGCATAATCATTGCTTAAGGTGTTGGTTATCCTGGTTAATACATTGGTTGTTGTGTCAAGGTCATACACAAAAAGATTGTAGTTGTTGGTAAGGTCACCCAACGATTTTCTCTCCCCCGTTGTAAGCGAATCGGTAACCCGGTTTGAGCTGAACACAATGCGGTTTGAGCCGGGTATGAAAGAAGGATCAAGATCATCGAATGAATCATTGGTGAGCCTGCGCACACGATCCCTGCGCGTACTCAACAAAAACAAATCGCTTTGTCCTTCAAAATCACCACTTAAAACAACCAACCGACCATTAGCTGAGAACGTGAAACTCCGCACATTACTAAAGCGATCAAGCTCTCGCGGCAATTTGGTTTTGGTGTTCAGATCGTATAGCCAGAAGGTGTATTGACCCTGCTTTACGCCTACCACCCCAAGCGTATTGGCATCCGCCCAACTGATAATCGGTAAACGATAATCAACGCGTTGCTCAATAACCCGAGTGCCACCGGAAAGTACAACGACTTCTTTCCTGGTAGCTAAATCCTGTACTTTAACCACATACCGTCCGCGGTCATTTTCTGCATAGGCCAGGTAACGACCATCCGGACTGAGTTTAATTGTGGTAAATTCTGTAGTAACATTGTGCCCTCTGGAAAACTTCAGTGAGTCTGCCGGACTGGCGTATGATTGCCCAACCGTTTCACTCATCTGGCTGTAAAACTTATGCCACTCGTTAATCAACTGGTTATAATTCACACCCAGCGTTATCAGAATGCTCCTTTCTTCATTTCGTGTTACGCGCGTATAATTTAGAATATTTGATATACTGCTTTTGCCGTAACGCTCAACAATAAAGTTCCAAACTGATTGACCAACCAAGGCAGCTTCTTCATCGCTGAATCGGTTAATGCGCTTTGCGTTACGTGTTTTGATAATGTGTCGGATGTAATCATCCATTTCGGCTGTCCAGCCGTGGGCAACATACCGTGATGCACCGCTTACAAACCACTCCGGAAGATTCATGAGCAATGCGCTCTGAAAAATATCTTTAAGGTTGCCGCCATACATCATCTCATTGAGCATAAGGTCAGATATCTTGAACAGCAACTCATCTTTAAGTTCTTGCGCTGTACCGATATGTGCAACCTCAACATAAGGTTTAACAAAATCTGTTTCTCCACCAATGTTGTAGAAGGTTTTGTTCAAGCCAACATTGCTTTGGCGTAAATCTGTTAGCGAGTTGTACAGAAATACTTTGGTTTTAAAGTAGGGAGGATAACCGATCAGGTCGGTAATGCGATCAAACTCCAATTCGAGGTATTGCAGGGCATCATTGGCAATGGCCCTGCGGCCATCATAATAATAGACATCAAAATTTTCGCCACTCAGGTATTGCCAATCGAACGAACGGAATTGTTGGCGGTTTTTACCAAAAACCTCACGGGCCTGCTGCGCCATACCGGCCACCGTGGCGCCAAAAACAAACAGGAAAAGGATAGCTGAACTTCTCACAATACGCACAAATACCATCTTAGCTTAAGCAGATTTCGAATATAACGATTTATAACGATTCAGGGACACGGATTGGTCTATGAGGGCGCCATTTTCCATCCAGTTTACCAAAACATCCGAAAAATAAGGCGCCAGGCTCACACCTTTAGTACCTAAACCGTTAAAAATTACCAATTGTTCATACTCCGGGTGTGGGCCAATTATTGGCCTGCGATCGGGGGTAGTAGGGCGAAAACCCCAATCCTGGGCTGAAATAGAATACTGGAAAGATGCCAGTTCGTTTAGCTTTTCGGTCAATTCCCGGTGCCCCCCATCAGTAATGCCTGCCGACTGATCCAGTTTGTTGTATGTGGCCCCAACCTTCCATATGTCGGGCACTATGTATACTCCCCTATTTAAAATAATGTCCGGCTTGATGTGAGGTGAGATTGTTAGCGTTTCGCCCTTGAGGGGCTTTACCGGAAGCCATGAAAAGTATTTACTCAGCCTGATCTGCTCGCCCGTGCAGAAAATAATTTTTGATGCTGTGAAGTTTTTGTACTGAACGCCATCACTGCCAATTAAAAGCTCGTCCTCAGAAAAGCCCTCTTCCAAAAAGTAAAATTTTTCGTGAATGAAGTTACGCACACTGTTTAGAAAATTGTTTGTATTGACATACCCGCAACGATTCAACAGCAATCCGCCAAATTCGTTTTTAACAAACTGTTCATAGACCGGATTTGTTTCTAGCTTGCGTAAGTACACACTGTAATTCGGTTCCGCACTTCTTCCCATCCACTCATTTTGTTCTTCAACAGAAATAAACGGACGATACAAAGGCATCGGAAAATAGAATGGCTGATTAAGCAAGGATTGAGCACGTAAATAAAAGTTATCCAGGTACGGAAACAATTCATCGGCCAGCCAGGTCTTGCCCATTTGTCTGCCGGTAATGGGATTAAACAGGCCAGCCGCCACCCGACTTGCCGAGTTTGAATTATGCTGGTCAATAACCAGTACACGCTTTTCGCGAAACGAAAGCTGAAGCGCCAAACACGATCCGGCAAGGCCCTGTCCTACGATAATATAATCTACTTTTTTATCAGCCATTCGGGTAATTCATGCACCGAAACATCCAACCTAATAAATTCCGCCTTAATTTTGAGGATTAAATAAGCCTGATGTTGCAAATAAAGCATTTTGAGTTTAACCCGTTTCAGGAAAATACCTATGTGCTGTACGATGAAACCGGTGAGTGTGTAATTGTCGATCCGGGATGTTCAAACAAGCATGAAGAAGATCAACTGAAAGCCTTCATTGCAGACAACCAATTATCCGTTAAACAAGTTATAAACACCCACTGCCACATCGATCATGTTTTAGGCAACGCATTCGTTAAACGAGCATTCGGAGTTAAGCTGCTCATTCATCCAATTGAAGAATCCTTGCTTAGGGCAGTAAAAACCTATGCCCCCAACTACGGCTTTTTTGGTTATCAGGAAGCCGAGCCTGATGTCTTCATCACCGAGGCAGATGAATTGCAGGTTGGAAATGAAACCTTAACGGTTTTATTTGTGCCCGGTCACAGTCCGGGGCATCTCGCCTTTTATCATGAACCTTCCCACTCATTAATTGGTGGCGATGTATTGTTTTACAACAGCATCGGCCGTACAGATTTACCCGGTGGCGACTACGATACACTGATCAACAGCATTCATCAAAAATTTTTCACCCTGCCAGATGAGGTTACCGTATATTGCGGGCACGGGCCGGTGACCAAAATTGGATATGAAAAAAGAACTAATCCATTTTGCGCCACACTACACTCCTGATTCATGCGACACATTCCTAACCTGCTAACTTGTTTCAATTTATTATGTGGATGCCTCGGTATAGTTTTCGTGTTGGAGAACAGAAATATTGAAGCCGCATATTTTGTATGGGCGGCCTGCGTATTTGATTTTTTTGATGGATTTGCTGCACGAACGCTTAAGGTCAGCTCACCTATTGGCAAAGAACTGGACTCATTGGCGGATGTAATAAGTTTTGGATTGCTTCCTGCCGTGGTGATGTATAAACTTTGGCCGGCTGATTCTGGTGAGTACCTTCCCTTTGTATCATTTTCAATCGCTATTTTTTCAGCACTGCGTTTGGCTATCTTCAATGTAGACGAAACACAACGCGATTCATTCAGGGGCTTACCCACTCCGGCAAATGCCTTGTTAATAACTGCTTTTCCTTTGCAAGGCGGAGTAGTGATGGACTGGCTCACGCTTCCCTGGGTATTGGTCGCGGTAATTATACTATCCTCATTTTTGCTTGTTTCACCCCTTGAATTATTTGCGCTAAAATTCAAAAATTTTACCTGGCAGGCGAACAAAATCAGGTTTACCTTCCTTATACTTTCTGTATTAGTATTGGCATTCGGGCAAGCCCCGGCAATACCACTTGTTATAATTTTGTATATAGGATTGTCGTTAGGAGTACAAATCCTTTCGAAATAAGCAGCTAACTACCAACCGTGCAAAAAATTGTATCCATAGCCCTGTATTGGTGTGTCCTTCCGGTAATGCTTATCGCTTCATTTTCGGTTAAGGCACAGCAGTCTGTTCTGGCCAACGGAACATGGTATAAGGTAGCCATCGGGAAAAATGGTGTTTACAAAATTGATCAGGCTCTGTTCAGAAAGATGGGCTTCTCTGCAAATGCCGATCCCCGAAACATCAAAATTTATACACACAGTGCCGGCATGTTGCCTCAGCTGAACAGTGCCCCTCGTGTGAATGACTTGATTGAATGTGCCATTTTTATTCAAGGCGAAGGCGATGGTGTATTTAATCAACAAGATTACATTCTGTTCTATGCTGAAGGGGCTGACAAAGTACGTGTTGACCTGACAACTGAAACTTTTTACTACGAGAAACATCAATACGCTAAAGAAAATTATTACTTCATTACAGTAGGAAGTTCATCCGGAAAACGAATCGGAACCTCACCAAACCTTGGCGCAGCCTTTCCGGCAATTCTAACTTTTGACAATTACGCTTACCACGAAGCCAATCAATACAACATTCTGAAATCGGGACGTGAGTGGTACGGTGAACGGTTTGATCTGACCACTGAGCATACCATTCGGTTACCGCTCAGTAATGTGATTGAAAATTCTCCCATAAAAGTTGCCTCAGATGTAATGTCACAGTCGTTTGGCAACACATCGTTTAACGTCTTTCTTAATGGCAACCAGATCGGACAACACCCGGTAGTGGCCATTCCCAATACACAATATGGCATTAAAGGCAGGCATGCCACCGACACATTTCAAACTACAAGCAACGTAACAGCAGCCGCAAACCGAAACGAGCAAGAGGTGAGGTATCAATATATAAAGAGCAGCTCCGGATCATCGGTTGGATACTTAAACTACTGCCTGCTTCAGGTACAGCAACGGCTTCAATTGTTTGGAAATCAGACTTCATTTCGTTCAATCGCAAGTACACAACAGCCTCAGTCAACATTTCAAATTGGCCAGGCAACTGCACAAACAAGGGTGTGGGATGTAACCCAACCAACCGATGCCCTCCTTCAGGAAACATCGTTGAGTTCAACCATCGTTTCATTTGGAACCACAACATCAACCTTGAAAGAGTTCATAGCCTTCAACTCCAACATTCCCGCACCAAAACTTATTGGTAAAGTTGCGAATCAAAATTTGCGAGGCCTAAACACTCCGGATTTGTTGATCATTACACATCCTGATTTTAAATCAGAGGCACAACGATTAAAAACACACAGGGAAGTGAACAATGGCCTGGAAATAACCATTGCTACAATTGATGAGGTCTACAACGAATTCTCCGGAGGCAAGCAGGACGTAACTGCCCTTCGTGATTTTACCAAATTGCTTTATGACAAAAACCCATCAAAACTAAAATCACTGCTGCTGATAGGAAAATGTTCATACGACTATAACGATGTATTGGTTGATAATAAAAATTTTGTGCCCACCTATCAATCCAGAAATTCACTACATCCGCTACTAACTTATTCCTCGGATGACTTTTTTGCTTTTATGGAAAACCATGAAGGCAACTGGGGAGAGGTCTCCGTGGAGAATCATACGCTGGACATTGCAGTAGGCCGGTTACCGGTTAAGCTGTTGTCAGAGGCTAAAAATGTTGTCGACAAAATCATTAAGTACGATACCGACAAAAAACGGTTCGGTCAATGGCGAAAAGAAATTGTGTTTGTTGCGGATGATGGGGATTTCAATATTCATCAAAGTCAGGCCGATCAAATGGCCCGGAATATTGACGAGAACTACGGGCACTTTAATACGAAAAAAATATACCTCGATGCCTTTCCACAAATACCCGGTGCTGGAGGAACAATAGCACCGGAAGCAAAAAAGAAGATCGATCAATCCATCAATGATGGTGCGCTGGTAATTAACTATACAGGACACGGTAGCGAAAGGCAATGGGCACAAGAAAGAATACTGGATGAAATTCAGATTCAAACCTTTAAGAATGATCGGTTGCCCCTGTTGGTAACTGCCACGTGTGAATTTGGCCGGCAGGATGATCCTGTATTTCCTTCAGGAGCAGAATTGTTTATGGTGCAGGCAAATGGTGGGGCAATCGGGCTGGTAACAACTGCACGACCGGTGAGCTCCAGCACAAATTTTGAATTGAACCAGGCTTTCTATGATGCTTTTTTTCAAAAGGAAAACGGAAATAACCTTTCCCTTGGCGAAATCTTCAGACGAACCAAGAACAATAGCATATCCGGAGTATCCAATCGTAACTTCTCATTAATTGGCGATCCCTCTTTGCAACTTGCTATTCCAACACATAATGTAAAAATCACTGCGGTAACAACTTCGTCAGGCAGTGATGTGCTGAAAGCCTTATCAACTGTTACCGTGTCCGGAGAAATCCAAAACCACAATCAGGAAAAAATCGAAAACTTTAATGGCGTTATAGAAGCCACATTATTCGATAAAGAAACTTCTTTTCAAACATTAGGAAATGAAAACAGTCCGTTCAATTACAAGCAATGGTTCAATGCCTTGTTTCGCGGAAGGGCAAGTGTTGAAAATGGTGAATTCTCATTTCAGTTTGTAATTCCGAAAAATATAGCCTACGCTGTTGATGCCGGAAAATTCAGTCTTTACGCATATGATGAAAATGCACTGCTTGAGGCTGCAGGTCATTCCATAGACTTTCAGGTTGGCTCTAGTGAAGATAATCCGTCAACAGACACGACACCACCGGAAATACAACTGTATATGAATGACCCTACCTTTAGTAATGGTGGCGTCACCGGTTCAAGTCCTAAATTAATCGCCCACTTAACGGATGAAAGTGGTATTAACATCTCGGGTTACGGTATCGGAAACAGCATTGTTGCTGTAGTGGATGACAACGACATGCTGATATTGAACGACTATTATGTTGCCAAACAGGATGATTATTCCATGGGAGAAATTGAATTTAAACTACCAACATTAAAGCCAGGCCCACACTCAATTACCCTTCGTGCCTGGGATACTCACAACAACCCGGGTGTTGCTAAAATAGACTTTGTGGTTTCAGGTACTAATCAACTGGTCATTGAGTCATTTGCCAACTACCCAAACCCGGTAACGGAATCGACACAACTATTCTTCACGCACAACCAGGCAGGGAATGACCTTGAGGGCAGGCTATCCATTTGTGATCGTACAGGGCAAACCCTCCAAGAGTATTCTTTTGAAGTACCTGGCAGCACCTACGAAGTCAACTTGCTCGAATTGTCCGTTTCTGATAATTCGGGTAAAAAACTGGCACCCGGCTTATACTTGGCACGGCTAATTGTGCGTTCTTTAGCCGATGGCTCTAAAAATGAGCGGGTTACAAAGCTTATTATAGTGAATTGATTATCTTTAAGCCCTTGAAAAAGAATCACATGAAGTTTATTGCTGTTGCGCTTTTTGCGTCATTTCTGATTGGGATTGACAGTTCAGTCTACGCGCAGGGCTCATCTATAACTGGACGTGACTCCTCGTTCAGAGTTATAACTACCGCAGTACCCTTTTTAATAATAAGCCCGGACGCGAGAAGTGCAGGGCTTGGCGATGCCGGGGCTGCTACCTCTCCGGATGCAAATTCGGCATTTTGGAACCCGGCAAAACTGGTATTTATTGAAGAGGCATACGGAGGGGCAATCTCCTACACACCTTGGCTGGGAAAAATCATCAATGATATGTGGATTTCCTACCTGACAGGGTTTTATAAAATTACCCGCGAACAGGCCGTTGCCGTTTCTATGAAATATTTTGATTTAGGAGATATCAGCTTCAGGGGAGGTAATAACGAACCGTTGGGTGATTTCCGTCCACGCGAATTCGCTTTAGACTTTACCTATTCCAGAATGCTAACGGAACAACTTAGTGTTGGCCTCACCGGACGATACATTCATTCCAACCTTACAGGTGCCTTTACCTCTGGAGGTGCTGATGCCCGCCCGGGAAGAAGTGCTGCAGCTGACATAGGAGTTTACTATAATAAAGATATTAAAGGTGCCCGAGCCAATAACCTTGCTCTCGCTGCGGTCATCTCAAATATTGGCGCTAAATTATCTTATACAGATAATGCCAATCGTGATTTCCTGCCAACCAATTTGCGCTTGGGAGCTGCTTATAAAACAGAGATTGATCAAGCCAACAGCTTTACGTTTATCATGGACTTTAACAAACTGATGGTACCCACCATTGATGATGGAAGTAAAACCGTTTTAAGTGGCATGTTCAGCTCGTTTACTGACGCTCCTGGCGGATTCAAGGAGGAGATTAAAGAATTTGTGGTGAACTCCGGCATCGAATATTGGTATAACAACACATTTTCCGGAAGAGCAGGTTATTTTCTGGAAGCCCGCGAAAAAGGTAATCGCAAATACATGACACTGGGGGTTGGCTTTAGAAAAGACAGGTTCGGAATTGATGTAGCCTACCTGGTGCCAACCAACCGAAGAGAACACCCACTGGCAGAAACCATTCGTTTTTCGTTAGTACTTCAGGTAAGGGGTAGCGAAGCAGACACACAATCCGTGACCGACTAACAATGGTCAATCGGAAAATTGCACCTTCATTTGTTAAGAGTACCCAATTTGAATTGCTTGATGCAGAGGTTTTTCAGCTGTCAGGAAACAACAAAATTCATTTTATCTCAGGAGGAGATCAGGAGGTTGTAAAAATTGAGTTGGTTTTTCCAGCAGGCCGTTGGTTTGAGTCATCATCAGGAATATCTCACTTTGCCGCAACACTTTTACCAAAAGGAACCCAATCAAAAACAAGTTCCGAAATCACCAGCCTGCTTGACTATTACGGCTTACACCTGGAAATTAACCCGGGATTCGATTTTACATCCGTTACTTTATATGGGCTATCAAAATATATTGATCGGGTGTTGGATGTACTGCTCGAAATAATTTCTTCGCCAACATACCCTGAAAATGAACTTCAGCAAGCAAAAGATATATTCCGGCAGGGTCTGAAAATAAACCTGGAAAAGACCAACTTCCTTGCTTCAAGACAGTTCCGAAAAACCCTATTTGGGCCCCTCTATCCATACGGAAAAGATATAGAGCTGGAGGATATAGATGCTGTTGATCAACCTCAGCTTCTTAACTTCAATAAACAGCATTTTAAAAATTTTTTGGCATTCGTTAGCGGGAAGCCCACAGAGCAACTTAAGTCCCAACTTGTTGATAAACTCCGTCAGCTTCACCCTAATTCAATCAAACAGGAAACCCTCACGCGAAATCAAAGTTTAACAACCGATTCCTTTGAACCAAAAAATAATAGTGTCCAAACTTCCATTCGTACAGGAAAGATGATGATCGCCAGAGATCATAGTGATTATCCGGCTGTACTGCTACTCAATCACATTCTGGGGGGATTCTTTGGTTCCCGACTGATGAAGAATATTCGGGAAGAAAAGGGGCTTACCTACGGAATTCATTCATCCATTCATGCACTCAAACACGACAGTTACCTGGCTATTGGCGCTGATGTAAATAAAGAGAATCGTGAAGTAACCATTGATGAAATCAAAAAGGAAATAGCGCTTTTACGAATGGAGCCCATTTCAGAAAATGAATTGGAAACAGTACGAAATCACTTCATCGGAAGTCTGCAATCTGATATGAGCACTCCATTTGCTCATGCAGATAAACACAAGGTTATTTCTCTGTTTAATCTACAAAAAGATTATTATCAGCAATTAATTCACTCCCTCTCCACGCTCACCAAACTAAACTTGCTAAATACAGCTCAAAAACATTTCTCCGATGAGAATTTGGTCACCGTTTCTGTTGGTTAACCAAAAGCTGAAAAAATCCACATATCAGGTATCTGTGATGTGATAAAGGGCAAAAAAAAGCCTCACAGGATATGTGAGGCTTTAGGAATAAAAAATAGGCAACGACTTACTCTCCCACGTTTTACCGTAGTACCATCAGCGCTGGTGGGCTTAACTGCTCTGTTCGGAATGGGAAGAGGTGATCCCCACCGCTATAGTCACCTTAAGATCGGTGAGCATGTGCTGCTCCAATATCTTTGACCACCGGAAGAGGTAGATGTTTTCAATGTTTATACTGTAAAAACCAAACCGCGAACATAGGGCTTGCCCGAAAAGAAGTTCCCGGGTAATTAGTACTGCTCAGCTTTGACATTTCTGCCTGTACACCTGCAGCCTATCAACGTCATCATCTCTGACGC
>JAHBUC010000013.1 GCA_019638275.1 Cyclobacteriaceae bacterium | reverse complement strand
CAGTCCGCACATCAATCTGTTTATCGTGTTCGAACCATTTCTTCTGAGCGGATACAAGCTGTGGGTTCCACCCGCTTGCAGGATGTACTGAATACAGAGTTGAACATTCGTTTTTCACAAGACCTTGCCTTGGGTGGATCCAACTTAACCATGCAGGGGTTGTCCGGTCAAAATGTAAAAGTATTGATTGATGGCGTGCCCCTGATTGGTCGGCAGGGCACAGGCAACGAAGTAAACATCAACCAAATTAATGTTAATAGCATTGAACGTGTTGAGATTGTTGAAGGTCCTATGTCTGTTGTTTATGGAGCCGATGCGTTAGCCGGAGTAATCAACATCATTACCAAAAAGCCTGAAGAAGGAAAATGGAGCGCATCAGTTCGGTTGCATGAGGAAAGCGTAGGTAAGGAGTATGGCTTTAAGGCCGGCATTCACAATGAAAGTCTTTCCGTAGGCTATTCACGCAAAAAAATTTATGCGATGGGTGATTTTGCGCGAAACTACTTTGGTGGATGGCAGGGTAGCGCAGAAGATCGGGATAAAGAATGGCATCCGAAAACTCAATGGTTGGGCAGTACAACAGTTGGAGTGAAGACAGATGATTTTGATGTGTATTACCGACTCGATTACCTAAACGAGAACATTTACAACCCCGGTTTATTCAGCGGAATTGAAGCGCTTGATCAACGCTACATCACGAACCGGTTTATGCATCAGCTGCAAGGAAATGTGAAGTTGGGCGACCGCTGGCGTTATAACGGAGCATTCGCATTTTCTGATTACAGCAGGAAAATTCAAACCACTACCGTAAACAGAAATACAGGTGATGAGCGCCTTGCCCTTGGTCCTGGTCTGCAAGATCTTACCACCTTTAAAAGATTAACCGCACGCGGAACATTTCTCTTCAAGGCATCCGATCGGTTGTCGCTGCAATCGGGTTATGATATAAATACCGAAAGCGGAAGCGGAGGAAGGTTAAAAGAAGGAATATCTTCCATTGAAGATTATGCGCTATTTGTTTCAGCAGAATTTAAACCGGCAACATGGTTTAGCGTAAGGCCGGGTGTACGGTTTGTGGAGAACTCAGCCTATGTCGCACCTCCCGCCATACCCTCGTTAAACCTGAAAATGCAATGGGGCAACCGCAGTGAGTTCAGACTTTCATATGGAAGAGGTTTCCGGGCACCATCAATCCGCGAGTTGTTTTTTAACTTCTTTGATGCCAGTCACTCCATTGAGGGAAATCCGGAATTGGAAGCTGAATTGTCGCATAGTTATAACGCTGCCTGGACAGTACGTTTAATACAAAAAGAAGGAGTTCAATTGAGCAGTACCGTAACGGGTTTTTACAACGATGTAGATAACATGATCGGCTATGGAGTGAAGCCTGGCAATACATCCATCACTACTTATATTAATGTAGACAAGTTCCGATCGAAGGGATTAACTTGGGTAAATTCCTTAAAACATAAAAACCTGGATGTTACTGCCGGCTTCGGTTATACCGGAAGGTACAATGAGCTGGCTGCTGAGCAGGAGCAAGGCACTGGTTTTGTTTGGGCTCCTGAACTGAATTCCTCCATTACCTATTCACTTTCGCGTTTGCGTTCATCTGTTTCCATTTATTATAAGTATACGGGCAAAACACCATTCTACATTTTTGATGTGGATGGAACCGTTGGCCTGAATGAAGCAGAAGCTTTTCATTGGGCGGATATCAACCTGCAGAAGAGTCTGTTTAAAAGAATAGCCATCAATGGCGGAATTCGAAATGCGTTTGATGTAACGCGCATCACCAATGCGGCAGCCAATGGCGGACCGGTACATGGCGGTGGAACTTCACAACCCATTGGCTATGGCCGATCATACTACGTTGGCTTAACCTACAAACTTTAATCCATAACATTTTTAAACTCAATAATGAATAACATGAAGAAGTTCGGATTTTTTTTACAAGTGATTGCTCTGAGTGCACTGATGTTAACTTTTTTATCGTGTGAGGAAGATCCGCAGTTGCCGGATAACCTGGTAGCCTTTGAATCGGCACAACTTGGGTTTACCTCCGATGAAGATGAGTTGATTATAAATATTAATTTTTCCCGTTCAACTGCGAACCAGGGAAGCATTACGGTAAATTTTGAGGCCAACGGAATTGTGTATGGCGATGATTTTACCACTTCGCCACAAGCAACCGGCAATACCATTACCATACCGGTGGTAGCAGGGGCATCACAAGTTTCATTTACCATATCAAAAACTGAAAGCGTTTTGTTGGATGGCGATGAATCGGTTACGTTTTCAATCAGCAATGTTGTTAACGGACTTGTAGTGGGTGAAACAACACAATTGGTTTTGAGTTTTGCTGAGATATTGGCGGAACAGGCAATCATGAACATCAATGGTGGTGGGCCAACGTATCCGAATAAGGTATTTATCGATCTAAGTGCTAATCGCCAAACAGCTGTTGACCGTACTTCATGGGATTTAGGGTTTTTTATGGGAGATGATTTTCGGGTTACACTGAATTCTTCGGTTACCATGATGGCACGCGCGATTGATAAAACAGATTTGAATGCCGTTAATGCTGCTGATACTGTTGATTTTGATGACGTAATGATCGTGGGTGCAAATTCCTCCATTGAGGCAATGGCCTGGATCGATGATCCGGCAGGTGATCTGGCAAAAACAGCTATCGCTTCTATTTCAGTTACTGCTTCTGAAAATAAAGTTTACATTGTTAACCGTGGAGCCTCCAATCCGCCAAGCGATCCATCGCAGCCTATTCCCTCAAGAGGTTGGAAAAAGATTCGCATTATTCGCAATGGAAATGGGTACACCCTACAACATGCCGACATTGCTGCAACCTCTTTTCAGGAAATTCAAATAACGAAGGACAGTCAATTTAATTTCCGGTACATCAGTTTTGAAAATGGTGTGGTAAATGTGGAACCGGCAAAGGCTCGGTGGGATATTGCATGGACCGGATTTACCAACTCTACCAACTTTGGCGCTGGTTTTATTCCGTATTATTTTCAGGACATCATTTTACAAAGCAGAAATGGTGTTGAAACCGCTGAACTGCTGATCACCAATGCCGGTACGTATGAGGCGTTTCAAGAGAGCAACTTAACAGGTGTAACCTGGCTAACTACACAAATTGGGATTGGGGCAAAATGGCGGTCGGGTGGTGGCCCTGGTTCTGCACCCGCTGTACGGTCCGATCGTTTTTACCTGGTAAAAGATGTGGATGGAAATATTTACAAGCTTCGCTTTACGGCATTAACGCAAAACGGTGAACGAGGACGTCCGCAAATTGAGTTTGCTTTAGTAAAGAAGGGCTAGTATTCGTAACCACCACCTATCTCAAAATGCACGAGTAACCATCTGTGTTTTGAGATAGGTTTTTTTATAAATATTTTTTTTTGTACCGGCATGATAGAATACATACCTATTGTTACCACACTCTTCTCCATGTATTTCCTGATTGTGATCTATAAGCACTGGGAAAGCAAACGCACCATGTATCTGCTATGGTGGACGTTGGGCGTTTTTACGTTTGGATTCGGTACAGCAACAGACAGTATTAATGCGTTATTCGGGTGGAGTGAAATAAATTTCAAGTTGTGGTACATCAGTGGTGCCTTGCTGGGCGGATTTCCATTGGCTCAAGGTTCAGTCTATTTGCTGATGTCACAACGCTTTGCAACGCGTAGCGCATGGATAGTTTTGGTTATCGTGGCAATCGCTTCGTGTTGTGTGATGTTTTCACCCATTCAGTTGCCAAATGGGTTTGATGGTACGCTTAGCGGAAAAATTCTATCCTGGCAATGGGTGCGATACTTTTCTCCCTTTATAAACCTATACTCCTTTATTTTCCTGGTAGGTGGAGCGGTATATTCAGCAATTTATTATGCCCGTCAGCCGGATAAGCAAAAACGTTTTTTAGGAAACATTTTTATTGCCCTTGGAGCCTTACTTCCGGGAATCGGAGGTTCGTTTACACGTGCGGGATATGTAAACGTGTTATTTGTTACCGAGTTGATTGGCTTATTGCTGATCTATGCAGGCTACCAGGTGATCAAACGCGATAAATCGGTTTCGATTCACACCGCTCAGGTAACCGCCTGATCACCCTCTCGCCACATTCCACTTCACTACCTGTTCGAGTTTGTGCGGGTGTAACACATTGATCTTTCCACCATCGATGGAAATAATGCCTTCTTCGCGGAAATCAGACAATACTCGAATAACGGATTCCGAAGCTGTGCCCACCATCTTGGCCAGGTCATCGCGTGAAATGGAAACCACATCTTTTTCTTTGAGCGTATGAATTTTAAGCAACGCTTCGGCTGTGCGTTGACGAACCGAGTTGTATGCCAGGTTGAGCAGTTGTGCTTCTTTCTCGGCTATTTTTTTACACAACATGGAAACAAACGTGCGGGAAATTTCCGGGTGGCCGTGCAGCAGGGTTAAAAAATCATGACGGGGGATAACCGTTAGTTCACTGTCTTCCAACGCCATGGCCGATTCGCCATAGTTATTGTTTTCAAGAATGGCCTCGTAGCCGAAGAAGTCGCCCTCCTTATATAATGAGATGATCAGTTCTTTTCCATCGGCATTGGTGCGAAACGATTTTACGTTACCCGATTTAACAAAGTATAAGTTGTTTGGTAATTCACCCTCCATGTAAATGCCGGTTTTCTTTTTATAGGTTTTCACCTTCCGGTCTTTGGCCAAATCGTTCAGGTTGAGTACACGTTGCGCATCTTCAATAAACTGGTCCAGTCCGGAGGCATCAGCAGCATACTGTTTTTTCAGCAAGCTGATTTTATTTAGGCGTGCCTCTACTGCGTTCAATAAATCGGTATCATCAAAGGGTTTGGTCAGGTAATCGTCAGCGCCAAGCGTCATGCCCTTTCGGATATCGGCTTTTTCTGTTTTTGCTGTGAGGAAGATAAATGGAATGCTGGCCGTTTCAGGTTTTTTACTGAGGATGTGCAACACGCCATACCCATCCAGTTCCGGCATCATAATGTCGCAAATGATCAAATCGGGTTTTTCTTTGCTGGCAAGTTCAATCCCAACTTTTCCGTTTTCAGCGGTATGCACATCGTAATTGGCAAGAGATAAAATTTCTGCCGTGTTTTCGCGCACATCCGGATTGTCTTCAATCAATAAGATCTTCTTCATGTGATGGGTAATGTTAGGGTGAATGTACTTCCTTTTCCTTCGTAACTTTCAAAATCAATCTTTCCGTCCAGCAAATCTACATATCGTTTTACAATGTTCAATCCCAAACCGGTTCCTTGAATATTGGTGGCATTGGTTGCCCTGAAAAACCGCTCGAAAAGGTGCTTGATTTCGTGCTCCGGTATGCCAATGCCTTCATCCCGAATGCTGATCACCAGGTCGTTCTTACTCTCTTTGCAGGTAAGGTGTATGGTTTTGTTTCGATCGGAATATTTGCTGGCATTGGAAATCAGGTTAAACAAGATGTTGCGCATTACCCTGCGGTCGAGGGGAATGTTTTTATTCTTCAAGGTGCATGAGAGCTCTATGGTTTGTCCTTCTTTTAGCAATGGTCTGATTTCTTCGTGAATTTCATTAAAAAATTCGTCCACGTTCACTTCTTCGCGCTCAATTTCAACCCGGCCTTCTTCCAGTTTACCTAGCGAGAGGAAATCGTTTAAAATGGCAGTAAGGTGGTTTACCGATGATTTAATGCGCTGTATGTGCTTATCGATTTTTTCAAGATCGCCTTTGTCTTTATACTGCTGTACCAGTGAAGCCGAACTCATAACCGTGCTCAGCGGGGTGCGAAATTCGTGCGAGGCAATGGAAACGAATTTTGTTTTCAGTTCATTTAGTTCCCGTTCTTTCGCCAAGGCCTTTTTTGTTTCTTCTTCGGCCTTTTTCCGTTCGGCTATCTGCTCCTGCAAAAAGTTATTGGCGCGCTCCAGGTCTTCCACTAATTTATTGAGTGCATCCGTTCGGGCCTGTACCTTTTTCTCCAATTCAGCGGCATATAACAACAGTTGTTCTTCACTTTGCTTAAGGGCTCCTTCAACTTTTTTTCGTTCGGTAATGTCAATCACAAAGGCCACCACCATAAACAGGTTGTTGATTTCCTTGTAACTCAGGCTGACTTCAACGGGAAATTCGCGCCCATCTTTACGAATGGCCATCAGATCGCGGCCAATACCCATGCGCCTGGGTGACGGGTTTTTATGGAATTGCTCGCGATAGTTTACGTGTTTGGATTGGTACCGGTTAGGAAGCAGAATCTCCAGGGGTTTGCCTGTCAGTTCACCGGTTGTATATCCAAACATCCTTTCCGATACCGGATTGGCCAGTTGAATAATGCCTTTTTCGTCTACCATCAGGATGCCTTCGGCTGATCCCTGGAAAATTTCCCGGAAGGTTTCTGATGAGTTAAACGCTATTTCGAAGGTGTTTTGCATGATTTTAAAACTCCTCCAAGATAATGAACCGCGCAAGTATGACAAAAATCAGGGTAGGAATTGATGCATGTCGTGATGATCGGGTTAAAAACCACCTACGTTCGTAGCTGGAAACCTAGTCTCGAATAAATTATGAAGGCAATACTTTGTGCGATAGACCTGAACGGGGCCTCAGAGAGAGCCCTGCGCGCAGCATTGGAATTGGCCGCTGAAAAGCAAACCAGCCTGATTGCCTTGTTTGCCTATCGCTTACTGGAGCACAATGGCGAAGGGATTGCCGAATACCGGAGAAAAACTGAAGTAGCTGCCCGCGATGCTTTTGATGTGTTAATGAAGAAAATCCAGGCTGATAAAACCCATGTTCCGGTTGAGTTTATAACTGAAATCGGGTTTATGGCCGATCGCATTGAATATTATGTAAGAAGCAATAAAGTTTCATGTGTGGTAATTGGCCAGCAATTGGCTATTACCATGAATGAGCATAAAGGTCTTACATTCAATCATTTTCTTAATGCCATTAAAATTCCGGTGCTCATTGTTCCGGAGGTTGTTGTTGAAACGGTTTGAGGATTATTACGCTGATCGCGTTTGTTTATACGATAAAAATTATAATTTTAGCAACTGCAAACAACATAGCTTATGAAAAAGATACTCGTCCCTACCGATTTTTCCAAAGAAGCCCAAACCGCTGCTGAGGTAGCCAGTGGCATTGCCCGGAAATCGGGGGCCCAATTGATCCTGCTGCATGTTATTGAAGAAGGATCAAAAGAATCCTTAAAAGTAACCGGTGAAATTGCGTATGCCGACATGGAGGATAAACTCTTCACCATGAAACTCATTGAGCGTTCGCGTAAGCAAATGGAGCGATTCGCGGAGAGCTCATTCTTTTCCGGTGTAAAAGTTGTGCAGGAGTTGCGCCTGGGGTCACCCTATCACGGTATGCGCGCCATTATTACTGAGCATAAAGTAGATCTGGTAGTAATGGGTACAGCCGGAAAATCAAACCTGGCCGAGATGATTATCGGTTCGAACACCGAAAAAGTTGTTCGCCATGCACATTGCCCGGTACTGACCATTCAAAAGAAACCCATTCGTTCAGAGTTTAAAAATATTGTGTACGCCACTTCCATGAGCAAAGATGAAGAGGTGTTTTCACGAATTGTGAAGAAGGCACAAACGATGTACGACTCAACCATTCACCTTGTGCGCATCAATACGCCAGGAAATTTTCAACGCGATGCCGTGGTGAAGAAGTACATGAACGACTTTGCTAAGAAGCTGCAGCTTAAAAATTATACGGTTAACGTATTTAACGATATTACCGAAGAAGAAGGTATTATTTATTTTGCTGAAAGCATCAATGCCGACATGATCGCGATGGCTACCCATGGCCGTACAGGTTTCGCACACGTGCTGGCCGGTAGTATTGCCGAAGATGTAGTGAACCACAGCAAGCGCCCTGTGCTTACATTTGTGGTGAAACATCGGAAATAATTGAGTAACGATTAAAATCAAGCACAGCCCGGAGGATTTTCTTCCGGGCTTTTTTCATGAAGGATTATTACAGGATTTTGGGTGTATCGCCAACGGCCCATGCCAGCGATATAAAACGGGCTTATCGCAGGCTTGTGCAACAACTGCATCCGGATATCAATCCTGATCCGCAGGCAACGGAATTGATCAAAGAAGTAAATGAAGCCTATGATGTATTGGGTGACCCGGTTAAGCGCAGTGCCTATGATTACACGTTACAGCATCCATTCTCAACAATCGTTGTAGCGGAAACACCACCGCATCGCGACCGCGCATACCGAAGAAGAGGAGCCTATAAGCCACCGCCACCCAAAGGGCCCACCCACAACGAAATGATTGAATGGGTAATGCCTTACCTGATTAATATCGCACGCGTTGGTTTAGGGGTTTGTCTCATTTTGTTGATTGACATTATGCTGCCAGCAAAGCGAAATGAGGATACGATCCGGCATTTTTATGTTTCAGATACCGGCAGAGGCAATGCAACGATAATGGTTTCTGAATCCGGACGTGAATTGAAATTAAGACGTGAAGATTTTGTTGGTACCCATGCAGGCGACCCGATAATTTTTGTGGAGACCCGATTGTTAAAGGAATTACTTCGGGTGGAAGGAGCAGGCGGGAGGATTATTTTAAATGATTTTGCTTCGCTGTACGATAACTTCCTTTTTCTTCCGCTGATTGTTGGATGTTGCTCATTGATGATTGCTTTTAAAATAGGGGCCGCTGAATTGCGGTTTAACCTGGGTATTGTGAATACATTCGTGCTTATCTTTACCATTATTCTGATGTTTTAATATGGCCAAGAAAAACGACTGGAAAAACCGCGAAGGGGTAGTGTACTCAACATCATCCGATTTTAATTATAGCTACCAGCAGGATGATGAAACGGCTACCTTGCCACCCCAGCAACAACAATTAAAGGTGCTTCTTGATAAAAGTGGAAGGGCAGGCAAACAGGTTACGTTGGTAACCGGCTTTATCGGCACAGCAAATGATTTAGAAACGCTCGGTAAAACATTGAAGAACAAATGCGGTACCGGTGGTTCGGTAAAAGATGGCGAAATTATCATTCAAGGTGATTTCCGCGATCGTGTGGTGCAGTTGCTGGTGAAGGATGGGTATAAGGCGAAGCGGGTGGGGTGAATAAATTTCTTTTCAACCCTATTCCAATAACAGCGAGCACGATTACAATCATTCCAATAAGAATCATTTTGAACATTTTGCCTGATTGCATGGTAAAGAGCAAAGTGTCAACTTTTCCCGTTTTCAGAAACACCCAATCGCTTGCTATTCGGGTTGCCAGATCAGGATTTCCAGTTTCTAAAACGATTATTCCATCACCTGTAACAGGGTTGATACGGTAGCTGTATTAATAGGAGGTGTACTTTTTCCATCATGCCCGAAGATGTCTTCATTATTTTCTATACCGATATAAAGCATACAGCCTAAACCAAATATTTTTTCGCCCATGATGTCCCAGTGGGCCTCTCTCATGGATTTTAGGGTTGAAGGGCTCAATAGACCCCTACCGATGGGTTCTCCATTATTACCACGTAGAAATAATTGAAAGAAAATTTCCAAATCAGCTAGTGATGTGTAAAGTGATGTTGCAGCTAACGATGAGTAGTAGAAATGAGGCGCTGAAGTTTTGTTACTGTTGAAGAACTCACATAACCTGATATTTAAAGTATCGTTTATCATGTACGTGCTGCTTCTCATGTTCAGAGGTTTGAACAAATTATCTACCATAAATTCGTTGAAAGATTGACCGGTTGTTTCTTCAACTAATAGTTGCAAGAGCGTATAACCCCCACCTGAGTATTTCCAACGGGAATCAGGTTGGATACCAACTTCTACCATACCACTTTTTCCCTTATCTGCATCTTTGGCTTTGGTAAGTGATGCTTCGAGCGTTTGCACTGAATCCGGGTTTTCAAAACCACTATAGCCAAGTTCATCCGTTAAGCCAGCGGTGTGACTAAGAATTTTTCTAGCGGTTACTTGTTTAATATCAAATTTGCTTGGTGGCAACTGCCACCTTGTAAGGTATCCACTAACAGGAGTATCCAGGTTTATTTTTCCCATTTCAGTCAGTTTCATTATCCCCACGGCAGATACAAATTTTGAAAGAGATGAAACCTGAAAAATTGTGTTTCTGTCTACTGGTTTATTATGGGAATAGAAAAGTTCCTTTTCAACTTCACCATTCTTCATGATAGCCATGGCAAAGTTTCCAACGAATTCATTATGGTTAACCTCCCTGACTGCGGTGACAAATGAATCTGTGTCATTATTTTTCGTAATAGGTTTATGCCACTAACCATTCAATGAACCATAGACTGTTATAATTGTCCAAACGAAGGAGAAGACGATAGCGACAATTATATATTTGATGATTCTTTTCATAAGATTTATTTGAAATGCTGATCCAGAAAGTCATACACATAACCGAAATGATTCAATGGCTCCACATGTCCACCCTCTAGCGTAACATGCTGGAAGTAATGCTTAAATTCTTTTTCTTTCAGGCGCTCAATAAGTTGTTCTGACATATACGTAGAAGGCCATTGCTCATCATTTTTGGCTGATAAAATCAGAATCGACCCGTTTATTCTTTCAACCGCTATCTCCGCTTGTTGTACAGCTTCTTTGTTTTTAAGCATGATTGAAAATGCCTCGTGCAAATCACCTTTCAATGCCGGAGCGATTGTTTCGTAAGAAGCGGGAACATATGGAACTTCAATGCCATTATACATCCAGGAAGATGTATTGGCCGACCAGGTAAGGGCAGGAAAGCTGACATGTGAAGTGGATAGCGCAACAACAGCTTTGAAGTGATTAAATCGGCTGGCAAGGTTCAGAATGAGCTCTCCACCTTTTGACCCACCGAGAAGCGCAATTTTGGTAGTATCAATTTGCGGATGTCGTCTCGCTATACTCATAATGGTGTCGGAAATGGCGTTAAGCGAAATGCGATCAAGCGCATCAGGTGTGTTACCTGCATTGAAATAGCCGATGGCCAAAACGGCATAACCTCTTGTAAGAAACTCCTCGCGTTTTTCTTTGAGGTAGTTGCGTGTCCAATCGTTTCCACCAGAGCCTCCGCCAAATGCAACTATGAGTGGCTGATTAATGCTATCACCAAGATATAGTTTGATATCTAACTTTCCATGATTCTCGGAAAGGGTTGGTGTGTACTGTGTTAAAAGGAATGCAATGAAAATAATAGACAATACGATAATGAGAACTATTTTTTTAATCATAGTTTAATGGGATTAAGTAGTAAAAATGATTTGGTGGAGATATAACCACATAGAACCATAGCCTTGATCAACTATGCGCCCTATGTTTCTATGTGGTTAAAATCCTGGTTTTTGAGTGCTTAAAACATCAAGCACTCAGTGCCACCTGATTAGCCGTTGACTTTGACAGGTACTCATACCCCCGGTACAGCACCAGTATTTCAACAACGATGGCTGGGATCATGATGACATACGCAATGAAGAAAAGTATTACCGTAACAAGTGCACAGCCAATGAGAATCTCCAAAATGCCTGCCACGCGTGACAACTCGCCCATACCATCCTGTAGCCGGATGAGCGCTATGCCGAATACAAGGGTGAGCGCTCCAGAGACCGCAGCGGCAATGGAATAAGGCAGCCATAGTCGTTCTGTGTCGCCAGAAAAAAGTGTTACGCAATCTAATATGCCAACACCAATCACAGCAGCCATCATCAGGTATGCGCCAATGGTAAGCAGTTTGTTTTCAAATAATTTGCTCAACAGAATAAATCCTCTTGCAAACAGGGTGTAGGCAGCCATCATAACTACGGTGAGACCGATATACACCATGTTCAGCCAGGGCTCCCAATCCCTCTCTTTAGTTAGCCAGGCAATATCCAGGGCACCTAAGCTTATTTCAACAGCGAGATAAATTGCTCCGGCAATTACGGCAGTCAACAGTATGCCGCGGCCGGAATGTTCCAATTGTTCAGTTCTTGTTTCCATGTTAGTGGGTTTCGTTAAAAATGTTTCATACGATTCCCCCAAGGCTTCCAGCAAAATTTTCACGGTCGACATACGTGGCAGTACTTCCCCCGCTTCAATGCGTTGAATGGTGCGCACGCTTACATGACTTTTTTCTACCAGTTCTTCCTGGGTAAGGTTTCGTTCTTTTCGCAGGGCGGTTAAGCGCCTGCCGAGTTCGGGCTGTTGCATTGTACAATACGGTTTAGCTGTGCAATGATACGGGTATTACCGCTTTGGGATAGCGTATTTAGCCCGTCACTTGCCCGTCATTTGCAAAAAGCGGGTGTAGGGAGTAATGGCAGGTTGGCTACTGCCTTGAAATGCTTGAAAACGAGAAAAATTACAGTACCGGGACTAATCCACCGATTACAATTATCGGTTTCATGATGACTGTTGATGTTATGGAGTTTGTTATCAGGCAGGCGGCTTCCGCTTTTTCCAGCACACGCAGGGCTCTGGCCTGATCATTATCGTTTGGAATAACCAATTGTGGTTCAAGTAAAACCTCGGTCATTTTGTATTTACCGTCAACCTGCTCCAGTTTTCCACTGGCCTTACAGGTAAAACTTTCGAATTCAAGTTTGGAGTTTTCTGCAATGGCCAGAAAAGTGGTCATAAAGCAACTGCTCACGGCTGCGGTAAACAAATGTTCAGGCGACCAGATTTTTTCTACTCCTTTCGGGAAGGGAGGAGGAGTGGCGACTTCAACGGTTTTGGCTAGTTCTTCGCTAAAAAGTACACCCTGGCGATCGTGTTGCCAGGAAAGATTTACGGTATAGGAATGTGATAAAGCCATGGTTCAAAAGTTTTAACAAAGAAACAATGGCTTGTATATAAGGGGTATGACTTAAGTCACATTAAAGCATGTTTTTTGTCTGATTACAAAGCCATCTCAAAAATCAGTTTCAAAATGTCAGCCTGTCCCGATAATTATCGGGATGTCGAAGGCTATTCCGGGTTTCCAAATCGGTTTCGACAAGCGCTCTAAAGGAGTCCTGTGGACAACCCGACATTAGCGTGTATTTTTGAAATGGCTTCCCAAAAGCATCACTTGCCGTCAAACCACTCTTTAAATGGATTGACTTTTTCACGGCTAACAATAATCTCCTTATCAAACTCCTGGGTAAGCGAAATTTTCAAGCGGCTGTTGGAATACATCATCACATCTTTGATGGTATGAATATTCAAAATGAAAGTTCGGTTTACCCGATAAAATACGGTTGGGTCCAACAGGTCTTCCAATGTTTCGAGGGTATAATCAACAATGAACTTGCGGTTTTGTGTGGTTACCAGGTATACATCACGTCCTTCTGCATAAAATAAGCTGATCTGATCGGCCGTGATGGAACGAATGTGATCGCCCAGCTTTACCATAAAGCGGGTTTTGTAATCCTTGGTTTTGTTGGAGCTGAAAACGTCACTTAACTGCCGCGTTTTTGAATCATTCCATTGCAATTGTTCACGGAGGCTTTCTAACTTTTTCAGGCTGTTTGATAAGTCGGTGAACGTAATGGGCTTCAATAAATAATCGATGCTGTTTACTTTGAAAGCATCCAGGGCAAACTCATTGAAGGCGGTGATGAAAATTACCGGTTTACGCACCTGCACCTGCTGAAAAATCTGAAAACTGAGTCCGTCAATCAATTGGATGTCCATAAAAATCAGGTCAATATTTTCCTGATTTTCCTTTAACCAGGAAACCGCATCAGCCACGGTGCTGAGGTGACCGGCAACTGTTGTGGCGGAGTCATATTTCAACAGGTAGCGTTCCAGCTTTTCAGCAGCAGGCACTTCATCTTCAATAATCAAAACCTTCATCTTTCAGGCAACTTCTTCAACGATGCGTACAACCGGAAATTTAATATAATTTTCTTCATAGGCCTTTACCTGTATCATCGGTTTATCACTGTACAGGGCATATGATTTCTGTAAACGTAAAAATGCCTGAAGGCTGTGGTCGTGTACCAGCAGTTTATCGTTTAGTTTGCTTTGCAACACCAGGTATTCACCGTCTTCTATGTAACAGGAAATAACAAACGGTTCGCGTGAGCTGATGATCGTGTTCCTAACCAATGTTTCCAACGCAATGGGAAGGGATCCGGGAATAAGTACAAGCTGCTGAATGGTAACATCTTCGTTCACCTGAAGTTTCAACTGGCCATTATGCCGTTCATTCAATAATCGGATTACATCACGTCCGGCTTCCAGTTCATCAGCTACCGGAACAAATTCTTTGTGCCGATTGGCGAGCATATAACGATAGGTTGAGGCCAGGCAGTCAATGTATTCTTCAGCTTTTTCGGTGTTGTAATACATTAATCCAATGGTGCTTTCAAGACTTTCATACAACAGGTCTGGGTTGATGTCGTTTTTGAATTCGGTAATTTCCATCTCCAACACTTCCTGCTGTTGCTTTTCAGCCTGCAACTTCAATGTGTTTTCGCGATTCAGGTAATAATTGCTGTAATACAGTATGTTATATAGTAGTGCCGTAAACGTATAGATGAGACCAAACATCAGTAATTGAGAAGTTGAAATACTGAAGCCCACTACCCAATTAAAATATTGTGAAAGGCCAAGGACTATCAAGCCCAGGCTGATTGCAGTTGAGCCTATAACCTGTACGGGTATTGCTGAGGATCGCCAGGTTTCCGGCAGGTACTTTTCAACCATTAGTATGATGATGCGTATCGACTCAAAAGAAAGAAATGTTAGGCCAATACAAATGTAAACTTCTTGCCCGATGAAGATTTCATTTAGCTGCGCAAGGTTGTTGTTGATAAGCAGAATAAGTAAATATACAATCACGCCATACACCACCGGGGCTAGCAGCCGAAATAAAGGATGATGGATGAAGTATTTCTTTTTCATGACGCTTTGTTCAGGTGCTGGTGAATGACAGGTAACAGTACCGTGTATTGTGTTTCATCTTTAATCTGAACGGGCTTCGAAGTGAAGTACCGATAGCGTTGTCGGATATTGTCCAACCCAATGCGGGTGGAAGGAATATGTGTCTTGCTGTTCTCAGCCTTGGTATTGACAATCTTCAGTTGCGTATTGTCGATAGCCGAAATATAAATGTACAAGGGATGCTCGGCAGTTGCCGGGTTATGTTTTACCGCATTCTCAACCAGTAACTGAATCGTTAGTGGAGGAATGGAACTTAACAGCAAGTTATTGGGGATGTTGATCTCTACATTCAACAAATGCTGAAAGCGTATACGTAACAGGTAGAAGTATGATTTTACGAACTCCAATTCTTCTTGTAAGGTAACTGACCTTTTGTTTTGGGTAGATAGTACATACTGGTAAGTCTGTGCTAACCTGCGAATAAACTGTTCAGCGGTTTGCTGATCGTTATAGATCAGGGAAGAGATGGTATTCAGGCTATTAAACAGGTAGTGCGGGCTAAGCTGACTTTTTAGTGCTTCAAATTGAAGTTCAAGTTGCTTACGTTCTTGTTGCAGCACACCAATTTGAACCACAGCATAGTGCTTGTAGGAATATAATAAGGAGTAGACAACCGCATAAATGAAAGAAGCCACCAGTAACAAAATCCCCAGTTTCCATGTCAGGTCATCATCATTCGCATTAAACCCTTTCCATAGGAGTGAAGCCTGCTGTGTTTCTGTAAGCAGTTTGCCAACGCCAATAAAAATACCAAACGATAAAACGGTATACGCAACAAACCCAGCCAGAAAACGAACCGCATAGTTTTGCTGCCACGAAATAATATGATTCAGGATCCGGTTTAGAAAATAAATGACAATGCCCGTTACAGCTCCTGTTAATGTGCTTATGAGGTAGCCCGAAAACTGTGAAAGTGTAGGGAAAGAGCCTGTTTCGCTGGTATGGAGGTAGCTATATAATAGTGAGCCACCGATACCTGCTACCACGGCCGACCCAAGAATGCTTCGGAATTTCTCCTGCATGATGATGCGCTGAATGAATTGGGTTTTCATGGCAATCGAATGTACTGTTTTTGTACATCGATTGCCACTTTATTTTAGTCGATGGCGCGTATCGCCTTTCCGTAATAGGTTTCCGAACTGATTCTTTTCGCTGCCTGGCGATAGGCGTCTTTTGTCTCGCTGTCGCTTTGCTTTACGAGTGGAGCCAGCCGGGTAAGTACGGTGCTTTTATAATAGTCAGACCCCATGCCCTCTACGCCTTTGCAAATAATGATGATCTGGCTTTTGGTAAGTTGCTGTGATGATGCTTCCTGCAGAACCACTGAGGTGTAATGATCTGATCCAATTCGAGTAGTAGCGGTTATCAGTTTTCTAAAGTTTTCATCCGACAGCTTTTGGTTTTTCAAAACAGATTGAAGCACCGTTGATGCGTAATGATCAGAGTTTACAGAACTTCCGGTAATGGTTAATACCTGGGTAAGTATGGCTTCATCAAGTTCAGATTGGTCTGTTAATTTTTTCAACACAGTGGTTTTGTAATAATCAGAATTAACGCTGGCAATTGATTCAACGATTTTCAGTGTCACACTTTTGGATATACTTCTTTTATCCAGCATCTTACTTAAAACCTGCGAGCGATAGTAATCAGAATTAATACGACTGGAAATGTTGGCTATATCTGTTAATGATTCTTCTTTAACCTCTGTTTTGTTCATCACGGAAGTTAAAACGACAGATAAGTAGTAGTCTGATTTGATTGTGGCAGCCGACTCAAGAATTATCTTCACTTGTTCGGGTGAAGAAGCATACTTGTTCAGTGCGCTTTTTAATACCTGTGATTTATAGTAGTCGGATGAAATGTTCTGGGTGCCTCTGAAGAAAGCATCGGCCGCTTCACGTGTAACCATTAATTTATCAATGTTGCTCTGCAGGAGGCTGGCGAGGTAGTAATCAGAATTGATGGCTCCGCAAAGTCCTGTGATCACAGCAGGTAACTCACTGTTGGAAATATTTTTACCAAGTAAAAGCTTTCCATAGTGAGCTTTCACATAGTCGCTTTTTATGGATTTTATTTCACGAATTACAGCGGTTGCTCCACCCTGACTATAAAACCGGTTAACCCGGCTGTTTGCACCTATGGTGGTGGTTTGCACCACATCGGGAAGAATTTCAGCCAGCCATTGCCTGCCCGCAGGCTCCCATTCTTTTTTGGTGCGGCCTTCGTAATACTCTTTTTTCATGCGGCCGCCACCAAGCGACTCGATGATGATAGCCCGTTTGCTGCCAAAAACCGTTTTGCTGATCTCCAGGTAGCCATCATCAGAAATGGAGCTGATGTCACGATCATCATCGGTTAGCTCAATTAGTCCCCGGTATTCGATATTGAAATCCGTAAGGCCTGTAGAGGTGCGAAAGCGCTGTGTACCCCGCTCAGACGTGCTCGAGTAGGTTTTTGTGCTGGCCTCCTGAGCAGCCAGTGGCAGGGAAAGTACAAGCAAAAGCAGGGTGAAAAATCGCATGGTAGTCAGCTTCATAATTAATCGGGTTTACAATCCCGTTTACGGTACAAGTATGGGGAATGGATTCGTGCGCTGAAACCGTTCTGTACTGAACTGTAAAATGGGTGTAGTGAACCGACCGGTTACTGTGGCCTGATTCTAAGAAATCAGCAGTTTTTGAATGGTGGATACCACCGAATGAAAAAATCAACCACCCATGTATTCGGGTTGATTGGCAGGTTCAATCCCTATATCTTGCCCACTCAGTTCCTAATCTTAAACTTATTGTTCATGAATCGATTGTACCGAATACCGCGGCAATGGCTTGCACTTTTGCTCTGCGTTGCAACCTTGGACGCATTTGCCCAGGAAGAGGTTAAGTTGGCTCCCGTTACCCGAACGTATGCCATCACTAATGTAAACATTATTCAAGGCCCCGGCCGAAAGGTCGATATGGGTACCCTCATCATCCGCAACGGCATTATTCAAAATGTGGGAAAGAATCTTTCCATCCCATCTGATGCCATTGTGATCAAGGCCGACAGCATGTATGTGTATGCCGGTTTTATAGATGGTTACTCCCGTGCAGGGGTTATCAAGCCCAAGCAGGAGACAAACCGCGAGCGTCCAAAGGATCCTGGAAATCCTGACCCGGAACAAGCAGGCATTACACCGCAAAATGATGTACGCACGTCATTAAATCCTGCCGATAAGTCGGTTGAAGATTTACGTGCATTGGGATTTACTACAGCCCAGGTTGTGCCGTATGGCGGTATGCTTCCGGGCACTGGCTCCATCATTCAGTTAGGTGGTGAAACCGCCAATGATATGGTGCTGCTGGCGAATTCAGCTTTTTATTCTGAGTTAACCGGTGCACAACGTATGTATCCGAACACGGTAATTGGTGTAATGTCGAAATACCGTGAGTTGTACCGTCAGGCATCGCAGGCAAAAGCGTATGAAAGCATGTATGCTTCAAACCGTGCAGGTCTCGAACGCCCAACCAACGATAAAATTCTGGAAGCATTCTATCCGGTAATTGACAAGCGTGTGCCGGTGTTGTTCAAGGCTGATCGTTACCTGGATGCAAACCGTGTACTTCTGTTACAAAAAGATTTGGGTTTCAACGTAGTGTTGGGGGATGTAAAAGATAGTTGGGACCTGATTGGTAAGATTAAATCATCCAATGCAAAAGTATTTTTGAGTCTGGATTTGCCTGATGCGGTAAAAGAAGAAAAGAAGGATGAAAAGAAAGATCAGTCTACCGCTGAAAAGGAAGCGTTGGAGAAGCGCAAGGCAGAAGCCATTGCACAGTACACCTCACAAGCCAGTGTGTTTCAAAAGGCTGGTATTTCGTTTGGATTTTCAGCAGCATCTGCAAAAACAAAAGATATTCCGGCCAACCTGCGCAGAATGATTGCAGCAGGATTAACCGAAGATCAGGCATTGGCTGCACTCACAACCTCACCTGCACAAATTTTAGGTATTGCCGATCGGGTTGGAACAGTGGATAATGGAAAGATTGCCAACCTGGTAATTTCCGATAAGCCGTACTTCAACGAGAAGGCAAAAGTTCGCTACGTGTTTGTGGATGGCGTAATGTACAAGTATGAAGTGAAGGAAGAGAAAAAGGCTGATGCGAAGAACGGCAACGGAAAAAAGGCTGATCCGAACGGCAAGTGGTCGTACACTACAGAAACGCCACAAGGAAATTCAACCGGTGTGATCAAGATCAAGAGCGATGGTGGTAGCTACTCCGGTACCATCACCAATAGCATGAGCGATCGCGAAACAGAACTGAAATCAGTTTTGGTTGATGGCAACCTGCTTTCGTTTTCATTTGGTTTTGATGCCGGTGGTGGATCAATGACTATTGAAGTAAGCCTGACCATAGATGGAACCGACTTTGAAGGAACCATGTCGGTTGGACAGTATGGAAGTTTTCCGATGAAAGGTTCAAAAGAGCCCAACCGTTAAATTTTAAGAAATTATGAAGAAACTAATTATAACCTTTTTGTTTGCTGCCGCTGTAAACCTGCTTTATGCGCAGGTTGAGCGTGGCAACGTATTGATTAAAGGCGGCACCGTGTTAACCGTTACCAAGGGCACATTGGAAAATACGGATGTGTTGGTGAAGGACGGAAAGATATCACAGATTGCCAAAGGCATTGCTGCGCCTGCGGGCTATAAAGTAATTGACGCAACGGGTATGTTCGTGATGCCCGGCATTATTGATGCCCACTCACATGCGGGTATTGATGCCATTAACGAGGCTACTGCTCCGGTAACTGCAGAAGTGTTTACCGGTGATGCCGTAAATCCTTTTCAAATCGGATTGTATCGTGCGCTGGCCGGTGGTGTTACGGCCATTCATGCCATGCACGGTTCAGCCAATGCCATTGGCGGTGAATGCGAGACATTAAAACTTCGCTACGGAGTAAAAGATCCTGAGCTGTTGAAGATGGAAGGCGCACCACGCACCATCAAGTTTGCACTGGGTGAAAACCCAACACGTGTACACGGTAGCGGTAACGCGATTGTGCCGCGTACGCGTATGGGGGTTGAGTTTGTGATCCGCGAAGCTTTTTCTGAAGGAAAGGCATATATGGAAAAATGGGATGCCTACAACAAAGCTAAAACACAAAAAGGATTCCGTGGCGCACCTCCTGCCTATAACAAACGACTTGAAACCATGGCCGATATTCTGCGTGGCAACATCATCATTCACTGTCACTCATATCGTGCTGATGAAATTTACATGTTGCTCAATGTGTGTCGTGATTTCGGAATTAAAAAGTTGGTGTTTCAACATGTGAATGAAGGCTTCAAGGTTGCTCCTGAATTGGCTGAGTATGGCGCGATGGCCTCTGTGTTCTCCGATTGGTGGGCATATAAGTTTGAAGTGTACTACTCAACTGCTTACAATGCTGCTATCCTTGCTAAGAACGGTGTAACAACTTCCATCAACTCCGATGATGGAGAATTGATGCGTCACCTGTATCACGAGGCAGCCAAAACGCAAAAGTATGGTCAACTTTCTGACGATGAGGCATTAGCCATGATCACAATCAATCCGGCCAAGCAACTTGGCGTGGATAGCCGCATTGGCTCCATTGAAGTTGGCAAAGAGGCTGACATCGCCATCTTTAAAAACCACCCGCTTTCAATTTACACGGTACCCATGGTAACCCTGGTTGATGGTGTGGTTCGCTTTGATCGCGAGAAGGATGCCGATGATCAGCGTATTTATGTTGATCCGAAGCAGACGATTGATGTAACGTTGCATACCAGCACAGGTCACGATCATGAAACCTGTATGCAAGGTGCTGAATACACATTTGTAAGATTGTTTGGCCTTAACCAACAAGAGAAATGAGAAAGAAATTAACGATACTGTCGGCATTGATATTCAGTGCGCTGACATTTACATACGCGCAAAGCCCGAAAGGAGAGAAGGGAACTTTTGCTTTAACCGGAGCTACAATTGAAACCGTTACGCGTGGAATAATTCAGAACGGAACCGTGATCATTAGCGATGGTAAAATTACGGCTGTAGGCGCCAACGTTTCTGTACCGCAAGGTGCAACTGTAATCGACTGCAAAGGAAAATTCATTTATCCGGGCATGATTGATGGCGGTTCCATTCTTGGTCTTTCAGAAGTAGGTTCTGATCCGCGCACGCAAGACTACAACGAAGTGGGCGATGTGGTGCCACAAATGAAGGCACTCACCGCGGTTAATCCGAATGCAGTGGCCATTCCGGTGACACGTATCAGTGGTGTAACCACCACACTCGTGGTGCCTCAAGGTGGATTGTTTCCAGGCACGGCTTCATTGATCAATTTGCATGGCTACACACCTGACCAGATGTACGCTGGCTTTGATGCCTTGGTGATGAATTTCCCGACTACCGGTCGCAGGGGTTTCTTTGATCGCAGATCGGATGAAGACATCAAGAAAGCAGCTGAAAAAAGCCTGGGCAAGATTAATGAAGTGTGGGAAAAAGCTGTTCAGTATCACAAACTTGATTCAGCGAACAAAGGCAAAGTAACGTACTATCCTGAACTGGAAGCTGTACTTTCTGTGGTTCGTGGAGAGCGTACGCTTATCATTGAAGTGAATGCTTCGAAAGATATACAAGCCGCCATTAAATGGGCTCAGGAGAAGAAAGTAAAGAAAGTAATCTTATCGGGTGTTGCTGAAGGGTGGCGCGTGGCGGATGAAATTGCGAAATCGAAAATTCCGGTAATTACCGGTCCGGTGTTGAGCTTGCCCACACGTGAGTATGACCGCTATGATCGTGCGTATGCCAATGCCGGTTTGATGAAAAAGGCAGGCGTAACCGTGGCACTTCAGGCGGGTGACAGAAACATGAACTACCGTAACCTTCCATACCATGCAGGTTTTGCAGCCGCTTACGGTTTAGGCAGAGAAGAAGCACTTAAGTCGGTAACAATTGTACCGGCACAAATTTTTGGTGTAGCCGATAAATTAGGTTCTATTGAAGTGGGGAAAAGCGCAACACTGTTTGTGTGCGATGGCGATCCGTTTGAAACCAAAACCCAGGTGCAGCATGTGTTTATTGAAGGCTGGCAAATGCCAATGGTTAGCCGCCAAACCGAACTCTATGATGAGTTTTTAAACCGCTCTCCGGGCGTTAAGAAGTAAAGTTCTGGTTTTCAGGGATTATCAAAGTCCCTGATCTGAAGCCGGTCTGATGCTGAGTCAGATCGGCTTTTTTTATTGTAAAAGGAATAATAGACCGAAGAAAAAGGGACAGGGTGAAAGATGCTAAAGTTGAAGTTTCTGATAAAGTACTGATAGAAGAAAATCAGGTTTAGTCCCCTGTAAAGTCAATTGAGGTATTACATGAGCGATTTGGGAGAGTAGTAAAGTTTAATTAGCTTCCTTGTGCCAAGGAACCTCTAACGAATTACTGAATATGAAAAAACTGAACAATGCTGTCAGCTGGTTTGAAATACCGGCAAACGATCTTAATCGTGCAAAGAAATTTTACGAATCCATTTTCGGTATTGAACTCACAGAGATCACCATGGCAACCGATTTAAAAATGGCCATGTTTCCTACCGAAGATGGAACGGTTGGTGGCGCGTTATGCGCACACAAGGATTTTTACCATCCGTCACAGCAAGGTACAATGGTGTACCTGAATGCGAGCCCCGATTTACAAGAGGTGCTTTCGAAGGTGGAAGGAGCCGGAGGCAAAATCTTTATACCGAAAACCCAAATCACGCCCGAGTACGGATACATGGCTGTATTCATCGACAGTGAAGGAAATCGGGTGGCGTTACATTCAATGGGGTAATCTTGAATAACCCGACTGATTAGAAGCCATCTCAAAAATCTGTTTCAAATGTCAGCCTGAGTTTGTCGAAGGCTATTTCGAGTTACCAAATCGGTTTCGACAAGCTCAACCTGACATTATGGGATATTTTTGAGATGACTTCTAGTTAATTCCGTTTTTCAAGGAGAAATAAAAAGTTGCGCCTTCATTCAGCTTGGCATCAGCCCAAATTTTACCGCCATGCCGTTGAATAATTCTGCTCACATTGGCCAGGCCAATACCCGATCCTTCAAACTCACTTTTGTTGTGTAACCGCTGAAAGGGAACAAAAAGCTTTTTCACGTATTTCATGCTAAACCCAACGCCATTGTCCTGAATAGTAAAAATGATTTCATCGTCTTGTTGGTGAGAAGATATTTCTACCCGTGGATGTTTGTTTTTTGATGAATACTTTACAGCATTTGAAATGAGGTTATACATGGCCTGACGCATCAGGCTGTAATCTGCTTTAATTTCGTGCAGTGGATGAATTAAAATAGTGGCTTCCGTTTTCAAATCCCGCTCTATGTCGTCCACTACCGATTTCACCAAGGTATTCATGTCGACACGCGTTTTGGAGATTTCTTTTTTATCGAGTTTCGATAACTCCAGCAAATCATCCACCAGTGCACTCATGCGCATGGCACTTTTGCCTGCCGCCTGAAGCATATTTAATTCTCCATCGGCTAATTTTCCATCTGTATTTTCGGTAACCATCCGGATCAGTGAATTAATAGAGCGGAGTGGTGATTGCAGGTCGTGCGATACCGAATATGAAAACGCTTCCAGTTCCTGGTTGAGGTATTCCAATTCGGCTGTTCTTTGCCTTACTCTTTCTTCCAGTTCATTATATACGTAAATATTTTCCATCGATACCGATGTAATATCTGCCAGGGCCTGTAATAGCTCCACTTCCTCTTTTGTGGATTCATGTTCATTAGCCCAGTAATTGCCGATGGCGCCAACGGGATCCATAATGCGTATCGGCACAATCACCAGACTTTTCACAAAGGTGGGCTCGTAGGCTTCGGAAGGAACGCGCGAATCAGCATAGATATCTTTAATCACTACGCTGGAACGATTAATCATGGCCCATCCGCTAACACAATGCTCAAGCGGAAAGCGTTGCCCTTTCCACAACGGAGCAATGGCATCTTCATTCGCATAAAAACATTGGTCTTTATCTTTTAAAACAAACGTAACTCCTTCTGCCGCGGTTAATTTTCGGGCAGACCGTTGCACGATTTCAATGATGGCATCCAGATCCCGTGCGAGGGAAAGTTGTTGAATAGTGGAGACAAGTAGTTTTAAATGCTCCCCGGTCATGATGTTTCTTGTTGTTCAGGTTGAATACGGAACATGCATCTTCAATCAATGGGTGATGGGTGTTTCCAGCGAAGTTACTGAAAAAAGTGCAGATATAGGAGAAACTCCTATGTGTTTTGGAGGCAGGTATGTCGGATTTTGCCCGTTAGAATGTCGTAATCGGGGATTATGCAATACAATGGCCGGCCATAAGTTTGCATAACAACAAACCAAACAAATGAAATCATGAATTCTCAATCAACAAACATTTCCAAGGCAAGACTATGGACGTCACGTGTAATGGCAGTGCTGGTTATTCTTTTTATGTTGTTCGACAGCATCTTTAAATTTTTTCCCAACAAAGAGGCTATTGAGGGAACCCTGGAGCTGGGTTTCTCCATGCATCACTTACCCATTCTGGGCGCACTGGGGTTTATCAGCAATGTACTGTACACCATTCCCCGTACGTCTGTTTTTGGTGCTGTGCTGCTCACCGGATATTTCGGTGGGGCCATTGCCACGCACGTTCGTATGGATAATCCGTTGTTTTCGCATACGCTGTTTCCGGTTTACCTCACTATCCTGGCATGGGGTGCATTGTGGTTACGAGTGGATTTGCTGCGGCAGTTGTTTCCTGTTCGGAGATAATAAGTAATCACCGAATGGACGACTGATACAAAAATGATAATCCATCAGTGTCCTCTAACGAGTGACACTGATGGGGTTAGAAGAACACGAAACCCAACAATAGTATATGAATTTTTGTCATGCACTATGCCGCGTTCATCATCTTGAGAAATAGAAGAAGTGGAGCTAGATCTAATTTGAAGCTCGAGTCAATCGTTTGAAAATTGGCGGAAGAATTTCACTTGCTACAACTACCAAGAACACCCAACTCATAAAACTGGCCAGCAAGTCCACGAATTTCATAGTTGTTGTTAGTGGTTGTAGTTGATTATTTAAGTAATAGCTAATGAAGCTCAAAAGAGAAAGCCTGAATACACTAGATGACTTATTCAATTCATCTAGGCTGGCATAAGACTTCGAAAGTCTTGAATCAATTTCATTCAATCTATTGTATATAGACTCGACATAATGAGTTCCGTACAACAAATGTTCTTTAATTTGCTCACCAGATTTATTGTGAACAAAAAGCCTAATGAATGGTTCTGAACTGGGAGGACCGAATTCGGAATGAAACACTAAAATAATACTGTCGTTAATAAAAAGCCTATCTCCATTCATGAATTGCTGATATTTTGCTGAATCGGTTTTCTTGAAATTGAGAATTTCTTTATAGATGTATCCCAGCTCTGCTTTTTCGCTACTTAGTAATTGCTCACTTTGATTGATAGAGGTTATTTGTCTTTTTATATCCGATTTCTCCAACTCCGAGTGTCTTTCTTTAAGCTCACCATTAACAAGAAAATTTTCTGGCCATTTATTGAAGTTATTGAACAAGATCAGAAGCAGTACGGTGTAGGTGATTAAAACGATACTTAAACGATAGACGAGCCTTCCATAAACGTTTAAAAATCCATTGAATCTCAGGAATATTCCAGCAAGACGCTCTTTTTGCCCAAGGAGAAGAATGAATACAACTATCAAAAAGCAGAAGAATAGGCTGGAAAACGCCACAACTTTCTTTGGTCTAAAGTCATCGGGAAGAACCAGTGACATTATAACAAAGCAGAGTATGAAAGTAGCGAGAACGGGTAAACCGACTATTATGAATGCTAAGACTTTTCTTACTTTGGTTTTCATGGTCGACAATGGCACTTATTTACTCCTTAAAATATTAATAGTCTGTCCGAGCGGCATTGTGCATAACTTCTGAAAATATACAATTATGCTCACTTCTTCCCCAAATCCCAATAATTCGGCTCGGGCTTATTGGTAAGCTGGTTCCAGATGTCGGGTGTTACGCGATGACCCTCTAACGTGCGCAGTTCGCGGTTATATACTTTTACAATGGGATTGAATGTAACATCGGGTGTAATGAGGGTATAGGTTTGTTCGCTGCCTTCTTTGGGCGGATCAGTTTCAACTATAACTTCAACCTTGTTGTGCGTGAGCAATTGCTGCAAAAAGTCCGTACGGTTTTTTGAAATGTTCGCCTCTATGATGCGAAACGTTTTTCCATCTATTTCTTTTGTCGGATGTTGAAATTTATCAAGCGGCATTTCTTGTATGTTATTCGTTTAGCCAAAGAATGTTAAGTAGGCAATAGGCAAGGAGCAATAGGTAAAGTTTTTTATTTTTTTTGCCTATTGCTATTGCCTACTGCTTTTTAGTTCATTTTAGAATACAATTAAATCCCTACACAGAGCTCTTTAATATACGCAAACACCGGACTATAAAACCCGATAACCAATATACCCACCGAACACACTACCAGGGAAATGCGCATCGCCATATCACTGGTAAATGCCGTTACGGGCGTATCGCTGCTGTTAATGAACATAGCCTTAACCACTAACAAGTAATAGTATAAGGAGATAACCGTGTTGAGTACAGCAACTCCAAGCAGTACATAGAACCCGCTTTCAGCAACCGCGGTAAACAGAAAGAATTTCCCGAAGAAACCAGCCAGTGGCGGAATGCCGGCCAATGAGAACAGGGCCAGCATCATTACCAGGCTCAGCTTCGGGTTGGTTTTGTAGAGTCCGTTGTAATCGTCAACCGTTACTTTTCCGGAAGCTTGTTCAACCGCTTGCACTACGCCAAAGGCTGCCAGGTTGGAGAATACGTATACCAATACGAAATAGATGACAGTAGCCATGCCCAATGCTGTGCCGCCAACAATGCCCAACATAATAAAACCCGCTTGCGCAATGGAGGAAAACGCAAGGAATCGTTTTACGTTTTGCTGGCGGATGGCGAACAGGTTGCCGATGGTCATGGTAAGTATGGAAGTAGCATACAACACTTCTTGCCACATGGGTTGAATAACGCGGAACAAGGTGGTGAGCACAATGACCAGAATGAAAACAGCCGAACCTTTTGAAATGACTGACAGGTAAGAAGTAACACTGGTCGGGCTGCCTTCGTACACATCGGCTGTCCATAAGTGAAAGGGTACAATGCTGATTTTGAACGCGAGGCCCGAAAAGAAAAAAATGAAACCCAGCACATTGATGATGGAGTCTGAGCTTTCATACGAATTGAAATACAGGTTTCCACTGGCGGCAAAGAGTATGGAGATACCAAACAGTAAGATGGCTGACGAAAAAGCAGAAGAGAGAATAAGTTTTATGCCCGCTTCAGCGGATTTGCTTTTGAATTGTTCGTAGGCGGCCAACGCAGCAATCGGGATGGTGGTGAGTTCAAGTCCGAGATAGAACATAAGAAAATGCCCGGAAGAAATCATGTAGCTCACCCCGATGAGGCTGGAGAGCATCAATAAATAGAATTCGGTTATTCTGTCCTGGTAGTTCGGTTGTTTCAGCCAACTGAAACTTTGCAAAAAGATAATTAGCACGCCAACATTCAGGATGTTCTTCATGAGGATGCGCAACGGATCGGTCACGTACATGTTCCCGAACACCGTACCGGTATCAGCCGGCAAAAACCCGAGAACAGTTACCAAAGTCATCAACACGCATGCAAACAGCTTTATATTTTGCTTACGGTTTTCATTCATCCCGATTTCAGCAATCAGCAGAATCAGGGCCACTGCTACCAGCGCCCATTCGTGTCGCATAATCATGAGCTCATTCAGACTCATATCTTTTTCGATTTACGATTTATGAGTGAGGATTTAAGATTTTTGAAGTAAGATCTTAAATCAAAAATCTGCAATCATCAATCTTATATTTTCTATCTTCTTTGTGATTTTTGTGCGAATTTCCTTTGTGCGCTTGGCGGTAAAATTTAACCACAGACATCGCAAAGGTTGCACGGAGATCACAAAGTATTTGTCAATCCAAAATAGCCCCCAGACTCTCCATAATCATATCCGAAAGCCACAAGGGCGCAATTCCAATTATTACTATCGCTACAATCAATGTTACCGTAGCCAGCTTCTCGTGCCATTTAGCAGGCTCCAGGTGTTGATAGGCTTCATTCTTAATCGGGCCCATCAGCAAACTGCCTACAACACGCAAAATGTAAACGGCTGTTACCACAATGGATGAGATGGCTACAATGGTAATCACCCGATGAAACATATCCGGATGTTGGAAGGCGCCAACAAAAATCGTCATCTCAGCCACAAAGCCACTTAAGCCAGGCAATCCCAATGAAGCCAGACCGGCAATTACATAACATACCGAAAGGAATGGCAGTACCTTCATTAATCCACCCATTTCATGTACAATACGCGTGTGCGTGCGCGAGTACAACATGCCAATCAACGCAAAGAAAAGGGCGGTCATCAATCCGTGCGAGATCATTTGGAGCACCGCACCGTTGGCGGCTGTCTCATTCAGCATCAGCACCGCAAACAACACCAATCCGCAGTGGCTAACAGAAGAATACGCATTGATGTATTTCAGATCGCTTTGCGCGATGACACCCAATGCACCATAAATGACAGAGATAGAAGTAAGGATCAGGAAAATCCATGAAAGTTCATGCGCAGCTTCAGGCATCAGTGCAATGGCTACTTTCAAACATCCATATCCGCCAAGTTTCATCAATACACCGGCATGGAGCATGGATACGGCCGTAGGGGCGGAGCTGTGTCCGTCAGGTGACCAGGTGTGAAACGGAAACAACGCACCAATTACACCAAACCCGATAAAGGTGATGGGGAAGAAGATGCGCTGCATTTCGATGGAGAAATTCTGGTTCGCCAATTCAAGAATGTTGAAGCTGTGCGTTCCGTTTACATCCGAGTGAAAATAAATTCCAAGAATACCGACAACCAATAAGGCTGATCCGGCCATCAGCATCAGCGTAAGCTTCATAGCGCTGTATTCCTTTTTACCGCTGCCCCAAATGCCAATGAGGAGATACATCGGGATAACCGCCAGCTCAAAGAACAGGAACATCACAAATAGATCGAGCGAGATGAAGAACCCGAAAACCCCGGTGGCCAGGATGATCAGCGAAGCGAAAAACTCCCGGAATTGTTCCTTCACTTCCCAGCTCGCAAAAATTCCGGTGAAGATCACGATGGAGGTGAGCAATATCATGGCAACAGAAATGCCATCCACACCAATATCAAAATTGATATTCAGTCCGGGGTACCATTCAAATCGCTTTCCGAATAGTACCGGCTCGGTATTACCAAATGCTCTTTCTTTTAAAAAGATATACAACAGGTAAAATGACAAGATCAACTGAATGCTCATTCCCACAGCCGACAGGCTTTTAGTCTGCCGTGCATCACGCGCAAACATCACGGCCAAAGCTGTTAGTGCGGGGATAACGATGAGTGCAATCAGTATCATACGTTAGGTATAGTTGAATATCATGATCAATACAATCAAAACCACTCCTGATAAAAAGATGTACGCATAGTGCTGCAATTGTCCCGACTGCAACCCTTTTATTTCTGCTGACACTTTATTGGTAGCGGTAGCGGTAAAATCCATAAGCGCATCAATCACATGCCGGTCGAACCAGGCAATGGGTTTTGATATCAGGTTAAAGATGATCTTTTTGGTAATGAACACGTAGAGTTCATCGATGTAGAATTTCTTCAGGGCAACACGATACAATCCGTTTAGCGTTGAAGCGATTTTTTCGGATAATGGAGATTCCTTTTTGTATAATGCCCATGCGATCAGTATTCCTGTAGCGGCCACAACAATGGAAAGAATCGCTACGGTTTGATTCATTTCAATATGCAGCGGTTGGCTGTCCGATGAAACGAATTTCCCGAAAGGAATGAATCCGGCAACAGCCGAACCAACCGCCAATACAATCATCGGCACCAGCATGATGAAAGAAGATTCATGTGGCTTGTACTCATAAACCGTTTCACGATTCCAGAACACCAGGAAGTACAAACGGAACATGTAGAACGCGGTGAGCCCTGCGGTGAATGTTGCTATGGCAAAGTACACCGGACTGCTGTTTAATGTGGCAGCAAGAATTTCATCTTTACTAAAGAATCCTGCAAAAGGAGGAATGCCCGCAATGGCCAGACACGCAATCAGGAACACGATGTGCGTAACCGGCTGATGCTTGCGCAGATTACCCATTTCGCGGATGTCGTTGCTGTGGATGGCGTGGATGATAGAACCTGCCCCCAGGAAAAGCAATGCTTTGAAGAACGCATGCGTAAATAAATGAAACATGGATGCGGTAAAACCTAATCCTTGATCACCGTAATCCGAAACGCCAAGCGCCAGCATCATGTAACCGATTTGCGACATGGTGGAGAAGGCGAGAATGCGTTTGATATCGGTTTGCGTACAGGCAATGATGGCGGCAAACAAAAGCGTGAAGACGCCAATGAAGGCAACGGCATCCAGGGCCTCGGGAGCATGAAAACTAAATACCGGAAACATGCGCGCCACCAGAAAAACACCGGCCACAACCATCGTGGCAGCATGGATCAATGCCGATACCGGTGTCGGGCCTTCCATGGCATCGGGTAGCCAGATGTGTAGCGGAAACATGGCCGACTTACCTGCTCCACCCATGAAAATGAGCATGAGCGCCCAGGTGAGAACGGACAATCCCAGAAATAAACTGCCGGTCATGGTGGTGAAGGCAGTATGGTTGGGATCGGTGATTGCAGCAAAATCGAATGTCCCCGTATAATAGGAGAGTAGCAGTATGCCTACGAGAAAACCAAAGTCGGCAAAACGGGTAACAATGAAAGCTTTCTTTGCTGCGGCAACAGCTTCGGGTTTATCATAGTAATAGCCGATGAGTAAGTCTGAAGAAACGCCCACCAGCTCCCAGAACATATAGAGTTGGAACAAGTTGGTCGCCACTACCAACCCCAGCATGGAAAAACTGAACAAGGAAAGGAAGGCGTAGTAACGCACAAATCCTTTTTCGCCCTGCATGTAGCCGAGGCTGTATAAAAATACCATCAAGGAAACGGTGGTGATCACCACGAGCATCATTACAGAAATGGGATCCAATAAAATTCCCATATCGATCTGCAGTGTTTCTGTAAAGCTAAGCCAGGTGATTTGAAAGGGAATTATTTTTTCAAATGAAGTGGATTGAAAGAAATAGCTATATGCCGTGAGCCACGCCAGCACCGCAGCTACACCAATAGCACCGGTAGCCAGCCAACCCGCAAACCGATGCGGAATTTTCCCACTCAGCAATCCGTTTATCACGAATGCTGCGAAGGGTAACGCTATGATCAGGATAACATATGACATTGTTTCCTCTTAATATTTCATTTTATCTACTTCCTCCACATCAATGGAGCGGATGTTTCTATACAGGTTTATAAATATGGCAATGGCCACAGCCGCTTCAGCAGCAGCAATGGCAATGATGAACAAGGCAAAGAAATGTCCTGAAATTTGGTCGGGGTATAAGTACCGATCAAAAATCACAAAATTGATATTTACCGCATTGAGCATAAGTTCTACACCAATCAGCATGGTAACAAGGTTTCGTCTTGTCAGAAAGCCATAGACCCCTATAAAGAACATAGCGCTGGTTACGATCAACACGTGTGATATGGGAACATGCTCCATCATGAGTCGGAAGCTTTTCGTTTCGCAATAACGATGGCCCCGATCATCGCGGCCAGCAATAGGATACTGATTACTTCAAACGGCAACACATAGCCACCTTCACCATAGCCCAATAGTTTTTCTCCGATATGGCTTACGGTAGCTTCCGTCTGTGGTAAGTCGGATACTACGAAGTTGTGTTGTGTAAGCGCATAGACTGTCAATACAAATCCGCCTAATGCGAGTACGGCTGTGATGAAAACTTTTCCGGGAGCGGGCTTCTCCAGCTTTTCATTGATGTGTGTGGTGAGTAAAATGGAAAAGATAATCAGCACCACAATACCACCGGCATACACAATTAGCTGGACTGCAGCCAGAAATTGGTAATCGATCATGAAATACAACGCAGCCGTTCCGGCAAGTGCAAACAGCAGGTAAACAGCCGCACGTAATATTCTTCTACTGGTAACGGCCATCAGGGAGAAGATGATCATCACTCCGGCAATTATGTAGAATATGATTGCACTCGTAGCCATTACTTGATTCCGTCCATAATTTTTGATCCGGGATTATTTAACACTTTCGTCAACTTTGACCGATCGAATACGGCATGCTCAAACGTGTTGGCCATCACGATGGCATCGGTAGGGCAGGCGGGTATACATAAGCCGCACATTGTACACATTTGCAAGTGATACACGAAGGTATCCAGTGCTTTGACCTTTCTGCCGTCAACATCAACACGCTTGTGAATGATTTCTATCGTGCCGTTTGGGCAGGCAACCTCACAAGCCGAACAGCCCGTACATTTATGTTCATTGTTTTCATTATGCAGCAGCACCACTTCTCCGCGGAAACGCTCAAACATTTTTAGCGTTTCGCGATTTTCGGGATATTGTTGTGTGATGATCTCTTTCGGATGGGTAAAATAATGTCCGGTTACCCGCATGCCGGTAATTAAGGACTTCAGTCCGAAGTAGATTTCTTTGAAATAGTTTATAACACTTCTCATGTCGTTTGTGTCCTTACCCTGGTTTGTGTCCTTTTACCCTGGTTTGTGCCCTTTTACCCTGGTTTGTGTCCTCACAAACCAGGATTTTTTTTCAATTCTCAACATTGGCCTGTGATACACAGGCCAATGTAATATTTTAAAAATGCCAACCCATCAAACTCAAAAACGCCATCAACACAATGTTCATTAAATTTATCGGCAGCAAATATTTCCATTCCAGCGTGAGCAACTGATCGATGCGGAGACGCGGGAATGTCCAACGGAACCACATCATCAGAAAAATCATAAAACCAACCTTTCCGAAAAACCAGAAGATGGGTGGTATAAAATCCATGACCGCATTAAAGCCTTCCCAACTGCCGATATGAAACGGCATCCAGCCTCCCAGGAAAACGGTTGCACCTATACCCGCCACGATAAACATGTTGGCAAATTCTGCTAAAAAGAAAAAGGCAAACTTCAATCCCGAGTATTCGGTGTGAAAGCCTGCTGTTAATTCGGATTCTGCTTCCGCGAGATCGAACGGACCGCGATTGGTTTCGGCTGTACTGGCAATCAGGAAAATGACAAAAGCAATCATGGCCGGAATGTGGCCTTTGAATATCCACCAACCATCGGCTTGTGATTCAACAATGGTGCTGAATTGTAAGCTACCCGTCAGCACCACAATAGTTAATAATGAAAGGGCTACGGATAATTCATAACTGATAATCTGAGCTCCTGCCCGCATCGCCCCAATGAGCGAATATTTATTGTTTGACGACCACCCGGCTAACAAAATACCTATCACGCCCAATGATGAAACCGCGGCTACATATAAAATTCCAATGTCAAAGTCGATGGCGTGTAAACCTTTTGCAAAGGGCAAAGCAGCAATGGCCATAAAGGCAGCAATCATGATCACAAACGGTGCAAGGTTGAACAAAAACTTGTCAGCGTCTTTGTTGATTAACGGTTCCTTCAGTAAAAGTTTGATTACATCGGCCAGCGTCTGGGCAGTGCCCCATTTTCCAACACGCATAGGGCCGAGGCGTTGCTGAATCACGGCACTTACTTTTCGTTCCGCATACACTAGCACCAATCCCAACAGGGCAAACAACAACATGAACGTAATACCCACCAACACCATTTCCAATATCACCACTGTTCCCGGCTCAAACCGTGCAGACAATCCTTCGTGGATGGCGCGTGTGAGGTAGGAAAAATCGTAGAGCCACTTCATACTATCGGTCAATATCGGGTATAACTAAATCTATGGTCGACATGATGGCCACGAGGTCGGCAATTTTACAACCCTGTGCCATGTGATTGAGTGCAGATAAATTACTGAAGCCCGGAGAACGAAATTTCAACCGGTACGGACTCTTTTGTCCTTCACTGATGATGTACACGCCAAACTCGCCACGCGCAGTTTCTACTTTCTGATAGAATTCACCTTTTGGTAATTTGATTGCCGCCTTGGTGGGCGCCTTAAAGGGTCCTTCCGGTATGTTGTCGATCAGTTGTTCAATAATGGAGACCGACTCCCACATCTCATCAATGCGGCATTGATAGCGTGCAAAGCAATCACCTTCCGTGCGAAGAATTTCTTTAAACTGCACTTTATCGTAAGCGCTGTATGGATGATGCTTACGTACATCACATGAAAATCCGGAAGCTCTTCCGGAAGGCCCGGTTACACCAAAGGAAATGGCATCGGCTTTTGAAAGCTTGCCAATGCCCATCGTACGTTGCCGGAAGATGACATTGTTGGAGAGCAGGTCATCATACTCCGGTAATTTCTTTTTGAAGTGGGTAATGAAATCCTTCGTTCGCTTTTGAAAGTTCGGATGGATATCGAACATTAACCCGCCCGGCACATTGTAGTTCATAGTCAAACGTGCACCACAGGTTTCTTCAAAAATGTCCGTGATCATTTCGCGATCGCGAAAGCCATATAGAAAAGTGGTGATGGCGCCTAAATCCATACCCATTACACCCCACCAAAGTTGGTGTGATGACAAGCGCGTAAGTTCGCCAATAATGGTACGGATAACTTTTACCCGTTCAGGTACTTCCAGTTGCAATCCCATTTCCACACCAAGGCAAACCGCTTCGTTGTTGATGTGGCACGAGAGGTAATCCATTCGGTCGGTAAGGTGTACGATTTGCTGGTAGCTGTCGTGCTCACACATTTTTTCAATGGAGCGGTGAATGTAACCGATATGTGGCTCTACCTTCCGGATAATCTCACCATCCAGCGAAAGCACCAGGCGAAGTACACCGTGTGTAGACGGGTGTTGTGGCCCCATGTTAATGAAGTACTCTTGCGACTCAAGCGGTGTGGTGATTACATCTTCCATCAGTAAGCAATCATGTTTACAGGGTCTACGTAATCTTTTCGCATGGGGTAGCCAACCCAATCGTCAGTCAATAGCAGTCTTCTTAAATCAGGATGATTTTTGAAAACGATTCCATATAGATCAAAAATTTCGCGCTCATGAAATTCGGCTGTGCGATACAGATCGCATACGGTATCAATCTCCGGATTTTCGCGTGAATTAATTTTTGCTTTGATAACCACCATGTGATTCAGTGTAGTGGATTTCAGGTGGTAGACTACTTCCATGTGCTGTGGCCAGTCAACACCGGTTTGGCAAAACAGGTAATCAAATGAGGTTTGCGGATTTGCCTTTAACTCAGTTAGTAACGAACGTGTTTTTTCGGCCGGAACAGATGCTTGTAAATACTGGGTGCCCTGTACGATTTCCGCATCAGGCACCCGTTGTAGTATGAAATCTTTTAATGAATCGTTGTCCATTGTATCAATTGTCATCCTGAGCTTGAAGGGTGACACCAATTCGGTCAGGTTTCGACAGGCTCTCCAAAGGAGTCCTGTAGACAACCTGACATGGGTTCACACAAAATCCTTCATCGGGTCGCGTGGCTCCGCCAACGACTCGCCTTTTATCTTTTTCTGCAATTGCAGTATACCATATAATAGTGCTTCTGGTCGTGGGGGACAACCCGGAACGTACACATCCACAGGAATCACGTGATCAGCACCTTTTACCACCGAGTATGTATTATAATAGAATGGCCCGCCCGAAGTGGCGCAAGCACCCATGGCAATTACATATTTCGGATCGGCCATCTGATCGTACAATCGCTTGAGTACGGGCGCCATTTTGTTCACGATGGTTCCGGCAATAACGATTAAGTCGGCCTGGCGGGGTGTAGCACGGGCAACCTCCGTTCCAAACCGCGACCAATCATGGCGACTGGCACCGGTGGCCATCATTTCAATGGCGCAACAACTGGTGCCAAATACAAGTGGCCAAAGTGAATTTGCCCGCGACCAGTTTACTACACTGTCAATTGAGGTGATGACAATGTTGCTGCCGGGTCCGCGCACGACTTCTCCTGGAAAATCCTTAAGAAGTTCCTGGTGTTGCTGTGGGTTTATCGTGTTTTGATTTACTCCCATTTCAATGCTTTCTTTTTCCAGGCATATAACAACCCAAGTCCAAGAATGATCAGAAAAATCAAAATTTCTATAAAGGCAGACAACCCGACTTTTTTCATCACAACGGCCCAGGGAAAAATGAAAACCGTCTCCACATCGAAGATGAGGAAGAGGATGGCGAACAGGTAATACCCCACCCGGAACTGAATCCAGGAGGTACCTTGAGTTGGAACTCCGCACTCATAGGGTTCAGCTTTCAGCGGGTTTTTTGATTTTGGCGCCAACAGGTTGGATGCCAGTATACCGGCCCCTACCATGATTACACCCCCGATGAAAAATATAATTAAGGCTTCACTACTCATTCACTTGTAATTTTACCTGAATTTCAAAAATAGGAAAAGTTAGTGTAAGCAGTTGCCTACTTAATCTCCCAAATCTCTCCGCTCTTTAACAAATCGTCCACGGAATGGTATCGTGCATTTGCGGTAATTTTTTCGCGTTCTTCTGCAATTGCTTCATCATATGTTTTTGCCCTGACTTCACGTATAACTCCCAAGGCCATCGGGAAGTGAGGTGGTGCCATTCGGGCAAGCATCAGGTGAAGCGTTGGATCTTCATTGTGTGCATCATGAACAAGGATGTCGTTTTCGGTGATGCCATTTTCGCCAATTGTTACCACTTCCAGTTTTAATCCGTTAAGGCGAATGCCTTTTTTATTTTCCTTTCCAAAAAGTAATGGTTGGCTATGCTTCACATGCAATTGAAAATCATCGCGGTTTTGTTTTGCAGTAACGGCTGCATGGGCATCGTCATTGAAGATCACGCAGTTTTGCAACACCTCCACCAACGAGGTACCTACGTGTTTGGCTGCGTGAACAAAAATCTCCGTCATTAATTTCGGATTGGTATCAATGGTTCGGGCGTAGAAGGTGCCTTGTGCACCAATTACGAGTTCTGCAGCCTGGAATGGCCGCTCAACTGAGCCATAAGGTGTGGATTTGGTTACCAGGCCTGCCGGAGAAGTGGGGGAGTACTGACCTTTGGTAAGTCCATAGATCTCATTATTAAAGAGAATAATATTAATGTCAATATTTCTGCGCAAAGCATGAATGAAGTGGTTTCCACCAATGGCCATCGCATCGCCATCTCCTTGAATTTCCCAAACGCTAAGTTTAGGATTGGCCAGTTTTACTCCGGTCGCCACAGCAGGCCCGCGACCGTGAATGGTATGAAAGCCATATGTATTCATGTAATATGGAAAGCGAGCCGCGCAGCCAATCCCCGAAACGAAGACAAAATTTTCGCGGGGAATGTTAAGCTGCGGTAATGCATTGGTCATGGCCGAGAGGATGGAATAATCGCCACAGCCCGGGCACCACCTTACCAACTGGTCGCTTTCAAAATCTTTTTTGGTGAGGGGTTTTTCTTGCGGTATATCTATTGTGTTTTCCATGTGATCAGTCTTTTAGGTTTTCTAAGAAAACTTCCTTCAGTTCGGTAACCAAAAATGGTTGACCCTGAATTTTGGTGTAGGATAAGATATTCATACCAGGAAACTTGCTCCGCAGCAACGAAGCGAATTGTCCCATGTTTAATTCGCAGACCAGTATCTTGTTGTACTTCTCAAATACTGCCTGGGTATTTTTCGGTAGGGGATTTATGAAGTTGAAATGAACAAAATCAATTTTTCGATTTGCTTGTTGTAATTCAGTAACCGCGGTGTGTAATCCACCAAAGGTACCGCCCCAACCTACAACCAGTAATTTACCATCACCATTGCCTTGTACTTCCAGCTCGGGAAGGTAGTTGGCAACGCGCGTCACTTTCTCTGCACGGGTTCGAACCATTTTTTCATGATTCTGCGGATCGTACGAAACGTTTCCGGTCTTTTCCTGTTTCTCCAATCCGCCAATGCGGTGTTCAAATCCTGGTGTACCGGGTACAGCCCAGCCACGTGCCAATGTTTCGGCATCGCGAACGTAAGGGTAATAGACACCATTATCTTTGTGCGGTTCGTGTAGCGTAATGGGTGGAAGATCGGCAGTTGTTGGAAACTTCCACGGTTCCGAACCGTTGGCCAGGTATCCATCCGTTAATAAAATTACCGGGGTCATGTGTTCAATGGCAATTTTTGCTGCCAGGTAGGCAAAGTCGAAGCAGTTTGCGGGTGTGCTGGCGGCCAGCACCACAGCCGGACTTTCGCTGTTACGTCCATACACGGCAATGTTAATGTCGGCTTGTTCCGTTTTTGTGGGTAGTCCGGTTGAAGGACCACCGCGTTGAACATCAACTACCACCAATGGTATTTCCGCCATCACGGCTAGTCCGATGGCTTCACCTTTCAAGGCAATGCCCGGGCCTGAAGAGGTGGTTACACCCAACTGACCCGCGTAGCTTGCACCAATGGCCGAGCATACTGCGGCAATTTCATCTTCAGCTTGCATGGTGATAACGCCTAAGTTTTTGTGGCGCGATAGTTCATGCAGAATATCAGATGCAGGAGTGATGGGATATGAGCCCAGAAAAAGTTTCTTTCCCACTTTTTCGGCAGCAGCCATTAGGCCCCATGCCGTTGCCGTGTTTCCGGATATGTGCCGGTACGTTCCTTTTTCGATTTGGGCAGGCGGCACTTTGTACATGGCCGGCAAGGCTTCAATGGTTTCAGCATAATGAAAGCCTGCATTCAATGCACGTTTATTTCCTTCGGCCAAAGCCGGAGTCTTTTTGAATTTTGAATCGATGTATTTCTCTGTCTCTTTTAACGAACGATCGAACAACCAGTACATCATGCCCAGGGCAAACATGTTCTTGGAGCGCATGATGCTTTTGTTGTCCAGTTGAAGTCCTTCCAAAGCCGTTTTGGTAAGGGAGGAAATTGGCGCTTCCACCACATTGTAATCGGCCAACGTTCCATCCTCTAAGGGGTTGGTCACAAAGCCAGCCTTTTCAATGTTGCGATCCACAAAGGCATCCAGATCAACTATAACGTTGCCCCCTTTGCGGGCAAATTGCAGGTTTGATTTCAGTGCAGCCGGATTCATCGCCACCAATACATCGGCCTGATCACCCGGTGTATAAATATCAATCTTACCGATCTGTACCTGGAAGCCGGATACGCCTTCAACGGTTCCCTGAGGAGCGCGTATTTCGGCCGGAAAATCCGGAAACGTGGCCAGGTCGTTTCCCCACAAAGCAGATGTAAAACTGAATTGCGAACCGGTAAGCTGCATTCCGTCCCCGGAATCGCCAGCAAACCGGATAACCACTTTTTCCAGTTCCTTAGTCGTTTTTTTGCCGTTTATCGCTGTTTCGCTCATGGCCAGTAATTTCTATGTTAAATTTAACCTACCCGGCTCAGATTAGCTACGGGTTTAAAAATTGGTCTAGTTTATATTTATTCCTTATATTCAAACATGACATTGGTCATATCGTTCCACTAAATTCATCATTATGCCCTACATAATTTGTGAACCCTGTGTAAGTACATGCGATACTGCCTGTGTGGATGTTTGCCCGGTGGATTGCATCCATGGTCCGATAAGTAAAGACGGTAGCGGATCGGAAGTGAAAGAACCCGGTTTCGATAAAAACGGAAAACAACTTTACATCAATCCGGAAGTTTGCATCGATTGCGATGCTTGCGTACCAGCCTGCCCGGTGGAAGCAATTTTTGAAGAGAGCCAGGTGCCGGAACAGTGGAAGGGATACATTGCGCAGAACTATGAGTTCTTTGGCGTTCAGCCTCCGGCATGATGGATATCATCGTTTGATATTGAAGTTGTCCTACCTTTGTGTAGGACATTTTTGTTTAGGTATATATCATGATTAAAATACTTAGCGCGCAACAGATCAGGGAACTGGATGCCTACACCATCAAACATGAACCCATTCCCTCTATCGACTTGATGGAGCGGGCCTGTCGTGCGTTTTGTTCATGGTTTACCACACACGTTGATACACGCTATACGGTTGGCATTGTTTGCGGCACAGGAAACAACGGTGGCGATGGTATGGGCATTGCCCGCATGTTGTTGGATTGGAATTATTCTGTTAAGGTTTGGGTAGTTGAAGGTGGCGGACGTGAATCGCTGGACTTTAAAACAAACCTCCAGCGCCTGAAGGAGAAAATTCAAATTCAGGCTATCAGCAAAAACTATGATAAGGGTTTATTTTTCGGATGTGATGTATTGATTGATGCCCTGTTTGGCACCGGCCTATCGCGACCGGTTGAAGGGGTAAGTGCAGAGGTGATGACTTGTATGAATCAGGCAGATGTGATTCGCGTTGCGGTGGATATTCCCTCCGGGCTGATGGTTGATGCACCTTCTGCGGGTGCCATCATTAAAGCTGATCATACTGTATCTTTTCAATTGCCCAAGCTTGCATTCTTTTTGCCTGAAAATCACCCCTATGTTGGTGAATGGCATGTAGTGGACATTGGTTTAAGTAAGACAGGACTTGAACAAACCCAAAGCGATACATTTCTTGTTACTAAAAAGAGTATAACCAAACTGCTTAAACCGCAATACAAGTTTGATCACAAGGGAAGGCGCGGCCATGCCTTACTCATTGCCGGTAGCTATGGTAAAATGGGTGCCGCTGTGCTGGCGTCACGCGCAGCGCTTCGCACCGGTGTGGGGTTATTAACAGCACATGTCCCGGCAAAAGGATATGAAATCATTCAAACCGCAGTACCTGAGGCCATGGTGAGTATTGATCAGGCAGATGCGTGTTTCTCTATTACACCGGAAATTGAACCTTACACGGCTATTGGCATCGGCCCGGGTTTGGGCAAGGATAAAAAAACAGCTCAGGCATTGCGTGTTGTGTTAGAGAAAACCGATGCTCCTTTGGTGTTGGATGCAGATGCGCTGAATATCATAAGTGAAAACCGGGAGTTGCTTGCGCTATTAAGACCGGGAGCAATTCTTACACCGCATCCAAAAGAGTTTGAACGTTTGGCTGGTGCATCAAAAAATGATTTTGAACGCTTGGATCGTCAGCGGGCATTTTCAAAAGAGCATCAAGTTGTAGTGATCTTGAAGGGAGGGCATACTACCATTACATCTCCGGAGGGGCTCATGTTTATCAATAATACAGGCAACCCCGCCATGGCTACCGGTGGAAGCGGGGATGTGCTCACCGGAATTTTAACTGCCTTGCTGGCGCAGGGGTACTCTTCCGTTGAGGCTGCACAATTGGGCGTATGGCTACATGGCCTGGCCGGGGATGAAGCCCGCAGAAAGATCGGCCAACGCGGACTGATTGCCTCTGATTTTATTGAGCACTTACCCGTGGCTTTTTCGAGCCTGAGGTAAATAATTTGCTTTTATTTAAACCTTTTGGGCTTTAGACGCATCTAATAGGCAAATTCTCAAAACAATTGGTGCGGATTTTGCGTATTTTAAACATATGAACGTGCTTAAAACCTTTACCATACTCCTTTTTTGCCTGTTATCAGGTGTGGCTATGGCGCAGGATGGTGCTTACCAGGCTGAGCGTTCTTCTTTTGCAAAATCGATTTCGGTATACCCAAACCCGGCTACGGAATACATTGAGATAAACCTCGACCAGTTGGATGCCAATAAGGTTAAGCTTTCTCTCTATAATATTATCGGCAATGAAATGTCGGCTGAGACCGAGGTGATTGAGGATCATAAAATCCGTGTACGGGTTAAAGAATTTGCCGCAGGCTATTACCTGATTGCCTTGCGGGATGATGAAACCAAATTCAAGGGTACCTATAAATTTCTAAAGCGCTGAACATAGCGCTTTTGCTTTTTCAGCGAACTGCTCAACTTCCTTTTCTGTTGTATCGAACGAGCACATTAACCGGCATTCGTTGGTTTGGTCGTTCCAAACATAGAAGAAGAACTCTTGTTGTAGTGCTTCTGTAATTTCTTTTGGGATGACAGCGAATACACCATTACCATCAACAGCCTGTGTAATTTTTATTTGAGGAATTTGACGGAGGGCATGCTCCAGTTTTTTGGCCATCCGATTGGCGTGAGATGCACTTCGTTTCCATAAATCATTTGAAAGAAGTGCATCGAATTGCGCAGTAATAAACCGCATTTTGGAATGCAGCTGCATCCCTTGTTTACGGATGTAGGCAAACTGTTTGGCAAGAGACGGATTGAAAAACAACACGGCTTCGCCAAACATCATTCCGTTCTTGGTTCCACCAAAGGAGAGCACATCCACACTGGCATCTTTGGTAAACGTTCTGAAATCCTGACCCAGGCTAACAGCCGCATTGCTGATGCGTGCACCATCCATGTGGAGGTAAAAGTTGTATTTCTTTGCTATTTCGGATAATGATTTTACTTCTTCTGCTGTATATACCGTGCTGTATTCGGTGGATTGCGAAATGGAAATAACTCTTGCCTGCGGATGATGCTGATCGCCTAACCGCTGAATGCGGTTCTCCACCTGATCGGCATATATTTTTCCGTTCGTGGTAGGTAGGCCGATCAGCTTACAACCAGTAAATTTTTCGGGTGCAGTTGATTCATCTACATTGATATGTGCAAGTTCAGAACATATAATAGCGTTGAACGATTGTGTAGAGGCTGTTAAACCCAAAACATTGGCGCCTGTACCATTGTAAACAAAGAATACTTCTGTATCGTCACCAAAAAGCGATTTGAATTTTTTAACCACACGTGCTGTAATTTCATCGGCACCGTATGAGCCCATGTGTTCGTGGTTGGCCTGGTGCAAGGCCTCCATAATTTCCGGATGCACACCGGAGTAATTGTCGCTGGCGAAAGCTTTCATGCAACAAGTATAGAATGTCGATAGTCAATAGTCAATAGTTTTAACTACCGTGGACTATTGACTATCGACCAAATTCTACTCTAATCCAATCATCATAAACGCACCCCAATAAATCGGATCTGGATATTCCGTTCGGATTTCTTTCTTGGCCTCAATGAAGCTTTGGCGCATATTATTGGTGGTTAGCCACTTCTGGTAAAACTTCAGCATCAGTTTTTGGGTGGCTTCATCATCTACCTTAAACATACTCATGATAAGAACTTTTGCACCGGCCACCAGAAAGGCACGTTGGAGTCCAAACACCCCTTCACCGGCTTGCAATTCACCCAATCCGGTTTCACAGGCGCTAAGCACAACCAGGTCGGTGCGATCCAGGTTCAGGTTCATCGCTTCATAGGCGGTAAGGATACCGTTTTCCATGTTATAGTTGTAGTCGGTTTTGCCCAACAAATCACCAGCGCCTTTCAAAAGCAGGCCATTACGTAGCAATGGGTTTTGAGTCAGTGCCAGTTCGTTGCCCTCCATTTCATCCTCGGGGCGAAGTTGCTCAGTTGGTTTATAGAAACCGTGAGTGGCCACATGGAAAATCTTCGGACTGTTTAATTCTTTGATCTGTTCTTCTGTTGCTTTGGTCTCCAGATATTCTTCGGTTGCCCATCCTTTTTGTTTCAATAGTAACTGAAGCTGATTGATTTCTTTTTCTGTTCCGGGTAGTTGTGTTATCGGACCGGTAGAAGCCTGCAGGTAAAATTTGGGATTCCCAAACATGGATGCCTTGTTATCCGGTACGGCTCGCGATTTTACTTTGTTCAGGTACAAATCTTTTGTGTTGCTGACCAATACAATGTTCGAGTTGTCAAGAATGTACTTGCCATCGGGTGTAGGTATAGCTTCCAGGTTAATCTGGTTGTACACTCCATCAGCCGAAAGGTATATTGTTGACACCTGTCCAAGTTCCTTTTGGATTGGTCCCCAATAAGTGTTGTAGGAGAATTCATCATGAATTTTTCCTGTAATCGCATTTCTGTAGTAGCGGAAGTTTCTTACCTCCATGTTTTTACCGTTGTTCAGCATAATCACTTCAGGCTTTTTGCTGTCGTTGCGCACGTACATGGCAGCGTAAACCACTGAATCAGTTAAGGTATGATTAAATACCCTGAATCGAATCATTTCAATAGCCACCTCGTTTGGCTTGAGTGACTTACGAACATCGTCAAATGTGAGGCGTTTCGTGTCAAAACTTTGTCCAAAAAGCTCAGACTTCTGGCTAAGGTATTTTTCCAGTCGTTCAACTTCTGCTGTCAGTAATGCCGGATCTATTTCATTTTCCAGGAGCTGAGCCGGACTGAGTGACATGGCCAGGGTTAGCAGTTCTTTTTTCTCAATCCAATTCTGGTATGTTTTCTTCAATTCTTCGTCCGTGCTGTTCATAATGCGTTCACGGATTTTAATGGAAGAACTCAGCAGTAAAGCTTTGGTAAGCAATTGATAGTTGTACACATTACCACCCAGGTCTTTGAAATCATCAATCTTACTAAAGGCCAATGTGTTGTAGAATTCAAAATCCCCTTTAATGGTATTCCAGTACTTGGCTTTTTCGCGTTCACTCAACGCAGGGAAGAAATCCTTGATGAAGTTTTCATAATTATTCAGCGCGCCTTCAATATTCTGTTTTGAGCGCTTGAAATCCTTCTTCATGTAATACACCTTGCTTAGCTTCGATTGAAGCTTAACATACTCTGGGTGCGTGGCGCTGAATTTCTCTTTGTATAGTGAGCTGGCTTTGTTGTAAAACTCTTCTGCCTTGTTGTAATTTTTCTGATGATAATAAACATCACCTGTAAGGGTATAGATACTGGCCGTGTTGATGTTATTTTTTGAGCCAGCCTTTTGTTTCCAGATGTTTTCGGCAATGGTGAGTGAGTTGAAAGCGATCTCGTATTTCTTTTCCGATATGTAGAGCTGAGCGATGTTTTTCAGTATTTCAGCATATTGCGGATTATCCTTGCCCAATTTATCTGCGATAATATCACGGGCCTCTACCATGATTTTCTCTACCTCCCTGCGGTTGTCACCATCGTGGAATTTAATAAGACCGTTGCGAGAGTGCACGGGCAACTCCTAACGTGGTTTCTGTCCAAATTATTAGCTAACCAACGATTTACGGGCATTATTCAGCGCCATAGCTGCCCAGGCTGTAGTAAATGTCGCTGAGTAACCGTTGGGTTGGCGCTACCTTGGTTGATATTTCTCCATACGTTTTAACGGCCAGTTGGTTGGCGCGCTGAGCGATGCGTTCAGCTTCAGGGTAGTCTCCACGGGCCAGCGCAAGCCTGCCCTTGTTGGTAAGTGGATCGATTAGGCGAATGGATTGTGATCCGTAAAGTTTTTCGTACTCGGTGAGCAGTTTATTCAACAAAACATCGGTTTGCGAGTAGGAGCCTAATTGAATAAACAAACTCGAAAGCTCTTCTGCTGTAGAGAGCTCATTGCCAATGGGAACTTTTGATTTCCGGATCATCTTACGGGTCTGATCCAGGTTGCTTTGTGCTTCATCAAACATTCCCTTTATACCGTACAGCTTGGCTTGGGTTTCAATGGCGTTGATATAATCTGATTTCCATTTGTCGTTACGGTTATCCTTATAATCAAAAATTTTCAAGGCACGATTAATGTCATCATTCGCACGGTCATAGTCTCCGATTTTAAGTCGAAGCTTTGTCATTTGATTCAACGCGATGGCATATACCGGGTCAACATCACTATACTTTGAACGAGCCGCATCCGAGGCCATTTCAAGTGCTTTTGATGCCTGTGCAAATTTGTCGGTTAGCTCGTAGTAGGTTGCAATATGAAACAACAGCTTCAGGTGATCCTTATGCTTCAGGTGTATTTCTTTAATCAGGTTTTTCTCGTAGCTGTTCACATAAATTTTTCCGGCCTCCTCAATTTTATTGGTATAGTCCAGGAAAAAATTAGCCAAAGCAATTTGCGACAGGTGAAATTCAGGAGAATTATCACCGTGCAATTCTTTTTTGATAGTGATAATCTGGTTCAGGTAGGATTCGGCATTGCTGTACCGTTGTGTTTGAATAGACATTTCGTATAAGAATTCGAGAATACGAACGCGCGTCTTATAGTTTTCGGGAAGCGCATCGGAGCTTAGTACGTTGGTGGCATCGCGTTCCAGGTTACGGGTGCGATCTTTTGATAGTTTGGAATCGAACTCAACAGCTTTCAGGTTAATGTTTAGCAAGCTTGATTTTGTAAAATACTTACCCAGCATCCGGTCGTATTCGGCTTTCAGGTTGGCATACCTGGCCCGGTTATCAGCTAACTGCAGCTGCCCGAGTTCGGCCAGGTACAAGTCGTGCCCTAAGGGCACAGAAGGGGATGTGCGCTTTTTCAGTTCAGTTAGCTGATCACTGAAGTCGGCATATTTTTCATTTTTCGCTAACCGCGGAGGAACAAGTCCATCATTATTTTCTGCGTACATCAACGTATACCAATAATCCGCCTGAACCAATACCAAGCTAGTTTCGCCAATCATTTTTTGATTTTTGGAAATCCATGGACGTGATGATTTGTGTGCGATATCCACACTATCAATATCGCCCTTCTTTCCATACGCCAGTGTGATCAGCGACAACAACCGGGCATAGCTGGAGTAACGCGGTTTCCATTCTTCTTCCGGAACCCGGGTTGTTTTAATCTTTCCATCTACAACGGCTGTTTCTTTATCAACTGCACGGGCAGCCATAAATGTTTCGTTTGCACGCAACAGTGCGAGGGCATCGTTGCAAAATCCCTGACCAATCATGACTTCTGCCAGCTCCAGCACAAATTTGGTTTTCAAAATCGGGTCGGCCGGGTCCTCACTGTTAACAATGGGTGCTGCCACATCCAGCAACTCACGACTCTTTCGGTAATAGCCATACTGATTGTAGACTTCAGCAACATCAATAAGGGTATTGGCATGCTTTGCGGTATTCTCACCGAAAATGGCGATGCTGGTTGCGATGGCCTGATCCAGGTTTGTGTTGAAATTCTTCAACGTACCGTAGGCGAGATCAAACTTTGCCTGCCGTGTATAATACCCGGGCATATATGGATTTGATGCTCCGAGTTTTTTCGTTACCGATAATTTGAATTTATTGAGTGTCTTTATCGCCTTGGCGTAGTCACCGGAATTGAAACTCTTATCAGCCTTAGCAAGTGTTTTATCAAATTTTTTCTGAGCAAACACCGGCACAACCAATAACAATGCTGCTACCATCACGAAAGTCAACCGCAGTTTTTTCATAGGGATCGTTTTTACAAAAGGATTCAACTTCGAATCTAAAGAATTCGGCAGGCTTTAGCCAACTTTTGTTCGATTTGTAGGCCCCCATATCAATGGGGAAACTGTTTACCGGGAGGCAATCAGCTTTTTCAGGATTTCTTTCGCGGCATCGGTAATAACGGTGCCCGGCCCGAAAATGAAGGATACGCCTTTTTGAGTAAGAAAATCGTAATCCTTTTCAGGGATAACTCCACCTGCCACAACAAGAATGTCTTCGCGCCCGATTTTTCGGAGGGCTTCAACCAATTCGGGAATCAATGTTTTATGCCCGCCTGCCAGGCTGGATGCACCCACGATGTGCACATCATTTTCTGCGGCTTGCATGGCCACTTCATCAGGGGTTTGAAACAACGGCCCGATGTCCACATCAAAACCCATGTCAGCAAAACTGGTGGCAATCACTTTTGCACCGCGGTCGTGCCCGTCTTGCCCCATTTTAGCTACGAGGATACGCGGCCTGCGTCCATCCAGTGACGAAAATTCATCAGCCAGCTTGCGGGCTTCTTCAAAGTGTGCATTGTTTTTCATCGCCCCCGAATATACACCCGAAATGGATTTGATGGACGCCTTGTATCGTCCAAACGCTTCTTCCATGGCGCTTGAAATCTCGCCCAACGTTGCGCGATGTCGGGCTGCATGAATTGCCAGCTCAAGCAAATTTCCTTGGCCGGATGAAGCGGCTTGCTTCAACGCTTGAAGTGCACGGTCACATTCCTGTTGATTGCGTTTTGTCTTGAGTTGATTCAGCCGTTCAATTTGTTCGTTGCGGACTGCGGTGTTGTCTACTTCCAGAATATCGAAGTCGGGTTTTTCGTTTACGCGGTATTTGTTTACCCCCACAATCACATCCACACCTGAATCAATTCGAGCTTGTTTGGCGGCAGCGGCCTGTTCAATACGCATTTTCGGTATGCCGCTTTCAATGGCTTTGGTCATGCCACCGAGTTGCTCCACTTCAGCAATGAGCTCCCATGCTTTTTCAGCGAGTTCTTTGGTGAGACATTCAATATAATACGATCCGCCCATCGGATCAACTACGCGTGTAACACCGGTTTCTTTTTCAATGTACAGTTGGGTGTTGCGCGCAATGCGCGCAGAGAAATCCGTAGGCAAAGCAATGGCTTCATCCAATGAGTTGGTGTGCAACGATTGTGTGCCACCCAACACAGCAGCTAGCGCTTCAATGCAGGTACGGGCTACGTTGTTGTACGGATCTTGTTCGGTTAAACTCCAGCCTGATGTTTGGCAGTGCGTACGCAACGCCATCGACTTTGGGTTTTCGGGATTGAATTGTTGCACAATCTTCGACCAGAGTAAACGTCCGGCACGCATCTTGGCAATCTCCATAAAGAAATTCATGCCGATGCCCCAGAAGAAAGAAAGACGTGGAGCAAAATCATCAATGGCAATACCCGCTTTTATTCCGGTGCGAATATATTCCAGTCCGTCTGCTAATGTATATGCCAACTCAATGTGAGCAGGTGCACCAGCCTCGTGCATGTGGTAGCCGCTTATGCTGATGGAGTTGAACTTCGGCATGTGGCGCGAAGTGTATTCAAAAATATCGGCTACAATGCGCATGGAAGGTTCAGGTGGATAGATGTACGTGTTACGCACCATGAACTCTTTCAAAATATCGTTTTGGATAGTTCCACTGAGTTGCGCAGGTTTTACACCTTGTTCTTCTGCCGCCACAATATAAAATGCGAGGATGGGAATAACCGCACCGTTCATGGTCATGCTCACAGACATCTTATCCAATGGTATCTGATCGAACAGAATTTTCATATCCAGTACCGAATCGATGGCTACACCGGCTTTACCCACATCACCGGCAACGCGCGGGTGATCGGAATCATAACCCCGATGGGTGGCCAGATCAAATGCAACGGATAACCCACGCTGACCAGCTGCGAGGTTTCTGCGGTAGAATGCATTGGACTCCTTTGCTGTTGAAAAACCCGCATACTGCCGTATCGTCCACGGACGAACGGTGTACATGCTGGCGTATGGCCCGCGTAAATACGGTGGAATGCCTGACGCGAATTTTGTATGAGCAGAATCGTGAATGTCGTTTTCGGAATAGACTGGTTTAATCTGAATTTGCTCCGGACTGTTCCAGGATTTTAAAACAGCATCAGCAGGTTCGTTGCTTTTTTTATGGATGTCGATTTTTGAAAAATCAGGCCTCATGATGCTTTAACGTTTTGAAGAAATTTTTTCCACGCGCTTTCGCTTAACTCCTGAATCAATTGTTCGAGGTAGTATGAACCAGCTGTTGGATCAGCGACCTTGTTGATGTGTGACTCCTCGCGTAAAATGTGCGACACATTTTGTGCGATTCGGGCGAGTCGTTCATCGGTTTCATCAGCCGGCATCAGGGTAATGGATGTGCATCCACCCAGAATGGCCGCCAGGCCCGCTGTGGTGGCATTTAACATATTTCCATGTGGTTCAAAGCTTTCATTAATCCACGCTTCACTGGTGGCGTGAATACGAATTGATTTTGATTCGAGTGTTGAACCATATGCATTCAGAATTTTATACCACAGCTTCCGTAACACTTTTAGTTTGGCAATTTCAATGATGAAATCCGTTGAGAGGTTTACAGAAAAAAAAATTTTTTCAGCGCCTGCAGTTTGGTTTTTGCTTTCGAGTAGGTCGAGTGTCTCAACTGCTTTTATCAGCATGTCGCTGATTTGGTCGGGCACGAGTTGCTTATCCGAGGTGATGCCGATACATTGGGTTTTCTTATACGAATCCAACATGTGGATAAGCTTGTGCAAAACTTGTGGATGATGTGGATAAGTTTTTTGATAGATAAAACCCTGAATGGAGGTCGGGTCAATTTTTTTTTGCCCGAGGTACTTTTCAAGCTGATTGCAGAAATCGGGTGTTATTACGTCCAGCGAAAACCCAATGCTGCAAAACGGCCATTCAATGTTGTTGAGCAGGGTTTCGAATGAAAAATCATCTTGCAGTTCGAAGAGAATGCCATCTGCACCGGCAGACAAATAGTGCAATGCTTTTTGGTTGGCTGCCTTCACATCTAACGCCTTGATTTTCGGAAGGTTGTGCCATGAGCGGGCACCGAAAAATTCACTATCGGACGGGGTGAGCGAAAACGGATTCGTGGGTGTGTTTTCTAAGTCGTAATAAGGCAGGCCTGTAATTCCAGATTTATGCCATTGAAGTGCCTCCAACGGATTTTTACCATCAATTTCAGACGAGGCAGCTTGAATCCATTCGTTACGATTAGCAGGAGAAAACCCTGAAAGCAGATCGTTAAGCCCACTATTATTTTCCATCGCGCCAAGTTAACAAACCTTCAATCGTTTGAATATGGCAAAGTATGATTTCGAATAGAAAAATATTTTAAAAAAGTTTTCTTGCGTCTTGACTTTGGTATTTGTGCTCTTTTTATAACAGCATATTTTTCAAAAAAATCAAGAGGTACCGGGGTTGTTTTCTTAAATCCTTTTTTTACATCTTTGTCTCCCTTTCCCGTTGCGGAAACGATCTTTAACTCAAACGTTGAATCTAAATGGTAGCTGACTGCACAACAGTATGGAATGATTGTCTCGAAATCGTTAAGGAAAGTGTAGGGGAAGAGAATTTCAATACCTGGTTTAAACCAATTGTTCCATTGCGTGTAGAAGGTGATGTGCTCACCATTCAGGTGCCTTCGCAATTTTTCTACGAGTGGCTGGAAGATAATTATGTAACTGTTTTGAAGAAGGCCGTGCACAAAGCCATAGGCCCTGATGGACGTTTGGAGTACTCGGTTATTGTAGATAGTGGTAATACACAAAACCCACCGGTAACGGTTAATTATCCCAATGGCATGAATGGCAAGCGTGCCAATGGTGCCGATACGGATTATTCTCCATTCACCTTCCGCGCATTAAATCCACAAACCGTTAACTCAAGACTTAACCCAAGTTACTCTTTCGATAATTTTGTTGAAGGTGATTGTAATCGGTTGGCGCGTTCAGCGGGTGTTGCGGTTGCGAAGAAGCCGGGCGTAACGTCATTTAATCCGTTGATGCTTTATGGTGGGGTAGGTGTTGGTAAAACGCACCTGGTGCAAGCCATAGGCAACGAGATTAAAAATAACATGCCTGATAAAATTGTGCTGTATGTTGATCAGAATGATTTCACCACGCAATTTTTGAATGCACTTCAAAATCATAAACTTCAGGAATTTCAAAACTTTTATTTGCAGGTTGATTTGTTGATTCTTGATGATGTGCAGTTTTTGGCTGGTCGTGAAAAAACGCAGGAAATGTTTTTCCACATCTTCAACCAGTTACACCAATCCGGTAAGCAGGTAATCATGACCAGTGATTGTCCTCCACGGGATATGAAGGGATTTCAGGAGCGTTTGTTATCGCGCTTCAAGTGGGGCCTCACAGCCGACTTACAAGAGCCTGATTTCGAAACCAAGCTGGCCATTATTCATCGTAAGATGCAGGCCGATGGCATTGATATTCCAACGGAAGTTGCTGAATACCTGGCCTACAGCGTAGACACCAACCTACGCGACATGGAAGGTGTGTTAAACTCACTTATTTTCCACGCTACATTGTTGAAAAAGGAAATTGATCTGGATCTGGCGAAGGAAGTGTTGAAAAACATCATTCGCGAAATTCAGTCGGATGTGAGTGTTGATTTTATACAAAAAACCGTTTCCGAATACTTCAAGGTTGATTTAGATGCCATGAAGGGCAAGGTGAAGAAGCGTGAAATTGTCATTCCACGCCAGGTTGCTATGTACTTCTGCAAGCGCTACACGCAATTAACGCTTGCGCTGATCGGTGAAAATTTTGGTGGCCGCGATCACAGCACGGTTATCCACGCACTTGAATCGGTTGAAGACATGATGAAGACAGATTCCAACTTCAAAGCTTCAGTGGAAGAACTGGGTAAGAAGTTGAAAATGCGGATGAATTAATTAAAGTTCAGGCTTTCGATTAAATACACTCCCTTAGGGTTGCTCCAAGTGGTCAGGGATATCCATTATTTGGTGCAATACTCATAATATTTCTATCACATTTTCACGTTTCTAGTATGCAAAACTAAACCACCGCTTCATACTGCCTGTATCGTTTTCTGAGCAGTATAAATGAAAGCACCATAACGCCTACGGTAACCAGCACAATCAGCTTGCCAAGTACGAGCATAAAGCATAGCATGAATAGCCAGAACAGGTATGAAGTAAACCGCTCAGGATTGCGATCGGGTTTGAACAAATAGGTGTGGACCAGCGTCAGAAGTCCACCGGAATATAATGGTAACAACAGGTACTCATAGTAAAAAATATCACGCCATAATGAGGCTGTGATCAGCATCAGTTCGGGTAGCATCAGAAGTCCATAGAGTTGAACGTACATAACAAAAGTACGACCAAAGGAAATTGGGAACCCCCTGATCCAGGCAAGGTGTTGGTCTTCAAATATTTTAAGTCTCTGCACCAAAAATGTATGCGACAGTAAGACGAATACCCAGGTGAGGCCAATTATCCTGAAATCGTCCCCAGGTTCAAGGGTTTCTCTTATAATGTACAGTAGTGTGAGTGAAAACATCTTACTCAACAAAAGAGACGTCTTTCCTTCTTTAAAGATGTAACCAATATAAAAGCTGAATTGACTTTTGAGATGAGGCAATGTGAACGAAGGCACTGTAATGAACGGAGGTAGGCTTGCAGTGTGCAGCAATCGTGTCAATACCCATCCGTTGATACTGCACAAGGATGCCTGAAACAGTACAATAAATATTATGATAGTATAGTAGTGATTTTGAAAAGCAACACTATAAATGAATATCGTATAAATGATTACCGGAAGAAATATGAAAGCACTTGCTGTAAAAAAAAGGAGAAAGCCGAACCCTACAGGAAGCACAGAAAGATGATGAAGAAAATTGTAGGGCTCCTGCCTGATTGTAGAGATCAGGAAGTGCAGCGCTTTTAGACTGTATAATGTCCATACTGCCAGAACTATCGCAAAAAACACTTCCGAGTTCAGCATACCCCCAATCAGCGCAAAGTGATATTCAACGATTTGGGAAGATTCGACTATTCCGAACATCAAGAAGAACACAAATAACAACACACCTGCATGTCTTTTGTAGAACGGAACAGCCAGGCTTTTTATCAGCACGTAAAGCAGTTCTCTCATGTATTTGATAATTGAGCTGACTGATCCTTTACTATAATTTTGCCTGTAGGCACGGAAAAGCTATCTGGAAAAGGCTGATGCGAGGAGATTAAAAATGATGTGCCTTTAGCCTGCCTCTTGTTAAGAATATTTAAAAGCTGGGGAAGAAATGAACTTTCCAGTGTAATGAGCGGCTCGTCAAGCAGCACCAGATTGGTTTGGCCGATAAGAGCTAGAAGAATAGAAAGCTTTTTGGTCATCCCGCTGGAATATGTTCCTGTTTTGTAAGGCAGAAAATGACTGATGTCAAAGTGGTCAGTGAGGTCTTGAATACCTTTATTGGTTTCATTTCTGATTTTTTGGACAAACTCGACTAAATTCCGGCCGGTGAGAAAACCCGGGTAAAGTGGTTCGGCCTCGGCAAAGGACACTTGTTTACGGTATGCCAAGGGCTCTTTTTTTAAGTCGATTGAGTTAAGTGCAACACTTCCTTCAAATGGGTTTATGCCCGCAAGAATTCTCATCAATGTGGTTTTTCCCGATCCGTTCCCTCCCTGCACCCAATGCGTCCCTTGCGGAATGGTAAGATTACGAATATCAAGGACAATACGTGGGCCGTAGGCTTTAGTAACGTTAGTAAGCTGCAGCATAATGTATAATGTGTTGAAATTTATGCGCTAGAGTTACACAGACCTTTGCGTCTTAGGCATTTTTTATGGTGTTCTTGGTGGCTTTACGTGAAAATTATTGAACCTGTGTAAGGCCGGTTATTGAAACCCTTCGTTGCAGCTTTGCGTGAAAATTAAAGAACGTGTGTAAGTCCAGCTATCTAAGTATAAAATTATACGGTAACACTTCCTTCGAACTGTTCATGCCGTACAAGCTTACTCTTCCCTTATACTTTTCAAAGAAGTCAATTACTTCCTGCGGATCTTTCACGCGAACGCGATTGATGGAAATGATGGTATAGTTTTCCGGAACACCCAACTCCTTCATATATCCACCTTTGATCTTGGAAACCTTAACACCATAATCGGTAGCTTCAAGATCGGCACCTAGTGTAGTAGAGGGAACAATTTCACGTTTAACAATATCAGTTGTGCCTTTTTTGTTTGTAAGTGTTACAGTTGTTGTTCCGGGCTTATTGTCGCGCACATAGGTTATTGATACTTTGTCTCCCGGGTATCTGTAAGCCAGTTCTTCTTCAAAAGAACTCTGACTGTTTACCTCTGTGTTGTTCACTTTGGTGATCACATCACCTAATTGTAAACCGGCTTTCATGGCAGGGCCGTCTCTATCAAGACTTTCCAACAACACACCTTTAAAATTCTTTACGTTTGTATTCAGGTCGTACTTTTTTGCGTTTTGAAAATCGTATTCGATTACGCGCCCGCCAAAAATTCCTTTTTGTACAACGCCATGTTTGATCAGGTCATCCACCACTTTGCGCGCAATATCAACCGGAACGGCAAATGCATAACCGGTATAGCTGCCTGTGCGTGAAAGTATGGCTGTGTTGATGCCGACCAATTCACCACTCTTATTTACAAGCGCCCCACCACTGTTTCCGGGGTTGATGGCCGCATCCGTCTGAATAAATGATTCAATCGGAAACTTATCTTCCAGGATACCTATGCGTCTGCCTTTTGCACTCACAATACCCACCGTTACTGTTGATGAGAGTGAAAAGGGGTTTCCAACTGCAATAACCCACTCACCAACCTGCAAATTCTTGGATGAACCGATCGACACAGCCGGTAAATTGGTTTCATTTATTTTCAAAACGGCTAAATCGGTTGAAGGATCTGTTCCAATCAGTTCAGCGGTATATACTTTCTTGTTGTGCATCACTTCAATCTTCTCGGCTGCTTCCACCACGTGGTTGTTGGTAACAATGTATCCATCGGCAGAGAAAATTACCCCCGAACCACTGCTTACCCGGGTTTGCGAGGTAGTACCTCCACCAAAAAACCAATCGAATGGCGAGTAGGAGGTACCTTTAAAAATACTGTTGATGTACACTACGCTGGGGATGGCCTTGTTGGCAGCAAGGCTGAAGTCGGATGATTCTGCATTCTCGGTATCAAGTTCTACCGTATTGGGTGGAAATATGGCCGGGGAGTCGTAGCGGGCCATGCCGTAAGCTGGTTCCTGTTTAAAGGGATTACCTGACGTTTTCGTCAGGTATTGAAAAAACACATAAGCTCCTGCCAGGCCACTGATAAAACCGATAACGGCAATTTTAAAGAATGTCTTCATAACATGAATTAAACACCAAAACGATGATCCTGAATAAGCAAAAGTTGAACCACTTGAAAAATTTCTGCCAATATTAACGGATTACCCTGTCCGGTAGTTCACCATCTGTCATTCGTATTTGCAATTTCGTCACTACTTTTACAACATATGGGTATTCGTTCTCTCCTGGCAAAACCATTTGCTGCCTATGTGGCGGCTCAAACACAAAAGTGGTCCCTTCATCCGGCATTGTATCAGCACAACATTATGCTCAGCCTGATTCAACAGGCCAAACACACGGCATTTGGCAAGGATCATGGCTTTGAAAGCATTCAAACGTATGATGATTTTAAAAAGCAGATACCAGTACGGGATTATGAAGAACTGAAACCGTATGTTGAACGGATACTTAAAGGTGAAGCGGATGTACTGTGGAAAGGAAAACCGGCTTACCTGGCCAAGACATCGGGCACTACATCAGGAACAAAATATATTCCGATCTCGCATGAATCGAAGTTTAGTCATTTTGTGAGTGCGCGAAACTCAACCTTAAGTTATGTGCATGAAACGGGCAATGCTTCATTCCTGGATGGAAACCTGATTTTTCTTTCGGGTAGTCCGGAGATGGATGAAACCGCGGGAATAAAAACCGGCAGGTTGTCGGGGATTTCCAACCACTTGGTGCCGGGTTATTTGCGCACCAATCAAAAGCCTTCGTACCAAACCAATTGCATTGAAGATTGGGAAGAAAAACTGGAACGCATCATTGATGAAACGCTTCATGCGAACATGACGCTTATCTCCGGTATTCCACCCTGGGTGCAGATGTATTTTGATCGCATTCATGCGCGGACCGGTAAGAAGATAAAAGATGTGTTTCCCAATTTTTCTGTGTTTGTATATGGTGGGGTAAACTTTGAGCCCTATCGCGCCAGGCTGGAAGAATCCATTGGTAAAAAAGTCGATTCGATAGAGACATACCCGGCATCGGAAGGATTTATTGCTTACCAGGATTCGCAACGCGATCCGGGATTGTTGTTGCTGTTGAACAACGGCATGTTTTTCGAATTTATTCCAACTGAAGAATATTTCACAACCAATCCCACACGCCTGCGTATTGATGAAGTGGAACTTGGAAAAAATTATGCACTAATCATCAACAGCAATGCCGGTCTATGGGGGTATTCTATTGGCGACACGGTAAAGTTTGTTTCTAAAAATCCTTACCGCTTATTGGTAACCGGCAGAATCAAGCATTTTATTTCTGCTTTTGGTGAACACGTAATCGGAGAGGAGGTGGAGAAAGCCATGAACCAGGCAAGGAAGAAGTTTCCTGAAGTGGAGTTGATTGAATTTACGGTAGCACCCCAGGTAACTCCTACTAATGGCTTGCCTCACCACGAATGGTTAATTGAATTCGCCCATCCACCAACCGACTTCAATGCTTTTGCGTTAGAGTTGGATAATTGTCTTCGGGAGTTGAATGTGTACTATGATGATTTGATTACCGGAAATATTTTGAGAACATTAACGATTACATCATTAAAGCCACAATCGTTTATTGAATACATGAAATCACAAGGCAAGCTGGGTGGCCAAAACAAAGTGCCTCGTCTATCGAACGATCGAAAAATAGCGGATGCCCTTCAGCTTTTTATGGTTTGATTCCTAATTCACCCTCATCATGACCTTAACAACAGCCTGATTTGAACTATGTCGTTACGATAGCGCTTGTATGTCAATGGTCAGTTTGCCTGTTTGCTCAGGGGAATTCAGTGATGACACCTGAGGAAATGATCAAGTTAGTTCCAAAAAAAATTGAGGGATTCAATCTTGTCGATCAACATAAGGGGCGTACGATGAAAATAGGTACGCTTTCATATTCGATGGTGGAAAGAAGTTTTGTAAAGAATAAGAAAAAGATTACAATCTTGTTATTTGATTATAATAATGCCACCATTATGTACCGGCAGGCCACCAGTAAATGGGCAAACCAACCGGATGTGGTCAACGATACCATATTTGAACGATCTTTTCTGTACGGCAATAGTCATGGCTGGGAAAATTATCATAAGCTTAATAATTCATCACAGGTGTCTCTGGGGATCAAGAATAGATTTTATTTGATTTTGAGTGGGGAAGGTGTTGACCTGGACATGCTTCAAACCGTTCTCGCCATGTTTCCATTAGGTGAATTTCCCGATCAACACCTTGATTTATCTGATGCCAAACATCGTTAAGATTTTGGATGGTGTCGAATTTACTTCTTCCTCATGAAGAGCCACACGGTGAGCAATCCAATACCAATCGAAACCAACACCGCCCACAAATTCATCTGCCGACATTCCGCATACATGGTGTATTCGCGAAGAGCAAACTTGGTTGCCAGTGGTTTCCAAACGGCCACGTTTTGAACAACTGAATCGGCATTGGTATTTATAATTTCCCAAGGCAAATGTATTTCGTTTACGTATTTTCCGCCATCGTATGCGTAGCTCATAAAATTCAGGCGCGACTCAAATTTTTTACTTAACGCTTCAAAATCTTTAAGCGCCTGATCTTTGTCGAGCGGAATGCCGAGTGTGTCTGCAATTTGAGCAGGTATATTGTTTTCGCTTTTCGGGTCATCGATAATACGATAAATCAATTCTTTATTTTGATCCAGTGTGTCCAGCCATCTTTTGTCGAGGTTGTTTTTGGCGATTACCGTTTTAATCATATTATTGGCTTCATCGAACATGGCCATTTTGACGAAACGGTCAGATATTTTTTCACTCAACACTTCCAGGTACACACTGTCGGCTTTAGATATCGGGGTGCCTTCACCCGGCAGACGTTCAATGAAGGCGAAATCTTCCTGGTTGAAAAAGTTTTCAACAGGGGTAAGGGTAAAGCGGTTAATCGGGCGAATGGTTTCAGCATAATAGATGTGCGTGTAAAACCACCGGAATTTTTTTTCGAACGTTGAATGAATCTGGAATAAGGTATCAGCTGGGCGATCAAGTTCGCTGTTCACATCATCAACCGAATTGAAATGTTTGCTGAAGGCAATGCGGAATTTATCATTGTCTTTTTCTGATTCATTTTCAGTGATCTCTATAGTCCAACCACTTTGTTCGTTAATGCCAAAGTAATTTTGGTCGGCTTTGTCTTTTTCGGTTTTCTCCAGCACAATGGTTTTGTCCAGGGAGCCATCTTCATGCACAATAGTCTTGAATGCGATGGGGTTTTCGCATGCTGTGAGTAAGATCAGTGCAAGTAGGGTATAAAATACAGTTGTAGTTTTCATAATTTCTTATTGAAATTGTTGTTTAATACATTCCCGGTAGGCCAATTGATCGGTAAAGGGTGCTTTGCAGGCACTAAAAATTGATTTTCGTTTTTTTCGATCTGCTGCAGATGAACGAATGATTGCTGAGCTCAAAATGACTCCTTCTTCCAGTGTTGTTATTTGTGTTTTCTGTTGAGTTCCTGTATGGGTATACTCCAGGCCAAAGCTTATCACTAAAACCAAAGAGAGTGTTGCACATGCATATCGAATCAGCTGGAAAGGAGAAAATAGTCGTGTAGCCAGGTTTACGTGTGAGCTTCTTTGCTGCTCGTGCACAGCTTGCATAATGCGTGAGGTAAGTTGGGCCGCGTTGGGCGCAATAGTTTTCTTTGCAGAGACCTCAGTAACCCGCTCCTGCATCACCTGAATTTGCTGAAACAATTCGGCACAGTTCGGACAAGCTTCTACGTGCTTGCTTACCGCTGCTTTTTCCTCCGGTGAAATTTCTTCCCACAGGTAAATCGATTGTTCATACATGGTGCACGTCATAACTATGTTTGATTTTGTGGTTTTATCTGGTAATATTTTTCAAGTCCTGCCTTAATGTGTACGCGGGCATAATACAGGTTACTCTTCATGTTGCCGTTGCTCATGTCAAGCACTTTGCACACCTCGTCCGGTTCAAGTTGTTCCAAATCGCGCAGCACAAATACAGCTTGTTGCTTGGGTGTAAGTTGTTGCGCCAGGTGTAAAATGATTTTTCGAAGTTCCTCATGTTCCAATTCGTTGGTTGCGTTTTCGTTAGCCTGATGCGTTATCGAATGGTCAAGTGCTTGCGTTTGCCGCTGCTTTATTGATTTTCCGGCATCCAGGCATAGGTTCGTAATAATTTTTCCCAACCACGTTTTAAAGCGGAAGTTGAAATCATATCGGTTCAGGTTTTTCCACACCCGTATAAAGGCCTCCTGCACAATGTCTTCTGCATCGGTTACATCGCGCACGAAGCGCGAAGCCAGGGAAATGGCAAATGCCTGATTGGCTTCAACCAATGCACGAAAGGCCGCGGTATTTCCTTTTGCCGATCGCTCAATCAGGTTGAACTCGATTTCCTTATCCATGCAGAAATTTAATGCTTATACGACTGAAGTGTAGTTTGGTCAAATGGCAGGTTAAAGAAAAGGGGAAATTGAGTAAATTTGCTTGATGATAACCGAACAGCAAAAGGCCCTGATTATTAGCCACCTGCGGACTCTGTCACCCCAAAAAATCGGTGTATTTGGTTCTTATGCTCGTAGTGAGCAAAAAGCCGCCAGTGATCTGGATATTTTAATTTTTCTGGACAGTTCAAATAAAGTTTCACTGCTGGACATCATTGGTGTGGAACAGGAACTATCGGACGCGTTGGGCATTAAAGTAGACTTAGTTACAGAGCGTTCTCTTAATCCATTAGTTCGCCCTTACGTGGAAAAGGACCTGCAATTTATTCTACAGTGAAAAACCCGGAGATTTACATTCTTCATATGCTTAATTCTATTTCAAGAATTGAGCAGTACACCAGGGATATTTCTGAGGACGAATTCTATACTAATTTCCTTATTCAGGATGCTGTAATCAGAAATATTCAGGTGATAGGTGAAGCAAGTAAAAAGTTTGAAGAGTCGTTTAAAGAATCAAACTCACATATCCCATGGCGAAAGATAGGTGCTATGCGCAATAAAATAATTCATGAATATTTTGGTATTGATCTGCCGGCAGTTTGGCAAGTTGTTGCAGTTGACTTAGTGATATTGAAGAATCAATTGCTTGATTTGCAAAATAAGTTGTAACATTCGTCATTCTTTACTTGTTTGATTCATCAATTGCAAACTAAAAAACACATAGCCCTACTCGGCTCAACCGGTTCCATCGGCACACAGGCTTTGGAAGTCGTGCGCGCCTATCCCGATAAATTTGAAGTGGAGGTGCTTACCGCGCAAAACAATGCCGACTTGTTGATTCAACAAGCCATTGACTTTAGGCCCAACGTGGTGGTGATTGGTAATGAGGATCATTATGAAAAAGTCAAAGCTGCCCTTTTACCTCATGACATAAAAGTGTATGCCGGTGAAAATGCACTCTGTTCCGTGGTGCAAATGGAAAGCATTGACATCGTGCTTACCGCGCTGGTGGGATATTCCGGGTTAAAACCAACCATCAAAGCCATTGAAGCGGGTAAACCCATTGCCTTGGCCAACAAGGAAACACTGGTAGTGGCCGGTGAGTTGATCACCTCATTGGCGCGTGAAATGGGTGTAAACATTTATCCGGTAGATTCAGAACACTCGGCTATTTTTCAATGCATCGTGGGGGAGTTTCATAATAAAATTGAAAAAATCATTCTTACCGCTTCAGGCGGACCTTTCCGGGGAAAAAAGCGTGATGAATTGTTGGCGGTAACCAAGGCGCAGGCGTTGAAGCATCCCAACTGGACGATGGGCGCTAAAATCACCATTGATTCTGCTACGCTGATGAATAAGGGATTGGAAGTGATTGAAGCCAAATGGCTCTTTGGTCTTTCGGCCGACCAGGTGGAGGTGGTGGTGCATCCGCAATCGATTATTCATTCCATTGTACAGTTTGAAGATGGTTCGATGAAAGCACAAATGGGCTTGCCCGATATGCGGTTGCCGATTCAGTTTGCCCTAACGTACCCGGAACGTTTCAAATCTGATCTTCCACGTTTCGATTTTGTCAATTACCCGGCCCTCACATTCGAGAAGCCCGATATGGAAACTTTTCGTAATCTTGCACTTTCCTTTGAAGCCCTTAAACGGGGAGGAAACATGCCGTGCGTGCTGAATGCCGCAAATGAAGTGGTGGTGGCTGAATTTTTACAGGACAGAATTGGTTTTCTCGCTATGTCGGATGTAGTGGAAAAATGCCTGGAAAAAGCGTCTTTTATTCAGCACCCTTCTTTTGAGGATTACGTTCACACGGATAACGAAACACGAATTAAAGCTTTAGAACTGATAAACTGATGGATTGGATGGTATCGCTTGCTCAATTGTTGTTGAGCATTTCAATTTTGGTAGCTGTACACGAAATGGGTCACCTGCTGGCGGCCAAATATTTTGGTATGCGGGTGGAACAATTTTCAATTGGCTTTCCGCCAAAACTTATTTCCTTTAAAAAAGGTGAAACCGAATATGCCTTAAGTGCCATCCCATTGGGTGGCTACGTAAAAATTTCGGGCATGATTGACGAATCACTTGATACGGAAACCATGAATAAAGAGCCTCAGCCGTGGGAGTTCCGATCCAAGCCAGCCTGGCAGCGCCTGATTGTGATGTTGGGTGGAATTTTCGTGAATGTCGTGGTGGGTATTCTCATTTTTATCGGGGTTACTTACACGTTTGGTGAAACTTATTTTTTGAAAGATGTTATAAATGAAAACGGAGGCTTTCAGGTTGGTCCGGTAGGGGAGAGCATCGGGTTAAAAACCGGTGACAAGATTGTAAAAATCAACGGGCAGGATTTTGAATACCTGCAGGATATCATCAGACCTGAAACATTATTGGCCGATAACGCCTACTACACCATTGAGCGCGATGGAAAATTAATCGACATCAATATTCCTCCTGATTTCATTCAGAAGTTCAATAAACGCGAGGGTGTGGGAACGTTTGTTTCGTTTCGGGTAGCTCCGGTTATCGCAGAAGTTAGCAAGGAGACCTTGGCAGATCGTATGGGTTTGCAGGCAGGAGATAAAATTGTGGAAGTTAACGGACAGCCGGTTTCGTATATTGATGAAGTTAATGCTGCAGTGAAAGCCACCGGAGATTCTATTCAGTTGGGTGTGCTTCGCGCAGGCCAGACAATCGCCTTCAAGGAATCTTTTAAAGATCAGAAGTCGATTGGTTTTAGGGCCGATACAAAAATGCTTGAAGAGACAATTGAGAAACAAATGAATTATGGTTTCCTTGAGTCTATTCCGTTGGGTACCGAACGTGCCTTCACCACATTGGTAGTTCAGGTAAAGGCATTTGGTAAAGTTATTTCAGGTGTGCTATCACCTCGCGAATCACTATCCGGGCCGATTGGAATTATGCAGGCGTATGGCACCGTGTGGGATTGGGAACGTTTCTGGTCATTGACCGGAGTACTTTCGTTGGTGTTGGCGTTTATGAACCTGTTGCCTATTCCGGCTTTGGATGGCGGACATGTGATGTTTTTAAGCTATGAGATGATAGCACGAAGAAAACCATCGGATAAATTTTTGGAGACCGCACAGAAAATCGGGATGGTGTTTTTGCTTACACTGATGGTACTGATTTTCGCAAACGACATTATCAAATTATTCTGATAGACGGATTAACTAAAACAGAAAGCCCCACATTATGCGGGGCTTTTTTGTTGGTTGGTTTTTTTAATGCAATTATTCCTTGTCCGATTGCCGGATTTTCATCGGTGCTTTTTTCGATTTGATCACAACCACACCATTTTTGCCCTTATCCCCGTATTGATCGGTAGCTTTTTCTCCTTTCAGCACTTCAATGGCCTCAATGTTTCTTTTGTCAAGCTTTTCAATGTCCTCATATTGAATGATTTTACCATCAAACACGAAAAGCGGCTTAACACCAGTTGAGAGCTCACGTAATGTTATTGAAGTGGCTTCATTTTCAAGTTCTTCATTTGGCTCCAACTTGGCGGAATGTTTAAGCGTAATTACCACTACACCGTTTTTCCCCGCTTCACCAAACTGATCAATGGCTTTTTCATTTTTCAATACATGAATCGATTCGATGTCGTTGGGTTTAATGTGGCTCAAATCATCGTACGTGGTATGTTTGCCATTAATCACAAACAAGGGTTTTTCAGTTGTGGTAGTGATTAAATTGATTTCTTGTGCTGATGCTGTTGCGAAACAGCAGATAACCAATAGGGTATGTAGTGCTTTCATAACTTTAAATTAGTCAATTTTATTCTTTATTTCAAACTCAACCCTGCGGTTTAACCTGCGGTCGTCATCCGTTTTTTCTTCAACAATGGGTTTTGAGCCCCCGTACCCAATGGCGGTAATGCGCGATGAAGGAACTTTATATTCATACACGAGGTAAGCTTTTATGGCATCGGCACGCTCCTGTGATAAGCGAAGGTTGGCTTCCGGTCTGCCCTCTGAATCGGTGTGCCCACTGATCGTTAAATCAATGTGCGGATGATCGAGCATAAAATTTCCGAGTTTACTTAAGTCTTCATGCATGGAAGGCAATATATCTGCTTTGCTACTTTCAAACTCCAACGATTTAAACGCAATCTTACTCTCAATGGGCTCGGTTTCTTTATTGATTTCCATGTCACCATCCATAAAGAAAATTTCTTCGATGCGGAAGAAGTCATCACCTTGAATGATTAACAAATAATTTCGTTTGTTGATCAGCTTAAAATCAAATGTGCCATCGGGCCGTAAAAACTTTGGTGCCACTTCCACACCTTTATCCAAATCGATAATGGAAACAATGCCTCTCATCGGCTTGCCGGTCTGGCTGTTGGTGAGTGATCCTTTCAATGTAGCAACGGCCTCTGGTTGGGCTTCCATGGGTACTGGAAATGAGTGGAGATCAAGGTTGCCCGGATCATCACCTTCTGACCGGGCGTAATACAGTTTTTCTGATTTGGAATCGATGGTGAAATAGTATTCACTTCCGGCACCGTTTACCAACGGCCCAACATTTTTGGGCTCTGCCCAATTGCCGTTTTGCTTGTAAGTTTTAAAAATATCAAAATCTCCGAAGTTTAGCGGATGCCCGTTTGAACTGAAATACAACACATTGAACTTGTGATGAAAGAACGGGCTCACTTCCTGACCGCGTGTGTTGATGATTGGCCCCATGTTTTTGGCGGGTTGCCAGTTTCCATCTTTATCTTTTATACTGTAGTAAATATCTGTCATCCCAAAACCACCTTTGCGGTCGGATGAAAAGAAAAGCGTATCGCCTGTGTGCGAGAGGGAAGGATGTGAATCCCAGAAGACGGTATTAATGTTATCACCCAGGTTGCGCACATTCCCCCAACTGTTGTCTTCTTTTCGGTCGGCCACAAAAATATCGCAACTGCCTTTTGAGTCGGGTGAATCACATCGGGCAAAGAAAAGTTGCTTACCATCTTTGCTTAGGCAAGCCGAGCCTTCGTTGTAACTGGTGTTGATGTTTTTGAAGGGAACAGCATCCATCCACATGTCAAACTCCTGCACGCTGTAAAATAAATCTTCATCATATCTTCTTTCCAGTGTTTGCGTATGCAGGTTGCGTTTGGATGTGAAAAGCAGAACGGTATCCACATTTCCAATGGTAGGGCCGTAATCGGCTTTGGGTGAGTTTACTGCTATGCCCATGTTGAGTAACACACCTTGTGGAGGGCGCAGCGTATCAATTTCCTTTCGGTACTCCACCAATTCGTAGTAGTATTTCAAGGGTACATAGTAATCGCTCTGGTATTTGGTAAGGCTATCATATTCTTGTCGTACCTGTCGGCCATCAATATCCTGCTGGTGATGTTTTAAAACCAGTTTGTAAAGTAGTACGGCTTCTCCCGGTGGCCCGAACTTCTCAGAAAGTTTAGCCAGTTGCCAAAGCATGTTGGTGTTGCGCGAAAAGTTTTCAACACCAAACTGTTGCACATACGCCTTAAGCAAGGTGTAATGTGTTTGGTTGGCATTATCCTTCGGGATGGTGGCAATTTTTTCAAGCGATTTTTTATCCGAATAGAAGGAAACTTTGTTGATGTTCGGAAAATTAAAGATGTCAGATTGGCTGTAGGTTGTCAGGGTATCATTCAATTGAATAACACCACCTTTTTTAAACTTCCGGTCGGGTTTTTGGCCGGTAGCAGGAAGTGAAAGTATCAGTAAAAATGCCGGTAGAAAGATTAAAAAATGCTTTTTCACAACATCCGGGTTGGTTGAAGCCTGGGCTTATCGTTAAAATTGATACAATTTTGCTTCTTTTACAACCTGCCTGGCCGGCAGGCGAGTCGGCTTGGCACTACTATTGTCCTTTAAGGCCCCATTGGTTTTTTAGTATTAACTCCATTGGCCTTGTGCCAATTTGACACCTATATATGTTTAATGCATTGCCTATTCAGATGGTTCAGGATGAGACGGATGACTTGATTCAATTGATCAATCCTGAGCAAGAGAGTGATTTAAAGCCTACTGATTTACCCGAGGAACTTTCCATTCTTCCCATAAAAAACACGGTGCTTTTCCCCGGTGTGGTTATCCCCATAACGGTTGGTCGTCAGAAGTCCATCAAGTTGGTAAAGAAGGCCTATCAGGATACCAAAGTGATAGGTGTAGTTGCACAGAAAAATTCGCAGGCTGAAGAGCCTTCTACAGACGATATTTACAGAACCGGCACGGTTGCGCGCATCATCAAAATGCTGGTGTTGCCTGATGGAAATACAACCATCATCATTCAAGGAAAAAATCGTTTTCAGGTAAAGGAATTTATTCAGGAAGAACCTTTTCTTACTGCACAGATTGATCTGCAGCATGATGAATCTCCCGACCAAACCAATAAGGAAGTAAAGGCGTTGGTCCAATCGCTTAAAGATGCTGCCTTTAAAATTTTAAAACTGAATCCGGAAATTCCGCAAGAAGCGCATGTGGCGTTGGATAATATTCATAGCACTGCTTTTTTAATTCACTTCCTGTCTTCAAACCTGAGTGTTGAAGTAGGCGAGAAGCAACGCATTCTCGAAACGCAAAACATAATTGATCGGGGTACATTGTTGCTCCAGTTCATGCTGCGCGAAATTCAGATGCTGGAGATCAAGCACGAAATTCAAAAGAAGGTTCATACCGATATTGATCAGCAACAGCGCGATTACTTTCTGCGTCAGCAGATAAAGGTGCTGCAGGATGAGTTGGGATACGATACACCCGATAAAGAGATTGATGAACTGCGTAAAAAAGGTGAATCTAAAAAATGGCCGAAGCAGGTAGCAGATCACTTTAATAAGGAGTTGGATAAACTATTGCGCACCAACCCCGCTGCACCCGATTACCCCATTGCCATGAATTATGTTGAGTTCTTACTCGACTTACCCTGGCAGGATTATACGGTTGATGATTTTGACCTGAAGAAAGCCCGAAAGATTCTGGATAAAGATCATTTCGGATTGGAGAAGGTGAAGACACGCATACTGGAGTACCTGGCTGTGCTTAAACTAAAGCAGGATATGAAGGGCCCGATTTTGTGTTTGTACGGACCTCCGGGTGTGGGTAAAACTTCGCTGGGCCGATCAATTGCAAAAGCATTGAACCGTAAGTATGTGCGCATGTCGTTAGGCGGTGTGCACGATGAAGCGGAAATACGCGGGCATCGCAGAACGTACATCGGTGCTATGGCGGGTAAGGTGTTGCAAAACATCAAGAAGGCACAATCGGGTAACCCGGTATTTATTCTGGATGAGATTGATAAAGTACGTTCAGATTTTCGGGGTGATCCTTCATCAGCCTTGCTGGAAGTATTGGATCCGGAACAGAACAGCACGTTTGGCGATAACTACCTGGAAGTGGAGTACGATTTATCGAAGGTGTTGTTCATCGCCACAGCCAACTCATTAGATACGATTCATCCTGCGTTGCGCGACCGGATGGAGATTATTGAGATAACTGGTTACACACAAGAAGAAAAAATTGAAATTGCTGTTCGTCACCTGGTGCCCAAGCAGTTGGAAGAGCACGGTTTGAAAAATTCAGATGTGAAGTTCTCGAAAAAGGCAATTGCTAAAATTATCGAAAGCTACACGCGTGAATCTGGCGTACGTAACCTGGAACGAAAAATCGGAAGCCTGGTACGTCACATAGCCAAGTCGGTGGCGATGGAAGATGCGTTTGACAAGGAGATTACGGAAGAGACCATTCGCAAAGTTTTGGGAGCTGAAATTTTTGATGGTGAACTCTATCAGGGCAATGATATTGCCGGGGTGGTAACCGGTTTGGCCTGGACACAAGTGGGGGGCGAAATTCTGTTTGTAGAATCAAGTCTCAGCAAGGGAAAAGGTGGCCTTACCATCTCAGGTCAGTTGGGTGATGTGATGAAAGAATCAGCTATGGCGGCTTTATCGTATTTAAAATCGCATGCCGAAGAATTGGGTATTGATCACCGTATTTTTCAGCAATACGACCTGCACATTCACGTGCCGGCTGGTGCGGTTCCGAAGGATGGACCATCGGCAGGTATTACCATGTTCACTTCGCTGGCTTCCATTTACACACAACGTAAAGTGAAGGCCAAAGTAGCCATGACGGGTGAAATCACATTGCGTGGCAAAGTGTTGCCGGTGGGCGGCATCAAGGAAAAAATATTAGCGGCAAAAAGAAGCGGCATCAAGGAGATTATTCTAAGCGCAAAGAACAAGCGCGATATTGATGAAATTGAACAACACTACATCAAAGGGCTTGTATTTCATTATGTGGATACCGTGGCCGATGTGCTGAAAATTGCCTTATTGAAAGATAAGGTTAAGAACTCCATGAAATTTACCTTTACAGATGTGAAAGCAGTGGCGTAATTTAGAGCCATCTTTTTAACCCCTGATCGCCTGTGTATCGATTCATGCTAGGAATTGCGCTGATTGCTCTAAGCGAAGGATCGTGGGCGCAAATGGGCGGTCGTTCATCATATGAGTTTCTTTCGTTACCCACGCATGCCCGGCTTGGCGCATTGGGTGGAGTAAATGTTTCGCATGCCGATCGCGATCCGAATTTCTTTTTCAGTAATCCAGCCTTAGTCAGCGATTCACTTTCCGGATGGGCCTCTGCCGGGTACCTGTTTTATGTTGCCGATGTGGGTCAGGCTACGTTTGCGTATACACATTCGTTCGATAAGCTGGGCGCTATTTCTTTTGGCGTTCAACATATAAACTATGGCGCTGTAGAAGGATTTGATGAAACCGGATTGTCGCTCGGTACTTTTCAATCTGGCGAAACGGCATTGGTTATCAGTAAGAGTCACCAGGTTTCAAATTTCAGGTTAGGTATTAATTTGAAGGGCGTGTTTTCAAACCTGGCTGGTTTTCGATCCTCTGCTTTATTGTTTGATATCGGTGGACTTTTCATTCATCCTGAGCAGGATCTTACTGTTGGACTCACGATTCGAAATGCAGGGTTTGTGTTGCAGCAGTATACAGCAACAGAAGATTCAACGTTACCGTTTGATGTGCAGGCCGGTATAACGTTTAAACCCGAACACATGCCTGTACGTTTTTCCTTTACCGCATATAAGCTAACGCAGCCCGGTAAGGTATATGATGATCCAAATGCTGAAGAACAATTGAAATCCCTTAACAAAGTGCTTGGGCATGTTAATTTTGGTGCGGAGATACTGCTGCATAGAAATATACATGTGCTTGCCGGGTATAATTTTTTAAGGCAATATGAATTACGTTCGGATGCTGGCGGAGGCGGTACCGGATTTACGTTTGGTATTTCAGCAAAGATCAAAGCATTTGATCTGGTGATTAGTCAGAGCCGGTATAGCGTGGGAAATGCAAATTATGCCGTTACCCTTAACGCCAACCTGAACAACATGATTTTAAAGAAGAAGACGATATGATGGATTCAAGTTATTTAACACCCCAACAAATTGTTGCCGAGCTGGATAAGTACATTATCGGTCAGCACGATGCCAAGCGTAATGTGGCCATTGCGTTACGCAACCGCTGGCGCAGAATGAGTGTGAAGTCGGAGATAAAAAATGAAATCGTTCCCAATAACATTTTAATGATAGGTGCCACCGGGGTGGGTAAAACAGAAATCGCCCGCAGGCTGGCCAAGTTAGCGGATGCGCCTTTTGTAAAAGTAGAGGCTTCTAAATTTACTGAAGTGGGTTACGTGGGCCGCGATGTGGAGAGCATGGTGCGCGACCTGGTGGAACAATCGGTGAACATGGTGAAATCGCGAAAGAAGGAGGAAGTAAAGGAAAAGGCAGCAGCCATTGTGGAAGATGTTATTCTGGATGCGTTGATTCCTCCCTTGAAGCAACAGACTTCCAAAGCTGGTTTTTCTCCGCAGCCAGATCTTGAGGGGCAGCAAATACCCACATCCGATCTGGAATTGAACGAACGTACACGCGCCTTGTTTCGGGAGAAGTTGAAGAACGGAGAACTGGAAGAACGCAAGATTGATATTAACATCAAGCCTTCCGGTAATCCGAATATAGGCATGATTGGAGCGGGCATGATGGACGAAGTTTCCATGATGAACCTGCAAGACATGATCAGCGGCATGATGCCAAAGAAGGCGAAAAAGCGTAAGGTTACCGTGGCAGAGGCGCGCAGAATTTTATTGGAAGAAGAAGCTTCGAAGCTCATTGATATGGATGAGGTAAAGGATGAGGCCATTCAACGGGCAGAAAATGCCGGAATTATTTTTATTGATGAGATCGATAAGATTGCTTCAGGCTCAAAGAAAGGTGGCGGTGGACCAGATGTAAGCCGGGAAGGCGTTCAACGTGATTTGCTTCCGATTGTGGAAGGCAGCACGGTGAATACCAAGTATGGTGTGATCAAAACCGATCATGTGTTGTTTGTGGCGGCCGGTGCCTTTCACATCAGCAAACCTTCTGATCTGATTCCTGAACTTCAGGGGCGTTTCCCCATTCGTGTGGAGCTGAACAACCTGACGCATGAAGATTTTGTGCGCATTTTGAAAGAACCAAAAAATGCACTCACCCGTCAGTACCAGGCATTATTTGAAACGGAAGGTGTAGCCGTTGAATTTACAGATGATGCGATTGAAGAACTCGCAAAAACTGCATTCACCATCAATGCTGAAGTGGAGAACATTGGCGCCCGTAGGTTACACACGGTGATGAGTCGCTTGTTGAATGAATTTTTGTTTGATGTACCGGATAAAATTCCAACAAATGCCCGCATTACGATCAATGCTGATTTGGTACGCGAAAAACTTTCGGGGTTGGCGAAGAATAAAGACCTAAGCGAGTACATTCTGTAATGCGCGTTGTAGTTTTTTTGATTTTTACTTTCCTCTTCACAGGCGTTTTCGCGCAAGACTCGTTACGCGCTTATTACATTCAGGAATACCCCGACCGGTTTTCGCTATGGCCGGTGCTCAAGCAACGGTCGTTGTCATTTGCTGTACGCGATCGTAAAGAAGAAAAAAACCGGATCGACTATTATCCCAATAACTCCTTCTCATTGGGAGTTGGTGCTTATATTTTTGATGTGGCTATCGAGGCCACATTTGCCATTCCCTTAAATGAGAAGAGCAAACAGATTTATGGAGAATCCGATGTTCGTGATCTTCAGGTGAATCTGCTCGCCAAAAAATTTGCAGCAGATGTTTATTACCAAAAGTACACGGGCTTTTACATTGATGACAGGCGTACAACGATTCCTTCAGGTTTACCGTATCCGCAACGTGCGGACATTGACACGCGTAATTTCGGATTAGGGGGAATTTATGTATTCAACAACCGAAAGTTTTCCCTTCGTTCAGCGTTTAATTATGCGGATCAGCAACTGCGCAGTAAGGGTTCGTTTATTTTAGGCGGTACGATAAATGCGTTCAGGCTTGATGCCGACTCAGTTGTTTTAACGGAAGCATCGCGTGCTGAATTGGGAGAAGGCGCTGATTTTGATATGCTGCGCAGCACAACCGTGAGCCTGACTCCGGGCTATTCGCATACCTTGATTTGGCGTAAGTTGTTTTTAAACGGTACGTTGGCCATCGGACCTGCGCACCATTGGATACGGTTTAGAGAAATAGGTGATGAAAAAAATGACATAACCATTAACTCAACTTCTTACCTGAGGTTGGGAATCGGCTACAACAGCGATCGGTTTTTTGGCGGGGTGGGTTTTTCAGCGCAGGCACGTACTATTTTGTATGGCGATTTGCATGTGGTAAATACCACCTCCATGTTTCGGGCTGTGGTGGGCTACCGCTTTCGCGAGATCGGCATTCTGGAAAAGCGTGCTGTTGATTTTATCCCGATGGGATTATAAACCAATCAATCTGTATTCTTTGGAAAATCAAAAAAGAGCAGTTGTCCTGATTGCCAGGTAACATCTTTCCAGTGCTTTACCGGAAGTTTACAGGCCACAACGCCACACGTAGGCACATTGTCTATGCGAATGTTCATCAGGTGATTAGCAAAGTCGGTAAATCCGGGGTTGTGCCCAAACAGAATAACCACATCGTCCGGTTCTTTCAGGTTTTGAACAATATCCAGTATTTCTTCTTCATCGGCATGGTACAACCGTTCCTCTGTTTTAATGTTTTGTTTCGGAAAACCGATTGTTTCAGCAAACAACATACAGGTGGTAAGGGCTCGGTTGGCCTGGCTGGAACAGCTTATCGGGTGTAATGGCTTTTTTCAAACGCTTACCCATGCGGAGGCGTGTCGCGCAAACCTCGTTCGCTATTCAATGGACGGTCAAAATCTGAAAGGTCGTGGTTGGCCCAACTGGACTTGGCATGGCGTATGAGAATGAGTGTTTTCATTGTTTGATGTTGATAAATAGTATCTTAGCCGCGTGACAAAACGATCGAAGAAATTTAAGAAGATCCGCAGAAAGATACGCTACCCGCTCATACTTGGGCTGGTTCGTTTTATGATTTTTATTTCGCGGCTTTTTCCGCGCAAAACCTGGTTGGCGCTGTGTGGGTTTCTGGGTGGTATGGCCTTTCATGTAGCCAGCCGTTCAAGAAAGCTGGCCACCAAACACCTTAAGATGGCTTACGGAAAGGAAAAATCCGAAGCTGAAATTAAAGCGATTGCTAAACAGGTGTTTGTGATGATGGGTAAAAATGCCGGAGACATCATTCGGGCGTTTAAAGTTCACACGTTGGAGGACTTCAATAAGATCAGGGTGGTGCATGGCGTTGAAATTGCCGAGCGGGCTTTCGCCAAAGGAAAAGGTGTGATATTCTTAACTGCTCATTTCGGAGCATTTGAATTTGTAGCAACCGAGCTTGCCTTTCGTGGCTACAAGCCGTTGATTATCGGTACGCCCATGAAAGATGAACGGCTCACCAACCTGCTATGGGAACAACGCAACAAATTAGGGGCATCGGCCATTGAACGGGGAAAGGAAACAGTACGGTTGATAAAATCTTTAAAGTCTGGCGGAACCATTGCCATTTTGATTGATCAGGATACGCGGGTAAAGAGTGTGTTTGTTGATTTTTTTGGTATGCCGTGCGCCACACCAATAGGGGCAACCTTACTTGCATTGAGAACCGGTGCGGCCATCGTGCCCATCTTTTATCATTTGCGTGAAGATGGTATGCAGGAAGCGAATTTTTATCCGGAAGTGGAGTTGACCATTACCGGTGATGAGGAAACGGACATGCGCGTGAACACCCAACGCCTCAGCGATGTAATTGAGGCGGAGATACGCAAGCACCCGGCCCAATGGTTGTGGTTACACGAGCGCTGGAAAACAAAGCCGGGTGAGGAGATTCAGTAATGTAAACTATTCAATCACCAACTGTACATTTTCCGATTTAACCCGCGCTTTTAGCCACGCATCCAGTTTTTTGATTTCAGTGCGATTGGGTTTACGGGTAAATCTGGCATAAGCCAGGTAAACGGTATCCTGTTGAAGCGAATCCAGTCGCATGAGGAAACTTTGGTTTACACTAAAGTTGGTAATGGTTGGGTATAGTGCTTTTAGTTCAGGCGACAACTCTTGCGTATAGTTTGAAATGGTTTTGATACGCGTTAATTCTGATTCCAATAGCTTGATCTTTTCGTCTTTGCTCTTCAGTGATTGTTCGTTTTGTTTGTACAACTCTTCAATCAAGCCACTCTTTATGCTACTGGCCAATGAGGCTTCGTTTACACCTTCGTTATAGCCTTGAAGCACCGATAACTCTGTTTCAGCAAGATTGTAATTTGGTAATTGCTTGCGCGCATTTTCAATAAGTTCTTCCGATACGGGTTCACCAAACAATGAAACCTCAATCCGCTGTCCGTCCGAATCAGAGTACAACTCACGACTGATTACCCGCGAATTTTCAAAGTCAAGCTCTTGCGAAATAAAGCGATACGCATTGCGCTCGAAGATGCTGTGCTTAACCGTACGATAAGCCAGGTAGGTACTGGGTATAATCGTTATCAAAACAAATATACCGATCCACATTTTTACGGTACGTTCACGGGCTTCATCCGAAAATTCCTTTTTGGGATACTTTAAAAACCGAACAATAATGTAAGTAGCCAAACTGATGAAGACACTGTTGATGAAATACAGGTAAAACGCACCGAGGAAGTAGTACATGTTGCCGGAGGCTAATCCAAACCCGGCTGTGCAAAGCGGAGGCATAAGTGCAGTGGCAATGGCCACACCGGGTATGGCGTTGCTTTTTTCTTTTCGAGAACCTGCCACAATGCCGGCCAATCCACCAAAGAAGGCAATCAATACATCCCAAATGGTAGGGTTGGTGCGCGCCAGCAATTCAGATTGCGCTGTACTGAGTGGACTTATTGCAAAATAAAGCGTAGAGGTGGCTACACTGAACAGGGTAGCGATCATCAGGTTATTAAACGACTTCTTAAGCAACTCAAGGTCGTTAATGGCAACCCCGGTGCCGATACCTAATATGGGGCCCATCAGCGGAGAGATCAACATGGCACCAATAATAACGGCAGTGGAGTTAACGTTTAACCCGATGGAGGCAATAAAAATCGCAAAGATGAGAATCCATAAGTTGGTTCCTTTAAACTCAACACCTTTACGGATGTATTCCAGCGTTTCCTGTTCATCAGCTTTGTCGCTTTCGAGGTTGAACCGATCGCGAATAAACTGTGTGAGCATGACCAATAATCGCTTCTCTGAAGACATAACCTTTACAATAAATTTCGATTGGAAGATAATGAAATCTTGAATCCCACCCCTTAATTTGTTTATTTCACCGCTTAAGTTTGTGGTATGAAGCTATCTGTTTTACTGGTTTTCTTGTTTTGGTGTTGTGGAGCGCATGCCCAGGTTGTAAACAGGCTGCTGGACAGCACGGTGAACAAGCGTGGAAGGTTCCCATCGGATCCGGGTATTGCCATAAACTTTAAAAACCCGAAACAACTCGTGGCAGGTGCCTCTTCGGGTAACGTGTACGTTTCGGATGATGGGGGTGCCAACTGGCAGAATGTTCGGTTAATTTCCCCTCATGGCATCTGGTATGGCGCCAGGGTTTTGTCTGATTTCTCAGGCAATTTTTTCTACGTGCATTTATCTGACCCAACCGGAAAGGGTGAAGGAACCGATGAACTCCTTGATCGGATCGTTGTACAAAAATCAAAAGATGGCGGTAAATCCTGGGATGGTGGCAATGATGTAGGATTCAATCCGCCTAAAGATCAATATCAACCCAATGCCATTGCCGACCGTAAGGGAAATATTTATATGGCCTGGACAGAGGTTGATAAATTAAAGAGCAATGAGCCGGGGTGTGCCTCACGGATTTTATTCAGTAAATCCTCGAGTGGATCGAAATGGGCCAAACCGATTACGCTATCTGTTAATGAAGGCGATTGCCATGATGGCGATGGAACGGTAAAAGGCGCTGTTCCGGCTGTTGCTTCGGATGGAAAGCTGTTTGTGGCCTGGTCGCACGATGGGATACTGTTTCTCGATCGTTCATTTGATGGCGGAAATTTCTGGCTCACCAACGACATAGCTGTTTTGGAACAACGGGGTGGATGGAGTTTTTCTGTGCCGGGCATTCAGTCGGCCAATGGCCTGCCCACACTGGTGTGTAACAATACGAAGGGAAACTTTAGTGGTGCGCTTTACCTGGTATGGGCCGAGCAGGTTGAGGAAGGCGATACGGATATTTTCTTTACCCGCTCACTGAACTATGGCGATAACTGGACACAACCCATGCGCATCAATGATGATGAACCGGGCAAGTATCAGTTTATGCCGGCCATGACCATTGATCAGATTACCGGTCATATCTACATTCTGTATTACGACAGAAGAGACCATGAAGATAATAAAACAGATGTGTACTTAGCCTGGTCGACTGATCATGGAGCAACCTTTAAGAATGCAAAAGTTAGTGAAACACCATTTTTGCCGCAAGGTGAATCACTTGGAACACACATTGGTATTGCCGCACATGGAGGTACTGTTATTCCAACCTGGACACGCCTGGATAATGGTAAGGCCAGCATCTGGACAGCCACGATCCGTCACGCTGACCTGGAAGGTGTAAAAGAGCAAGAAACATCCGGGAAGAAGAAAAAGAAAAAATCAGACTGATACTTTTTCCTGGGCAGCTTTTTGAATGACTTCAATAAAGGCTTCCGCGGGTTGCGCACCTGATAGTCCGTATTTGTTTTGAACAATGTAAAAGGGTACTCCGGTTATACCGAGTTGTTGAATTTCTTTCTGCGCCTGAATAACCTCTGCTACACCCTGATTTCCTGAGAGCAGTTGTGCCACCAGTGGTCGTTCCATGCCGGCTTGTTCTGCGATAGCAATGAGGTTATCTGCTTTGCTTAAATCAACGCCATCAGTAAAGTAAGCTTTCATAAAAGCCTCTTTCACTTCAACTTGCTTGTTCACATGTTTAGCCAACTGAATAATGCGATGTGCAGTACGCGTATTGGGTGAAACAGCTTGTTTGTGGAAATTGAATTCAAGGCCTTCTTCAGCGGCCACTTGCGTAACGTGCGCTGTAATTTTCTCGTAACGCTCATCACCGCCAAACTTCTGCGCTAAATATGCTTTCTGATTCACGCCTGTTTCCGGAATGGAGGGGTTCAACTCAAACGGATGATAGGTGATCTCAAAAGAAAAGGAGTCAGCCAGTTGATTCAATGCGTTTTCAAGTCTGCGTTTACCAATGTAACACCAGGGGCATACCACATCGGAAATCACATCAACCTTGATAGATGTTTTGGTCATTATAAATTCAGTTAGGCAAAACTTTCAAACAGGTTGCTCTGTGAAATGGTTCAAACAATAAGGGGTCTGTAATCGTTAAAATGAGCGCAGCGTGGCTCATAAGGATTTTTGAATCCTTTATGGTATTTTTGCCACTGGCTTAAGAAAAAACTGGCTTTAAACACAAAAAACTCAATAAAAAATGGTTGACACGCTCAAATTCAAAGTAAAAGACATTTCCCTGGCAGATTGGGGAAGAAAAGAGATTAAACTGGCTGAGGCTGAAATGCCGGGCCTTATGGCTATCCGTGAAGAGTATGGCGCTAAGCAGCCCCTGAAAGGCGCGCGTATTGCCGGCTGTTTACACATGACTATTCAAACGGCTGTGTTGATCGAAACACTTATCGAACTAGGTGCTGAAGTATCCTGGTCGAGCTGCAATATTTTCTCTACACAAGATCATGCCGCTGCGGCCATAGCTGCTGCGGGTATCCCGGTGTTTGCCTGGAAGGGTATGAACGAACAGGAATTTGACTGGTGCATTGAACAAACCTTATTTGCGTTTAAAGATGGCAAGCCTTTGAATATGATTTTAGATGACGGTGGCGACCTGACCAACATGGTGTTGGATCGTTTCCCTGAATTGGTTGCCGGCATTAAAGGAATTTCCGAAGAGACTACTACCGGTGTTCATCGCCTGATTGAGCGTGAGAACAATGGTAAACTTCCATTGCCAGCCATTAACATCAACGACTCGGTTACCAAGTCGAAGTTTGATAACAAGTATGGTTGCAAGGAATCGCTTGTTGATGCAATCCGCAGAGCAACCGATGTGATGATGGCGGGTAAAGTAGCAGTCGTTGCCGGTTATGGTGATGTTGGAAAAGGTTCTGCTGCTTCGTTGCGTGGAGCCGGTGCGCGTGTTATTGTAACGGAAATTGATCCGATCTGTGCACTGCAGGCTGCAATGGATGGATACGCAGTGAAGAAAATGGACGATGCTGTAAAAGAAGCCGACATTGTAGTGACGGCTACCGGTAACTTTGGTATTGTACAAGCCCGCCACTTCCAGGCGATGAAAGATAAGGCCATCGTATGTAACATCGGCCACTTTGATAATGAGATTGATGTAGCGTGGTTGAAAGCCAATGCCAGCCGTGATGAAGTTAAACCTCAGGTTGATTTGTATACGTTGAAGAGTGGAAACCAGATCATCTTATTGGCCGAAGGCCGTTTGGTGAACTTAGGTTGTGCTACAGGCCACCCTTCGTTTGTGATGTCGAATTCATTCACAAACCAAACACTGGCACAAATTGAATTGTGGAACAATGCAGGTAAGTATGAAAACAAAGTTTACATGCTACCGAAACACCTGGATGAGAAAGTGGCCATGCTGCACCTGAAGAAAATTGGTGTGGAGCTGGAGACACTTTCTCCGGAGCAAGCCAAATACATTGGAGTGGAAGTTAAAGGGCCGTTTAAGCCCGAGTATTACCGTTATTGATAGTTGTGAATCAATTTAAGATCAAGAAACCCTGTAGCAATACAGGTTTTTTTTTATGCTGATGGTTATCTTTGCGTCATGAAATTCAACTCAGCAGTTGTGTTAAGCGTTTGTATGCTTGTTTTAACCGCTTCTTCATTTCGCGCAAACGAAGAGGTTGAGTTAACCTGCGTAAAGAAACAGATGGCCACACAAACGTGCCACTACAATTTTACCATTGATGGCATCCGGTACCGGTTTATCGATAACGGGTGCAAGGGCAAAAAGGACGACATCCTGAAAAAGGCCAAGGATGGTAAACTTGCTTTGGCCAAAGACTGGAAGATTGATTGTGAGGTTAAGAAAGATGGCGACTAGATTTGATAATCTTTCAGCAGTCACAATCTGAGTCTTCACAATCCGTAAGGCCATCACTGTCGTTGTCAACACCGTCATCGCAGTTACATTCCACCAGTGGTGAATTTTGACAATCCAGATCCGCGCAATCCACGAAACTGTCGTTGTCATTATCTATTCCATCTGCACAGTTGCACTCAATTTCTGTTGAGTTAAGGCAGGCCATGTCTTTACAGTCGGTAAAGCCATTGTTATCGTTATCAATTCCATCGGTACAATCGCACTCACTAACGCTTGATTTAAGGCAGTCAAGATCCTCACAATCGATAAAGCTATCGTTATCGTCATCAATGCCGTTATCGCAGATTTCTTTTTTTGCATCGTTACCATCGCAGGCAGCAAAGCACACGCTTATAATCAATAAGGGTAGGATTAGTTTTGTCATGGGAGGGGGGATTTTGGTTAAGGGAAGTTACTAAATGTAACCGAGGAATTTATTCCCCGTAAGAAATGCCCCGAAATTTCCCCGAAAACCGACTTTATCAGAAGTTCATGCGCGTTCTACGCTCAAACCAGGGTTTTAGTATTGCCCGGTCGAGTACAAGAAAGGCCAACGCAATGTTGAGCATGATAATGATGTTCATGATCAGCTTTCCGTTTACCGGTATTGTTGGCAAACTTTCCTTGATGTATTTATTCTGCAACCCCATATTGTTTAAATCAATGGCGCCAGTGCTATCGAAAACGCCAGCTGACAATAGAAAAGCTCCTATGCCAACCGCAATCATAACACCGACCAATAACAGAATTCCATTCTTCAATGAAAGCCCGCTGCGTAAGGGGTATTGATCCAGCCCGTTCATCACGCGCTGTGTGAAATTTTTCGAGGGCTGTTCAAGCGTTGTGCTTTTTAAAACCTGCGTCACGTTTTGTAAGGCAACCAATCGTTGCTGCAAGGCGGGTGAGTTAGCCAGCTCTTGCTCAACACGTTCCTTCGCTGCTGGCGTTAAGGTGCCATCCAGGTACGCGATCAGGTTATCTTCTTGTTGTTTACTGATATTTTTCATGGCCGTATGGCTATAAAGTTAATGCTTCTTTCTTTAATAGTATTGTCAATTCTTCCGCCAATCGTTGGCGTGCCCGGTGCACCCGAGCCTTTATTGTATTGGCCTGCATACCGGTAATTTCGGCTATCTCTTCCAACGAGAACTCCTCCAGGTAAAACAAACTGATGGCTAATTTATCGGCTTCATTCAATTTGTTCATCGCCTGCTGAATGTACTTTTTTTTATCGCTGCGCTCCAGGATGCCTTCTGCTTCCTGTCCGTATTCCACCACCGTAGTTTCAATGTCCTGAAATTTCACTTTGTGCTTCCGCTTATAGCTTACTGCGGTGTTAAACACAATGCGGTACAACCACGTAGAGAACTTCGCATCACGCTTGAAATTTTTCAGGTGATGGTAGGCTTTAATAAATGCATCCTGCGCGGCTTCTTCCGCTTCCGATCGGTTTTCCAGAATTTTGTAGGCAATGGTAAACGCATAACTTTTATGCCTGTCTACCAATTCGGCATAAACGGCCTGGTTGCCGGCAAGAATCCTGTCAATTAACTCAAATTCGGGGTCTGTCATGACGAGGCTTGGACGCAGTATTTGTTGCTTAAGTTACAGCTTTTATAGGGTAAGTTTAGCTTGGCCTTTCAGGGGCTTCAAGTCTTAAACCACAAGCTAAACTAATTTTGTCCTACACCTGTAACCTGGTTTGAAACCCTCGCGTCATAGGGGCAGATTTCACTTAAATACTTGAAATATGAATGATGCAACCTCAGTGATTGGCGTAATGATTCCGATAGTGGGAATAGTAGGCGCGTTTATAATGATTGTTTACCTGCGCAGGTTTGAGAATACTGAACGCATGGCCATGATTGAAAAAGGTGTTGATCCGGCACTTTTTGCTAAAAAGCAGCGCTCCGGTACTTCCGGCACATTGCGCGCTTCGCTCTTGTTTATCGGTGCGGGACTTGGCCTGCTGATCGCGTATTTTCTTGATCGTGCCTTCTATATGGAAGAAGTGGCATACTTCTCCATGCTCTTCATCTTTGGCGGTTTGGGCCTCGGTGCTGCCTATATGATTGAAGAAAAGAAGATGAAAGAAGAGCGAAACAGTTAACCAACATTATCTGATCAACAATCAAAAAAGCGGTGATGTACATTATCGCTTTTTTATGCGAAAAGCCATCGCACCAGGGTTATAGAGATAACCCAGATGATGATGATGGAAACAATGTTGAGCCAGAAGCCCGCCCGGATCATATCCTGAATGCGGATGTAACCGCTGGAAAACACAATGGCATTTGGGGGTGTAGCAATCGGAAACATCAGGGCGATGCTTGCCCCCAGGGTTACGGGCAACCCCATAAGAACCGGGTTTACTTCCATAACATTGGAGATGCCAAACACCACCGGCACAAAAACATTCACCAGCGCCACGTTGCTCATTACTTCCGACAGGTAAACCGATATTACAATCAGGAGAAAAGTTAGCCCAATGGTGAATTCGCTGTGCCCGCCAATCCACGTACCAACAGCCGGAATAATTCCGGATTTGTCCAATCCTTCCGCCAGGCAAAGTCCTCCGCCAAAAAGAAACAAAATCCCCCACGATAATTTTTCAGTGTCTGTCCAGCGCAGAATGAAGTTCCCGCTTTTGAAATTCACCGGTACAATAAACATGAGCAGGCCGCCTGCCATGGCAACGGTGGTGTCATTGAACAATTCCGACTCAGCAATCCGATTAATGGGTTGCTGAAATATCCACAGCAGTGCCGTGATGCTGAAAATCAACAACACCAGTTTCTCTTCCTTACGCATCGGACCGAGGTCGTTTAACCGGTTGGTAATCAACTCGTGTGAGCCCTTTATTGTTTCAAGCTTATTCGGGAACAGGAGGCGTGTTACCATGAAGTAATTCGCGGCCAGCAACAGGGTAGCCACGGGCAATCCGATAATCAGCCACTGGGCAAAGGAAATTTTAATGTTGTAAAAATCATTCAGCAGCCCAACAAACACCACATTGGGCGGTGTGCCGATAATGGTGGCCATGCCCCCTAAGGAGCAGGCGTATCCGATTGAAAGCATGAGGCCAATGGCAAAGTTTCGTTCGCGCACATTTTCAAGTTCATGCAGGTTTTTAACATCACGCAGAATTAAATGAACAACTGAAACGGCAATGGGCAGCATCATCATGGCGGTTGCCGTGTTGCTGATCCACATGCTGAGCAGGGCAGAAGCTGCCATGAAGCCAAGGATAATTCCGTTGCCGGATGTGCCTGTAAGTTTGATGAGTTGCAAAGCAATGCGTTCATGCAGTTTGTGCTTTTCCAGGGCGAGTGCAATCATAAACCCGCCCATAAACAAAAAGATTACCGGGTTGGCATAGGGTGCTGCAGCCTGGCCCATTTTCATGATGCCCATCAACGGAAACCCCACCATGGGCAGAAAGGCAGTTACCGGTATGGGTACAGCTTCGGTAATCCACCACGTTAACATCCAGGCGGCCAACGCCAGCACTTTTGGTGCTTGTGGGGAGATGATATCTTCCGGAAAGAAGAAATAAAGGAGCAGGAACAACCCCGGGCCCAGAAAAAAACCAATGCGCTTTGCTGAATTCACGTTGTGATGAACTTTGGATTTCAAGATAAAAAAATAACCCCGGGGTTATCGGGGTTATGCAAGTCAAGTTAAAGATTTTTATCTCTATGGGCGTTCACCTTTAGGATTGGCAGGTTTCACAACAATCACGCGGCCATCCAGTTCTTTCTCGTTTAATCCTGCAATGGCTGCCTGCGCTTCTGAGTCGTTAGGCATTTCCACAAATCCATATCCTTTAGAGCGACCGGTTTCCCGATCCTTAACAATTTTCACGGACGATACTTCACCATACTGGGCAAAAGCACTTTGTAAATCCTCTTGCCGGGTTTTGAAATTGAGTTTGGCAACAAAAATGTTCATGATAACAGAGAAATTAAGTTAAAATTATAGCCGACTGCGCATCGGCTAATCAAATATAAAGAAATAATTGATTTTTAAAACAGCCGCATGGTGCTGGCGGCTCCTATTCCAACGCTGCTACACCCGGTAATATTTTCCCTTCAAAGTATTCCAGCAGCGCTCCGCCACCGGTGGAAACATAACTCACCTGGTCGGCTACGTTGAATTTGCTTACGGCCGCGGCAGAATCGCCTCCGCCTATCAGGGAGAAGGCGCTATTTTTTGTGGCTTCCACCACAGCCTCGGCAATGGTTTTGGTACCCGCCTGAAATTTCTCCATTTCAAAAACGCCCATGGGGCCGTTCCATAAAATGGTTTTCGATTCCTTCACAACACGCGAAAATACTTCCGCGGCCTGTGGCCCGATGTCAAGCCCCATCCAGCCTTCGGGTATGCCGGTGTTGTTGGCTATGGAAGTATTGGCGTTGGCGTCAAACTTATCGGCTACAATGCTGTCGATGGGCAGGTGAAGCTCAACACCCATTCCCTTTGCTTTCTGGATCAGATCTTTGGCGAGATCAAGTTTATCGGCTTCCACCAAGGAGTTGCCGATGTTGCCGCCCATGGCTTTGAAGAATGTATACGCCATGCCGCCACCGATAATCAGGTGATCGACCTGCTTGAGTAAACGCTCGATGATTAAAATCTTGTCGGAGATTTTAGCACCCCCCATAATGGCCGTAAACGGTTTCTCCGCCTTCTCCATTACACGTTTGGCGTTGTCGAGTTCGGCAGCCATTACCAGGCCCGCACATTTTTCAGTGAAGAACTGCGCCACAATGGTGGTGGAGGCGTGTGCACGGTGTGCGGTACCGAAGGCATCGTTCACGTAGATGTCGCCATGCTTGCTGAGTTTTTCGGCAAACTCCAGGTCGCCTTTTTCTTCTTGCTTGTAGAAGCGCAGGTTTTCCAGCACCAACACCTCACCGCCTTTTAAGGCAGCTGAAAGCTGATACGCTTCTGCGCCAATGCAGTCACCGGCAAACTTTACCGGTTTGCCCAGCAGTGCCTCCAGTGTTTTTAGGGTATGCTTCAGTGAATATTTTTCTTCCGGACCTTCTTTCGGCCGGCCCAGGTGCGACATCAACACGCAGCTGCCGCCATCGTTCAGAATTTTTTTAAGGGTAGGGATGGTGGAGCGGATGCGGTTGTCATCCGTTACGTTAAAACTTTTATCGAGTGGCACGTTGAAGTCAACACGAATGAGGGCTCGCTTTCCGGAAAAATTGATGTCGTTAATGGTTTTCATGAGATAGTAGTAATTAGTGCAGTAATAGGATTCTTTAATTAAGTTCTGCGGTAAGTAATGCAGTAAGCATCTTGATATAGCCTTCTGATGTATCGGGTCTTCTTGCTTTGTCATCGACTATGGTTCCATTTTTATCAATGATGAAGTATCGGGGAAATGAATTGATCTCGAACTTTTTGCTGATTGGGTTTCGGTTGATGGGCCAATTGTCTTTGGCGAAAAGATGATAGCCACCCAGGTTTTCACGTTCAATAATTTTCGACCAGGTCGGTTTGGTGGAGGCTTTATCCGTACAGATGTACAAGAATACCACAGGTTCATTTTTCAGGCTATCATGTAACAGATTGGAATGGGTAAAGTTGGCGATACACGGCCCACACCAGGTGGTCCAGAAATCAACTAGAATAACTTTCCCCCGATGTTCCTGAATAAAATTTTCAAAAACCTCCATTGTGTTTTCACCTTCCAGTATGAGTTGCTCCCTTTTTTCTACTTTTCTTGCCTTTTCCCTTAGCAGAATTTTCTGTTGGTTACGGCCCTCCAAATACTCAAGCAGCAGTGAATTTGTTACACGCGACTTGAAAAATTTACTTTGCGTTGATGACATGATTTCAGCGGTAGCAATACTGGCAAAACATATTTCTGCGGAAAGGCTATCGAAAAACTGATATATCTTTTCACAGTACTGATCTTGCTTAACTGTAAAGGCCGGAAGCTTTCCTGTATTGATTAAAGCACCTTGATAATAAATTACCGTTGTGATGTACTCTCCTAACGTGATGTTTGAACTGCGGAAAGTTTTACCCCCGTCATGAAAAAATTTAATTGTTTCCCTGGCTTCCTTCCGGTATTCAGGGTTCGATGATCTTATGTTAAGTGAACTTAATAAAAGGTATCTGTAATAAAGCCGATCCTCTTCCAGTTGAAAATATTCTTTTGATACAAGGTGCTTCTTCATCAGGTTGTGAAACGATTCCTTAGTCTTATCATAAGCAGAATCCAGGTTCATCGTTGCAGGAATATACTTTGGATTTTGAATTAACCACGGATGGAGTTTGTTGAGTTGCTCAAAAATCACAATATCATCTGTGTTGGTTTCCAGCAATTCAAGATTTCCATTGCTTCGAATAACAAATTGAAGTGAATCGGTTTGTTTTATGAAGACAGGATGGGTGATTTCTTCTACTGAAACATAGAATAGGGCTGGCAGCGGTTCACTGATCTGCAGTGTTGCCGTTTTCTCAGTCCACGTAGCAGGAATTTCCTTTTTTAAGTTGAGCAATGAATAGTAAAACACAACAGGCTTTTCTGTCTCCAATTGGAAGGTAACAATGGATGTACCTTTGGAAACAAAGGATAGTAACAGAAAGCCGAATGTTAAACCTTTGAACATAGTCGGTTATGGTTAATCCCCAACTCTTAGAGAATTCAGGATTGCTTGGTGTTTATTGTTTCTTTTTGGGTAAATGTAACGGAACAGAGAATTTTATTCTACTCATTGAACTATTCTCACTTTCTGTATGTCCCTGAATCCCCATGCCAACAGCTCCAACAAAAAGCCCAACTCCGCCCTTTGCTTTATCACCCTCTTTGGCCACAACAGCAATATCAAAATCTATTTTTTCAATTATTTCATTATTGATTTGACTCATGTAAACTACACCTCCACCGTTCTTTGCTCCAATAAAGTTTAAATTCTCCCCTGATATTTTGGCTCCTTTTGTCTCAGCATACTCCCTGGCATTGTCTATACCATCAATTACCTGCTTAATTGATTCGAAGATAAATTCATCTAGTTTCATAAATTTCATTTTAATTTATACAGTAATTATTTTTTTCCTGTACCTCAATTTGTTCAACGAGTGACCTATTAGAAACTTTCACCTATATACCTAATATTGGGAAATTGACGAAACTCAATCCCCAAAACTAATCCCCAACCCCTTGGCTGCTTTTACCAAAAAGGAGTCTTTGTTTACAATGTTGTATTCGCGTGTGGCTTCTTCCAGCGAAACGTAGGTGATGTTGTTGTTTTTGTACGATACCATTTTGCCGTACTCACCATGAATAACTAACTCCATAGCCTTTACGCCAAACAAAGAGGCCAGCACACGATCAAACGCAGTAGGTGTGCCGCCTCGCTGGATGTGGCCCAACACCGTTTCGCGTATTTCGGCTGTGCAGCCAGCATCTTTCAATTGCTTGGAAAGCTGAAAGGCAACGCCACCCAGCCGCACATGTTCAGAGCCTTTTTCGCCTTTCCTTGATACAATGGTTCCTTCTTTCGGTTTGGCGCCTTCGGCCAGCACAATGTTTACAAAGCCTTTACCGAGTTTGTAGCGTGCATCTATGCGCTTTACTAATTTTTCAATGTCGTAGGGTATTTCGGGTATCAGGCAAATCTCTGCGCCCCCGGCAATGGCGGTGTGCAGGGCAATCCACCCGGCATCGCGGCCCATCACTTCCATAATCATTACGCGGTGGTGGCTTTCGGCTGTGGTTACCAATTTATCAAAACTATCGGTGGCTATTTGCACGGCAGTCTGAAACCCGAAGGTTACATCCGTAGCCGATAAATCATTGTCGATGGTTTTGGGTACGCCCACAATGTTTAAGCCTTTTTCAAAAAGTACCCGCGATATTTTTTGTGAGCCATCGCCACCAATGTTGATCACGGCATCAAAGCCAAGTGTATGGATCTTCTCAATGAGTTCAGCCGAGCGGTCTGTTTCTTTTACCGAACCATCTTTTTGAATGAATGGAAATTTAAGCGGGTTTGATTTGTTGGTGGTCTTTAAAATTGTTCCACCCTTCACGTGAATGCCTGCCGTTTTTCGTGTATTCAGTCGAACAATCTGCTGGGGTTCATTCAGCACGCCATTAAAGGCTTCAATGCTGCCGTACACTTCCCAGGTTTTTTCTTTTCGTGCGCGTTTGACAATGCCGCGGATCACCGCATTCAACCCGGGGCAATCGCCACCACCGGTGAGCACCAGTACTTTCTTTTTCTTTTCGAGCATGTGTAAACGTTTGCGAACGTATTAATTTATGACCAGATAATTTAGTTGACTTGAAGCCATCTCAAAAATCAGTTTCATTTGTCAGCCTGTCCCGATAATTATCGGGATGTCGAAGGCTTTTTTTAGTGTTGACAATCGGTTTCGACAGGCTCAACCTGACACAGAAAGTATTTTGAGATGGCTTCCAATATCTTATCAGACTATTTTCGATAAAGGTGTAAAGTACACGGACAATCATGAATTGTCAACAGCTGCGGCACGTTTTAGCCGGTCGTTAATGGCGCGGCCAAGTCCCTCTTCGGGCAGTAATTCGGCCAGGATGATGTCTATTGGCATCTTATCGAAATCACGAAGAAACTGAAACAGGTTTCGGGCGGCTTCTTCCATATTTCTGCTGGGGGAGAGAATGCGCTGGTAGGGTGAATTGAAGTCGCGTGAAAAACTCAGGATGCCCGAATCATGTGCCGGATATTCTTGCAGAAGTTCTTCCAGCGTGCCGAGCTTCAGGGGCTTACCGGGTGCATAATGACTTTTAAGTTGCCCGGGTGCCAGCGGATTTGAGGTAGAGTGCGTCTGTACTTTTAGTTTTCCGGTAACGGCTTCAATGCGCTCCAGGCTTAATCCGCCTAAGCGCAACACAACGGGTTCGCCACCTTCAAAACCCACAATGGTCGACTCAATGCCGATGGTACACGTGCCTCCATCGAGGATGTAGCCGATCTTGTTGCCCAATTGTTCATTAACGTGTTCGGGCGTAGTGGGACTTACATAGCCGAACGGGTTGGCGCTGGGTGCGGCTACAGGAAAGGGGAGGGTGGCCAGTAATTTACGGGTAAGCGGATGATCGGGGCACCGGAAGCCAACGGTTTTCAATCCGGAAGTGACCAGGGCAGGAATGGTGTCATCTTTTTTTTCAAGCACCAGCGTGAGTGGCCCGGGCCAGAATAACTGGGCCAGTCGTTCAGCCTTTTTTGGAATTTCGGTTACATAATTTTTGGCGAATGATAAGGCAGGAATATGAACAATAAGCGGATCAAATTGCGGGCGGTTTTTCGCAGCGAAAATTTTTGCCACGGCTTCAACATTCAATGCGTTACCGGCAAGTCCGTATACGGTTTCGGTGGGAATCGCCACCAACTCACCTTGTGTTAACAGGCTTGCTGCCCTTTCAATGTCTGTACCGATTTCGGCCATAGGGTGTAAAACTAAAATTTATTTACCATTTTGATGAACGTTTAAACCCATCCGGAAATGAAAATTTATGTATCCGCATTATTGATCGCAATCGGCACCCTGGCGTGTTCTACGGAAACGGAAAGCCTTGAAAGTAAAATCAAAAAGCGTGTAGCAGGCTTTCGCGGTGATGTTGGCATTTTTGTAAAGAACTTAAAGACAGGCGAGGAGGTAGCCATCCATGCCGATTCACTGTTTCCTACAGCCAGCATGATTAAGGTGCCCATTACCATTGGCATCTTCGATAAGATTGAAAAAGGAGAATTAAAATATGATTCGGTTTTAACCTATCGCGATTCGTTACTCTATGCCGGTGATGATATTTTGGGATCATTCAAGGACGGAGAAAAAATTGCGTTGAGCAAGGTGTTGATGTTGATGATCACCACCAGCGACAATACGGCCAGCTTGTGGTGCCAGTACCTGGCCGGAACGGGAACGACCATCAATGCGTGGTTGGATGATCATGGTTTTGCCGGTACCCGTGTGAATTCCAGAACGGAAGGGCGGCAAGGAAACTGGAAGCAATACGGTTGGGGACAAACCACACCGCGCGAAATGGCTGAACTGCTGATGCGCATTCACGAAGGGAATATCATTTCCAAACGAGCCAGTGAACGCATCTACCGGAACCTCACGCGCATTTATTGGGATGGGGAAGCGCTGTCACAAATTCCTCCGTATGTGCAGGCAGCATCCAAGCAAGGCGCGGTAAACAAATCCCGGTCGGAAGTGGTGCTGGTGAATGCTCCGCATGGCGATTATGTGTTTTGTGTGATTACGAAAAATCAGGAAGATGAAAGCTGGACCTCCGACAATGAAGGGTACGTATTGCTGCGCGATATTTCTGCGTTGCTGTGGAAACACTACGAACCTGATGCTGATTGGCAACCCGCTGAAGGTATCAGTGAATGGTATTAGGATTGCTAAGAATTACAAGGTGTATCTGTTCAAATTTTAAAGACCACATAGGAACATAGATCGCATAGAAAGTGATAAAGGAACCTATGTGCCCTATGTGTCTATGTGGTTCAAAAAAAATCATTCAGTGCTAACTTTATCCGAGCAAGCTTTAGAAATTTTGCCTCTAAAATCTTAGTTTAGCCAAACATTAAATCTTACGATATGAGCAACAAAACCCGAAACATCATTAAAGGCATTGCCGTGTTGTTGGTATTGCTGGCTGTAATGATGCAGATGCAATGGGTGCTGATTCCAGCCCTTGCGGTTTACAAATTCTGGATGGTGGTGATTGCCTTTGCGTTAACGCTGATTGCTTCGCGCTAACAGCAACGTTTTTTGTACCATGCGGCTGATGGATGTACTGTGATCCGTTAACAGTTCAACTTCTTTTAACGGGACCCATTTCAGTTCATGCGATTCATCTGAACACGTGAGTGGCTGCTTTCCGGAAGCGGTGAAAATAAACCGTACATCGAAATGAAGGTGCTCCGGAAAGTTCTTGTGTTCGGGAATGGGGTGAATGTCAAGATCAAAAATTCCGTGTTGCACAAGGTTTACTGTGGTGATGCCGGTTTCTTCTTCCGCTTCGCGCAACGCCACCCTGAAAATGTTTTCATCACCATCGGCATGCCCGCCTGGTTGAAGCCACTTGTTCAGCTTGCCGTGATGCAGCATAACTACATGCGAAATGGTTTCATCTACAATCCAGGCTGAACCGGTGATGTGTCCGGGCAGGTGATCGCGTTGATAGCATGTGTTTGCTTCCAGCAGGTCAAGAAAATCTTCCCGAAAGGCCAGCTCTTCTTTAAAGGATGACGAATACTCCCGGAGGGCGTGCTGCAGTTGCCCGCGGTTGATCAGGCTCATTGAATCACCACCGTAACCTTATTGATGCGTTTCTCTTCCAGTTTCCCGGTTTGTTCACCGCCTCCAAAATTATTCAGGTCGTCTTTTTCAGCCAGTACATAGTAGGAGATGGCTTTCAGTTCTTTGAATTTCACAATGCCTTTTGCATCGGTTACACCTTCGGAAGCCACGTTGGTTTCGTTTTTATAATCCTCTTCTGTTTCGAACAGTTTTACAGTGGCGCCTTCAACCGTGTTGCCCAGTTCATTGCGAATGGTAATGTGCATCTGGGTTTTTATGATTTGTTCCAGCATCGTAGAGAAAGATGGGAATACAATGATGAGTCCGAGTATTAAGAGAAGCTTTTTCATGTGCATTTGAATTTAATGTTGTTCAAAATAAATCTTTTATAACGTATGTTGAATTACTTTACCGCGGAGGCGCAAAGGCGCAAAGCATTTTTTGATTTCATTGACGTCTCAGATTCGAAATTACAAAACATCACCGCGTTTGTCCAACTATTTCAGTTCTTCGGGTTTTGGCTTACGGTAATTGACATTTTTGCGGTCGAGTAGCATGAATTGATGGGGTAACCGTTGCACAAAGTTGTTCCAGTCGCGGTTTTCTTTGGGCGACCAGACAACTTCAGCCAACGCCAGTGCGCGCGGATACGCCATGTATTCTGCTTGTTCCGTGGTTTTGATATACTCAGTCCATAAATTGGCCTGTGCACCAAGAATGTAGCCCATCTCTTCCTGGCTGAGTGACGAGGGGGCGGGATCATATTCATAAACCTTTTTTAACGGAGTGTTTCCGCCAAAGGCTACAGGTTCATCTTTGGGTTCGCCTTGATAATGATCAAAGTAAAGCGCAAAGCCCGGTGACATCACCACGTTGTGCCCGGTCTGTGCGGCTGCTATGCCGCCTTCTTCTCCACGCCAGCTCATTACCGCAGCGTTGGGTGCAAGGCCGCCTTCTAAAATTTCATCCCAACCAATCAGTTTTTTGCCTTTGCTGTTCAGGTATTTTTCTATGCGTGTGATGAAGTAGCTTTGCAATTCGTGTTCATCGTGAAGCCCTTCTGTTTTTATTCGTTTCTGGCAATGCGTACATTTTTCCCAGCGGGTTTTTGGGCATTCGTCCCCACCCACGTGAATGTATTCGCCCGGGAATAAGGCCATGACTTCATCCAATACATCTTCCAGAAATTCAAACGTGCTTTCTTTTCCGGCACAGAACACATCATCAAATACACCCCATAGGGTTGCGGCTTCATACGGTCCGCCTGTACAACCGAGGTGCGGATAGGCCGAGAGTGCTGCGAGGGCATGACCGGGCATTTCAATTTCAGGAACGATGGTGATGAATCGTTTGGCGGCATAGTCAACCACTTCTTTGATTTCTTCCTGCGTGTAATATCCACCGTAACGTTGTCCATCGAATTTATGAGGTTGATCGCTATAATGACCAATCAGTGTTTCTTTTCGGTAAGCTGCCGTGGTGGCAAGCTTTGGATATTTCTTTATTTCAATGCGCCAGCCCTGATCTTCGGTAAGGTGCCAGTGAAACGTGTTGAATTTGTATTGCGCCATCAGGTCGATGTAGCGTTTAATAAATTCTACCGGGAAGAAATGGCGGCACACATCCAGGTGGAGTCCACGCCATGCGAAGCGTGGAAAATCAGTAATGGTTACGGTAGGAATTTTCCAGGTGTTTTGTTCAGCCTGAATAAGTTGCATCAGCGACTGAACTCCGTAGAATAATCCGGATGTGGTGGTAGAAAAAATATCAACCCCATCTTTATTCACCACCATGTGGTAATACCCTTCCGGCAACATTTCTTTCGAAACAAAATTGCGCAGCACAATGGTGGCGGCAGAATCTTGCGTAAGCTTGGCCGGAACACCTTGTGTCGAAAAAAAGTCGAGCAGGAATTGGGCTACACCTTGTTCAGCAGCCGACCCGGCAGCAATCGTAACGGTTTCAGGTAAGGTAAAAAATCCACCCGTCTGGTTAACCGTTACCGGGATGGGAACGATATTCACCAATGGTTGGATGGGTTGTTCCTGTTGTTTGGGTTTGCAGCAACACAACAGGAATACTGAAAAAGCAAAAATTGAAAATCGAAGCATAGGTAAAGGATTTAAGGCAAGTTAAGCAGTTGAGGGTTAGGATAAAAAAGTGCAGTTTGTAGCAAAGCAAACACTTCTAAGGGGTTTCTACTTTCTCTGCGGTTGCTCTGCGTAAGCCCTCTGCGAAACTCCGCGGTTGGAAATTTTACCGCAGAGAGAATACAAGAGAACCCGCTGAGGGCCGCAGAGATTTTTAGGTACCGTGATCCTTTAACGCATCAACACCACGCCACCCCGTTGCTCCTGAATTTCTTCCTCATAAATACTTCGGTATTTCACCACATAGGTGTAGGTGCCGGCCGGAAGCAATTGCGAAAAGTTATTGTTGTAACCACCGTTCCACTTAAACAAGCGGTCGTTTGATTGGTACACCATTTCACCCCAGCGGTTAAAAATAAACACCTGGAATCCGCTATCATCAATAAAGAAGGTGAGCACACCGAATTCTCGGTTTAAGTCAATCGGGCTGCCCGGCCGGAAAGCCGTGGGCGCCACAATGCGGGGCTTACATAATTCAATAACATCAATTATATCTGTACTGACACAACCAAACGAGTTGGTCAGGTCAACACTGTAAACACCGGGTTCAGTTACCAGATAGAATTGTTCAGTTTCGCCAGCTAATGGTACACCTCCTTGTGACCACTGGTAACTAACAAAATCTGCCCCTGCATCAAGCAGAATTTCGCGTGTATTTTCATCCGGGTTAGCCGGGTTATTACAAATGAGGGCCCGTTGTGGCAAAGCGCCCGGAGTGGAGGGCAGCAGCGTAACCTGACGTTCAACAAAGCGGGTACAACCCGGCAGTGTTCCTGTAATGCGATACAACCCTCCGGTACTGCGTTGCAGCGTGGCGTTGGTGGCTCCAGCAATATCAGATCCGTTAACCGACCACTGGAAGTTTGTGCCGGGTTGATTGGTAGTTGCTGTTAAGGTAAAAGGAGAACCCGTACACGGTATGGTGGTCGTCATGGTAAGTTGCAGGTTGGCCACAACCACTTGTAAAGTTTCATCGAAACTACATCCGGAAACTGCGTTTCTAGCGCTTACAACATACGTTGCGCTGCTATTGGCGATAATACTCTGCCCACCTGGAATAGGATTGCCATCGCGAGTCCAAACGTAAGTATAGTTTCCGGAAGGTGATGGTGTTGCGGTAATGGTAACTTGCGGGTCGCACGCATCGGTTTGTGTCAGCGAAACAGAAACGTTGTTGTTCACTACAACGGTCACAGTTGTGTCAAGCGGACAAAAGCCTGCTTCAGTAACAATTACATTATAAACCTGGTTGCCTTGCGGTGGCGTAGCTGTAATGGTTTGTAATGTGTTTGAGCCGTTAATATTAGGGCCTGACCAAGTCCAGCCTGTTCCACCGTTAACGCTTATCGTAATCGGGTCAACGCAGCCGTTAACAGAGAATCCAGTGATGGGTACTGCTGGGTCTTGGTTGAAATCCTGTGCGGGTGAGGAGAAGCTACATCCAAGCGCAGTCAATTCTACAATATACCTTCCACTGGGCACGCCAGGTGTATCAAAAATAGGAGCATCACTACTTGTTCCTGATGCTACAACTGTTCCATCGCTATCATTAATAATTCTGAAATCAAAAGGGGTCGGGGCAGTATGATCTACCCGGAGTATCAGAGGGTCACAGGTGTTCTGTCTGATAACAGAATTAATTGTGAATGCATTGTCATTAATGGATACAACCTGAATGGTTGCGCAACCAGATACTTGATCTGCAACAGTTATACCGTAATTCCCGGCTCCTAAAGCCCCTGCGTTTACAACTACACCCGTAGATTGATCAATTCCCTGAAGTGTAGTTGACGGCCCGGTGATGAAATAGCTGAACAAATTTCCCACTGGACTATTGATGGTTAGCGCAATTTGACCGTCATTCAGACCACAGGCAGTTGTATTGGAAGGAACAGCCGTGAACGCTGGTGATTCATTAAATGTAAAGGTTACGGTATCCCGGGCAACGCAAGTGGTGATGGGATCAGTTACAGAAACAGTGTATTGATATATTCCAGGTAAACTGCTGTCAACGGGTTGCGTTTGTGCGGTTCCTGCAGGTATAAATGCTCCTCCATTTATCGATATTGCCCAAGCATATACTGCACCGGGATTGTTTGCATTCAGCGGAAGCATAGGCACATTCTGACATAACGTTTGATCAGGTCCAAGCTCTAACGGTGGCCGGTTATCAGCCACAATGGTTGATCCTGCTGAAGTACAGCCGCTGACTGTGTTGGTGATGGTTACGCTTACTATGGTTTGTTGTGATACAGTTATCTCCCGTGTTGTTTCTCCGGTTGACCATAAGAAACTAAGATCAGCCAAATTTGGTGTAGAAGCCGGTAAGGCCTCCAGCAACAGATTACCATCGCAAAGAACAGGTTGTGGTACGCCTGCCGGCAAGAATGTAGGATTAGGCGGAGGCGGGAATATGGTAATGGTTTGTGTGAACAATGTGTCTAAGCCGCATCGGTTGGTGATGCGCAACGTTACCACGTAATCTCGCGCAATTCCATCATTGAAAACGGGGTACGTGTGTTGCACGGATGCAGAATCGGAGGTGAAGCCATCGCCAAATGTCCAGAAGAACTGATCTATCGGATCAGTACCAAAGCCTGTAAAAAAGGTTGGTTCGCCTTCGCAGAAACCGGCTATATCCATGCCTGGTGGTTGAATGGGGTTGCCTACGTTTTGGATGAAGTTGGGTAACCCCAACTGGCTTTGACCTGAAGTTAAAGCAAAACCGTTTGCGTTGAAGTTAGAGACTTGTAAGGTGTCGGGATTAACGGTTATCAAACCCAATGAACTTCCATTATTAATGGCAACATATAGTTGCCCGTCAGGTCCCACCTGGATGGCACCCAGTTCTTCGTTAATACCATTTAGTGGCGGCCCGATTAATTCAGGTTCGCCTAAGTAGTTAATAAAAAATTCACGAATGGGAGAAGTGGTGCCACGCAGTGTGGCAAAAATTTTATTTCCAAAAAATTCAACACCATAAACCTGACCGGTTGCACTGTTCAAATCAGCAACACGCAGGTTGGAAACAATGCCTGTGGCATCATCGAAATCAAAAATTTCCAGCACATTGGAAACACCGGGTTCGGATAACGCAACAGCTAGTAAATTTTGTGCACCCAATTTCATGTAGCCTTGTCCGGCTTCTGGCGAATTGAACGTATGATCCGAACCGATGCTTGAAATTACCGGGCTCAAAATACCGGCTTGCGTAACGCGGTAGGCGCGGAAGGAATTGTTTCCGTACTCGTGCGCGATCAGCCAGTTGGCATTACCCGTAATGCGTTCTGTGCTTCGGGTGAAGAGCAGTTGATTGAATTCAATAATGCCTCCATCGCCACCATTTTCTTTTACATCGAAAAGTGTATAGCGCAGTTCGTATGTTCCGCTACCGTGAACCTCTTGTGTGGTAAAAATATAATAGAGTGTTTCATCACCCGGAACAGGAATGATCAAGGCTGATTGGGTTGAACCCGACTCTCCGCCAATACCGGGTGGAATGACAATGGGAGTGCCATCAGCAGTCTGCGTAATTTCCACATCATTCCGATCGTACACCCGCACACCATCTGTAGACAGCACTACCTGGCCGTTTCGGTTACTGATTACCGATACCCCTTCCGGACTGTTTACCGGCCCTGAAATAGAAATGGGTGGCTGTTCATTAAAATCTATTCCGGCATTTTGCCCGAAGTACCAGATGTTCGCGCGCTGATCTTGCAAACCATATTCACGGATGTTCACACCGGCATAGGCGCTGCAACCTGTCGCATCCGTAACAACAACATAATAGTATCCTGCAGAATCAGGAGTTAAAACAGGGCCTAAATCTCCATTCGACCATTCAAAAGATGTTGGTGATCCCCCTTGAACCTGAACCTCTACAGAAAAATCAGTACAGGTATCACCCGGAAGTCTTCGGGCAGGCAATTCACAACGACAAGCAGTTGTGTCTTGCACCAATTGTAATTGAAGGTCGAACTGCGTAATGTTTATCGGATTGGAAGCCGTGGCTGTTTCGCCATTTAAGAAAGCGGTTACGGTAACATTGAATGCTCCACCATTCTGGTAGATATGTACAGGACTCCAGGCATTGGATCCTTGTCCATCACCAAAATCCCAAACCAAACTATCGGCATCAGGCGTAACCGTTGGGAAGAACGATATGGGTGAATTGGAACACGTGCCTGCCGAAACAAACGACACACTTAAATTCAGATCAAACGCAGGAGAGAAGGATGGAAATTGTGTTCCGTTAATATTTGGGTTTGCGGTAAACGCAATGGGTTCATATTGCACCAATGTTCCTACACTGTCGGTATCGGTTAATCGTCCCAGTAAGAATGGTCCGCCACCGGTTGCCTGGTAGATGTGATAGATGGCGGTGTCGGGTGCGATCTGTATGCCGTAACTGCTGTTAACGGCTACAGGTAAAATCGGTGCAAGTGAGGTTGATGGGTCAGTTGTATCAAATTGAAGTACCTGTGCATCGGTACCGGAATCATTTCTTCTTGAGATGTACAAAAATCTTCCGGAAGGACTCCACTCGGTATCATAGATGGCACCCAACAGGTTGCTGGCCGAGTTGAGTACAAATTGATCGAACGAAAGTAAACCTGTGGCATCATCAAAATCAAGAATGGCAATGTTTCGGTTTACGGTAAGGGGTGATACGGCAATTTTTGCAGTGCCCTCGTGGTAGGCAAAATTGGTGGCTGAAATATTCAGTCCCCCTGAAAGGTTGCCAAAATTTGTTGATGCAAAAGCGCCTGCTGGTTGTACGTGTGTTACCGTATAGTTGTCGGTTCCGTTTTCATGGGTAATCAGCCAGTAATCTGTACCGTTATCGTGCGGTAAAACAATCATGGCTTCTGAGCGATTGGTCAATCCGGCAATCGCCTGGTTTTTAGTCGTCACTTCTCCGGTAAAGGGTGCACCGAAAGCTGAATTGCCTGGTAACGTCATGTCGACAATGCTGAACACAATGGAGCCACCGGCAGCGCCATTGGCGCTATTGGTAAAAATGTAGTATTGATTGGGTGCACCGGGTACCGGACAAATGGCTACCGGCTGGTTTCCGTTGGTATTCCCGAGAAGCCCGGTTCCGTTGGGCATAGGCGTGGCCACACCTGAAATGTCGTACACGCGTGAACCATCTGTATAAAACATCAGGTCGGCATTAACGGGATTGGAGGCTACCGCACTACCGCCTGTTCCGAACGGAAGTTTTTGATTCGTTACCAAAGAAGCTGAATTGTCGGAACGGCTAAACCGGATGGCCGTATTGCTGTTTCCGAAATACCAGTTATACCGTGCAAAATCCTGTGCCGAAACCTGGAACGTTAACCCTACTAAAACAAGTACCCACCACCGCATTTTCTGAATCATGTTAAACGTTTTAAAAACTTCAGATACTTCAACTTGGTTTAAACCCTGCAATTGGGCAACATAAAAACGCCCAACCATCACGAAAGTATACAATTTGACCAAAAATATCGTTAAGAATCAGAAAACGCAGGCTTTTACTCGCCATGAGTTTTTTAAATACTACGAATCGCTTTAATTTGCTCCGATGCTGTTGCGTAAACCGACCCGTTATTCCGTTTTTTTGATTCTCCTTACCGGAGGGTTAATACTTTTTTCGACTGGGGAAGTAACTGCGCAGGATCCGCAGTTCTCTCAGTTTTATGCCGCGCCCCTTTACCTGAATCCTGCTCTTACAGGTGGTACGGGGCAAGCTCGCGCGGGTATTAACTACCGCAACCAGTGGCCAGCCATTGATGCGAACTTTATTACCATGTCGGCTTACTTCGATTATTTTATTGAGGATGCCCGGAGTGGAGTAGGCATAATCTTAAATAGAGATGTGGAAGGTTTGGCAGGTTTACGTTCCTTAAATGTTGGCCTGCAATATTCCTACGAACTTCAGTTTTCGAAGAATCTTGGTTTCAGGCCCGGTGCACAGATTGCGTTGTATAACCGTGATATAAACTTTGACCGATTAACTTTTGGCGATCAGTTTGATTCGCAAACAGGTGAGATAATCAATCCGACAACAGCTGAACAATTCCGCACCAACTTTAGTAAAACATTTATTGATCTGTCTTTGGGTGGTGTGTTGTTCACCAAATCAGCCTGGCTTGGTGTGGCGGCTTTCCACCTTAATCAGCCGAATCAATCAATCATTGATGAGGAAAGTCCACTGCCGATCAAGCTTTCGGTACATGGCGGATTCAAATATTATATGCGCCCCGGTGTGAAGGGCAGTGGCATGTATGCACGGGAAGCCGAGCGAAGCATTGCACCGGCATTTCAATACCGTCACCAAGGGCAGTTTGATCAGCTTGATCTCGGTTTGTACTTTACCAATGAACCGCTTGTGCTCGGTTTGTGGTACCGCGGTGTACCGTTCAAGCAGGTTAACGAATTTGTGAACAACGAATCAATTGTATTGCTGCTGGGCTTCACCAACATTGGCACCAAGCAGGCATTGAACATCGGCTACAGCTACGATTATACCATTTCCAAACTCGGTGCCGGCAGTGGTGGTGCACACGAGTTTAGTATGGTGTATACCTGGCCTATGCGCGATCCACGCAAACCACCCCGCGACAAGCTGGTGATTCCGTGCCCGGATTTTTGATACTTAATAATCTTTACGATTCCTTTGCGCGCTTTGCGACTTTGCGTGAAAACTTTTAAAGATTGGTGCAATCCTTTTATAACTTTCAGAAACCTTAATCCTCGTGGTCTTTCAATACCCGCTTGAACTTATCGGTACATTCTTCTTTGCCATCTCTGGTGCGCTGGCCATGCAAGACAAGGAGCACGACTGGTTTGCTGCAGCCTTCACAGGATTTTTAACGGCCATTGGTGGCGGTACCATCCGCGACATGATGCTTGGAAGTTACCCGTTAGTGTGGATTGGCGACATCAACTTTCTGTACGCAGTGCTGATTGGTGTAGGTGCAGCCATTCTCTTCTTCCGTGTGTTTATCAGGCTGCGCAGAACATTCATGCTGTTCGATACGCTTGGTATTTCGTTCTTCACTATCCTCGGAGTTGAGAAGGCTATCGGGTTGGGAGTGCAACCGGAGATTGCCGCCATCATGGGTATGTTCACAGCCGTGATGGGTGGCGTTATCCGCGACACGCTCACCAACGAATTGCCTGTAATCTTCCGTAAGGAGATTTACGCCACTGCGTGTCTGGCCGGTGCCATCGTTTACCTGCTCATCGACATCCACACGCCATTGGAGCGCAACTACAACCTGTCCATTTCAATTCTGGTGATCATCTGCATCCGACTGGTAGCACTGAAGTTTAAGTTGGCTTTACCGGGCTTCAGGAAAACTTAGCGCGTAAACACTGAGAAGATTTTCAGACAGGTCTGTGAGACACAGACCTTGGGAGTTGCTAACTCTCGTTAGGCAGAATTTTTTAATTCCTGAAAAAAAGTTGACCATTTCTAAAAAATTATCGTATACCTTTGCAATAAGTTTAAACAAATTAACTGCATGATTTTTATCTAACGTTTCACTTAATCGTAACGAAAGAAATTGAAAACACCGATCACCACTACAAAAGCAGCTACGGCAGCTTTTCAACTCCCCAGAACAATTCTGTTCTCCACACCAGCCTGTATGGTGACCAGGCGATGCCGACCCGCGCGCTTTGTGCGTATTTGATACCGTAAGCCCGATTTTACTGGCAACCCACATCTTGTGCAGCACAGGATGTGCTCTGGCGTAACACTGCGTCTCCCTTTTTTAAATTTTACTAACACTGCCCGATGCACTACACGTGTATCCGGGCGTAATCCATATCGTAACGATCAATGGAAAATAACAACATCATCGTCCGGCTGGCCACAGCAGACGACAAACACTACGCACCAACCATCACACTGGAGATGGAGGAATCTGCGAAAGCGCGTGGAACCGGCATTGCCAAGCGTTCACCCGAATACATCGAGATGAAGATGGAGGAGGGCAAGGCGGTAATAGCCGTTACCCCCGATGGAACGTGGGTGGGCTTTTGCTACATCGAAGCGTGGCAACACGAGAAGTATGTGGCCAACTCCGGCCTCATTGTGTCGCCAGCGTTTCGCAAGAGTGGTGTCGCAACCGACATCAAGCGGAAAATATTTGAGCTGTCGCGGAAGAAATATCCAGAAGCAAAGATATTCGGACTTACTACTGGGCTGGCTGTGATGAAGATCAACTCCGACCTGGGTTATGAGCCGGTAACCTATTCGGAGCTGACCACCGATGAAGAATTTTGGAAAGGCTGCAGGAGTTGCATCAACTTCGAAATCCTGATGAGCAAGAACCGGACAAACTGCATGTGCACGGCTATGCTGTTCGACCCGGCAGAAGCCGCTGCAAAAATTCAGGCGGCACAGCCGGTAAAATCTCAAACCGTGGTTACTGTTGACGGAAAGTTAAAGCGGAAGCGCAGGCGCAGGTTTAAAGGCAACTTTAAGCTGTTTGAACGTTGGGTTAAATTCAAACAGTACGTGCTGTTGCGTTCGCGTAACAAGAACAATGGCTCCGGTACTAACGAGTCGAAGAAGAATTCTATTTTAAGTTTTTTCTTTTGGTAAGATGAAGAAGAAAGTTGTTTTGGCCTTCAGCGGAGGGCTTGATACCTCATTTTGTGTCAAGTACCTGAAAGATGATATGCATGTGGATGTGCATACGATTACGGTAAACACCGGTGGCTTTGATGAAGCAGAGTTAAAGCGCATTGAAGCACATGCCTTATCGCTAGGCGCAGTGGACCATAAAACGGTTGATGAAACCCGTAATTATTACGACAAGGTTATCCGCTACTTGGTTTATGGAAATGTATTGAAGAATAACGCTTACCCCTTAAGTGTAAGCGCGGAGCGGATGTCGCAGGCGTTGGCTGTGGCCGACTACGCCAAAGCGATTGGTGCAGATGGGGTGGCGCATGGCAGTACCGGTGCCGGCAACGACCAGGTGCGTTTTGACATGGTGTTGAATATTTTGCTGCCGGGTATTGAGATTATAACCCCCATTCGGGAATTGAAACTTTCGCGTGAAGCAGAGATTGCCTACCTCAAAGAGAAAGGCGTGGCGATGAACTTTGAAAAGGCGCAATACTCTATTAATAAAGGTATCTGGGGAACATCCGTAGGTGGAAAGGAAACGCTGAACTCATTGGGCATGTTACCCGAAGAAGCATGGCCCACTCCGGTAACGAAATCCGGAAGTGAGCGGGTGGTATTGCATTTTGAGAAGGGTGAGTTGAACAAAGTGAATGAAAAACAATTTGATCATCCGGTTGAAGCCATTCAATTTCTGCAACAGCTTGCCGGGCCATATGGCATTGGCCGCGATATTCATGTAGGCGATACGATTATCGGCATTAAAGGGAGGGTTGGTTTTGAAGCGGCTGCGCCCATGCTGATCATCAAGTCGCATCATGCGTTGGAGAAACACGTGCTCACCAAGTGGCAACTGAGTTGGAAAGATCAATTGGCGCAGTTTTATGGTAACTGGTTGCACGAAGGGCAGTATCTTGATCCGGTAATGCGCGACATCGAGGCATTTCTGATAAGCACACAGCAACACGTTACCGGTGAAGTACATGCTGAACTCTATCCGCACCGCTTTCAGGTGTTGGGAATTGAATCACCTTATGATTTGATGTCGGCTAAATTTGGTAAGTATGGGGAGATGAATTTGGGCTGGACCGGTGACGATGTGAAAGGGTTCACGAAAATATTTGGCAATCAGGTTGGGATATATCACGCAATTAAGAAAGATGTTGAAACTTAAAGCAGGAATTGTTGGCGGAGCAGGTTATACCGGAGGGGAAACCCTTCGGTTGTTGATTAATCATCCCGGTGTAACCGTAACGTTTGTCCACAGCAGAAGTCATGCGGGTAAGCCTGTGCATTCCGTTCATACTGATTTGATTGGAGAAACTACACTGAATTTTTCTGATTCATTTTCTTTCGGTGTGGACGTATTGTTCCTGTGCATGGGACATGGAGAAAGTAAAAGGTTTCTGCAGGAGAACGCGATTGACAGTTCAGTAAAGATCATTGATCTCGGTAACGATTTCCGGTTGGGGGATAGCGTAGCCGGCCGCTCCTTTATATATGGACTGCCGGAATTGAACCGTGAGTCAATCCGCTTTGCGAAACATGTTGCCAATCCGGGTTGTTTTGCTACCGCCATTCAGTTGGGGTTGTTGCCGTTGGCGAGTAAAGGTTTGTTGAAAGAGGTATACACAACCGGCATAACCGGCTCAACCGGTGCCGGACAAAAACTTCAGGATACCACACACTTTACCTGGCGGGCCAACAACATTTCGGCTTACAAGACGCTTACGCATCAGCATGTACCAGAGATCAATCAATCATTGAAGCAATTGCAACCAACATTTGAAGGCGCTGTAAATTTTGTGCCGTGGCGTGGAGATTTTACGCGTGGTATTTTCGTGAGTTCGGTGGTGGAGAGTCAACAGTCGTTGGATGAATTGAATCGCTTATATAAGGAATTCTATAAAGGGCATGCCTTTACGCATGTGGCAGATACCATGATTGATCTGAAACAAGTGGTGAACACCAACAAGTGTTTGATCCATCTGGAGAAGGAAGGAAATAAATTGGTGATACACGCTGCTATCGATAACTTATTGAAAGGAGCATCCGGACAAGCTGTGCAAAATATGAACATCATGTTTGGTTTGGATGAGCGTGCCGGGCTTCAGTTAAAGTCAACCGTTTTTTAAGATGGAACGGTTAGCCATAATAGGAGCAGGAAATCTTGGTGTCTCAATAGCACAAGGAATTATACAAGCTGGTTTGATGAAGCCGGAGCAGCTTACCCTTACGCGGAGAAGCCTGGATAAACTGGACTCCATACGCCTTTCAGGATTTTCAATTACCAGTAACAACGTAGAAGCTATACAACAAACTTCACTTATTATGATATGCGTACAGCCCAAGCAAACCCTGGCTGTTGTCAACGAAATTTCTCCGTGGTTGAAGGAGGGTGAACATGTATTGATTTCTACGGTTACAGGCATTGGCACGGAAGAGATTGCTTCTCAACTCGGTGGAAAGCAAATTCCCATTGTTCGGGCTATGCCCAACACGGCCATCGCCATTGCTTCATCTATGACGTGCATTTGTTCTCGCAATGCATCGCAGCAACAGGTGAATGAAGTAATCCGGTTGTTTGATGGTTTAGGTAAAACGCTTGTGGTGGAAGAGCGGTTAATGAAAGCATCTACGGTACTCGCGGCCAGCGGCATTGCCTTCTTTATGCGTTTTCTGCGGGCCACCACACAAGGCGGAATTCAATTGGGATTTGATGCTGAAGATGCGCAAGCCATTGCTGTACAAACGGCAAAGGGAGCAGCCTTGCTGTTGCAGGAGCATGGCTTGCATCCGGAAATGGAAATTGACCGGGTAACCACACCGGAAGGATGTACCATTGAAGGGCTCAATGAAATGGAGCATCAAGGATTAAGCTCGGCTATCATCAAAGGATTGGTAGCTTCTTTTGAAAAAATAAATAACATTCGGAAATGAAAACGTTTGACGTATATCCACTTTTCCCGATCACACCGGTAAAGGCTAAAGGAAGCTGGGTGTGGGATGATCAGGGAAACAAGTACCTGGATTTATATGGCGGACACGCTGTTATCTCCATCGGACATTCCCATCCGCATTACATGAATGCGATAACGCAACAACTCGGACAAATCGGATTCTATTCCAACAGTGTTCAGAACCCATTGCAGGAGAAGTTTGCGGAAAGACTGGGTGAAATTTCCGGTTATCCGGATTATCAATTGTTCCTGTGCAATTCCGGTGCTGAGGCTGTTGAGAATGCATTGAAGGTTGCTTCGTTTACAACGGGTAGAAAAAAAATAATTGCTTTTAAAAAGGCTTTTCATGGCCGTACTTCGGCAGCCGTAGCCACTACGGATAATCCAAAAATTGTTGCGCCCGTAAATGCGGGTCACAACATTGTCTTTACTCCTTTAAATGACACAACCGCTTTTAATGAAGTAATGGATAATGAAGTTGCCGCGGTACTTATTGAGGGTATACAAGGGCTTGGTGGTATTCATGAACCTGACGATTCATTTCTTCAGTTTTTGGAGGCACGTTGCCGCGAAAACGGATCCATGTTGATTCTGGATGAAATACAATCCGGCTATGGTCGTTCCGGAAGTTTTTTTGCTCATAAGCGTTCGGGTATCAAGCCACATCTTATTACCGTGGCTAAAGGAATGGGCAATGGTTTCCCGATAGGGGGTGTGTTGATTCATCCGGATATAAAGCCCTGGAGTAGCATGCTGGGCACAACCTTCGGTGGAAATTACCTGGCTTGTGCGGCTGCATTGGCTGTGCTGGAGGTTATTGAAAGTGAAAAGCTTATTGCCAATGTTAAAGAAATGGGTGATTACCTGTTACATGAATTGAAAACTATTCCTGAGTTTACAGCCATCCGTGGCCGTGGATTGATGATCGGGTTGGATGTTCCGGAAACGCATAAGACGTTGCGCAAAGACTTATTGATGAAGTACAAAATTTTTACAGGTGAATCGTACCCCAATACCATTCGGATACTTCCGCCTTTATCGCTTTCGAAAGCGGAAGTTGACGTTTTTATTCAATCATTAAAATCTTGTTTGGCTGCAACAGAACAGTCGGCACCATCAAAAGTATAATTATAACAAGCGGGTGAAAAAATTTATTTCCATATCGGATGTAACGTCTCTTTCAAGCCTGGTGGATAAAGCCCTGGCGTATAAAGCTGATCCATTTTTGGACAAAACGCTTGGTGCAGGTAAGCGCATGGGTTTGTTATTTCTCAATCCCAGCATGCGCACCCGGTTAAGTACACAAATTGCAGCGCAAAACCTGGGCATGGATACCATTGTGTTTAATGTTGGTCCGGAAGGATGGGCGCTTGAGTTTGAAGAAGAAGTGATCATGAGCGGCACCACGGTGGAGCACGTGAAGGATGCTGCCCCGGTGCTGGGTAAATATTTTGATATTTTGGGATTACGCACCTTTCCGTTGTTGAAGCACAAGGAAGAAGACTACAGTGAATTGGTTATCAATCAGTTTATCAAATATTCCGGCATCCCGATCGTGAGTTTGGAGAGTGCAACCTTGCATCCGCTGCAAAGTCTGACTGATGTGATAACCATTTCGGAAACTTTTAAAGAAAAGCGAAAGCCCAGAGTAGTATTAACCTGGGCGCCTCACGTAAAGGCTTTGCCGCAATGCGTGGCCAATAGTTTTGCACAATGGATTAACGCGTGGGGCGAGGCTGATTTTGTAATTACACATCCGGAAGATTATGAGCTGGATGTACAGTTTACAAAAGGCGCAGCAATAACGCATAATCAGGAGGAGGCTTTGCGTGATGCCGATTATGTATATGTAAAAAACTGGAGCACCTATACCGATTATGGTAAGATCTATTGCAACGATCCCTCGTGGATGTTGACTAATCAGAAACTATCGAAAACGAATCAAGCAAAAGTAATGCATTGTTTGCCAGTGCGAAGAAATGTGGAGTTGAGCGATGAGGTACTTGATGGTGCTAATAGCCTGGTAACACAGCAAGCCGGCAACCGGGTGTGGGCAGCGCAGGCGGTTTTGAGTGAAATTTTGAAACAGTAGGCAAGGGCAATAGGCAATGTATTCTTCCAATTTGCCTACTGCATATTGCCTACTGCCTACTAAGTAATAATATGAATAGGTTATTTGTTATTAAGATTGGCGGTAACGTTCTGGATAACCCAGAGGCCTTGAAAAAATTCCTTCAGGATTTTTCGCATATCCGTGAACCGAAGATTCTTGTGCATGGCGGAGGCAAACTGGCCACCAAGATTGGTGAACAACTTGGAATAAAGGCCAACTTTGTAAAAGGCAGAAGAATTACCGATGCCGATACCCGCGACCTGGTAACGATGGTGTATGGCGGATTGGTGAACAAACAATTAGTGGCGCAGCTTCAAACACTGGGTTGCAATGCGTTGGGCGTAACCGGTGCGGATGGAAACATGATCAAAGCCAGGAAACGCCCGGTTGGTGAAGTTGATTTCGGTTTTGTGGGCGATATTACTCCGGCTGATGTTAATACTTCACTCTTGTATTTTTTACTCAAACAAAACGTTGTTCCGATGTTCGCATCGCTTACGCATGCCGATGGAGTAATGTTAAATACCAATGCCGATACGATTGCTTCGGTGCTCGCGATAGCCCTCAGCAAACATTTCGATACGCGCCTTATTTTCTGTTTTGAGAAAAAAGGTGTGTTGAAAGATATTGAAGACGAGTCCTCGGTGATTCGGTTGCTCAATGAAAGCAGTTACAAGACCTTGTTGACGCAAGGTTCGTTTGCCGATGGTATTCTGCCCAAGCTTGAAAATGCGTTTGCGGCTATAAACGCTGGTGTAAAGGAAGTGTTGATTGGCGAGGCAACACACTTGTTGCAAAATGTAGGACAAGAAACGGAGGGTACGTTGATTGTGAAATAATTGCGGTCTCCGGTTATCGGAAACCTCTAAGAATAGATTGATGACTGAATTCAATGACATACTGAATCTTTTAAAGCGGCTAATCTCGACTCCATCCTTCAGTCGCGAAGAGGAGCAGACTGCGCAGCTGATTACAGAATTTTTAGAGGGTTATGGTGTGTTGGTGAACCGGCATGGAAACAACGTGTGGGCGGTGAATAAGTTTTTCGATGAAAGCAAGCCCACCATTTTACTTAACTCGCATCACGACACGGTTAAACCAAACTTAGCGTACACGCGCGATCCGTTTAGTCCCGAGGTTATTGATGACAAATTATTTGGTTTGGGTAGCAATGATGCAGGCGGACCGCTTGTTTCATTGATCGCCACGTTTCTTCACTTCTACAATCAGAAAGATTTGTCCTTTAGTTTGGTATTGGCTGCAACCGCGGAAGAAGAAATCTCCGGTACGGGTGGTATTGAAAGCATTTGGGCATCCTTACCAAAAATTGATTTTGCGATTGTAGGAGAACCTACCTTATGTCAGATGGCTGTTGCTGAAAAGGGTTTGTTCGTGCTCGACTGTACTGCAAAAGGAAGGGCTGGTCATGCCGCACGGGAAGAAGGGGAGAATGCAATTTATAAGGCACTGCATGATATAGAATGGTTTCGTTCCTTCCGGTTTCCGAAAACATCACCAACCTTAGGTGAAGTAAAAATGTCAGTAACCGTAATTCATGCCGGTCAGCAACACAATGTAATGCCCGCTGAATGTACGTTTACCGTTGATGTTCGGGTAACAGACGCGTATACCCTGGAAGAAGTGCTGGAGATTATTCAGCAACATGTTTCCTGTGAAGTTGTTCCGCGTTCGTTGCGGTTACGTCCTTCAGGAATTTCGGCTGATCATGTTTTGATTCGTGCTGCGGAGAAGTTGGGCATGGCTCAATATGGTTCTCCGACCACTTCCGATCAAGCCTTGATTCCGGTTCCCTCAGTTAAAATCGGTCCGGGCGATTCGGCCCGTTCTCATTCAGCTGATGAGTTTATATTTGTAGAGGAGATTAAAGCGGGAGTGGAGACCTATATTCAATTAATAAATCAATGTTCAACCTTGTTGCCTGTTTCCGGTTTCCAGTTACCGGTAACCGGTAGTCGGTAACCGTAAACCTATGAGTAAGTTGTGGCAAAAAGATAAAGACTCCTTAAAATCAGTGGAAACTTTTACAGTAGGGAAAGATCGTGAGTTGGACATGTATCTCGCCCCGTTTGATGTGTTAGGCTCGCTGGCGCACATTCATATGCTTGAATCCATTGGGTTGCTAACAAAAGATGAACTGCAAAAACTTTCCGTTGAATTAAAACTTATTTTTAAACGTATTGGGGCGGGTGATTTCAAGATTGAAGAGGGCGTTGAAGATATCCACTCCCAAGTGGAGCTTGAGCTAACCAAAAAGTTGGGTGATGCCGGAAAGAAAATTCACAGTGGTCGTTCGCGTAACGACCAGGTGTTGGTGGATATTAAACTGTATTTACGTTATGAACTTGAACAAATCGTAAAATCGGTTAACACCCTGTTTGAATTGTTGCAGTCACAAAGTGAAAAGTACAAGCAACACTTGTTGCCGGGTTATACGCATTTTCAATTGGCCATGCCTTCTTCCTTCGGACTGTGGTTTGGGGCATATGCTGAAAGTCTGGTGGATGATGTGGTCACACTTGAAGCGGCTTACCGGGTTGTCAATAAAAATCCGTTGGGTTCAGCGGCTGGTTATGGATCATCTTTTCCGCTTAACCGAAAACTGACAACGGAACTCTTAGGGTTTGATGACCTGAACTATAATGTGGTTTATGCGCAGATGGGTCGCGGTAAAACGGAGCGCATTGTTGCCAATGCTATGGCTAACGTAGCGGCTACATTGGGTAAACTTTCAGCTGATGCCTGCTTGTTCCTGAACCAGAATTTTGGCTTCATCCGTTTTCCGGATGAGCTCACCACCGGGTCAAGCATTATGCCGCATAAGAAAAATCCCGATGTATTTGAGTTGATACGCGCGCGCTGCAATCAAATGATGGGGTTGCCAAACGATATTGCGCTATTAACCGCCAACCTGCCTTCCGGCTATCATCGTGATTTGCAGCTCCTGAAGGAAGTGCTGTTTCCTGCTATTCAGCATTTGAAGGATTGCCTCACCATGACGCAACTCATGCTGGAAAATGTTCAGGTGAAGGAAAGTATCCTGGAGGATGATCAGTACAAGTTTTTATTTAGTGTGGAGGAAGTAAACAAGTTGGTGTTGAGTGGAATGCCCTTCCGGGAAGCGTACCAGAAAGTGGGAAGAGATATTGAGCAGGGAAATTACTCACCCGAAAGAATGGTGAACCACACACACGAAGGAAGTATCGGTAATTTGTGTACGAGTGAGATTGCAAGTATGATGAAAGAGGCGTTAGCTAAATTCAGGTTTGATCGTGTGCATGAGGCTACACAAAAGTTATTATTCTGAGATATTATTTTCGTCATTGCGCCTGCCTGCTGCAGGTAGGAACGGAAGCGTGGGATGCGTGATAGAGTGAAGCAATCCCAAGTTTTACGTTTGGTCCTCACTATATAATGAGGGATTGCTTCGTCACATAAAGGATTAGTCTATTTGAAACTTACTTGGCACGTTCCTCGCAATGACGGAAAAAATTTTTACCCGTCATTGCGAACGGAAGCGTAGGATGTGCGTTGGGGTGAAGCAATACCAGGCTTTACGTTTAGCTCCTACCATATAGTGAGGGGTTATTTTGTAATTTTTTTATTATGGAGAACCTGCAGACTTAAAATCCTTATTCCACCTCAACACATCTTCCAGTGCACTAACTTTTCGCAATGATCCAGAGATAACGATTTCCCTTCCCCACGAAGCGATAAGTTTTTCCGATCCTCCCCAAGCATTAAATAGCTTGTAAAAACTGTTTCCTGGTCTGTAGAACGTTTGGTCAGGTGTTTGTGATTCAGGTATCATATTTTCTTCCTGGATTTTTTTATCCAGTAGCTTTTTGAAATCCGGAATGTTCTCATAGTCATTGATGTAAATCGCGCCTGTCCGGAATCCACTTGTAAGAAATAATGCCAACAATACGGGATAAAACACACAGAACATCAATATATATTGAGTGTTCATTTGATCAAGCGCGCCATCGAGCCATGCCGTGATCAGGTAAAAGCCATTGAAAATTAGCAGCAGGATCCCCGCCAACTTCAAAAAAGTTTTCACACTCCATTTCGATATCTCCTTTCGTATGCGCATAAGTTGAACTATTTTTCCGCAAAATAAGTATTGAACGCATTATGACCTTATCTCCGGAAGTGCTTTTGTGGATTATTGTAGGGATTGTGTCTGTCAGCTTTGTATTCGGCCAGGTGCTGGAGTACATAAACCTGAAGGCCATGCGCACCGACATCCCGGCTGAGATCGCTTCATTTTACGACCACGAAAAATATGAGAAGTCGCAACGTTACCATAAAGAAGTAACACGCTTTTCTTTCCTTACCTCAACCATAGGTTTTATGGGTTCCTTGTTGATGCTCTTACTGGGTGGTTTTGGTTGGGTAGACGGACTGCTGCGCACCGTAACAGAAAACCAGATTTTACTCGCCCTGCTTTTCTTTGGTGTGCTCGGCATTGCTTCCGATTTGCTCACGCTACCCTTTCAATGGTACGGCACCTTCGTGATTGAAGAGAAATACGGCTTCAACAAAACCACTATAAAAACCTTTATCACCGATAAACTAAAAGGTTATGTACTGGGGGCGATCATTGGCGGTGGCTTGCTGGCTGCGTTGATTTACCTCATTGAAACGATGGGTCCCGGTTTCTGGATCTGGTTTGCCACCATTGCCTGTGCGTTCATGTTGTTCATGAACATGTTCTATACGTCACTGATTTTACCGTTGTTTAATAAACTCACGCCTTTACCCGATGGTGAATTGAAAACAGCCATCGAAGAATTTTCACGGAAGATTAATTTCCCGATCACCAACATTTTTGTCATAGACGGATCAAAGCGCTCCAAAAAGGCCAATGCCTTTTTCTCAGGCATGGGCAAAAAGAAAAAGATTGTGTTGTACGATACGCTCATTGCCAATCACACCACAGAAGAACTGATAGCGGTGCTGGCGCACGAAGTAGGGCATTACAAGAAGAAGCACATCATCTGGAGTTATGTGCTTTCGGTGGTGCAGATAGTGTTTATGCTGTTTGTGCTTTCCTTGATGGTATTTAATGAAAACCTTTCGTTGGCCCTGGGCGGATCAAAACTGGCGGTACACCTTAACCTGCTGGCGTTTACCATTTTGTTTTCACCCATCTCGACCATTACCGGGTTGTTGATGAATGTGTACAGCCGCAAAAACGAGTTTGAAGCTGATGCCTACGCCCGCGAAACCTATAACGGTAAGGCCCTGGCCGGGGCACTCAAAAAACTTTCGGTGGATAATTTATCAAACCTCTATCCGCACCCGGCATATGTGTTCTTTCATTACTCGCATCCGCCTTTGCTGCAACGGTTGGAGCGGATTGGGTGAGTATAGATAAAATCCATTGTTGGTAAATGAAAACAACGGCTAGTGATTAAGGCTATTAATAAGAAAAAAAATGAATGATGTCAAAATGAAATTAATGAGTAATATTATACCAATTGGTGTGGTCTTATTTCTTAAATCTTTCAGAGCTTCTTTCTTAATCGTTTCATTTTCTATTCTTGAAACTTTTAATGTTGAATTGAAGAATCTATATTGAAAGTACAGCATTGGGCCAAATGCAAGTACAATGTTGATGATTAGTATGTAATCCATTTTCCTAAAGCTTGAGTAAATACTTTTGTAAATTAGGATTCTTCTCTATTCCATCAACCAATCGGCTTACCCTATCGAAGTCCTGCCTGTTTTTAATAATATAGTTGATTGAAAACCGTTTTCCGTCACGCTCAAATTCAATTTTATTGTTGCCACCATGATAAGAGCCAAAAAATTCCTTAGGCATACCCGAATACTCATCTACGTAGATCACTAAATTGGCTAGCTCGGTGAATGGAATTCGTACTCCCCTTATTTCTAAATACTGCTCAGCGATAACTAAAGTGGCTTTTCGATCACCATAGGCGGATATGCCCATGTACTTATCATCGTAAATCTTTATACCGAGCATTGCGATTGAAAAGGTTATAGCCGTATACAAACCAGCAAAAGGAAACCCGATAAAGTATAGTATCCAAATGCCAATAATTAGTCCAAATATTCCCAGATTATATAATAGGCGTTTTGTGCCTTTTTCTTTTCTTTTTACAAATATGCTGGTTAGAAACTTTTCCAAGGTGAATGCCTTTTTGGGTTTTAATCTAACGAATCGTTATTAGTCATAAATAGATTTCTAGTTGAGTATTGCTGAAAGGAATCCTGATAGCAATCCGAATAATGTTAATACCCAAAATGCTCTAATGCCCCATATACTCCAGATTTTTTGTAGTGCTAAAAATTCGTCAAGGGTCAGGGTCGTATTTTTCTCAAAAGCCAATCTATTTCCATTCAGCCCTAAGTGAATTATTACAAGAATATTGACAAGAGGCACGAACCAAAGAAATGTCCAGATTGAAAGTCTGTTTGATAAAGCCCAAACCGGTGTTAGTATTACAGCGCCCCAGTTCCATGTATTCAATCGGTTTAGATCAAGATTACTTGTCGAGTTATTTTCCTTTTCGCCTGAAATATCATTATCCAAATAGTCAAAGATCAACTTTCGTCTCTTGAGTTCGTCTTCAGCTAATTGAA
>JAHBUC010000012.1 GCA_019638275.1 Cyclobacteriaceae bacterium | reverse complement strand
AACATTCACGCGCTCAACAACTGCTTGTTGCTGTTTAACCGGCTTTATTCCCCGGGCCACATAAAAATCTTCACCTTTCAAGGAAGTGGTTTCCCATGGAATCTGCATCCTGCCTGAGCGCTCCTCTACTTCGGTGCGAACTTTCTTGAACACTTGTTCAAGTGTTAGGGACTCATCTTTAATATACTTTAAGATGGCACTGGTGTACAGGCCATTTACGCCATCGCCATCGGCTGCAGTAGTTCCAGGGGCAGTAGCATACGCGATTAGTGTACCGCTGGGTGCATTCATCATGGCTAACCCATTGCCATTGGTGCTTCTGCGCCAACTCCGCTCAAACGGGTTGTTGCGGCAGGCGTCCATGATGATTACGTTCACCTTGGCTTTAGCAGTTTCCATGAAGGAAACCACACGATCGGCAGAAACACAATCAAACTCAATTTGCTCCTCGTTTTGCAAATTGGCTTCAACCGGAATCATGTAGTTGGCACCTTTGTGTTGAATACCATGGCCGGCATAATAGAATAAGCCGACATCATTTCCGGCCAACCGCTTTCCAAACTCATTGATCACACGCTTCATGTCGTTGCTGGAAAGATCTTCGTATTTCATTACCTCAAACCCCATCGATTGAAGGGTTCCCGCCATGGCGCGGGCATCGTTTACGGGGTTTCGTAATGAGCCACCGTGTTGGTAGCTGGAGTTACCAATAATCAGGGCCAGTCTTTTTTGGTATGTCTGGCCATTGGTGAAGGTGTGGAGGCACGCCAACAGGGCAAGGGTTAACCACAATTTATGGGCATTCATGGTTCAGGTTTTATCGGGAGAAAGTTAGAAATTCATTCGGGTAATATCAATGAAATAATTGTTCAGTAACCTGCTCAAAGGTTATTCTTTTGCATATTTGAATTTCAGACGAATTGACGTGAAAATAAAGAATTTAGTTTTTGATTTGGGAGGAGTGATAATTGATTTGTCACCCACACGAACAGTTGAAGCATTCTCCGATTTGTCGGGAGTAAGGCCTGAGGTTGTGCGTGATGCATATCTTGCCGAGCCTGAGTTTTTTGCTTATGAGCGGGGCGAAATTTCAGATGTGGAGTTCAGGCTGGCTGTTAAGCGGATTTTGAAGTTTGATACTCCTGACGAGGCGTTTGACAAGGCCTGGAATGCCATGTTGGTAGATTTACCGCTGGCAAAGCTAAACTTGCTGGACAACCTACGGGAGCAGTTCAGGGTTACTTTGCTGAGCAACACGAATAACATTCATCTCGATTTTGTAAACCGGGAAATGTTGCCCAAAGTCTCTGATCGGTTAACGTTGGATGAATATTTTCATACCCCATATTATTCGCATCTGATGGGTAAACGAAAACCTGATGCCGCAATTTTTCAGCAGGTGTTGCATGAGAATAGTTTTATTCCGGAAGAAACTTTGTTTTTGGACGATAATCCGGAAAACATTCAGTCGGCTGCACGGTTAGGCATTCAAACATTTTTGGTGAAACATCCTGATGAGGTCATTCATTTTTTTAACGGGTTATGAACAAAGAGACAAAACGAGTTATTCTTCAGGTATTTTTATTTATTCTGACATTTTTAACAACCACACTGGCGGGAGCGTCATGGTGCTTTGGAAAAACCTTCATTGCGGTTGTTCCATTCGACATCATAATGGATCGATCATTTACATTAAATGACTTTTGGAGCGGCCTGCATTTTTCGGTTCCTTTCTTGCTAATTCTCACGGTTCATGAATTCGGTCATTACCTGACAGCGAGAAAAAATGATGTAGCTTCCAGCTTGCCTTATTATATACCCATGCCGCCTATTCCGTTTTCCATTGGAACAATGGGTGCTATCATCCGGTTGCGTCAGCGGATAAACTCGTTAAAAGTGAATTTTGATATTGGTATTGCCGGTCCGTTGGCGGGATTTGTTATGGCGTTGATCGTTCTGTTTTATGGATTCTCCAATCTTCCGCCCGCAGAATATATTTTTGAGATTCATCCGGAGTACAAGCAATATGGATTAGCTTATGCTGATCACGTATACGGCAATCAGGAAGGAGTAATTGATGTGGTGATCGGAAAGAATTTACTGTTTCTCTTTTTTGAAAAGTTTGTGGCTGACCCTGAACGTATGCCCGATCCACATGAAATCATGCATTATCCGTATCTCTTCTCCGGATTTCTCGCGCTGATCTTTACGGCTTTGAATTTATTGCCCATCGGTCAGTTGGATGGGGGCCATGTGCTATACGGATTGGTGGGATATAAAAATCACAAGTTGATAGCTTCGGGAGTTTTTATACTGTTTATTTTTTATGCTGGCCTTGGGTTGGTGCACCCACTTCAACCCATGAGCGACTTGATTTTTTACGCACCGGCTTATGTCATCTTTCTGGTGTTGTGTTTACGGGGGCTGAGACTTTCTACTCAAAATACGGTCATGATTGCTTTGCTGATCTTTGCAGTTCAGTTTGTCTGGGCGTGGCTTCAGCCCACAGTTAACGGATTTACTGGCTGGCTGTTGTTTGCTTTTATTATTGGCCGGTTGGCAGGTGTGGAACATCCGCGTGCTGAAATTGAAGAACCGCTTGATGTGAACAGGCAAATACTGGGTTGGATTGCGCTGATCATTTTTGTGATCTGTTTCAGTCCGTACCCGATTGAAATGTCGGCTGCTATTCCTGAATAATGATCTTTTGGGATTGATACGCCTGGCCATCAAAGTACCTAACGATGTAAAGACCGGCCATAGGAGTCAGGAGCTTTACACGCTTTTTATTTTCTCCTTCCTGAAATTGTTCAATGTTTACAGGATGGCCTGAGGCGGACAGAACCTGAACGCGATGTGCGTTTCCCTCTAAAAAGAACTCACCTTTATTGGGATTAGGATAGAGTACTACCTCCTTTTTTGTTCGTTCTTCTGTTGAGGTAACCACTGCGCCCGGTCCGAAGCGCGGTCTGATCATCGGGCTGCCGTATATCTGTGTGGTTTCCCATGTATTTGGATTGGCTCCTGCATTATTAAAAAACAGGTGCTCACCAGAATCATTGCTTGTATCCAATCCAATAAGTACGCGGCCTGTTGATTGGCGCCATCCAATGTAAAAGGTATCCTGAACAATGGCCGATTGTATAAACGGGCGCAAAACAAACTGATTGTTATTGTTACGTTGAACGGGCACTAATTCTTCCAACAGTAAGCTGCCAGGTCTCCCGTTGTTGTCATCCCATACATAAAAGGTGACAGTTGAGGCGAACGTGCCGTATGAGTTTGGGAAATAGACGTATACGCCATTGAGGGTATCCGCTTCAGGAGTTTGCATAACAAACCTGTAGGCAGCCACGCTACCCGATTGCGCCAGGCCTAAAGCATACTCGGCAATGCCGTCATCATAGGCGTAATAATTTTTAAGAAAGTAAGTTGTTCGCAAGGTGTCATTACTTCGGAAATCTATTGGATTGTAGGTGGCAAAAATATAATCTCCATTATCATCAGGGATAACATTATCTTTCGTGTTAAGCGATAATTCGAGTTCGATTTGGATAGAATCTGCTTTTGGGTTGAATAGCAATGTATCTGTGGTAGTTAGGGGTGGAAATTCCTGCATAATAACAGTTCGCCTTTCTTTACCCTGAATGGATGCATCAGTTCCTTGAAGGGGTGTGTCAAAGTCGAATAACTCTGAATGTGTATAAATTTCTTGCCCCACATAATTTTTAAAAGTTCCGTATGTACTGAAGTTTATATTTGTTTGGGAAGCTTTAATGTTAGCAACCCCGAATGAAGGATTTGTTAATGTAAAGCTTGTTTGAAAGTGCTTAACCGGAATAGAGAAATAACTACCGAACATTCCGCTTGCTGGAACGGTTAAGGTTCTGTCCGGGTGGGAGTCGTCATCCTCTGTTCTTCCCTGATTCATGTACACATAATCAATGTGCCACATATCAAATCTACCCGATTGTTTACCGTAGGCCTGAAAACGAAACTGAAAATCGTCATGATAATATTCATCCTGGTTTATGCGTATATTGAAATAGTAGAATTCATCTGGTTGCTGGTTTTCTTCGGCTACAAACGTCTGTATGGGTTTCCATACACCTTGATTATTCAGAAATTCCAACTCAAGCCTATCGTTTCTCTCAGGCGATTCACCAAAACCACCCCATTGATAATAGAAGCTTAGAAAAACAAAATTACGTTGACCAATCGGAACATCAGTCATTTTAATTTTGCGTGATGCCAAAAGATCGGTTGGTCCAAAGTCAAGATTTTGGTTGGGGTTGGGTGCATAGGCCATTCCGTTGGCATCAAGTCCATCAAAAGTCGCTACGTTTATGGTTGGAGGATTAATTGCTGAGCCAGCGTTTATCCAAACATTGGCTTTATCTTCCCAAAGGGTATCGGTATGGGTAGCGGTGGAAAAATCATCCCAAAAGGGAAGTGACATATGGGGTAGATCTTTTTGGCGTTCACCTGCTTGATTTGAAATGCCGTGTGCAATCGGGTAAAGCTTAAGTTGTGCTGATGCCACCATTGGCAACAACCATAAAATCCAACACACGTATTTTTTGATGAACACCGCGGGTATCAATTCAATGGATCGTTCAAATCATCTTGTTCGTCTGTTTCATCAGGTACCGGAGTTCCTTTTTTTCCTACCCATACTTCAACGACATCACCCACCTTAATATTTTGGCCGGGCAAAGGCTTTTGTTTGAGTACAACTACGGGTTCGGTGCCCAATGTATCGCCAACAACTTCGACTGAAATGTTAAGGTGTGAACCGAAAATCGGGATTTTTGCATCTTCAAGGGTATAGCCCCGAACATCGGGCGCGGGAAATGAGTTATTGCCGCCATCTTCAACCACGAGATCAATAACCGAACCCTTGGGAATACGTGTGCCGGGTTCAATCTTAGCTCCTTCATAGCGCATCTCTTTCACCAGGTTTAAAAATGGCCCGCGAACCAACTGTATGCGACCGCGTTTTAGTTCGTTACCACGTAGAATGGCTTCTGCATTGATCAATGAGCCATCAACCAGGTTGGGCATGGGCACAGTGGGTGGGGTTACCCGGTTCAATGAAATATAGATCACCCGATTCTCTTTTACCTTCGAACCGGCCGCAGGGAATTGTCGCAGTACGGTAAGCGGGGGGTAATCTTCTGTGTATGATGAGTCGTTAACTTCATACCGTAAGGTTCTCTTGATCAGAAAATCCTCCAGTTCGCTAACGTGTAATCCTTCAATGCTCGGAACGGTTATCGTTTCTCCGTGATTGGTAGCGGCTGGTAAATACAGGTAGAAATAGAAAACTGCGAGCAACAAAATGATGGCAATAGTTGCAGCAATGCTCCCTAATATTCCGCCCAGAGTGGATGTGTATTTTTTAAAATTAAATTTCATGCACTAGAAAAATTAAAACTTCAACGCTGATTCAAAGCCACGCTCAATTCGTTTTCCGGAAGCATAGCGTTCCAATGCGAGGTTAATCAGTTTACTGATAAGTTCAGTAAAACTTACACCACGTTCTTTCCACATCATGGGGAACATGGATGAGTTGGTAAAGCCAGGAATAGTGTTGATTTCATTTACGTACACTTTTCCTTTTTTGGTAAGAAACAAATCGACACGCGCAAAATCTTCGCAACGTAAAACTTCATAGGCTTTTACTGAAACTTCGCGCACAAGTTTTATAGTCGCCTTATCTAATTGAGCCGGTACCTCAATGAAAACCGCATCAGGATCAACATATTTAGCATCAAAGGTGTAGAAGTCGTAATTCTTTTTGAGTACAATTTCTCCAGGGTTTGAAGCTTGGGGAGGATTATTGCCCATAACGGCACATTCAATCTCTCTTCCGGTAATAAATTCTTCAAAGATTACTTCGTCATCGTACCGGAAGGCTTCATCCAGCGCTTTTTTAAATCCTGCTTTCTTTGAAACTTTTGAAACACCAACGGAAGAACCCAAACTGGCTGACTTAACCATAAAAGGAAGTTTGAGTGCTTTTTCTATTTCTTCAAATTTGATTTTCTTTTTCTCACGGAAGTTGTTGGTAATAAATTTTGTAACCGGTACGCCCGACTCTTTCAGTAATCGTTTGGCAACAACTTTATTCATGGAAAGGGAAGAGCCGAGTACACCCGTTCCAACCATGGGTAAATCCATGGCTTTGATGAGTCCCTGTATGCTTCCATCTTCTCCATCGGTACCATGAAGTACTGGAAAAATCAAGTCGACTTTAACGCGATCTCCGCTGGCCAATAAAATCAGTCCGGCATTTTTGGGGTCCAGTATAAGCCCAAGTGATTTTCCCTGTTCAATATCCTTGGTTACGCCCTGGGTTAAATACCATTGTCCCGTTTGGCTAATACCAATGGGGAGGGGTTCAAAGGCATCTTTGTCGATAAATTCGAGGATATTGCGGGCGGAGTTAACGGAAACACCATGTTCGACAGAACGCCCGCCATAAAGCAGGGCTACTTTCTTTTTTCCTGACATTCAGAACAGTTTAGCAGTTTCAAAGATAATCAATTCCGGGGCAACGACCGGGTGCTTTTTACCGGGAAAGATAAAACTTAGACGCATAAAACCGATTACCCACCTGTACACGCATAATGTATATGCCGGAGGCAACATTCCCCAGATCAACCGGGAAGGTTTGGTTGAGGATATCCGTAGCCGTGGTGTTTATGAATTCTCGCCCCATTACATCTACCACATAAATGCCGATGGTTTGCCGTTCAGCTAAGTTGAAGGTGATTGTTGCTTCAAGATTATTCTTCCAGTAGATAGCATACGGCACGTCCACTTCGGTTGGAGTGGGGTCATCATCCAGGAAGAATTCAACATTATCGAGATAGAGATTGTTTCCGGTGGCATTGGTAAATACAAAGGCTATGCGTACTTGTTCTTCATCTGAAAATTGAGATAAGTCAATAAAGGGATTACTTTGCCTGATGATCCAATTCTGATTGTTTGTTGGCGTCCATGGTGTGATAATTCCTGATCCAACTGTGGATAATTGTATCCCTGATCTATTAAAAGGGGGCACCAATGATTGGTAGGTTTCACCGCAGTCTTTCGAAATTAAAATTCTTAACTGATCATTTTTTATGCCCGTGTGGGCGTATGAGTAATCAAAGAACATGCTGGCCTTAGTGATGTTGCTGAAGTCCAGCACAGGTGTTGCCAGCCACACTTCTTCATCAACTATTCCCTGGTTGAAGGCTTGCACAGTAGCAGAATTTCCAAAGTTTGTTTGTTTCAGTTCCCACTTGGCTCCGTTTAATGGACTAATGGTTGGCCAATTCAAAATATCAAATCGCTGACGGAGCGGGATATAATCAGTCGATTGATCAACCAATACCCGGGCATTAATAAAACTGTTGGAGGGATCTTCATCGGGTTCACCATTTGCTTCGGTGATTTCTATGAATACCGTATTCAATCCTGTAGTCAGATTAATGACAGGCGACAACGTAATTGTTCGTGTTGCGCCACTTGCGAGCGAAGGTTCAATTGGTAATGCAAGGTTAGATTGTGTTTGTTGGTTGATCTGATAGCTTAGTGTAACAGAATTTATTTCAACATCACTACGATTTAAAATGCTGATGGTAAGTGGAGTAGTAGTTGAACAGGAAATCGGGGATGGGGAATCTATTTTGCTCACCGCTATGTCGATTCGCTCACAATTGGCCGGTGTGGTTAATCCGGGTGAGGTGAGTAAACTTTTTCTGCGTGGTACGTTAATGTCGTTCAATATAAAATCCATGCGCTCAACCTGTCCCGTTGTAAGCAAGTTCATGCAGGCATCATCGGTATAGTCCATGTAGTTCTGGAACATCTTAACAATAGGAGAGCCACAAATTGAGGTTTGCGGATGTGCAGGACAAGTGGTGGTGCTGCTGCGTTGTTGTGGCGTGTCGTTAACATAATCGGTTCCGCACGTTTCATCACCCCAGATATGACGCAAGCCAAAGAAGTGCCCCAGTTCGTGTGTAGTCGTTCGGCCTTTGTTGTAGTCCGGATCAAGATTAAACGGGCCGTAATCGATGCTTCCGAATACTTCATAATCGATAACAACACCATCCGTTGCAGCAAGTCCACTCTGATAGGGCTCAAGTCCCTCCAGGTTTGAAACCGGAAATTGTGCATACCCAAGTGACAATCCGGAAAGATCCGTAACCCAGATATTCAGGTATTGTTCGGAAGGCCAGTAACTTTGCGATTTTAATGTGGCATCATCGGGTATGCGCGACCATGATGATTTGCTGCCCTGTACACGCACAATACCGTTGGTGCATAACTCGTTCGGGTCGCTTTTGGCTAATACAAATTCAATATCCATACTGCCGGCAACGGGTAAAAATTCTGTCGGGGTATTGGCGGCATCAGCATTAAGCCGTTTGAAATCGTTGTTGATAACTGTCAGTTGAGAAAAAATCTGGGCATCTGAAATGTTGGTGCCTGTACCAACCGGCTCGCCATTGTGGATGACATGAATTACTACCGGTATCCGATAGGTATCACCTTGTTGTCGCTGGGTTTCGCCCTGCTGCTGAAGCATGCGTCTTTGCAGGTCACGCTTGCGGCTTAACCACTGTTCAAACTGGTCATCCGTTTGGGGTAGCTTTCCCTGGTTGCGCAATTGCTGCATGTACTGTACAGTTTCACAGCGCTCCTGAGCGTAAACATTTTCTCTCAGAAAGAATGAAGTGGATAAAAATAGTATCGTTGCAACAAGCTGACGCACAGACCAAACGTTAGACAAAGCTATATCAGCCAAAGATAGTAATTCGTAACCGGAATTTTGGAATATGGGCTTAGGGGCTTAGGACTGGAGGACTAACACCGAAGTCCCATCACCTAATATTATTAGGAATATTAGGAAGTCGTAAGGTTAACCACCTCAATGCCCTTAATCTCAGGCACCGCTCTTTTTATAGCTTCTTCAACGCCCGCTTTAAATGTCATAGTCGACATGGGGCACGAACCGCAAGCGCCAAGGAACTCCAGCTTTACAATGTGATCATCCGTAACCTGCTGAATTTTTACATTGCCTCCGTCTGCTTCCAGGTATGGACGGATTGTATCCAATGAAGCTTCAATGCGTTGTGTAAGATCGGTGAGTGTATTCATTAAACTTTCAGTTCAACCCGTTTTGTTTCCGCTAAGTTAGCATTTCTAATGGCAATTTGTCGTGCCAGTGATTCAGCTAACGTGCGGAATGCATCGGCTGTAGCACCTTCCTTCATCACGGCAGGTAAACCAGAGTCACCGCTTTCGCGAATGCCCTGCACCAGCGGAACTTGTCCAAGCAGGGGAACATCATATTTCTCCGATAAGTTCTTGCCCCCATCTTTCCCGAAAATGTAATACTTGTTATCGGGCAATTCTTCCGGAGTGAAGTACGCCATATTCTCAATAATGCCCAGTATGGGCACATTGATCTGTGGTTGGCGGAACATAGCCAGGCCTTTGTTGGCATCGGCAATCGCTACCTTTTGTGGTGTGGTAACAATAACGGCACCGGTAACCGGAACGGTTTGTACCAACGTCAGGTGAATATCACTTGTTCCGGGAGGTAGGTCGATCAACAAGTAATCGAGGTCGTCCCACACAGTCTCGCTGAAGAACTGTTTCAAGGCAGCACTGGCCATCGGTCCCCGCCACACCACTGCGCTGTCGGGTGGTGTTAAAAATCCAATCGACATAAGCTTAACACCATATTGCTCCAGTGGAATGATCATGGTTTTGCCGTTGATCTCCTTCACTTCAGGTTGTTCAAACTCACAGTTGAACATGGTGGGTATGGAGGGGCCATAAATATCAGCATCAATTAACCCTACTTTAGCGCCTTGCTGTGCAAGCGCAACAGCCAGGTTACTGGTAACGGTAGATTTGCCCACACCACCTTTACCGGAAGCGATGGCGATAATGTTTTTTACCTGCGGAAGGAGTGGCGCATTGTTCCGTGTGGATGTAACTGAAGAAGTTATGGTAATGTCGATGGGTGTGTCTTTACCGACCACCTTTTCAACGGCATCCAGACAATCTTGCCGGATCATCTCTTTCAGCGGACAGGCCGGAGTGGTGAGTACAACGGTAAAAGCAACACCTTTATCCGAAACTGACACATCTTTAATCATCCCCAGGCTCACCAGATCGCGCTTCAGGTCAGGGTCGTTAACGGTGGAGAGGGCTTGGATAATGTCGTTCTCGGTCAGCTTCATGTCTTGAAATTTGGGCGAATTTAGGCCTGTCAGAACCTAAAACAAAACTTAATTGCTGATGGTTTTGGGCCTCATTTTTAGGTATGGAAAACCTATCTTTGTAGCCCTAATCAAGAATTTTGATCTCCCGCCAAACCATAGATGAAATCCGCAACCGCATCGATATCGTAGATGTGGTCAGCGACTTTGTTTCCCTGAAGCGGTCGGGGCAGAATTACAAGGCATTAAGCCCGTTTACCAACGAAAAAACGCCTTCTTTTTACGTGGTTCCTTCCAAAGGCATTTTCAAGGATTTCAGCAGCGGCAAAGGGGGTGATGGCATCACCTTCGTGATGGAGCACGAGGGCATGAGCTATGTGGAGGCCCTGAAATACCTGGCAAAGAAATACGGGGTTGAAATCAGGGAAGACGACCGTACACCTGAAGACCTTGCTGCTCAGAGCGAGCGCGATAGCCTGTATATTGTCATGCAGTTCGCAAAGGATTATTTTAAAGAGACTCTGCACGAGCATGACGAGGGTAAGAGCATCGGACTGAGTTATTTCCGCGAGCGAGGATTTAACGATCGCATTCTGGAGAAGTTCGAACTCGGGTATAGCCTGAATGAATGGCGACATCTTCACGATGCTGCCTTGAAGCGCGGTTTCAGTGAAGCTGTTTTAGAAAAGGCTGGGCTGATCATCAAAAAAGAAGAGAAAGTATATGACCGCTTTCGCGGGCGAGTAATATTCCCGGTGCACAACCTATCCGGAAAAGTGGTGGCCTTCGGTGCGCGTATCCTCACCAAAGAAAAAGATCAACCGAAGTATATCAACTCACCGGAGACCGACATCTACCACAAGAGCCAGGTACTGTATGGCTTGTATCAGGCCAAGAATGAAATCCGTAAATACGATTTCTGTTATCTGGTGGAAGGGTACACGGATGTTATCTCGCTTCATCTTTCTGGAATTGAAAACGTAGTAGCTTCTTCGGGCACGGCTTTAACCGAAGAGCAGATTCGCCTGATGCGCAGGTTCACTGAAAATGTAACGGTTTTATTTGATGGTGATGCGGCCGGTATCAAAGCTGCGTTGCGCGGTATTGATCTGGTACTGAAAGGCGGATTGAATGTGCGCGTGGTGTTGTTGCCGGATGGAGAAGACCCCGACAGCTATTCAAAAAAACTGGGTAGCTCAAAATTTCAGGAGTACCTGAAAGCGCACACCAAAGATTTTATTTCGTTCAAGATTGAATTATACTCAGCAGATGCTGCAAAAGATCCGATCAAAAAGGCTGAGCTGATCAGGGATATTGTTACTTCAATCACTGCAATACCTGACCCACTGAAACGGACTGTTTATTTGCAGGAGTGTAGCAAGAAACTGGAGGTTCCTTTATCGATCTTAAGCATTGAGGTTAAGAAAATTCTATTGGCAGGAAAGGTCAATGAAGCAAAAGCAGATCAGAGACGGGTTGCCGAGGATGTGCTCAGTACTTCACTCGCGGAGGTGCACACGCTTTCAAAATCATTTTTATTATCGGTTGAGGAGTCGCTCTCACTTTTTGAGAAAGAGTTCATCAAAGTATTGATTAACCTGGGCCACCTCAAGGCGTCTGACGATGAATATGCCTACGAATACCTTTTTAGAGAATCACAGGATGTTGATTTTCAGGTACCAATTCATCAGGAAATTGTTGATCACTACAAAGTAGAAGTAACGAAAGGCAATTCGATGAAGCCGGATACTTTCCTAAAAGCAATTCCGCAGGAAGATGCCTCCTATATTTCGGGGTTCTTGGTTCAAAAGTATTATATCAGCGAAGGCTGGAAAAAACACCATATCTATATTGGGGATGAGTATGCCGTGGAACATTCGGCACACAAAGTCATTATGCAGTTGAAACTTGGTATCGTATTGAAGATGGTGAACGATAATCTTCAAAAGATCAAGGAAGCGACAACGAAAAAAGAACAGGATGAATTACTGGTGATACAAACAAGGATTGATGGCTTCAAGAATGCCATCGCATCCGAGCTGGGAAGAATAGTATTGCCGAATTTGAAACAATTTCAAGATCAATAATGTTTATTGTGCTGACGAATTTATGAGCGAAAAAATTAAACTGGACACCATCGAAGAGGCCATTGAGGATATTAAAAATGGCAAAGTCATCGTTGTGGTGGATGATGAAGACCGCGAAAATGAAGGCGACTTTATCTGTGCAGCGGAGTGCGTAACTCCTGAAATCATAAACTTCATGGCCACGCATGGTCGCGGATTGATCTGCGCTTCCCTGATCGAAGACCGTTGTGATGAATTGAAGCTCGACCTGATGGTGGGCAAGAACACGGCTACATTCGAAACGCCCTTCACAGTTTCGGTTGACCTGATCGGTCACGGTTGTACCACCGGCATTTCGGCACACGACCGTTTCAAAACCATTCGTGCGTTGGTTGATCCGGAAACAAAGCCGGAAGATCTGGGCCGGCCCGGTCATATTTTTCCACTTCGCGCCAAGCGTGGTGGTGTATTGCGCAGGGCTGGGCATACAGAAGCTACTATTGATTTTGCAAGACTGGCTGGATTTAAGCCAGGTGGCGTTTTGGTGGAGATCATGAACGAAGATGGCTCCATGGCCCGCCTGCCTGATTTGAAAAAAGTAGCCGATCGGTTTAAGCTCAAGCTTGTTTCGATAAAAGATCTGATTGAATACCGAATTAAGAAAGAATCATTGATTAGTCGTGATGTGGAGGTTGATATGCCAACCGATCACGGTCATTTTAAATTGATAGCTTTTCAACAAACCAATACACAGGAAACACACCTGGCGCTGGTTAAAGGAACATGGGAAAAGGATGAGCCTGTGATGGTGCGGGTACACTCATCGTGCGTTACGGGTGATATTTTTGGGTCGTGCCGGTGTGATTGCGGGCCACAGCTTCATCATGCCATGGAAATGGTTGAGCGTGAAGGCAAGGGTGTAGTATTGTATATGAAGCAGGAGGGCCGCGGTATCGGTTTGCTGAACAAGCTACGCGCCTACAAATTGCAGGAAGATGGAATGGACACCGTAGAAGCCAATCTTCAACTGGGTTTTGATATGGATGAGCGCGACTATGGTGTTGGTGCTCAGATTCTTCGCGATTTGAATGTAACCAAGATCAGGTTAATTACGAATAACCCTAAGAAGCGTGTTGGTTTGATGGGGTATGGCCTGGAAATTGTTGAGAATTTGCCAATTGAAATTGTGCCGAATCCACACAATGAAAAATACCTGGCTACCAAGCGTGATAAGTTGGGACACATGATTTTGAAGCATTAAGGAAAGACGTGGTTGGAAGAGGAATTATAATAGGTGTAATCAGTTTTTTGACAGTTGCCGCTCAGGCTCAGCAATGGCCTTTCGAGTTATGGCATGAAGGAAAGATTGTTCTGGTGTCGGGTGATACTTTGAAAGGATTGGTGAAGTATGATCTGGAGCAGGACTTGGTACAGTTTAATGACCAGCGGGAAAATATTGTAGCCTATACTTCTCGCAAAGTTCTCTTCTTTGAAATTTTTGATAACACCCAAAAGCGTTACCGGAATTTTTTTGCACTGCCTTATGCGGCCAGTAACACCAATTATCTTACACCAATTTTTTTTGAGTTACTTGTGGATGGTAAGATGACACTGCTTACACGCGAAGCGCTTGAGTATCGTACCTACAGTTCGCCATATTATTATGGCTCATACACAAGACTGGTACTGGTTTACCGATTTTACCTGATGGATGAGAAAGGAAACATCAATCAATTTATGGGTAAAAAGGCAGAGCTTTTGAGCATGATGGGCAGACGGGCAGATGAAGTAGATCGTTACATGCGACAAAACCGATTGAAGATTGAAGACCCTACAGACTTTACGCGTACTATTGCGTTCTACAATTCGCTTTTTTGATTTCTGATTTCGGATTACTGATTTTGGATTTCAGATTGTGATCACTGGTATTTACATTGCACCTCACAAATCAAAAATCATAAATCTAAAATCGTAAATGAAAAAGCCCTTGATTCTTGTTTCCAACGATGATGGCATCACCTCGAAAGGTATCCGCACCCTGGTGAATGTGATGAGGCAGATTGGAGAGGTGTTGGTTGTAGCACCGGATAGCCCTCAGTCGGGTATGGGGCATGCCATTACTGTGGGGGAGACCTTGAGGTTGGAGAAGAATCACATCTTTGAAGGAATAACAGCTTTTGAGTGCTCCGGAACACCTGCAGACTGTGTGAAAATGGCGCGACATTTTGTGTTGAAAGACAAACGCCAGCCGGATGTGGTGGTGAGCGGTGTGAATCATGGCAGTAATACCTCCATCAGTGTGTTGTATTCCGGTACCATGTCGGCTGCTATTGAAGGGGCGATTGAAGGAACACCTTCAATCGGTTTTTCGTTATGCGATTATTCGCACGATGCCGATTTTTCACATACAGAGAACTACATCAAATCCATTACCGAGCAGGTTTTACAAAAGGGATTACCGAAAGGCGTAGCGCTTAATGTTAATTTTCCACCAAAACGTAACGAATCCATCAAAGGTGTACGCATCTGCCGCCAGGCAAACGCCAAGTGGGTGGAAGAATTTCTGCAACGCCATGATCCAAACGGACGAAGCTATTTCTGGATGACCGGCAACTTTGTAAATTTCGATAAGGGCGAGGATAATGATGAGTGGGCGATTGCCAACAACTATATATCCGTAGTGCCCTGTCAGTTTGACCTCACTGCACATCAGGCCATTCCGGTGTTGAATGAGGATTGGGATATTCTTCAGTAAGAATTTGGTTACTAAACCGGATCAACATCCATAATTATTCGCAGGCTGCGAAACTCCTTTTCTGCCTGAATTTTTCCAGCAAGCTGTGAAAGTGTTGCTTTGATTTGCGACAGATTTCCTGAATCGCGTGGAATTTTAATCAACATATTCATCAGGTACTGATTCCGGATGCGCGATACCATAGGTTCACCCGGTCCCAACACACGAATGCCTTTTATTTCCTGCACAATCAATTGATGCAACTGAGCAATCGCTTCCTGTACTGTTTTTTTATCGATGTGTTTTAACGTCAATTCAATCAACCGACTAAAAGGTGGATAAAGGTGATTTCTGCGGTCGTCAATTTCCTGTTGGTAAAATTCATCCATCCGATGTTGAACAACATGTTGTATAACCGGATGATCAGGTCGTGAAGTTTGAATGACCACCTTGCCAACCTTTTCACGTCTTCCGGCACGTCCGCTTACCTGTGTAAGTAGCTGAAAGGCTCGCTCATAAGAGCGGAAATCCGGGAAGTGTAACATCCGATCGGCATTAAAAACACCCACCAGGCTCACCTTATCAAAATCCAGCCCCTTGGTAACCATTTGCGTTCCCACGAGTATGTCGGTATCACCTTGTTCAAACTGTTCAATGATGGTTTCGTACCCGGTTTTACTGCGTGTGGTCTCCAGGTCCATTCGCTGGATATGCGCTTCCGGAAAATGAAGTTTCAGTTCTTCTTCCAGCTTTTCGGTGCCATAGCCGGGCGTATGCAGCCGTGTGGATGAACAAGTCGGACAGCTACCGGGCATGGGTTCCTTGTACCCGCAATAGTGACATACCAGTGCATGTTTGTACTGGTGGTAGGTAAGGCTTACAGCACAGTTGATGCATTTGGGTATCCATCCGCAATCTTCACAATGAAGAATAGGCGAGTACCCCCTGCGATTTTGGAATATGATTACCTGTTCCTTTTCCTTTAACGATGACTCAATACCCTTCAGCAGAATTCCGGTAAACTCACCCTTCATGCTCTTGCGCTTCCTTTCGGCCATTACATCCGCCAGCACAATCTGTGGCAGGTGTGCATCACCATACCGTTTGCTTAATTGTACATAGCCATACTTCCCACTTTTGGCTAAATGGTATGACTCGACTGATGGTGTGGCTGAACCAAGAATAATTTTGGCATGGTGCAGGTGCGCCATCATCAATGCGGCATCACGTGCATGATAACGGGGGGCAGGTTCCTGTTGTTTGTAGGAGGTGTCATGCTCTTCATCTACGATAATCAATCCAAGATTATCAAAGGGCAGAAATACCGCTGATCGTACGCCAACCACAAACTTGAAATGACCATTCAATACACCATTCCATACCTCCACGCGTTCATTGTCAGAAAAACGGGAGTGGTATACGCCCATTTTGTCACCAAATATTTTTCGCAGGCGTTGTACGATTTGAGTTGTTAAGGCAATTTCTGGTAACAGATAAAGTACCTGTGTTCCACTTTCCAATGCCTTTTTGATCAGGTTAACATAAATTTCTGTTTTTCCACTTCCCGTTATGCCGTGAAACAGAACCGTGGAATGAGTTTCCAATTCTTTCAGTATGGCTTGCTGGGCTTGCAGTTGATCTTCGCTGAGGGTAACATCAGGAATTTCAGTTTCCGTTGGTAAATCAAAGCGTGAAACAATGATTTCAAATTCTTCCAGTACTCCATTTTTGATAAGTGTATTCAATGCTGAAGTTGAGAATTCAGCAGTTGATAAAATGCTTTTTCGGGTACCTGCTTTATTTGCTGCAGAATCATGCAGCACGGGAACATCCTGCAGGTATTTAAGCAGTATGGCTTCCTGCTTGGGTTTGGTACTTAGTTCGGTAAAAAGGTCTTCTAATGTTTTGTGATTGGTGTAAGCAGCACGTAGTCGAACATACTTTTCCTTTTTCGGCTTGTACTTCTCCTTTACTTCCTCAAATAAAATAATTGACTCTTTCCCGGCCAATGATTTTAGTATGCTGTAAATGCTCTTAATGCCCAGTAAAGCAGCAATATCGGTATACTTCATGGCACCCGAAGCCAGGTGTTTTAAAACCATAGTTTCTTTCTCAGAAAAGTCGAAGAGCGTAGTCTCCCAATCGAAGGCCGGGTGCAGTTGTACCATCGATTCACTGGAAAGTTTTAGCCCCGATGGGAGGCCCGCATTTAATACCTCACCGGGAGCGCAGAGATAATAGTTGGCAATCCAGTTGTAAAACGTAAGCTGCTGGGCACTGACGATGGCCTCTTCGTCTAATATTTCAAGAATGTACTTGGCTTCGTATTCCGATGGTGGATTTTCGTGCAGCGATACCATGATGCCGGTCAGTATTCTACGGTCACCAAATTGCACGATAACACGTTGGCCAATTCTTGCGATGTCATTCCATTCAAACGGAACCCGATACGTGAATAGCTTTGGTACCGGTACCGGCAACAAAACTTCAGCGAACAAAGTGGTTCGCGAATCGGTGGTTAATTCATGCTGCACGTTTCGCTAAAATGTAAAGCTAAGATTTATTTAGAATCTGTTCGAGTGCTTCATTGACCTTTTGAACCGGTTGCTTGCAGGTGAAATTCCGGCAAACATAATAGGTGGTTTGATCGGGGGTAATAGCTTTATCGCGCAGCAACGGAAGATTACTTTTGCCAGCAGTTCCCATAAACAAAGTCAGTGGAAGATAGTGCTCGCGCAAGGCACGGTGTGCTTGTAAAGTCTGATTGCCAACAATGGCTACTTCTGCGGGGTTCGATTGCCACGCTGTAAACGCAATCGCCCAATTCGACATGTAGTTGGGCTCTTTGGTGATCAATTCTGTAAAACTCCCCATCATGGAATGAGCAAGTTCTTTCCATTCAGTATTATCCAGCAGCGTACCAAGTCGTAATATATTTTGGGCCATGATGCTGTTTGAAGCGGGGATAACGTTGTCAAACAATTCCTTTCTTCGGGCAATCAGCTTTTCAGCGCGGCTGCTGGTGAAAAAAAACAGTTTATCCATTGGGTCATAGAAATGCTCTAAAACATATTCCGTAAGTGCAGTGGCTTTTGTAATCCATTCTTCATTAAAATCAGCTTCGTACAATTTTAAGTAAGCATGAATCAGGCAAGCGTAATCCTCCAAAAATCCTTCCGTGACTGAGCGCTCATTTCTAAACGTGCGAAAGCACTTGGTCCCATCCGTTAGATTTGTTTCCAGAAAAGTCATGTTTTTTATGGCCAATACAAGAATGGATTCATCCTGAAGTGCCAGGTATGCATCCACCAACCCAACAATGGTCATGGCATTCCATCCGGTAAGAATTTTATCATCAAGTCCTGGTCGTACGCGTTGTTCCCGAATGCGCAATAGAATTTGATGACCATGCTTTAGCTTTTCTTGCCATGCTGCATCAGTAAGGCTATGTTGATTTAAAAACTCCTGTTCGGGAAATATGCGCTTAAGAATATTTTGTCCGTGCTCCCAATTTCCTTCTTCGGTTACACCGTAATAAGTACAGAACAGCTGAGCGTCATCACTTAAGGCATTTTCCAGTTCAGTTTTTGTCCAACAGTAAAATTTCCCTTCAACACCTTCGCTGTCGGCATCAAGGGCAGAATAAAATCCGCCATCCGGGTGCATCATTTCACGCTCCAGCCAACTTATGGTCTGTGCGATAATGCGTTTGAACTGTGGTTTTTTCGTCAATGTATAGGCTTCACTGTACAGGCTAAGTAGTTGAGCATTATCATAGAGCATTTTTTCAAAATGTGGAACGAACCATTCGCCATCTACCGAGTAACGGGCAAATCCGCCACCAACCTGATCGTAAATTCCGCCTTGAGCGATTTTATCCAATGTAAGGATTAGGTGTTGCAATGCCTTCGGATTGCTGGTAAGGTGATGAAACCTTAACAACCATAACCAAATGGATGGCATAATAAACTTGGGTGCTTTTTCGAGACCGCCCCAGGAGTAATCGAAGTTTCGTTCCAGATTATTGTAGATGGTTTGCAGGGATTGCTGAAACTCAATGTTCTCTTTTCCGGATGACCGAAAGCGATTGCTGTCGGTTGACGAGAGAATTTTGGTTAGTTCTTCAGCTGAGTCCGTAATTTCTGATCGCCTTTCCTGATAGGCTTGATGAATGTTTGTTAACACCTGCGCCCAAACCTTGGGCGGGAAGTATGTGCCCCCATAAAAAGGCTTTTGATCGGATGTCAAAAATACATTGAGGGGCCAACCGCCATTAATACCCATCGCCTGTACGGCCTCCATATATACCTGATCAATATCCGGTCGTTCTTCGCGATCAACTTTTATGCACACAAAGTAGTCGTTCATCAAGCTTGCCAAATCTTCCTGTTCAAAACATTCGCGCTCCATCACATGGCACCAATGGCACGATGAATACCCGATGCTGACGAGCATGGGCTTGTCTTCACGTTTAGCTTTTTCAAGTGCTTCAGTATTCCACTCGAACCAGTCTACCGGATTGTAAGCATGTTGCAACAAGTAGGGCGAGGTAGAGTGAATGAGCCGGTTAGATTTTTTATGCGATGTAGTTGTCAAGGTTTTGGATAGCTGTAATGACCAATAATTTTGTATGTGAATAAGCAATCGGAAATTTCCTGGCCGTTGCCAATGTTGTGCACAATCAGGTACCGTTCGCCATCTTCCGACTTCCGGTTTATAACAATTCCGATGTGCGTCAGGTTTCCGCTCAGGTTCCAGGCAACAATATCACCAGGGTTATAGTCTTCGGGATTTTTCGAAATCACTTTTGTCGTTCCGAACCGTGAGAAATAAGTCATCAGGTTGGGCACTCTTCGGTGATCAATATTTTTATCAGGCTTTGTAAGTCCCCACTTGTTGGGATAGAGGCTGAAATTCCTTTTCATATCCTCATGCACTTCTTTCTGAAGATCAATGCCCAGTTTTCTGTACGCCCTGATAATGACATCGGTACAAACACCTTTGTCAGCCGGAACATCACCATTCGGATAGGGAATGGAAAAATAGGAGGGATCGTAGGTTACCTGATTGTAGGTGAGGGCAATAGCAGCATCCGATAGCGACTGTTCATCGGTTTGGGAGTATCCCGGTGAAATGATCAGAATAAGTGCAGTGATCAGCACGCTCCTCATACCAACTGGTTTTTTATAGATTCCTTTTCTTCATCAACCAAAACCAGGCCGCTCACTTCATTCAGTTGCTCCAGTAATCCTCGTAAAAATGCCTGATGTGCCGAAGAGGTTACATGAAATGGTTTGTGCTGTAATCCCGATCGTATTTTTTTCCATTTCTCCAGAAAGGCTAATGTGTTTTCATCAAAATATTTCTGGCAGAATTTTGCCCAGATGTACTCCTCCGCATCTGTTGAAGGGTGAATCATATCCGACTTATAAAAACGATAGCCACGTAAATCATCCAGCAGAATTTCATAAGCAGGAAAGTAATGAACATCCGGGTGTTGTTGCGTCAGCGTATGGCATGCCAATCGCAAAACCGATTTGCTTACACTGTTTAATTCCAATGTGTCTTTCAGGTGCCGCACCGGGCTAACCGTTAGGATAATGTTCAGGTTTGGATTGAATGCTTTTAGTTTTGTATAGAGTTCCTCAAACGAATCAAGCATGCGCTTTTGTGTACAAAGTTCCTTTTCAAATTGATTGGCAGGCACTTTATGACAATTGGCCACAACTTCTCCGGTATCCTTTCGGGTATATATCCAGGCTGTACCGTACGTAATCATCAGCCACTTCACATCTTTCAAAAAATAGTGGACTTTCCCAATATTCTCCGACAATGTTTTTTCAAGAGTTGTTTTTGATAAGGCCGATAGGGCAGAGTGAAAATTGTAGTTCAGGTGCACGTCCTGATTTTGCAAAAACGTATGTTGGGGTGGTACATGGTTGTGGATGGTGTAGCTAAGTTGGTTGTGAATGGACAAGGGATTGTACGTGTTGCCGAACGGGTTTTTTAGTATGTTGAATTTGTTTTGGATAAGTTGTTCTCCAATAGTATCCGCAAAGCAGGAACCGATGGTCAGCAGTTGATTTTTGATGGAAATCAATTCAGCAGATCGGCCAACATCCAATATCGTTCGGAATGAATTCATGAATATGAAGTATTGGTAAAGTTAGCCTTTACCCTGAAATTTCATGTTGTTATGTTGGTCATAAATTCTTCCACCTCAGCCAATCGGCAGGTAGGTTTGTGTGAAATGTTAGCGGTCATAAAAAACAAAACCCCGGCTGGATACCAACCGGGGTTTATTTTTAATTGCGTTTTGCTTATTCAGCTACCACATTCACCTTGATTTCGTGCTTCACTTCTTTGTGAAGATCAAGCGTAACGGTGTATGAGCCGAGTTGCTTTGGTTGTTCCTTGAAATGAACTTTCTTGCGATCAACCTCAAGTCCTTTGGCTTTCAATGCATCAGAAACCTGGATGGCCGTAACGGCACCGAAAATCTTTCCGCTTTCACCAGCTTTGGTTTTTAACTCAACGGTCATGTCACCAATTTTAGCAGCCAATGCTTCTGCATCCTGCTTTAACTTGGCAGCCTTGTGCGCCATCTGACGAATGTTCTCTTCAATCAGACGTTTGTTGGAATCATTGGCAATAAGGGCAAGTCCGTTTGGGATCAGGTAGTTGCGGCCGTATCCAGCCTTTACCTTTACGATATCGTTCTTGTAGCCGAGGCCCTGAACATCTTGTTTTAATATTACTTCCATTTTCTATTCAGTTTATCGGTTTACCATTATTTTAATGAATCACCGGTGTATGGAAGAATGGCCATGTGACGGGCACGCTTTACAGCCTGCGACACTTTCTTCTGGAACTTCCAGCTTGTTCCGGTTAGTCTGCGGGGAAGAATCTTACCCTGCTCGTTGATAAACTTCAACAGGAAGTCGGGATCTTTGTAATCAATGTACTTGATGCCGTTCTTTTTGAAGCGGCAGTACTTGGGTTTTTGTTCAACCCGTTTGATGGGTTCGTTCATTAATGTCATTTGGCAAGCTCCTCCTCAGCTTTACGTACCGGTTTGCGATCTGTTTTCTTGAATTCGCCTTTGCGTCTTCTTTCGTTGTACGCCAATGCATACTTGTCGAGGGTGATGGTCATAAAACGCATCACTGACTCGTCCCTTCTGTACTCGGTTTCGAGCGTCTCAATCAACTCAGGAGTTGCTGAAAACTCGATCAGGCTGTAGAATCCGGTCGACTTCTTCTGGATTGGATATGCCAGTTTACGAAGACCCCAATGCTCAACGTTTAAGATTTCAGCATTGCCTTTCTTTAACACCTTCACGAACTTTTCAACAGTATCCTTCATCTGATCTTCAGACAAAACGGGATTCAAAATGAATACTGTCTCGTAATTGTTCATAGATTGTTTTTGTGTTTTTAAAATGAGGTGCAAAGATAGAAAATGCACCCAAAAGGAAAAAATAAACCTGAATAGTTCTTTTTTGGTAAAACAGGCCTTTTTAGGGCTAAAATCAACATATTTGAGGTTTAAGTTGAGCCATGTTACCCCGTTTTTGCAATACCTTGTTCCTGATCCTTCTTTCTTTTCCCCTTTGGGCCAACCCCGAGGTAAAGCGATTTGACATTGAATTGGCCGGTCTGAAAATAGGGGAATTAACAGCTACACGGGTTGCAAAGGATACCCTAACGCATTATCACGTTGAAACCAAGGTTAGTTTCTGGCTTTTTGTAAAGGTTAATGTGCACCACATTCAAACGGCCGTGTATCATGGCAATAAGTTGCTTTCGTCTACTGTTAAAACCAGGTCCAACAAAGGCGACTTCAGCGCTTCCGTGATCTGGAATCAAAAGCACTACGATGTTAAGGTGGATATGTACAAGTATAAAAATGACACCACCATTGTTGACCCAATTCATTTCAATGTGATGCGTTTCTTTTTTGATGAGCCCAGGGAAGTTAAAAAAGTATTGGCGGATGGAAATGGGATGCTGGCACCCGTATCGTTTTTGAAGAACAGCTACTATGAGGTGAACGTGCGGGGCGAACGCAATAAGTACTTTTATAAGGATGGAAAGTTGCACCGGGCCGTAATGGATAATCCCATCAAGAATTATGAGATTATTCTGCGAAAGGAGGACAGTTGAGTTGAAGTGATGATGTTGAAATAGAACAAGTGTAGCGCATTAGAAAAAAATATTATCTTGCCTTATGGACTATATCGTAAGTGGAATTCAGCAGATTGGCATTGGAGTAAAAAATGCCAATGAAGCATGGGCGTGGTACCGAAAGCATTTTGGATTTGACGTGCCCATTTTTAAGGATTCAGCCCAGGCTTCATTAATGACCCGGTACACCTCCGGAATTGCTGAAAGCCGCTATGCCATCCTGGCCATGAACCTCCAAGGTGGAGGGGGGTTTGAAATCTGGCAATACACATCTAAAGAGCCGGTTGCACCTGAACAGAAACCATTGCTGGGAGATACGGGTGTATTCGCAGCCAAATTGAAATCAGGCGATGTAAACAAGGCGTATGAATTTCTGAAATCGAAAAATGTAAATATCAAAACTAAACCATCCGAATCACCCGAAGGACGTTTGCATTTTTATGTAGAAGATCCGTATGGAAATTTATTTGAGATTGTGGAGAGCGGAAACTGGTTTAAGCGCAAGTCATTTCCGAATGGTGGTGTATCCGGTGTAACCATAGGAGTTACCAATATGGATCAGTCCATTGCGTTGTATAAGGATATTCTGGGACATCAATGCGTGGCGTACGATGAATCGGGGGTGTTTGATGATTTGAAAGGACTAGCTGGAGGTGAATCCAATTTTAGACGGGTATTGCTCAAGGCGCAAGCACCGTGCAAGGGAGCATTTGGAAACTTGTTGGGTTCAACGGAAATAGAATTGGTGGAAGTAAAAGACCGGAAGGCATCAAAAATTTATGAAAGCAGAAATTGGGGCGATCTTGGATTTATCCATGTATGCTTTGATATCCGGGGAATGAAAAACCTGGGTAAGCGCTGTACCGATTATGGACATGCCTTTACGGTTGATAGCAGTAACTCATTTGACATGGGTAAAGCAGCCGGCCATTTTTCATACATTGAAGATCGTGATGGGACCTTGATTGAATTTGTCGAGACCCACAAAATTCCGATTATCGAAAAATTAGGCCTTTTCCTGAATATCAAAAACAGACCGATGGAAAAGCCACTTCCTAACTGGATGTTAGGTATGCTGGCGGTTAACCGGGTAAAAGATTAGAGCCACCTCAAAAATCGGTTTCTACATACTCTCCAAAGGAGATATGCAGACAACCGGACATTTGAGATGGCTTCTGGTTAATTCGGGTTACCTAACGGTAAACTGCCCGGAGCCCATCTTGTAGTCATCGCAGTACACCTCCAGCGTATACGTTCCTGCTGCATAATCAGAGCCTTTATCATACAAGTAGGTGAGTTTTTGGCGTGTATTGTCGAACAGGATTTCCTGTGCGGCAGTGTAAAACTCTTCCTTGCCGTTGTAGATAAATGTTCCCGATCCGCGGGCCACATCAAACAATACCTGATCATTCTGGTCAATAACACGGATCATGATTTTCTTGCCTTCAATTGGGGCGACATTATTTTCGGCCAGGTTAAATTCGATTTTAATGGTGCCCACCTGGCGGTTACGGAATGGTGATTCACGCTCACGACCCTTATCGTTAACAGCAACAATGCGAATATTTTCCGCTTTTAATTGTGAGGCAATGGCTACTTTGCTTGCAAGTTCTTCTCGTTTCTGGGCTAACCGGTTAATCGAATCGCCCAGTATGTTCTTTTCTGTTTTCAGGGTTGTGTTTTCCGTGAGTAGTTCCTTGTTCACGTTCTTAAGCCTGTCAATTTCTTCGTCTTTGTTCTTCAGCAACAGTTCGTATCCTTCAACCTTATCCTTCAATTCTTTAATCACTTGCCCATTGGCTCTGCGTGTGCGCTTTAGTTCCGTTTCAATTTCTTCTTTGGCTTTGGTGAGTTCTGAAATATCACCCCCCAGGCGCTGAATCTCAGCGATGCGCTGATCCAGTTCAGCACTGATTTCGTCCAACCGGTTCATGGTTGTGGCGAGTTGCTCCTCAGTTGAAGATTTTTCTTCCTTCAATTGGTCGCGCTCTTGCTTGTTCAGGTAACCACTTACAAACTGAATGATGATGATGATGGACAGCACCGCAATGATAATTGCGTATTTCTTATTGGTTTTTTTTGGTTCGGGTGCAGGGGCTGGAGATTCGGTCTTTGCAGGCTCGCTCATAATGTTTACTCAGATTAGGATTGTGCAAAAATAAGGGTATTTGGAGGTATTCCAACGCCTAAAAATGCAATACAACGTGTTGTTTGCTCAATGACGGATCAAGAAATACCAATCCGCACCGGAACAAGTCGGCAGTGGTGTACACCAACGGGTTGTTTTTAATAGCCGACCATGCCCGTTCCATTTCGGGTGAGTCGTGAATATCATCCAGTATGATGATGGATTTATGATGCGACCGACTTACTACCAATTCGAAATACCGCAGCGTAGGGTCATAGCGATGGTTCGCATCTAAAAACGCCAGGTCAATTTTAGGAATGCGCGAAAGGGTTGCGTAAAGTGTTTGGTCCAGGTTACCGGGGATCAACTCAATATTGGTAGCTTCTCCAAACTCGAAACTTATGGAGGCGATCTCAGCTATGGTTTCAGCGCCTTCAAATGTGTACACTTTACTTCCGGGTTGTGTGGCCAGGTAAAGTGTGTTTATGCCTAAAGAAGTTCCCAGGTCAACTATAGTTTTGGCTTTGCAATAAGCCGCAATACGGGTATATAGGGTTGAAAACTTGGCATCACTCAAACTCATGGAGGCAATGTCACTGATTTTGCGCAAGGTGCCTGGCAGATGCTTTGATCCGGCACCTAAATCTTTCACCTCAATTTCCCGATGATCGTTCGTTAACTGTTTACGCAACGATTCAAATTTCTGAACAGGAATGGTTTCACGTTTAATTACGCGCGTGTAAAAATCGAATAGGAAGGGGGCATGCAATGAATGTTCATCTACTGCATCGAGCCAGTAGTTGAGGTAGGTTTTTATTTTAAAAAAAGCTGACAATCAGTTCAGGCGAATAGGGGCGATCATCACAAACTCAGGAATGTTAACCGTGAGCTTTACGCCATCTACTATGCGCTCCATCAGGTAGGTGCCGGTCATTTTACCGATACCCGATTTTAAGTTGCATCCCGATACGTATTGATGAACCTGTCCCGGTTCCAGCACGGGTTGCTGTCCCACCACCCCTTCGCCCTCAACTTCACGTTGCATGTAGCCTGCATCAGAAACGTACCAATGTCTGCGTAAAAGTTGGATGGTATTTTCGCTTTGATTTTCAATGGTGATTTTATACGTGAACACATAGTGATATTGACTCGGGCTTGAATAAGCCGGTTGGTATTCCGTCTCAACGGTTACCCGAATGCCCTGTGTTACCTCTGTTACCATGCGTTCCAAAAATATTAATTTTTTAGAATTAAAAATGTTTCGCGAAACTTCGATTTTATTTTCAGTCAGAAACAGCCCATGGAGGTTAAAATAGCACATTCCTGGAAGGAACATTTACAAGATGAATTTGAGAAACCTTATTTTCAGCAACTGGCGGCTTTTGTAAAGGCTGAGTATCAGGCTGCTGTGGTGTACCCACCCGGAAAGGAGATTTTTAATGCATTTGATGCCTGCGATTATGACCAGGTGAAAGTGGTCATTATCGGGCAGGATCCCTATCACGGACCGGGCCAGGCGAACGGATTATGCTTTTCGGTGCATGAGGGTGTACGTATGCCTCCGTCATTGATGAATATTTTCAAAGAAATACACCAGGATTTGGGAAAGCCTATCCCCGCTACCGGTAACCTGGAGCGTTGGGCTAAACAGGGTGTGTTGCTCTTGAATGCTACCCTTACCGTTCGTGCCTCCACACCCGGATCGCACCAGAACAAGGGTTGGGAAACCTTTACCGATGCGGTGATCAAAAAAATATCGGATGAAAAAGAAAATGTAGTGTTCTTGTTATGGGGTGCCTACGCACAAAAAAAAGGCGAAGTGATTGATCGAAACAAACACCTGGTACTCATGTCGGCACATCCCTCACCCTTCTCTGCTGACAGAGGTTTTTTTGGAGGCAAGCATTTTAGTAAGACAAATGCGTACTTGAAAAGTAAGGGATTAGCGGAGATTGACTGGTGAGAATCTTGTTACTCAATCATCTTAAAGAATCTTCTCCACCTGATTTTATTCAGGAATTTTTCATTGGGATCAATGGATAGCCAAATGAAGAAACCTTTACCTACGATGTGATCTTCCGGCACAAAGCCCCAGTAACGTGAATCAAGGGAATTGTGTCTGTTGTCACCCATCATGAAGTAGTAGTTCTGCTTAAAGGTGTAGGAGGTAACTTCCTGACCATTGATGAGCAGTTTCTTATCCGTGATTTTGGCATCTTGTTGATGATCATAATTAGTGATGATAAATCCGTAAAGCGCCAACGTTGAATCATTGATGGATATGGTTTCACCTTTTTTGGGTATCCATAACGGGCCAAAATTGTCTAACGACCAGTTCAGGTTATTTTGTGTGCCTGCACCAAACCCGTAATATTCAGAGAAAGGAAAAATTCCCCCAGCGTTGGTATGCTTTTCCTGATTAACTGATTTGATAAAGGGTAGTGACTTAAGCTCTTCTGCTTTTTCCTGAGTCAGCCACATGGTATACTCAACACTGTTCTCATCCGGCCGGCCCATGATGTGGTAATCTTCATTGCCTATTCCAAGCTTGCTGAGATTTCTTTCGTTGATCAGATCTTTTGCAATTACCTGATAGCTCCACTGCACCAATGGATGGTTCTTTAATTCAGTGCCATTTACCAATATTTTTTCGTTCTCAACCCGAAGTGTTTCACCCGCTGCAGCTACACAGCGTTTGATGTAATTGGTTTTCAGGTCAACCGGATAGTCCTTATTATCATTCAAGCGCTTTGGTGGCACATTGAACACCACGACATCTCCGCTTTTCACTTCGCTGATTCCCGGTAAACGATATTGCGGGAGTTGAATCCAATCCAGGTAGGAGGGGGTTTCGGTAAACCAAATTTTTTGATGCGTTAACGGAAGTTGTAACGGTGTTTTAGGGGTACGGGTACCGTAATGAAATTTGCTTACGAAGAGGAAGTCGCCAACCAACAATGAGTTCTCCATGGAAGGTGTTGGAATGGTGTACGCTTCCATAATCAACCAACGAATTAGTGTGGCAGCCACGACTGCGAATGTGATCGCTTCGGCCCATTCAACAAGCGGAGATTTTTTTACTTCCGGTGGAAGCTTGTCGAGTTTGTTAATGTATTTCACATTCGGGTTGAAGCCCAGGAAAATCAGGTAGAAAAACCCGGTGAAGATGATCAGTATCTGACTCCACAATGAATTTTTTCCATAGCAACGCAGTACTTCAAAAATCAATACATAGTAGGCAAAGAAGTTTACCACCGGAATAACCAGGTAAATGAACCACCATTTGGGTTTGCCCACAATCTCCGCCATCAATACGTATTCGGAATAGAAGGGGATAAGCGATTTCCAGCCATCTACACCAGCCTTTTCGAAAAGCTTCCAGTAGCCAACAGTAACCCCCAGTCGGATAATCAGAAAAGTAAGAAGTATTGCGTTCACGTTAGTATCGTTTTAAAAGCCTGCAAATAAACAGATTATCATTCAGAATTGTAAGAAATCTTCCATGCCCAATACGCCCTTTTTTCCGGGCATCCACTCAGCCACCTGAACTGCCCCAAGCGCAAAGCCTTCACGGGAATGAGCGGTATGGCGTATTTCAATATCATCAATGCCTGATGCGTATTTTACATGATGTGTACCCGGTACCTGGTCAATCCGAAATGAACTGATCGGTAATTCGGTGCGCTCAGTAGCGTTACCGCTTACCCATTTGGTTAGGCGGTTTATGTTTTTCACAATGCCCTGTGCCAACGATATCGCGGTACCGCTGGGTGCATCTTTTTTTTCTGTATGATGAATCTCATCAATGTGTACGTCATACTGGTTGTGTGCATTCATCATATGGGCCAGGTATTCATTTAACCTGAAAAAGATGTTTACCCCAACGCTGAAATTAGACGCGTAAAAGAAGGCTCCATTACAGGAAGCTGTAAGTTTTTCAGCCTCTGGCTTTTGATCAAGCCAGCCGGTGGTGCCACATACAACAGGAATACCCCGTTCGAGACAATGCCTGATGTTGTCGAAGGCAGCTTCCGGATTGGAGAATTCAATGGCTACATCGGCCTTGATGTTACTTCGTTCATGGCGGTTGGCTGAGGTGATCCGACCGACAATTTCATGCCCGCGTTCCAGTGCGAGGCGTTCAATGATCTGGCCCATTTTTCCGTATCCAAGCAAAAGAATTCTCATAGGTTGATTTATCCGAAAAGTCCCGGTTTAGTCGTTGCAAGTATACGGATGTAGTGGTTGAATTAAAACCGGATCTTCAAGGAAATGCCCCCCATGCGACCGGTTAAAAGCTCGTTGGAAAAAGAGGGCTCAATCCTTACCTGTAGGTTAGGATTGAGGTCGAATTCTTTCAGGTGGGAATCCACATGCGCATCTACCATTTGTAAAATGTACACGCCCATCATAATGATGATCATAAAATCGCGTTCGCGCCTGTAGCGGTCGACAATGGTTCGAAGTTGAGAGGTGGTATAGCCCGTATTTGGATTTACCTGCGTATCCTGGGCCAGATTATTGTCAAGGTTAAAGAAGAGCTCTCTTCGATACAAGCGATAACCATCCTGGTAGAAATTGATCGCATAGGCAGTGGCGCCAATGCCTCCATAAACCAATGGAAGCTTCCAATACTTTTTGTTATATACCTGCCCTAATCCAGGAAGTACAGCTGCATAGAGCAAGGCTTTGCGTGGATCATATCGGTTTGCGTAGGAGGCAATCTTTACAGTGTCCCGATCGGCCTGTATCACCCGTACGGAGTCCGTCTGGGCAACTGCAGCTAAGTTTAAACTCGTCAGTAAAATAAGCAGTACCTTCTTCATAACCTGGTGGCGCGGGCAAAGGTACCGGTTTTACTGCATCTTTAAGATGTCCAGTATGCGGTTTAAATCCTCTACCGACAAAAAAGGAATTTTGATTTCACCCTTTTTGCCATCGCTTTTCACAACAACACGCGTACCAAAGTGTGAAGAAAGCTGCGATTGAAGCTGAGAAATTTCGCGATTGGCCGTTGTAGAAGTTGTGGCTTTGCTCTTTTCTGCATTGGCTTCGCTTAAAGAACGTACCAATTCCTCAACTTTTCTTACCGACAGGTCTTCGGCCAGAATCTTTTTAAAGATGTAGAGTTGCTGATCAGGGTTCTCTACATTGATAATTGCCCGGGCATGCCCCATGGTAATGCGATTATCGCGAACGGCAATCTGTACATCGGGAGGAAGCTTAAGCAGGCGGAGGTAATTGGTTACCGTTGCCCGGTTCTTGCCAACGCGTTCGCCCAATTGTTCCTGTTTCAGGTTACATTCGGATATCAACCTTTGGTAGCTCAACGCAATTTCTATGGCGTTCAGGTTTTCACGCTGAATGTTTTCGATCAACGCCATCTCCAGCATCTGCTGATCATCGGCAGCACGAACGTAAGCCGGTATGGTTTTTAAACCGGCCAGTTGCGAGGCCTGAAATCTTCGTTCACCTGAAATGAGTTGATACTGATCGCGTGCCAGCCTGCGAACCGTAATGGGCTGAATGATACCATGCACTTTAATGGATTCAGCCAGTTCTTCCAATGCTTCCTGGTCGAAGTGGGTACGCGGCTGAAACGGGTTTACCTCAATATGCTCAACCGGAATTTCAGAAATACTACCGGAAGGTGAGGTATGAACAACCGGAATATCGGATTCCAGGCGTTCATCTTTTTCACTATCGCTTAACAGGGCGTTAAGGCCTCTTCCTAATGCTTTCTTTTTACTCATGCTGTTACCAAGTTTTTGTCAATAACCTCGTGTGCCAGATTCAGGTAGCTGATGGCCCCTTTGCTCTCAGCATCGTGAACAATTGCGGGTAAACCGAAGCTGGGCGATTCACTGAGTTTTACATTTCGTGGAATGATCGTTTGAAACGTCATCTTATTAAAGTGCGTGCGTACTTCTTCAACCACCTGGTTACCCAAACTGGTCCGCGAATCGTACAGCGTTAACAGAATGCCCTCAATCTCCAACCTGGGGTTAAGGCGTGTTTGAATAATTTTTATTGTGTTGAGTAATTTACCCAATCCTTCCAATGCAAAATATTCACACTGCACTGGAATGATTACGGAGTCGGCTGCGGTGAGAGCATTGATGGTAATCAATCCGAGTGAAGGTGAACAATCGATAATGATGAAATCATAATCCTCCTTAACCTTATCCAATGCCTCGCGCATTTTTTCCTCACGACCTTCAATGCTTACCATCTCCACTTCAGCACCCACCAGGTCAATGTGGGAGGGAAGGATGTCTAAAAATTTCAGCTGATCATTTTTTACAATGGCATCTTTCGGATCAATGCCATCGATCATACACTCGTATAAACCGGTTTCCACCTCTTTCGGGTTAATGCCCAATCCGGAAGTAGAATTAGCCTGTGGATCGGCATCCACTAAAAGTGTACGCTTTTCCAATACCGCCAAACTGGCGGCCAGGTTTATGGCGGATGTGGTTTTGCCTACGCCACCTTTCTGATTTGCAATCGCAATGATCTTTCCCATCTTGTCGTAATCCTGTTAATGTTTTGCCTGATTTTCATACCGGCAAGTTTAAAAAATGAGTCCTGACCGTTTGTGTCAGGACTGCAAATATAGACGAATGACGATGGGGCGTGGAACCTTGTGGAACGTATTTGTCCACATTCCATTCACAGGTGAATGTTGATTATCTGTCAACCAATTTGGTTAAAAATTGGTAAATACTTGATCTTCTTTGCTTCTGCATAGGCAGACCATGACAAAACAAAGTTTTCGTCAGCGGTTAATTCTTTTTCTTCTTTTTCCGGGTTTCATCGGCCTGTTTGCGGGCTTCTTCGCTGGCTTTCATGGCATCTTCAAGCTTGCTCATAAAACGTGATTTCTTCACCGTACCCGAAGCCATCATTTTACGATGGTTCTCCATAACCGCCTTGATTTTATCCTCATCCACAAACCTTTTGATGATGGCCTGCTGACCGAAGGTGATCAGGTTAGAGACAAAGTAGTAGTAACTCAATCCGGCAGGGAAAGAGTTTAATACAAACAGGAAAATCAACGGCATGATGTACGACATGGATTTCATCGGCCCTTGCACGGAAGAAATCTGGTTGTTTTGCCAGGTGTAGATCAGTGTGGAGGCTGTCATCAAAATCGTGAACAAACTAACGTGATCACCATAAAACGGAATGGTGAACGGTAGATTTAAAATGGAATCGTACGTAGAAAGGTCATCAGCCCACAAGAAGGATTGCTGGCGCAGTTCAATACTGTTTGGGAACAGGTAGAACATTGCGAACAGGATAGGCATTTGCAATACCAATGGTATGCAACCGCTCAACGGGTTAACACCGGCTTGCTGATACAGCTTCATTTGTTCCTGCTGCACCTTGGTCATGTCTTCACCAAATTTCTCTTTGATCTCATCCAACTCGGGTTTCAGCACTTTCATTTTTGCCATACTCAGGTACGAGCGATAGGAGAGTGGCAATAAAATGATCCGCATCAGAATTACCAGGATGATGATGATAAGGCCGAAGCTGCCAATTACATTCGTGAGAAAATGAAAGACAGGGAAAATCACAAACTTATTAATCCAGTATACCGGAGGCCAACCGAGGTAAACGTTTTTGGCGAAGTCTTCGGTGATTTTTCCTAATTCCTTGTAATCGTTTGGTCCGAAGTAGAAAGCGTAATTCGCAGTTCCATTGGCCACTTCCTGAATGGGAATATTGATTTTTACATTCGCCCGTTTTACAACGGAGGTATCGGATTCATTGTAAACCGTTTCTACTTCACCTCCCGGAAAACCTTTCTCAGAGATGATCGAGGCCAGGAAGAATTTTTGTTTGATGGAAACCCATTTCAGGTTACCGGAAAATACTTCTCGTTCCGTTGAAGTAGAACGTTGAGATAGTTCATCGAACGAATCGTCATGGTAGTATGTAATGGTAGTGTTGTTCCGGCTGTCGGTTAAATCCTTCTCCAATGGACGCAACGTATTTTGCCAATCCAGTGTAAGCTGTTCAGAAAAATTGTTGGCACCACCGGTTAGTTTCAAATCATAACCAATCTTAAAGCCTGTTGGCGGAATGGAATACCGCTGAACCAATTGTGTGGTTTCAGAAAGTGACCGTGTAAATGTCAGTACAGTAGTATCCCCATTTTTGGTTTGCGATGTTGTGTAGAACAAACTGTTCAGGTCAATATCTAGTCCGTTGTACCGGGTTTTGAGTTTAAACGAATTTGAAGTAGGATCAACGAGCTTAAGTGCCTTGCCGTGATAGGTTTTATAGTTGAGCAGTTCCAGTTCGCGAATAACGCCACCCTTGTTGGTGAATGCAATTGCCAGATCGGGCGTGTTAATTGTTGTGATTTCCTCGGCTTGAACCGGTTCGATAGGAATTCCGGCTTGAGCTGTGACAGTACTATCCGTTGTTGCAGGTAATTCTTGGGATAGAACACTATCCTGCTTTAATTCAGAAGTTTGTGCAGGTGGGGGTGGTACAGGCTTTTCAGCAAACCAATAAAAGTAGGCCAGTAGTAAAGCGGCTATCAGGGTCAGGCCTATGGCTGAGTTTCTATCCATTAGTAAATATTAAAAAAGTTAAATAGTCGATTTCTTATAGTTCACGGAAGCTTCCACAAATTTCACAAACAACGGATGTGGATTCATAACCGTACTGCGTAATTCCGGATGATACTGAACACCCACAAACCACGGATGGTCTTTCAATTCAACCACTTCTACCAGGTTCGATTCCGGATTGATACCCACAGGCTTTAGTCCGGCTTCTTCCAGTTGTTCGAGGTACGCATTGTTAAATTCATAGCGATGGCGATGACGCTCCTGAATGGTGGTTTCGCCATACGCATGAGCCGCCTTGCTTCCTTTTTTCAGTTTACAAGTGTAAGCGCCCAATCGCATCGTACCACCCTTTGCCGTAATTTTTTTCTGTGCCTCCATCAGGTCGATAACCGGATGCTTGGTTTTTGGATTCAGTTCTGTTGAACTTGCCCCATCCAATCCGACAACATGACGTGCAAATTCAATCACGGCACACTGCATGCCCAGGCAAATGCCGAAGAAGGGGATTTTATTTTCACGTACAAATTTGATCGCTTCAATTTTTCCTTCCATACCCCGCTCCCCAAAACCGGGCGCAACCAAAACACCGTGTAGTCCTTTAATAATAGACTCCACACTTTCATGTTGAATTTCCTCCGATGAAATCCATTTAAGATTCACGCGGCAATCATTCTGTGCACCGGCATGAACGAAGGCTTCTACAATGGATTTGTAGGCATCGGGTAGCGTTACATATTTACCAACCAATCCTATTGTAACTTCTTCAATCGGGTTTTTGAGTTTGCCCAAGAAATCCTTCCATTGTTCCAGGTCGGGTTCTGATTTGCTTTGCACTTTCAGCTTGGCGAGCACGCGCTCATCCAGCTTTTCCTTTCTCATTAATATAGGAACATCGTAAATCGTATCGGCATCAATGGCTTCGATAACCGAATTCAGATGCACGTTGCAGAACAACGCCAGTTTTTTACGAATATCCGGTGGCAATGGCATTTCCGTACGACAAACCAGTATGTCTGGCTGCACACCGTAGGAGAGGAGCTCTTTTACCGAGTGTTGAGTGGGTTTGGTTTTTAATTCTTTAGCTGCTTTCAGGTAGGGGATAAGCGTAAGGTGAATAACCAACGCATTGTTAGGGCCAAGGTCCCACCGCACCTGACGTACCGCTTCAATAAATGGCAACGACTCGATGTCACCGACAGAGCCGCCTATTTCCGTGATGATAAAATCGTAGTCACCGCTTTCACCCAATAAATACAGGTTCCGCTTAATCTCATCCGTAATATGGGGGATCACCTGAACGGTTTTACCGAGGTATTCCCCCTGGCGCTCCTTGGTAATCACGTTATTATAGATGCGGCCGGTAGTTACGTTGTTGGCCTGTGAGGTCGGGATATTTAAAAAGCGTTCGTAATGCCCCAGGTCGAGGTCGGTTTCAGCGCCATCATTGGTCACGTAACACTCCCCGTGCTCATACGGATTGAGGGTTCCAGGGTCTATATTAATGTAGGGATCGAACTTTTGGATGGTCACCTTAAAGCCGCGGGCTTGCAAAAGCTTGCCCAACGAGGCGGAAATGATTCCTTTTCCCAGGGATGAGGTCACCCCTCCCGTAACGAAGATGTATTTAGCTGCCGACATGGATGGTTGTTACGGGGTGCAAAGGTAGGCTTTTAGCGATAATAAACTAAAGCGATTTAAGGTTATTCCCAACATTTACTCAGGTTACGAAAAAGCGATATCCGGTATTCAAAATCTGGATTTGTGTGACTTGCACTGCACGTTTGGCTGAACGGATAAGTATTTTTATTTTAACGGAATTTAAATAATCCATGAGACCTGTGCTTAGACTTTTAATAGGTACTTTTGTAATTGCTTTTTCCCTTGTTTTCAATCAAGTTGCCCAAGCACAGTGCGGTTTATTGCCACCTGTTGTTTCGTCTGGAAGTCAGGTAACCCCAAATGGGTTATGTACGCCAGTCTCTGTGAATATGCGATATGACATCACGTTTGCTAGTCCATTAGCTGCGGGCAATAATTATGTGTTGAGCTTTTTTTGGGGTGATGGACCTGCGAGTTTTTCACAGGCAACATTAACTCCCGGTTCTGCTACATACTCAATAACTCGACCGCATGTTTATCCAGTTAATAGTGACTGTGAGTACCAGGTACAAATGTTTATTTCTGTTAATAGTGCTGGTGCCTGTGGTACAACACGGCAATCCCAATTGGTCACCACTTGGCGCACGGATGAATTTAATGGGGGTAATGTCCAGCTCATCTCACCTACTACAGGGACAAATATTCATGAAGTTTGTGAAGGCGTTCCGATTAATGTGATCTTTGACGATGCTACTGAATGGAATTGCAATTCCGCCTATCCTGCAAACTACCCACCTAATAATCCAATAAATAATCCAAACGTCCAGGTAAGATGGCAACAAATCGTTTATAATACTCCAAATGGTGCACCAAGGATTCCGAATGTAAGTGTAGATGGTGTGCTTATGCCCCCTGCAGCAGGCTCAAATTATCAAGATCCTCGTGGTGTTAGTTTTTATAATCCTCCCCCTGTGGTGATCAATGATCCGAGGAGGAGAGATGCATTGGTGATAACCGCTCCTGGTGGATTTGGAGCTGGATTTCCTGTTGTAGGAGATGAGTTTGAGGTTACGATACGTTATTGGAATTATTGTAACCCATATGCAAACGACTTTGATCTTAGCCCTGTCAACGGAGATTTAGTTAATGGGGATAATCCTCCCGTAGAAAGAACAGCAATAATACGAATCGTTGACTCCCCACCAGCCCCAACTGTACCAGGCAGAGTGATTTGTGCTGGTGATAGTAGAACGCTCACGGTTACCAGTGGTGATCCCGGACCAGGGACATGGCGCTACCGCTGGTTCTCTGATGCAGCATTAACAAATCAGGTTTATACCAACACCGGTGCTGCTGGACGTAGTTTTACGCCAGGTGATGGACCTGGAGCAGGCCAGATACAGGCCGGACAACGCAAGCATTGGTGGGTAACTGTTGAAAATAATGCTGCCGGAAGTTGTCGAAGTGATGCTACTGAAGTAACACTAGAGCGAAGGACGGCTTTGCCACAACCTGGTACGATATCGGGACCAACCAACTTGTGCCCATCTTCAACCTACGTTTATAGTATAGCTGGTGGGGCACCCGCTTCCTTTACAATCACGGATGCTATCAGTGGCAATTACTCATTGGCTACGGAGTACAATTGGGTTTTGCCTGCTGGATGGACTCCAACCAGCATCAATGCAGATGGTACATCAATAACAGTTACTACTGGGGCGGCAGTTGCTGGTGGAAATGTTCAGGTACAACGCAGGTATGTTACTGCACCACAGTGTGCAAATACCCGTTCTTTAGGGGTTAATGTACGGGCAAGACCCACAGCCAGTATTTTGCCAAATCCTGCTGAACTGTGTGAAGGCTCTACATTAGTATTGAATGGAAACCCAACGCTTCCTCCATCTGCTGGTGCTCCTAATCCATTTAACCCATCCATTTCGGATCATCTATGGACAGGGGCTATTGGTATTTTAGATGCAACCGATATTCAACAGCCCACTGTTCAGTCAACTGCTTCGAACGGTACTTATAATCTAACATATGTTGTAAGTGCTGATTTTGGCGGGGGAGTGACTTGTTCTTCTAACCCGGTAAATCGTACAGTTAATATTTCTGCCAATCCGGGGTTAGCAAATGCCGGTAGTGATGATGCGGTTTGTATTGGCTTACCTTTAGATTATAATTTAAGTGGAAATGTGCCAGCTGCTGGAACCGGCACATGGACAAGGGTGAGTGGGCCTGGAGCAGCACCCACATTTACGCCAAATGCCAACGCACCAAACGCTGTTGTTAGGGTTTTTGAAAATGGTATTCATGTGTTTAGATGGACCATCACCAACCCACCGTGTAACTCTTTTGATGATGTTCAAATTGATTTTGGTACAACTCCTCCAGTATCGGCTGCAGGTGGTGATCAGGATGTTTGTGGAGTCACCGCAACTCTGAATGGCAATGATCCAACCTTTGCAACGGGTACATGGCTTCAAATGGCAGGGCCAGGCACCTCGGATTTTACTCCCAATGCCAATACCCGAAATGCTTCAGTAACAGTATCAACTCCAGGAACTTATACCTATCGCTGGAGGCTTACATCTGGTACTTGTGCGCCTTCTGATGATTTTGTTGATATTGTTTTCAGAAATCCTCCTTCTGTAACAGCTCCCGCTGATTTCACTACCTGTCTAGATAATCCACCAACCCCCGCTTTCCATGTAAATCTTTCCGGCACTTTCGGAGGGGGTGCATCGCAGGCTCGTTGGGAAGTTGTTTCAGGAACCGGAACATTTCAATCAAGTGGAACAGCGAATGGCAACTTTGACAATTCAAATCCTGTAGACGATGTATACAGACCATCAGCTGGTGATTTCACTGCTGGTTCAGTTCAATTAAGACTGATCACCGATGATCCTGCTGGTGCATGTACGGCAGTCAATGATCCGATAACAATCACCTTCGATCGTCTCCCTTCACCAGCTGTAGCAGGTGCTAACTTCGCCACCTGTGATCCAAGTACAAACCTCAATGCAACGCCAGCAAATAATGGTGGTACCGGAACATGGAGTATTGGTTCAGCTTTATATTATGAGACATTCCCTTCTTCTGACAACGGATTGGGAATTACCGGCCCCTCGGGTGCCGCGACTTTCAACCACCCGGGAAGTAACTGGAACGTGACGGTACCTGCTGCATCGCTTACTGCCGCAACAGATTATATACGAATTGAAAATGGAGTGATGGAGGTTCGGGATGTGGATAATGAAGTGGAGTGGCGTTCTGCTATAATCCCTATCACGGCCATTCCCAACATAACAGTATCGCTTCAAATTATGGAGGCAGGAGCGATGGAGGCTGATGACTATATACGTGCGTTTTACCGTATTAATGGTGGCGCTGAGGTTCTTATTGGTGAGATAGTAGATGATAATTTGTTTGAAGGAGATGGCATATTCCGTACAATTTCAGCCTCAGGGTTAACGGGCAACACTCTCGAGATTATAATTCGCGTTCGAAATAACGCTGATGATGAACGTCATCGTTTTGATAATATTTTTGTTTCAGGATCAGGTACAACCCTTCCTTTTATTGCAGACATACATGATCCTGCATCTGCCATCACCGAGCTTCCAGTGGGAAACACAACTTTTACCTGGACGGTAACAAGTGCCTTAGGTGTGTGTAGTTCAAGTAATGATCAGGTAGTTGTAACACGTCATGCCCTGCCCGCCAATAATGACCCAGTACCTGCACTTTGTGAAGATGCGCCAGGATCAGGTGATGCCACAGTTACATTGGTTTTTTTGACTTCTTTGAATGATGCCATAACTGGTATTGTAGGTTCTGCTGGAAGAACTGTTCAATATTTCACAGATGCTGGAAGAACAATTGTATTCACCGGGCCTGATGTTGTTTCAAATGGCGAAATACTTTTTACTCGCGTGACGCGAACAGATGTTGTTCCAGGTTGTACGCAAGATGGTTTTATAACTTTTACAGTTAATCCAAGCCCTGTAGTAGTTAATCAAAATCCTGCTTTCTGTGAAGAGAACATTGGAGGCAATGCGATCAACAATGTTGATCTTACTTTTTATAATGCAGCCGTTGCTGGGGGTATAGTAGCCAACCGCTCGGTTGCCTGGTTTACTGATGTAGGGTTAACCTCACCGGTCGCCTCTCCAACTGATGTTGACAATGTTAATGATGGTGAAACTTTCTTCGCCCGCGTAACCAACACGCTAACAAATTGCGTGAATGTTGCGGAAGTGGAATTCCGGATTAATCCACGTCCAGGCATTAATCCAATTATTGGAGGTACCAACGTCTGCGTTGGGCCAACCACCGTACTCTACCAGATTCAAACTATAAATGCTGGCGCAACATACACGTGGAATCTTCCTCCTGATAATCCGGGCATCTACCAACGCTTTGCCGGTGGTGGTGTGAATGATTTCTTTGTACTGCTTCAGTTCCCCGGATTGACCAATCCGCCTAATGCTGATGTGTATAACTTAAGCGTTACTGAAATTTCGGCTGATGGTTGTGTGGGCGATCCGCAACCCTTTACCATCACGGTTGAATCAAGTCCTGCGCCAAACGTAATTCTCGGACCAATAACGGTATGTAAACAACAAACCGGAGTTGTGTATCAAACGCAAGCCTTCAATAATCTTTCAACCTACACATGGTCGGTTATCGCGGGTGATGCTGCTATTGTTGGTGCAGCAAGTGGTGTTGGATTGAATCAGGTTACCGTAGATTTTGGTACTTCAAACTCGGCAACGCTTCGTGTACAGGAAGTTTCACCCACCGGTTGTTCAGGTGCCGCAGCAACATTAGTAATCAATGCCAATGATCGTCCGGTCATGACTTCATTACCAACTGCTTCGTTGTGTAGCGGTTCAGCACCGCTGGATGTACTGACTCTTACATCAAGTATTGGTGGTTCAACATTTAACTGGATCGTAACCAGTGTTACAGGATTAATAAGTGGAACAGTCATAGGTAATAATGGAGCCGGCCAGATCAATCAGGTGCTTACCAACGTTTCGGGTGCGGCTGGTTCCGTTACGTATCGTGTAACACCAACCTCACCGGATGGTTGTGCCGGGCCTGCACAAGATGTTGTGGTCACGGTTAATCCGGCACCGGTTATAGCCTCAGGTCAAACCCGAACCATTTGCAGCGGTCAACCAGTAAACAAAGAAATTTTCTTGTCACCACTTAATCTTCCTCCGGGTACCGTATTCAATTGGGCTGCTCCGGTTATGTCTGATGCATCGGTGCAGGGATCAGCCGGAACAAATGTGGCAGCGGGCGCTCCGGGAACATTTCATATTACTGATGTTTTAGTTAATACGTCAAACGCTCCGATCACAGCAACCTACACCATAACACCAACATCAGGCGCAGGATGCGCAGGTGTAGCTGAAACGATTGTCATTACAATAAACCCTGAACCAACATCAACCAACTCAACTGCAGCTGTTTTTTGTTCTGATGTGGCGTTTAGTATAAATCCTCAGGCAAATATTACCAACACGTTGGTAAGTTCATTTACCTGGACAGCCTTTTATCCCGCGGGATTAACAGGAGGAGCCGGTAATGGTGTTGGTTCAATAAACGAATCACTAACAAACATTACTACAGCACAGATAAGTGCGGTGTATACCGTTACACCTACTTCAGCAAGTGGTTGTGCCGGAGCAACCTTTACTGTCACCGTTCCGGTTAATCCGAAACCGGTTGGTGCCAATACCACCGTGGCCGTTCAATGTTCCGATGTTGGGTTCAGTTTCGATCCGCAAACATTTATTACCAATGGCGTAGCAGCTACCTATACGTGGACAGCAGCCTATCCTGCCGGGTTAACCGGTGGTGCGGCAAACGGTGTAGGCAATGTGGTGGGCACGTTGGTGAATCAAACCAACATTCAACTGAATGCAGTATTTACTGTAACACCAACATCAACTCCTGATATTTGTGTGGGAACACCTTTTACGATAACTGTTCCGGTTAATCCTGAGCCAGTAGGAGCGAATTCAACAAAGGCAGTGGTGTGTTCCGATGCGCCATTCAGTTTTGATCCGCAGGCCGAAATTACAAACGGTGTACCTGCTTCATTTAGCTGGACAGCCGTTTATCCGGGAGGAATAACCGGTGGCGCAACCAACGGTACAGGTCCGGTTGCTGAAACATTAACTAACTTAACAGGTGGTGTGATCAATGTGGTTTATACGATCACCCCACGTTCAGCCGCCAATTGCGATGGTAATCCGTTCACCATTACGGTGCCGATAGATACGGAACCTGTTGGTGCAGATGTGACCAAGGTTGCGCAATGCTCCAATGTTCCCTTTAGCTTTAATCCACAGGATGACATCATCAATGGTGTGAACAGTACATTTACCTGGACGGCTTCATATGGCGCAGGACTTTCCGGTGGTGCCGGTAATGGAAATGGGGCAATTGCTGAAACATTGGTGAACCTTACGTCAGCACCCATCAATGCTGTATATACGGTTGTGCCGGTTGCGGTTGGGGGAGGTTGTGTTGGAAATCCTCCTTTCATTATCACAGTTCCGGTAAATCCTCAACCGGTTGCCATCAACCAAACCAAAGCAGTGGTTTGTTCAAACGATGCGTTCAGTTTTGATCCGCAAACACAAATAACAAATGGCGTTGCCAGCAACTTTGCATGGACGGCCGTATATCCTGCCGGATTAACCGGTGGAGCAGGAAATGGTACAGGCAACGTAGCTGAAACGTTGGTGAATTTAACGGCTGGTCAGTTAAGTGCGGTTTATACCGTAACGCCTACTTCCGTAGATGGTTGTGTAGGCGCAAACTTTACCATCACCGTGCCGATTAATCCAGAGCCTGTTGGCGCTAACGTTTCAAAAGCAGCAGCTTGCTCGAACGTTCAGTTCAGTTTTAATCCGCAATTGGACATTACCAATGGTGTGGCATCTAACTTCACCTGGACAGCTGCTTACGCTGCCGGATTAACCGGAGGTGCGAATAATGGTACAGGAACAATAATTGAAACGCTTGAGAATGTAACAGGTGGCGCTTTGAATGCGGTCTATACCGTTACGCCAACTTCAGTTGCCGGATGTCCGGGGACTTCATTTACCATTACGGTTCCTGTTAATCCTGAACCTGTGGGAGTAAATGACATCAAGCCAATTGTTTGTTCAGATGTTGCCTTCAACTTTAATCCCCAGGCTGATGTGGCCAATGGTGTGGCGTCAACATTCACCTGGACGGCTTCCTATGCAGCAGGACTAAGTGGAGGAGCAGGTGCAGGGGTAGGGAATATTGCTGAGACACTTACCAACCTCACGGGTGCAGCATTGAATGCTACCTATACGATTACACCGACATCGACCAATGGATGTGTGGGTAATCAGTTTACGATTACTGTTCCGATTGATTCGGAACCAGTTGCGGCAAACAGTACAAAGGGAGCTGTTTGTTCTGATGAGCCTTTCAACTTTGATCCGCAAAATGAAATAACAAATGGTACAACGGCAACCTTTGCATGGACGGCCGTTTATCCTGCCGGTTTAACCGGAGGTGCGGCCAATGGAGCTGGGTTGATAAATCAAACGCTTACTAACCAGACTGGTGGACAACTCAGTGCGGTGTATACCATTACACCAACTACTGCCGGTTCATGTGTGGGAACAAACTTTACGATTACGGTTCCGGTAAATCCTGAACCGGTCGGCTCAAATGCCGTGCGTCCTCCGGTATGTTCTGATGTAGCGTTCAATTTCAATCCACAAAATGATATCATCAACGGTGTTACCAGTACGTTTGCCTGGACGGCAGTTTATGATGCTGGCCTAACCAATGGTGCAGGTGCGGGAACCGGATTACTTTCTGAAACCTTAACAAACCTGACCGGTGGTCAGCTGAATGCCGTGTACACCATTACACCAACCTCTAACAATGGATGTGTGGGTGCTGATTTTACAATTACCGTTCAGGTTAACCCTGAGCCGGTTGGCACAGATGCAGTTAAAGCCCCGGTTTGCTCCGATGTGGCTTTCAGTTTCAATCCACAAGTTGAAATTACGAATGGTGTTACCGCGACCTTTAGTTGGATAGCGTCATATCCTGGAGGTATTACGGGTGGCTCCGGTAATGGAAACGGAGCTGTTGCAGAAACGTTGACAAACCTCACGTCTGCTCAATTGAATGTGGTGTATACCGTTACACCAACCTCATCCAATGGCTGTGCTGGTACTACGTTTACCATCACCGTTCCGATTGATCCGGAACCTTTGGCCATCAACACGGTGAAGCTCCCGGTATGTTCTGATACACCGTTCTCATTCGATCCGCAGGATAATGTTTCCAACTCCATTACAGCAACCTATACGTGGACAGCTGTATATGATCCGGGCCTGACCGGTGGATCGGGTAACGGAACTGGACTGATTGCAGAAACATTGAATAACGTTTCCGGTGGAACACTGAATGCGGTGTACACCATTACGCCAACTTCTACGGTTACAAATTGTGTAGGCTCCAATTTCACCATCACCGTTCCCGTTCGTTCTGAGCCTGTTGGTGCCGATGCTACAAAGGGAGTAGTTTGTTCCGATGTTCCGTTTAACATCAATCCGCAACTGGATATTACCAATGGGATTACTTCAACATTCACATGGACGGCCTTGTACGATGCAGGGATAAGTGGAGGTGCTGGTGCAGGCGCAGGTGCGATTGCTGAAAATCTAAATAATACTTCGGGTGGCGTGTTAAATGCCGTGTACACCGTAACGCCAACTTCCAACAATGGTTGTCCGGGAACTCCTTTTGTGATAACCGTTCCGGTAAGTTCTGAACCGGTTGGCGCCAATGCAACAAAAGCAGCAGCGTGTTCAAATGAACCTTTCTCCTTTGATCCACAGGATGAGATTACCAATGGAATTATCTCAACTTTTGCCTGGACAGCAGTTTATGATTTTGGATTAACCGGAGGTGCAGCCAATGGAACCGGAAATGTTACCGGCACTTTACAAAACCTAACAGGAGGTGTGTTGAATGCGGTGTTTACGCTTACACCAGCTTCCGGTGGTTCTTGTCCGGGTAGTACATTCACCATCACTGTTCCAATTAATCCCCAACCCGTTGGTGCTAATGTAACACGCGCAGCGGTATGCTCCGATGTTCCTTTTGACCTGAATCCGCAGGACAATATTTCAAATCTTGTTCCTTCTACCTTTACGTGGACTGCCACCTATGCTCCCGGTATTACCGGTGGGGCAGGGGCTGGTGTTGGTACACTTGCTGAAACCTTGCATAATGAAACGGGTGGTCCATTGAATGCCGTTTATACGGTAACACCTACATCGAACCCTGAAGGCTGTGTGGGTAATCCATTTGTAATAACAGTTCCGGTAAATCCTGAACCAGTGTTGAATCCGAATCTGGATGTAACGGTGTGCAGTGATGTGCGGACAAATATTGTGCTATCCACTAATGGCTTGTCTGTGCCTGCTGCGGCATTCAACATTATTAACATAACAGTTGCAGGCGGACTTACACCTGCTGCAGGGAATTCAAGTGTACAGAATGGTGTGAATGCAAATGCTATCCTGAATGATCGTTTCACCAACACCACTAATGGAAACCTTACTGTAGCGTATACCATTGTACCCGTGAGTGCGCAAGGTTGTTTGGGGGATCCTGCAGTCGTGGTGGTTACCGTTGATCCAGAACCAGTGCTTGATCCTGCATTAAGTCCACTGCCGGCCTGTAGTGATGTTACTACGGGTGTGCTGCTTGCTGTTGCACCGGGTTCTGCACCAGCCGTATCCTATAACATAACACAAATCAATTGGGATCTTGGTCTACAACCGGGTCCGGGTAATGCTTCTATTGGAAATGCCCAACCGGCCACAGCCATTCAAAACGATTTCTTTACCAACACCACCAACAGTCCGTTACAGGCACGTTATCGCGTAATCCCTGTTTCTGCTGATGGCTGTTTAGGTGACGAGGGAACGGTGATCTTTACTGTTAATCCTGCGCCATCTATGGCTTCAAACCTGGATGCGATTGTGTGTAGCAATGAAGCTTCGAATATTATTTTAGGCACCAGTCCAACCAGTGCCATTGCTGCCAATTATGATATTATGTCGATAGTTGTTGATGGCGGCCTGACACCGATAACGTTTAACGGAGCAACCCCGCGCAACACAACGGATATAAATGAAATACGCAATGATGTATTCGTCAACAACACCAATGGAGTACTGACAGTAACCTATAACGTTGTTCCAATTACCGCTGCCGGTTGCCGCGGACCTGAACGTGCGATTGTATTGCGTGTGGAGCCTGCTGTAATAGCAGCGCCAGTTAACAACACAACCGATATCTGTAGCAATACACTCACAAATATTGTATTGAATTCACCAACTGTTCCTTCGGCTGGTATCATTACATTTAATTATCAGGCGTTTGCCAGTTCAGGACTTGTATCTGGTTTCTTCCCGATTCAAAGCAACCTGCCGCAAGGCCATATAATTACGGATAATCTTGTTAACAATGATGATACTCCGCAAACCGTAACCTATCGCATCACACCGGTTGCCAATGGCGCCAAAACGGGCAACGGTTGTACCGGAAATTTTGTGGATGTGGTGGTAAGCATAGAGCCTAAACCAAAAGTTGTCGTTACGCCAACACAAACAACAGTTTGTGAAGGAATACCAACAGGCTTCAGTCTTACTTCCGCAACCGTTCCTTCAATAGGTACAGTTGAGTTCGAATTGGTGAATGTAGTGGCCACCGGTGGTGTTACTGGATTCTCCACTGTGGGTACCGTCTTCACCAATAACAGCATGTTGAATGATATTTTAGATAACCCAACTGCTGTACCGCAAACAGTAACCTATACGTTACGTCCTCAAACACCTGCTGTAGGTTGTCTGGGTGATGGTGTGCAGCTTGTGGTTACGGTGAACCCACGCCCGACCATTACCGCGTCATCCCTGGCCGAGCAAATCTGTAGTGGAAGTAATATCAATATCACCTTTACTTATGATGTGCAGAACACGTTTGGTGTATGGACTGCGGTTGCAGATGCAAACGTAGTGGGCGCATCACCGGGAGCAGGAAGTTTATTATTTCAGACCTTGTTTAACAACAGCAGTACACCGGGTAATGTGGTGTATACCGTAACGCCTACAAGTCCTGCCGGATGCCAGGGAACACCAGTGGTGATTAACGTTACCGTTGATCCGATTCCAGGTGTAACGGGCTTGCCTCCGGCTATTACTGTTTGTGATGGTGATGGCATTAACGTTCCGCTAACCAGCCCTGTGGCGGGTACTGTATTTAACTGGACAGCCACTGCGTCAAGTGCAAACATTACCGGATTTACATCGCCTAATACAGGCAATGCGATCAACGAAACATTGAACAATGCCGACTTCTTCCCTGGAACAATTCTGTATCAGATAACACCAACCGGCCCCGCACCTTCAGCGTGTGTGGGTAACCCGGCTACGATGGTGGTTACGGTTGCACCTACCGTTGGTGGTCGTTGGTTAACCAATGATCTGGCGATGTGTGTGGGTCAAACCCAATTCCTGGTGCTGCAGCTTGATGGGCAACCTCCGTTTACAGCAACCTACTCTGCAACAGATGCCAACGGCACTACATTCTTCCCGTTAACCGGACTCGGCAACATCCGTGTGATTCCGGTATCGCCAACACAAACTACCACATACGAATTAACCGCAGTAAATGATATTAACGGTTGTCCGTTTACCCCGGCAGGAGAAACGGTAACGGTAACGGTAGGAGAGACTGACGCAACCTTTAGTGTAGTTGGTCCGGTAAACGGATGTTCTCCATTCACAGCAGAGTTTCAGTATAACCAGGTGGCTGGTGTAACGTACACGTGGCGTTGGTTTGATGGCACAGAAACAGTATTCACTGCCGGAACAACCGTTCCGAACGCCACCATTACACATGAGTTTGTGAATCCTTCACCAACGGGAACAATCAGTTATAAAGTAACCTTGCAAACCACGCTTGATCCACCGTTGGATATTTGTCAGGATGTACACTTCGAAACCATTTCGGTATTCCCTGAAATCTTTGTGAACATCTTCCCGGATAAAAATGAAATCTGTAGCGGAGAAACCATCAACTTCTTTAACAGTTCGATTGGCGCAGCTACACATCGTTGGTTCTATCGCGAACAGGGAAATGCAGGGCAAGAACTTGATGTGCGTACTACGCAGCAAGTAAGCTACACGTTTACCAATACCTCAACACAAAATCCGATTATTTACGAAGTGGTGTATGTGGCGAATAATGGAAACTGCCCTTCACCGGAATATATTATTCCTATAACGGTGTACAGACAAGTTACTGCATCCTTTACTGAAACATTGGATGAATTTGCCGGTGGTTTTGCAAATGCAGTATTTACAAATACATCTACTCCACTTGATCCAGCGCACTTTGAATATGAATGGGACTTTGGAATAGGCTCAAACCCTGCTACAGGTAGTGGTACAGGTATTCAAAATGTTCAATACAATTCATTTGGACCGCGTGATGTTCGCTTAACCGCTATCAACCTTGCGGCTCAAGCCAACGGTTTGGATTGCAGTAGCAGTGAAACCAAGACCATTGTTGTAAACCTGCCACCTTTAGCGGCCGGGTTTACCTATACTCCTCAAGCAGCCTGTTTCCCGGCAGAGATTGAAATCAACAGTACAGCATCAACAGGTGTTGACTTGTTTGAATGGACGGTGCGTGATCAAAATGGAAGAATTGCGGCTGTATCTACTGCGCCAGATCCTATTTTCTTTATTGCTAACCCTGGTGATTATACAATTTTCCTGAAGGTTTCGAATAGCATTACCGGGCAGACGTTGTTTACCGATAACGCGGCTACTCCAATTAGAATTTATCCAAATCCACAAGCCGCCTTCCAGGCCCGTCCTACAACGTTGTTCGTTCCTGATACGGAGTTGGTAACATTTAATTTCTCACAACCAACCAATGTGCCATCCGATGAAGTTTCTTTCTTGTGGAACTTTGGTGATACGAATGATGTCGTAAAACGTTTGTTGGGAGAATCTGATCCAACCTATTTCTACCCGGTAGAAGGGCGTTATATGATTACGCTGGTCATGCAGGAAATTCGTGGTGATGTTGTTTGTACCGATACGGCAAGACAGGAAATTATAGCCCGTGAAGGAGGCCAGGTACGCATACCCAATGCCTTCACACCTGATCCATCGGGACCGAATGGCGGTGTGCCCGGACCGGGTGGTGTGAATGATGTGTTCCTGCCTTATGTAAGGGGTATCAATATCAATGAACCGAACTCGTTCAACATGCAGATCTTCGATCGGTGGGGGAATTTGATTTTTGAAAGTCGGAACTCACCGGGGCAACCGTTGCGCGGTTGGGATGGCTATGACCGAAATGGCAACCTGCTGCCTGCCGGTGTGTATGTGTATAAACTCGTATTGCGACTTGTTGATGGTCAGCGAACGACACAGATTGGAGATGTAACCTTGATTCGATAACTTGAAGACCTATGCGCGTGAAACTATCAGGTTTATTTTTTGGAATGTTGATTGTGCTGAGTGCGCATGCGCAGGACATTCAGTTTTCGCAATACTATCAGGCTCCGTTGTATTTGAATCCGGGGTTCACCGGTATTACACCTCAGCAACGTGTTACGTTCAATCATCGTGTGCAATGGCCTAACCTGCCACAGGCTTTTGCCACCTACGCAGCATCATACGATATATTTATTGATGAGTTGCGCAGTGGCTTTGGCATCATGGCAACAACGGATAAAATGGGTTCAGCCGGATGGCGCACCTCAACCGTGGGTTTGCTGTATTCGTACAAAGTAAAAGTCTCCGACAATTGGGTTTTCTCACCTGGGTTGTATTTTGGTTACGGCACAAATGGAATCGACAGAAGTCGTTTGCGTTTGGGTGATGGACTGGAGTTTGAGCGTGATGGTCAATACTATTCAATCGACCCGGATCAGGATCGGATTGGTAGGCAGAGTTATTTTGATTTTGGATCAGGGGCATTGTTATACAACCGGGCCTTCTGGATTGGTACGGCATTTCATCACATGAACCAGCCGAACCTTTCGGTGCTTGGTGACGTAAGCCGTCTGCCTATGAAGGGAACGGTACATGCCGGCTTTCGTATTGACTTATCTTCCGGTATGCTGCGCTCACCATCTTACCGTGTTTCGTATCTAACGCCTTCGGTGATGTATCGCTGGCAAGGTAAATCCTTCTCGCAATTTGATATGGGTGTGAACTACCACATCGATCCTGTTTCGGTGGGTATCTGGTATCGCGGTAAGCCGTGGGAGAAAAATGTTATTAACAACATGTCTTCCGATGCGTTGATCATTCAGCTTGGACTTTACATGAAAAACCTGAACATTGGGTACAGCTACGATTTCTCCATATCTGAACTACAAACTACCTCTGGTGGGGCGCATGAAATTTCATTGGTGTATCAGTTTTCAACCAAACCGGTACAGCGCAGTGTAAAGCAGAAGTACCGCCTCATTCCGTGTCCAACCTTCAACAGCAAGGAAGGTTTCTGGAATTAATAGAAGTCATCTCAAAAATCAGTTTCAAATGTCAGCCTGTCCCGATAATTATCGGGATGTCGAAGGCTATTTAGAGTTACCAAACCGGTTTCGACAAGCTCTCCAAAAGGAGCCCTGCGGACAACCTGACATTAAAGGATATTTTTGAGATGGCTTCTAGTTGACCTTCATCCCCATATTCCGGTAACTGGTTCCCCTAAAGCTCCACTTATCGACAATCATTAATACGCATGGTTCCTTTTCGGTTCTATAGGTATTAATTCGCAGTTGTCTGTAGTGTTTTGACTTTAATCGGTTAGCTAACTAATCGATTTTAAGATGGGATTGAGGTCAGGATTTGTCCTGCTGTTTGCGTTATTTTTTTTGGGTTGGTATCAGGCGTCTGCACAATGTGCCGGGATTATGGAGCCCGGCTTTGCCTTTCTTACCAGCAGTCGCGGGTGTGCGCCCTTTACGGTACAAATAGAAACACTTTACCTTTCCTCGCCTCCGGGCACACAATACTTTATCAATTGGGGTGATGGTAGTCCGGAAGAAGTTTACGTTCAGGTAAATCCCACAGGGGTTGTGATTCAACACACGTACCCAAACTCACCCGTTGAATGTGGATACGATGTTATTATAGATGCGTCCAATGCTTGTAATCCACGCGGAAGCGTGGTGCCCATTCAAACGCAGGTTGTTGTCTGGACGAATGATATCATTTCCATGGATCCGGCTGAGTACCGGGTATGTGCCGGATATGCTGCGAGTGTACGTTTTACGGATAACAGCGACTGGAACTGTTTTCCGCGTGCCACAAGAGAGAACAATGAGGCACGATGGATTCAATGGATTTATGGAACAGGTCCATTAGGCAATCAGATTCCGGGTGTGCAGGTAGGAGGCGTTACTCCAGGGGGCTTTCCGTATTTCAATCCCGCACCAAATACAAATCCCATTTATCCGGTTCTTGCGCCTGGGCAACAAAGCTTATTGATTGATGTACCGGTTACTGCGTTGGCTGATATCGGCCGTGAGTTTGAACTGACACTCAAAAACTGGAACCAATGTAATCCCTATGATCAGAATCTATTGGATGGCAATCCATTCAATCCGGTAAATGGCGATCTGGTAAATGGCGATAACCCGCCACAGCTTACCACCGGTCGTATTGTCATCGTTCCTGCACCGGTGCCCTCTTTTTTAACCCGATTAGGTAATGCCGGTGGTCCTGTTCAATCCATTTTTTGTATAGGTGACAATATTTACTTCGATAACGAAACTCCCGGAATTGCCGGTGCCAACTTCGTTTACAATTGGCGGTTTTACGATAACAATACCGGTGCAGGTGCACCTATCGGAACAAGTACGCAGCGAAATCCTACCTTCAGCTACGCCAACTCAGGTCAAAAACTCATACGCTTAACTGTTCGCGATGCCAATGCAGCCGGAAATTGTGAAGTGATTTATGAAAGCACCGTAACCATTTCGCCTTCATTGGTTGCTCAAATTCAGGTACAGGATTTAAGTGGTAACCCCATTACTCCCGACTTTTGCCAGGAAGCCAATGCACCCTTTACTACATTCAATGCGCGCCTGGTGGATGCTTCGGTAGGAATTATCACTCCCGAATCACAATGGCGTTGGGAATTCTATGATCATAACAATGCACTGATCAGACGCGAACCTGCTGTCGGATTTTCAAACACACAACTCGGCCCGTTTGATGAAAGTTATCTGAACCCCGGTATATACCGTGCGCGATTGATTATTCGCGATAATGTCACTTCCTGTGAAAGTATTGACGAAATACAGATTCGGATATGGAACAAGCCTGATCCGGGATTTACATTCGATGACGTTTGTGAGGGAACTGAAACTTCTTTTACAGATATCAGCACACACAATGCGGTTAACGGTCAGCAAATGGTATTGTGGGAGTGGGATATGGATTATGATGGTGTAACGTTTACAAAAGATCCTTCATTGGATAATCAGCGAAACTTTACGCACAACCTTGGGCCAGCCGGAAGTTATGATGTGGCGTTACGCGTAACGACCGATCAGGGTGGTTGCTCGGAAATGATTGTGCAAACCGTGGTGGTTGATCCGCTTCCGAATGCAGCTTTCGTTTCTGACATCACATCAGGGTGTAGTGTATTGCGCGTTACGTTCACGAATAACTCAGTGGGTGGACAACCGGCAACCATCGATCGTTTTATTTGGGAAGTGGATTCGGGTTCCGGCTTTCAGGAAGACTCCACTCAACGACCAACCGACCCCGGTTTTTCGAATCAGTTCATTCGTGATTTTGATAACTTCAATACCGTAAACAGGGATTACCAGGTCCGGCTGCGAGTGGTTACGATTGATGGCTGTGAGCGGACATCTGCGCCCATTACCATTACCGTATTTCCGGGTCCACGATCTGGATTTATCTCTACAAACTATTCACCCTTCGATACGAATTGCTCTCCACAAACAGTAAATTTCTCTGTCGACAATTCAACACAGGCACTTAATCCATCTGAGTACAGGTGGTTAGTGAGTGACGCAAATGGTGTGTTGGATGACGTCAGCACGGGAACAACGCCTTCGTTCAGTTACCTGTTTGAAAATACCACACAGGTAATCAAAGATTTTCAGGTTACACTTCGCGCGACTTTAAATACCGGCTGCTCCAGGGACTCAACCCGAATGATTCGTATTGCCCCTGTGCCATCATCTGCATTTGTTTCAGAGACGCTGGAGTTTGACTGTAATCATATGCTTATGCAGTTTGAAGCCAATCAAAAAGGCCTGCCCGAGTATCATTGGATTATTGAGGTAAACGGAGTAATCATTTCGAGCACAACTTCGGCCAATGCGATCCTGGATTTTGATTTTAACCGCACGGCAACACAACAGGATGTACACGTTACCTTGCAAACCCGAAATTTTGCCAACTGTCAAAGTGGTATAAGCGAAACGCTGTTCACAGTGCCCATCTCTGATAATATTGTGGTTGACTTTACAGCAACCCCTATAAATCAAACACTCCCAAATTCAACGGTAACGATCACCAACAACACTACACCCGGGCCGTGGCAATATGAATGGGATTTTGGTGACGGGACAACATTTTCATCCGCCAATCCCGGATCACATACCTATGCTTCATATGGCAGCTATACAATTACATTGACGGTCACCAATAATGTATGTGTGCAACAGCAGTCGGTAACGGTTACCATCAATCCGATTCCTCCAATATTGGAATTTACCTATGATCCCGCTTCGGGGTGCGCTCCATTAACGGTTACGTTTACCAATCAATCGCAGTTTGCTGATCCTACAACGTACTATTGGGAGTTTGGAACGAATGAAGGAACATCACGGGCCATTAATCCCGTGTACACGTATACACGTCCCGGAATTTATTCGGTAACACTTTCGGCAAGTAATGCCACTGGTCAAACGGTTCAGATTACCAAAACGGCAATCATTGAGGTGTATGAAAGTCCCACTGCGCTCTTTGCTATCATGCCACAAGTAGTCTTTATACCTGGCGACAGACTATACACGAGCAACCGAAGCTTTGGCGCATCCAGTTACCTATGGGATTTTGGTGACGGAACAACATCAACTGCGTACGAGCCCATTCATGATTATAAGGAAGAAGGAATTTATGACATCTCCCTGATTGCTTCCAATTCATCAGGCTGTGCCGATACCACAACCCTTCAATCGGCAGTGCGTGTGGAGAAAGGGTCACAGCTGTTAATTCCCAATGCGTTTTCTCCGGGACGGGACGGACCAGGAACGGGCGATGGGCGCAATGATGTGTTCCTGCCCTTGATGCGCGGAGTGGTGGAATTTAATATGATGGTGTTTAATCGTTGGGGTGAGTTACTGTTTGAGACAAAAAATGCTGAAGTAGGGTGGGATGGCTATTATAAAGGTGTGCTGTGCCAGCAAGATGTGTATGTGTATAAAATAACAGCCAAGTATGAAAATGGTAATACCGTTACCCGTACAGGCGATATTCATTTGATCAGATGATGAAGCGGGGATTATATATTGCTTTTCTATTGTTTGTAAACCAAGTGGTTCACGCACAAGATCCTGAATTCTCGCAATACTATGCGGCTCCGTTGTATCTTAACCCCGCTTTCAGTGGCACCGCTACCGATCAACGCTTCATTGCCAACCATCGAAACCAATGGCCCAATATTACCCGGGGGTATGTTACGTATGCTTTCTCGTACGACTTCGGTATTGATTACCTGAACAGTGGATTTGGAATTTTGGCTATGGTGGACAAGGCCGGAACAGCAGGATTAAAGTCCACGCAAATCAATTTGCAATATGCCTACAAGGTGAATGTGTCGGATAAATTTGTTTTTTCTTCCGGGTTGAATTTTGGTGTTGGAAACCGGAATATTGATTTCAATAAATTGATCTTCAGCGATCAACTTGAGTTTGATCGAAATGGTGACCCACCACCCAGTGGCGATTACAACAACATACAAAGCGCGACTTACTTTGATTTTGGGGCAGGCGCTTTAATTTACAGTCGTAGGTTATGGCTTGGCTTCTCCGCATCGCATTTGAATCGCCCCAACCGCTCAATGATTGATGAGGAGGCTATTATCCCAATCAAGACAACCATTCATGGAGGGATACGCATTCCGTTGTATCAAGGTATGTTAAAGCGTGATCGGGTAGCAGCCATTATGCCCTCGTTTGTGTATAAAAATCAGGGTATGTTCGATCAGTTGGATATTGGTACCTATTTCCTGTATGAGCCTGTGGTGTTGGGCTTGTGGTATCGTGGAATTCCCATTCAGCAAAATGTGAGCGATAACATCAGTCAGGATGCGATGGTGGTGGTGTTGGGTTTCCACCTTGAAAAAATTGAGATCAGCTATAGCTATGATTTAACCATCTCCGAACTCGGACCAATCGGTGGAGGCGCCCATGAAATCGGGGTGAAGTACCGGTTGGCGGCCAGCCTGCGCACGAAGAATAAGAAAAAGGAAAAACTCATTCCTTGCCCGACTTTTATTAAAGATTAGCAATCAGGTTAACCCGCGATTTATCTGTAAATTTGAGTTTTTCAGGATTACATGAACTACGCAGCGTCCTTAACTCATCCCATATTCAAGGTAATCGGAGAAACGGCTGATCAGCTTCAGTTGCAAACCTATGTGGTGGGCGGCTTTGTCCGCGACCTGATTCTGAACCGGGAAACCGCTGATGTAGATTTTGTTTGTGTAGGAAGCGGCATCAAGCTGGCTGAAGCGGTGGCAAAAGCATTGGGGCCGGATGTGCAGGTTCATGTCTATAAAAATTTTGGAACAGCGCATATTCCGTATCACGATTTCAACCTCGAGTTTGTGGGGGCACGAAAGGAATCTTACCGCGGTGATTCACGGAAGCCGATTGTGGAGGATGGTACATTAGAAGACGACCAACTCAGGCGAGACTTCACAATCAACGCGCTGGCGATTAGCTTGAATAAAGAAACGTTTGGCAACCTGATTGATCCGTTCGATGGGATAGGGGATATGAAGCGAAAAATCATCCGTACTCCGGTTGATCCGGTAGTAACATTTTCAGATGATCCGCTTCGTATGATGCGTGCCGCGCGGTTTGCTTCTCAGCTTACCTACGACATTGATCCCGATACTTACGAGGCCATGATCAGTCAGGCTGACCGGATCAAAATTGTTTCGCAGGAGCGCATCTCGGATGAACTCAATAAAATTATTTTAAGTCCGGTGCCCTCGTATGGCTTTAAGTTATTGTTTCATTGCGGACTACTCAAAATTTTCTTCCCTGAGCTCGTACTGCTTCATGGGGTAGAGTATGTGGGTAACCGCGCACATAAGGATAATTTCTTTCACACGCTGCAGGTATTGGATAATGTGGCAAAAGTTTCAACTGATTTGTGGTTGCGTTGGGCGGCTATTTTGCACGACATTGCCAAGCCACAAACCAAACGGTACGACAAAGAGCATGGATGGACGTTTCATGGGCATGAAGACAAGGGCGCGCGCATGGTGCCCGGCATTTTCCGTAGATTGAAACTCCCGATGAATGAAAAGATGCTGAAGGTACAGAACCTGGTTCGGTTGCACTTACGGCCCATTCCGTTGGCAAAAGAAGTTACCGATTCAGCTATACGCAGGTTGTTGTTTGATGCCGGTGATGATGTGGACGACCTGATGAAACTCTGCCGGGCAGATATCACATCCAAAAACATGGTGAAGGTTGATCGTTTCCTGAAAAACTTCGATCTGGTGGAGAAGAAAATGGCCGAGGTTGAGGAGAAGGATCAGATTCGGAATTTTCAACCCCCCGTTACCGGTGATGAGATTATTCGTATTTTCAAGTTAGCCCCGGGGCCAATTGTTGGCGAAATTAAAGACCGGATTAAGGAAGCCATCCTGGAGGGTGAAATCCGGAACGATCGGGAGGAGGCCTTAGCCTTTATGCGCAAAATCGCAGAAGAAAAGGGGCTTTCTGAGCTAAAAAATTAACCTTTTCATGCAACTGTTGGGCTGATGAGGTGTCTATTAAACCGGAACTTGTTGTGTTGGATCAGAATATCCTGAATTTGCATCATGATTTACTAGAGCGTTGCCGGTCGGGCGACCAGGATGCGCATTTCAGGATTTATAAGCTGTATTCCAGGTCGATGTATAATGTGGCGTACAGGATAACGGGGCGTGAGGATGAGGCCGAAGATGTGTTACAAGAGTCGTTTATCAATGCCTTCCGCAACCTGGACAATTACCGGGGAGATGCTACGTTTGGTTCATGGCTGAAACGCATTGTAGTGAACAAATCGATCAACGCGTTGAAGAAGCGCAGGTTTAAGTTGTTGCCCGAGGGTGAAGATTTTGATTTACCTGAGGAAGAAGCAGAGGAGGTATACAAGGCGGAGTTAACGGTCGATAAAGTGAAGCGCGCCATTGAGTCGCTTCCGGATGGTTACCGGTCGGTGCTTTCGCTGTATTTGTTGGAAGGATACGATCACCAGGAGATCGCAGAGATATTAGGGGTGACGGAATCAACTTCGAAGTCGCAGTTGAATCGTTCGAAAAAGAAATTGAAGGAACTTTTAACCGGAATGTTATGAGTAAAAAATTGGAAGAATTTGTGCAGGCCAATCGTCAGGCATTTGATGATCGTGAGCCATCAGAACGGGTCTGGAAGAATGTCAAGACTACAATGTTTGGCAGTCAATCTGCCATGAGCCTGATTTTCTGGCGGGCTGCGGCTGTATTTTTTATGGCATTGTCGGCTTACTTGTTATACCCCCGTATCATGCCTACAAGTGATAACCAGGTTGCTTTAAAAGAGCTGCAGGATGTGGAGAAATTCTATTTCCGTGAAATTGCCGATAAGGTTGAAATGATCGAAGCGCACCATGGTGAACCTAACCTGAATGGTTTTACCAATGATTTCAAACAACTGGAAGCTATGTATGAAGTATTGAAAGAAGAAATGCGTACGAGTCCCAGTAAAAAAGTAAAAGAAGCCTTGGTGCTGAACTTACTGATCCGGATCGATTTACTGAATCAACAACTTCATAAAATTGATCAACAAAACCAGGAAGAAGAAGAGCGCGGGCAGACCGAAGCTTAGTACCCGGTAGTCAGTTCAAACGGTTCTTTAACCGAGTCGATCACCTTGCCGTCTTCGCATTTCAAAATCCGGCAAGGGAATTTTTTAATCAACCCGTAATCGTGAGTTGCCATTAATACAGCGGTTCCACTTTTATTGATTTCCTGAAACACTTTCAGGATGCCATACGATACTTCCGGATCCAGGTTTCCGGTGGGTTCATCTGCAATTAAAATAGCGGGCTCATTAATTAACGCACGGGCAATAACCACACGTTGCTGTTCACCTCCTGAAAGTTGATGCGGCATTTTTTTCTCTACTGCGCCCAATCCCACTTTCATCAGCACTTCCTGTAAACGCGTTTTCATTTTGCTGCTGTCCGTCCAGCCGGTGGCTTTCATCACAAACAACAGGTTTTCGGCCACGGTGCGATCAGGAAAGAGTTGAAAATCCTGAAAAATGATACCCAGTTTCCTGCGCAACATCGGAACCTCCGAATGTTTAATCCCCCGGATGCTGAATCCTGTAATTTCTATATCCCCTAAGCGCAAGGGTAAGTCGGCATACATGGTTTTGAGTAGCGATGATTTGCCGGAACCTGTTCGTCCAACTAAAAAAACAAACTCACCTTTCTCAATATCAAAACTGATATTCCCAAGCACGGTATTGTGGTCTTGAAAGATGCTGGCTTCTTTAACGCGTACTACGGGGTCAGTGGAGAACATTCGTGTTGCGGGTTACAAGTTATCCATTAACTTTTTTGTGATCGGCAAGGAATTTTTCCAAACCAATATCTGTGAGCGGATGCTTGAGTAATCCGGTAATTACACTAAGTGGACACGTGGCCACATCGGAACCAATTTCGGCACACTTGATCAGGTGCATGACGTGGCGGATGGAAGCGGCCAATACTTCGGTTTCGAATCCGTAGTTATCATAAATGTGGCGAATCTGGGCAATCAAGTCCAAACCATCTTGCGACACATCATCCAATCTTCCGAGAAACGGAGATACATAACTTGCTCCGGCTTTAGCCGCCAAAAGCGCCTGACCTGCTGAGAAAACAAGTGTACAGTTTGTACGAATGCCTTCATTGGAAAAGTAACGCAAAGCCTTCACGCCATCTTTAATCATGGGCACTTTTACCACAATTTTATCATCAATCTTAGCTAGTTCCTTGCCTTCTTTAATGATGTTTTCGTAATCGGTAGCGATGACTTCAGCGCTTACGTTGTTATCAACAATATTGCAGATGGCTTTGTAGTGTGCCTTGATATTATCATGACCTTTAACGCCTTCTTTGGCCATCAACGAGGGGTTGGTGGTTACGCCATCGAGTACGCCCAGGTCGTATGCTTCTTTGATTTCGTTCAGGTTCGCGGTGTCAATAAAAAATTTCATGTTTAGTAGAGGTTTATCAGGGTAAAAATAAGGAATATGACCGGAGGGGAGAAAATAAAAATGGCAAACCGAACATCGCACCGCTACAACCGCCTACCCTTGCTACCTTCCGGTCCTGGGGGAGTTCAGCAGGAGCTGGTCGTGCCGGCTTGCCGGGTGCAAATATAAAAGGTTTTCCGGTTTTGATTCGGTTAAATTCAGGCAAGACCAGATAAATACAGGTTGAATTCCAACGGGTTACATCGTTCAAACCCATCGGCTTCCAAATCTTCAAAAATGTGCTCATCAAACGTAAGCTCACGAATGTGCGTTTCGTTCTGTGGAGAAATGGTGATCTCCGTTCCGGTAAAGCGGTAAGGGTTTACCTTCACCAATATCCGGATGCCATCTTCCAGTTTTTTCTTGAAATATTCGTGAACAATGTTCTGACTTTTGGCCATGTAAATTTGCTATGTTTAACCTGTGCAGCGTTTACTAGTTCCTGAAAAGATAGAAACGGAGCGGCTGGTGCTTCAGCGGCTAAGGTACGAAGATGCCGAGGAAATCTTTTATGCTTATGCCAGCAAGGATGAGGCTACCCGGTTTGTGTCCTGGCCAATCCATCAATCTATTCGCGATACCCGCGATTTTTTGCGTTATGCCCGTTCGGCATGGACGGCAGGCTTGGATTTTTCCTTTTCCATACGCTTGAAAGATTCGTTCAGGCTTATTGGTGGCTTTGGCATAGTAAATGATTTTGGGAAAATTCAGTTTGGCTATATTTTAAGTCCTACCCAATGGGGGAAAGGGTTTGCTACAGAGGCTACCCAAGCTGTATTGAGAATCTTAAAGACACAGCCTGATATTTACCGCATCGGAACTTTTGTTGACGCGGAGAACACGGCCTCCATTCGGGTGTTGCATAAATGCGGTTTGAAAGAAGAAGCCCGCCTTCCCAACTGGTTTCGGTTTGTTAATCAGGGCAATGAGCCGAAAGACTGCATTTTGTTTACACTTCCACTTTAGCCGGCAGCTCAAGTTCGGGCAATGCTACTGAGTTAATCAGGTGTTGTTCCAGGAGATTAGCCCAGGTATTCAGGTAACGAACTACATCTGATTTGCTGTTGTGCTTCAGATTCCGTTCTTCAAGCGGAAAAGTCCTTAAAATACTGGGGTCGGATAGTCTTTCCAGGTGTTTCAGGTCATCGGCATCAAAGCCAAAAGCTATCATTTCGGAAATTACATCGTCCAAGGGCAGTCCGCTGGCAGGGCAGTAGTCGTTCAGTTGCTCATTCCAATCACCATAACGCTCCATGGCCCTGCGGTGAATCTCGACTTTGGTTAATCGGGTGATTTCCTGTGCCAGGAAGCCACAGTTACAGGAACCCATATGCCCCCATTGGTAATCCGAACTTTGGGAAAGTGTACGGGCTGTTCTGCGCAAAGCGTCAACGAGTGGTAAAGATGCCTTAGCCATAAACGTATGTTTTTTCTATAACCGATTAACTGGTGATTAAGTTATAAAATAACCCCGATTTGGCCTTGGATTTTGTAATTTCAAACACGCTTCTTATACTTGCTCCACAAAAGTTTACGTCAATGGGTAAAGGCGATAAAAAATCGAAACAAGGAAAACGCTGGAGAGGCTCATACGGTGTATCCCGTAACAAGAACTCGATTAAAGCACGTTTGAAGCGCGCAACCTCGAAGAAAGTTGGTAAACCTAAGGATGAATCAAAGGCTGAAAAGCCAAAAAAGACAGCTCGTAAAAAGGCTGATTAAAATTTTATGATCAGAAATTATTCATTTGCATGGTGGTGGCACGGGTTCAAATCGAATCGGTGGATGGCTATGCTTTAGAATAACTAAAAAGTATATACGCGGAAGGCCCGCCCCGATTCAAGGAGCGGGCCTTTTTATTTTTAATGCTGTTAAAGAATGAAAGTTGAACTGAACGTATTTACAAAGAAGTTACTGGCCGATACCCTCACACCGGTAAACATTTACCTGAAGCTGCGCGATGTGTTTGCCGGAAGTATTTTGTTGGAAAGTTCCGACTACCACGGGCATGAAAACAGCTTGTCGCTGATTTGCTGCGACCCGATTGCTTCGTTTGAGGTAGATCGGAATAAGATAAAAATTGTGCAGCCAGATGGAACAACTGAAACGGAGGCGATAGCTGAACGTTCACACGTATTAACTGCCCTTGAAAATTTTCGATCGTCTTTTTCCATCAGGCAAAACGGAATCAAAGCTGCTCCAGGAAACGGATTGTTTGGTTTTATGGCGTATGATGCCGTGCGGTATTTCGAAGAAGTAGAAGTTGACCAACGCGAGTATCAGGTTCCGGATATTGTGTACAAACTTTATCGGTATGTAATCGTGGTCGATCATTTTTCAAACGAGCTAACCTTGACGGAGCATCGGGCGGATGAGCAGGAGAGTACGCTTTCGCGGATCGAAAAACTGATTTACAGCAATCGGTTCTCGACCTATGCGTTCAAAAGGGTGAATGGTGAAACCTCCAACCTGGATGATAAAGCTTTCATGACTTCCGTTGAAAAAGGCATAGAACATTGCAACCGGGGCGATGTTTTTCAGATTGTGCTTTCCAGAAGGTTTACGACTTCATTTAAGGGCGATGAATTCAATGTGTATCGCGCGTTGCGATCAATCAATCCATCGCCTTACTTGTTTTATTTTGACTACGGTAATTTCAAGTTATTCGGTTCTTCACCGGAAGCACAATTGAAAGTCAGTAAAAATCAGGCGAGTATTTTCCCGATAGCCGGAACCTTTCGCAGAACAGGTGATGATCAGAAAGATGCTGAGCTGGCTAACCGGCTGGCCGAAGATGAAAAGGAAAATGCCGAACACATTATGCTGGTCGACCTGGCGCGTAACGACATGAGCCGCCATGCGCATGATGTGAACGTAGCGGTGTTCAAAGAGATACAATATTACTCGCATGTCATTCACCTGGTTTCGGAAGTTACTGGTAAACTTAAAGACCAGTCCGAAACCGTAAATATGGCTGCGGCTACTTTTCCGGCCGGTACGTTATCAGGTGCACCCAAGCATAAGGCGCTTACGCTGATTGATAAGTATGAAAATGTTAACCGTGGGTTTTACGGTGGCGCCATCGGCTTCCTCGGTTTTAATGGCGACTTCAATCATGCCATTATGATTCGTACCTTTTTGAGTAAGGATAATGAACTGGTCTATCAGGCTGGAGCCGGTGTGGTTTCTAAATCAAATCCGGAGAGTGAATTAAACGAAGTGAACAATAAGCTTGGCGCCCTGCGCAAAGCAATTTTAATGGCTGAAGAAATCTGATCTTATGAAAATTCTGATTCTCGATAACTACGATTCATTTACCTACAACCTGGTGCACATTGTACGTGAGTTGAACTTCGACTACGATGTGTACCGTAACGATAAAATAGCGCTTGAAGAAGTTGGAAAGTACGATAAGATTTTATTGTCGCCTGGCCCGGGTATTCCGGATGAAGCAGGTATTATGAAGGCACTCATTCAAACCTATGCAACAACCAAGAGTATATTAGGTGTTTGCCTCGGGCACCAGGGCATTGCTGAAGTGTTCGGTGCTTCGTTGTTTAATATTCCAAAAGTGTTGCATGGGGTTACGTCACAGACTTTTGTGGAAGACAATGACGAAATTCTGTTCAAAGACGTACCATCTACGTTTCAATCGTGTCATTATCATTCATGGGCCGTCTCACCAGAATCGCTTACGTCTGATCTGGTTGTGACTGCTCGTAACGCAGAGGGCATGATTATGGGCATCCGCCATAAAAAATACGATGTACGCGGACTGCAGTTTCATCCGGAATCCATCATGACACCGGAAGGACCGAAGATGATGGCAAACTGGTTAAAGAATTAAAAGTAGTTTATGAAACACGTATTAAATGAATTAATCGACCACCAATCCCTGACAAAGCAGGAAGCGCGACAGGTATTGGTTGAGTTGGCCTCAGGAAAATACAATCCGAGTCAGATGTCGTCATTCATGACGGTGTACATGATGCGCAACATTACCGTTGAAGAACTGGAAGGTTTTCGCGATGCAATGTTGGAGTTGTGCATACCGGTAAGATTTGATGAACCCGTAATGGATGTGTGTGGAACAGGTGGTGATGGGAAAAATACGTTTAACATTTCAACGCTTTCTTCCTTTGTGGTGGCAGCAGCCGGGCAGCCCGTAGCCAAGCACGGCAACTATGGTGTGTCTTCTGCCTGTGGTTCGTCTAATGTGTTGGAGTATTTCGGCTATCAATTCACCAACGATGTGAATGAGCTGAAACGAAGTCTCGACCGCGCCAATATTTGTTTCATGCATGCACCCATGTTTCATCCCGCCATGAAAAACGTAGCGCCCATCCGAAAAGAGTTAGGGGTAAAAACATTTTTCAATATGCTGGGTCCCATGGTAAATCCTGCCTTTCCAACACGACAATTGGTGGGGGTGTTTAGTTTGGAACTGGCGCGCCAGTATGGGTACCTCTATCAGGATACCGATAAAGACTTTGTGATCCTTCATGGGTTGGATGGACATGATGAGATTTCATTGACCGGTCCGTTTAAATATTTTTTCAATAAAGGCGAGCGAGTTGCAACGCCAGCCGATTTGGGTTTGCCTCAGGTGACCTATGCTGATATAGCCGGAGGAAATTCCGTGGAAGAATCCGCAAAGATATTTCTGAATATACTGCAAGGAAAAGGTACCGAACAGCAACAGGCGGCCGTGATTGCCAATTCGGCTATGGCATTATTCTGTGCTGATCAGGATGCAGGTATTGAGCTTGCAGTATTGAAAGCAAGGGAAGCGCTTGCTTCAGGAAAAGCATATGAGGTTTTCAAAAAACTGTTGGACAAGTGAATATACTCGAAACGATAACGGCCCATAAGCGAAAGGAAGTTGCCGCACAAAAGGAGAAGGTTCCTTTTGCTTTACTGGAAAAGGAAGCAGGGTTTTCACGATCGTGTATTTCATTGGTGCAGCGTTTGAAACAACAGGGTGCTTCCGGCATCATCGCTGAGATCAAACGCAAGTCGCCATCGCAAGGTGTCATTCATTCGAATGTATTGGTAGAGGAGATTGCACGAGGTTATGCAGAGGCAGGTTGTTCGGGTTTGTCAATACTAACCGATCATGAATTTTTTGGAGGAACAACAGATGATTTAATAAGGGCAAGAAGGGTAGTGGATGTGCCGATATTGCGTAAGGAGTTTATTGTAGATGAATACCAGATTGCAGAAGCCAAAGCTATTGGCGCGGATGTGATCTTGCTGATTGCAGCTTGTCTGGAGCCCGAGCAAATTAAATGGTTCACGTCTGTTGCACACGGATTGGGGTTAGAGGTGTTGCTGGAGATTCACGATGAAGCAGAGTTGTTGAGTAACCTGGACTCCGGTGCCGATTTATTCGGAGTAAACAACCGGAACCTGAAGACATTTGAAGTTTCCGTAGATGTTTCACGTGAGTTGGTGGAAAAAATTCCTTCTTCATTTGTTAAAATTTCTGAAAGTGGGATTGATCAGGTTAACACGGTACTAGCGTTGAGGGAATATGGCTACGAAGGTTTTTTAATGGGACAGAATTTTATGAAGCATGATAAGCCAGGGGAAGTATGTAGGGGGTTTATTGAGGCGTTGAGGGTAGGTAAGTGAGATACGCCCTTCGGGAGCCTCAGGGCTCGGGTTGTGAAGATAATTAGGTAATGAAAAGTATGATCAAGTTGAAAATTTGTGGGTTCAAAGATTCATCCAATATGCTGGAGGTTGGAAAGCTTCTTCCGGATTATATGGGATTTATTTTTTATCCGCCATCACCGCGGTATGTGGGCGAGGATTTTCAAATGCCTGTTGGTTTGAATACTGCTATTCATCGGGTAGGGGTGTTTGTAAATGAACAAGTGGATCGGATTATTGAGTTAAGTGCCAGGCATAATCTCTCGCATGTGCAACTTCATGGAGATGAATCAGTAGCGGTTTGTGAGCAGTTGAAGCAGGAAGGGTTAAGGGTGATTAAAGTTTTCAGGATTGGTCCGGATTTCGATTTTTCAGTAGCGCTGCCGTACAAAGAAGCGGTAGACTATTTCCTCTTTGATACAAAAGGAAAGCACTACGGGGGTAATGCACAGGTATTCGATTGGTCTATACTGGAGCAGTACGATCAGGAAATTCCTTTTTTTTTGAGTGGGGGATTAACAGTTGAAAACATTCAGGATGTTAAACGGTTGAAAAATATGAACCTTCATGCGCTTGACTTAAACAGTGGGGTCGAGGATTCTCCGGGTGTTAAGAATGTTTCATTGATTAAAGAAGTAGTAAGTTTGGTTAGAACATAAATTATAAAGATGACACCACTAAATCTTTGCGATTTACTTGGCGTTCTTTGCGCCTTTGCGTGAAAATTTTTCGAGGTGTTTTAAAACAAAACAGTTATGAATTACCACGTTGATGAAAGAGGATATTTCGGAAATTTTGGCGGGGCCTACATTCCTGAAATGCTGTATCCAAACATTGAAGAACTTTGGGAGAATTACCTGAGCATCATTCAGCATGATTCTTTCCAGCAAGAGTTTCATCAGCTACTTCGGGATTATGTTGGCCGCCCGACACCGTTATATTTCGCAGCCCGCCTTTCGGAACAATACCGCGCAAAAATTTACCTGAAGCGCGAAGATCTTTGTCATACCGGTGCGCATAAAATCAACAATACCATTGGTCAGATCTTATTGGCCAAGCGATTGGGTAAGCAAAAAGTCATTGCTGAGACTGGTGCCGGTCAGCATGGTGTAGCCACCGCTACCGTGTGTGCCTTGATGGGCATGGAATGTATTGTTTACATGGGCCAGTTGGATATGGAACGCCAACGACCCAATGTGGAGCGCATGCGCATCCTCGGCACAAAAGTAGTTCCGGCCACTTCGGGTAACATGACGTTGAAAGATGCTACCAACGAAGCCATGCGCCATTGGATCAACCACCCGACAGACACACATTATATAATAGGCTCTGTGGTTGGCCCGCATCCTTATCCCGACATGGTTGCCCGTTTTCAATCGGTGATTAGTGAAGAGATGAAGAAGCAATTGAATGAAATCGAAGGCAATCCCTATCCCGACTATGTACTTGCCTGTGTGGGTGGCGGTTCAAATGCTGCGGGTGCTTTCTATCATTTTCTTAACGATGAACACGTAAACCTGATTGGTATTGAAGCTGCCGGTCATGGGTTAACCTCTGGTGAATCGGCCGCAACCACTGTATTGGGTAAACCGGGAGTGCTTCACGGAAGTAAAACGCTGCTCATGCAAACGGAAGACGGCCAGGTGGAAGAACCTTACTCCATTTCTGCTGGTCTTGATTATCCGGGTATCGGTCCGCAGCATGCACATTTGTTTGAAACGGGTCGCGTACAATTTTTGAGCGCCACGGATGATGAGGCCATGCAGGCTGGCATTGAATTGAGTCGCACGGAAGGAGTCATACCCGCCATTGAAACTGCGCATGCTATTGCGGTATTGAGTAAAATAGAATTTAATCCGGATGATGTGGTGGTGGTGAATCTTTCCGGAAGGGGAGATAAGGATTTGGAGACGTATATTCGGTGGGGGAAGTATTAGGATTTACGATTTTGGAATGTTGATTTCTGATTTATGAGGAATATTATCACGCTTATTATTCTGTTCAATCTGGTGATTGTCGGATGTACAGTAAAAGAAAAGTCAACGATTGGTTTGAATACAGAAGCCTTTGTTGAGGAAATTAAAGAATGGCAACATAATCGAAATGCGTATCAGGTAAGTGAAGATGGCTGGGTAAACCTGGCGGGGTTGTTCTGGCTGAAGGAGGGAATCAATACGTTTGGGAGTGGTAAGGAAAATGACCTGGTGTTTCCAGAAGGAAGGATTGCTGAGCGAGGTGGATTTATGTTGCTGAAGCAAGGTGTTGTAACACTCGAGTCAGCGCCAGGTGTTTCGATTGATCTCAATGATGCTGCTGTTTCATCAGGCGTGCTGTATCATCCGGATTCATCAAGAATAATAGCAGCACACGGATCGCTCCGTTGGTTTGTGATCAGGCGTGGCGATCAATATGGCGTGCGCCTTCGCGATTTTGAAAATCCACTCTTGAAATCCTTTACTTCGATTGAATGTTTTCCGATTGATCCGAAATGGCGGATAGAAGGCAGGATAGCATGGGCTGATTCTTCGCGCACCATTGAAATTACAAACGTGTTGGGGCAGACTGGTCCGCAGCGCTCGGTAGGTACCCTAGTGTTTGAATACGATGGCAAGGAATACACGCTGGATGCATTGGATGAAGGTGGCGATGAGTTTTTTATCATTTTTGGAGACGAGACCAACGCGCGCGAAACATATGGAGCGGGCAGGTATATGTATGCACCTGTTCCCAAAGAAGGTGATCGGGTAATCATTGATTTTAATAAGGCGTACAATCCGCCTTGCGCGTTTACCGAGTTTGCTACGTGTCCGTTGCCCCCGAGACAAAACATATTGCCGTTTGCCATCCCGGCAGGAGAGAAGAACTATGGAACACATTGAGACTATGAATCGCATTGAAGAACTTTTTTCAAAGAAGAAACAGAATATCCTGTCGGTATTTTTTACCGCGGGTTTTCCTTCATTGAATGATACCGGAACAATTGCGTTGAGTTTGCAACAAGCCGGTGTCGATCTGATTGAAATTGGTATTCCGTTTTCCGATCCCATAGCCGATGGCCCGGTGATTCAGCAAAGCAGCAAACAAGCTATTGATAATGGCATGACGCTGAAACTTTTGTTGGAGCAGGTGCGCGAACTCCGCAAGCAAGTGCACATACCGATCATTTTAATGGGATACCTCAATCCGGTGATGCAATACGGTATGGAGAAATTTTTTAACGATGCCACCAACGCAGGAGTAGACGGGCTCATCTTGCCCGATATGCCATTTGATGAATACGAATCGGTTTACAGGCAATCCATGGAGCAAGCGGGGTTAAGAAATATTTTTCTCATTTCACCCACAACTTCAGAAGCCCGTATCCGAAAAATTGATGAGGCCACCAACGCCTTCATTTATGCCGTTTCGTCTTCAAGTACTACGGGCGCGAAAGAAGGTTTTCAGGCGGAGCAGGTGCAATACTTTGAGCGATTGAAAAACATGAACCTGAAGAATCCGTTTTTGATCGGCTTTGGGGTTTCTAATGCCAATACATTTTCTACAGCCTGTGTGTACGGAGCGGGTGCTATTGTAGGCAGTGCATTTATCAACATGCTTAAACAAGCGCAAGACATTCCTTCAGATATTCAAATTTTCGTATCCTTACTTAAGGGCAAAGCTTCGTGACCTTTGTGCCTACTTGGTGCGCTTTGTGGTTTAATAGATTTGCTGCCAAGGAACTCAGAATAAAATACGCATGAGGCTTCACTTGATCGATCAGAACTCATAGATTTCCTGTAAATTTAATGAGCTAAATCGCAGATAATGAAAAACGTGTTCCTTGCTGTGCTGGTGTTACTTGTTTCGTGTTCACCAAAACAGGATAAAACTGATTCTGCTACACCGCACAATCGCCTGATCAGTTTGTTTGATACGATCGAGAAATTCGATCAATCATCAGCAGACAGTGTTTCGCGAGGCTTGCATCCAAAAGGGGCATGGTCATCCATATCTGAAGCTGCCCAACAGCAACGGGCGGATAGTCTTGAAAAATTTATTAACAAAGTAAAGACCATTGATGAAGCATCACTTGACGAACAGGATCGCATCAGCAAGCAGTTAATGATCATGGACTTGCAGGATCAGGTTGATCGCATTCGGTTTCGCATGTACCTGATTCCGTTCAATGCGGAGGGAGGCTTCTATAATTCCATGGGCTATTCCTTTTCGCGATTGCCTTTTAAAACGGTTGACGATTACAACGGTTATCTGGGCTGGTTACCAAATTATGAAAAGCGGTTGCGTGAAAACCTCGACTTACTGAAGCAAGGCGTGAAGGATGGCATTGTAGCGCCAAAAGTAATTGTGAACAATACACTAGCGCTGATGAAGCCCTACGTGGTTTCTGATTATACCCAATTGATGTTTTATACTCCGCTTGCCACGCTTCCTGAAAGCATGGATGAAACGGACCGGCAGTCTGTATTGCAAAAGGCAGAAGCAGTCGTGTCATCGCTTCAACGTACCTATCAGGAAATTTATGACTACATCGGTAGCGATTACTTACAAGCTGCACGTGAGCAGCCCGGCATTTCCTTTGTGCCCGGTGGAAAGGAGTATTACGAAAACCGGGTGCATCATTTCTCCACCTTGCCCTTAACTCCGGATTCGGTTCATCATCTCGGTCTGGCTGAAGTAGCGCGGATACGCGCAGCTATGGAGGAAATTATTAAACAGGTAAACTTTAAAGATTCCTTTGCTGACTTCCTGAAATTCTTACGGACTGACCCGCAGTTTTATGCGAAAACACCGCAGGAGTTGCTGAACTATGCTTCATGGTTGAGCAAAAAAGCAGAAGCAGGACTTCCAAAACTTTTCGATAAACTCTACAGCCTGCCATTTACCGTTGAGCCGGTGCCCGATGCCATCGCGCCAACCTACACCGGTGGGCGGTATGTGCCGGGCTCGTGGGATGGTAAGCGTGCCGGAATTTATTGGGTGAACACCTATAACCTGAAAAGCAGAACCCTGTATACACTGCCCGCACTTACGTTGCACGAGGCCGTACCCGGGCATCACCTGCAAATTATGCTGGCGGCTGAACTGAAAGATTTACCCCGCTTTCGTACACGCTATTACATCAGCGCGTTTGGCGAAGGCTGGGGATTGTACAGCGAGTACCTGGGCGAGGAAATGGGCATGTATGCAACTCCTTACGATATGTTTGGGCGTTATACCTATGAGATGTGGCGCGCGTGCAGGCTTGTAGTCGATACCGGCATTCATTACAAAGGATGGACACGCGACCAGGCGTTGAACTACCTGGCCGGGAATACCGCGCTGTCGATGCATGAAGTGACCACCGAAATCGATCGGTACATTGGTTGGCCCGGTCAGGCGTTGAGTTATAAGATTGGTGAGATAAAGATTAAAGCCCTGCGAAAGAAAGCCGAAGAGACATTGGGAGATCAGTTTAAAATAGGCGCCTTCCACCAGGTCATTCTTCAAAACGGCTCTGTGCCGCTAACGGTTTTGGAAGCACAGATTGATGCGTATATTGAGCGGACTTTAACAGCGAACAAACAATAAATACTTCTTTGCGCCTTTGCGTGAAATATTAATTAGCAAATCATGATAATTTACGGAATTAAAAACTGCAATACGGTAAAGTCGGCCCTCGACTGGCTGAAAATGAAAAAAATTGAATTCGATTTTCACGATTATAAATCAAAAGGCATTACCGAAGCTAAACTGAAAGCATGGAGCAAACAGGTAGGGTGGGAGAGCCTGGTAAACAAACGCGGCACCACCTGGCGCCAGTTGGATGAAGCCACACAAAAGAAAATTACCTCTGAAAAAGCAGCCATTGCCCTGATGCTGGAAAAGACCAGCGTGATCAAGCGGCCGTTGATTGAAGAAGATGGAAAAGTGCTGGCGTTGGGGTTTGATGAGATGATCTATAAGAAGCAATTCTGAGTATCTATATGTACGCATGTATGGCGTTATGAATAGTGAAAATTTGGAACTTTGGAAGCGTATTCAGCAATTTGAATTAGATGATGAGGATTCTTCATTGACTTTTACTGATAGACTTGCTCGTGAAAATGGATGGTCACATGAGTTTGCTATTCGTGCAGTTCTTGAATACAAGAAGTTTATTTTCCTGATCTGTATTTCCAATCAACCGTTAACCCCTTCTGATGAGGTAGACCAGGTTTGGCACTTGCATTTACTCTACACACATTCTTACTGGGATGAATTCTGTGGAGAAATCCTTAACAGGAAGGTTCATCATGGGCCAACCAGAGGGGGTAAAAGGGAGAATGATAAGTTCATAAACTGGTATTTACAAACGCTTGAGCTATATCGGAATACTTTTAACGAAGCGCCTCCAGTCGATATCTGGCCTCCTGATAATATAAGGTTTAAGCGTATTAATTTTCAGCGGATTAACACAGATAGGTATTGGGTTATTAAAAAGCTATTCATGTGAGACAACTCACCCAATTAACACCTGCAGAAACCCTAATTTTAAAATCTGGAGATAAGGCTCCTTTGGGTGATCTGTTAAAAGTGACCCTGCTCGATTTGCTTCTGAAACAAGTGCTGGTTATCGAAGAAATTCAAAGACAAGCTAGTAGACGGGAACCTGTAAGAACCAATAAATATGTTTCAGTTGGAAAGAATTTTCGTAACTATGTTAAGAAACCGCATGAATGGGTGTTTCTTTCAATTTTCGATAAGAACAGGGCGATTAAAATTCTGTTTAGAAATTTAGTTTGTGTGGGGTTTCAGCAAGCGGAATCTGAGAAGGATTATCAGCATAGTCTTGTAACTTCTAACTACCTAAAGGAAGCGTTTAGTTCAACTTTCTTTCAGAAAATAATGGGAAGGTTTTCGTATAGCAATAAAGGATTGGCGTTACGGGATGTGGTGATGCGCGAAATACAGGAATATGAAAGTAGTTTACCTGAACAGATAGGTCGCAATTCAAAGCTTGCGCTGGAAACCCTGCGAGTAATTGGTGGAAATATTTTTTTGCTAAAAGGACTTGAATTTGCAATTGCAAAGGAGATCGATAAGGAAATATTCAAACAGTTAAAGAAAGAGATAGTTGTTTCTGGTGGTTGTGGGTCGGGGTGTTGGTCTGGCTATAATGATTATTCCGATTCATTTGATAGTTCAGGGTCTTCTGGTTCTGGTGGTGGAGATGGGGGATGTTCAGGCGGCAGTGGATGCTCTGGTGATAGCGGTTGCTCAGGTTGCAGTGGGTGTGGTGGCTGCGGAGGTGACTAAGGGTAGCAGAAACTCCTATTTGAACTACCAGCCTGATCTGTTACATTTATTGACAAAAACCTATTCCCCCGAAAACAACACGCCATGAAAACACGTGCAAGCCGATACACTGGAAGTCAAATATGCCACGGGACAAATAATGGAACATTTAACATAATCGATAATAATATGGGAAAAAGACCAGCACCCCCGCCACCACCTAAGACGCCTGCGACACAGATACGGACTGGAAAACCAGGTATCCAAAAATAGCATAAAGCAAAACGACAACACATCCGACCTTCACGGTGTTGATGATAAAATATATATGTTGTCGTCTTTGCTTATTTGCGTTTTCATTGAATATTATCAAGTTATTATTCAAGACGATTGAATTGAAAACAAAGGCAAATTCCATCGTTGACTCATCCATACTTAGAATTTCATCCGACAGAAGATTCTCGACAGGACTTCCTTTCGAATGTATTTCATATAATTCATAAACTTTTAAGGCTTTATAGGAAATGACAAGCAGAAAAATGATACTCAAAAATGACAGGTGACTAAGAACCTGATTAGACTGGGCGAACACCACACCAACCAATGCAAGTATAGCTGGAACTGAAAATTGTAAAATATTGATTGCTCGGTCAGTAAGTACTTTTGCCGTCTCGATAGTTGCTTCCAAATACATTTCGGTCTGTGATAATAAATGCTTGGCCGACTGTAAATCAAGGTCATCCCAAGCTTGCATAATAGTTTTTGCCATAGTGGACATTTTTAAAGTTCGGCAGTAAAGTTAATCAATCCGCTACGACTGACTTTTGGAATAATGATTTTGGGATTTTTGTTGCTCGCTCCTATTATAACGATATTGAAGAAGGCTTCAATATTTCAACATACACAAACTATGGAGAAATAGATAAATACTGGTGCAATCAAAGTGACTTAAATGAAACCGTAATTGGCTTAATGGACAGAATGAAGTCGAATAGATAACTTAGCCCTAGTCGGAGTTCTTCTCCAACAAGATTTACGGTGAAGACCCAGGATGTTAAGTTTGTTACAATTCTGAGGCAATCTACTTTTCTGGTAATTGATTGAATGAATCATATTGGTGTTTAACCGACTCCTTTTTTGTATCTTTGTAAGCCAATTACGGACCTCAATGCCTAATAAACCCGATATCAACGACCGCCTTTTATGGGAGTATGACCTGGAGACCTTCAATTACGACAAATCATATAAGATTGTGATTGAGCGGGTTCTGGAAAGGGGAACATTGAATGAATGGCGTGCTGTGCTGCAGTATTATGGGCGGGAAAAAATACTGGAAGTGATTGATTGGAGTGCACAGCTCAATCAACGGATGAAAGACTTTTCCAGATTCTTTCTTCAATCAGATTTTTTGAATGCTGCATAGAGATCCTTTTCTGATTAAACCCGAAACATTCAATCTGATTCAGCGTTTACAATCGCTGGATTTCTTAAAAGAATTCCATTTAGTGGGAGGTACTGCACTTGCACTTCAAATTGGACATAGGAATTCCATTGATATCGATTTGTTCAGTAGAAACAATTTCAATTCGAACCAATTTATTAGTCAACTGCAGGCAAAGTTTGCGATAGAAGTTGCCTTTGAGGCGGCCAATACCCTACTGACTTTTATCGAAAGTATAAAAGTAGACTTTATTACCCATGATTATCCGTTGATCAATCCCCCCAAGGAAGAAGAGGGTATTCGATTTCTTTCGCTTCCTGATATTGCAGCCATGAAACTAAATGCCATCAGCAATTCGGGCAAGCGTTTGAAAGATTTTATTGATATCTACTTTCTTCTTGAATATTTTTCGATGAGCGACATGATTGGATTTTATTCAGTAAAGTATCCGAATTTTAATCCGCTTATAGCCCTCCGCGCTGTGAGTTACTTCGATGATATTGATCCATCCATTGATCCACCTAACCTATCGGTAAAGCTTCCGCTGGAAAAAATAAAAGAGCGCATCACTGAAAGCGTTCTTCACTCTAAAAAAAGATTCTCCTCCTGAACCTTTATGTGGTTATTGTGGCCGCTCGTGAATTACTCTTACCCCGACAGTCAATTCGCAAACCGCATCACCGTAACCACATGGCAAGCCGTACCGCCCAGCACAAACAGGTGCCAGATAAAATGCGTGTAGCGTAGTTTTTTCATTAAATAAAAAATTACGCCTACGGTGTAGGATATTCCGCCAGCAAGCAGCCAGTACAGTCCTTCGCGTTCCATGTTGGCTATCAGGGGTTTTATCATCAGTATGCCCATCCAGCCCATGGCCACATATAAAATGGTGGAGAGAATATTCTTGCGTGTGCCGGCAATGGATTTGAACACGATGCCGCCAGCGGCAAATGTCCACATGCCAACTAGCATAACCCAGCCCCAGAAGCCTTGCAATATGCCCAAGGCAAAGGGCGTGTAGGTTCCGGCAATGAGTACGTAAATGGCGCTGTGATCAAAAATCTGAAATAGTTTTTTGGTTCGGCTAACAGGAAACGCATGGTACAGGGTGGAGCTTAGGTACATGATGATAATGGAAGCGCCAAACACGGCTGCACCAACTATGGCACCCGTGCCATGTGGTATGGCATTGATGATTAGAAAGGGGATGGCCACTATGCCGCCAACGGCTCCCAGTCCATGGCTGATGCTGTTGGCAATTTCTTCACCCAGTGATTGATCTGTTTTGTAAACCTCCTTCATTCCTTGCCAATGGGAGGTGGGCCATCCGGTACTAACCCTGAGTAAACATGGTCGCCCTTGCGTTGTTTGAATTCTGCTTTTATGGCTTCTACTTTTTTCGGGTCTTCATATAAGTCGACCATGGTTAACGCCAACGCCCTGGAAGCATGAAGCATACCCTTATGCCCAATAGACATGCCCCCACAGGCTACAACTGCCCACGAGTGCCACGGTGTGCCAACCGGTGCAGTGGCGGCACTTAAGCGGATAGTGGGAACCACCCAGCTCACATCACCCACATCGGTAGAGCCGCCCCCGGCATTTTCCTTGGTTTCTTCCAGCGGTTCAACTTTACTGTGCAAGCCCACCTGGGGTTTGCCGGTGGCCTGCTGTATTTTTTTGGCAAAGTCTGTTTCTTCGGGCGTGTACGTGAGCGGACCAAGAAACTCCAGGTTCTTTTGTAAATAACCTGCACCGGTTCTGTTCACGAGCACTTCATAAATTCCGGAAACTAATTTCACCTCGTAATCCACGTTAGCCATAATGGCTGCGCCTTCGGCCATCTTTTTTACGCGCGCATACACTTCGTTCATGCCTTCGCGCTTTACATCGCGTACGCGTACCCACAGTCGGGCATAATCCGGAACCACATTCACCACCTGTCCGCCATCTTGTATATGGTAATGAATGCGCACGGTAGGCTTCACGTGTTCGCGGTAGTAGTTGATGCCTGTGGTATACAACTCCAATGCATCGGAGGCGCTGCGTCCGTTCCATGGATCGGCAGAAGCATGAGCCGCCTGACCTTTGAACTCCACGGTAAAGTCAACGAGTGCCAATCCGGTTTGTACTGCAGCTTTTGTTTCTGCTCCCGGATGCCAGTCCATCACTACATCTACATCCTTGAATAGTCCGGCACGGATCATCCATAACTTACCGAAAAACTTTTCTTCAGCGGGTGTTCCAAAAAACTTAATGGTGCCTTTCAGTTTGCCTTGCTCAATCAATTCCTTAATCGCGATAGCCGCACCAAGACTGGCCGTACCAAACAGATTGTGTCCGCAACCGTGGCCGGGTTCTCCTGCCTTTAAAGGATCCTTGTTCGGAACTGCCTTTTGCGAGAGGCCGGGTAAGGCATCAAACTCGCCCAGTATGCCAATCACGGGTTTGCCACTTCCATAGGTGGCTACAAACGCAGTTGGTATTTCGGCCACACCGCGCTCTACGTTAAAGCCATTGGCTTCCGCCAGATTGGCTAATTCCTGGTATGATTCCGTTTCCTGAAAAGCTATTTCGGCATGCGCCCAGATGTTATCGCTGGTTTCAATGAGTTTGGATGCATGCTTTTCAATGGAGCTCAATACCTGCTTTTTATTAGTTGATACTTTTTGAGCCTGAAGAGCTGTGCTGAAAAGCAACAAGACGATGAGTGTGGAAACGATGCGCATGCGTAGTGTTTATTGGTGATCGATGCCTAGTTAGATAATTTTCTGTAAAAACTGTAAAACAATTCTATAAAAACTAAATTATTTAACACCAATCTGCTAAACAACCCGGTAATGTTTGCCGTTTTTAAGCGACAGATTGACTCGTTATGCGTAAGATCATATTAATAAGTTTATTCCTTGGTTTTTTATATCCGCTTTCCGCACAAGACAAAGCGACCCTGAGCGGCTACCTGAAGGATGCTGCAGATGGTGAAGCACTAATCGGTGCAACCGTTTACATCCGCAGCCTGGGCGCTGGTACCACCACCAATGTGTATGGATTTTACTCCCTCACCGTGGCCTCAGGCGAATACGAGGTGGAGTTTTCGTATGTGGGGTATAACCGTGAGGTACGAAATGTAGACTTGAGACAAAACGTGCGCCTTGATCTGGAACTGGTATCGCAAAGCCGCCAGTTGGAGTGATAGTGACCGGCTCTGGTGCTCACCCGTTCAGGCGGTGGAAATGAGTGTGAATAAAATCGATATCAAAACCATTACGAGGATTCATTGGGCGAGGTAGATGTGATCAAAAGCATTCAGCAATTGCCTGGTGCTTGACAACCGTAGGCCGGGGGCCTCTGGCTTTAATGTTCGTGGTGGAAGTGTTAGACAAAACACAATTTACTAGATAAACCACCGTGTACAACTCGTCTCATTTGCTGGGAGTTCTTTTCTGTTTTTAATCCCGATGCAGTAAAAGATGTGAAGCTGTATAAGGGCGCCATACCGGCACAGTTTGGTGGGCGCATTGCTTCGTTGCTGGATGTGCGCATGAAGGAAGGGAATAATAAGGAGTATGAAGCAAACGGTGGTATTGGTACCATTTTCAGTCGCTTGTCGGTGGAAGGGCCATTGTTTAAAAATGAAGGTTCATTTATTGTAGCGGCAAGGCGATCGTACATTGATATTCTCGCCCGACCGTTTGTGGATGTGTTGCGCGAGGGCGCACGACTGAATTTTTATGACCTTACGGGAAAGCTGAATTATAACATCAACAAGCGCAACCGCATTTACCTGTCGGGCTACAGCGGCCGCGATAATTTCTTTTTTGATCGGGAGCAAGGTTTTTCGTGGGGAAACAATACGGCAACCTTGCGGTGGAATTCAATTCTGAATGACCGGTTGTTTTTAAATGTATCCGGGATTTTCAGCAAGTACGATTATGCCTTGAAGTTTGGAGATGATGACCGCGACTATTTTAAATGGAATTCATCCATCACCAACTACACGTTCAAGCCCAGTTTCAGTTATTTCATCAACAGCGAAAACGAAGTGTCGTTTGGGGTTGAGGGTACGTATTATACGTTTGAGCCGGCCAATGCATCCGGTGCCTCCAACGGTGAGGTTACCGATATTAGTTTGCCGGAGAAGTATAACCTGGAATCGGCTGTGTACCTGAGTAATAACCAAAAAATCAATGAAACCTTTTCGGTTGAGTACGGCTTGCGCTATTCACACTTCTGGGGTTTTGGTCCGGGTGCACAATACACCTATAACGATACCACAGCAGGAGTAAGACGATTTCCAGTTGCGCAAACACAATTTGGAAGGGGCGAAGTAACGAGTAGCTATGGAACGCTGGAGCCTCGGGTAGCGGTAAAGGTGCAGGTGAATGAAGCAAGTTCCATCAAGGCAAGTTACATCCGCATGGCGCAATATTTACATCTGATTTCCAATACAACGGCATCGAACCCGTTGGATGTGTGGACGCCTACCACACAAAACATTAAGCCTGAAGTGGGCGATCAATTCGCGGTTGGTTATTTCAGAAGTTTGGGTAAGGAGAAGGAATACGAATTCTCAGCGGAGGTCTATTACCGGGCAGCAAAAAATCAAATCGATTATATTGATGGAGCTGACCTGTTGATCAATGAATTTCTGGAAGGTGATTTGTTAAGTGGTGATGCGCGTGCATACGGACTTGAACTTTACCTGCAAAAGAAAACCGGCAAGCTGAACGGTTGGATTGCATACACACTCGGCCGTTCGGAGTTGCAGGTAGAGGGCATCAACAAGGGTGAATGGTATGCCGCGCGTTTTGATCAAACGCATAACCTAAAGGTTACCGGGTTTTATGATGTTTCCAAGCGCGTTTCATTGTCGGCTAACTTTACGTTGTTGTCGGGCACACCCACTACATTTCCAACCTCGCGTTACATCATTCAGGATATTTTGATTCCATACAATGCCAATGAAACACGCAACAATGTTCGTTTGCCTGCCTTTCACCGGTTGGATATTTCAGCGCGATTGGAAGGAAAGCAAGTGAACCGCAAAGGAAAGATTCGGAAGAATACAGATTATTGGGTGTTTGGCTTATACAATGTATATGGAAGAAAGAATCCGTTCTCCATTTACTTTGCACAGAATGATAAGCGTATTCCGCCCGGTCAGGTTATTGAAACCCAGGCACGACAGCTATCCATTATCGGTACCGTGGTGCCTTCCATTTCCTATAACTTTCATTTTTGATGCGTATGAATAATTTGAATAAAGCGATAGCATTTCTCTTCGGTTCCATAGTTCTGTTTTCCTGTGAAACAGTGATTGATCCAACCCTGCAAACCGCAGATCCGATTTTGGTGATAGATGCGTGGGTGAATAATAAATCCGAACCACAAGTTATTAAGCTTACCAAAACGCAATCTTATTTCGATCAAACGTTGCCACCGGGTGTTGCCGGTGCACAAGTTATTGTTGAGGGTAGCGATGGGAGTGCGTATGTATTTACAGAAAGCGCAACCGATGCGGGTCAATACATCTGGACACCCGGCATGGATGAAGCCTTTGGGCAAACCGGTGTTACGTACACACTAACTGTTACGGCAGAGGGAGAGACCTATCGATCTATTACGCGCATGGGCCGTGTTCCCGCTATCGACAGCATAACGTTTAGAAGAGAAGAGGCCAGCCAGTTTATCGATGAACTGTTTCTGGCGGAGTTCTGGGCTTTTGATCCGGCTGAGCCTGGTGATACCTACTGGATCAAAACGTTCAAGAATGGTCAGCTGCTGAATAAACCTTCCGACCTTAACCTGGCGTACGATGCAGGCTTTACTCGTGGTGGAAATTTTACCGGAGCGTATTTCATTGCACCAATTCGTACCGCCATCAATCCGTTCGATCAGGATGAGAATGATCGGTTTCTTTCTCCTTACGTGGTAGGTGATTCAGTATATGTGGAAATTCATTCTCTCTCTGAAGCTTCATTCGATTTTTTAACACAGGTAGCCATCCAAACCGATAGACCCGGTGGTTTCAGTGAGTTGTTTGCTACGCCTCTGGCAAATGTGTCATCCAATGTGGCGAACGTAAATCCTGCAGGGAAAAAAGCTGTTGGTTTTTTTAATGTGGCATCCGTTTCCGGGTTGGGAAGAAAGTTTTTGAGTTTGGATGATTTGATGGAGGAGGATTGATCCGGTCTTTCAGTATTCATAAATAAAAAAAGTCCTGGTGCTACTAACACCAGGACGCAAAACGTGTGCACATAACCAAATCAAACCGTACCCCTTGTTGACTGGTTGGGATGCTTTGTGATCCCGTTAAACCGTGCGGTGGATGTGCACCTATTTTACCTGTTCAACTTACTTAACCTCAATCATCTTCACGGGCTTTTCAGGGGAGAGTGCCTTTTTGGCAATCATAATCCTGAGCATACCGTCCTCATAACGAGCTTCAACTTTTTCCGGATTGATGTTTTCCGGCAGGTTGAAGGAGCGAGTGAAGCTGGTGTAATTGAATTCCTTGCGGGTGTAGGCCTCTTCTTTTTCTTCTTTCTCTTCTTTCTTTTCAGTGAAGATGGTCAGCACTCCGTTTTCAATGTTGATGTTGAAATCTTTTTTGGTCATTCCTGGAACGGCCATTTCGATTTCAAATCCTTTTTCCACTTCTTTTACATTAACTGCGGGAACGACCTGAATTCTTTTCATCCAGTCTGCATCAAAGAACCGATCGTTATCGAAGAAATCAGACAACCACTTGTCGGTAAACAAGTTGGGTAATACCGGTGACTTAAGCAGTGTCATATACTACCTCCTTTATTTTAGGTTAAGAACTTTTGTTTTTTGCTGATACTAAGGTGCATTTACAGATTTAGAAAAACTATGCTTTCGGTCATACCGTTGGCTGATCTTTATCAGTATCATACAGAATTTCAACCGATTGAATACCGCAAAATCCTTATCTTTAAGCCTTAACCTGATCAAACAAACTATGGCCGAAATGGAGCAAGTGAAGGAGCGAAAAACGACCAAAAAAAGGGGTATTGACCGGGCTGTTTTACTGAAGGCGTATGCGTTGATGTGCACCGCCAGACGTATGGCAGAAACCTATGATGAAAACCGAGAAATCTGTAGTAAATATGTGCACAGTACCTCACGCGGACATGAGGCTATACAACTGGCAGCCGGATTGCAGTTGAAAGCGTGGGATTATGCTTCCTTATATTATCGCGATGAATCCATTTTGTTGGCCATAGGCATGCAGCCGTATGAGCTGATGCTTCAATTGATGGCCAAGCGTGATGATCCGTTCTCAGGAGGAAGATCGTACTACGGCCACCCGTCACTTAAGCGTGAAGGTTTTCCAATTATTCCGCATCAAAGTTCAGCTACGGGTATGCAGGCCATTCCGGCTACGGGCATGGCACAAGGTATTGCATACTTAGAATCACAAAATTTATTAAACACAAAACAAAAGCCGGTTGTACTCTGCTCGCTGGGCGATGGTTCAGTGACGGAAGGTGAAGTGGCGGAAGCTTTTCAGATGGCCGTACTGAAACAAATGCCAATCATTTACCTGGTTCAGGATAATGGTTGGGGAATTTCAGCAACGGGAGATGAGATGCGTGCCATGGATGCGTATGAATATGCGGCCGGCTTTAAAGGGATGCAACGCATGCGCGTGGATGGTTCTGAATTCTCTGATTCCTACGAAGGAATGAAGAAAGCCATTGCCTATGTGCGTAAAAACCGTGCACCTATTTTAGTCCACGCAACATGCCCGTTACTCGGACATCATACTTCTGGTGTGCGCAGGGAATGGTATCGTGGAGAGGATCTGGAGGCACATCAAAAAGACGATCCGATTGCAAAGCTGGAGCACTACCTGAAAAAACATGGCGAAACAGAAAAAACATTAAGTGATATCCGAAAGGAAGCCGCTGAAAAAGTTAAGCATGATTATGAGCAAGCGCTTGCATCTGCTGATCCGGATACAACTGAATTTGATTCACATGAATTTGCACCCACACCCATTACGGAAGAAACAGGTTTGCGTGCGCCAAAAGGTGCTGAAAAAATTATCATGGTTGACGCTGCCTTGCATGCTGTGGATGAAATTCTGCGCAAGCATCCGGAAGCATTGTTTTACGGACAGGATGTTGGCCGCAGGTTGGGTGGCGTGTTTCGTGAAGCCGCAACGTTGGCCGAAAAATATGGCGACCATCGCGTATTCAATACACCCATCCAGGAAGCATACATCGTTGGTTCAACCGCGGGTATGTCGGCTGTAGGGGCGAAACCTATTGTTGAAATTCAGTTTGCCGATTACATCTGGCCGGGTATCAATCAACTGGTAGAAGAACTTTCAAAAAGTTGTTACCTGTCGAAGGGAAAATTTCCGATACAATCATTAATACGTGTGCCGATTGGCGCGTATGGAGGTGGCGGACCGTATCACTCGGGCAGTGTGGAGTCAACGTTGTTGACGATACGCGGTATCAAAGTGGTGTATCCTTCAAATGCCGCAGATATGAAGGGTTTATTGAAGGCTTCCTTCTACGATCCAAACCCGGTGGTGCTGTTGGAACACAAAGGGTTGTATTGGAGCAAAGTGCCCGGAACGTTGGATGCTAAAACTCCGGAGCCGGATGAGGATTATATGATTCCGTTGGGCAAGGCTCGTGTTGTTCTGGAGGCAAGTCAGGATAAAATTGAAAGCGGTGAATCTGCTGTAATCATTACTTATGGTATGGGTGTATACTGGGCGAAAGAGGCCAGCAAGTCGTTTGCCGGACAGGTGGAGATTTTAGATTTGCGTACGCTTAACCCACTGGATTGGAAGGGTGTGAAGGAATCTGTGTTAAGACATAATCGCGCTTTTGTATTAACAGAAGAACCGTTAATGAACTCATTTGCCGAATCGTTGGCCGGAAGAATTCAACGTGAATGTTTCAGGTACCTGGATGCTCCGGTATGGACATTGGGGGCGGCCAATCTGCCGGCCGTTCCGCTCAATGTTGATCTTGAAAAAATGATGTTGCCCAATGCAGAGAAGGTAGCACAAGCATTGAATGAATTGCTCAGGTATTGAAAATCAAAAAGGGAATCCTACCCCCACATTGTAGATAACCGGTTCACGATCCGTGCCGAAGGGCCGCAGGAATTTTATTTTATTCAGCACAAACCGATCGCCTTCCGGTCGGCCGGGATCATATGCTTTCAAGCCAACATCAAAGCGCAGAATGAGAAAGGAGAAATTGAAGCGAACGCCAAATCCGGTGCCGATACCGATTTCTTTGTAAAACTGATTCACCTTAAACTGTGAGTTGCCATTTTCAATAACGTTATTATCCACATCGCGAATGATACGCGGCTCAAGCGTCCATACGTTGCCTGCATCAACAAACAGGGCTCCTTCAAAAAAGCCGAACAGTTTTCTGCGCAATTCTATACTTCCTTCCAGCAGCACATCGCCCGGTTGCTCAAACCGGTAATCGTATAATCCATCCACTTCCGGATTGGCGCTTTCGCGGGGCCGGTAACTTCCGGGGCCCAACCTTCGCGGCCGCCAGGCGCGTACACTGTTGCTTCCTCCGGCAAAAAAGTATTTTTCATAGGGAAGAACTTTGTTTTCATCATACGAAAAACCTACTCCGCCATTCACCCGGTAGGCCAGTACGGTACTTTTATCAAGTATAACCAGTCTTCTGAAATCCCCATTAATGCGTATGTACCGAAATGACTTTAAGCCGTTGCGCTCAATAAGGGGGTAGTTAAGAATGTTCTGAAGTGTTCCGCCACTTTCTACCGACCACCTGAAGAAATTCGAACTTTCCTCGAGGTTTCCATAGTTGCGATGGTTCCACGTCATGGAGAAAATCATACTGCTTACAAAGGAGGGCTCAAATGTACGGAAGAGTGTATTGCCTTCGTTGGTGAATAAATCGGTAAGTACCTGATCGAACGCAGGATCAAGCCTTGAATTGATGATGCTGAGGTTATTTAATGTAAACTCGAATCTGCGAATGCGTAGATTTTCCCAACTGTAAACATAGTTGAATGTGGTTGCGGATCGAACATACTCAGGCCGGTTGGTGTAACTGTACCCGAGTGATGCACGCGTACGTGGGTTTATCCGGCCAAGGTTGTAACGCGTTTCTTCCTTAAGGGGTAACAAAAATTGAGGAAATGTTACGGAAGCATTTATACCGGCTTCAACACTCTGATAAATGTTGCTGGATGCTGTGGCAGAGGCAACACCTTCATAACCGATGCGCCCGTTTATCTCAAAGTTTTCGAGCCCTTTAAAAATGTTCCGTTTTTTAAAGTTGATGTTGTAGAAGGGGCCCGGAAAACCTTGGGTAACATTAACACCAATTTCATTCGACCACTGATACCGGTCGAGTGGGTTGGTGAAAATATTGGCTACAAATTTACCACCGGTTGTATCGTAATTGATGTTAACAAACTTGAAGTTGTCGAGGTTGGCAAGCTGGCGTTGTGTGCTGAAGGTTTTATCGCGACTGTAATAATCGCCCGGATGAATAAATATACGCTGACTCAGGATTCTTGAGCTGTACATTTTTTCGTAGTACTCAAAATCGGTACCCCGGTAATTTTGCTTAGTACGGGTAACGCCCGGTATGCTCACACCGGCATCGGGGGTGAAATGAACTTCATCGATGATAAATTTTTTATGATATCCACGCTTTGCCGGATTGCTGATAATCATCAACACGCCAACCTGGTGGCCTTCGTGGTAGGCAGTATCTACATCAAACTCAACATATTGCCGGCTGAAATCATAATACCCGTTTTCTTTAAACAGCAAGTCAATACGTTCACGCTCACGCGAAAAATTATCCTGGTTATAGGCGGCACCCGGTTTTAAAAAACTTGCCGGCTGGGTTTTTAGGGTAAGTGCATGCAGCGTAGAGTCCGGTATGCGGTACATGATGGTATCGATGCGGTATTGTGGCCCCGGAACAATGTCGTAGGCAATGGTTACCAGTTTACGGCTTTCAAATGTTGTTCGCGTAAGTACTTCGTTTTTGAAATATCCGTTGTTAAACAGGTAATCGCGAAAACGCTCTTGGGTAAGCTGAACCTTGGCGCTATCGTACACACTTACCGGTTCGCCCCATTTCATCCAGATGTTTCCGTTGGTAAGCTTTTCCCTGAGTGCAGCAGTTTTGCGTTGCTTTTTAAATTGCAGGCTGGCTTCGCGCTTTTCGGACTTTGCATCCTCAATTTTTGCATCAAACTTACCCTCGGTTTGCTTTAACTTCTTTTCAATTTTGGCAGGCTTAAAACGCTTTTGTCCGAAGTAATACATGCTTACCAGGGTATGTACGCGAAGCCCCAGGAATTTCTTGTTGCTTTCCTGAACATACAGGTCCTTAAGCGCAGATTTGTTGATGGTTTTGGGTGAGTTAATGCGTTGCCTGTACAGCATTTTCTCATCTTGCTTCAGGTGCTTGGTGCCGAGGCATCCTTGCAACACCATAAAACTGATGAGGATAAGAAAATAATATCTAATTTTCGCGAATACCAAGTTTAAACAAATGCTCTCTAAAGCCCGGATAAAGTACATCAAATCATTGCAAGTAAAGAAATACCGGCAATTGGAGCAACGATTTGTGGTGGAAGGGGCAAAGACTGTGCTGGAGTTGCTCGACTCGGATTACACCACTGAATGTGTGCTTGGCACCCCTGATTTTTTCAACGATTTCAATGCAGTTTTTAAAGGGTTTGCCGGTGAGCGTATAGAAGTAAAACCGGATGTATTGGCAACCCTTGGTGAGTACCGCACCAATGACGGTGCGCTGGCCATCGCAAGGTGTAAACCAAATGCGGCTCCGGTACTAACGGCATCAGATTTTACATTGGTATTGGATGATATTCGTGATCCGGGTAATCTGGGCACCATTATTCGGATTGCCGACTGGTATGGGATTAAAGCCGTTATTGCTTCTGATGAAACGGCAGAATTGTATAACCCCAAGGTGCTCCACTCCAGTAAGGGGTCATTCACGCGCATTCCGGTTTACTACACCGCTCTTCCCGATTTTCTGTCAAAAACCCGGTTGCCCGTTTACGGAACATTCTTGTCGGGTGATGATGTGCATACGGTAAACTTCGGTTCGGGCGGACTGCTGGTTATTGGCAATGAAGCGCACGGAATCTCAAAGGAGGTTGAACAATTTGTAACGCAGCAGATATCCATTCCCAGGTATGGTAAAGCCGAGTCGCTGAATGCGGGTGTGGCCACAGCTGTGATCTGCGATAATATTAGAAGGAGTAGATAGTATTTATCTTTGCGTGAAACTGACTCCAGTCCTAAAAGAATCCTTTGCTCTGTTCAGCGGCTTCATCCGAAATTTTATCAGCCTGATCTTTACCCAAATACCGGTCGATGATTCCGTGACCCAAGTAGATTACAGGTGTAAGCGCAATGGCAATCACAAATTTGTAGATGTAGTTGGTAATGCCGATTGCGATAATTTGTGTGTTGGAGAATACACCGTAAAAGGCAATGAACAACACAACAAAGCTATCGACCAATTGCGATACCAGTGTTGAACCCGTAGCCCTTAGCCAAAGCATTCTGGGGCCAGTGATGCTTCGTAAACGTTGAAAGACAAAAACATCAACCAATTGGCCGATCAGAAAAGCCGTTAAGGAACCAACAATAATGCGCAGCCCCTGACCGAAAATTTTACCAAACGCAAAGTTGATGTTGAATGGATTGCCTTGTGCGTCTTTGCTGTTGGCATCGAGCCACCATTCGGCAGGAGGGAGTTCAATGGCAAAAAAGATCACAATAAAACTATAGGCAATTAAAATGGCAGTGAGGTAGCTGATGCGTTTAACACCGGGTTTTCCAAAGTACTCATTGATCAAATCGGTGGTAATGAATACGATGGGCCAGATCACCACACCGGCTGTCAGGTTGAAGTCCATGACAAACCCCAGAATGTTCAAGTGTGCCGGGTCCAGCCCCACGGTTGATTCGGCCGAGAAGATTTTTGTGCCGATCATTTCGGCCAACAAGGCGTTGGTCAGAAATATCCCGCAAAGGACAATAAACAACCGGTTCTTTTTTTGTTCAAGTGTTGCCATTATTCATCAATGGTGAATGTGTTGCCTTCGCATGCCAGGTAACAGTTCGAAAATACCACACGGGCTTCATCCAACAAAGGTTCAAGTTCTTTATACCGTGCAGAGAAATGCCCGAGTAACAATTTGCCCACATTTGCATGTTTGGCAATAGTAGCAGCTTCAGCAGCCGTACTGTGCAGGGTTTCAACGGCTTTGTCTTTTTCACGCTCCATAAAGGTGGCTTCGTGATACAAAACATCAATGTGTTGGATGATGTTTACAAGATTTTCATCAAAAGCGGTATCCGAGCAATAGGCATAACTTCTTGATTTGCGAGGTGAAAGGGTGAGGTCTGTGTTTTTGTAACGAATTTTCCCCGACTCATCTTCCACATCTGCTCCGGTTTTTAAAGCGGCAATCTGTTGCAGGGTCAGGTCTTGTGGAAGTCTGTCTTTGTCGATTCTTCTGGGTTTTTGCTTTTCGCGAAATAGGAAGCCGGTGCAATCCAATTTATGCCGGAGCGGAATACCCTCAACAGTAAGCTGGTTGTCTTCATAAAGAATTTCATGCACACCCGGATTCAACATGTGAAAGATGAGTTTGAAGCGCAGGGCAGAGTTTGAGTACTTAAGTTGTGCGATGATAATTTCATCCAGCCCGTGGTGACTGTACAAGTGTAAATCGTTTACACGATGGTTCAGGTGCAGGGTGAAGAGCAGGCCCATCAGGCCTAGGTAATGATCGCCATGCAGGTGCGAAATAAAAATATGATTGATGCGATGAATGGGGCAATCATACTGCATCAGTTGCATCTGTGTCCCTTCTCCGCAGTCAACCAGAAAATGTTTGTTCTGGATTTCAATCAACTGTGCGGATGGAAATCTTCCATATGCCGGCACCGCTCCGCTTGATCCCAATATGGTTATCTTGAAGCTCAATCCTGTAAAACAAAAAACCAAAACCCGTATGAGTTTTGGTTTATGTGCACGTTGTTGGTGAAATTAATTCTCATCCGGATTTTTCAAGTCCTTTTCGATTTCGTGCATGAACACGGCATCAATGGCCTCTTCCACTTTGGGCAGAATGTTCAGTACGCTGTCGAGTTGTGAAATTTTGATCAACTTCATGGTATGATCGGAAAGCGAGGTGAGGATGAAAATGCCACCGTCTTCCTGAACGATCCGGTTACCCACCAACAGGGCGCTGAGCCCCGATGAATCGGTGTATTTTACTTCATTCAAATCCAATATGATGTTTTTTACTCCTTCCGCGTGCAGGGTTATCAACTCCGATTTCAAACCTGGCGCTACGCTTGAATCCAGTTTGTCTTCGTGAAGGTGTAACAGGCTGTATTTCTCTTTTTTGTCTATGGTATACTTCATTGTATGAAATTAACGGTTCAATTAAGCTTCTAAATTAACGGATTTTAGCGAATTAAGGATGCTTTGTTCTATTCTTTGCTCCATGGGTACACCTGTCAACGGTGCAAGTGTGTTTCCGGTTACTTGCTGATATAATTCCTGGTACCGGGCTGAAATGGACGTTACTACAGCATCGGTCATTTCCGGAACCTGTTGCCCTTCTTTTCCCTGAAATCCATTTTCAATCAACCATTGGCGAACAAACTCTTTAGAAAGTTGCTTTTGCGGTTCGCCCTTCGCTTGTCTTTTGGTGTAACCTTCGGCATAGAAATACCGCGATGAATCGGGTGTATGCACTTCATCGATCAGGAAAATTCTGCCCTGATTTTTTCCAAACTCGTATTTCGTATCCACGAGTATAAGTCCACGTTCAGCAGCCAGCGCTGTTCCTTTTGCGAATAGGGTGTGGGTGTATTCTTCGAGTTGGGTGTAATCCTGCTCACTCACCAGTCCCTGCTTAAGAATTTCTGCTTTAGAGATATCTTCATCGTGTCCCTCATGCGCTTTGGTGGTTGGAGTAATAATGGGGTGGGGAAGTTTGTCGTTTTCTTTTAAACCTTCCGGCAAGGGAACACCACATAGCATACGCTTGCCGGCCTTGTATTCGCGCCAGGCGTGCCCCGCCAGGTACCCACGGATGACCATTTCAACCGGAAAGGTTTCGCAGGTAAAGCCGATGGTAACATTTGGATCAGGAACAGAGAGAACCCAGTTTGGAACGAACGCTTTTGTGGCTTCCAGATTTTTCGCAGCGATCTGGTTGAGTACTCTTCCTTTATCCGGGATGGCGCGGGGTAACACCACATCAAAAGCCGAAATGCGGTCGGTGGCCACCATGGCCATGATGTTGCCGAAGTAATATACATCGCGGACTTTGCCACGGTAGAAACCCGTTTGGCCCGGAAACTTAAAGTTGGTTTCTTTCAGCGCTTGCATGGAAAATTATAAGCCGCAAGGTAAGGAAACTTGAGTAACGTGTACAAGCGGTAACGTGCTCAATCCACCAAAATGCCGGCTTTGAAAATGAGGGTACGAGTCGGGTTTCCGCTCTCGTCAAATTCCTTCCATTCCTTGTGCTTTTTGTCGGCTACGTATTCACCCTGTTCTTTAATTTTTCCATTAGGATAGTAGGCCGTAAACATGCCATGCTTTCGTTGCGATTTGCATTCGCCTTGCGATTCCAGGGTACCGGTTTCGTAATATGTTTTAAACGGACCGTTCAGCATGTTGAATTTATATGTTTCTTCCAGCTTTACTTTTCCGTTACTGTAATATTCATAACGCAATCCGGAAAGTTTTCCGGCCTCATAGTTCTCTTTTACTTTTTCTGTTTTACCGTCATCATGATAGAATATCCAGGTTCCGTGGGGCAGGTTTTCGCGGTAACGTTTCTCTGCAACTTTCTTTTCATCGGCTGAGAATTCATAGGATACCCAATCTTTTCCGGTAATAGAAAGCTGTTCGCGAAACTTGAGTTTTCCGTTTGGATGATAAACCAAACCGGTACCGGTTTTTGCACCTTCTTTATAGATGAATTTGTGTTTTACGGTACCATCGGCATAATAGGCTGTGTTGTTTCCATGTAATCTTCCGTTCAGGAATGATCCTTCGAGTATCAGGTGGCCATCACGATCGTAATTTTTAAACGATCCGTTTTTTGAACCCTCGGCCATGGTACTTACGGTTTCAAGCTGACCGTTGGTGTAGTAAGTTTTGAGGTAACCGGTTAATACTCCCTGCTTATAATTGGCTTCCGTTTCAACTACGCCAGTTTCATAAAAGTGTCGGGTTATGCCATTTGGTTTCCCTTGCGCGTAATAGATTTCGCTTTTCAGATTTCCATTTGGATAGAATTCACGCACCACGCCTTCAGGTTTTCCTTTTTTAAAAACCGTTTCGCTTTTCATTACTCCGTTATCGTAGAAGGATTGTACGCTGTCAACCAAAATATCATTCTGGTAATAGGCACGTTGAATCTTTTTTCCCAGTTCATCAAATACCTCCACCGGACCATGGCGCATGCCATTTACGTAAACCAATTTACGAGCGGGTTGGCCGGTTTCGTGATACTCGGTAAACTGCCCCGATTTTTTGCCGTTGTTAAAGTTGCCATCTACGGCAAGTTTTCCATCCGGAAAGAAACGCTGGTATTTACCTACCAGTTTTTCATGATCATCATTTGCTACAACATAAACTTCCTGAACATGTTGGCGTGAGCCATCATAGTACGTTCTGATTTCACGTTGTGCAAATGTACTGATAGGGAATATCAGCACGATTAAACAGATAAGGCGTAACGGCATAGCGGATACAAAATAAAAATAGCCTTGCAAATAACGCAAGGCTATCGTTTATGTTGTGTTGATTTAGCCGTTCAGAGGCTATTTATTCTCAATAACAAGGGCTGAAGCACCGCCACCACCATTGCAGATGCCGGCTACGCCTATGGATGCATTGTTTTGCTTGAGCACATGAACCAGTGTGGTGATGATGCGCGCACCGGAAGCGCCAAGGGGGTGTCCTAACGCAACGGCACCACCGTTTACATTTACTTTATCAGGATCAAGCTCCAGTTTGATGTTATTGGCAATGGCTACCGCAGAAAAAGCTTCATTGATTTCGTAGTAGGAGGCATCCTTGGTGCTAACGCCTGCCATTTTCATGGCTTTTGGTATAGCCAGAGAAGGAGTGGTTGTAAACCACATCGGATCCTGTGCTGCATCGGCAAAGCCACGAATTTTAGCCAGGGGCTTTAGTCCGAGCGCTTCCGCTTTTTGTTTGCTCATAAGCACGAGGGCAGAAGCACCATCGTTAATCGTAGAGGCATTGGCAGCCGTTACGGTTCCTTCTTTTGTAAATACCGGACGCAAACCTGGAATCTTATCGAAGTTTACATTTTTATATTCTTCATCTTCGTTGAACAAGGTTTTGTTGCCTTTTCGGTCAACGATTTCAACCGGTACAACTTCATCGTTGAATTTACCGGCAGCCCATGCCGCGGCAGAACGTTTGTATGAGTTGATGGCATAATTGTCCTGATCCTGGCGCGAGATGTTCATCTCCTTCGCGGTATTATCGGCACAAACGCCCATGGCACAATGATTATACACATCGGTTAAGCCATCGTAGGTAAGCCCATCGACAACTTCCCCGTTTCCATACCGGTAACCATAGCGTGCCTTCAATAAATAATAGGGAATATTCGACATGCTCTCCATTCCACCAGCAATAACGACATCGTTTTGGCCCAGCATAATGGATTGAGCGCCCAGCATTACGGCCTTCATGCCAGAAGCGCATACTTTGTTTATCAGGGTACACGGGATTTCATAACCCAATCCAGCTGCTACCGCTACCTGTGTGGCGGGCGCTTGCTTAAGTCCGGCTGAAATAACATTACCCATAAAAATTTCCTGTACCTGTTTCGGATCAACACCTGCTTTTTGCAGGGCGCCCTTTACGGCAATGGCACCGAGGTCAACGGCTGAAACACTGGCCAGGCTTCCGCCAAAACTTCCAATGGGTGTGCGTACGGCTGAGATGATGTATACTTCGTTCATATGTGGTTAGTTACGCCCTTCGGGAACCTCAGGGCAAGGGTTATGGATTAAAGATTTCAAAATAAATTTGTATTGAATTGAAGATTTGAAGTTTTTAATTTCTTAATCATTCTGCTCATTAAATCAAAGACTGGCACTGCGCCCTGAGGCTCTCTGCGCCCTGAGGCTCTCGAAGGGCGACTCACCAATCTGGTTTTCCTTTATCCTTGGGTTTGGTAGCTTTTCGTTTATTCTGTTGCAGGTATTGAAACTCCTGATTCTTCATGGCTTCCAGAATTTTGGCTGCCTGCTCAGGACTGATTTTCATTTGCTCCAGTTTTTCTGAAGAAGGAGGGATGTCTTTCTTTTCGCCTTCCTGTTGATCCTGCTTTTCTTCATTTTGTTGTTCCTTTTGCTCCTGATCTTTTTGTTCATCAGGTTTTCCGGAGTTGTCCTTGTTTTGCTGATCCTTTTGCTCCTGATCTTTCTTTTCCTGTTCTTTTTGCTCCTCTTTCTTTTTCTGATCCTGCTTCTGTTGCTCTTGTTGCTTTTGCTGGTCTTTATTCTGATCCTGATTTTGTTGTTCCTGTTTTTTCTGCTCGTCCAGCTTTTTCTTTAATAATTCGTAATTGTAGCGCGCATCTTCATTGGCAGGATTGGCCTTGATGGCTTCTTTGAAATGATTCAAGGCTTCTTCAAATTTTCCTTGCTTGTTTTTCACCACACCCAGTTGTTGTTGGGCAACTGAGCGGATATTCTTATTGGCACTTTGTGTAAGGCTTTGATATCGCCCGATTGCAGAAGCCGTATCGCCCATGTTAAAGTAGGCATTGCCCAGGTTCATCAGCACCTCATCTTCTGTAACCGACAAGGAGTCTGTCAGGTATTTGTATTTGGAGGCAGCAGTTTCATAATCACCGGCCAGGTAGGCCTTCTTTGCTTCTTCCTTGGCGCGATTGATCTGACCAATTTTAGCCGGATCGGTGATAATAGCCGAGAATAGAAACAAAATGAACAGTCCGCCTTTCATATTTTAATTGTCTTTACGTGTAATAACACATCAAGGGCCAGTAAAATTACAGCGATTAGCAGAAAGTAGAAATATTTATTGGCAGATACATCCACCAAACGGGCATCCATCAACTCACCTTCAATGCCGTTAATGGTATTGATCAGCCGTGATACATCATTCCGGCTATCATTGATTTCGAAATAGCGCCCGCCCGTTTTGCTGGCCAATGATTGGAGCGCTTTGGGGTTCAACCTGGTAACAATCACATTGCCTTGCCTGTCGGTTCGGTATCCGGAACCGGAACGAATGCTTCCCCCGGCTTCTGTACCTACACCCAGGGTAAATAGTTTATATCCTTTCGATTCGATTTGCTGGGCGATTTCAGAGGTTTCATCTCCAAAATCTTCACCATCACTAATCAAAACGACAATCCTGGATTTGGTTTGTGAAATCCGGTTGTTATCCTGTTCAAGCTTCTCAACAGCCATACGTAAGGGAGGGCCAAAGTCGGTACCGGCACTGGGCACCAGGTTGGTGTTCATGGCTTCAATGAATAAGTTCAGCGCGTTCTGATCGAAGGTCAGCGGGCTTTGCATGAAAGCTTCTGACGAGAAGATGATAATCCCGATTCTGTCGGAGTTAAACGCGGCCACTATTCGTTTCATTTCATACTTCACTTTCTCCAGCCGGGTAGGGGTGATGTCGAACGCATCCATGGATTTCGACAAGTCCACGCAGATCATGATATCCTTTCCTACCGATTGAACTTCGCGTTTCGCGGCTCCAAAAGAGGGGCCCAACAAAGCCACAATCAACAATGCAAAAGCAGTGCTGCGAAGCAATACCTTGAAGAAAATTGTACTGAACGGAGTGTTGAGTGATCGGGCAATTCGAATAACCCGCGCAATGTAAAGGCCATACAACACCACGAAGAGCGTGATGAAGACTATTTCCGTAGTGCCGAATTCACGATACCAACTCACGGCCTGCAAGTAACAACGAAGTGTTAACGGTTGCAAGCCTATTTCGGATGGATGGAGCTTAAAAATCTTTGATCAAATTAATTTTAGGCAGTTTCTGTTCATCCCTTATATTTGCAGTTCTTTCAGCCCCGGAGAGGTGGGTGAGTGGCTGAAACCAGCAGTTTGCTAAACTGTCGTACATGTCAAAGTGTACCGGGGGTTCGAATCCCCCCCTCTCCGCGAAGGCCCTGTTAGTAGCAGGGCTTTTGAATTAGGTCCGATAGCTCAACTGGATAGAGCAGCTGCCTTCTAAGCAGCAGGTTCGGGGTTCGAGTCCCTGTCGGATCACTTGGTGCATAAGATTAAAAGTATATCTTTGCGCCTCGTTTAACGTTCGGGGTGTAGCGCAGTCCGGTAGCGCACCTGGTTTGGGACCAGGGGGTCCCAGGTTCGAATCCTGGTACCCCGACAAAAGAAAGTCCTGGTGGTAACGCCAGGGCTTTTTTATTTTCAACAATTGAAATTTCGTTTTCGATCTTGCCTTGCTTGGTCCGATAGTTCACCTTCCCTTACGACCACTCTTTAACAAGGCGCCCGATAGCGTAGCGAACCCTCCAACCAGACCACCGATAACCGCAGTGAGTAAGAACAGCAGCACCTTGTTTTGCACCATCAGTAGCTGGGCAATCTTTTCAGCAAGCGGGGCAGAGGCTTGTAAGTCGATGATGAACGCATGAATAAACCACAACAAAGCAATGGCCAGAAAACCTGCTATGAAATTTGATTTGGATCGGAAGGCAAAGCCTCCGATGAATCCGGCAATGGCAATACTCCACCACGGCAAAAACATTTCGAGCAGCCAACTCATAATGACGATCGCGACCAGTTGTACAATAAATTTCATGTCACTTTGGGTTTAGTGTGGTAGAAAACAAAGTCCTCTCGACAGACTGATCGGCTTGCCGCAGAAACAGCATTCTAAAATACGTTCCGTTTGCCCACCGGTCAAGCATGGAGTTGTAGTGCACGCTTCCCGGATTGCCGGATTGTCCGCCCGGGTAGGTGGCAAACGCTTTCGGGCCTTCAGGTTCAACACTCACGATCATTCGCCACGATGGGCCATGCTTACGTGATGAGGCATTCACTGCATCACCATGCCCGCCATGTTCAACATGGAAACTAAAAGGTGCCTGACGGGTAAGGTGTTCAACGTATGTATCCTTGAAATCAGCCCAGCGTAGTGGTTTTGTATTTTCTTTTTTCCAGGCTTCCACTTCCTCCATGGATTTTTTAAAAGCTTGCCTGATCAGGTCCGTGATGGTTTCCTTTTCGGGTGTAGATTGATTGTCATAGAATGGTAAGTCGGGTTGCGTTCTTATCAGGTAGCTGGTGTTCCAGGATGTCGGGTAGGACAGGGAAAGGGAATCGTTTCGCATTTCATCCCAGATGGAAACAAAGAGGTTTCTCCACCATGCTTCAAAGTAGGGTGGAGCCTGTGCATCTTTATGGTAGTAGAAGTCCCAACCCGTTAATAATTTATATGCTTCCTTTTCTTCTGGCGATAATGCAGAGCCATCAATGGCCTGAAGTAACGTAGGTAAAATTTCTTCAGCCTTTATGCTGTAGTTATCCAGTTGAAGATTCATCATGTCTTTTACCGTAAGATTATTCTTCTCGCGCAGCACATGGTTAATTCTTCTGTTCCGATGGGCTTCATAGCTTACAGCATTGATGTAGTATGGATAGGTTGGGTCTGCCGGGTATTGATTGGCTGAACTGACAAATCCTCGCGCTGGATTTTTGTCCATTACATTGTGCTCAAACGGAATGTATCCCTGCGGGCCGTGTTCGGAGCGGCTTCCATCCAGCACAAATTTCCCTTCGTACTTTTTGCGGGCTGGAAATTTTCCCTGGATGCGCATGGCAATGTCTCCGGTAACGGATGCAAATACAAAGTTTTGGGCGGGAGATGAGAAATGATTGAGCGCGTTCATGTAGTCGCTATGATTTTTTGCGCGGTTAAGTTTGTAGAATGTCAGCAACTCTTCAGATTCATCGTGCGAAATCCAGCGGAACGCATAATGCTTCCGGTTATTTTCGGCCCTGAACTGTTCATCGTATGGAACAGGTCCCCAATGGGTATAGATCACGGTGTCATAAAAGGGCTCACCACTTCTTACTGAAATTCTTTCAACCACTTTGCGGGTTTCTTTCCATTCGCCATCCAACAGGTACTTTTCTTTCTGGTTGTTTCCAAACGTAATGCGGTACCAGTCTACCAAATCGCGTTGAGCATTGGTAACCCCCCACGCAATGGAATCATTAAACCCGATAATGATGCCGGGTGCGCCAGGCAAAGAAACGCCCATGGTGTTGATACCCGGTGCATGCAATTGAATGGCATACCAGATGGACGGAAGCGTTATGCTAAGGTGCGGGTCGTTGCATAAAATCGGGTAGCCGGATTGTGTTTTGCTACCGCTGACAGCCCAGTTGTTGCTGCCGATGTTCGGCTCGGGTGTGGTTAGTCCGCTTATGGCGATTAACTCATCAGGCAAGGCCAGAATGGTGTCATTCAAATGGGCGGGTTCAAAATTCCAACCCCCTGGCTTATCAACAATCGGATCGCCCATAGGCTCAAGATCAGGGTACAACACATCAATCATCTCTTTGCCAAATAACTTCAGTGCGTTGGTCATCTGCATGTCTTTATCACCGGTGTTCAGCGTTTGGGCCATACTGCGCAGCAACAAGGCCGACTTCAACATGGTCCACGCTTCCGGGCGATAATCCAATAGTTTGAATTCAAGGGGAAGATTTTCGTATGAAAGCGATTGGATATAGGCATTTATTCCTGCGGCATACTTTTCGGCCACCATTTTGGCTACGGGGTCATTTTCCATTCCGCGATAAGCGCTTTCAGCGGCATGCACCATGCCCAGCCTGCGTTGGGTGCGGTCATAGTTCAAAATGGCATCCTCGGGTCCACGCCCTAAAATTTCTGCCAATCTGCCTGCGGCCGCATGCGTCTGAAACTCCATTTGCCAAAGGCGATGAAAAGCGGTAATGTAACCTTGAGCCAGGTACAAGTCTTCATCGTTTTGTGCGAAGAGGTGCGGAATCATTAGGCTGTCGAACACAACCGTTACGGGTTGTTGTAATCCGGGAATATCCAACGCTTCGGGAAGGGTAAATCCTTTTGATTCAATGTTTTGCCAGAAACCATGGGCTGGATCGAGAAACTTACCTAAGGGGGGAATGCGGATGGTGCCAACTTCCCAGCTTTTGTTCAACGCTAAGATCAGAGCAAGGGTAATGATAAGGCTAATCAGGAATTTCAGATTCATGTTTGTGTGGATTTCAACAACTTTCCAACATAAAAACTTTTCCTAATTTTCGAACTACTTTCCCCTAAAATCTTTTAATCCGTTCTGTTGAAAAGATCGTAGTTTTGGACACGTAATGCTTATGGATATAGACTTTGTAATTACCTGGGTGGACATGAATGACCCGGAGTGGCAAAAGGAATTTGCGAAGAATTCGGGAAAAATTGATAATACTAAAAACGAAGTGTCGGTAGCACGCTTCAGGGACTACGGTTTTCTTAAATACTGGTTCAGGGGGGTTGAAAAGTTTGCGCCCTGGGTGCGCAAGATTCATTTTGTAACCTGTGGCCAAAAACCAGATTGGATCGATGCAAACCATCCTAAGATAAAGTTTGTCAATCATGAAGATTACATGCCTAAGGAATCTTTGCCGTGCTATAATTCCAACGTGATTGAGATTTACATGCATCGCATTCCGGATTTGACGGAGCGCTTTGTGTATTTCAACGATGATTTTTTTGTAATCAATCACATTACGCCAAAACGATTTTTTACCGAGGGTTTGCCCAATGATATCGCGGCCTTCCGGATGAATTTTGGATTTTCATTGTGGAATAAATGCCTCAGGAACAACATCCGGTTAATCAATAAACGATTTAATAAGAAAGAGATCATGGCGCGCGACCATGACAAATGGTTTACCGAAGCGTATGGGAGCAAGGCACGACTAACGCGTATGCTTTCCTTTTACGATAAGTTTGTGACGCTGCGAACACCGCATAATGCTCAGCCGTATCTCAAGAAAACATTTGAAGAAGTTTGGGATTATGCGGGTGACGAACTTACGGAGATGTCAAAACATCGTTTCCGCAGTCCGAAGGATTATACGCTTGAGCTTTTCAAAACCTGGCAAATCTGTCAATCCAACTTTATGGCTTACAATACCTACAACGACACCAAAATGTTTCCTTTGGTATTCAAGTCGGGTAAAGCCATCAAGGCTGTTCGGGATCAGTCGTATTCACTCGTTTGCCTGAACGACAGCGAATACATTATGAATTTTGAAAAAACAATGCAGGGCATTCAGGCTGCATTTGAAAGTATTCTGCCGGAGAAATCAAGTTTCGAAAAGTGAGGTAATTTCCCTGTTCATGCAGCCAAATAGCTTGATATCGGTAATCATACCCACCTATAATGCGTCATTGTTTATAAGCCAGTGTTTGGAAACGATACTCGCTCAATCGTATACGAACCTGGAAATTATTGTAGTGGATGATGGTTCTGAAGATGATACTGTTCAGCGGGTGAAGCAGTATCCGGTCAACCTTATTCGGCAGGAAAACAAAGGTGCGGCCGCTGCACGAAATGCAGGAATTATTGCGGCTACAGGCGACTACCTGCATTTTATGGATGTGGATGACCTGATAAACCTTGATTTTTATAAGAAGATGTTGGAGGCGATTGTATCGGTTGAGGCAGATATGGCTTGTGCCGGGTATGTTCATGAAAGATTGCCTGCCTTCACGAGCATTGTCACTGAAAAATTCCTGTTTGTAAACACCGATGACAAAATGCGATTTGCGAATGTTTTCCATCAGGGAAATGTTTGGAAATATTTGTACAGGACGGCTTTCATAAAAGAAAGAAAACTACTGTTTGATGCAGACTTGCGAAATGCCCATGATAAAGTGTTTGCCATTCAGGCCGTTTATTTCTCCAATAAAATTATCTCGGTTCCGGGCGCAGTCTACTATTATAAAGACAGAAGTAATTCACTTGTTACTTCACTATCGTGGAAGAAAAGGCTGATACGAAACAGAAGCATTGCCAAGGCCAATGAGTTTTGTAAAAAATTTGCTGGCGAGCATCAGATCAAGGTGCTTAGTGCACCCCGCTATATTACGTATCATTATGCTTTACTGGGCATTTTGCCTTTGGTTAAAAGGCGTGTGTATAATTCCGGTCGGGTGCGGTGGTACCTGTTGGGGGTATTCATTTTTCAGATGAAACAGAGACCTATTTCTCGAAAGGTGATTTCGTAGGGAAATGTTCTTCCAGAAAGGGTTTGATTTTTTTTCTATGCTCGTTATTAACTTTTTCGTTGTCGTTAATGCAGAAGAGTTTAGGTTGATAGCGCTGTATGTATGCGTTAAAATCGTGCTTATAGGTTAAGAGGCGCAAAGAGTCGTTGCGCGTAATATACCTGGCGTGGCCGTGCTTTATAGCCAGTGCGTAATACCCAAAGGCAGCCCGCTGCAAGTCGCCATAATTCCGTACACGACTCATTTGTGATTTTTCAACCTGTTCCGAGAACACCTCTTCTACAGCCTTTTGATAGTCTGATTTTTTATAGGCATCAATATTATGATGCGGAATACTGGCGTAATATTTCCCGAATTTTTCTGAAACCAGAATTGAAGCCTCAGTGACCTGATTTCTATACTGCCCTAACTTTTTGCCCATTAGTTGTTTCCAGCGATGGCCCCATTTTCCAAAATATTTTCGCTTCAATCGAATGATGGGGTACCCGTCTCTGGCAAAGAAATAATCTGGTGATAGATCTGCGTTGAAGAACATATCATCATTCGCAAACAAAAAGTGTTCTGACAGGCCCGGAATCTTATACAGAAAATACTCAATGACCATGGCATTAAAACAAGGCAAAATTTTCAAAGGCATAATCTCCTGATGGTCTACCAGCTGAATTTTTTCGTGGTGAATATCCAACCAATCAGGCTTTTGGGCATCGGTAACAATATAAATTTTCCTAATCCAGGGAGCATGCTTTACCACGGACCGCATCGAATACTTTAGTTCATCATTATTGATGTATCGCCCGATGTTATTGGTTTCGGAATCATCACTGACAGTGCCGGTAAAAGCACGCTTTTTTTTCTGCCACACCGGGTCAGTGCCATCTACCCACAAATAGACTAAATCTATTTTCACGATATTTTTATCAATCATTGCGGATTAAACATATAAAATTTTTGGCTAAGCATGCAGGGTCTTAGGGTAGCCGGTTCAGCTGTTTTTCATCCCTGTTTTCTGCAAATTTCATGAACCCTTTATCGAGGTGTGCAGGTTTCTGATGTTTTTCTATATTTGCCTTTTAAATCTACCGGATTAGTGGAGTTTACGCTCATTCAAGGCCTTGTTCTGGGAATCGTCATCCTGTTGGTGGTGTCACTCTATCGGGAGTGGTTCAATCCGGCTTTGTCGTTTTTCATAGCGGTATTGGCCTTATTGCTTATTGGGGTAATTAACCCGGCTGAGTTGCTAAAGGGGTTAAGCAATCAGCAAATAGTTGTCATCTTTTTGCTCATTCTTGTCACTGCAGGTATCCGTTCGGTTTTCGGGCCCGAATTTTTTGCGCGGTTGTTTCAGGCAAAGCTGAAACCAAAAGCTTTTCTGATCCGCATGATGGTGATCTCTTCATCGGTGTCAGCATTTTTGAACAACACGCCCATCGTAGCGTTTTTGATTCCCTATGTAAAAGACTGGGCTGATCGTACGGGTACACCGGCTTCCAAATTGTTAATACCACTTTCGTATGCTACAATTTTAGGCGGTATGATTACGGTTATCGGAACATCTACCAACCTTGTTTTGATCGGCTTGATGTCCGAGTATAACTTGCCGTTACTGGGCTTTCAGGATTTTCTATACCTGGGTTTTCTGGTAACAGTTGCCGGATGGATTTACCTGTACTTCTTTGGATACCGCTTGCTTCCGGAAAACGTAAGCAAACTTGACACCGTACGCCAGAATCTTAAAGAATATATTGTTGAGACGGAAGTCTTTGCTGATTCAAAATTGATTGGTAAAAGTGTAAAGGAAGCGGGCCTGCGCAACCTCCAGGATTTGTTTTTGGTGGAAATCATCCGAAACGATGAAGTGATTTCACCGGTATCACCAGAAGAGAAACTGCAATCGGGTGATGCGCTCTTTTTCTCTGGGCACACACAATCCATTTATGATCTGATTCATCAGGATAACGGATTGCGTATACCCGAACAGGATGGCATGGAAGCGGAGAATCAATTTAATTTTGTTGAAGCGGTTATTCCGGCCAGTTCAAACCTGATCGGTAGAAGAATCAAAGACTCAGATTTCCGGAAAAAATTCAATGCTTCCATTGTGGCCATTCATCGTAACGGTAAACGGGTTTCCGGTAAGGTAGGTGAAATGCACATTGCCGGTGGCGACTTCATGTTGCTGTTGTCGGGGGATGAAAATAATTCAGCCAATCATGAAAAGGACTTGTTCTATTTATCAGTGCCGAAGAAGGTAGAATACAAAAAGCCTGTATGGAAGTATTGGGTAGGGGTGGCAAGTTTTCTGGTATTGGTTGCGGGCATTGTGGGTTTTATTCCGTTGTTCACGGCATCGTTGGTCATACTTTCTTCTTTGATCTTTTTAGGCGTATTGAACCTTGAGGAAATCAGGCGCCAACTTGATTTCAACCTGTTGATGGTGTTGGTTTGCTCATTGGCCATAGGCATTGCCCTGGAGAAATCCGGCACAGCCGCACTGGTAGCCACCGCGTTGATTGATGTGGGCGAGTCTGTAGGAGCGGTTGGTGTATTGAGTGCACTGTTCATTGTAACCATCTTTTTAACAGCATTGGTAACCAACCCCGCTGCCGTATCCATTATGTTTCCAATTGCCATGTCGCTTGCGGAGCAACTGTCGCTGCCTGCAACGCCTTTTTTTGTGGCCATTGCTTTTGGAGCGTCTGGCGATTTTATGACACCCATAGGTTATCAAACCAATCTGATGGTGTACGGTCCGGGTGGTTACACGTTTAAGGATTTCGTTCGTGTAGGCACACCGTTAACGATTATTTATGCAGTTATTTGTATCACGTTTATAGCCTGGTTTTACAACCTTTAATCCATGAATAGCCAAGACCCAAGTCCCGATACCCAATGACCAACCTATATCCCATACAAACGAAAGTTTCAAAAGAGCAACGCGAGCAGTTGATGCAACAGCGTGCCAGGCTGATCTGGTTTACGGGTCTCTCCGGTTCGGGTAAATCAACTTTGGCTGTTCAGTTGGAAGCACAGCTTTTTGCCCGTGGTTTTAAAACGTATTTGCTTGATGGAGACAATATCCGTACGGGATTAAACAAAGATTTGTCGTTTACCGATGAGGGGAGGGTGGAGAACATCAGAAGAATAGGTGAGGTGAGCAAGCTGCTTCTCGATGCAGGCGTAATTGTATTGTCGGCATTCATCTCTCCATTCAAGACTGACCGTGAACAAGTAAAAACCATAGTGGGAGCCTCCAACTACATGGAAGTGTTTGTGGATACGCCATTAGAGATTTGCGAACAACGCGATGTAAAAGGCTTGTATAAAAAAGCGCGGGCCGGTGAAGTGAAAAACTTTACGGGTATTGATTCGCCATATGAAAGCCCCGAATCTGCTGATCTGGTTATTAAGACGGAAACGCTTACCGTAGAGCAATCTGTTGAGCGACTTTTGAATTTTGTGTTAACGAAAATAAGTATCTGATTAAGCCATGAGTCAATATTACCTCAGTCATTTAAAAGAACTTGAAGCCGAAGCCATTTACGTCATTCGTGAAGTGGTGGCACAATTCGAAAAACCTGCTTTGTTGTTTTCGGGTGGGAAAGATTCAATTGTGCTGGCTTACCTGTCGCGTAAGGCATTTTACCCCGCACGAATTCCTTTTCCTTTAGTACACATCGATACCGGCCATAATTTTCCTGAAACAATGGAGTATCGCGATTGGCTGGTGAATGAATTGGGCGTACAACTGGTGGTGGGCTCTGTCCAGGAGAGTATTGACACCGGTCGCGCGAAAGAAGAAACAGGTTACAACGCCAGTCGCAATGCGCTGCAAACGGTAACCCTGTTGGATACGATTGAAAAGCACAAGTTCGATGCGGCCATGGGTGGTGCGCGCAGGGATGAAGAAAAGGCGCGTGCAAAGGAGCGTTTCTTTTCGCATCGCGATGAATTTGGTCAGTGGGATCCGAAAAACCAGCGCCCGGAGTTATGGAATATTTTTAATGGTAAAAAACACATGGGTGAACACTTCCGTGTGTTCCCGATTTCAAACTGGACGGAGATGGATGTGTGGCAATACATCTACACCGAAAACATTCCTATTCCGAAACTGTATTTCTCGCATGAGCGGGAGGTGATCGAACGCGATGGTGCCCTATTGTCTACATCGCCTTGGTTAAAGTTAAAGCCGAATGAAGTTCCGGTAAAAAAAGTAGTACGGTTTCGTACCTGTGGTGATATGCCGATCACCGGTGCCGTAGAATCAACAGCGGATACACTTGAAAAAATTATTGAAGAAGTAGCAGCTTCCCGAAAAACGGAGCGCGGGACGAGGGCTGATGATAAACGTACTGAAACAGCGATGGAGGATAGGAAGAAGCAGGGGTATTTTTAGTCTTTGGTCACCGGTTGCCTGTCGCCAGTCACTGGTTTTCGGAAGCACAGTTAGCCAAAGTTTTAACAATGAAGCGTTACAGAGATTTAGAGATATACCGGGAGTCGAAGAGATTGGCGATTGAGATTCATCGATTATCCATGAGAGTAGAGTAATATTTTTAAAAAATTTAATAACGATCAACCGGCAACTGGAAACAGGCGACCGGGAAACAAGAAAGAATATGAATCAATTATTGAGATTTACAACAGCTGGCAGTGTTGACGATGGCAAGAGTACACTGATCGGCCGCTTGTTATACGACAGCAAATCTATTTTTGAAGATCAACTCGAAGCGGTGGAGGCTTCCAGCGCGAAAAAAGGCTTCGACTATGTGGATCTTTCGTTGTTGACCGATGGATTGAAATCTGAGCGGGAGCAAGGCATTACCATTGATGTGGCGTACCGCTACTTTGCAACACCAAAGCGCAAATTCATTATTGCCGATACGCCCGGGCATATTCAATACACCCGGAACATGGTTACGGGTGCGTCTACCGCAAACCTGGCCTTGATTCTTATTGATGCACGCAAAGGATTAATTGAGCAGACATACAGGCATTCGTTTATAGCTTCGTTGTTGAAAATCCCACACGTTATCGTATGCGTGAATAAAATGGATTTGGTAAACTATGACGAGCAGGTGTTCGATAAAATCGTAGAGGACTATAAAGGATTTTCGTCCAAGCTGGAGGTATCCGACATCCAGTTTGTGCCCATCAGTGCTTTGCTTGGCGATAATGTGGTAAACCGTTCCGAAAAAATGAATTGGTACCAGGGGGCGACTTTGCTGCACATGCTCGAATCAGTTCACATCGAAAGTGATTACAATCATATTGACAGCCGATTCCCGGTGCAATATGTAGTGCGTCCGCAAACACGGGAGCATCAGGATTTTCGTGGCTATGCCGGCCGGGTGGCAGGTGGCATTTTCCGTGCTGGCGATGACGTGCTCGTGTTGCCATCTGGATTTACAACAAAGATAAAATCCATACAATTGGGTGAGGAGGTGATTAAAGAGGCTTTTGCGCCAATGTCGGTGGTGATGACGTTGGATGATGAAATTGACATCAGCAGGGGAGATGTGATTTGTAAACCAAATAACCAGCCGTTGGTGGAACAAGACATTGATATGATGTTGTGCTGGATGAATCAACGACCGGTTAGTTTCAACTCAAAATTTTATGTGCGTCACACCACACGTGAAACACGCGGCATATTGAAAGAGATTCAGTACAAACTGGATATCAATTCACTTCAACGCATAGAAGGAGTTGATCAATTGACGATGAATGACATAGCCCGTGTAAAAATCCGTACAGCACAGCCTTTACCTTTCGATAGCTACCGCAAAAACAGAATTACCGGTAGTGTTATTTTGGTGGATGAAGGAACCAACGAAACGGTTGCAGCGGGGATGATTGTTTGAGGAACGGAATTTTTACCGCAGAGGCGCAAAGAATTTTTAGATGCACAAAGATCAATTTGATACATTATCCAGAGAAATTTATGGACTCTGCAATTTCTGACCTCTGCGCCTCCGCGCCTTTGCGGTAAATTATTCAACCCTACTGTTTAAATATGAACCATACTGAATTACTTCAAATCGCCATCAAAGCTTCAGAACTTGCATCGAAAGAGATTCTTGACGTATACAGCTCTGATGACTTTCAGGCTGAGTCGAAAGAGGATAAGTCGCCATTGACGTTGGCGGATAAGCGGGCGCATGCGGCTATTGTTTCAGTACTTAAGGAAACCCGACTACCCATTCTCAGTGAAGAAGGAAAAATGATTTCCTATGAAGAGCGAAGGCAATGGGAATATTTCTGGATGGTCGATCCGCTTGACGGCACCAAGGAATTTTTAAAACGAAACGGAGAGTTTACGGTCAACATCGCACTCATTCATAAACAAAAACCCATACTTGGTGTGGTGGCTGTTCCGGTGAGTGGGGATGTATTCTATGCAGCAGAAGGAAAAGCTTTTTTAAAACGCAACGGGCAAACCATCGACTTACCCAAACGAAATCCGGTTTCATTAGCACAATCCGGTTTGCGTATCGTGGCTTCACGTTCGCACATGAGCCCGGAGACGCAGGATTTTATCAATGCCCTGAAAGAACCTTCTCTCGTTTCAAAAGGCAGTAGTTTGAAGTTTATGTTATTAGCTGAGGGCCTTGCCGATGTGTATCCGCGCTTTGCACCCACGATGGAATGGGACACTGCTGCCGCTCATGCCATTGTTAATGCGGTAGGAATTTCAGTGAAGCAAAAGGACAGCGAACAGGAACTTGTGTATAACAAGGCGGATTTGTTGAATGCTTATTTTATTGCGCTGCTTAACTAGCAGTGTATTTTACTCACAATCAACTTTTCGCTATCTTTGAGTGCTTTTTAGCATTATGAATAGCATTACAGACATACGTCAGTTGGATTTTTCGCGAAGCTATACCTATGCCGATTACCTTACGTGGCAGTTTCGTGAACGAGTTGAATTGATTATGGGTAAGATTTTCAAAATGTCCCCTGCGCCTTCGAGTCAACACCAGCATATAGTTTCGGTTTTAACTGCAACATTCGTTCAATTTTTAAAGGGAACTCCTTGCGTTGTTTTTCCTGCTCCTTTTGATGTTGTATTAAAAATTGGTAGCCATGAAGATACTGTTGTACAACCGGATATTACGGTAGTTTGTGATCGTACCAAAATTACCACACGGGGTTGTATTGGTGCGCCTGATTTGGTTGTAGAAGTTGTTTCTAAATCTTCAGTAAAACACGATCTGCATGAAAAATTTCAGGTATATGAGCAAGCAGGTGTTCGGGAGTATTGGATTATTCATCCAACAGATAAATCATTAATCAAATTTGTTCTTAATCAAGCTGGAAAATACGAGCCATCTAAGCCACTCACGCGAGGAGACATTGTTGTTAGTACTACCTTACCAGGTTTTCAAATGGACCTTAATGAGTTGCTTTCTGATATTGTTGCAGAACCCGAGGTTGATTATGAGTTAAATATCAGAAGAATTTAAAAAGGGACTTTAATCATTTAAACAATCTATGTCTGCAAAAAAACGTGTCCTCATTACCGGTGGTGCCGGTTTTCTCGGATCGCACCTGTGCGACCGCTTCATTAAAGAAGGTTTTCATGTGATTGCCATGGATAACCTGATTACAGGCGACCTGAGCAACATTGAGCACCTATTCAAACATCCTGATTTTGAGTTCTATCACCACGATGTGTCCTCGTTTGTACACGTGCCGGGTGAACTCCATTATATACTGCACTTCGCCTCACCGGCCAGCCCGATTGATTACCTGAAAATTCCCATTCAAACCCTTAAAGTGGGTTCGTTGGGTATTCACAACCTGCTGGGCCTGGCACGGGTTAAGAAAGCCCGCATCCTGATTGCGTCAACATCCGAAGTGTATGGCGATCCGTTGGTGCACCCGCAACCCGAAGAATATTATGGTAATGTAAATCCGGTGGGACCGCGAGGTGTGTACGATGAGGCCAAGCGTTTCCAGGAAGCCATGACGATGGCGTATCATACCTTTCACGGCTTGGAAACCCGCATTGTTCGGATATTTAATACCTATGGTCCGCGTATGCGCCTGAATGACGGACGCGTGTTGCCGGCTTTTATTGGTCAGGCGTTGCGGGGTGAAGACCTTACCGTTTTTGGCGATGGTTCCCAAACCCGTTCGTTCTGTTACGTGGATGATCAGGTGGATGGCATTTATCGGTTGCTGATGTCGGATTATAATTTGCCGGTGAACATCGGTAACCCCGATGAGATCACCATCATGCAGTTTGCGGAGGAGATCATCAAACTCACGGGCACTACTCAGAAAATTATCACGCAACCACTTCCTAAAGATGATCCGAAGCAGCGCCAGCCCGACATCCGCAAGGCGAGAGAAATTTTAGGCTGGGAGCCGAAGGTATCGCGTGCGGAAGGGTTGAAGATTACGTACGAATACTTCAAGCGTTTGCCGCGGGAAATCCTGTTCGAGCGGGATAATAAGAATTTTGAGAAGTACATGCGGTAATTTTATCAGGAAACGAAACTTTATATTTGCGATTTATTCTTAAGCTGTGAGCGCTATTAAATTTGCTGTTGTAGGATTTGGGCATATCGGGAAACGGCATGCTACTATTATACATGATTTTCCGGGTGCAGAATTGGTGGCAGTTGTTGATGTGGATGAAGCCCAACAAAAACATGACCTGTACCCAAAAGGAATTCCATTTTATACCAGCATCCAGGCTTTGTTTGATTCAAAAAAAGAGGTGGATGTAATTTGCGTCTGCACACCAAACGGCCTGCATGTTGAGCATGCGTTGTTCGCATTGGATAACCGTTGTCATGTGGTGATTGAAAAACCGATGGGGTTGTCGCGGGCATCGTGTGAGCGTGTGGTGGAGAAATCACTGCAGGCAGCACGTCATGTATTCGTAGTCAAACAAAACCGGTACAGTCCGCCCAGCAAGTGGTTGAAACAAATTGTTTCGGATGGTACGATAGGTGAGGTGTTGATGGTGCAGGTAAACTGTTACTGGAACCGTGATAACCGCTATTATAAAAAAGGTTCGTGGAAAGGTACACTGGCGCTGGATGGAGGCACACTGTTTACACAGTTCAGTCATTTCATCGACATCATGTTTTGGGTATTTGGTGACGTGAAAAATATTCATGCCGCGTTGAAAGATTTCAACCACCAGAACTCAACTGAATTTGAAGATTCAGGTATTGTGAACTTTGAATTTGTAAACGGAGGATTGGGCTGTATCAACTTTTCTACTTCCGTTTGGGATACGAACATGGAAAGTTCCATTGCGGTTGTGGGCACAAAGGGATCGGTAAAAGTGGGTGGTCAGTATATGAATGAAATTGAGTATTGTCATATTCAGAATTATGTGATGCCCGAACTTCCTGAAACCAACCCACCCAATGATTATGGTCCGTTTAAAGGAAGTGCCGCCAATCACCATTATGTTTTCGAGAATGTAATCAACACCTTGAAAGGAAATGACACCATCACAGCCAATGCCCTGGAGGGCATGAAAGTGGTGGATATAATTGAGCGTATTTATCAGTTCCGCAAGTAAGATGAGCAATTCATATTTCGTGCATCCCAGTTCAATAGTTGACGAAGGGTGTGAAATCGGAAAGGGAACCAAGATCTGGCACTTCTCCCACATCATGCCCAATTGCCACATTGGTGAAAACTGTAACCTTGGGCAAAATGTGGTGGTGTCGCCTGATGTTGTTCTGGGCAACAATGTTAAAGTGCAGAATAATGTTTCCATTTATACAGGTGTTATCTGCGAGGATGATGTTTTTCTCGGACCGTCCATGGTGTTCACCAACGTGATCAACCCACGAAGTGCCGTTAACCGTAAATCGGAATACAAGAAAACGTTCGTCAGAAGAGGGGCGTCCATTGGCGCAAACGCTACGATCATTTGCGGTATTGAAATCGGAACATTTGCCTTCATTGCGGCAGGCGCTGTGGTTACCAAAGATGTGCCAGCATATGCCCTTGTGGTGGGCAACCCCGCACGACAGAAAGGATGGATAAGTGAATACGGACAGAAGCTGGAGTTCGACTCATCCGGTATCGCCATATGTTCAGAGAGTAACGAGAAGTATCAACTACAAAATGGAGTGGTGAGTAAAGTAAGTCATGGATAAGATTCACATGGTCGACCTGCTGGGGCAGTACCGGCATATTGAAGCAGAAGTAAACGATGCCATCCGGCAGGTAATTGAAACCACAGCGTTCATCAACGGCCCTGCTGTAAAATCTTTTGAACAGGAATTATCGAAGTATTTAGGTGCAGAGCACGTAATTGGTTGTGCCAACGGTACGGATGCCTTACAGGTAGCACTCATGGCACTTAACTTGCCATCCGATGCGGAGATAATTGTACCGGCATTCAATTATGTGGCTGCGGCTGAAGTGGTGGCGCTGCTGAAATACAAACTGGTTTTCTGCGATGTGGATGAACGCTTGTTTACACTTGATGTTGAAGATGTAAAGCGAAAGATCACGTCTAAGACCAAGGTAATCATTGCGGTTCATTTATTCGGGCAGGCAGTGCCCATGGAAGAATTGATGGCGTTGGCTGCTGAACATAATCTGGTGATTATAGAAGACAATGCGCAAGCCATTGGCGCTGACTATATGTTCAAGGATGGTTCGCGAAAGAAACTGGGCACCATCGGCCACATAGGCACTACGTCATTTTTCCCAAGTAAGAATCTCGGCTGTTACGGTGATGGCGGAGCGATCACCACCAACGATACTGAGCTTGCATCAACCATGCGAAGCATTGCCGGTCACGGACAATCAAAAAAATATTTTTACGAGCGCGTGGGTGTGAACTCCCGACTCGACACCTTGCAGGCTGCGATTCTACGTGTTAAGTTAAAGCACCTGTATGCCTACATTGAAAAGAGACAACAGGCTGCAAAAATCTATACCAAAAAATTGTCAACGCTATCGTGGTTGAAAACCCCTGAGCATGCATCCTATAGTACACATGTGTTTCATCAATACACCATTCAGGTGTTGGGTAAAGACCGTGATGAAGTGAGTACGCAATTAAAAGCAGCCGGAATTCCTTCCATGATCTACTACCCGGTGGCGCTTCATCAAACTCCAGCTTATCAATCCATGCAAACCGGTAATCTTCCGGTTTCTGAAAGACTTTCAACCTACGTGCTTTCCTTGCCGATGCATACGGAACTCACTTCCGACCAGGTTCAATACATTGTTGATACGTTACGTGCACTATAAGCAATGCACTTATGGCCGAAGAGAAAAAATGGTTCGTGTTTTATACCAAAAGCCGGCAGGAGAAAAAGGTACGCGACCTGTTGACCAAGCGTTCCTTTGAGGTTTTTCTTCCGCTCACCAAGGTATTGCGCCAATGGAGCGATCGCAAAAAGAAAGTGGAAGTTCCGCTGTTTAACTCCTATGTGTTTGTAAAAACAACCGAGCATCAGATTGTCGAAGTGCTGGCCTTACCCGGTGTGGCGTGGACCATTCGTCATAACGATAGACCTGCTATTCTTCATGAAAAGGAGTACAACCTGATCAAACGCTTGCTGGAAACCGGTTTAACCTTGGAAGTGGTTTCTGTGCCTGACCTGGAAGAGGGCTCGACCGTACAGGTAATGGACGGGCCCCTCAAGGGCGCAGTGGGGCATGTGCTATCCAAAAGCCCCGCTAAATTTATGGTGGTACTGGAGGCCATCGGGCAGGCCATGCGGGTAGAAATAGACCCCAAACTGCTCAAAAAGCTATAATTATTGAGTAAATAATTTACTCGTAATCGATCCGTTTCTATCTTTGACTCCGTGCTGGATACGCTGATTACATCCAAAACCCGGCTGAAGATGCTGCTCAAGTTTTTCTTGAACAGTAACTCATCGGCCTACCTGCGGGAGCTGGCCAAGGAGTTTGGCGAATCGACCAATTCTATCCGCCATGAACTCAATAACCTTTCCAGTGCCGGGTACCTGATAGCCCGCGAGGAGGGGCGTTCAATATATTATAGTGCCAATACACGTCATCCCCTATATCCTGAAATCAAAACACTTGTACACAAGTATCTGGGTATAGATAAAATCCTGGATAACATTATTCATAAAGTATTAACCCGGTTAGGAACCCTTCACTTGGCATTTATCACAGGCGACTATGCTGAAGGGCGCGATAGTGGAATCATTGACCTGATACTGGTGGGTGATATCGATCAGGTTTATTTACGAACCTGTGTGACCAAAGCTGAGAAACTGATCAACCGGAAGGTGCGTACCCTTGTGCTTACACATCAGGAGTATGAAGGAAAAAGAAAGACATTGAATCCTGACAAGGCCCTGGTGCTTTGGCAGGCTGAGTAATAGCAGCTATCCGCTGCATAGGTTATTTTAAATGTCCTGCTCTTCCCGTATGGGACTGAGGAGGCGAAGCTGCGAAAAATTGGGGTTAAAGTGGTTTTTTAGTAGGTTTGAAGCTTCGCTTTGTTTACCATGATTAAAAATTTGTTTTACGCAGGGTTCATGTTGGTGCTGGCCTCTTCATGTGTCACCAACAAAAAGTTCACCTTGCTTCAGAAGGACGATTTGCACGCCAAAAGTCTGCCCCTGGATACCGTAGTACGTGAGTATGAGCCAAAGCCTTTTGACTATCGGCTTCAACCTGAAGATATTGTGTATGTTCGTTTTGAAAGCCTGACACCCGCTGAGTATGATTTTTTAAGTCAGAGTGGGCTTGCACAGCAGGGGAATAACATGAACCTACTACAGGGCGGGGGAGGACTTCTGATTGGTGAATTGATTGATCAGCAGGGAGAAATTCCGTTCCCTTACATTGGCAAAGTTAAAATTGCAGGACTAACCGTATTTGAAGCACAGGATAAATTACAGGAAATTGCTACGCCATACCTTGAAAAGCCGGTGGTTAAGGTGCGTCTGATCAATTTTCGTTTTACAGTATTGGGAGAGGTTCTAAGAGAAGGGAATATTACAGTTATGAACAACCGCATTACCATGTTGGAAGCGCTTGGACTGGCCGGAGGGATGACCGATCTGGCTGATCGTGCCCATGTAAAACTGATCAGGCAAAACGGTGGGAAGACCGAGGTTCAATACATTAACCTGTTGGATGAGAATTTTATTAATTCCCCCTATTACTACATAAACCAAAATGATGTACTTATTGTGGCCCCGCTGCGGCAGCGTCCATACCGAAAATACTTCGGTCAAAACCTGTCCTTGATTATCTCTTCCTTGTCTTTGTTATTGATTACCCTTAATCTTATTAATACTAACTAACGTGACCGATCCTCTTCTTGATCAGGATAATCAGCAAGCATCTCAGGGATTTGTACTTGACTTCAAGCGTGTACTTGCCCGTGCAATTCGCTTTTGGTATGTGGTGATATTGTTTTTGGGTGTAGCCGTTGTGGTGGCCTTCTACAAGAACCGATATACTCAACGCGTTTACCCGATAACAGCTTCTATTTTAATTCGTGAAACCCAGGAAATGGGCGGAGCAGAATTGCTGTATAAAAATTCATTGATTGATCCCTATCGGAATTACCTGAACGAACCGTATATTATTCGTTCTTATCCCTTAATAGAAAAGGTAGTTCGTGATCTTAACTTCCATATCAGTTTTTTACAGGAAGGGTACATCTTAACCAGCGAAGCGTATAACCTGCCTGTAAAAGTGTTTTGGTGCGACCCTGACCAGCTTAAAACGGGCAGGTTTATTTTTACACTGATTGATGAAAATCGCTACTCACTAACTGAATCGAAAGATGGCAGCGAAGCACATATTTTTAACCTGAATGATTCTATACAGTTCAATGAATATTCGCTCTGTATTAAACGCGTTCCTGAACTCAGGTCCAGCTCTTATTTTGGAAAGCCATTTATTCTGGAAATAAAAAATCCAACTTCAGTTGCAGGATCCTACATTGGAAGACTGAAAGTAGAATGGGCCGAGGTAGGAGCGGGCATCATTAACCTGAGCCTCACAGGCACTATACCCCAAAAGGAAATTGATTTCCTGAATGCGTTGATTACCATATATGGTAAACAAGACCTCGAGAAAAAAAATGAAACGGCATCACGTACGGTAAATTTCATCACCAATCAGTTGGCTGAAATAAAGGACTCCTTACGAACGGTAGAGTATCAACTTGAACGCTTCGGTAACAGCTCGCGCATTAAGGACATGAGTGCGGACGCCCAACGCTTATATGCCAAGATAGAAGGTTTTGAAGTGCAACGCGCTGAATTAATGATCAGGCAGAATTATTATCAATACCTGAAAGATTACATGAAGCGCGGTGAGGGTAATCTTGATCAGGTTATTTTGCCTACCTCCATGGGGATTTCCGATCCTATTCTAACGTCTCTGTTAACGACCATGGTAGAAATTCAAATGGAGATGAAATTAAATGTTTCCCCTGAGCGTATGCAGAATCCTCGCTTGCAGGCATTAGTAACACGCTCCAATGAATTAAAAAAAGATGTGGAGGAAGCGTTGCGCGCATTGGAATCTACCGATAAGATTAAGATGGATTTCCTGAAACGTCAATTGGCAACAGCCGAGAAGGAACTTGACCTGCTCCCTGCCTCCGAACGTCAGCTCATATCCGTTCAACGAAACTATGCATTACTGGAGAATCTCTATGTATATCTGATGCAAAAGTTATCTGAAGCGAAAATCTCGGAAGCGGCCAACACATCGGATATCATTCCGGTAAACCCACCTATGCGCGGTGGTGCGATCACTCCAAAACCGACTCAAAATTATACCATTGCCATTATTCTTGGTATTGTCATTCCGTTTGGCATTTTTGTTTTATTTGAATTGGTTAACAATAAAGTTCAGTCGAAAGAGGATATTGAAAAGATGAGCTCGATACCTTTTTTGGGTGGAGTGGGGCATAATACTACGGGTAATAACCTCACGGTGCGCGAACGTCCCAAGTCGGGGGTGGCGGAAAGTTTCAGGGCGTTGCGTTCAAACCTGAATTACTTTACCGGCAATAAAACCAAGCAGGTTTTCATGGTCAGTTCATCCATTAGCGGTGAAGGTAAAACATTTACCACCATTAACCTCGCCACAGTGTTCGCCCTATCCGGTAAGAAAACCCTCATTGTAGGGGCTGATATGCGCAGGCCCAAAATTTTTGAAGACTTTAATTGCAGTAATGCTACGGGACTTAGTACCTACCTTTCCAACATGCATGAATTTAAGGAGGTGGTGCAGCAAACCGAAATCGATAACCTGTATTTGGTAAGTGGTGGTCCGGTTCCACCAAATCCATCCGAACTATTGCTTACGGATAGATTTGAAGCATTTGTAAAGTCAGCGATGCAGGAATTTGAGTACATCATTATTGATACGCCCCCGCTGGCGCTGGTTACTGATGCATTTGTGATTTCAAAATTTGTGAACCACACCGTGTTTGTATTGCGCCAAAATTATTCACCCAAAGAGTTTGTGCGCAGCATTGATGAATTTTACCGTAGTGGTAAACTCAAAAACATAAGCATCATGCTCAACGATATTTACAAGTCCGGTCTCGGCTATGGCTACGGCCAGGGTTACGCCTATAGCTATAGCTATGGCTACGGCTACGGCTATGGTAGCCGGAAAAAGAATGGTGGAGGGTACTACGAAGAATAGGTTGGTTAAATGGATAAAGTAACTACGGTAATCAAGCCGTCAGCCGGTTGGCGGAGTATAGATTTTAAAGAGCTTATCCGTTACCGCGATTTACTGTGGTTCCTTACAGTAAGGGGAATTAAAGCCAAGTATGCCCAATCTGTTCTGGGAGTAAGTTGGGCAGTGATTCAACCACTTTTTTCAACATTGGTTTTTACCGTAGTGTTTGGTAACCTGGCGAAAATTGACTCCAATGGTGTGTCTTATTTTCTGTTTAGTTTTTGTGCGTTGGTTCCGTGGACTTTCTTTTCAGCAACGCTAACGGATTCGGCCAACAGCCTGGTTGCGAATGCGAGTATGATCAGTAAAGTATATTTTCCGCGCATGGTGCTGCCCCTTTCCAGCATCTTGTCAAAAGGAGTTGACTTTATTATTGCACTTCTTCTATTGATTGTCTTTCTGATCAGTTACCGATTTGTGCCTTCCTGGCAGGTTGTTTTTTTACCGTGGATAATCCTGGTTTTACTCATGACTTCGTTGGGTATTGGTATGCTTCTGTCGGCAATGGCTGTACAGTACCGTGACATAAAGCATGCCATGACTTTTGGTGTTCAATTGCTCATGTATGCCGCACCGGTTGTTTACCCTACATCAAATGTGCCTGAGCCGTACCAACAATGGTATGTCTTTAATCCAATGGTGGGGGTTATTGAAAGTTTCCGTTCCGTGTTTTTAGGAACTATTGCCTTTCCTTATGAATGGCTGGCTTGGGGTACGCTTACTTCATCCGTGTTGTTTGTGTTAGGCCTCTTCTACTTCCGGAAAATGGAACGGGTGTTCGCGGATGTTGCTTAACTTATTCAAGATTTAATATTCCAGATATAAAATTCCAAATTCTACAGCACTGGAATCTTAAACCTGAAATCCGCAATCTGAAATCTTGAATCCTAAATTTTAAATCTGAACGTGAACGTAATTGAGGTAAAAGGACTCGGTAAAAAATACCGCATCGGCAAAGCCGAAAAGAAATCGGAAACGCTGGTGGGCAGTATTGTAAACGGATTGAAGCAGCCCCTTGAAAACCTGCGCAAGATCAGGAGCCTGACTCGCCTTAATGACGAAGAAGATATTGTGTGGGCCTTGCGCGATGTTTCATTTGATGTGAAGGAAGGCGAGGTGCTGGGCATTATCGGGCATAATGGGGCGGGTAAAAGTACATTGCTCAAGATATTGTCACGCATCACCGAACCCTCAGTGGGTGAGGTGCAAATAAAAGGACGAGTGGCTGCGTTGCTGGAAGTAGGCACCGGTTTTCACCCTGAACTAACCGGGCGCGAAAATGTGTACATGAACGGCACCATACTGGGTATGCGCAAAAAGGAAATTGACCGCAAGCTGGATGAAATCGTAGCCTTTAGCGGGGTTGAAAAATTTTTGGATACACCTGTAAAATTTTATTCGTCAGGCATGCGTGTGCGGTTGGGGTTTTCGGTGGCGGCACATTTGGAACCTGAGATTTTGATTATTGACGAAGTGCTGGCCGTGGGCGATGCCGAATTTCAGCGCAAGTGTTTGGGTAAAATGCAGGATGTAAGCAACAACCAGGGGCGAACGGTTTTGTTTGTGAGTCATAATATGGGAGCTGTTGAAACACTTTGTCATAAGGCTATACTAATTAATAGAGGTACTTTGGAAGGAATAGGTCAAACTGATGAAATTATTAAACAATATCTTACTAAGGAGATTAAATATTTTCGGAAGAAGAGAGAATCTAGTGAGCTGAATTTTTTCAGAAGCATCGTTCTTTTAAACCATGAATTGGAGGAAACAGATATATTTTCTCATACCGAAAAGATTGGCCTTGAAGTAGAAATACAATTGGCTGAATGGTCCAATGATCTCGAACTAGCTTTAAGTGTAAAGAACTCTGTTCAAAGAAGGATATTTACAAAGAATATTCAATTACAAGAATTTACCCAAGGTGAAGGTGTTTTTTGTTTTCGAGTTTTTTTTGAACCAGGTTATCTGATGGCGGGTGAGTATACCTTTATGGTATATATAAATAAGCCTCGAGTAAAAGCATTTGATTTGCAAGAGAGTATATGCCCATTTACAATTGTTGATACAGGTAGTGTATTTTCAAAGTATGGTTCAAAGATGGGTGATATTTTTCCTCCTGATACTGAAATTAAACTTGTTGGTATAAATGATTGATTGTAAATATCTTTTTCTAGGACATCATAAGTGTGCCTCAACTTATGTAGCTAAAATACTATCTAGTTTTGCGAAGCAATTAAATATGTCAGTAAATAAAGTTGATCTATCAGATCAACTGAGTAGTGTAACGATTGAATACAGTGATTTTTTTTATGTGCTAAATGCAAATCGGAAAATTGTTGAAAAGTCTTTTTCTATGGAAAAGATTAAATCTCTACATGTAATCAGAGATCCTCGAGATGTTATTGTATCTGCTTATTACTCTCATAGGAATAGTCACCCAACAGATATATGGCCTGATTTAGTGCCTCATAGGGAAAGATTAAATTCATTAGATAAGAATGAAGGACTAATGGCTGAAATGGATTTCTCACAACAATTTTTTGATGACATGGATAGTTGGGTGCCAGATTCTTCACCAGATATTCTGGATGTAAAAATGGAAGACTTTACTTTGGATCCCTACTCAAAGTGGGTAGAAATTATTGACTTTTTTGGTTTTATGGATTCAACTAAAGTCAACAAACCTAGCTTTCGAGGGCAACTCCGACAGTTGTTTGATATACTTAAAAGTAGGATGCTGAAGCAGCAAAATGATTCAAAAATTGAGATAGGTGAAGTTCTTGAGACTGTGTATAGCAATAGATTTGAAATTTTATCAAAAGGCAGACGCCCAGGAATGGAGGATGTACAACATCACTACAGAAAAGGTCAACCTGGAGACTGGCGAAATCATTTTACGGAGAGGCATAAGAAATCTTTTAAAGAGAGGTTTAATAATCTTTTGATCAAGTATAATTATGAAGTTGATGATAATTGGTAGGTACTACAAGGACACCGAAATATGAAGCAAATTATAAAGAATCTTCTCAAGAGATTTGGGTATAGATTAACCCGAATCGGAGATAATAAATCAACAAATAAGACACTAAGATCTGATGAATTAAGTCTACACGACACACCAACCGGTAAATATTATCTCCCAACTCATGCCTATGGAGATATTATTGTAAAAAGTATAATTAAAGGTGAGGTGTTTGAAAAGGAGGTTGTGAATCTTGCTTTTGGTTTTATAAAGGAAGATACAGCTGTTCTTGATATTGGATCGAATTTTGGCCAGATGGCTGTTCTTTTTGCTGGCAAGGTTGGAGCAAAGGGTAAAGTATATGCATTCGATGCTGATGATTTTGTTTTTCGTGTTCTAGAGAAGAATATTGCGATTAATGGCCTTACCGAAAAAATTAATGCGACTTTTGGAGCAGTTCATAATCAAGATGGTATTAAGCTATATTTTCCAGAGCAAGATTTTGTCAGGTATAAT
>JAHBUC010000011.1 GCA_019638275.1 Cyclobacteriaceae bacterium | reverse complement strand
CATTGCTTTCAATCAACGAGTCGTGGATGGCTTTAAAATCCTTCTCAGAAAGTTGCTTGATGATGTTCTTGAGTTTGGCCATTGCTGCGATTTAACAAAGTGAAAATTTACAAATTTTATCAACGCCTCCAACAATATATTAACCCGTCTTTACATTTTTATCCGCCTGAAAGGGACTTTGGCGAGTGCCTCGGTGTCGTTCAACTCAAACTTTGTAGCTTTGAACGATTTGATTCTGTTGTGTTGAGCTATCGTTTCGTCATAGGATTTATCGTGCTGTTTGGCTGGCATGCTTCGGTTGCGCAGATGGTAACAGAGCGCCAGGCGTATGGCAATCTGCAAAAGGCTAAGTGGGACAAAGCCTGGACTCAGGTCACTAAAATCATCCGGAAGGATAGCGCCAATGTAACGGCCTGGTACGTATGTGCGGCCTACTTTTTTGATCCGGCTAACCCGGCTTACCAGATCGACTCGGCCTATAAATACACCATGACGGCCCTCAACCGGCTACCGGCCGCAGGCCCAAAGCATCGCGACCGGATGAGGCGTTTTCCGTTGGATAGCGCTGACCTGATCAGCACCCGTGAGGCCATTGATAGTGCGGCATTTGAGCGTGCCAAAACAATTAACACCGAGCAGGCCTACCTCGATTTTATCAAACAGTTTCCATTTGCCGGGCAGCTCGACCGTGCTCGCGAACTTCGCGATGAAGTGGCCTACATTGATGCCCTGAAAGAAAATACCTATGCCAGCTTTTTGAGATACCTCGAACGCTACCCAAATGCATCACGGGCCTCAGAAGCCCGCGAGCGATATGAGCGGTTGTTGTTTGAAGCAAAAACAAAAGACCGAAAGCTGGCAAGTTTCCGAACGTTTATAAAGGAGTACCCGCAGTCGCCCTATCGACATGAAGCCGAGCTTCAGGTTTTCGAAATCTCAACGGCTTCGGGCGAAGCAGATGCCTTCATCGCGTTTATGAAAGACCACCCGGGCAGTAAACTGTATAACAAGGCACGAGATATTTTCTACCACATTGCATTGGAAAGTAGCCTGGCTATTCCGCCCAGCCTGTTAGGCGATTCACTCAAAACGCTCATCAAACTCGAACAGGAGTATCTCGTACCGGTTTATCGCGAGGGCAAGTTTGGTTTTATGGATGCGCATGGAAAAGAAATCATAAAACCTATTACTACCGAAATCGGGCGTGAATACCGGTGTGGAAATATTCTCGAGGAATTGCTGGTGCTTGATCAATCGGTAATTGCACGAAATGGAGCAGTTGTTTTTCAAGGTGTGGTGGAAGAACTGGAGGACCTAGGCTATGGATTTCTGTTCATTTATGGAAATGATTGCGGTACGGTTGTGCATAAATCGGGTTTTGTAATTGAGCTGTGTGTTGATGATGCCCGTGTACTGAGTGATGCTTACCTGGCGATACGAAAGAATAAGCAATGGAGTCTGAAAACATTTACCGGTCGTGAACTTCCAATTGGTTCATTTGATGATGCAGACGCTATTGATGATGTATTGGTGCTGAAGCAGACGGGTAAAGTTATGCTGAAACGCAAGGAGCAGCTTGCGCCAGCAGCCGATCAGTTACCTGTTACATTTGGAAGCAAATATGATGAAGCAAAACGCTGGGGTACCGATATGATCTGGGTTCGGGTTGGTGATCGACAAGGCTTGCTGGACATGAACCTGCGTGAACGAATTGCGCTGGCAGCCCGTGAAATACAGCCGGAGTTTTTTGGTGCAGTTTCAAAAACAGCGGATGGATATAAACTGTGGACGAAAACCGGAGGGGAGTCTGTATTGTTCAACCAGGTTAAAGTTCAAAAACCATGGGTAGCCGTTAAACAGGGCAATCAATGGCGCATGGCCAACCGGTATGTAAACACGTTCAGTAAATCTGCATTCGATAGCATTTATTTTATTGGCCCGTTTTGTATGGCTGTAAAAGGCGACACAACACATGCGTATGTAACCGATGTGCATTCCGTTGCTTTAACCGGCAATGTGCGTGTGCAATTTTTACCGGGCAAAGATTCCGTTTATTTTATGTTGGTGGAGGAAGGAGATAAAAAGCAATTGTTCAGTTCAACAGGTGAACGTCTGTTCATGGTTCAGTATGATCGTATTGATTTTGCAGGCGAAAACTTTTTTACAGTAATCCGAAAAGACAAACGTGGGTTGATAAATCTTCAGGGCAAACAGGTGGTTGCGCCAGACTACGATGCTATGGGTAATATTGATCAGGGAACGGTACCCATACTGAAGGATAAGAAATTTGGAATTCTTGATGTGGTGAACCGTAAGGAGATTAAACCTCAGTACGAAAAGAATATTATTCGATTTAATGATCAATACCTGATTGCATTTAAGGGCGGATATTCCGGGTTGATTGATTGGAATAATAAATCCGTAACTCCTTTTGAATATGAGGAGATTCGCTACTGGAGTGATTCAAGCGCATTGGTGAGGAAAAATTACCAATGGATGGTGTATAATTTTATTGAAAAGAAAATTGTTGCGGATAAAATAAGAAAGTTCACCTGGTTACGTGAAACCATTGGCGATAAACTCGCCATCGTTCAGCAGGAAAACAGTTATGGTGTGTTGAGTAGCCGGAAAGGATTTATTCTGCAACCGACTTTCAGCGATATTATTAACCTGGGATCATCAGCAAAGCCACTTTACTTCACTGAAAAGCATGTGGAGGAAGCTTCCATTTATGTGGTGATTTACTATGATGAGAACGGCCAGTTGTTGCGCAGGCAGGTTTTTGAAAACGATGATTACGAGCGAATTTACTGCTCACAAAATTAATTGAGCGTTCATCCTGTATTTACAGTACATCCTTTCCGGAAGTAGTATATTGCATTTTTACAACAAATATTATGAGAGCTTTAGTTTTGTTTTTCCTGGTTGCACTAATTACTCCTGTTTTTTCTCAGCCCGCTGAAAGGCCACGCATTGTGGTAGGCATTATGGTGGATCAGATGCGTCAGGAATACCTCTACCGGTATTGGGATAAATTGGGTGATCATGGATTTAAACGATTGGTCAATCAGGGATTCACCCTGCACAATGCCCATTTCAATTATGCGCCCACGGTTACCGGGCCGGGTCATGCTTCAGTATATACGGGAACTACGCCAGCGATTCATGGTATTATTGAAAATTCATGGTTTGATAAAGTTACGGGTAAAGGAGCGTATTGCGCAGGTGACGATGCGCAACAAACGGTTGGGAGCGAAACAACTTCTGTTGGAAAGATGTCGCCACACCGTATGCTCACCACAACCATTACCGATGAATTAAAAATTGCCACGCAGAAGCGTTCAAAAGTTATTGGAATTTCTTTTAAAGATCGCGGCTCCGTTTTGCCGGCCGGTCATTTAGCTGACGGTGCTTATTGGTACGATGGCAATACCGGTCGATTTGTTACCAGCACATACTACATGAGCAAATTACCAGCATGGGCCGAAAAATTTAATGGCCTGAACCTGCCAGATAAATATTTATCGGGAACCTGGAATACATTGCTCCCGATTGATCAGTACACAGAAAGCGGGCCGGATGTAAGTCCGTACGAAGGTAAGTTGGGTGAAAACAAATCCACCTTTCCTTACGACCTGAAAGAGCTTAGAAAGACTAACGGAAATTTCAATCTTCTTTCGCAAACACCTTTCGCCAACGATTACCTCACCGAATTTTTCAAAGCGGTTATTGATGGAGAGAAAATGGGCAGCGGTAAGGACACTGATTTTTTGGCTATTTCATATTCAGCACCTGATATTATTGGGCATCGGGTCAGTCCACAATCTGTGGAGGTGCAGGATGTGTACATGCGTTTAGATAAAAATATTGAAGACCTGTTGAAAAAACTTGACCAGACAGTGGGTGCCGGAAATTACCTGGTTTTTTTAACTACCGATCATGGTGTGGCAGAAGTTCCGCAGTTTCTCGTGGATAGCAAGGCGCCTGCCGGATACATACGCTCAAGCCAATTGGGTGCAGAGCTTAAGGAGTTGCTTAATCAATACTTTCCGGGTCGTGAAGTTATTCGTTCTGTTTCTGGTGATCAGATTTTTTTGAACCATGAGGCATTTAATACCGATCCGCGTGCGGGTGGCGTTGAGTTGATGCTGGCAACGGAGATTATCTCCAATTTCTTAATGCAACAAAAGGGAATTGCGAACGTGTTTACCCGGCACCAGTTGCGCATGGGTGATTTTAACGAGGGGGGAATTAAAGGAATGGCTATTCGCGGATACCACCCGAAACGTAGTGGTGATTTGATTGTTGTGCTGGAGCCCGGTTGGTTTGAGAGCAGTCGCATTCAGGGTACTACGCACGGATCACCCTATACGTATGATACGCATGCGCCTATTATTTTCTTTGGCAAGGGAATCAAGCACGGATCATCGGTTCAATATCACACCATAACCGATATTGCACCAACGTTATCGATGTTGCTGAAAATAAAATTCCCCAACGGTTGCACGGGGCAACCCATTGGGGAATTGTTTGAGAAGTAGTGAAAGGAATTAGGTTCCTACGAACACTCCGAAAACACCAATCATATTCAGCAATACAACCAGAATAACGAGCGGGCAAACATAACGGATAAAGAATATCCAAAGTTGTGAAGCGGTTAAGCCTCCGATAATTTTCTTTTCAAATACCGGTGCGCCCAGTCCAATCTCAGCTGACAGTTTCTTAACATCCATTACCCAGCCTGTGTAGATACAGGTCATTAAGGCCACAACCACAATAAACAGCCCGCCCCAAATGGAATCCATAATATCCAGGAAACCGGTTTTGGTTGAACCGAACAAATCGATCGACATTTCCGTGAAGAGCTTAGATGCACCACCGGAAAGCGCAGAAGGTATACCCACCAGGAACGCCAGGATACCAACGGTCCATGCAGCTTTTTTCCTGCTCCATTTCTTTTCATCAATCAGGTAAGAAGCAGGTACTTCAATCATGGAAATGGATGAAGTTAACGCAGCCACACATAAGAGCAGGAAGAATGAGGCACCAACAATATTTCCACCGGTAGGAATGGAGTTGAATACTTCAGGTAACACCTGAAACACAAGCGCTGTGCCTTGGGCCGGATCTTTACCAAATGCAAATACAGCCGGGAATATCATCAAACCTGCAAGCAACGCAACACCGGTATCCATTAAGCCAATCCATACACCACTGGTTACGATATTGTTGCTTTTCGGTAAGTATGAGCCATAGGTGATGAGAATTCCCCATCCAACTGAAAGCGAAAAGAACGCCTGGCCGAGTGCGGCCAATATTACCTGTCCATTGATTTTACTGAAGTCTGGGGTGAGGTAGTAACGCACACCTTCCATGGCGCCAGGCAGGGTTAAGCTGCGCAACATCACCAGGAAAACCAGTAAAAACAAAACAGGCATCAAAATTTTTGATGCCTTTTCGATTCCACCCGATACACCACCCAATACGATCAGGATGGTTACCAACATGAATACCGCGAAGAAGGGAATTACATAAGAGGGATTCGCCTGGAAGGTTGAGAAGTCCTTAATAAAGTCGGTGAATTCACTGATGATGTATCCAATGGTCCAACCGGCAATAACACTGTAGTAGCTCAACACAAAAAAGCTTACCAGCAACGCCAGCACGGCACCACTTGCCATCCAGAATTTGTTTGCTCCTGTGTTTTTAAATGCACCTATGGTGTTTTTTCCGGTTAACCGACCAAAGGCAACTTCATTATAAATAAGCGGCAGTCCGATTAACAACACACACAATACATATACGAAAACAAAGGCACCACCACCGTTTTGACCGGTGATGTACGGGAAACGCCAGATGTTACCCAAGCCAACCGCAGAGCCCGCTGCAGCCATGATGAATCCAAATTTAGACCCCCATTGACCGCGATTATCAGAAGATTGTAACGACATAAATAGTTAGGATTTAAAGCGCGACAAATTGTAAAATTTAATTGATTACGCAAAGATTAAGGTTGTTTTATATCTTTAATTGAATGCTGTATAAGTGCCTAAACATCAGTTCAGTTGTTCGCATTTTCAGTGCCTTGGTGATGATGCGTGTGCCAGTTTCTGAAATGCACAGTCGGAAGTGTACAGGCATTTGTTGTGTGAAGAATTAACACTGGTAGTGTGCTGCGCACACGAAACTACTTGAACATTTATTACTAAGCGTTAAGCTGTGCTGCTAACACGGCAAGCCCTTCTTCAAAACTTTTTGGAGAATAACCTAAATCCTTTGCTGCTTTATCCAAAATAAATCCTGTCTTCAATGGCCTGCGCGCGGGTTGTTTGAATTGCGTGGAGTCGGTTGGGTTGATCAGGGATTCATTCAACTTGAAAAAGCGAGCAGTTTTTATTGCAATGTCATGAGGACTCAGAAAATCCTTTCCGGAGATGTGGTAAATGCCGGTGGCTTTTTTCTTTGCGGCTAACCAGCAACCCATTGCCAGGTCTTCGGCCAATGTAGGTGTGCGCCATTGGTCGTTTACTACGTTAATGGTTTTTCCTTCTTCGAGACTTTTCTTCACCCACAACACAATATTGGAGCGGCTCATATCTGTGGATACACCATAAACCAACACGGTGCGAAGGATGCACCAGGACAGTGAGTGCTCCTGAATAATTTTTTCAGCAGCTAATTTACTTTCACCATAAAAATTTACCGGTGAAGGAACAGCTGTTTCATCCAACGGACCTTCCTTTCCATCGAAAATAAAATCAGTGGAAACATGAATCAGGTGAACGTTGTATTGATTGCAAGCCTTAACGAGATGTTGTACTGAAGTTACATTGGCCTGCCAGCAAGCTTCCTGTTCCATTTCGCAGCGATCGACATTGGTCATGGCTGCGGTGTTGATGATTACATCCGGTTTTGTATTGGCAACGACTTCATTTACCTGTTCGCGATTGGAAATGTCCAGTACATGAAATTCACCTTTGGTTAACGGAAACACCAATGGCCGGTGAGCAGTTGCTACAAGTTGTACATCAGGTTGTTGTTGCAACAGGGTAATCAGCTTTTGGCCGAGCAACCCATTGGCACCTGTTATCAGTATCTTCATTCTACTTGCTTTCCGGATATTTGTATCCGTAGGTCTTTTCAATTTTATTCTTGCTCATCTCTTCTACGGTAACCACCATGGGTACATCCACAACCGGTCGGTCGCCTGGTCCTTTTTGTACAGCCGCAATTTTATCGATCACCTCAAGCCCTTGAATTACTTTACCGAATACCGTGTAGTCGCCATCCAGATGCGGAGCGCCACCAACTTCTTTGTAACGGGCGCGTTGCTCTGCCGTAAATGAAAACGCCTTGTACTCAGGTTTATATTTGGTAATAAGTGTATCGGCTTGCTCAAAAAATGAGCCCAACCAGGCGCCATCGCCTGCGCGCTGTTTGGCCACTACTTCTTCGCGTATGGCTTCACATTCCGGCATAAACAGCACTTCGCGCAGGTACGTGTTCTTGCGGCTATACTGTATACTTTGCTCAAGTTGTGTTAATTCTTCATCCGAATATTTCTTTCCCTGAACAATATAAAACTGACTTCCGCTGCTGGCTTTTTTCGGGTTGGCTGTATCGCCTAATCGTGCAGCCGAGAAGGCACCTTTTTCATGAAAATATTGTGGAACAAACTCGGCATCTATCGTATAGCCCGGTCCGCCAGAACCTAACGCCTGACCCGGCTGTGCATTTTTAGAATTTGGGTCACCTCCCTGAATCATGAACTCTTCAATCACCCGGTGAAACAGCAGACTGTCATAGAATTTTTCTTGTGTGAGTTTTACAAAGTTTTGTTTGTGTTTAGGGGTTTCATCATACAGAATAGCCACCATATCGCCATAGCTGGTTTTAATGGTCACCACATAATCGCGGCCTTTTTTCTGTGCGCAACTGGTTAAGAAAAATGAAAATACAATGAAGGAGGTTAACAATCGATTCATACAACGCGATGGTTTAATAAGGGCGTAAAAATAAGAATTTGAGTGATGTAAAAAGTGGCTAGGAATTAAACGCTTTTGAAATTTTAAGCGATAAATCCATAAAAATCATTTTCGGACTCCCATTTCGCTCCAGGTGGTAACTGGCTTCACTGATCAGGCGGGCGGCATAATCAACCCGGGTCAGGTTCATCACTTTGGAAAAATCCTGCACAAATTTCAGTTCTTCTCCGCGTGAGCGTTGAATGGTGGTTGCGCCTCCCAATTGCAGCAACACTTCGCGCATCATATTCAGGCTGTATTGCAACATGTTGCGTTGATGAAGCTTATCCAGCCCATGAAAATCATCAGCAAAAGAAACCAATTGAGCAAAATTCTTTTTAAAACAGGCGCGCATCCATTCGGCAAAACGTTGGGCCTGGTCATCTTCTTCATCATCTTCGCAAAGAGCCAACGCCAGGTTTAAATTACCTTCAGCCTGACGAGCGATAGCGGATGTTTTTTTTACTTCAACATTCTGAGCCGTCAGCTGTGATTCGATTTCTTCGTCTGAAAGCAGGGGGACAGAAATAATTTGCGTGCGGGAAATGATGGTGGGCAACAGTTGATCGGCAGCATTGCTCACCAAAAGAAAGTAGGTATGAGGTGCCGGCTCTTCCAATATTTTTAGAATACCATTTGCTGCGGAAGGATGCATTTTCTCCGGCTGCCAGATGATCATCACTTTCACGTTGCTCTCAAATGGTTTCAGCGAAAGGGTTTTTATTATCTCCCGACTTTCTTCGCGTGAGATCGAGGCTTGTTTGTTTTCCCCTCCGTAAAATTCCGTCCAGGCATCCAGGTTAGCATAGGGTTGGGTTAATAAAAACTCACGCCACTGTTTGAGAATATCCGATTTGAAGCGTTCTTCATCTTTATCGGCCTTCACGTTGCTGAGCGGAAAAACGAAATGCGTATCCGGGTGAATAAATTTCAAACTCTTACGACAGGCAGCACATTCACCACAAGCATCTTCACCTTTTTGTTCGCAATGTAAATAGGTGGCATAGGCAAGCGCCAGGGGCAAATTCAAAGCGCCTGCAGCTCCGGCAAAAAGTTGTGCGTGGGCCGCGTGGCCGTTTTTTACAGATTCAATTAATAGTGATTTTACTGTACTAAGTCCGGGAATACCTTGAAACTTCATATCACTTTTTCTCCCAAATCCGGTTTTGTGCCGATTGCTCAAACACGTGTTTCAAAATGTTTTTTTCAACATCATCCAACTGCTTATTGCGCCTGCTCATCACTTTGCTGGCGGTTTCAAATGCTTTGTTCAGTTGAAAGGTGGTAAAACCACTGGCACCACCCCACGCGAAGGAGGGGATGAAGGTGCGGGGAAATCCATCGCCAAAAATGTTGGCTGAAACACCCACTACAGTTCCGGTGTTGAACATGGTGTTGATGCCGCATTTACTGTGGTCGCCCATCATCAAACCGCAGAACTGCAATCCGGTATCATGAAAACCACCTTTGGCGTAATTCCAGATTTTTACATTTTCGTAATTGTTCTTCAGGTTCGAGGTGTTGGTATCGGCACCGAGGTTGCACCACTCACCCAGCACGCTGTTGCCGAGAAAGCCATCGTGCGCTTTGTTGCTGTACCCAAAGATTACGGAGTTGCCAATTTCACCACCCACTTTTGAGAACGGTCCGATGGTGGTGCCACCGCGCATCTTGCCACCCATGTTTACGTGTGAGCCTTCACACAACGCAAAAGGACCTTTGATCAACGCGCCCTCCTGTACAACAGAATTTTTTCCCAGGTAAATCGGGCCATCTTCGGCATTAAGTACAGCCGCACGAAGCGTTACACCTTCTTCCAGAAAAATCTGATTTTCGTTATAGGTGCGGGTGTGTTTGTCGGATATCGGAGCTGATTTTCTTCCGGCCGTCATGCGCTGATAGTCCAATCGTATTTGTTGTGCGTTGTGCTGAAAGATTTTCCATACTTGGTCGATCATCACCACTTCGCCCGCATATTCTTGTGTGGCGGATGAATTATTCCAATCCAACGAAATTGAGCGAACGGCCAAAATTTTCCCCTGTTTAACAAGTGAAGTGTTAATGGGTAATTGCTGAATGACTTTCACCACCTGTTCATCCGGGCAAAGGGCACCGTTTATCAACAGGTTATCCGATGCTGACATTACCCGAAATTTTTCAGCGAGATAGGCTTCTGTAAGAAAGGAAACTTCACCCAGGTAGTGTTGCCACTTTTCGGCTATGGTAACGATGCCAATGCGAATGCTTGCAGCAGGGCGTGTGAAGGTAAAGGGTAATAATTGTGTACGAATTGACGGCTCGTCAAACAATACGATGTTCATGGGAGTAAAGATATGCGATAAAGCTTTTCTTGTCGGGTATCAGCGCAAAAAAGACCGCTGAAAGATCCGAAACGCTTATAAAAAAGAAAAGCCCCGGTGAATGCGGGGCTTTCATGCATATAAGAAGAAGTAATTAAGATTTCTTTCCGTATTTCTTTTGGAATTTCTCCACACGACCTGCAGTATCCACAAACAATTTCTTGCCGGTGAAGAACGGGTGCGATGCAGAGCTAACTTCCACTTTTACCAAAGGGTACTCTTTGCCGTCTTCCCACTTAATCGTTTCTTTCGATTTGATGGTAGAGCGGGTCATAAATTTATGATCGCTGGAAGTATCGTGAAATACTACGTCCTGATAATCCGGGTGAATGTCCTTTTTCATCGTTTTTAGCCTGTTTTGCCTCTTTTTTCGTTAAGGGACTGCAAAGATAGCAAGTGGTAATCTATTTTCAAGCGGGCGCTCGTGAATTTTGGCTATAGGGTTTAACGTGCGTATTTTGCCCGTTTCCTGATCGGCAATGAGAAAAATTCTGTTTTTGATCGGTTTTTGGCCTTTTGCCTTGGTGGCTCAAAGTACGTTTGTGCCTTTAAATGAGGCGTATTACCACACAGTCGACCGCTATGAGGTTAAAACGGGCCGGATATTACCACAGGTTTTTACCACGGTAAAGCCCTACAAGCGTTCTGACCTTATTCTTTTTGCCGACTCCGCCAATGCGCTGGATGTCTTCACTTCTAAATCAGATCTGTTCAACCTGGAGTACCTCCGTAACGATAGCTGGGAATGGTCGCGACCCGAAACCAACGACAGCCGAAAGCCAATTCTGAAGCATTTCTACAAGAAGAAATCGGATTTGCTGTTCGTTGACGTTCCGGATTTTGATCTTCATATTAATCCGGTTTTATATGTAGGTGCAGGAAGAGATTCGCAGCAAGACGACCTGTTGTTTGTGAATACCCGCGGTATTGAAGTGCGCGGCATGGTCGACAAGCGGGTGGGCTTCTACACGTTTATTTCTGAAAACCAGGTGCGGATGCCGCAATACCTTACACAGACAATCACCCAGGATACTACGCGAGGTTTTTATCCGGTTATTCCGCATGAAGGATTTTGGAAAACATTCAAGGACAATCAGGGGTATGATTTTTTTCATGCGAGAGGTTATGTTTCTTTTGAGGCAACCAGGCATATAAATATCCAATTTGGTCACGATCGTTTCTTTATCGGCAATGGGTTTCGATCACTCATTTTTTCAGATCATGCACCACCCGCCTGGTTTCTGAAGGGGAATGTGAAAGTGTGGAAACTCAATTACATGTACTTGCTTAATCAGTTCACGGCTGATGTGCGTGGAACTTCCGGAGGAAGCCAGGGTTTGAAAGGCGGATACCCACAAAAATTTGTGGCGTTGCATCACTTGAGCATCAACATTGGCAAGAAATTTAACCTGGGCATTTTTGAATCGGTAGTGTTTAGCCCCGATGATGAGGAGGGTGCTGGTCGCTTCCGGATTGACTATTTGAATCCGATTATTTTCTTTCGAGCCATTGAACAACAGAATGGCAGCAGTGATAATGTAATTCTGGGTGCCGATTTTAAATGGAATGCATTTAAAAATGTTCAACTATATGGGCAGTTTGTGTTGGATGAGTTCTTACTCGACAACATTCGTGCGGGCAATGGATGGTGGGCCAATAAGTACGGTCTGCAGCTAGGCGCAAAGTATGTGGATGCTTTCGGACTTGATAATCTTGATCTACAGGTTGAAACCAATGTTGTGCGACCGTACACCTATTCACACAATACAAAGTATGGAAGCTATACCCATTACCGGCAATCCATTGCGCATCCATTAGGTGCTAATTTTAAAGAGGTGGTGGGTGTTGCACGCTATCAACCCATACCTCGGTTGAGTCTCACAGGAAAACTGATTTATGCACAAGTGGGTCGTGATACGGTTGGGTTTAATTTTGGAGGAGACATCAATAAAAGAAATTCATACCGAAACACCTATCTGACCGATGCCAACTTTGGCAACACCATCGGGCAAGGGGTAAACAACACCATTATGATGGCCAACTTCACGGCTACCTGGCAACTCAGGCATAATGTATTTATCGATGCAACGGCCATTATCCGCAACAGCGAGAGCGCGGTTGATGCCTTTAATAACAATTCCGTTATAACTTCATTAGCTTTGCGGTGGAATATCGCGCAGCGGTTGTACGAATTTTAGATCAATGAAAATTTACTTCAGGATTTTACAATATGCACCCGGGTATGCAGCCCGGATACTCAAGTTTTTTCTCTACGCCATTTTGGGCGTAGTATTCAGTGCCGGATACCTGGCGCTTACCATGCCGATGTTAAAAGTTTTATTTGATCCGGTTGTAAGCTCCACAGTTCCTGACTTGCCCGAAAAGTTTGAATTATCTAAAGCTGTTGCAGAACAGACATTCAATCATTATTTCATCGGGTTTGTTCAACAGTATGGCCCGCATAATACGTTGCTGATCATTTGTATTGGTATTGTTGTGCTGATCATCATGGGAAACACGCTTCGCTACCTCGAACGACTCACGGCCTCCCGGATTAAGGTTGACGTGGTGAAGAATATGCGCATGGATATCTTCAGCAAAGTGTCCAGTCTGGACATTGGTTACTTCAACAATCAGCGTAAAGGTGATTTGATGTCACGGTTTACGAATGATATGTCGGAAGTGGAGAGTTCGGTTGCGAACAGCTTAAAATCTGTGCTGAAGGAACCGATAACCTTGATTGTGTACCTTACTGTTTTATTCACCATTTCTTATAAGCTCACCTTGTTTACCCTCATTCTGCTGCCTGTTACTGGCGGATTGGTTGCAGAAATCATTAAACGATTAAAACGTAAAGCCAAGCAAAGTCAGGAGTCGATGGGTAGAATTGTGAACATACTCGATGAAACGTTTGGTGGCATGCGGGTGATAAAAGCCTTCAACGCCCGAAATTTCATCTTGAAAAAAATTGATGACGAAACCAGTTATCACCGCAAGGTAAACTTATCCATTGCCAGAAAGAATGAACTGTCTTCTCCTTTGTCGGAAGTGTTGGGAGTAATCATTGTAGCTGTCATTCTTTATTATGGCGGCAACCTGGTACTGGGTGGCTCAGGTGAACTGGAGCCGCAACAGTTTATGGGGTTTCTTGTTTTTTATGCCTCCATGATTCAACCGGCCAAAAACTTTTCGAACGGAATTACTTCCCTGCAAAAAGGAACAGTGGCAGCCGATCGGATATTCAGAATAATCGATACGGAGCCTGCTATCAAGAACAAAGAAAACGCCATTGTACTTCAATCGTTTAATGATAGCATTGAATTTAGGCAAGTAGGTTTTACTTATGGTGCCGATATGGTGTTGAAGAACATCAACCTGAAAATTGAGCGTGGCAAAACAGTTGCGTTGGTGGGGCCTTCAGGCGGTGGGAAATCTACGCTGGCCGATCTTATACCCAGATTCTATGATCCAACACAAGGTGAAGTATTGCTGGATGGAATTGGTTTGCCTGAATATGACATTGAATCGTTGCGCAGGGTGATGGGCGTGGTAACGCAAGAATCCATTTTGTTCAACGACACCATTTTCAACAACATCGCTTTTGGGATGGAAAACGTGAAGGAGGAGGACGTGATCCATGCCGCCCGCGTGGCCAATGCGCACGATTTCATCATGCAAACCGAACATGGCTACCAAACCTATATTGGCGATCGTGGCTCAAAACTATCAGGCGGGCAACGGCAACGTCTTGCGATTGCGCGGGCTGTACTGAAAAATCCACCGATCCTTATTTTAGATGAAGCAACATCCGCATTGGATTCAGAATCCGAGCGGCTGGTGCAGGATGCTCTCACCAACCTGATGAAGAACCGAACTTCCATTGTGATTGCCCACCGCCTCAGCACCATTCAGCATGCCGATGAAATTGTGGTGTTGCAAGATGGACACATTGTTGAACGGGGTACACATGCCGTACTGGTGCAACAAAATGGGCTTTACAAGAAACTCAGTGAAATACAGAAGGCCTGATGCCGTGCTTTTTACGCATGTTTTAGGATGCTTTTGCCTTTTTTGGTTAAGCTGAAAACCATTAAGTTTGTTTCCTTAAATCCAGAAGCCAATGAAAAAGAACCGTCTCATCTTTTACTCCGTTTTCGGGGCGCTTCACCTGTTTATTTTTTTCTTCAGCCTCTATATGGATGGTCAGAAAGAAAACATCCAGTTCCTGTTTCAGTTACAGGGCAAAATCTGGATGTTGAAGTACGGATCTTTGTTGTTGTTGTTGCTTATGGCAGCCAATGTGATTCTTCACTATAGGGATAACCGTAGAAATCAAAGAGAAAAAGATCAGTTGAATCAGGAACTGAATACCTTGAAAGCGAAGTTGTATGATTTGCAGGAGGGCGCAAAGAAAACTCCTGCGCCTGAAAACCCCTCGAAATAAACATGGACAATCGTCACATTATTACTACTGAGTTACAGCAGTCTGTAACCATACTGGAAAACTTTTTAAATGAAACCAGCAACACGCAAAAAATCGATGACGCTGCACGGGTTATGATTGATGCGGTGAATGCCGGTGGAAAAATTATTGCGTGCGGTAACGGAGGCTCACATTGTGTGGCCATGCATTTTGCTGAGGAACTTACCGGTCGTTATCGCGAAAATCGCAATCCGATTCCGGCTGTTTCCATTTCTGATCCTGGTCACATGTCGTGTGTAGGTAATGAGTACGGGTTCGAGTACATTTTTTCCCGCTATGTTGATGCCATCGGTCAGCCAAATGATATGCTACTGGCTGTAAGCACCAGTGGTAATTCGGCAAACGTTATCCGTGCTGCTGAATCAGCCAAGCGAAAAGGCATGAAAGTGATTGCCTTAACCGGAAAGAATGGAGGGAAACTTGGGCCGTTGGCCGATGTTGAAATCCGTGTTCCCCATTTTGGTTTTGCCGACCGCATACATGAAGTGCACTATAAAATTGTGCACGTATTAATTGTGCTCATCGAAAAACACGTGTAAAGCATGCTCGCAAAAACCTACGGCTGCGCGGTATTTGGTGTAGATGCCCGAAAGATAACCGTAGAAGTGAACGTGGGACAGGGCACACGGTTCTGGATGAGCGGTTTGCCCGACAGCGCGATCAAAGAAAGCGAGCATCGCATTGAATCCGCTGTAAAGCAATTCCGGTATTTCATGCCTCGCGAGAAGACGGTGGTCAATCTTGCGCCTGCCGATATACGCAAAGAAGGTTCCGCGTATGATCTTCCCATTGCTCTCTGTGTGTTAAAAGCTTCGGGTCAGATAGAAACGAATCGATTGGAAGAATTTGTGATCATGGGTGAGCTTTCACTTGATGGTACGTTACGTCCCATTAAAGGCGTGTTGCCTATTGCTATACAGGCACGGAAGGAAGGCATTCATGGATTTATTCTTCCGAAAGACAATGAGCGCGAGGCGGCAATTGTGGATGGCTTGAATGTTTATGGCGTAAGCACCTTAAAAGAAGCTATTGATTTTTTGGAAGGTAACCTTGAACTGGTTCCTGTTCAGGTTAACGCCAAAGAAGTGTTTACGCAACAGATGTTTCACTACGATGCCGACTTCAGTGATGTGCAAGGCCAGGAAAACATCAAGCGCGCTATGGAAATTGCTGCGGCCGGTGGACATAACGTAATTATGATCGGTCCGCCCGGTGCGGGTAAAACCATGTTGGCCAAAAGGCTGCCAACTATCCTTCCTCCCTTATCTCTAAATGAAGCTTTAGAAACAACCAAGATTCACTCCGTTGCCGGAAAACTGAATCGTGATACTTCCCTGGTGGCCACACGACCCTTTCGTGCGCCTCACCACACCATATCAGATGTAGCACTCGTGGGTGGCGGAGGCAATCCGCAACCCGGTGAAATATCGCTGGCCAATAATGGCGTATTGTTTTTGGATGAACTGCCGGAATTTAAGCGCACGGTGCTGGAAGTGATGCGCCAGCCCATGGAAGAAAGACGCGTAACTATTTCACGCGCAAAAGTCTCCATCGATTACCCCGCCAACTTTATGCTGGTCGCCAGTATGAACCCGTGTCCGTGTGGGTATTACAATCATCCTGAAAAAGAATGTGTGTGCGCACCGGGTGTAGTACAACGTTACCTGAGCCGGGTAAGCGGCCCGCTGTTGGATCGTATTGATCTGCATGTAGAAGTTGTTCCGGTGAGTTTTGATGAGATGACGGCCAAACGCAGTGTGGAGACCAGCGCACAAATTCGTGCGCGTGTGGAGAAGGCACGCGAAATTCAATCGGAGCGGTTTAAGGAACAGAAAGATATTTACTGCAATGCCATGATGCCCTCCAACATGGTGAAGGAAATCTGCCAGATTAATGAAGCAGGAAAAGGATTGCTGAAAACGGCTATGGAGAAACTCGGATTATCCGCCCGTGCGTATGATCGTATTTTAAAAGTATCGCGTACCATTGCCGATTTGGCCGGATCTGAAGAAATCCGTGTGGAGCATTTGGCTGAGGCTATTCAATACCGAAGCCTGGATCGGGAAGGCTGGGCTGGTTAAATTTAACTACTTGATTATAAGTTGATTAATTATTAAAAAGCGCGTTCTCTTTTATTATTTAGAATGATTCTAAATATTTGCAATCATTCTAAATCTTAATCCAACACGTAATGATTCCATTGAAAGAAGCCACAGCAGAAAAACACAAGCAGGCAGAACGGATGCCATTCAACATACGCATGTTTAGGGGCCAGTTAGGCAAGGAGGAATACTTCCTCTACCTCGTTCAGCAAGCTGAAATTTTTAAAGTGATTGAAGATATCGGTACCCCACATAAAGGATTGGATCGGTTAGCTTCGGTTCAAGCTGACATTCAGGAACTGAACACAGCAGGTTTTCCACAGGAAGATGTGTTGGAGAGCACGAAGGCCTACAGCCAATACCTGAGTAAGTTAAATGCTGAGCAAGTATTGCCCCACGTATACCTGAATTACCTCGCCATTATGTTCGGAGGACAAATGATGAAGAAAGCCGTTCCCTCTACCGGTCGGATGTATGATTTTGAAAACATGCAAGAAGCGCTGCAAGCTGTTAGACGTGTGCAGAAAGATGAGTGGGCCGATGAGGTAAACAAAGGCTTTGATTACCTGATTGCCATTTTTGACGAACTTGAGAAGGTGACTGTAAGTCAGTAATATTTTCTGCAATACTGATTGGCTGCTAATAAAATTGCCAATAGGAGATTTGAATGAAAGGCTATCCGAAAGGGTGGCCTTTCGTTTTGTATTAAAATCGTCACTGAGATTGCTCTAAAGATTTCGGAACGACAACTGTACCTTCAAATTTAGTTTTGTGTCGAGGATCATACCACTTAGCGAGAATTGTGGAAGATAGATATAAGGAAATAGCAAATATAATAGCAAAAATTATTGTGCTTATTAACACGATATTCGGGTAAGTGAAAGTTAAAGAAGTGTACTCGTCCTCGTTAGTTTCACTTTGAATAGATAGAATATACCGCCCAGCTAGCCAATCTTTCAAGGGCCTTTGAAACCAGTTCACGTGAAAGTAATTGTTGTGTGTTCTTTTCTTGTATGAAAGTGGGGTCCACTTCCTTTTTAGACACTTGAAACCAGTAGTAACTTAAGCATATACTAATGAATGCAATTGAATATGATAAGATTTGATTATGTGTATTTTTATTTGCTGCCATCCTTTAAATTTAACTCATATTTTTTATACCCTTCTAATGAAGCGTACGATTTTGATCTACAGCCTTGTCTTAGCCCTTGCAGTATTTCTACTCAAGACACTGGAATACCGTTTTCTCTTCCGTCAACTTTCCGCAGAAATTTACATCGGCATTATTGGCGTACTGTTTACCATACTCGGCATTTGGATGGGGCAGAAAATTACCCGGAAGAAGAAGGTGTTTGTAACCCCTCAGGCCGGTGAGTTTAAAGTGAATGAGAAGATTTTAACGGAAACCGGCATCAGCAAGCGCGAGTACGAAGTGCTGGAGCTAATGGCCAAAGGGCTCACCAACCAGGAAATAGCTGATAAGTTGTTTGTGTCATTAAACACGGTAAAAACGCATGCGTCCAATCTCTTTATTAAACTGCAGTCCAACAGGCGCACGCAGGCTATTCAACGTGCCAAGGAACTTCAGCTTATTCCCTGAAACCTATCCTTATTTAGTACTATTTCTTCTAACTTATCTTCAAATCATCCTTTCGGGTGAATGATTTTACGGCCTGACGAGGTTGTTTTGGAGCAAAAACAAAAATCCTATGAAAAAGATAGTTCTTACTTACGGCCTCATTGCAGGCGCCATTGTGTCGGTGATGTTGGTGGTTACACAACCTTTATTCAGAAACGGTACCCTGAATATCGACAACGGTGTTTATGTTGGCTTCGGCTCCATGATCATCGCCATGTCGTTGATCTTTTTTGCCATTAAAAGTTTCCGCGATCAGCACCTGCAAGGTGTTATTAGTTTTGGCAAGGCCTTTAAGGTGGGTATTCTCATCGCGCTTGTAGCGTCTGTTATGTATGCCCTAACGTGGGAGGTTTATTATAACACGGTTGGCCAGGATTTTATGGAATGGTACCAGCAGTGCCAGCTTGATAAGATGACGAAAGATGGGGCGAGCGAGCAGGAGTTAACGGACGCCCGTATTGAAATGGAGGAGATGGCCGTGCATTATAAAAATCCGGTCTTCAGGTTTGGGTTTACCCTTATTGAAATTTTTCCGGTTGGATTGATTTTTACCCTGGTAAGTGCAGGAATATTGAGAAAGAAGGAATTTTTGCCGGCATAGGTAAGGTCTGAACAAGCACGCACTCCGGTAGATAAAAAAGTAATTTCGTTATTGCCATTAAATAAGGGAAGTTTATGAGAAGAGTAATTTCATTTATGCACATATCGCTTGACGGTTTTGTAGCGGGACCGAACGGAGAACTTAACTGGGCTAAAGTTGATGAAGAAATTTTTGATCATGTCGGTAGGCGGATAAGCGAAGGCGATACGGCAATGTATGGGCGGGTAACGTACCAGATGATGGAAAGTTACTGGCCTACTGCCGGAGATAAACCAGCAGCGACCAAGCACGACATTGAGCACTCAAAGTGGTATAAGAATGCTCAAAAGGTTGTTTTATCAAGCACCATGAAAGAGGCCGGCCTGACGAATACGAAAATTATTAGCGATAACCTTTCGGACAGAATAAATGAAATAAAACAGCAGGCAGGAAATGACATTTTGCTATTCGGTAGCCCAACAGCTACCCATTCACTTATTCAACTCGATTTAATTGACGGTTATTGGCTTTTCGTTAATCCAATTATTCTCGGACGAGGCATTCCATTGTTTACCGACATCAGACACAATGTAAAACTGAATCTATTAACAACCCGGCAATTCACTTCCGGGGTAACTGAACTGAATTACATTGTCGACAAGCACTAACGGATTTTTTTCAGTTGGCTTCTGAGTAGGAATTTTATATTTTCCAGCATCAAAAGAACGGGTGTTGCGGTTGCGATGCCATAACTATTTTTTCATTCGGTTGTTTGCCTATAAACTGATGCAATGAAAATATTGGTAGTTGAAGATGAGCCAAGCTTGCTGTCATTGATCCGAAAGGGATTTTCGGAGCACAACCTGAGTGTAAGTGTGGCGATGGACGGAAGTACAGCGTTACAGATGCTAGACAAACATGAGTTTGACGCTGTGGTGCTGGATATTATGCTGCCTGATGTGAATGGCCTGGAGATATGCAGGCGAATACGTGCCTCCGGAAATTTTGTGCCCGTGTTGTTGCTCACGGCTTTAGGTACCAGCGAAAATATTGTTACCGGATTAGATGCAGGCGCTGATGATTACCTGGTAAAACCTTTCCGGTTCTCCGAACTGGAAGCACGCATACGTGCTTTAGTGAGGCGGTCATCTTATAAAGAACGAACTACGCATGCTGTTACACTTGGCGATCTTGTTGTTGATCGTATCTCCAAATCAGTAACACGAAACGGCCAACCGATTAAACTCACGGCCATGGAATTTAAATTGCTGGAGCATCTTATCCGGCACAAGGGAATTGTTTTGTCGCGCAATCAGCTTCTCCAAAGTGTTTGGGATATCCACTTTGATATGAGCACCAACGTGGTTGATGTTTACATCAATTATTTACGAAGGAAAATTGACAAACCTTTTGAGGAAAAATTAATACATACGATTAAAGGCCTGGGTTACGTGCTCAAGCAAGAGTCGGAGCATGACAACAAAAGCTAAGATAACCCTTACCTTTTCTGTGCTTACGGGAACAACCGTAATCCTGCTGTGCACAGTGGTGTTTTTTCTGGTGAAGAAAAACAAGCAACAGTACTTTGTAAGCCGGCTTAAGGACAGGGCAAGTATTGTAGCGCCTGATTTGCTGGCAGGTGAGGAGTTGCGTGTGTTACGGGAAGATTTAGATCCCTTATCCGAAGAGCAATATTTTATCGTTCCGGTTAATGGCGATGGAAAGGCTACGGAAACTCAAACAACGTCTCGGTTACCTGCTTTGTTTTATGATCGCGTACTCAGTCAGGGTGAAACATGGATTGTGAATCAATATGTATTTCACTACGGGCAGTTGGTTTCGCATGAAGGAAAAAAATTTGTGATTGTAGTTTCCGCCCGCGATGAGCTGGGAAAAGTGCGGCTTTCATTTTTGCGAAATGTGCTCATATTCGGTTCTCTTGGTTCCATTCTCATCACGGTTGTTGTGGGTCGTTTTTTTGCCAGGCGGGTTATTCAACCGGTTTCGGCTATTACAAAGGAAGTTAACCGCATAAGCGCTTCAAATCTGCACAAGCGATTACCCATTTCAACATCATTTGATGAGCTTGAGCAACTCAAGCATACCTTTAATGATATGCTCGACCGGCTTGAAACCTCGTTTGAAATTCAAAGCAATTTTATCAACAATGCTTCCCATGAGTTGAAAACCCCAATCGCAACCATCATGGCCGAAACGGAGATTTTGCTTTCGAAGAGACGTGAAATCCCTGAGTATGAAGATGCCTTGCGAAACATAAACAAGTATGCACAGAAGTTAGGTACCCTTACTGAAAGTTTGCTCAAGCTTACCCAAACCGGGTATGACGGACAAAAGCAGGTGTTGGATATCGTTCGGGTTGATGAGATTTTACTGGAAGTTTTGAGCGATTTGAATATTCTCTTCCCGGATAATAAAGTAAACCTGCGCATGGATGATTCTCCGGAGGACGAATTGTTACTGACCTGGCCATGTAACCGCCCATTGCTTAGTCTTGCGCTACTGAATATTATCGGCAATGCCGTGAAGTATTCCGATAATAAGGAAGTTTTTGTGGTTCTATGCGTGAATAACGAGGCTATTCGTATTACCATTACTGATGTGGGTATTGGTATTGCGCAAGAAGATGTTCCGCATTTGTTTGAGCCTTTCTTTCGTGGTAAAAACGCAGGGCGGTATACCGGGTACGGACTTGGTTTACCGATTGCCCAGAAAATCATCCGAATGCATGGTGGTGTGTTAAACATTCAATCGGAACAAGGTAAAGGAACGCTGGCTACCATCTCGTTCAACCGGGCATCATTAAAAAATGTTAATCTCAATTCTTAGGATTTTCTAATGTATAGTTAAGTACGCTCTAAGACTGGCGCAGTTTATTGTGATATGTTTCACTTAAACACCCGGTCTTATGAAAAACGTACTTATTCCCACAACGCTTAATTCTGATACGCTAAAAGCGGTTAAAACCATTATTGCGAACATGCACAACGGCAACACAAAAATTGTTTTGCTTTTGTTGTCTGAAATGCCCGATGGAATCACAGATTTATTATTCTCCTCCCGTTCAGCAGGTGAGATTTCATTTGATAAACGACACGTATTGGATGAATGCAGGAAGTACATAGAAACGTTAAAAAATGTTTCTTTCCACGTACATCATCAATTTGGTGTATCCGGTCCGTTGTTGCGAAACATTATGAATCACTACAACATCAACCTTACTGTTCTTCTGCCTTCTTACAGAGCGGAAAAGGAATCGGTACACCAGCAAGCCGTTTCAATTTTAGCTAATTGTTCATGTCCGTTGTTGTACCTGCCTGAAACACTTGAGTCCCTTGTACTGGATCAGGCCATTTACCTGGAAAAGGCGCCAACCCGTATTTCTATGGAAGAAATTCAGCGCATGCTCAGGCAGGAGTTTGATATTCAGGTAGTACGCCAGGCTAAACTTAACGGATATACTGAAGAAGAGTTAAAGCCGGTTTTGACCGAAACAATTGACAAGAGTAACGTTGGACTGTTGGTTGAAACGCGCAAACCTGAAAAAGCAGGATGGCGATCTAGCAGCAAGGCTCAACTTTCGTTGGCAGGAAAGCTGGGCGTGCCTGTGCTTAGCATTATTGATAATTAGGACTGGTCGGGATTAAAGAGTAAAACTATGTTATTGAGAAAAGACATTCCGATCCGGTATATCCTGGGGAAGATAAAATTCGAGTTTGTATTTGTATCGGTGTATGCGGTTATAATCGGGTTTATACACAATTACCTGAACATTAACAGCATTACGGTGCCCATAGCCGTACCGGCCATAGTGGGCACCATCATATCGCTGCTTTTGGCGTTCCGATCCAATCAGGCATACGACAGATGGTGGGAGGCGCGCATAATCTGGGGCGGAATTGTAAATGATTCGCGTACGCTTGTCAGGCAAGTGCTTACCTTTTATGAAGGAGGCGGTGGAGAGGAAGACAGGAATTACATCAACCGATTTGCAGCCCGGCAGATGGCGTGGTGTTATTCCTTAGGCAGTTTCCTTCGCGGTCAGGATGCGCACGTGCCAGCCAAACGATTTCTTACGGATGAGGAATTCCGGTTTGTTTCAAAGCACAATCATGTTCCCAATGCCATACTGATGCTTCATGGCAGGGAAATACGTGCCGCTATGAACGAGGCTAAGCTAAACCGGTATCAGCAGATAGAGATTGATAACACCATTACACGGTTATGCGATGATATGGGAAAATGTGAACGGATAAAAAATACCATATTCCCTACAACCTACAGTTTGTACATTCATTTTGTGTTGTACCTGTTTGTGTTGCTGCTGCCGTTTGGGCTTACTGAGTACTTCGGGTTTATTCAGGTTCCGCTGGTGATTACCATTTCATCTGCATTTTTTCTTATCGAGAAAATGGCGATTCATTTGCAGGATCCGTTTGAGAACAAGCCTACGGACACTCCGTTAACAACCATCGCCCGCAACATTGAGATAAACCTGCGGCACATGGTCAGCGAATTCAATCAGGATATTGACATGAAGAAGATCGACATTGAGTTGCCAAAAATGCAGGGTTCGTACTATGTTTTGTAGGTATAGCTTAACTTTTGTCAGTTAATATGTTTATGAGTTGTTCAGGTATAATTTTTGAAATTCAAATTGAAGGGTTTGTCTTAAAATCAAAAGGTATTAGTTGGCTACTTTTTAAGACAGCCCTTCACTTTGTTGGTTAAAACAAATAAGGAGGTAGTATGGGAATGTTGGCGTTAATGATGTTTTGTACAACTTTGGTATCGTTAGGAATTATTTATATCCTCACTAAATGGATGTTTCGGAAATTTGAAGAAGAGTAGCGGTATTCTTCAGTAAAGTATCGGCTATTTATTATTCCGCTGACGCCTGGCCTCAAACACCACTACCGCACACGAAGTGGATACATTCATCGAATCAATTTTACCTTGCATGGGTATAATAATATTGGCGGTGGAATTTTTTACCCACACATCAGACAACCCGGTCGCCTCAGTACCCATCACAATGGCACATGGCTTTGTAAGGTCAGTTTGGTCATAGGGTTTGGATGCTTTCAGATAGGTACAGTAAATATTAACGGAATTTTTCTTTAACCAGGCAATGGTTTCTTCACTGCTGGCCGATGCAATTTGACTGGTGAACACGCATCCCAAACTCGAACGGATAACGTTTGGGTTATAAAAATCCGTTTGTGGATCGCAGCAAATTACCGCATCAACACCGGCTGCATCGGCTGTGCGAAGTATGGCTCCCAGATTTCCGGGTTTTTCCACGGCTTCTAAAATAAGTACAAGCGGATTTTCACTCAGGTTTAGTTGAGCTAAGCCATGAACTTTCATTTCTGCCACAGCGATCACGCCACCTGAATTTTCACGAATGGCAATTTTATCAAACACTTCTTTCGAAACCGGGATAAGCAGTTTATCCTGTATGCCGAGGGAGATGAGTTCATCCGGTCCGATCAATTCATCGCAAAAAAACAGGTTGCCGATTTTGTACCCAGCCTCCAGCGCAAATTGAATTTCTTTTACTCCTTCAATAATAAAAAGCTGTTGTTTTCTGCGTTCCCGGGGTTTCTCAAGCGCAAGCAGACTTTTTATTTTTGGGTTTTGCGTGCTGGTTATCCGGAAATGCATTGTGTTTAAGGTTCTGAAGTTTAAGGTCTAAAGTTATCCTAAAATAATAATTAAAGAATCTTGCTATTTTATTGGGTCAAAACTTTAAACTTTGAACCTGAAATCTTGAATATCATATCTTGAACTTGAATCTGCTTCACCCCGCTTCCTGGAAGGACTATGAACTCATCGACTCTGGTGAGGGTCAGAAGCTTGAGCGTTTTGGAAAGTATGTACTTATCCGGCCCGAACCCCAGGCTATATGGTCGCGGGTTTTGTCTGAAAAGGAGTGGAGTACCATGGCTAACGCCCGATTTGATCGCGAACAAAAAGATAAGTTTCGGTTTAGCGATGAGGTGAAAGGTGGCTGGACAAGAAGTAAAGGCATGCCGGAAAGCTGGCAGGTGAATTATCAGTATGGTGAACTGAACCTAACGCTTCGGCTTGCGCTAACCAGTTTTGGTCACGTAGGTGTTTTTCCTGAGCAAGGTGAAAACTGGAATTTTATTTATGACACCATTAAGAGTTGGAAAGGCGATCGTGCACGCGTATTGAATTTATTTGCCTATACAGGCGCGGCTTCAGTAGTAGCGCGTTCAGCCGGAGCAGAGGTAACGCATGTTGATGCCTCGCGACCCGGATTGAACTGGGCCAATCAAAATATGCAGATGAATCAGTTAACGGACATTCGGTGGGTGTATGAGGATGCCTTTAAGTTTGTAAGGCGTGAAGTGAAGCGTGGAAATAAATATAACGGCATCATTATGGATCCGCCACCGTATGGTCGCGGGCCAGAAGGAGAGAAGTGGACCTTGCAAGAACAACTAAATGAATTGGTGCGCATGAGCAGCGAGTTGCTTGAAGAGAGAAATCGATTCTTCATTCTCAGTATGTATGCGGTTGGACTATCAGCGTTGGTGGGATTAAACGTATCCAAAACACATTTCGGAGATCAGGCATATGAATCCGGAGAGTTCTTTTTGAAGTCGGCCCAAAACAGGGATTTACCTATGGGTACTTTTTTGCGTTTTCGTTCGTGATGATGAAACTAATTTTGTTTAGGAGTCATCCTTATTAAAATTCTGATTGTGCTCCGAGTCCTGATCTTCAGTGGTTTATTGATTTCGTTTGCCGGTTATTCACAACGGCTCTATCGGGGTATTGTGGTGGATTCGGTGAGTATGAAAAACATTCCTGACGTTCATGTTTCAATCAAGAATACATCACGCGGAATTTTTGCTGATCCGGATGGTAGCTTTCAAATCGTAGCACGTCCCACCGATACACTGATCTTTACCAGCCTGGGGTATACATCGGTGTTACTCCCTTTACTTTTTCAAGAAGATGTGATGATGGTGCTGATGAAGGAAAATGTTCAGATGCTGGCCAATATTGTAGTGCGCTCAACACGACTCTATCCAAACAAAGTAATTGACCAAACGAAATCAGAACCTAAAAGGATGGATGCGTTTGATGCGGTGATGTCGCCCATTGATTATTTCTTTTGGCGTGAAGAACGCGACCGAAGAAAATTGTCGAAATACATTCGGGAGAACAACAGAACGCAAACCTATCGGCAGGTGGTACTTGATCCGGATGTTACCAAAATCATGATGGATACCTATAAAATCCCTGAGGAGAAATACTTCGCCTTACTGGCCCGGTTTAACCAACAGCGCACGGATGTTCACTATTACACTGATCCGGATGCCATTATGGAAGAGCTGCACAACTTTATTGAAGCTGCGCTTGAAAAAGAAAAGTAAGTTTGATCTCATTGGAATTTTCACCACCTCGGCCTTCGCCCACTCCTCCTGAATCAGAGGGGAAGAGTTTAGTGTGGTGATTTTACTTAGTTGAAGATGATTGCTGATTCTTTTATCTATTTAATCTTCTAACTAAAGAAAGAAATTGAGTTATACTTCACTGCACTATTCCCCTCCTTGTAAAGGAGGGGTTACGGGTGGTTATTTTTAAATAAATTATTGATGTGGAATTTCACCACCCCGGCCTTCGGCCACCCCTCCTTGGAAAGCAGGCGCCAGGGGTGGTTGACTTACCACAAACAGTACCAGAAACCAGATTAGCCAGAATCTTTGAACTGCCTCCTTATTCCTAGCGTTTTCATGCGTATCTTTGCGCCCTTAAATACAGCCCTGAAGGGGTAAAAAGCAGAAAACAAGCAGAATTCAAAGGTTTATGGACGTTAACAAAATCAGGAACATCGCCATTATTGCTCACGTTGACCACGGTAAGACTACCCTGGTAGATAAATTATTGCATGCCGGGCATTTGTTCCAGGCCCACGAAAATCCGGGCGAACTCATTATGGACAGCAACGAACTGGAACGCGAACGCGGGATTACCATCCTGGCGAAGAATGTTTCAGTGCGCTATAAAGATTATAAAATCAACATTATCGACACTCCGGGCCACAGTGATTTTGGTGGTGAAGTAGAACGCGTACTTAACATGGCCGATGGTTGCTTGTTGTTGGTGGATGCGTTTGAGGGTCCGATGCCGCAAACGCGTTTTGTATTACAAAAGGCATTGCAACTGGGCTTAAAGCCGATTGTGGTTATCAATAAAGTGGATAAGAAAAACTGTACACCGGATGAAGTACACGAACAGGTTTTCGACCTGATGTTTTCATTGGATGCTACTGAGGAACAACTTGACTTTCCAACCTATTATGGCTCAGCCAAGCAGGGTTGGATGAGCACGGATTGGAAACAACCTTCTCCGGATATAACGCCTTTGCTGGATGGTATTATCCAGTACATCCCTTCCCCAAAGAAAGAAGTGGGTACACCGCAAATGCTCATCACCTCACTTGAGTATTCATCTTACATTGGTCGTGTGGCGATTGGTCGTATGCACCGTGGCGAATTGAAAGCCGGTCAGTCGGTAGCGCTGGTAAAGCGCGATGGCAAAACGATTGTGAAGGCGAAGATTAAAGATCTCTATGTATTTGAAGGATTTGAAAAACAGAAAGTAGAGTCTGTTTCTTCAGGGGAGATTTGTGCGATTGTAGGACTGGAAGGTTTTGAAATTGGTGATACGGTTACCGATCCGGAAAAACCAGAAGCATTAAAGTCGATTGCGATTGATGAGCCTACCATGAGTATGTTGTTTACCATCAACAACTCACCGTTTTATGGTAAGGAAGGTAAGTTTGTTACTTCACGCCACATCAAAGAAAGATTGGATAAGGAGTTGGAAAAAAATCTTGCGTTGCGTGTGATGGATACCGGTTCTGCTGATAGCTTCATGGTGTATGGCCGTGGCGTACTGCACTTGTCGGTATTGATTGAAACCATGCGCAGGGAAGGATACGAATTACAGATCGGTCAGCCTCAGGTAATTTATCGCGAGATTGATGGCGTGAAGTGTGAGCCTGTTGAAGAACTAACCATCGATTTACCTGAAACCGATGCCGGTAAAGCCATCGAGACCGTTTCGGTTCGCAAAGGTGAAATGACAAACATGGAGCCGAAAGGGGATCGGATGATTTTAAAATTCATCATCCCGTCACGCGGTATTATCGGACTAAGAAATTATTTGCTGAACGTAACAGCCGGTGAAGCGATTGTTACACACCGCTTTAAGGAATATCAACCCTACAAAGGTGAAATTCCGGGTCGTATCAACGGATCGTTGATTGTGATGGAAGAGGGTGAGGCTATCCCGTACAGCTTGCACAACTTACAGGATCGGGGCAAGTTCTTTATTGATCCAGGAGAACCTGTTTACGAAGGCCAGGTAATTGGCGAACACAGCCGCGGTGGAGATCTGGTAATCAACGTTACCAAAACCAAAAAGCTAACCAACATCCGTGCTTCTGGTTCAGATGAAAAAATGCGGATTGCTCCAGCGATAAAATTTTCACTGGAAGAAGCATTGGAGTACATTCAGTCGGATGAATATGTGGAGGTTACACCCAAGTCTATTCGTCTGCGTAAAATTTACCTGAAGGAAAACGATCGTAAACGCGAACGCAACAAAGCAGTAGCAGTATGAGATTGATTGGCTTTTTTGGGATCTTTGTATTCAGCATATCGCTGTCACTTGCCCAATCAAAGCCTTCGAAGGTTGCTGTTATGGAAGCGTTGGGTGATACCCTTGCCCAGCAGGAGAATTTTTCAGCAGCACTTAAGCAATACGCCAAAGTTATCAAGGTAACAAAACTCAAAACCAAAGAAGATCGCAAGATTCTCTACAAGCGTGCACTATGCTTGTTTTATTTGGGTGAGTATGAGAAGACGTTGAGCGACCTGAATGTTTTTATTCCCGAAAACGAAGATGCTCCACGGGCCCGTCTGTTTCGTGCATTCGTATACCGCGAGTTGGACGATCTGGAAAACCAATTGGCCGATATTCAATTTGTCATTGAGCTTGACCCCATGAATCCAGACCTGTTGAAATGGGAAGCCGGTTTACTCGTAGAGATGGGCAAGAATGAAGAGGCCGTAATGGCGTTAAAGAATATTAAACGATGGGGTACGGATGCTGAGGTTGAGTTTTACCTGGGCCTGGCTTATTACGGAATAAACAATGCCGATAGCGCGATTTTTCATTTTGATGAGGCGATTGCATTAAATGGAGGCTTTGTGCCTGCCTATACATATGCCGGAGCGCTTTGCCTGGAAGAAGGGGCTTATGAACTGGCGCTTACCTATATCAATTTGGCTTTGCGATTGGAGGCCAATAACCCACAACTACTCTTCTATAAAGGTATTGCTTTGGTGGAGTTGGGAAAGAAGGATGAAGGCTGTAGCTGTTTGAATCGCGCCTTTTATAAGGGAGTGGATGATGCCGGGGGCTACCTGGAAGAGTTTTGTTTTGATGCAGAATAAGGGGGTATAATTCGCCCATTTCTGCTTGCTGACTGACTTTGCACGACTATTTTTGCACATGCCTGAACAGATATTAATCCTTGATTTTGGTTCACAGTACACCCAATTGATTGCCCGCAGGGTTCGTGAACTCAATGTGTACTGTGAAATTCATCCCTTCAATAAAATACCGGAAATAACCAATCAGATAAAGGGTATTATCCTTTCAGGAAGTCCTTGTTCTGTTCGGGATGCAGGTTCTCCTGATGTTGATCTTCAGGTTTTTAAAAATCTACCGGTTTTAGGCGTTTGCTATGGCGCCCAACTGATTGCACACAAGAGTGGTGGCTCGGTTTTACCTTCTCAAATCCGGGAATATGGTCGGGCAAAACTGACTACGGTTGATCATCACAATGAACTTTTAAAAGAGATATCGCTTGACACACAAGTATGGATGTCGCACAGCGATACCATTGCCTCCGTACCTGATTCGTTTGAAATTATTTCCAGCACGCCTTCTGTAAAAGTGGCCGCCTATCATGTAAAAGGTACCCAAACGTATGGTATTCAGTTTCATCCGGAAGTAACGCATACCTTAGAAGGAAAAAACCTGTTACGGAATTTTGTGGTGCACATCTGCAATTGTGCACAAGACTGGACACCCGATCAGTTTGTGGAAACTACCGTTGCCGATCTTCAAAAGAAATTGGGCAATGATAAGGTGGTAATGGCGTTATCTGGTGGTGTGGATTCAACCGTGGCGGCTACGCTTATTCATAAGGCCATTGGAAAAAATCTGCATTGCATTTTTGTTGATAACGGATTGCTTCGTAAAAACGAGTTTGAGCAGGTGTTGGAATCCTATAAGGGAATGGGCTTGAATATAAAAGGTGTTGATGCTAAGGAGAAATTTTATTCAGCGCTGAATGGATTGAGTGAACCTGAAGCCAAACGCAAAGCCATTGGTAAAACATTTATTGAGGTATTTGATGAAGAGGCACACCATATAACCGATGTGAAGTGGCTGGGGCAGGGCACAATTTATCCGGATGTGATCGAATCGGTTTCTGTAAAAGGTCCATCGGCTACAATCAAGTCGCACCACAATGTGGGCGGTTTGCCCGAAAAGATGAAAATGAAAGTGGTGGAACCATTGAATACCTTATTTAAAGATGAGGTTCGCATCGTAGGCAAAACATTAGGTATTGATCCTTCTATATTAGGTCGTCATCCGTTTCCCGGCCCTGGTCTGGGTATTCGTATTTTGGGCGAAATCACTGCCGAAAAGGTTCGGATTTTGCAGGAAGTTGACGCTATCTTTATCGGTGCGTTGCGCCAACATGGATTATATGAATCTGTATGGCAGGCAGGCGCAGTGTTGCTTCCGGTGCAGTCGGTAGGGGTTATGGGCGATGAACGTACATATGAACAAGTGGTTGCCCTGCGTGCAGTAACCAGCACGGATGGCATGACAGCCGATTGGGTACATTTGCCGTATTCATTTTTAGCAGAGGTATCCAGCGACATTATCAATAAAGTAAAAGGAGTTAATCGGGTGGTGTACGATATCAGTTCGAAACCACCGGCCACCATTGAATGGGAATAAATCAATGATCAGAAACTTACTAATTGTTTTTGTAACCTCAACACTTGTCAATTGCCAATTGTCACGTGTCAATTTGGTTGCCGCACAAACAAACTATCAGCAACAATACGCCAATGCAAAGTCGCTTTTCAAGGAAGGTAAGTACAACCTGGCAATGGAGAGTTTTAAGTCGTTGGTTGCGTACGACAAGGAAAATCCGTTTTCTGAGTATGCTTCCTTTTATTATGCTTTGAGCGCCTATCATCAGGGGTATAAGTCTGTGGCTAAAGATATGTTGCTTCAGATCCGTCAATTGTATCCCAATTGGGATCAACTCGATGAAGTAAACCTATGGCTTGCCAGAATACATTTCGATAACAAGGAATATTTCCAGGCCATGAATCAGCTTGGAGCATTGAAGAGTCAGAAGTTTCTGAAAGATATACAATCCGTGAAGAAAGCAGGACTGGCCCCACTGACAGACATAGGCACACTAACGCGATTACACGAAGAGTATCCAAAAGATGCGGTTGTAGGTGAGCGTCTGGCTTCAGAACTTTCTAAAAATGGCACCGGAAAGGAAAGTCAGGAACTGCTTGAGAAGTTGGTTTCGACCTTTAAGCTTAAAAAGGCTGAGTATATAACCGGACCACCGCCATCGGTTTATAAGGATGTTTATAGTGTTTCGGTTCTGTTTCCATTTCAGGTAAACACACTTGAGCCAACACTTTCGCGCAAACGCAACCAGAATATTCTCGATTTGTATGAAGGTATGAAGCTGGCTGTGGATACCCTCAGAAAGATGGGAGTAAACATAAGCTTGCGGGCATATGACACGGACCGAAATCCAGAGAAAATAAAATCGATACTGGACTTGAAGGAGCTTATGCATACCGATCTGGTTGTCGGGCCGTTGTTTCAGGAAGAAAATGATATCGTTCAGGAGTTTTCCAGAAAGAATAAGATTAACCTGTTTAATCCGTTAACCAACAATTTTGATCTTGTTCGTGATAATCCTTATGGTTTCCTGTATCAACCTTCGTTGGAGGCTTTGGGTGAACAGTCGGCCATATTTCTGGATGGATACCTGACCAACAAAACCTGTATGATTTTTATGGGTGATACAAAACGCGATTCGGTGTTGGCGATGAATTTCCTGAAGGGTGCTAAGGAAACCAATTTGAACATTACCCAGATAGAACGTTTTACAAAGGAATCATCACGGAAGATATTGGAGATATTGGCAACACCAACAGAGTTTGATGAGTTTAAATACCCCAAACAATTTACCTTACCCAAGGATAGCCTGGGTGCTATTTTTGTTGCGTCTGATGATCCATTGATTTACACCAAAGTAGTGAGCAGCGTAACAACCCGAGGCGATAAGGTTGTGATATTGGGTTCAGAAAACTGGTTGGACCAAACCACCGACTATGAAAAACTGAATTCACTTGGCGTGGTTATGTTTGCCTCAAACTTTACGCCTCCCAATAACGCGTTATACAATGCATTTCTTCAAAAGTTTATCCGAACACATGGCAGAACAACAAGTACCCTGCCGTATACGGATTACGCCAAGATCGGGTATGACTTTATGTTTTTTGCGGGCACCATGTTGAAGAAGCACGGTGTGTACTTTCAGCATGAATTTAACAAAGCCGAAATTCAAGGATACCTGACTGAAGGCTACGATTTTCAATATAGTCGCGATAACCAGCATGTACCTTTTATTCGTTTTAATGCAGGCGAACTGATTCGAATCCCTCCGTCAAACCGATAAATATGTTGATCAGGTTGTTTAATTTTGCACCTGCTATGCGACAACTTATTGCATATTTTTTCCTGGCTGTTATGTTGAACGTGTTGTTTTTCCATCCACTGGAAACCATTCAGCATAACTTCAGTGAGCTCGAAAATGACCCCATTAATTCCGTAGCTGAATTTGTGATGGAGGTATGCCTGGATATCGAAGATACATTAGCGGGTGATGAACGTGAAGCAGAATCGGAACATTTTAGTGGTTTCGGAAAGCTGTTCACAACCCACAACAACGGTTACACCATCCTGCCTAATATAGAGGCAGCGTCAACAAGCAGTACACCTGAAGCTGCGCGTGAGCTTATTTTTATCTGCAAGGGCTACATGACAGTGTTCAGCCCACCTCCGGAGTTTTTATAGTTAAATCTTTCCTTCTTTAATCATTCATGTGTATTCCTGATTGGAGTACAGCATTGTCTCTTTTTTGATCATTCTATTTTTAACTATGAAAAAAATTCAAGGTATCAGTATACTTTTTGTTCTCTCCTTCTATGCATTTGGTCAGGAATCTGATTCTGTTGTGCAGCAGGTAAAAAATTTGCCTTACAAGGTTCATCATGCCGAACCGCTTTATGTGGATTTAATTCGCGACCTGGGTGCGCATAAAGGCGAACGCGAATGGAACGTTGGTTTTGGTATGGTGGATAACCTTCGCTATGATAAATACATTGCTTTGGTTGAATATGAGTGGGCGCCTATTGACAGGCTTGGACTTGAAGTGGAATTGCCGCTCACAGTTTATTCTGCTGTTGGCAATGGGGCCAATGCAGAAAAGCCTTCCAATAGACTTGAGTCCGTTAAAACCGCAGCACAATGGACATTTCTGGTTTCTAAAAAGTACCAAACATCGGTAGCATTGGGATATTTGAATGAAGTTGAGTTTACCGATCTGAACGCGATAAATCGTTCCAGTATTTTTAACGGGAATCTGTTCAATCCTTTCCTCGTGGCAGCCAAACGGTGGGGCGATTTTCATAGCCTTGTGTACACAGGCCCTCAAGCCCACCTGGATTTCAATACACGGAAATGGAAAACCCAGTATGAATGGAATACCAGTTTCCATTATATGATTCCCGGAACGCGAAACTTTTTAGGGGTTGAGGTTAATAAAATGTTTTTCGGAGGAACATACGAGATGACCATTCGCCCTCAAATGCGGGTGGTCATACATGATGCCCTCATGATTGGTATTGTTCAGGGTATTCCGGTTTCAAAAGAGCGTGAGCGCTTAAGCTCTTTTCTAAGGCTTATCTATGAGCCGAGACATCGAAAGCCTGCCCACAGGTAATAATGGGTGTTCTTTGGGGCTTTGGGATACACCAATTTTGGCCTGAATATTACATCCGGGCGGTTACAGGCGTGTTGAAACGCCCATTTATCCCCATATTTTTCTTACTTTTACCTGTTATAGAAACCTTCTTATGAACACAGGGAAGCATTTTTTTGCAGTTACAGGCTTGCTATTTTTTGTATTTGCAGCCTTCGGTCAGGATGATCGGAAAGATAAAACTGCGGTAACCTATGAGGAATTGTATGATGAGCCGTACTCCATCAACAAGCTGTTTGTTGGCTTTCAACCACTTTATGGTGAAGTTTTTGCCACCAACATCAATGCTGGTTTTGGCTTTGATGCGCAGTATTTCCTTAAAGATAAAATGAACTTTAAAGCTCATTTCAGGAAGACCTACAGCAAAACATTTTATGATTTCTCGCGCGACCTGGCGCAAAAAATAAGTGATGTGGATAACCGTACCGAAGTTTATAACTACTATGAATTCGGAGCAACGTATCACGTAAAGGACTTTGAGTCGAGCTCAAAGACCAAAATGTTTTTGTTTAAGAACAGTTACAAGGGCAATAAATGGGCGGCACGCGTTCCGCTGAATGCCGAGATACCGTGTAAAGTTCGTAAGATTTATGGCGCGCGCTTGGGAGGAATTATTTGGGATAGTTCAACCGACATAAACAGAGCCCTTGATGCACAAGGATTGTCGCATGCAGATTTAACAGATGCTGAAGGAGACGGTTTACCAAACAACATTGATGTGTTCTCTAATATTTCATCCAAGGGACTTTACGTTGGAGGCTCCATGACGTGGATTCGTAATGTGGCTGTAAGCTTTGATAAATTCGAGACCGGGGTAGATGACCTTATTCTGACTACCTATTTTGATATTCTTATATCACCATGGATTTCACTTGATGACATCGTGTATCAAAGCGAGGTCTACAGTATAGATGCCATCAAAACCAACAAAATTGGATTTCGTGCGGGCATTGAAGGAAGATTCAACCGCACATTAAGTTGGTCATATGGTGGAGAAATCGGGTATCGCCCGAGTATTGATGGCCGTGGATTTTTTGCCTTGTTGAAAATCAGCTTCCCGGTTTACAGCACCAACCTCGATTACAAAGTAGAAGCATTCGGTAAATAAGCTGACTCGTGGCCTGGGATATTCTCATTCAGAATATTAAGGGACTCGTTCAGGTCAGGGAAAACGTTTCACTGCCACTTAAGGGTAAGGGTATGGGCGAGTTACCCGTGCTGGATGATGCCTACCTCGCCATTGAAGGTGATCGTATATCAGCCTATGGCGCGATGCGGGATTTACCCGATACGTCTGCCAGGCAAGTGATAGACGCAACCGGCCGGTTTGTTTTCCCTTCATTTGTTGATTCACACACCCACCTTGTTTTTGCTGCAAGCCGTGAAGAGGAGTTTGTGATGAAAATAAAAGGCGCCAGTTACGAACAGATTGCCGCTGCTGGCGGTGGAATTTTAAACTCAGCGAAAAAACTTCAGCAGATTTCCGAGGAGGAGTTGTTTCAACGTTCACTTGTTCGTGCCAAAGAAATTATCTCGTTGGGTACAGGCGTTGTAGAAATCAAAAGCGGATATGGACTTACTGTAGCCGATGAATTGAAAATGCTTCGTGTGGCCAGACGCATCGGTGCAGAAACACCACTTCAGGTTAAAACCACATTTCTTGGTGCTCATGCCGTTCCAAAAGAATTGACAAAGCAGGAGTACATTAAACAAATACTGGAAGAGATGATTCCGGCAGTAGCCAAAGAGAACCTGGCCGACTACATCGATGTTTTTTGTGAACAAGGATTTTTTACACCAGAAGAAACGGAGCGGATTGTTGAATGCGGAAAAGAATATGGTTTGAAGCCACGCATTCATGCCAATCAATTGCATCGTTCAGGCGGTGTGCAGGTTGGGATAAAAACAGGTGCATTAAGTGTTGATCATTTGGAGAATATTGGAGAAGAAGAAATTGAATTACTAAAAAGTAGTTCGGTTACGCCAACAGCTTTACCAGGTGCAGCTTTCTTTCTGAGTTTGCCTTTTCCGCCCGCGCGAAAAATGATTGAAGCTGGCCTTCCATTGGCCATCGCCTCCGATTATAACCCAGGAAGTTCTCCTTCAGGCAACATGACACAAATGATTGCGCTGGCGTGTATAAAAATGAAAATGACACCAGAAGAAGCCATAAATTCAGCTACATTAAACACCGCTCACGCCCTTGAATTGGGTGATCAGTACGGGAGCATCACAAAAGGGAAAGCAGCCAATGTATTTATCACCAAGCCGATTCCTTCTGTTGCTTACCTTCCTTATGCATTTGGTAGCAACGTAGTGGATACGGTAATTCTAAATGGCAAAGTCGTATAATCTACCTTAATGACTCAAACCCCAATACCTAACTCTGCTACGGTTTTCTCACTTCAATGGAGAATGTGATATTACTGCTGATGGAGGCAGCCACTGAGCAATATTTTTCCAGTGATAGTGCAGCGACTTTATTTAGTTCATCTTCCTCTACGTCTGGCGATGTAATGATGTATTTGCAATGAATATCGGTAAACCTGCGGGGCGTTTCATCCCTGCGTGTTCCCGTAGTTTCAATGACAAAATCGGTGATGGTCTTTTTTCTTTTCTTCAGAATGAGCACAATATCCACAGCGCCACATCCAGCTAACGATGAGAGTAGCAGTTCAGTAGGTGATTGGGCTTGCTTTATATCGGCTGAACGCATATCAATCGCTACGGTATGACCGGCAGCATTTGTGGCTTCATACACTTCATCCTCAAGCATTCGGGTTATGATTTTCATATAAATGAATCGGTTATATTTTGATTGTATGCGTACTACGCTATTTTTGGCAAGTTATAAAAATCACCGATGACACTTGAAGAAAGAATAAAAAGTACCATTCGGGATGTTCAGGATTATCCGAAACCGGGCATTTTGTTTAAGGATATTACTCCGGTGTTAGCTGATCCGGAACTACTGCGAGCAGTTGCGAAAGAAATGGCCGATCATTTCCGCGCCCGTAAAATTGATGCCATCGCAGCCGTTGAAGCACGTGGTTTTATATTGGGGGGCATTCTGGCGCATGAGTTGGGTTGCAGCTTTTTGCCGGTTAGAAAAGTTGGGAAGCTCCCATACACAACGCTTTCAGAGAAGTATACCCTTGAGTACGGTACTGCTGCTATTGAAATGCATGTAGATGCGGTGAAGAGAGGATGGAATGTTTTAATTCACGATGATTTATTGGCTACGGGTGGAACGGCTGGTGCAGCTGGGCGTTTGGTAAAGCAATCGGGTGGGGTGGTAGCTGGATTTTCCTTCTTGATTAATTTGTCCTTTTTGCCAGGGCAAGCCCGGCTTGAACAGGAATTTGGAATTATTCCCGATTGTTTGGTTACGTATTAACCATTCGGGGAGTTAAGCGTTAAAGTTGTATGTCTTATACGAGTACAATTCCCATGTTTCCCCTTTCCATTTTACCCTTACCGGGTGAGTTGGTTCCGCTGCATATTTTTGAACCACGGTATAAGCAACTATTGGAAGATGCGGCCAATGCCGATTTTCATTTCGGAATTTATTTCAACAATACCATCAATGAAGGTAAGATAGGATCACTCATGAAACTGGAGAGCGTTATTAAACGCTACCCGGGGGGTGAGTCTGACATTATTGTAAAATGCCTGGATAATTTTTATTTGCACACGTTGTATCGCACCTATAAAACAAAGCTTTATCCGGGCGGTGAGGTAACCTTTTGGGATACAAACCAACATCAGCTCCCAGGTGTAAAGTTGAGCGAACAGTTTCGCGAATATCTTCAGAAAAGAAAAATTACCCGGCATCAGGGTTTTTTCAATGTGTTTGCCATTGCGCAGGAGCTAAGCCTGGATTTACCGGAACGGTATCAATTGTTGGTGGAGGAAGATCCGGGGAGAGAAAAGTTATTGCTGGCAAAAATAAGGTTGCAGCTTCATGTATTGCAGCGTGAAGAAATCAGCCGAGACTCCTATCATTTAAATTAAAAAGGCCACCCAATCGGGTAGCCTTTTATTTTAAAGTTCTGAGAAATTATTTCTCTTCAGCCTTTGCCTTTGCCTTTGCCTTTGCAAAATCTCCGGCTTTAACCATGTTTAGCTTGTCGTAACTCAAATGTTTTTTCATGGCAGCATTTATTTCTTCTACCGTTAGTGCCTGAACTTTCTTTTCAAGTTCAGCATCCCACTCCATCGTGCGACCGGTAAACAAGTAATTGTTTAGCGTGCCGGCAATGGAGGCATCCTGTGCGCGTCCAACGGTTCTGGATTGCAACCAACCCGATTTTGCTGCTTCAACTTCTTCTGCTGTAAACCCTTCGTTTACGGCCTTCAAAATCTCCTCTTTAAAGGTTTCTTCCAATCGTCCCACGTTCTCAGGGGCATAAATGGCATACGCATTGAAATTCCCAACTTTATCCAGGTTACCAGCGCTAAAGAAAGAGCCAACGCCATAGCTAATACCTTCTTTTCCACGAATGCGTGAGAACAATCTGGAAGCGGTGCCACCACCTAACATGTAGTGACCAAGTGTTAATGCTGCGTAATCCGATTCGGCATCACTATATTCCCAGGCATAGCTGGCCAGGAAGAATGCATTGGCCTTATCTGGTGTTTCAACTTTTTCATCAATCGGCTTTACCGTTTTGATTTTGGCTTCAAGACGTTTATAGTTTGCAGGACTTTTCCAGCTACCGAATTGCTCATTGATTAAACTGCTTATTTCTGAAGCATCAAAGTCGCCTGAAATAGCCAGTGTACCATTGTTGGATCCATAGAAATCCTTGTGGAATTTTTTTACATCCTCCAGTTTCAAAGCCTTGATGGATGTCAGCGATTCATCGAAATCTTCGGCATAACGTGGATCACCTTTTGGATAGGGCGAAGTGTGCTTCTGCAAGCGTATAGAGGCGACAGCCTGGGGTTCACTTCGCTGCGACTCAATACCTGCAATTTCCTCGGCTTTTAATTTTTCGAATTCATCTGCAGGGAAGGAAGCATCTTTCAAGATCTGGCTTACCAGTTTAATGGTTTCAGCAAGATTCGGACGAGTAGTTTCGATGTTAACACTAACGGCTGTTGCGCCACCAAAGAAGTTAACGCGGGCTTTTAGCCTGTCGAACTCATCTTTAATCTGTTGGCGAGTCATTTTTGAGGTGCCTTTGTCGAGCATGCGTGCAGCATACTGACCGGTAGTGCCTTTATTCATCAGGTTTTTATCATCACCAAAACGTAAGGTCATGCGAAACTGCACGGATTCTCCACGCGTTTTCTTCGATAGGTAAGCCACCTTCATACCATTAGGCAATGTGCTGCGTTGCGTGCGCGCTTCAATGTTTGCCGGTGACGGATCGAATTCCTCACCGCTGGCAATGGCTTGCTTGCCTTTATAGTCTTTCACTAAAGTGGCTACATCCGGCTCAGCCGGTATTTCAGCGCGTTCCGGTTTGTCTGCCGGAATAAAGAAGCCTACAGTACGGTTATCATCTTTCAGGTAATTTTTGGCTACACGAAGTACATCTTCAGGCGTAACTTTTTCCAAACGGTCTCTATAGAGAAAGAATAATCTCCAATCGCCCATAGCAATGTACTCGCTTAAGAATACACCAATCCGATCGGCATTGTTGAAGTTCAATTCGAATTGCTTCAGAATCTCAGTTTTGGCGCGCTCAACTTCTTCTTTAGTGGGTGGTGTAGTTACAACAGCATTAAATGTTTTAGCCATTGTGCCGCGGGCATCTTCAACCGATTTCTCTTTCAGCACTTCAGCAAAGGCCATCATCAATCCTGGCTCTTTTGATGCTCGTGTAAATGAAAACACGGAGCTTGCCTTTTTTTTGTCAACCAATGCTTTGTACATGCGGCCGGAGGGCTGTGTGGTTAATATACTTGATAACACCGCAAGTGGCGCAAAGTCCTCGTGCGAGCCTGGCGCAATGTGGTAGGCCATAGCAACATATTGAACATCGCCAACCCGGTTAACGGTCACTGTTCTTTCACCATCTTGTATGGGTTCGCGTGTGTAGAACGGATCAAGTTCACGTGAAGGTTTAGCGATGGAACCAAAGAACTCATTAATGTAGTTCAAGGTTTTACCTTCATCAAACTTTCCTGCTAATACAACTACCGCATTGTCGGGCTGATAATATTTTCTATAGAATGCTTGCAGGCGGTCAATTGAAACGTTCTCAATATCTGAGCGCTCTCCAATGGTTGATTTTCCATAACTGTGCCACTGGTATGCTGCACCTGATAGCTTTTTAAAGAGTACTCCAATCGGACTGTTTTCACCACTTTCATATTCATTGCGCACAACCGTCATTTCGCTGTCGAGATCTTTCTTTGCGATAAACGAGTTCACCATGCGATCGGCCTCCATTTCAATAGCCCACTTCAGGTTTTCTTCAGAGGCTGAAAGCGTTTCGAAATAATTGGTTCTGTCCAATGATGTTGTTCCATTGAAACTGGCCCCACGATCTTCCAACTCTTTCATGATATTGAATGGATATTTGGGCGTTCCTTTGAAAACAAGGTGCTCAAGCAAGTGAGCCATACCCGTTTCTCCATAATTTTCATGTTTGGAACCTACGAGGTAGGTAACATTAATGGTAAAGGTTTGCTTGGATGCGTCCGGAAACAGTAGAACACGGAGGCCGTTATGGAGCCTATATTCCGTAATTCCTTCAACAGAAGTGACTTTTGTTGGAGGAGGAGTTTGAGGTTTTACTTCAGCTACCGGAGCTGCTGTTTCAGCGGGTTTCTTGTCGGGGGACTTGGCTTTCTTCTTTTGCGCAAAGCCGTTTCCGGCCAACAGCAACAGAAGAATCCAAACAAAAATCTGTCGTTTCATCATAGTTTGGGTTTTTTAGTTTGAGGTGCTGAAAGTAACACCATCATGCTGTATATCCAAGGGTAAAAAGGGCAATTTTGTTCGGTTTTGGGATTGTTGCGTTCATGATTGAACGACTTGAAAATTCTGTGAAGTTTCCGCTGAAATTGTTGGCCATAAATTGTGATTAATCGTTAACAGCCCCTTTGCAGTAATACACCGCTGAGCGGAAAAATTTTGGTCGATTAACAATCTTTTAACGCAAAAGCTGAAACCGAAATGGAATTTCAGCGTCTATAGGTTGTATATAATGCAAGTATTGGTGGGTATGCGATTGGTGCTTATAGTTTTTTGTTTGCAGGTATTGGTAATAACAGCATGGACCAATGGTACTTTGGGTAATGAACCGAAGAAAATTCCAGGAGTAACCTTTATTACCAAAGATGGTATTGTTGAGGTTTTGTATTCCTCCAGTGAATTGTGCAATACAAAAATCGAAATCAGGAATTCTACCGGTCATATTGTGTTCTCTGAAATCGTGCGTACCCGAAATGGCTTTTCCCGACCCTATAATTTATCAGGTCTACCGCCAGGTGTTTACAAGGTGATTGTTTCAAATGAACATGATTCTGGTTCTGAAAGGATAGTCATCAAAAGGAAGCATCGAAGCAAAGCCAACAGCGTTTCTGCTAAAGAACGGTAGTTTCCGAAAACGTGTGCATAAACCAAACCGCTACAAAAGTTTGAAGAAGACTCAAGAAAGCACTTGAAAGGGTTGCTTTCGATATGAAATTTTCCGCAAACGTTTTCTTGCTTAAAAAATGCGATAGTCTTACAGCAGGGAAACCTTTGTTGGCTGAGCCCGTACATTTGCAGTGTAATTAAATTTAACAACTATGAAAACAAAATCATTATTACTTACAGCCCTGATGGCCGTGTCGTCTTTCCTGGCTGTTGCAAGCGATGATCCGAGCAATACAGGTTTATTTGTTATTTCCGGAAAATCGGGTGTTTACAAATTAATTTATGAAGGTGAGAAACCTTCAGCAATGGTGCTTACTATTTTGAATAGTAGTGGCAAGGTTGTTTACAGTGAGTCTGTAAGAGGTCTGAAAGGATTTATCCGTCCGGTGAACTTTAAAGGAATGGCAGCCGATACGTATACCATTCAATTGAAGCAAGACAATAAGGTTCTTTCTGCTTCAGTGAATTATGCACCTGAGCAGAAATCCAGTAAAGTGGCTTCCAAAGAAGTCGAGGCACGTAAATTTGCCGTAATGGTTTCCAATGTGGGTACAGAGACAATTGAGGTAAGAATTTTTGACGAAAATCTGAACTTGATCAAGACTTATCAGGAAACTGTTTCTGGTAGCTTTGGCCGAATTTTTAACCTTAGCGAAATAAAGTCTAAGAAATTCACGTTCGAAGTTTACAACAGCTCAGGTTTGATTGACACCTTGACATTCTAATCAGCAGTTACAACAATAAAATAGCCGGACCTAAAAATCCGGTTTTTTTATTTCTTTTTTTTCTCTTGCTCTTTAAAGTATTTGCGTAAAAACGCACTTCGTTTTAATGCTTCCATGTTTTCGGTGAAGGATGCTGTGCCCTCTTTGATGTTGTGCAAAGACTGGCGTACATCTCCGGCTACAGCAGTATCATACACCAGCAAAGGCAACGCTCCCTTACCTTCTTGCATGTTATGAAGTACTACTTGGATACTGTCAGAGACTGACTGAAGTTTTGTACCCGTTTGCTGAAGTTTAGTAAGTGTGGTATTTACCCGATACGCGGTTAACGTATCATTTAAAAGCCAACCAATCGTGCCGCGACCTTGGTTGATTTCATTTGTCAATGAATTGAGCTCCTGAACAAGTTCATTTGTTTTCTGCGCGGTTAGTCGCAAATTTTTAACAGTCAGCAGTACTTCATTACGTAAAGTGGTATCGTATAGGATGGAGGAAACAGTTCCTTTTCCGGTTTTGATGTGTTGCGTAATTTCCAAAAGGTCATGCGTGAGCATGGCAGCGTTGTCGTTGGTAACGTTTAGGGTGTTCAAAATGTCATCTGTTTTGATGCGGCTGTATGATTGTATGAGGCTGTTGTTTTCAACCGGTCCTGCTTGTCCTCTTCCGGGTGAAACATTCACGATCATATTGCCCATCAATCCATCGGTGCCGATGGAGGCTAACGCGTTTTGTTTAATGTGCTGCCGGAGGCTTTCTTTAATACGCATGCGAACTTCAATTACTGAATCGTTTAGAAAGTTCACTTCAGTTACTGAGCCCGCATCAATACCTGAAAACCTTACGTTGTTGCCGCGTTGTAATCCGTTTACGTTACTAAAATGTGCGGCAATTTCGAAGGTCTCGCTGAACATGTGTTGCTTTTGTCCGATCAGGTACACGGCAACCGTAAAAATGAGCACGCCCAGGATTACGAATATCCCAAGGCGTATGGTGGTTCCGGTTGACTTTTCCATGGTTATTTCTTTTTAGTTTAAGTAAAGAAAGCCTTTACGGCTTCATCTTTTGATTGATACAGCTCATCGTATGTTGCTTCTGCATGATTTCGTCCTTCATGTAAAATAACCATGCGGTTGCTGGTAATTTTAGCGCAGCCTAAATCGTGCGTAATAATAATGGCAGCCGTGTTGAAGCGTTTCTGTATTTCGTTTATCAACAAACTGATTTCCCTTCCGGTAACAGGATCTAGTCCGCTGGTTGGCTCGTCATACAAAATAATTTTTGGGCGCATGATTAGCGTCCGGGCAAGGGCAATTCTTTTTTTCATTCCGCCCGAGAGTTCTTCGGGCATCATATCAACCGCATGCACCAGTCCTACACTATCCAGCGACTCCATCACCAATTCATGAATCGAAATATCTTTCACTTTTTCCGGATGCCTTCGTAGGGGAAACTCCAGGTTTTCGCGTACTGTCATGGAGTCGTATAATGCACTTCCCTGAAACTGAAATCCAACCTCGGTGCGTAAAGTATCGAGCTCTTTCTGGTCGAGGTCGGGTACGGATCGACCAAGCACGTTGAGTGTTCCTTTATCGATAGCAATAAGTCCGATAATGCATTTGATCAATACAGATTTACCCGATCCGGACTTTCCCATTACAGCTACGTTTTCACCTTGGCGCACATTCAAGTTAAAACCTTTCAGTACATCATTTGATCCAAAAGATTTCCATAAGTCTTCTATGGTTATCACGGGTTCCTGACTATCAATGTTGGCTGGTGCTTTCATCACAATTCGTAAAAGATATCGGTGATCAGAACAGCAATAAAATCAAGAATGAACACCAGCATGGAGCTGATAACAACAGCCGAATTTGCTGTGCGACCCACACCCTCAGTTCCTTTTTTAGAGGTGAAGCCTTTGTAACACCCAACGATACCAATGGCAAACCCAAAGAAGAAAGATTTAGTAATGGATGGTATCAGGTCACTAAACTTCAGGTATGTAAAAACATTGCTGAAGTATAATTGAAATGTCACTTTTCCTTTGATGAGTTCAACCAGTGAGGACCCGATGAGTGAGACCACATCAGAGAAAATTACCAATATCGGGAGCATGAGTATGCAAGCGGTTACGCGTGTAATCACGAGATACTTATATGGGTTGGTTCCCGAAACTTCCATGGCATCAATTTGTTCGGTAACTTTCATGGAGGCTAATTCCGCCCCAATACCAGAACCGATTTTGCCGGCACAGATCAGTGCAGTTAGTACCGGCCCGATTTCGCGTACAATGGCAATGCCCACCATAGAAGGCATCCATGATTCCGCGCCAAACTCCACAAGGGTAGGTCTTGTTTGCAACGTGAGCACTACGCCCATAATAAATCCGGTAGCACCCACCAGGCCAAGTGATTTATTCCCGATGAGGTAGCATTGACGGAGGAGTTCCTTGAATTCGTATGGTGGAAAGAGAAATTCCTTCACGTACCGCCAACTGAACAACGTCATTTGACCGGTTTCCAGAAAAAACGTGCGCAAGGATTTTACTACACTCATGCTTAAAAGTATCTGGTATAGCTAAAAGACGGGCTGATGTTTGTCAGTACTGCACCTGATTTTATAGATGGATCACAAGTCGATTGTCTATAGTCCATAGCCCATTGACTAAAAGCCATGGACTATGGACTAAAGACTACATGTTTCGCCTGTACTGCCCGCCTACTTCAAACAAGGCTTTGGTAATTTGCCCGAGCGAGCAAACCTTGGCAGCCTCCATCAATTCTTCAAAAATGTTTTTGTTTTGGATGGCAGCCTGTTGTACGCGTTCCAGCATAGCTACTGTTTTATCAGCATGGAAGTGATGCAGGTTTCGGAGCATGGAAATCTGGTACTCTTTTTCTTCGGTTGTGGCACGTATTACTTCCTGAGGCAATACCGTAGGAGATCCTTTTGAACTTAAAAATGTATTGACTCCAATAATCGGATACTCACCGGTATGTTTCAGGGTTTCGTAATACAAACTTTCTTCCTGAATTTTTCCGCGTTGGTACATGGTTTCCATGGCACCCAACACGCCACCGCGTTCGGTAATTCGATCAAATTCTGTCAACACGGCTTCTTCCACCAGATCGGTTAATTCTTCAATGATGAATGATCCCTGTAACGGATTTTCATTTTTTGCCAACCCTAACTCTTTATTAATAATGAGTTGAATCGCCATCGCCCTGCGCACACTTTCTTCTGTTGGTGTGGTGATGGCTTCATCGTAGGCGTTCGTGTGTAAAGAATTACAATTATCATAAATCGCGTAAAGGGCCTGCAGCGTGGTGCGGATGTCGTTGAAATCGATTTCCTGTGCGTGCAACGAGCGCCCTGAAGTTTGAATGTGATACTTCAGCATCTGCGAACGTGCATCCGCTCCATACTTGTTTTTCAAGGCTTTCGCCCAAATTCGTCTGGCTACGCGACCAATTACCGCATACTCGGGATCAACTCCATTGCTGAAGAAGAAAGAGAGGTTGGGCGCAAAGGCGTTAATGTCCATGCCTCTGCTTAAATAATATTCTACGTAAGTGAAACCATTTGCCAGGGTAAAGGCCAATTGTGTAATCGGGTTGGCACCAGCTTCAGCAATGTGATAACCTGAAATGGATACCGAATAAAAATTCCTTACTTTTTTATCGATGAAGTATTGCTGCACATCACCCATTAAACGCAATGCAAACTCCGTGGAGAAGATACAGGTGTTTTGTGCCTGATCTTCTTTTAAGATGTCGGCTTGTACGGTTCCACGCACCTGCGACAACGTATCGGCTTTAATTTTTTCGTAAACCTCTTTTGGCAAAACCTGATCTCCGGTTACACCCAACAGCATCAAGCCGAGCCCGTCATTGCCTTTTGGTAACGCACCCTGATAGGCAGGCCGTTCGTTTTCTTTGCCTTTATAAATGGAGGCGATTTTCTTTTTTACTTCTTCTTCCAGTCCGTTTTGCTTGATGTAGATTTCGCATTGCTGGTCGACAGCGGCATTCATGAAATAGGCCAACAGCATCGGTGCCGGACCGTTTATAGTCATCGATACAGATGTTTTCGGATCAGCGAGATTAAATCCGCTGTAAAGTTTCTTGGCATCATCCAAACAGCAAATACTAACACCCGAGTTGCCAATCTTACCATAAATATCAGGTCGGTAATCCGGATCATTTCCGTAAAGTGTTACTGAGTCGAACGCAGTTGATAGGCGCTTAGCCGGCATCGCCAGACTCACATAGTGAAAGCGCCTGTTCGTACGTTCCGGTCCGCCTTCACCGGCAAACATGCGTGTAGGGTCTTCGCCTTCACGCTTGAATGGATAGATACCTGCCGTGTATGGAAATTCACCGGGCACATTTTCTTGCAAACTCCAACGCAACAGATCTCCCCAGCTTGAATATTTGGGAAGAACAACTTTTGGAATCTGTGTGTGCGATAACGATTCGGTGTGTGTTTGAATACCGATCTCTTTATCGCGAACCTTGAATTTAAAAACAGGCTCTTTGTATTTACTTACCTTCTCTTTCCACTCTTCAATCAATTTCCAGTTTTTCGGGTCAAGATTGAGTTTAATTTTATCAAATTCTGCCTGAAGCACTTTTTTGATGTCCGTATCAGCAACAGATTCAATGGTTTTGTTGAAAGCAAATAACTTCTCTGCTACGATAACCTGCTCATTCACCCATTCATCGTACTTTCGGTTGTTTTCAGAAATTTCGCTGAGGTAACGTGTACGGTGCGGAGGGATCACAAAAATCTTCTCCGACATTTCGCGGGTAATCTCAAATGATGATTTTAGATCAGCGCCAGTTTTCTCTACAACCTTATCAATGATGTGTTTGTAAAGCTGGTTTGTGCCTGGATCATTGAACTGTGAAGCAATCGTTCCGAACACGGGCATGTCTTCGGGTTTTTTATCCCAAAGCTGGTGGTTGCGTTGGTATTGTTTCTTCACATCGCGCAAAGCATCCAGTGCACCGCGTTTGTCAAACTTGTTCAACGCGATCACATCTGCAAAGTCCAGCATGTCGATTTTTTCAAGCTGTGTGGCAGCACCGTACTCGGGAGTCATTACATACAATGACACATCACTGTGATCCAGAATTTCCGTATCGCTTTGCCCGATACCCGATGTTTCCAAAATGATCAAATCAAATCCAGCCGCTTTTAATATTTGTATCGCTTCCTTTACATAAGCTGACAACGCCAGGTTTGATTGACGCGTAGCCAGCGAACGCATGTACACCCGCGGGTTGTTGATCGCATTCATGCGGATGCGGTCTCCCAATAATGCACCACCGGTTTTCCGTTTGGACGGATCAACCGAAATCAATCCAATGGTTTTGTCTTTAAAATCAACTAAAAACCTTCGCACAATCTCATCCACCATTGAAGACTTACCCGCACCACCTGTACCGGTTATGCCCAACACAGGAGCTTTTGAGGTAGCAGCCTTTTTGTTGATTTCACTAAAGAAATCTTTATGCTCATCATAATAATTCTCCGCAGCTGAAATTGCCTGCGCTATGGGTACGTAATTGTTAATTGATAACTGCTTATTGCTAATTGTTTTCCCCGTTGGAAAATCACTCTTCTCCACCAAATCATTAATCATCCCTTGCAGGCCCAGTGCGCGGCCATCATCCGGAGAATAGATTCGGGTTATGCCATACTCCATCAACTCTTTGATTTCATCGGGCAGAATAACGCCTCCGCCACCACCAAATATTTTAATATGTCCTGCGCCCTTCTCTTGTAGGAGGTCGTACATATATTTAAAGTATTCGTTGTGTCCGCCCTGGTAACTGGTCATGGCAATGGCTTGTGCATCTTCCTGAATGGCCGTGTTCACCACTTCTTCCACGCTGCGATCATGCCCCAAATGGATCACTTCAACGCCCGTGGCCTGAATGATCCTGCGCATGATGTTGATGGCGGCATCGTGCCCATCAAACAGGCTGGCTGCCGTTACAATGCGAACTTTGTTTTTTGGTTTATAGGGTTCCGGGGCCTGATGGCCGGCCATGTTGGGTTTGTCTGTCTTTTTAGGGGTGATGGTTTCCGTACTCATAGCTTCATTTCTTCAACAAGGCCCAAAAATACGGACTAACGCACGGTTTTGCTAACAGGGGTTAGGATTCAAAAAACTGGATACCTTGTTTATGGAGTGTACGCTCTTAACGCTCCACCCGTACGCTACCATCCAAAACCGGACAACCTCACAACTTTATGTAACCTCCACTCGTCTTTGAAGTTGTACCTCCAAACTACCCCTTATGATCCGAAACCTCATCCTTTCCGCATTGCGCGCCTTGCGTAAAAATACTTTTTTCTCATCCCTCAATATAGCCGGTCTGTCTATTGGCATGTGTGTGTTTCTGCTCATTGCCCAATATGTTTATTTCGAAAAAAGTTATGAAGCATTTATCCCGAATGCGAATAATATCTATCGGGTATCGCTCACAACCTACATAAACAACGAGCTGGTTATGACCAGCGCAGAAAATTATCCAGGTGTTGGCCCTGCCTTAGTGGAAGAACTGCCAGAGGTGACAGGTTATGCGCGTCTTTATAATCTCGGATATAAAAACAACGTCATCATTACGTATGAAGATGCACAACCTGATCCAATTGCTTTTAAACACAGACGTTTTCTGTATGCCGATTCTTCTTTTCTGCCGATGATGGACTATGCCATGGTAGCAGGCGATAAATTAACAGCACTCGCACAACCCAATTGTGCGGTAATCTCTGAATCATACGCCAGGCGATATTTTGGAGACGCTGATCCGATTGGGAAAATGCTGCGCATGCAGGATGATGATTTCAACAACGAGCTGGTTAAAGTTACCGGTGTGTTTCAGGATCTTCCGCCCAACACCCATCTCAAGTTTGATATTCTTTTTTCGTATAAGACTTTACTGAGCAGAGGCGAATGGGCACCCAGCCGGTACCATCAAAGTTGGCAACGAAAAGATATGTATACGTTTGTTGCGGTTCAGCCGGGAACAGATGTAAAATCATTGGAGAAGAAATTCGAGGCAATTGTAGAGAAATATAATCCTGCGCTGAAAGAAAGAAATCAACGCGATATATTGAGTTTGCAACCGCTGAAAAGCATTCACCTTACCTCAAGTCTGGCGGAAGAACCAGAACCGAATGGTGATTCGCGTATTGTATTCTTCATGGCCATTATCGGAATTTTTGTGTTGGTGATTGCATGGATCAACTATATCAATCTTTCCACGGCAAAAGCGATGGAACGTGCGAATGAAGTTGGTGTAAGAAAAGTTATGGGTGCGTTTAAAGGTCAGTTGATTTTGCAATTTCTGGTGGAGTCCATGGCGGTAAATTTCTTTAGCCTTGTGTTGGCTTTTGGAATGGTTGCCTTAGCGCTTCCTTACTTCAACCAGTTATCCGGATTAACCCTTACGTTCAGTTACCTGATTCAACCCTGGTTTTTGGGGTTACTGGGTTTGGTATGGTTAGCGGGTTCCTTGCTTTCCGGATTTTATCCTGCCTTTGTGCTGTCTTCATTTAAACCGGTTTTGGTACTGAAAGGAAAAATGCTCACCAGTCGCAGGGGATTGTTGTTGCGGAAATCGTTGGTAGTTTTTCAATTTGTTGCTTCCGTGGCGCTTATCTCCGGTACGCTGATTGTGTATGATCAGCTTAACTTTATGATGAACCGAAGCATCGGTATGGGCATCGAGCAGGTGTTGGTGATTGAACGACCGGGAATTGCGCCACGCGATCGTCAGGCGTTCTATTCCAACGTAGATGTGTTTCGGAATGAACTTGAAAAGGATGCCACCATTCAAGGTGTGAGCACCTCGGTTACCATTCCGGGAAAGCAGCGGGAGTACAAGGCGGTAATCAAGAAATATGGCGCCAATGATGATACGGCCATTACGGTTCGATTCAACAGTATGGATTATGATTTTATTGATGTGTTCGATATGAAACTGTTGGCGGGAAGAGGATTTTCAAAAGATTTTACCAACGATCCGGATACGTCTATGATTATTACGGAATCAGCGGTTAAACTTCTGGGTTTTGAAAAACCTGATGACGCCATCGGTCAAACACTTGCTGTTCCACAATTTCAGTGGAATGGAATTGTAGTGGGTGTTGTAAACGACTATCACCAGGTATCGTTAAAGAAGGCGCTTGATCCCACCGTATTTTATTGCACGGCCTATGGGGGTGAGTTCTATTCGTTAAAAATCAACACCACCGATTTGCCCGCAACACTGTCCAGCATCCGAAGTGCCTGGACGACCGCTTTCCCCGGAAATCCTTTCGAGTATTTCTTTCTGGATGATTATTTCAATATGCAATATGAGAATGAAAAGAAGTTTGGCAAGCTGTTTACTACATTCTCTCTTCTTGCCATCATTGTAGGTTGTATCGGGTTATTTGGGCTGTCGGCTTTTACGGCCACGCAACGAACAAAGGAAATCGGCATCCGAAAGGCATTGGGCTCAACGGTAAACGGAATTTTTCTATTGCTTTCAAGAGAATACCTGAAGCTGGTAGGCTTTTCAGTTTTGATAGCGGTGCCTTTGGTGTACCTGGTTATGCGCGATTGGATTCAAAGTTTTCCGTACCGCATCAGCATTTCCATTTTTGTTTTTGTAATAGCCGGAATAGCCGTGTTGCTGATTTCATTATTAACCATCAGTTTTCAAACGTTGCGTGCAGCAAAAACAAACCCGGTTGATTCGCTGAGGTATGAATAAAAAAAAGAGGTCTGCAATTAGCAGACCTCTTTCTCTGGTTCTTTAAGAATCTACTTTTTCATATACGCATCGCGCACAGCCTTAAACTCCGAACCTTCCTTCCACTGTGGCCATGTCGTTTCAAAGGATAATTTCTTGCCTACATTGAACAACAATTTTGCGTCTTCTACTGCACCTTCCAGGTTCCAGCGTGAGGTGTCATATTCATCGGATGGCTTGTGGTAGTATTTGGCTACGTATTCGTCCTGAAGTTGCTTGCCGTATTCAGCGCCTTTTTCGAAATGATCGATGCCGGTTCCGGTATACAAAGCAGGAATGCCTACTTTGGCAAAACAAAAATGATCGGAACGGAAATAATATCCCGCGACCGGATTGGGTTCCGGTGAAGTATACCGGCCAACGGCTTTCGCTTCTTCATTCAGGTAGTCTTCCAAATCAGATTGTCCGATGCCCACCACCACAATGTCTTTCATTTTTCCATACGGATTGATGCCGTCTATGTTAATGTTCGCTACTGTTTTTTCTCTCGGGTAGATCGGGTTCTGGGCATAATACTCCGATCCCCACAACCCTTGTTCTTCTGCAGTTACGGCAAGAAAAATGAGTGTGCGATTTGGTTTGGCTTTCATGGATTTAAACGCCTTGGCAATCTCAAGCATGCCGGCTGTTCCGCTGGCGTTGTCGAGTGCTCCATTATATATCGTGTCACCTTTTTCATCGGCTTTGCCAATGCCGAGGTGATCCCAATGCGTGGAGTAAATGATGTACTCGTCTGGTTGCTTTGCGCCTGTAATCTTGCCAATTACATTATATGTTTTGTCGTATCTCGATTTCACGGAAAGGGTAGTGGAGAGTTTCAGGTTCATGGGCATGCCTTTAAAGCCCGGTTGACGTGCAGCCGAAACGGTAGTAGCCCAATCGATACCAGCCGCTTCAAATAATTTTTTTGCGGTAGGATTGGAAACCCAACCTACCGTAGCGCAGAAGTATGGATTTTTATCGCGTGTATCTAAGTATAACTTGGAAGCGTTCCAGCTGTTCTGCACCACCCAAAATCCGTAACCGGCCGGCACATCATCGTGAACGATCAATAACCCTTTTGCACCCTGTCGCGCGGCTTCTTCAAACTTGTACGTCCAGCGACCGTAGTAGGTCATGGTGTTACCTTTAAACAACGATGAATTCTCAGAGCCAAACCCCGGATCGTTCACCATCACCAACACAATTTTATCTTTTACATCCAGGCCTGCGTAATCGTTCCAATTGTATTCGGGGGCGACAATACCAAAGCCGGCAAAAATCAGATCTTCCTCTTTTAATTCTATGGTTTCTTGTGTGCGCTCCGTCCAGATCACATAATCTTTTAATCCTTCGAGTGTGAATGATCCTTTCTTTGATTTGACTTCCATCGATGGCGCTGCTGTTGAAGTGATCTCCACCATGGGTACTTCCTGCAGGAAGCTTTCCCCATTCCCCGGCTCCAAGCCTAATGCTCTGTATTGATCTTCCAGGTAGGCCAGTGTTTTTCGTTCGCCTTCCGTGAACGGCTTACGCCCTGTAAATTCATCGGCAGACAAGATTTTGATGTGATTTTCTATACCCGTAACAGAAAAAGAACTCAGACCATCTTCCCGGTTAAAGGTGGCTTCTTTTTCGGCACAGGAAATAACCAATGCAAGAATGACAAGTGTGAAAAGCAGTTTTTTCATAGTTGAGTTTTTATGCGCATCAATGTTACACATTTATTGCGTTTTCTGCCCGAACATTTTTACAAAGGGTTGGATGAATTGCCGATAAACCCATAACTTGAAATCTCGATCTTTAATGTTGAACCTTAAACGTTGAATTAAGCTATGACACGCATTGCCATGTTGGGTACCGGTTTTATCGGCCGGTTTTATACCGATTCGCTTCACGGATACAGAAGCAAGGATAAAATTGTATCGGTGTATTCGCGCAGGGAAGAAAGTGTGAAGAAATTTATGGCCGATTACGATGTGCCATTCGGAACCACCAACATGGAAGAAGCTATTAACCGGCCCGATGTGGAGGTGGTTTGCGTTTCGCTGCCCAACAACCTGCATGAAGAGGCCGTGATGTTGTGTTGCAAACATAAAAAGGCGGTGATGGTTACCAAGCCGCTTGGAAGAAATGCCGAAGAAGGAAAGCGCATGTTGGAGGCAGTAGAGAAAGCAGGCATTTTCAACGGCTATTTGGAAGACCTGGTCTACACACCGAAATTTCTCAAAGCACATGAAAGCATTTTGAGTGGAGCATTGGGAAGAATTCTGTGGGCCAAATCGCGCGAGACACATCCCGGTCCGCACAGTGAATGGTTTTGGGATATGGAACAAGCCGGTGGCGGATGTATTCTCGACCTCGGTTGCCATTGTGTGGAGATTGCGCGTACCTACATCGGTAAAGACATCAAGCCGATTGAAGTAATGTGCTGGGCCGATACGCAGGTGAAACCGATTGATGCAGAAGATCATGCCATCGGGTTGGTGAAATATGAAAACGGAGCCATCGGACAGTTTGAAGTGAGCTGGACGTTTCGTGGTGGGCTGGATTTACGCGATGAAGTGATGGGCTCGGAAGGCACCATCTGGACGAATGGGTTTTTGCGCACCGGGTTTGAAATGTTCACCACGGGAAAGGGCGCAGATTATGTGGCCGAGAAAGCCGAGAGCAATACGGGTTGGCTTTTTCCGGTGGGCGATGAGTTGAACGAGTTGGGGTACAACCACATGTTTACGGATATGCTGAATGCGTTTGAACAGGGCACACAACCGAAAGAAACCTTTTACGATGGCTATGTGGTGAATGCCATTCTGGATGCTGCGTACCGATCAGCCAAAAGTAAATTGTGGGAACCGGTAAAGCTCGATGTATGGCGCGGTAAAACAGGTTTTACAAAAGACAGTCACCTGCAGGAGTATGATGCCGATCATTACCTGGTAAAAGAAGAAGTAACCCACTACGGTGCGAAGAAATTGATTTTGAAGAATAAGCAGACTGGAAAAATATCAGAGAAGATAGTTAATTGAAAGGATCTTTGCGATTCCTTAGCGCCTTGGCGCCTTTGCGTGACAAGTTTTTACGATAATGGCATGACTGATAAAATTATCCTAACCGGCATTGCCCGAAACGGAAAAGGAGGCGCGTTACTCCAAACAACTGACGGTGTCTTTTATATTGATGGGTTGTCTACGTGGAATGAAGGCTTGCTCAACCAGCAGGTGGAAGTAACCGGATCAGTAGAAATTGAAAAAATTGACGAACAGGATTTGATCAGTGATGCAGGCGAGAGGCGTGCCGGATTTTCAGAGGAGAAGAAAATATTGGTTGGCGCAATGTGGAGGATCCTTGAGGATTAATTCTTCAGTTTAGTTCCTTCGTAAATATCCATTAACGAAATGCTCAGTTTTAGGGAATGAAGAACTAACGTATCGGCTGACGATTTGTATTCTGTCAGCTCCCAATGCCCTCTTTCATTGATGCTGTATATCTCAACGAGCATACTTTCTGAATCAATGAGTGCGTATTCTTTCAGCGAAGGAATATCGCGATACAATTTGAATTTATCGCCCCGATCGTAGTTGCGGGTTGAAGGGGAAAGAATCTCGATCAACACCGTTGGAAGTATTGCTGTATCCTGATCGGCTTCACTGGTGACAATGTCGCCACAGATGACAGATATATCCGGATAGGTGAATAATGTGTTTTCGGGTATATGAATACGCAGATCGCTTCCGTATGGTTTACACGGACTGACTTTTAGTTTAGTAACCAATTCTCCGAAGAGATTGGAAAAAATTACGTTGTGCCGCGGACTGGCCCCCGACATGGCAAATATTTCTCCCTTGAAAAACTCGTGTTTCTCCGGATTTTCTTTTTCAAACTTCAGGTATTCTTCTACTGTAAACCTGGTCTTGTTGTAAAGCGCTATCGGATCACGAACTTCGATCATACGTTAAAAATACGAAAAGATGCCTTTTGGTAAAAGTCTACATCAACTCGTACGCACTCTTATAAAATCCTTTTTCCTGAACGTAAGTCAGCAGTTCAAGGTAGAACGGATGCGAGCCCAGCGTGGCGCTGTCGCCCACCATGATTAGTTTTTTCTTAGCCCGTGTCATGGCCACGTTTACGCGCCTGATGTCGCCTAAAAATCCTACCTCACTTTTTTCGTTGGAGCGCACCAGGCTGATGGCGATTACATCACGCTCTTGCCCTTGAAATGCATCAACCGTGTTGATGGTGATGCGTGAAGCCAACGTGGAAAGTTCTTCAGATTGTTCGGCCAGCTTGATCAAGCGTTCAACCTGTGCGCTGTACGGTGTAATGATGCCGATGGAGAAATTCCACTGCTCCACACCCATATGAAGAATCAGTTTTTCCACCTGGCGAATGAGAAACTGCGCTTCTTCCTCGTTGTAGCGACTTAGCGTTTCCGGATCTTGCGCTTCGGTAAACCCGCAACCGGCTGTGTCGATAAAATCGAAAGGCAACATGCCGGGCTCCAGCAAGGCTGTGGCAACAGAAGCATCCGCTACTAATTTATCTTCGTAAAAATAATTTGCTGAAAATCGCATGATGTCTTCGTGCATGCGGTACTGGGTTTGTAACATCACCGCAGTTTGCGGATGGTGCTGAATGCATTTCTCAAAAAGTGTTTTTGATAGGCCTGCCTTACCCGCCTCAAACGACTTCACCGTTGGTGGCAGTTGGTGGTGATCACCCGCCAGCACTACACGTTCGGCTCGCAGAATTGGTATCCAGCATGCCGGCTCCAGCGCTTGTGCGGCCTCATCAATAAACACAGTTTTGTACCGCTTGCCGCGAAGGGTAGGGTGCGAGGCACCCACTAATGTACACGCAATGATTTCACTGGTTTGCAACAAATCATTTACAATGTAAAACTCCAGTACATCTGCATCGGCTTTCAAGGCCTTTGCTTCCTGCATCAACAGTTTTCGTTGCTGGCGTTCGGAGTAGCCGAACTCACGCTTGTACTTAAACGCCATGTCTTTTAACTGTTCCATGCGCCTGCGCATGTTGCGCAGCTCCCGAAAGTGTTCGTGCATGGCAATTCGCGCATCCAGGGTTTTACTCAGCGTTTGTTCGGTAACGCGTGCCGGGTGCCCGATGCGCAGCACATTCAGTCCGGCTTCGCTGAGTTTATCTACCAATAAATCAACGGCTGCATTGCTGGGTGCGGTAACCAGCACCTGTTTTTCTTCCTGTACGGTAACCTTTATGGCTTCCACCAACGTGGTTGTTTTTCCCGTACCGGGCGGACCGTGAATGATGGCCACGTCTTCACTGCTTACTATTTTTTGCAGGGCTTCCTGCTGACTTATGTTTAAAGCGGTTGCCAGTTGCCGGTCACTGGTCACTGGTAACGGGCGACTGGTGGTTGGCAACCGGTAACCCAGCAATATCTCCCTTAGTTCTGCTACCCGACTCTTATCCGCCTTAATCACTTCTTTCAGCGCGAACTCCATTTCGCGGTAGGTCATCTCATCGAACATCACGTCTACGCCAAGCAACGGATCGTCCATCCAGTCGGGCAGGTCATCGCTGTTGAGGGTGATCACCATAGTGTTGTCGCGTACGTAGTTGATTACCCCACCTACATGTTCCTTCTCCGGTGTGTTGCGTGCATTGCAAAATACGTTTACCACTTTGCCCGACTGAAACACATGCGCCTGGTTCAGGTGTTGCGTGCGTTCAATTTCAATGATTAACCGTTCGCCTGTGCCGATGTAGTGCCGCCTGAGTTTTACCGGGTACCAGCTCTTGCCTTCTTTTGTTTTGCGGCTGAGCGGAAGCAGCATCACCTTTTGCTTGTATTGCTCCAGGTCGGCATGGCGCTCTTCACGCAACAGTTCAAGGGTTTTGTATAGGGCTTCGATGGAGGTCAAGAGGATTTGGGAATTGGGATTTGAGATTTAGGAATGGGGACTTAGGACTTTGAATCTTGAATTTTAAACCTTGAACTTGAGTTATTCGGTTTCGAAATACAGGTGGTAATGATTTTTACAACCGGGGTTGAAGGGTGCGGTGCATTTTGGGCAGGTGTTGTTGCACTGCATGTACTCGGTAATGGTCAGTTCGTGGCTGCACACGCCACAGAGGGTGCCTTTTGTATCAAATTCTTTTTTAGGCCATACAGAGGCCGCGTGGTCTGCCGTTTCTTCATGGCAGGAGTAGCATGGGTAGTACTTGTTACAGCAATTGAATTTGATGGCGATGATATCCAGCGGGGAGTGCCAGTGAACACACCGCGTTTGGTTATCCACGGGCTTGCCGTAAACAGGAATACCCTTAACCGCAGCCTGGCTCAGCGGAATGGCCGTGGGTTGTGCCTGGAGGCACCAAACACCTGACGAAAGCAGCAGAAAAGCCAGTAGGGTACGGGTTCGCATATTTTTTTATCCAATAAACACGGGTTCAAAGGTATGGTTTCCTGAGGTAATATTTTTAGCGGTTAATTTTTAACTTTAGGGGAGTATTCATCAGTGGGATATGTTTCATAAATAGAATTAAGAGTCGTGCAATAAATGACCAGCAAATATATTACTCCAAACTATTTTGAAAACGATAAACGGTCAGAGTTTGATCGACTTCACGATGAGATTTATGAATCTCAAGGCAGATTCTTAATTTGTTTTGAGGAATTATTGACTTCGATTACCCAATCAATTAAAAGTACTTTGTTTGACAATGGTCTAACCAATAATGAAAGGGGTAGGGATATTGCAGACATAATTTTATCTGAGATGGAGGCAATGAAATTAGTTAACAAGTATATAGCAATATATTCCCTTGAATTCTCTGAAAAGAAAAAAGAGATTAGAATTTTAGGAACTGAACTCAAGAAATTGGTTGAGACCAGAAATGAAATAGTTCACGGAAAATATATAATTCATTTAGGAACTGAGCACGGAAAGGAATTTTCAAGATTTAATCATAAAGCTAGATTTTCACTTGACAAAGGTTTTGGCACATATCCCATATGGTATTTCAAAGAGATCTACAATAATTCCACAGTGTTAAATATGTTGAATTATTGAAATTAGTTTATGATTTTGAAGGAAGCAAAAAATTCATGGTAAGAATTGCTGAAGAAAATATTAGGAATAAAATCCCTGTAGCAGGGTGTAGACTATATGACCCAAAGGATTTTAAATGAAGTTTAAATTCAATGGTAGGCACAATTTCTTAGACACAATATATGCGTAAATAAACATGAAGAATTTTCATAAAGCTATCTATTGTATTGTAGTTATTCTATGTTGCTCAGATTGTATTTCACCTTTCAAAGAACGGGGGGCGGTAAGCGACAGTCTTCCCGGCAGGTGGTTGGTTAGATTAGTTAATATGAATGACTCACTTCAAACTTCTTCGATTAAAGTGGGAATTATAGAATTTGAATTAAAGAAAATTGATGAGGACCACTATATCAGAAGCTATAGACTATTATCAGATGAAGCTAACATCTTCGCCTTTCCATCCAACGGACACTATATATTTTATGGATATGCGGATTACTCTTTTTTAGAGCTTTATATTGATGAAAGCACAAAATATTTCAGAGGAGAAATGATAGATTGGAGGTTTTCAGAATCTCAAAACGATCGAGAAATTGAAATGATAACCTTTAAAGAAATTGATAGGGATAAATATCTGATATTGGAAGCGCTGAATAAAAGCGAGCTTAAGGGTAGTTAATAGACAGACCAGCCAATCAAGAGGATTTGTAGACAGTTAGTGTGACAATTTATTTTTATTTATTCTCCGCAGAGCGTCCTGCAAGGCACTCTGCGTTAAGCAGTATGGTATTTAATAAGTAATACATCACAGCGAAAAATATAAAACAGTGAGTCGAGCAACCAGCATAATAAAAATATTAATCTATTCCGTAATTATTATGGTGTTAGTTCTGGTTGGATATATTATAACTGTCATCTATGACTCAGAAAATATCTTGATTAAATCACTGGAGTCTGAGTTGGAAATAAAAATACCAGAAGAGTATACTATTCTTAAAGAGAAAGGCTCATTACTTAACCCTCCTATAGACTATGAGTTTCTATTTTCAGGAAGTAATTTTTTACTACTCGAAGAGCGAATTAAAGGAACACCTCACTTCAATGACACTACCTTTCTTTTTAAGTACTTTGATAATAACCAAGATGATAAGAAAGGATTTGATAACTTTAAAGGAATGTGGATAGAAGATGATACATCGTACTTATACTTTCCGATGGCATCTGATATTGAGGTATTAGTAATTCATAAAAGTAGAAAAACACTACAGGCTTCTATTTGGCATGCATCCAATTTGGTTCAGGACAAAGACGGTGTTGAATAAATCATTTTAACGATGTGGACACCCCTTCGGGAAGAGATTGGAAAAATAGGGCGGGACTTTAACCTAACCGACAAGATTGTGCCCGTTGGCCTCTCTGAATGGAGGAGCATTGAGAACAAGGTTTATGATACTTTTTATGGAATCCCGCATAACTACTCACGCCCAGTTTGGATTTGGGAGAACCTGAAAGTGGAAAGTATTGGCATTAATCCGGAGAAGCATGCCTATCTGCTCTTGGACAAAATTATAGATAAGGATGAGCAGCTATTTTTGTTGCTAAACGAAACGGTTAACGAAGCAGATAAATTTTGGATTTACGAATCAACCGTTCAACCCATTCAAACCGTTATGTCGGAGGCTTCTGAAATTGATGAGATTACAATCGTTGACAAAAAGTTCAGTTGGATTTTGTGTATCAATCATCACAATACGATTATTGGTGGTGGTGATAAAGTGATCAAGAAGTTAAGACTGGTTCAGGCTCCATAGAATGGGTAAACAAAAAAGGGCTTGAGAAACCTCAAGCCCCGGAGAAAAGCGGCACCTATCTGTGCCCCACCTAATTAAAAGTTTACAGTTTAAAAGCCAATATTTCGTTAGGTTTTGATTTGTAGTACAGCATACCGTCCCACTCGTCAACCTGATATTCGGGTTTTTTGTCTTTCAGTACAATCTCTTTTTCAACCTTCCCGGTATCCTTGTTTACTTTAACCAGTCCAACGCCACCATCTAAATTGGTAAGAATGAATTGTGCATTCTCGGTTGCGGCAGTTGCCTTGAAGCGCTTGTTCATTTCGTTAAACGATACAGAAGCAATATCAGAAAAGGCATCCTGGGCAAGCTTGGCTTGATAGCCCGCACTGTTGTAGTCGCCCAACGAGTTTTTGTTGGCACCCGCTTTTACCGCTGAAGAAGCAGCCACCACAACCGCTGCTGCACCCAACGTACCCATGGCCACTTTCATAATGCCACTCTGGCCCGGTGATTTGTGGTAGGCATGAAAGGCTTCGGAGCCATCAAAATCAAGCAACATTACATTTTGATCGGCAGTTAACAACAACCCACCGGTGCGTGTAGAAAAACCGGTAGGGTATTCTTTTTCGTTGAATTCGTATTTCGCCAATGTACGCAGGTCTCCACTGTTTTCATCAATGGCTAGAATTTCGGTGCCTGTGCTGATGAGGTAACGCTTGTTCTTTGCATCATACGTGCTGGTTACCGATTTGGCTTTAGCATACTTGATGGGTTTCGACCACACCGATTCACCGGTTTGCAGATTTACAATGTTCGCATCGGTATCGGTAATATAAATAAGTCCCTTCGGGGTTCTGGCCATGGTGTGAATGTTTTCGCCTGTAGTGAGTGGCTTTTTGAAAAGTGGCTGTCCATCAAAAGAAATTTTATTGATGCCACCGGAAACCAATCCGAAAAGAATGCCATCTTCCATGATGTAGAAGTGCTGAACAAAATCTTTTGTCTTGGGTGCTTTTTCCCACAGGTCTTCACCGGTAGTTGCGCTCAAAAAGGAAATTTTCGATTCAGATGCACCGGCCATCAACCGATTGAGTGTAGCGCTGGAGGCATTTTTGTTTACATCGGCTACCACGGCCAATCCGTTTGGCAGAATTTCAAAACGCGTAACGGTGCCTTTAATCTTGCGCTCGTCTTTCCACAGCAGTGCACCTTTATCGCTTACTTTATGAATGCGTGTGTCACCGTTGGGTCTTTCTTCAAAGCCATAAATTTCTTTACCGGTTTCATCGGCCACCATCCACGTAATTTTGTTCACGTCTGCTTCCCACAAAATGTTACCGTTTTTAAAATCCGCGCACACCAACGATTTGGTGGTTGGCACCAGCACAATGGAACCCACCATAAAAGGTGCACCGGAGCTCATGGGTATAGCTGCCGCACTGCGGGTTTTGCCTGCGTTGGGATCAAGCGAAGCAAAACCATCCTGGTTGCCGGTAGCCAAATCGTAAATGCCTACGGCCAATACTTCCTTTTCGGATTTGGCGCGGTTTCCAACTACCACCAATTTATTTTCCGGAAGGAATACTTTCAGTTGCGCGATTTGCTTCCAGCCTTTGTCTTCCGTGGCAAAAAGTTTTTTTCCGGTAACGATGTCGATCACGGAGCGCTTACTGTTGGCAAAGATGGTTCCCGGTATTTGCGATTTTCCGCCTTGCGAGATTATCACGTAGGGCGACATGGGCACCAGTTCAATTTCTTCTTCCTTAACGCCACCGTATTCGGTGAATTCAAAGTGTGGTTTTTGGGCTTCGGGTTTGATGCCCGCCAGGCCACCGCTGCCGGCTACCAGCAGTACGCCTGCATCGGTAAGCTTCATGATTTCAAACTTACCGTTCAGTTGGTAGGTGAAATCAGGCTTGTCGGTTTTTTGAGCTGCCAGGGTAAGGGAAACCAGCAGCAGTACTAAAGTGATTACGTTTTTCATCATGTTTGTGTGTTTAGGTCGTTAATTTTCTCTACACAAACATGGGCAGGCTACTGGCCCCGGAGTATTCCCGCAAGGGGGTATTTTGATATACCCACCAGTACGGATATGCGTCAGATCAGGTTATTGGAGTAGGCGAATTTGATGAGGCCCACCAGCGAGTTGGTTCCGGTTTTCCGGAAGATGTTTTTGCGGTGTGTTTCCACTGTGCGTTCAGAAATGAAAAGCTCTTCGGCAATTTGCTTATTGGAATATTCTTTGGCAATGAGTTTCAGAATTTCACGCTCCCGATCGGTGAGCAGCCTGTTTTCATCAGGGTTATTCAGACTCCTGATCAGCATTTTGTTGATTTCATCACTGAGGAACACTTTGCCGTCTTGCACTTGTCGCAGCGCTTCCAGCAACTCCTTGTGCGAATCTTTTTTCAACAAATAGGCATTTACGCCTTCTTTCAGAATTTCTTTTACCAGGTGTGTTTCATCGTGCATGCTCAGCACTACAATTTTCATGTCAGGCAAAAGTTGCTTTACCCTGCGGATGAGGGATAACCCATCCATGCCGGGTAAATTGAAATCGGTAATGAGCAAATCGGGTTTGTGCTGGCGCAACAGGTCCAGGCCTTCTTCCGCATTGGTGGCGGTAGCCAGTATGTCGTGTTCACCATCACGTTCCAACAGGGCGCGAATGCCGTCTAAAAGAATCGTATGATCGTCAATCAGAATTGTTTTCATGTGCTTTTGTATTTCCTTACGCCTGATGCTCCATGAAAACTTCATGGAGGCAAATCAAGAAAGGATGAAAATAATAAACCATCCGTATTACGCGGTATTCTTTACTCCCCAACTGAGGGGAGTAGCTTGTTCCATATTTTCCAGATGTATGGGCAACTCAATGATGAGGGTTGAGCCGCGTACGCCCGGTTGTGTGTCCAGATCCAGTTTTCCGGAAATTAAATTCAGGCGGGTTTGAATGTTGCGCCACCCGTTTCCATTACTTTTTTCAAGCGCTTCACGATCAAAACCTTTTCCATCATCTTCAAGGGTATAGGTGAGTGAATGTTCGTGCTGAACCAACTGAATATCTATTTTGGTTGGCGAATTGTATTTCAAAATATTGTTGATCCATTCCTGCGTAATCCGATACAGGTTTATTTCCTGCAATTCATGCAGTCGTTCGGTTACCCCAAAATCACTGGCTGTAACCTGGAGGTTGCCCGTGGCTGAAAGGCGTGCGGCCAGTTCTTTCAGCGCAGCCGGCAAACCACTTTGAATGAGAATGGCGGGCATCAGGTTAAAGGCGATGTTGCGCAGTTCGGTGTGCATATCTTCCATAACGCGCTCCGTCTTCTCAAAAATCCGGTCGCGTGCTTCATAGTCTTTTTCCTGATCGAGTTGATCGAGGTGTAAGCGCAAGGCCGAAATAAGCTGACCGAAGCCATCGTGCAGGTCGCGGGCAACGCGTTTTCGTTCGGCTTCCTGCGAGGCCAGGGCCGCATTGATCTGTGTTTGTTTTACCAGCAGTTGCTGGTTTTGGTGCATGAGCTGTGCTTTTCGTTTATTGCGGTTAACGATAAACACCGTGAGGATAACAGAAAATATTAATAGGAGGAGTAAGGAAATGGCCAGAAACAGGTTACGCTGATTGATGGCTTGTTGTTCTTCCAGTTGCGCTTGTGTGAGGGCAATCTGCTGCTCTTTCTTTTCGGTTTCATATTTCACCTGCAAGTCGGCAATGGCATTGGCATTTTGTTGCGAGAACACGCTGTCGCGAACCGCATCATACCGATCGAAAAGTTTTTGTCCGCTTTGCGGGTCTTTCACCAAGTAATGTGCCTGTGCCGAACTTTTAAAAAGGGTAGGGGCATAGCTTTCCAGTTCGGGGTGTTCATCTAAAATGGCCAGGCCTTTTTTGGCATAGACAAGCGCTTGTTGGGGTTGGTTTAATTGAACATGAATGCTGGTTAAATTGCCGAGTACGCTCAAATTGCTTCTCGGATTTTTGCCCAGATCATCAGGTGCACTCAAGGCGATGAGAAATAATGGCAAAGCCCGAGCATATTCTTTGGTGTCAAGATAAAGGTTGCCCAGGTTGTCGTGAAGCGAATAATACATGCGCATATTGTTGGCTGCTTTTGCCAACTCAATGGCGTTGGTATAATGAGCAACCGCTTCCTTGACGTTACCGATTCCTTTATAACATACCCCCAGGTTGGCGTTGGATATCGCCTGGTCGTTGGCATGCGAATGTTTCTCCCGCAATTCCAGCGCTTGTTTGTGGTAATCGATGGCGATGCTGAACTGTTTTAATTCCTGGTACACCAGCCCGATGTTGCTCAGGTATTTTCCCATGCCCACAAAGTTTTCCGGTTGGTTGGTTTTAACCAGTTCGTAACCGGCCGAAAAGTGTTCAAGCGCTACACTGAACCTGCCGCTGTTCAGGTTGTTCATGCCTAAGTTGTTTAAGCTTTTTTCCTCCTGGTCGGGCCATTGGTTTTCGCGACTTAATTGCAATGCTTTTTCAAAGTAGAACTGTGCCGAATCGCTTACGCGGAGCACATCGAAGTAAATGCCGGTTGTGTTTAAAAGTTGGTTGTAGCTATAGGGTAAACGATTGACTGAAGCATAGTTTCTCCCTTCCTGCAACAAATCATGTGCTTTTTCAGGATTGTTGAAGATAAAATAAAACGCAGTCTGATTGATGGCCCTCACCTTCAGCGAATCATTGTCGGTGGTTTCAAGAACACGCAACAGACTGTCAATATGCGCAGGTATTTGCGCTTGGGTAGTTATTGAAATAAAAAGAAGAAGAATGAAAAAACTCCGCATGCCGTGTGTTTAAAATGTATACTTCCAGTAAGTACAAAGAAAACCATGTACCGGAAGTAAACAAATAAACTTTTAGCAACGGAGAAGGGATGTTACCGATTTACTCACTCCGCAGCGACTTCACCGGGTTGGCTTGTGCCGCACGAATGGCCTGGTAGCTGATGGTTAAGGAAACAATGAAAAATACCAAAGCGAGGCTGATGATGTACGTACCGACATCAATCGTGGTATGGTAAATGAAATTGGTAAACCATTGGTCCATCATATAATAAGACACCGGTATGGCCAGAATAAATCCAAGTACAATCAACCAGGCAAAATCGCGATAAATCAGAAGGAGAATGCTGCTCACGTTGGCGCCCAACACTTTCCGCACGCCAATTTCTTTCACCTTGCGTTGCACGGTAAACAACACCAATCCGTACACACCCAGGCAGGAGATCAGAATGGCAATACCGGTAAACACCTGGATAATCGTTCCAAAATTCTGAAAGTTGGAATACTGCTGATTGAGTTGCTCATCCAGAAACGTAAACTCAAATGCTTTTTCAGGAAACAACCTGTTCCATTCCTGTTCCAGTTTGGTGATGGTGGACTCCACATTGGCATTTTCAAACCGAATGGAAAGTGTGTTGAACTGGTTGCGGTCGATCGACAAGATTAAAGCTGAAATGGCCGTAGTCAGGTCGGCAAAATTAAAATCCTTCACTACGCCAACCACCTGTCCTTTTTTTCCTTCCCGATTGATCGTTTTGCCCAGTGCCTTTTCGGGTGTTTCCCAATTGAATTCCCGTATGGCCGATTCGTTTACCATAAACCCTTCGCGCTCATCGGAAGGATAATCCAGGCTGAAGGCACGACCGGCAATCAGTTCCATGTTGTACGTTTTCAAAAAATCATAATCAACCGACATGTTGGCGGCAAAGATGTTGTCCTCGCGTGTAAAGCCTTCGGGTATCGTGCCCCTGAACACGGTTCCGCCACCCGGTGAACCTGACGACAACGTGGTTTTCTTGATTCCGGTCTGACCTTCCACAACATCGCGAAACGTTTGCAACCTTACCTGAAACGTAGAGTCGCGTTGCTGGAAATACCCATTCATATTTTGACTGTATAACGGAATGTTGATGATGTGCTCGCGCTGATAGCCAACGGGCCGGCTGTTCAGGTAATTGAGTTGCTTCACAATCAGCAATGATCCTGAAAGCAGCATGCACGCAATCGACAATTGAACCACAACCAATGTTTTGCGCAGAAACTGATTGCCATCGCCTGTGGTGCCTGCACCTTTTAATGCCGTTACCGATTCGAACGAAGAAATAAAGTAAGCCGGGTAGCCACCCGCCAACACAGAAATAACAACCAGCAGCAAGAGCGATAGTAGCAGGAGTGTGCTATCGACCACTTGTAAGAATTCAAGGTGTTTACCGGTAACCTGGTTAAGGAGTGGCAGGGCTGCATCAAATACAAGGTAAGCCATTGCCAATGAGACGAGGCAGAACAAAAAACTTTCGGCAAGAAACTGGGTGATGAGCTGGTACTTCATCGAGCCCATTATTTTTCTTATCCCGATTTCTTTCATGCGCGTAAATGACTGTGCCGTGCTCAGGTTGATGTAATTGATGGAAGCAATGAGCAGGGTAAGAATGCCCACGCCAATAAAAATGTAAATGTTGGTCATGGTGTTGGTGGCAGTGGGCTCGGCCATCAGTGTACTTTTTAAATGGATGTCCACAAGCGGCATGAGGGTAAATACCTGACCCACCAGGAAAATGGGTTCAGCATGTTTCTTGATGAAGGCTTCCATGCCGGCATTGATGTTGTCGGGTGTAGCACCTGGGTGCAGCAAAACATACGTGTACGAATGACTGATGACAAAATTACGCGAGAGGTTGTTGCGTAGTACGGCCTCGGTTCGCTCGTCTTCCAGGTCGAACATGTCATCATACGGAACCAGCATGTTGAAACGGAGGTGAGAATTTTCAGGGAAATCTTTCACTACACCCACCACTTTAAAAGATTGCCTTCCTGAAAAGATTAAAGACTCGCCAATCGGGTTTTTATCACCAAAATATTTTTCAGCCATCTCTTCGTTGATCAGCACCGTGAATTTGTTGTGCAACGCATTTTTCGGATTTCCTTTTACGAAATCGAGTGTAAACATCTTGGTGATGGTAGAATCTGCAAACACAACCCCACTTTCTTCAAATGCTTCGGCCTCATTGGGCAAGCTGATGCTTACGTTTCGAATGTAAACCCGGGCGGCTTCCTCTATTTCTGAAAACTCATCTTTTAATTTTGGTGCGATGGGTGGGGGCGTGGTGGCCAGCTCCAACCCGTTGGGTGCAGAATACCGAAGTCGGTAAAGTCGATCGGCCTTCTCATGAAAGCGATCGTAACTCAACTCACTGCGAACGTAAACCAAAATGAGCAAGGTGAGGGCAATGCCACAGGTAAGCCCGATGAAATTGATAAGGGAGTACGACTTGTATTTGAGAATATTCCGGTAAGCAGTTTTGAAAAAATTACGAAGCATAGCAATGAGGTTTATGGTGATACTACGCAATAGGATGTAGCCCGTTTGCAGTTAGTTGATAAACCTCAAAAATTTGTGATGGATGGTGTTTTTGCCGATCGGTTCTTGTCCGGAAACGGACTACGATTTCAGTTCGCGCAACAATCGCTTCCTGAATTTGTGGTAATCAACCGTAATGGTGTGGCGCGGTGTTTTGATTTGCCGGTAATCCGGATGATCCACTTCGCGTTGTGCCAGTGTTTTGATGTTATCCGGTCGTTTCCATTTACCGGCAAGTTCGCGCGCCATGATTTTACTTTGCAGTTCCGATCCCGGCCAGATGCAACCGATGGGTTGAAACAACCCGATGAAATACAGGTTTGGAATTTCGGGGTGCAACATGCGCAGGTACAGCGGCACATCGCCATGCGAGTAATCGATAAACGATTTATCGAAAAACGGATGATCAATCCAATAGCCCGTACAGGCTACAACGGTATCGTATTCGGCTGAAGTTCCATCCGTGAAGTGGACTGTGTTTCCTTCAAAGCGTTGGATGTCGGGTCGCGGTTTTATTTTTCCGTGCCGGATGAAATAAAACAATTCGCTGTTGAGGGTTGGATGATGAAAACCGAAATCGTGTTCCGGTTCGGGTAAGCCATAGCGGGTGTTTCTTCCCTGCAGGATGCGCACCATCAGGCTGGTTACTTTGCGTGATATGAATATTGGTAGCAGGTTTATTACCGCACTGCCAATGGTATCGGAAGGTTTTCCGAAAATAAATTTTGGAATAACCCAATAGCCCCTGCGCCAACTGATGTCGGTAGCAGCTGAAACGCGGCACGATTCCACCGCTACATCGCAGGCGGAGTTGCCACCCCCGATCACCAATACGCGCTCACCGGCAAAATCAGAAAAGCGTTTTACATCATGTGAGTGCATGAACCTGCCCGTAAACTCACCGGGATATTCGGGGTAACGGGGTTTCCAATGGTGCCCGTTGCAAACAGCCAGGACATCGAAGACTTCCGTTTTTACGCGATCGTACTTTTTGGTGGTTACGTGCCACTTGCCGTGTGAATCGCGTGAGCAGTGAACCACCAGTGTTTCAAATTCAATATGCGGATATAGGTTGAACTTTTTGGCGTAGGCCTGAAAGTAAGCCGCCAGTTGGTTATGCGATGGATAATCGGGATAATCCTCCGGCATGGGAAAATCATCGTATTGCGAAAGTGTTTTCGAACTGATGATGTGCGTGGTTTCAAAAACGCTGGAGTGAGAAGGCTTATCGCTGAACACCCAGTTGCCGCCAACCTCATGGCCAAAATCGTAAACGACAACGGTATGGTGTTCGTCCAACAGGTTTTTAGCAGCTGTTATTCCTGATGGTCCCGCCCCGATAACGCACACGCGTTTTTTCTCTGACATAAAACAAATCGCTTTGAGGCAAGATAGGGAATTATTGAACCGGCATCTTATCTTTAGCGATAGAAATTAATCAACCTGATTGCAAAGCGTGAGTCGTATTAAGTTTGTTCATGGATCGAGTTCAATGCTTCAAACTCAGTTTTGGTTTAGGGCTCTGGCGTTTTGGATAGATTTCTGGATATTCAATAATATTATATTACCATTCATTTTATTTGTAATACCATCCTTACTGTCTGAACGACCAACTGATTTATCAGATGAGATTGCTTTCGGAATTATGATGAATGAAGTTAGTATCAATTTATTGATGCTAGCCCTGCTTTTTATTTACAGTTCAGCATTAGAAAGTTCCCCGTTACAGGCAACCATTGGAAAATGGTTTATGAAGATTAAAGTATATGATACAGCGTACAAAAGAATTTCCTTTTTAAAGGCATTGGTAAGAAATGTCCTCAAAATAATTTCTGCTATTTCTGTTGTTGGAGTTTTTCTGATTGATATGACCCCAAGGAGACAGGCTCTTCATGATCTGCTTTCAGGAACAATTGTATTGAGGCGCTAGTTATTGGCTTCCGCCTGTTTGAACAGACTTAATACACGTCACAAACACCACATCTCCTGCCATACAAATTGATCCCGCATTGGAGGTTTCGTATCCGATCACAACTTTCTGACCGGCAACCAACTCAAAATAATACAGTGGATCTTCTTCCGGCTTTGGCGGCTGAACGTAAACCCTGCGTTCAGGCTCAAGGATGGTGCCGTCTTCCAGTTCAAACACCAGTCCGCAGCCGTCAAGGCCGGTCAGGTCTTTAACAGTGGCTTTGGTGTGGCATTCTTGCGGAAAGCAAATGATTACTTCCGTGGTGTCGCATTGCCAGAGGGCAAGAAACATGAAGGTAAATCCGAATAAACGCATAACGTATCCTTTTGCCTGATTAGACACAGCTTTGGTGAAATAGGTTGGGATGGATCCGAAGAAAGAATCAATGAAGTATTTGTTAAAAGTCTCAGAACAACATTGCCCGTCATTGCGAGGAACGTAAACTTAACTTTATCACTCATACAAATCCTTTTTGTGACGAAGCAATCCAGCGCTATGAAGTGAACGCTAAACGTGTAGATTGGGATTGCTTCACTCCATCACACCCTCCAGCCCTTCCGTTCGCAATGACGCAGGAATTTAGATAGGAGGCAGATGTTTAATTAAAAAAATGCTGTAACTTCCCTATCCAACCAACCCTTTAAAATTTATGTCAACCTCAACAAAACCTCCTGTTTGGTTCTGGATTGTGGCCGTAGTTGCCCTGCTCTGGAACGCCCTGGGAATTATGGCCTACCTGATGCGTGCATATATGACGGACGAAGCCATGGCTGCCTTGCCGCAAGAACAACAAGTGTATTTGCAAAATCAACCCGCGTGGTACATGGGTGTATTTGCACTGGCTGTTTTTGGCGGAACATTGGGTTCCTTGTTATTGCTGTTGCGCAAAGCATTGGCCTATTGGGTATTTGTGGTGTCGTTGGTTTGTGTGGTGGCACAATGGAGCTACGATATGTTTATGGTCGAAAATTCACCTGCGTTTGAATCCAGCGGAATGGCTATGGCCATTATGATTCCCCTGTTTTCTGTGGCGCTTGTTTTTATTTCACGTACGGCTAAAGCAAAGGGGTGGATTGGTTAGGCAGAAGTGTTAAGGAGTTGTTAATATCCTGCCCGGTAGTCGGGTGATGGCTATCTTGCCTGAAACCCCTGCTGTTATGAAAAATCTATTTGTCCTTATTCTGCTTATCGCAGTATTAACCGGTTGTACAGAAAAGTCGGAGAAGACCGCTGTGCTAACAGTTGATGATCGGGAAAAGCTCACCACATTAAAAGAAGTTTTGTGGCCAAAGGCTTATCGCGAACAGGATACCGTGTTGCTGGATCAGATTCTGGCCGATGAATTTCAACTGATTGATTCCGATGGAAACTGGTCGGATAAAAAATTTGAACTGGACTACATCAAGAAAAATAAACCTTCCTATGATTCTTTCCGGTTTGAAATCAAGCGATTGGATATTTTTGAAAACGGAACGGCTGTTGTTGCCGGAACGGGCCACATAGAAGGTGAGGATGAGAACGGTCCTTATAAAATGATATATCAATCCAGTAATATATTGATCAAGCGGCAAGGCGAGTGGAAAGCGATTGCTTCACATGTTTCGGGGATTAAAGCTGTAAATCATGCAGAATAGCAGTTAGGATTGGCAATCTATTCAACCGGTAGTTTTAACTTTGCATAGATTGAAGCAAAAGTTTACTGCTATGAAACTGAATGTTGTATTCTTCCTGGTTCTTTTAGCAGCGGTTATTTTTTCCTGCAATACAAAACCTGTTCAAGGCGATTGGATTACGGGTACAGAAACTGAACAATTGAACACAGCTGAAAAGCATTTTCGTGGTCTGGATGTTGCCATGATGGAGATCGGACACCGCTATCAGGAATTGTATTGGGCCGGGCAGGATGAAAATTGGGAGTATGCCACCTATCAACTCGACAAGATTAAGTTGTCGCTCACGCATGCCATTGAACGTAGGCCGCTACGAAAGGAATCAGGAGATTATTTTTTGCAAAATGATTTGCCTCTCATGTATAGTGCGGTTCAAAAAGGGGATACAGCAATATTCAACGAATCCTTCCGGATATTTACTATAAGTTGTAACGCCTGCCACACGAAAGAGAAAGTGCCTTTCTTTCATGTTAATAAACCTGTTGTAAGAACTTCTGTAATTTCGAAGTGATGGATATTCTTATTATTTGTATCGTAGCATTTTTTACCGCCATCCTTACTTTCTTCTCGGGCTTTGGGTTGGGTACTATCCTCACACCTGTGTTCATGATTTTCTTTCCGGTTGATCTGGCCATTGCCTTAACCGGTGTAGTGCATTTCTTTAATAATATTTTCAAGTTGGTTTTGGTCGGTCGTCATGCCGATAAGCAGGTGTTGCTGCGTTTTGGTATACCGGCCGTAGTGGCTGCTATTATTGGCTCCTGGCTGTTGCTTAACATCACGGAGTGGGAACCACTCTTTACCTATCAGTTAGGTGAGCGAGTGATTTCGGTTTACCCGATGAAGTTTATCGTTTCGGTACTACTGTTGATTTTCGCCCTCATCGATCTCATTCCGTATTTCAGCAAACTGCAGTTCGATAGAAACAAACTTCCGCTTGGCGGAGCACTCAGTGGTTTTTTTGGTGGCCTTTCCGGAAACCAGGGTGCATTGCGCAGTGCGTTTTTAATTAAAGCCGGACTTTCCAAAGAAGCCTTTGTGGGCACAGCGGTAGTAGTGTCTACGTTTGTTGACTTCACCCGGTTAAGTGTATATGCCACCCGCTTTACTGCATCGGGTCTCACCGAAAACCTGCTGTTGGTGGCCAGTGCCACGGTATCAGCTATCGTGGGGGCGTATATTGGCAATAAGTTGCTGAAGAAGGTTACCCTTCGTTTTATACAGGTTTTTGTGGCGGTTCTGTTGATTTTCCTTTCGTTGGTATTGGGGGCAGGTTTGATTTGATCACAATCGCTCCGTCAAAATGGCGAGAAACGTTTTCACCGCATCTACATAATTTCCTACGCGAATGTTTTCATTTTCTGCGTGCTGATTATTATCCGGATTAACTGTGGGAACACTTACTGCCGGGATGCCCAGCGTAACCACAAAAGGAGAAATGGGAATGGAGCCACCCATCATGCGGATTTTTATAGGTTCTTTTCCGAAAGCTTTTGTCATGGCTTTGTTTAGCCAGATACCTGTTTCCGAATCGAACGGAGTTTGAAACGGACCATACGAAACACTCGACTGCATGGCCGCAATGCGTGGATATTTCATGCGCTCTTCTTCAGTGGGCTCGGTATCCACCATGTAATAGCCCTTGTCTTCAACGTGCTTTCTGACTAATCCGATCAACTTTTGTGGATCGCTTGAAGGAACAAGGCGGATATCAATTTCAGCAGTAGCCCAGGCAGGAATTAATGTGCGCGCTTTTGATCCTACATAAAGCGAATTCATTCCGCGTATGTTGAGCGTTGGGTATTGAATCGACTCCTGAAAATTTTCTCCGATTTTATCCGGCTCGGCTAAGCCTAGAAATTTTCTGATTTCGTTTTCATCATCGGGTACTTGCGCCAGAATTTTTTTCTCCTCCGGTGTAAGCACAACGCCATCGTAAAAACCGGGCAATGTTACGCGACCATCCTCATCTTTCATCGATGCCAATAACTGTGACAATCGCATGGCGGGATTGGGCGTGTAGTTGCCATAGTTGCCGCTGTGTGCAGGTTGTCGCGGACCAAACACGGTGAGTGTAATTTCACAAATGCCACGTGCACCAAAACTAAGCGTAGGCTGATTGGAAATGTGGCGTGGCCCATCAAAGATGATGAGCATGTCGGCCTTCAGTTCATTTTTATATTCGGTTACGGCTTTTGGAAGGTTGGGTGAACCGAGTTCTTCTTCGAAGTCCATGATGACTTTCATGTTGTAATTCGGTTCCTGCTTCAACTCAGCCAAGGCATCAAGCGAAGCAAGAAAAGCACCAACCGGTCCTTTGGCATCGGAAGCTGCTCGGGCAAAAATCCGCCAGTCGCTGTCATAGCCTTCATAGAGGCGTTCGTAAGCAATGGTATTCCAGTTTCCTTGGGCATCTTTTTCTTTGAGCGTGGGCTTCCACGGACTTTCCTGATTCCAGTTGGAGGGATTTACCGGTTGGCCATCAAGTTGTAAATAGATGAGAACCGTTCGGGTGTTCTTTGTTGGTTTTTTTACGTTGCGCTCTGCTAACAACAACGGCACGGTTGGTGTGTTTAGTCGTTTGGTAGTGAAACCTCTTTTAGAGAATGCGGCTTCACACCAAAGCACATTTTTTTCAATGTCTTCCGGATGGTGTGCATCGTTGGGAATGCTGAGTAGTTCGTAAAATTCCTTGAAAGAAACTATAGCATGCTTTTCAGCAAGCGCATCGGTGTTTATGGATTTTGATTTTTGTGCGGATAAAAAGCCTGCACTTAAGATGAAGAGGGAGATGAAAATAAATTTTAGCATAGCATAGTATTTTTCGTCATTGCGAGGAAGATCACAAAACTTTGTCGATTGCTCTGATCAGTTTTGTGACGAAGCAATCCCACACGATGTTGTTTTACTTCAAATACTTCTCTGGCAACGGATACCCGGCACTTTCGGGACACCAGAAAATATTCATAATCGCATAGCGATCGCTTTGCTTAATCAGTTGTATGCTGTTAATGCCACGGTTGGTTACCGGGCCATCTTTCTTTTCTTTTGTTTCATATGTACTGAACACATGCACAATGGTGCCATACTCTTCGGTTACCCGATAAAGTTCCCATTCAAAAAAACCTGTGGTGATGCGCGTGGTAAACATGGTTACATAATCTTCAGGCGACATAGTACGGTACGTGATTTTACCTTCGGCATTTTTCCCTGTTGGGATCAATCGTGCATCGGGTGTAAATAAATTCCGGAAACGATCCCAATCGCGTGGTGCGCCCGGATCACCGGAAATAACTTCGTAGAGGGCTGCAATAATGGCATCTATCGATTTTACATCGTTGCTGTAATCTTTTTGGGCCTGAGCAGAAATCGGCAAAGCCAGCGTAAAAAGTATAAGTAGGTATTTCATAGCATCTGATTTCTCCGAATGTACGAAAAATACTTGCGGCTTAAACAGGTATTTTGATCACCGAATCTTTACTTACTTTTACGGTTGCTGATGAGTTTCAAACCAAAATATTCTGTGGTGGTACCGGTGTATAACCGGCCGGATGAGCTGCGTGAGTTGTTGCAGAGCCTTACGGAGCAATCGGTAAAAAATTTTGAAGTGATTGTGGTGGAGGATGGCTCAACCAATCGTAGTGATGGTGTTGTAGATTCCTTTCGTGAGAAGTTACACATCGAGTATATCTACAAACCCAACACCGGCCCCGGCCCAAGCCGTAACCTTGGCTTTTCCCGTGCCAGGGGTGATTACTTCGTAGTATTTGATTCGGATTGCATTATTCCTCCAACATATTTTGAGGAAGTTGATAAAGTTTTAATGCATGATAATCCCGATGCCTGGGGTGGTCCGGATCGAAGTCATGAAAGTTTTACAACCCTGCAACAGGCCATGGCTTATACCATGTCCTCAGTATTGACCACTGGCGGTATTCGCGGAAGCAAAAAGCATCTGGGCTGGTTTCAACCGCGAAGCTTTAACATGGGCTTATCGCGAAAGGTGTTTGAGAAAACAAAAGGATTTGCCTTTACCCGGTTTGCGGAAGATATCGAGTTGAGCATTCGCATGAAGAAGGAAGGGTTTACATCCGTACTTATACCGGAGGCTTTTGTTTATCATAAGCGAAGAACAACTCTAGGACAATTTTACAGGCAGGTATCAAATTTTGGAAAGGGTAGGGTACTGGTTGGACGAGCCCATCGGGGTGAAGTAAAAATCACCCATTGGTTTCCGGCTTTTTTTACACTCGGATTATGTTGTTTACCCATTCTGTTCTTCCTCAATAAAATCTTATTCTATTTGGGTGCATTTATTTACGGAGCCTATGCACTCGCCATCTTCATCAACTCGTACCGAGACAGCAGAAACCTGACCGTGGCCATACTTAGTTTGCCGGCTGCTGCAGTTCAGTTAATTGGTTATGGATGGGGTTTTTTAAAGCAGTTCTTTGCCAGAACCACCTGAATCAGGCTTCTAAGGCCTTGAAAATGACCACCTTTGTTTGGATTTTCTGAATATTGTAAGATATTCGAAGTTGATCTAAACGCGCCCCTTATGAAGTATTGTTTTTTTTGGTTTCTCGGCCTTGTTCTTTTTGGTTTTCATGCCCAAGCACAATCGGGTGAGGAGTTGCCTGCCGGGTATTATGTTACTGTAGCCGCCTATTCCAAAGCCCGCGAAGACTATGCGCAGAAGTTTACCGCTAAATTGAAAGATAGAGGTCTGGATGCCCGGTACGGATTCAACTCGGCAAAGAATCTGTACTTTGTATACCTCAGCTATTTTACAGCATTGAAGCCCTCGCTGGTTGAAATGCAAAATGTTCGCAGCCAGGGCGATTTTTCTGATGCGTGGGTACGCGTGGTTACCGGAGATATTCCGATGGACAGCCCGGTAACATCACAGAAACCTGTTCAGGAAAAGCCTCAACAGCAAATGCCGACAGAGCCAAAGCCAGTTGTTGAAAGGCCTGAGAAACCTGAAGAAAAGCCCGAAGAAGAAATTGAAATAGTTGAAAACCCACCCATTGTACAACATGATCCGATGACCCTGGGCAATACAGAAGTATTCTTGAGTTTATTTAACGCGGCCAATAACCGTATTGTTGATGGTGAGGTGCAGGTGGTTGATACAGAGCGCAGCCGGTTGTTAACCACGGTTAAAGGAAATGAATACCTCATCCTGCCCGATCCCAAAAGTAAATCGGGCCAACTTACCTTGATAGGTGAAGTGTTTGGCTACCGCAAACTTCAGCATGAGATTAACTACCCGCTTCCATTAGCCGATACTGTAAAGTCATATGTTGAGTTAATGGGTACAACCGTGACCGTGAAGTTTGATATGGTGCGCTATCACAAAGGTGATATTGCCACCTTGTATCATGTTTACTTCTTCAACGATGCGGCTGTGATGTTGCCAGAGTCAAAATACGAACTAAACAGCCTGTTGCAGATGATGCAGGAAAATCAGAACTACCGCATTCGTCTGCATGGCCATACCAACGGAAATTACCACGGGAAAATTTTAGCCTTGGGACCAGAAAAGAACTTCTTTTCGATGGAAGGGTCAGCACAATCGATTGGCTCAGCTAAAGACCTGTCGTTTAAGCGTGCGGAAACAATTAAGGAGTATATGGTGATGAACGGTATTGCCTCTGAACGTATTGAGATAAAGGCATGGGGAGGTAAGCGTCCCTTGTATGACAAACACAGCACCAATGCCAAAAAGAATGTTCGGGTAGAGGTGGAAATTCTTCAGGAATAGAAGCGTTTGTTAATCCCGTTTGCAATACACAACTTCGCAGGCTTTTAAACTATTTTGTGTGCTATGAAACGTGTTCTACGGAGTTTTTTCCTGATCATCAACTACAAAACCCTGATCATCACGATCCTGGCGGTAATCTCTACTTACTTCTGTGATAAATATAACCTTACCGCACGTTTTCCCGACATGCTGGTAGGGGTTGCCATTGTGTTTCCGGTTGTGTTCTCCATCAGCTCGGCTTACACGCGAAGAGAGACTGCGTTGCAACGTTTGTCAGATTTTAAGGGACATGCCGTGGCCATTTACTACGCTACCCGCGATTGGACAACCAATAAAGATAATAATATGCCCGAGCGTGCGCGCGCGTTGGTCAATGCCCTTACCCGAAACATGCGCGATATGTTCACACGCTACCATCGCCATGAATGGGAAAAGTATGAGCATGAAGTATACAGGCTATTCTCCGACCTCTCCAAGTTTAGTATGGAGTTGCCAAAGTATGGAGTACAGGGTAGTGAAATGTCGCGTATAAGTCAGTATATCAGTAAAATGATTATTGCTTTTGATAACCTGAAGGTGATTCATGCCTATCGTACGCCCATTACCTTGCGAGCTTACAGCAAAGTTTTCATTTATATTTTCCCGATTATCTATGGGCCATACTTTGCCGCTACAGCTCAGGACTATTCACATGGCCTGGAGTATGTAATGCCCGTGCTATACAGTTTCATCCTGGTAAGTTTGGATAACATTCAGGATCACCTTGAGCATCCGTTCGATGAGGTAGGTGAAGACGATATCCGCATTGATGAACAGGATATGGTAGCGGTGATGCATTGACGCCATGAGCACAAAACCCGATAAGCGAAAAGAATCGGGCAACAGGTGGTTGGTTGCCGCCATTATTTTTTTGTTTGTATTCGCTTTCCTCTGGTCAGTTGATGCCTTATTCCTTTACATCGGTCTTGGCGGATTTGCATTTTGCGTTGCACAGTACCTGCTCATTCGTTGGGATAGAAAAGACGATCACCGTGCATCCTATCAGCGTACGGAACGACCTAGGTCAGTAAATCAGGATTCCTTTGGTGGAAATTTCAGGAAGCTGTTGAATCGATCTGGTAGGATAGATGGAAAAACATTAGCAGGCTTAATGATTTCCTCCATGGTTGGTTTTGTGTTTTTGGCCATTATACTGGGTATAATTTTTGGCGATGATTCAGCTGTCTTTTCAGATGAAGAACTTTTGGCGCGTGATTATTACTATGCCGGCCAGTACGATTCTGCGTTATATCACTACAAGCTTGCGTTGAAAGAGGAGCCTGAGAATACTTACATTATGGTTGAAACTGGCAATTGTTATTTATACCTGAACCGGTACGACTCAGCCTTGTGGCACTATAATCGCGTACTTGAACTTGATCCGGGAAATACAGATGCAACGCACAACAGGGGCTTGGTGTACTATCAACAGCGTAAATTCCGAGAAGCCATTCGGGAGGCGCGTAACGTCTTGGCAGGTAATCCTTCACACCTTGATGCATTATTGCTGGCAGGCGATGCATATTATACACAAGCCCAGTACGATTCAGCATTGGTGTTTTATGTGGATGCGTATGATCTGAATTACCGAAGCGCTATACTTACGCACATCATGGCGTACATTTACGATGTAAAAGGCAACACGCAGCAAGCCATAGTCTTGTACCGCGAAACCCTCCAGCAAGATGATTCCATCACGGATATTTACATACGCCTGGGGGAATTATTGCCGGGCGAGGAGGGGCAGGAATACCGCAACCGTGCTGCGCAGCTTCAGCAGGGAAGCGGACAAACCGATTGGTAGGACTTTATTGGATGAATTCTAAAATCGTGGTTTCTCCGGCTTTCAATTGCAACTTTTCAGTCGATAGCGAATAGCCATCCACTTCGGCTAATGCTTTCATAAATGCATCTTCAGTTTCCATTTTTCCATCGCAGTACATTTTCGTTGCACCCAAATTTCCGAAGCTAATTACAGAACCAGAATGTGTGTATGAACCAAAATACCGGTTGCACCCGGCATGACCGGCAACTTTGTTATCGCCAGTGAAGGTAAGTGTTATGGGCTCAGCGGTAGCGTAATCCTTGCCATTCAGTGAGGTAAGTTTCCACTCCACATCGGTAAGTGAAAGTTTCTGTGTCTGGCAGTTGATGAGCGCCACTACCATCAGCAGCACGGCAGGAAGAAAATTTTTCATAGATTGATCTATTGATTTAACACATCGTGATATGCTTCCGTTTTATCAAACACCGATTTGGCAAATGGGCAAAGCGGCAGAATTTTCAGGTTGTTTTTACGGGCGTGTTGTACGGCAGCCTCCACCAATTGTTTGCCCGCACCTTTACCGCGCAGCACATCCGAAACATCCGTATGATCGATAATCATGCGGGTGTCACCAGCCATGGTAAACGTCATCTCCGCCAGGCGATGCCCGGCTTCTTCATAGTAGAAGGCTCCTTTGGTAGCGGTTTGTTCGAGTTGGATGTGCATGGAATGGTCTTTAATTGTTAGAGCGAATAGTCTTAATATTACTCCTTCGTTACCTTAAAGTTTAGTGTTGATTGATACCGATTAAATGAGTTTTCTGTTACTACTATTTTTGATATCAACTGTAATTTTTTTGAACCCTGGTCATTCAGAAGAACCCACTCATGGGGTATTGTTTTAAGGATTTGCTCGATCTGAATTTTGTAATTTTCGTCACCGTAAATACTTACTAATCTATAATTTCCATTTTTCTCAATCTCATATATAACTTCAGATGTTTTTGTGATTGTAGAGTTTGTTTTTATCTCTTGTTGTCCTATGTAGTAATAATTGTAGAACCTTTCGGGGCCCCCAAGGAAGACCAAAAAATCATTTTCCGGATCTCTTAACGAGTTTTGTAAAAATTCTTTAGAATCATGATCATAGCTATGCAGTAAATACCCTGACCGCGAGTAGTATTTCCAAACGCCAATCTTTTTGTCTTCTTTGTATTTGCCAGTGCTGCTAAGTTGTTGTCCTGTTGTATCGTACCTTATTTGAAATGATTTAGAGTCTCTTTTCGTTTCTGTAATTTGTGTTCTTTTCTCTGAACCGAATAGAGTTTGAATATTCTTGTTAGATGAATTCCCCGGATAGCAGCACTTCCAATCACCTTCCTTTAGTCCGTTTACATAGTTGCCTTGAGATTTCAGGGAATTACTTGGATCAATGAAATAGAACGACAGCCACTTTCCGGACTTCTTATCTTGTTCATATTGTCCATACTCAATAATGTATTTATTTTCAAGAATATCTTTGTATGTTGTCAAGGCTGATCCATGTTTAATTTTTTTGTCTTCTTTAAGCACATAAAATTCTTCTGTAATCCCATTTTTAAGACTTTTCTTTTTGATTAACTCTCCGATTCCAACCAAGTTGAGTTTTACATTCTATAATTGCAATAACCTCGTCTTGTCGCCAAATAGAAATATCGGGTCGGATAGCATTTTTTGTTTTTCTTATTTGTTTCTCCGAATGAGCTTGCAATTGTCCACCGTGAGATTGAAAATAAAGTCTAAGAAAAAACAGAGTACTCTCAACGAAAAAATCAGAGGCTGCCGCCAAATACCGTTTGTCAAGAAATGATTTAATTTTTCCTTGTGTCAAATAGTACATTTTTAGTCGCTCAAGTATTGATTCCGTGATTTCTGTTTTTGTCAAGTCAAACACGTAATTACTGCTGATGTCTATATATGCTTTCTCAAGTTGGTCGTAAGTTGTTGCTATACTGTCACGGTATGGTTTATCAAAATCGTTTAAGGTTTTCACTGTCAAATCGATTAATGGTGTAGTATCTTGTTTATGCTTGCCGCTAACGTTTGTGTTTGCGCAGTGGTGGGACTTTGAAACGCTTCACTGTCTCACGTTACCAAACGTTGAACGAAAATAGCACTTTGAACTTACACTGAACCCCACCATTGCGCAAACATTTTGTTGTAGCCAGTGCGCCTTACTCCAGTCTTTCTTCGTTACCACAGTCAACCAATATGTCATTAGTGAAAATGTGATTTATGGCTGTACCAAAATGAATGTCGGCTTTGTCCCAAGTCACAGTTGTAAACCGGCACCTCCAATAAAATGACGAGGGTCAAAATTGTCGCGAAGGTCAGTCTTTCAATTTTCCGTTTTTTCTTGTCCCGTAATAATGAAAGTCCAAACAAAATTGAAGTTGAAACCAAAGTCAGATAAACAACACCTTGTCCAATGGCTATTAAAAAGTCCGTTGTTGTTTTATGCTCTGGCATGTCAGTCAGTAAATACCAAATGTCAACGTAATTGTCCCATGTCTTGAAAAACAGAATTGTCCCAAAGATTAATATTGTCGCACCGATTAATTTGTTTTTCATCTCGTTCATTGAGTCCACCGTTGTCCGCTAATTTTTTAGTCTGAACTGTCCAGGCGCATTGGCTACAACGTTTGGGTTTGTGACGGCTTGCGGATAGGAGGGCTTAAAAATGAAGCGTAGCGGAATGTTAAGCCCGACCAGTCCAAGCAGTCTACCGTTACGAAACTAAGTAAAGAAACGAAAACTTCATAGCCACACATCACCCGCAAGCTGGCACAAACCTGTTGTTACCGCCAGTACGCGTCCACCGTTACTTATTTTTTAGCTTGTCTCAAGTCAGCCGTTAGCAATTTTTGGACGCGTCTGGCTCCAACTTTACCAAACGTTGTCTGTTGGGTCGTCATTTAGGTCAAAACTGTTTGAAATTTTTTTTTAAGGCGATTTTTCAAAATATCCTTCGCCAAACCTAAAAAAAATTCGCGCTTACGCGCGTTCTCTTTAGTCGCTCGGGGGGGCGCTGTCTCGCGTTACTGCATTGTCTGCTGAAAGAATTATCCCCAAGTCAAACGTTGCGTTATTATCTACGGAGACGAGCAAGTCAAAGGTTACCTATTTGCGTTACTGTCTGTGGAAAACGAACGAGTCAAAAGTTGCCGTCATTATCTGCGGACAAGTCAATTGTCTTTTGATTTTTTTTATTCTTTGATTTCTTTGTCCGCGTATTGGCGGTAACGTTTGAGTTTATGACGGCTGCGGCTTTCGAAGCGCGTCTTTGTCCCCCGTGGCAGAAACGAAATTAAGAAAACTAAACTTTATACCTACACCAAACCCGCAGCTGGCATAAACTTTTTGTTGGGCGCATGTGGCCTTACTCCAGTTCGTTAATGTCGTCCGCAATTTCTGTTATCTCACCTGTCTCGTGTGACCAAAAATAAATTTTATCACTCAATTGTGTCGGGTCGTTGTCTGTCGGTAGTAATATCAACTTGTCACCCGAACCATTGTCACCGATAGCAATGCCTGTCGATGGGAAATTGTCCCATTCTCTTGATTCCTTTGTCTCGAGGATTATGTTGTTTGTCGTCCGTTTAATTCTTTTTATGTCGGACTTGTCAAAGAATGGATGAATTGTCCATGAGTCGTCAGCGGTCTCAATCTCTCCACCGTTTTCAATTTTCATTTTGTCCTTGAATGTCGTTGGGAATTTTAATCCCAATTGCTTCTCAGTCTCGGTTATGTATTGTTCGTCAACTGGAAATGCCATAATATTTGTCGTGTGTTTTTTGTCGTCCGGCCATTGCGCCCAACGTTTTGGGTTTGTTTATTGGCGGATAAATCCGGAGGATTTGTCCGCCTACACGAATATAAATAAACTTGCCGACACTACGGGCGACACGGTCGCCCGCCATTAAACAAACCCGGTGTTAGCGGCTGTTGCCTTTAGTCAAATTGTTTTTAAAGAATTCCTTTATTTCTTCCGCTTGTCTAAGTTCGTCTACATGGTCATAAACTCGGTACCATGAAATAGGTGAGTGATACGAAAACTTTCTGATTTTATCCGCAATCTTAATTTCAAGTGTATAATATACACCGTCTGTTATCATTGACCTTTTCTCAACTACTCTTCCGTCTTCTAGAGTCATATATTTTTTCATTTTAGGGCGTATGGTTTCCATTGTCGGGAAGTCATAAAAGTTCAGTTTTTCCAACGTGTCAAAGAATGAGTCCCAAGTCTTTTTTGGTTTAAGTTCTTCTACTTTTGTCTTGTTTATTCTCCTTTTTTCATAGTCTTGATTTACTGAAAACCAATAAGTCACTTTTTTAGCTTTTATAGTGTTGTCTGCACAACTAATAATTATTACATGCCCACCATTAGTCAGGCTTGGAGTATTGTAATATCTTACTTCAAAGTCTGCTTTTGATTTGCTTATTAATCCTATGTCTTTGTGGTTGTCGATAAATGAGTTTTCATAGTTAATGCTGTCAGATTCAATTTTAACTCGGTCTGTTACTAAGTCACAATTGAATTTGCTTTCTTGTCCGAATAGCAATATTGTCTTGAGTAAAATTATTGTTGTTAGTTTATGCTTCATTTATTTTTCAGGCAATTGCCGCTAACGTTTGGGTTTGGGCAGTGGCGGGCTTAGGAGGCCTTAGCAATGGAGCATCGCGGAATGCTAAGGCCGACAAGGTCGTCACAGTCCCCCGTGGGCAAACGTTGTAGCGAAGATAAAACTTTATACTTACACATCACCCCGCCATTGACCAAACCTGGTGTTGTGGCCCGTTGCCTTTACTTTAAGTTGTTATTTATCCAGGTTTTAATCTGATCGAATGTCAATTGTCCACTTGCTGCTTTAATAACAAAGTCATACTTATCGTTTTGTCCTAAGTTAATGTCAATGTTATGATTTTTAAGCATCAGTCTCATGAGTACGTATGCTGTCCGTTTGTTACCATCTATGAACGGATGATTGGTTATTATGCTTTCAAAAATTGCTGCAGCTTTGTCTACCGGGCTAGGATATAATTCTTGTCCGTCAAATGTTTGAAAAGGTCTGTTTATGGATGATTCAAGGAGTCCTTTGTCTCGAATGCCCTTTGCTCCACCAAACTTGTCTATAAGAATGTCGTGTATTTTTTCGACTTCGTTAATGTCAATCATTTAGCAAGCCTTTCAAGGAGTTCTTTGTCTTCAGTTAAAATGTCTCTTAGATTCCTTGTGAGGTTCACTTTCTCAATAGGTTGATTTTCAACTTGCTTTAAATAGTCCAGTACGTCTTGGAGTACGCTTTCAGGCACTTTGTCAAGTGACTTCTGTATCTCAGATTTTATGTCTTTGGTGGTCATTTTTAAGTCCGTTATTTCAGTCCTAAGTTACTAAAAATTACTCTTTATTTTCTCGGTCGGGCAATGGGCCACAACGTTTTGTGTTTAAAGAGTTGCGGGCATAGGAGGGTTTAAAAATGGAACGAAGTGGAATGTTAAACCCGACCTACTGCGCAATTCTCCGCGGTTAAGTACGAAATTAAGAAACCGATTTGAATAAGGACACAACACCCCGCAATTATTTAAACACGGTGTTGTAGCTCGTGCGCGTCCACCGTTATTTATTTTGGACTTGTCTCAAAGTCAACCGATGATTTACTTGGACGCAAACGAGTCCGCTTATTCAATTTAGTCCTTTGCAATAACCTAAATAGTAGTTTCTCCGGTAGTCCTCAGTGGAGTCTGCCAGTGCAATTTTGTCAATTGGAATTAAATGGTCGTTATGAATAATCAATGTGTCACTTAGAAGTCTAGGTTTTCCATTGTCAAAGCTCAAAAAAAGTGTATCTCCAGATTTTAACCACTGTCCAGTGTACCAGGAATTTGCAAAGAAAACTCCCGTTGAGTGTATTTCAAATGTCTTGTCTTCTCGAAATTTTATATTGGATTGATTTTGTGTCCCCTCGTAGCATGCTCTGATTTCAACTTTACTTTCTAAACTCTCAGAGTCGAATTGCCATGGACTAAAAAACACATAAATGAGAGACGATAATGCTACAATTGTCGGCATGCAGAAAATTAAACTCAGATTTTGTCTGTTTCGAGCAATGTCAATTAGTCCTTTGATTGCATAAACGAACATTGCAATAAATGTTATTGGAATGAGGATTGTCAGAATGATAAAAACGACTCCCGTCAAATGTTTGTCAATGTGGTGATAAAACGCTGTCACCACGATAAACACAATACACACAATGGTTACAATAATTGTCTGCGTGATTGATTTAGCGTTACTCATTTATTGTTCTTCAGTCTGTTCGTGGTTGGGTTGTCATTAGCGCATGAGCTACAACATTTGTGCTTGTGCTATTGAATATATTTCATATATGGCGAAAGGGCAAATTTTTGCTCCAAAATCACGGTTTCCAAGTTATTTTAAAGGATATTTTTTTTGTTCAATACCATTATTCATCCCCATCATTCATAAATGGACCAATCATATTTGTTTGCTAAAACGAAGGGATGTCTTATAGTACTTTACATAACACTTTCGCAAACATATCCGCGGCAGGCGAGTGTTTTCTGAACCACAATTCGGGCTCTATTAACTCTAACTCAGAAACACAAAGCTCATCCTGGTTATTCCAGATGGCATCCACACGGGCATATACGGGTGCCGGTTGGCAGTAGGCAACGGCATGCTCAGCAAATTCAATTTCTTTGGCTGAGGGGTGGTAGTCGTGCACGGTGCCACCAAAATCATCCTGTACACGAAAGTCGCCTGGCTTTGCTTTTTTCAACACCGCATGACTGAATTTTCCTCCAAACAACATATAAGCCACTTCGCCTTTTTCCAACACGGGCTTTTGAAATTCCTGTAATAACATAGACTCGTTGGCAATCAGTTGCCTGAAAATTTCTTCATGTGCTGAAATATTTTCCTGATTTAACCGGTATGTATGTCTCGCTGCACCTGATATGGCTGGTTTGAGAATGATATCCGTCCAATGTGTTGGTGTAACAATTTCAGCTAGCGTACGCTGATCGCCCGGCTCAATAAATACAGTGGGCGGAATGCGAATGCCCTGTTGCTCCAAATCGCGCAAGTAATGTTTGTCGATGTTCCAACGTATCAGCGAAAGCGGATTGACCAACTGCGTTTGTTTGTTTACGCGATCAAGCCACTGTGAAAATTCAGTGTAGCGATCAAAGTAATCCCACGTTGTGCGGAAAACAGCCAGTTTTGTTTTTGACCAATCGTAATCCGGATTATCCCAGTTGGTACGGGCAACGGTTAAGCCTTTTCGTTCAAGGGCTTCACGCACCAGCTTATCATCATCCAGAATGTTTTGTTTATACCAATCGGGATTTACAGGATTCACATAACGTGAATCGGTAAGAAGCGTAACATCAACCATCAGAAGAACCAAAGTTTAACAGCCAAACCAATTACGGTAACCACGAGTACGCGTTTAATCCAAACTTCTCCTTTATCCACACTCCACCGGCTCGCATACCAGCCACCAAAGCCCTGCCCAACGGCAAGGGTCAGCCCCATCAGCCATTCAATTTTTCCTTCAAGCGCAAAAACGATAATGGCCACACCGGTGTACACAATAGCGGCAAATACTTTTACATAATTTGTTTTCACCAACCCGAAATGGTTGATGTTGGTGAGCACGGCAATTACCAGAAAACCAATCCCTGCCTGAATGAATCCGCCATAGACTCCCAAAAAGAAAAATGCCAGTATACCAAACGCCTGATGTTTGACCCCCAAACGCTCCGGTCGGTTTAGTTTTTTCGTTCGCGGTTCCACTACAATGCTGATTACCACCAGTACCATAATGATGGCGAGTATACGGTTGAATACAGCATCGTCAATATCAACGGCTAACGTGGCACCTAAAAATCCTCCGCCCAAAGAGGCCAGACCAAGGTAAAGGCTATACGGAAACGGAAGCTTGATGCCCTTGCTGTTGAAACCCGTAACAGCAAAAATGTTTTGCGCAAGTATGGCCACGCGGTTAGTGGCATTGGCCACTGAGCCAGGCAGACCCATAAAAATCAACACCGGCAGACTGATAAGTGAACCGCCACCGGCCACCGTATTCAGGAAACCCGAAATGAAACCGATGAAGATGATAAAGGCAATGTTGAGGATTTCCATGCACAAAGTTGCAAGGCCTAAAAATAAGTAAAGAAGTGGTGCGTTAAAGTATCGTTATCAATAAAATTGAAACCAAACCCTCTGCTCAATCGTGTGCCCTCCAACTCGTATTGTCTTCGTTGGCTTACTGCTACTATCGCTTGCCGGTATAGCCCAACAAAAGAAACCTGATGAAAAAATCTTTCAGCTTTCACTGCTGCCCGGCTTGGGAACAAATGGCCTTCATCCGGGTGGGTTTACCAATGTGTTTTCGGTTAACCTGACTTCCGGGTATTCGAAGGCCGCGCTGTTTTTTGAAGTTGGTGTTATTTCAAATCTGAATGAAGAAAAAACACGTGGACTTCAGGTAGCGGGAATAGCTAACCTTACGGGCGCCAACACCTTTGCGGGAATGTCAGAAAAAGAAATCAAAGAGAAAATTAATTCAGGTTTTGAAGCAAACCTTACGGGATTGCAGGTTTCAGGGCTTACCAATGTGGTCATCAACAATGCGTTTGGAGGCCAGCTTACAGGCGGAGTTAACATGAGCAAAGGCGCCATGTTGGGTGTGCAGGTAGCTGGTTTGATCAATCAAGTGAACAAGTACATTTTTGGCGTACAGGTAGCGGGTTTGTCCAATGTTGCCATGCAGTCGGTTGATGGTGTTCAACTTGCCGGACTTTCCAACTACACCGATGGTGAATTGTTTGGGGTACAACTCGGAGCCTTTAACCGTGCCCGTAATATGGAAGGCGTAAACTCGTACGACAACAACGACCCAACCGGTGTACAAATCGGACTTGTGAATCGTGCTTTCAAGATGAATGGTTTTCAAATCGGAATAATCAATATCGCCAGGCGAAGCCAGGGAACGCAGATCGGTTTGATTAATATTTACCGCAAAGGGAAAGATGTAGGCACACGCGATGGTACATCCATTGGGTTGATTAATATTGGGGATGTGGGTTACGCGGCTGCATATGCCAACGACATTTTTCTTCAGAATTATGAAATTGCCACTGGAAATTATTTCAAGAATAGTCGGGTGCTTGAAGATCGGTTTAACAAAAGTGTTCAAAACAGTTTAATCTATTCACGAACAAGCTGGCAAGGCAACATGTGGGCAATGGGGTATGGGTTAAAGAAAATGTATTTCAGCAAATCAAGTATGCCCGGTATGGGCTCTTTCCGTTTTTTTAGTTACGGATTGGATGTGCAACACATCAATCATGGTAAATCTTTTTCGCGCGAGTTGAGTTTGTTGGTGCGCCCGAAAATCCTGGCCGGTACGAGGTTATCGCCTAAACTTCATAGCGTTTATGTTGTAGCCTCAATCGACCTGAATTATTACCGAAACCATTCGGGCAATGATATTGACACGCTTACACAACAAGCGGAGCAAGCACCAAACAATGTTGTGCAAAAGATATGGCCTGGTTATTCGTTGGGTGTAATGCTTCGATAGATTAGCGTACCTGTGCTTTGCGTATGATGCGGGCCAACAAGTTTGGAAATAGGCGCTTTAAATAAACAGCAGTCGTTTCTTTCATTCCTGCGATGTACACCTCGTTCTTTTTGGCTTCAATGGCACGCACCATTTTTTTTGCGAGTACTTCAGGAGGTAAACCGGCAGCCGTGGTTGGATCCATTTTTTCATTTTTACTTCCATCACCCACCAATGCATTCATCGAAACATTGGTGCGTATCCAACCGGGACAAACCAGCGTTACATAAATAGCAGGGCTTTCATTCCAGAGTTCTGCGCGCAACGCATCAAAAAATCCGTGCAGGGCATGCTTGGCAGCCGAGTAACCTGTGCGAAACGGTGTGCCCACTTTTCCGGTAATGCTGGTAATGGTTACATAATGGCCTTGCTTGCGTTCAATAAAATGTGGGATAAGATTTTTGGTTAGCGCGATCTGACCAAAGTAGTCTACTTCCATAACCCTGCGATCAACATCAAGTATGGTATCTTTTGCCAGACTCCGCTGGCTGATGCCGCCATTGTTTACGAGTACATCCACATGGCCAAATAACTGAATGGCTGCTTCCGCAGAAAGCTTAAGTGTATTGGATTGACTCAGGTCGAGCGGTAGAATGCGGATATCAGCTTGGGCCTGTGCCGGACAATTTCCTTTCACGCGTTCCAATTCTTCTTTTCTGCGCGATGAAAGGATGAGTTTGTTGCCGCGTTTGGCTAATTCGTATGTGAGCGCCTCGCCAATGCCGGATGATGCCCCGGTGATCCAGATTACTTTGCCTTTAAGTTTTGTCATAGTGGTTTAAAAAATCGAATTCTTTGTAAGCGTATTTTTGATCCACATAGACAAATAGGTGCATAGTTTTATCTAATAATTGCTATGTGATCTATGTGCCTATATGGTTAATGAATTTGATGATGTTCAATTATTTTTTATTCACCTCAGCGTACACCCATATGGTATAAATACCCAACACAGTGCCAATCGGGAACGAAAAAAGTTTAAAGCATCCCATGATGAGTAAAAGGGTTAATGCCCACGACCGGTGCTGGAGCAGCGCTATGCCTCCTATGATGGACGGAACCGCAAACAGTAGAATGAGTATCCAGAATAAACCCGGTATGGCCCAACCCAACAGTTCGAGAATCCAGGCACCATCGGGCCCTGCTTCATCAGCTATTAGAGGAAACAAGGTTGAAAGAAAAAGTCCTAGTCCGCCAAGAATTAAAACCTGGAACGAGCCCGAAACAATATACAAAATGGCGAGAATGCGTTTGTGTGAATCCATATGTCAGGAATTTATTTTTTGATAAACAACAAAATCGAAAGCATACCGGTGACGATCGTCAGCCGGATGATGTAACCGTGAAATTTCTTTCCAGCTGCGCGTGTCAAATTCGGGGAAATAGGTATCACCATCCAGCGTAGCCAGAATTTCGGTCAGGTAAAGTTTATTGGCCTTTGGCATACCTTGCCGGTAAATTTCAGCGCCTCCAATAATGAAAATTTCATCGGTGATAATATTGGTGGCTTCGTCCAGCGCTTCTTCCAAAGAGTGAACAACTTTACATCCATCAGCAACAAAATCGCGTTGGCGTGTTACCACTATATTGGTACGGTTGGGCAAGGGCCTGAATTTTTCCGGAATGGAATCGTAATTTTTTCTACCCATAATAACCGGATGCCCTTTGGTGGTTTGCATGAAGTATTTCATGTCATCGGGCAGGTGCCAGGGCAAGTCATTGTTTTTTCCGATGACGCGGTTTTCGGAGAGCGCAGCGATGAGTGAAATGGTCATTCGGTGATTTTTTTTGATTTCAGATTTTGTTGCCCCGGAAAAATTCTTCTATACCCATTCGCTTTTTCCCTTCCGGCTGAAGCTCCTCAATGGAAATCCTTCCGTTGGAAGTCTGGTGGTAAAGATAAGTTTTATTGTCTGTTTGAATCTGACCGGTGTCACTATTTAATTGAGTTGGCAATACCTTGGTTTTAAAGATTTTAAATGTTTTGCCGTTTAAGGTTGTCCAGGCTGCGGGGTAGGGGCTTAACCCGCGAACAAAATTATGAATGTGTTCGGCAGACTGGTTCCAGTTGATCTGACACGTTTCCTTAAAAATTTTCGGAGCGTGTTTGATATTACCCGTTTCAAGTTGCGGTAGTGAAGGGTATTCTTCGGAAGCAATAGCTTCAACCGTTTTTAACACAAGTCCTGCACCTTTATTCATTAACCGTTCATACAATGAGCCAACATTATCGGTTTCATAAATCGCTTCCTTTTCCTGGAAGATGATGCTGCCCGTATCGATTTCGTGTTTGAGAAAAAATGTAGTTACGCCTGTTTCTCTCTCACCATTGATAATGGCCCAGTTAATAGGTGCGGCCCCACGGTATTGTGGCAGCAAAGAAGCATGAAGATTAAATGTGCCGAATTCAGGCATCGACCAGACAATTTCAGGTAGCATCCGGAAAGCCACAACCACTTGCAGGTTGGCGTGATAACTTTTTAACTCCTCTAAAAACTGTGGCGACTTCAGGTTGGTCGGTTGCAGTACCGGTATGTTGTGCTTCAATGCACTTTCCTTTACAGGCGAGAATGTAATTTTTTGTCCGCGGCCCTGTGGCTTGTCGGGTGCAGTAATAACCGCCACCACATTGAACTGGTGTTCAACCAGTATTTCCAGGCTGGGCACGGCAAATTCGGGGGTGCCCATAAAAATGATTCTTAAATCGTTCATGCTTTAAAAGGACTGCAAAATGTCAAAAAAATAGCTTCATTGAACGAATCATTGATGAAAACCGTATTAAATGATAAATTTGATTGTATGAAAAACTATACATTCAGGATATTACTGAATAAGGAGCCAGAGGGAGGCTATACAGTAACAGTTCCAAGACTTCCAGGATGCATTACCTATGGTGCCACCATTGAGGAGGCAATCGAAAATGCCCGTGAAGCAACTATGTTATACATCGAGAGTCTTGTTGAGGACGGAGAGCCGATTCCTACGGAAGAAAATACATTCGAGTACTCGCTTTCAATTCCTGCGTGAGTACCACTCCTTCGTATACGTCAAAGGCGGTTATTAAACTTCTTGAAGAGAGGGGCTTTGTACTGCATCGTGTGAAAGGGAGTCATCACATTTTTAAATCGCATGACGGTTCGAAACGAGTTATTGTGCCCATGCATAATAGGGATTTACCAAAAGGCACATTCTACGCTATTCTTAAACAGGCTGGTATAGACAAAAGGAGCATTTAGTCCCGCAATGCCTTGCGTAAATATTTTTTGCAAATCGGACATTCATTCCAGTTATGCCCGCGAGCCGGACAATACTTTCGGCCATAGTAAATAATTTGCAGATGCGCTTTGTTCCATTTTTCCTGGGGAATAAGTCGCTTCAGGTCGCGTTCCGTTTGCTCCACACTTTTTCCATTCGATAATCCCCAGCGATAAGCGAGGCGGTGAATGTGTGTGTCTACCGGAAACGCGGGTTGACCGAACCATTGGGTCATTACTACCGAAGCAGTCTTGTGCCCGACAGCCGGTAATTCTTCCAGGGCTTTCATAGAAGGCGGAACTTCTCCATTATACTTTTCCACTAAAATTTTCGACAACCCATAAATCCCTTTCGACTTCATGGGTGACAAGCCACAAGGTTTGATGATCTCGCGGATCTCTTCAACCGAGAGTTTGATCATGTCGTATGGATTGTCGGCAAGTTTGAAAAGATGGGGTGTGGTTTTGTTTACCCGTTCATCCGTGCACTGTGCCGATAGCAAAACAGAGATGAGCAAGGTATAAGCATCTTTATGGTGCAACGGTACAGGTGCTTCGGGGATGTATTTATCCAACAGCTTCAGGATGTCTTTTACCTTTTCTGATTTTGTCATGGACTTTTAAAAGCTCCAAAGCTGCTAGTTTCGAGCTGCAAGTTTGTTTACTCAATACAAACTCGCAGCTCAAAGCTGGCAACTTGAAAATTTATTTATGGATACAAAAGATATTTTTTTCTTAGTTCTTTAAATTTTTCCAAATCTATACGCCAGCTCTCCCGTATCTGCGCTTCATCCAATCCCTGCCGTATCTGCTCGCGAAGTTTTGCTGTGCCGGCAAGTTTTTCAAAGTAGTTGTTGAAAAATTTATCCTTGTCGGGAAATGCACGGTAAAAGCTGATCAGGTAACTCAGATCAAGTTGTGGTTTCACTTTTACTTCACGAAGATCTAACCCATAACACACTTTATTTTCCAATGGTGGATTTTTCGACATGCCGTCAATGCTAACCGGTGTAAATTGAAACGGCATATTTTTTAAATCGGGGTGACCGATTATCTGAAAGGGCATTTGTGTACCGCGCCCCAGGCTGATCACCGTACCTTCAAACAAACACGTAGAAGGATAAAGTGCAATAGCCTGATCGTTCGGTAAGTTGGGCGAAGGTTTTACGGGTAACGAAAACGGATCAGCGTGTTTCCAGTTTTTAACCGGAACGATTTCGAGATCGCAGGTTCTACTTCCCTCAAGCCAGCCCTCACCATTGATCATGCGGGCAAGCTCACCGATGGTCATGCCGTGCACGATGGGTATCGGATGCATGCCCACAAACGATTTGAATTCTTTTTCCAGAATGGGTCCATCTACGTAATGTCCATTTGGGTTGGGCCGGTCGAGCACGATCAGTTTCTTGTTGTTTTCTGCGCATGCTTCCATTACATAATGCAACGTGCTGATGTAGGTATAGAATCGAACCCCAACATCCTGAATATCAAAAATCACCACATCTACATCGGCCAGTTGCTGAGTAGTTGGTTTTTTGTTGTTTCCGTACAGCGAAACAACCGGCAGGTTTGTTCTGGAATCGACTCCATCCTTAATTTCTTCTCCCGCATCGGCAGTGCCCCGAAAGCCATGCTCAGGGGCATAAATTTTTATCAGGTCAACGTTTCGTTTCAACAAGGTATCAGCCAGGTGTGTTTTGCCCACCAACGAGGTGTGGTTCACCACAATGCCCACTTTTCTTGAAGCCAGCATGGGCAGCAACACATCCAATTGCATGGCCCCGGTAATTACAGCAGGCTTCGTTGCGGGGTTCGCATCCGGGTTAGGTGGTGTTGATGGTTGTCCTTTACAGGCCGAACACCATAAAAGAAGAATTAAAAATTTTATCTTGCCCACGTGTTTAATCATTTATCCCAAAGTTGAACCTCTCTTACTTCATATCCAAGCGCATCAGCAAACAAACCGGTGGGGGGTTTTCGTCAACCATCCACAAAATTGCGGTGGCCAGCATTGGCATTGGTTTGGGAGCGGCTATTGTCTCCTTCCTGATCATGCGAGGCTTTCAGGATACGGTTAAAAACAAAATCTACAGCTTCAGCGGGCACATGCTGATAACCAAGTTTACCATGAACAACTCCATGGAGGAGACTCCTATGGATATCAACATCGATTTGTTTAGGAATTATTCGGTATATCCTGGGGTTCGGCATGCGCAGGAGTTTGCCCACAAAGCGGGCCTGATCAAAACGGATGATGAAGTGCTGGGTGTAGTGTTGAAAGGGATTGGTAAATCATACGACTCAACCGTGTTTCAGGATAATATGGTGGCGGGAAGATTTTTGCATTTACCCGATAGTGGGTATGCCAATGAAGTGATGCTAAGCTCGGTTATCGCCCGAAAGATTAGAGCTGAAGTGGGCGATCAGGTGATTGTTCATTTTTTTCAGAACCCACCTCGCTTCAGGCGATTGAATGTAGTGGGTATTTATGAAACCAATTTATCAGAATACTTTGATGGAAAGATCATCATTGGAGACATTCGATTGATAGCCCGCCTGAACGAGTGGGCCGACAGTGTAGCCGGTGGCATAGAGTTATTTGCATACGATGTAAACCGCATTGAAGATATTGCACTATCCATTGGCGAAACCATTGACTTTGATCAGAATGTGCAGCCGGTAAGCGACAAGTACATTCAGGTGTTTGAATGGCTGCATTTATTGAGCAGGCAGGTGAATATTTTGTTAGGCGTTATTCTTACTGTTGTTTGTGTAAACATGATCTCGGTGATTCTCATCCTCGTAATGGAGCGCACGCAGATGATCGGGATGCTCAAAGCATTGGGTGCAACCAACCGCGTTATCCGAAATGTGTTTGTATATAATGGAGTTAATCTTGTGGTAAAGGGATTATTGTTAGGCAACCTGATTGGCTTGGGCTTTTGCTTTTTGCAAGACCGGTTCAAATGGATCAAGCTTAATCCGCAAGACTACTACATGAGTTTTGTGCCCATCAGCTGGCATTGGGAAATGGTGCTGGTTTTAAACCTGCTCACCTTCGCGATTGTAACAATCGTGTTACTACTGCCAACGGCAATCATTGCCAGCATTAATCCGATAAAGGCGATACGGTTTGATTAGCGACTACTTTTTTCTGCTGAAAACAAGATCTGTTTGTTGTGTTTGTATTATTCTGCTATATAATTCTTTCAGGTAGTGGTATTCCTGTGAATGAAACACGGTTTTGTTAATGACCAAAGAATAGTTGATTTGTAGCTGATTCTCTCTGGGTGTAATATCAAAGAGGAATTTTCCGCCAGAATTAGGAAGCGCCAAAGCATTGGATTCTGGCTTGCCAATAAGTTCAAATTCTTTAGGAATATTAAGTGTTAGAATCATGGTTCTTTCCATGGGTACGCCAAAGTCCACTGGGTAGAGACGTTCATTAGACTTGAATGGGTTGCTTTCGATTTTGTCAGTAAAAAATGGATTAAGTAGGAAATTATTTTTATTCAAATCATCAAAACCTTCAATGATTACTTCAAATTTCTCTGTTATGTTACTTTCAAAGTCATCGAATCCCGTGATTTCATGGCTAATAATTTCTGTTGATGACAGCCTCTTTTTCACCGAATTTAAATATTCTTCCACTGAGTTGAATGATGCAATATATTTTCGTTGATCGACAGATCGATAACCATAATAGGTATGTTCAATAGTTCCTTTGAACGAGCCATCTTGCTCCAACGAGAGGTTAAGCATGGTAATTTTCTTCGACTTTTCCTTCGGCTTTATTTCTTCCCAGAAAGACCCCTTATCCGTGAAGACCCTACCTTTTCCATTAATGCATCTCTCAGGCAACATGCCAAACATGAGAAATGGGTCTGAAGCATCCAGTAAATAGATTTGATCGCCTATTACAACACGGGCAACCACATAATTAAAATCGCTAAGAACCGGATGTAGTTCAATAGGTAAACCATTCTTTCGTGTTGAAAGCAGCATTGGGTCTGCCGACAGTCCCCCAAAGTTTAATGCAGCAATCAGGGATAAATTAATATCACCGATATTTCCGGTTTTAGTATCAAAAGCTTTTTTAATTCCAAACTCACTAAAGTATCCATACGTTTCATTCCATCGATACCATGTTTTAATAAAATTGTAGATTCTTCGTGCTTTCTCATCAGGATCTGATATGCCGGCAATAACTTCATTGATTTTTTGGCTGATGTCCTTTCCACGTCTCAACTGCCCTCCAAATCGCTGATCCTTCTTTAGTTCCAGTTCAGCATCCTTCCATTCTTTGGTGATTTTATCTACACGCCCATCAAAGTGACGAACCTCTGATAATTCAAAGTTTAGTGCCGATAGGTAGTTTGATTTGGCTGTCAAATAATCCTCTTCCACAAATGCGGGTATGTTTTTAATGGCATACTTGTACTGTGCGCAATCGGCATGCCCTGCTCCATACCCCGAACCAATAGTGATGCACTTTGAAACTAACGAGCTTTCATTTTTTGTGAGTTTTAAAAAGCCTTTCAGGGTTATGTTGTAGATGTAGTTTCCGGGTATACGGATATGGGCCTTTTTGAGACACTCCACTAATAGTATAGTTTTTAGTGGGTTCAGATTCTTCACATGCCATTAAAAAGCAGAGAAGACTAAGTGAAATACTAGTAAAAGAAAATTTTACAATGTTATCCCTTATTTGAATCATACTTTTTAAACCAACTTTTAATTTCTAACTGCAATACACCAAAAAATGCTTCCTTAAAAATCCCGGGCGACAGTTTAGATTGCCCGCGAACGCGTTCAGTAAAGATAATGGGTACCTCCTTTAATTTAAAACCGTACTTCCAGGTTTTGAACTTCAATTCGATTTGAAAAGCATACCCAACAAACTTGATCTCATCCAACGGAATGGTTTCCAAAACCTTTCTGCGGTAGCAAATAAAACCGGCAGTTGTGTCGAATACTGGCATGGACGTGATGAACCGGACATACCAGCTGGCAAACCATGAAAGTAGCACCCGCCCCATCGGCCAGTTTACTACATTTACACCCGTAACATACCGACTCCCGATAGCCATATCGTTCGATTCGGTTTCGCATGCATCAATCAGCCGTACCAGATCTTTTGGGTCGTGTGAGAAATCGGCATCCATTTCCAGAATAAATGCGTAACCCTTTTCCAACGCATATTTGAACCCGGCAATGTAAGCGGTACCCAGCCCTTGTTTCCCGGCCCGCTTAAGCAAATGTAACCGCGTGGCGCTAGCGTTGATTTTTTTTTGCAGCGCTTCAACAATAGAGGCGGTGCCATCCGGAGAATTATCATCTACAATAAGGATATCTACTTCGCGTGGCAACGCCAGTACGGCTTCAATGATAAGGCTAACGTTTTCACGTTCATTGTAGGTTGGAATAATAACAATTGCGTTGTTCAAAGGGATAACCGGTTTGGCGTAAAACTAAGAAAAATCGATGCCCTCACCAGCCAGATAAGGTTGATTGGCTTGTTAATTAATATGAGATGTAAGGTTTAGGTTAAGATAAAAAAATAATCGCCCGGTTAAGGGCGACTATTTTCATTTAAAAAGTGCGATTAAGCCATCTCTACTTCGTGCAGTTCTTTGGCTAGTTTTTGCTGAATCTCAAATGGCACCTGGGTAAATTCGGCAAACTTTTGTGAGAAGCTTGCACGACCTTGCGACAAGGAACGCAGGGTGGTGGAGTAACGATCCAGTTCAGCTAACGGTGTGCGGGCTTTTATAATCTGGTAGTTGCCTTTGGAGTCAATGCCCATGATCAACGACCTGCGGGTTTGCAAATCGCCCATTACTTCGCCCATAATTTCTTCCGGTACTAAAATTTCAAGGTCGTAAATCGGTTCCATTAATGCGGGCTCAGCATTCATAAACGCATCCTTGAACGCCATCATGCCGGCAATCTTAAACGATATGTCGTTTGAATCTACGGGGTGCATTTTGCCATCGAATACCATTACCCGAACATCGCGCACGTACGAGCCGGTAATCGGACCTTCTTCCATTTTTTCCATTACACCTTTTAGTATGGATGGAATAAAACGGGTATCAATCACACCTCCGACAATACAATTATAGAATACCAATTTTCCGCCCCACTCCAGGTCAATCACTTCCTTGCCGCGGACTGAAAATTCAGTTGGCTCAGCCATGCCTTCATAGTACGGTTCTATTTTTAAATGCACCTCACCAAATTGCCCGGCACCACCCGATTGTTTTTTATGCCGGTACATGGCTTGTGCCGACTTGCGAATAGTTTCGCGGTAGGAAATGCGTGGCGAAACGAAATCGATATGAAGTTTATACACATGTTCAAGGTACCACTTGCACACGGCCAGGTGCATTTCACCTTGTGCAGAAATAATCAGTTGTTTCAATTCGCGTGAGTAGCCCACCTGAATGGTCGGGTCTTCCTGGTGAATTTTGGCCAGTACTTCTCCAATTTTTTCATCATCGCCTTTGCTTTGGGCCACTATAGCGGTACGGATGCGTGGTTCAGGATATTCAATGGGTTCGATGGTTACATCAAATCCTTTAGCGTGTAGGGTTTGGTTGGTGAAGGTATCTTTTAGTTTTAGTGTAGCACCAATATCACCAGCCACCAGTTTATCTACCGGGTTGCGGGTTTTGCCATCCATAATAAAGAGCTGGTGGAATTTTTCGGTGGCACCGGTTTGGCTGTTGATTAACTCAGATGAAGAGGTTACTTCCCCTGAAATAACTTTGAAGAAGGTGAGCTTGCCCAGATTAGGCTCTATGTGGGTTTTGAAAACAAACAATGCCGTAGGTTTGGTGCGATCGTAAGCAAGCTCCTGTCCATCGGTGGTGATTTCGGGTTTGGCTTCAAGAGGTGAAGGCGCTACGTTATCGATGAAGCCCATCATCCGGCCGCTACCCATGTTCTTCTTGGCCGACATCACAAACACCGGAAATACATCATGGTGGATCATGCCCTGCTTAAGTCCTTCCCGCATTTCATCTTCATCCAACGTGCCTTTCTCAAAATATTTCTCCATGAGTTTTTCATCGTTCTCGGCTGCTTTTTCAACCAACTCATTGTGTAGCCGATCTGCTTTTTCTTTTTCTGAATCCGGTATCGGAAGTTTTTCAGGTTTGCCGCCTTCCTCCGGAAACTTGTACATCACCATTTTCAGTAAATCGATAATGGCGTTGAAGCCTTCGCCTTGATTTACGGGGTATTGCATTTGTGTTACGGCATTGCCAAAGGTTTGCTTAAGCGATTCCAAGGCTTCATCGAAGTTGGATTTCGGATGGTCAACCTGGTTGATGGCAAAGATGACGGGCTGGTTAAACTTATCCACATAATTCCAGATCAGCTCGGTGCTCACCTCTACACCGTGCTGTGCGTTAATCACCACCACGCAGGTATCCGCAACGCGTATGGACGAAATCATTTCACCGGCAAAGTCGTCAAACCCCGGTGTGTCTATGATGTTGATTTTGTAATCGCGCCATTCGCTGTGCAGCACGGTGGCAAAAATGGAGTTGCCGCGTTCCTGTTCTATCTCGTGAAAATCGGATACGGTGTTTCTTCCTTCAATGGTTCCTCTGCGGTGGGTGATACCGGCTTCAAAAATCATGTCTTCGGCAAGCAGCGTCTTGCCGCTTTTCGGGGCTCCCAACAATACAATGTTTTTCAGGTGTTTTTCATCATAGACTTTCATATGTGTAGGATTTTAATGGCAAAATGGAAGGCATTATCCACCCCGGGGCTGGCGCACACGTTTGTTGTGTCAACCTTGAATTTGATCGGAAAAGGCGCTCACACTGTTTTTCCATGGGTCGGATGTTTACGTGAGACGTTTTGAGAAAGGGGAATTGAAATTATGAAGAAATATTCAAAAAGGGAACCCAAACTTCAAATCCTTTCGGGCTGATAAAAACCGGCTTTTTTACTGATATAAATCAACTCTTCCGCTGACTGCAATCAGCTACAAGCCCATGTTGCGCCTATACTTTTAGGGCATCAAACAAAACACAAACTGTTATGAACACCAACCGGAAAAACCCCTTAATGATCCTTGTGATTGTGTTTTTACTGCCGTTAGGCGCATTTGCACAAACAGCCTATTCTGTTAAAGAATATAAGATAACTGTACAAGGAAGTTCAACACTCCATGAATGGGAGTCAGACATTACCCAGGCAGAAGCCAAAGCTATTGTTACGCTTCAGGATAAGCAGCTTACTGAGATCAAAGATGTAACCGTGAAGATACCGGTTACCAGCATCAAGAGCACCAAAGGCAAAATGATGGACAGCAAAACTTATGAAGCCTTTAATTCTGATAAGAACCCGAACATTCAATACAAATTAACCAGCGCAAAAATAACAGCCAGTGGTGCCGAGTATACAATTGTAGCTAACGGTACCCTTACCATGGCCGGAACATCAAAGCCTGTAGAACTCACTGCTAAAGGAAAGGTAATGGCCAATGGGGATGTTCAGATCATCGGCTCAAGAAAACTGAATATGAAAGATTTCAACATGGTACCGCCTACCGCCATGATGGGAACTATAAAAGTGGGCGAAGAAGTAACCGTAAATTTTAATTTAACCTTAACCAATTCATCAAACAATTTGTAACAAACCAGTTAATTAATCGAAACCAAAAAAACTCAAATCTAATTTTATGAAAACAATATCAAACACAATAAGACTGCTGGGCATGGTACTGCTTACAGTCTTTGCACTCGAAGTTGTGGCTCAACAGCCAGCCATCCAATACTTCCGTCCGTATGACAAGCGTGGTATCAACGTATTCGAAACATCTAAAGAAGACACCGTAGGGTATGATGGGTTGAAATTGCGTATTGGCGCAGGCTTTACTCAGGGCTTTCAAAAATTGAAGCACAGCAATGGCATTGATCCAACCGGTTTGTATGAAATGGGTGGTGGATTTCCACTGGCACAGGCAAACTTCAACATTGACGTTCAACTGTACGATGGTGTTAGCCTGAACCTGGTTTCTTACATGTCATCTCACCACCACAACGAGTTTTGGGTGAAAGGTGGATACCTGCAAATTGATAAGGTAGGCTTTTTGAAGAGCGAATTCATGGATAACCTGTGGAAAAACCTGACCTTAAAGGTTGGTCACATGGAGATTAACTATGGTGATGCACACTTCCGCAGAAGCGATGGTGGACACACCTTGTGGAACCCATGGATTGAGAACAACATTATGGATGCGTTCACTACCGAAATCGGTGCTGAGTTATACTGGCAGAAAAATGGTATAATCGCCATGATTGCCATGACCGATGGCGAAATTCAGGGTAACGTGGCTGATCCTTCAACTCCTGATGGTGCAAAGCGTAAGCCTTCTATCTATGGTAAAGTTGGTTTCGATAAGCAACTACAAGACAACCTGCGTTTTCGCTTAACCGGTTCCTTCTACACAACCAAATCTTCTGCAAGCAACACCATTTTTGGTGGCGACCGCACAGGCTCCAACTACCAATATGTAATGGATAATGCTCCTGTAACTGTAACCGGTAACTATACTTCCGGCAGATTTAACCCTGGTTTCCGCGATAACGTTACAACCTTTGTGATCAACCCATTTGTGAAGTTCAGCGGCCTTGAAGTATTCGGTACACTTGAATTTGCCAAAGGAAGAAATCAATTTGAAAATGGCGAAGGTACAACTCCTGCACGTGCCGCTATCGATAACCGCGAAGCCAGCCAGATTGCAGCTGAAGCACTCTATCGCTTTGGTAAAGATGAACAGTTCTACTTTGGAGGCCGGTTCATTAAAGTTGATGCAACAGTTGCTGAAGGCGTAACCGCTGCCAATGCCGGTATTCAGTATGATGTTACCATCGATCGCTTCTCAGTAGGTGGTGGCTGGTTCATTACCAGGAACATCTTGTTGAAAGGCGAATATGTAAATCAGAACTATGATGGTTTCCCGAATACAGGTGCAAACAACAGGTTCTTCGAAGGTAACTTTAAAGGTTTCGTGATCCAGGGAGCAATCTCTTTCTAATTCACTGAATCAGAATTGTAAAAAAAGAGGCTGTCGAACGACAGCCTCTTTGCTTTTGAAGAGTTTTTAAAAATCTATTTCATCGGATACCCCAACACCTTCAACATGCTTTCCTGTGTTTGTTCCGGTGCAAACAATTGTGTTGAGATCTCTCCGTCTTCGTTCCGCTCAATCAACACATGCTTTGGTGCAGGAATTAAACAATGCTGAATGCCCCCGTAACCGCCCAGCGATTCCTGGTAGGCACCCGTATGGAAGAAACCAATGTAGAGCGGCTCTTCATCGTTAATCATCGGTAAGAAAACTTCGCCCGTGTGGGCTTCTGAATTATAATAGTCGTGACTGTCACAAGTAAGGCCACCCATATTTACTTTATGGTACGGATCATCCCATTTATTTACGGCCATTAGAATGTATTTCTGGTTCAGTCCCCATGCATCAGGCAAATGGGTAATGAATGAGCCGTCAATCATATACCAAAGCTCTTTGTCATTTTGAAGTTTCTGATCCACTACTTTGTACAGTACGGCTCCGCTTTCGCCAACCGTGAAGCTTCCAAATTCAGTAAAGATATTTGGCACGGCCACGTTGTTCTTCTCGCAAATCCACTTAATGTTTTCTACAATCTGCTCAATCATGTACTTGTAGTCGTAGTTAAACCACAACGATTGTTTGATGGGGAAGCCACCACCGATATCGATGGAATCAAGAGACGGGCAGATTTTTTTGAGTTCGCAATATTTGAAAATAAACCGGCTGAGTTCACTCCAGTAATAGGCGGTATCTTTTATACCGGTGTTAATAAAGAAGTGGAGCATTTTAAGTGAAGCCTTTTCACTCTTTTCAATTTTGTCGCGGTATAGCGAGTTGATGTCGCTGTATCGTATGCCAAGACGGGACGTATAAAATTCAAACTTGGGCTCTTCATCGGCCGCCACGCGAATACCCACCTGGTAAGGTTGGTTTACATTGGCTTCGTAGTGATCGATTTCACTCAGGTTATCCAGAATAGGGATACAGTTTTTAAAACCATCGTTCAACAATTCGGTAATGTATTGCCGGTAAAGCGGCATCTTAAAACCGTTGCAGATGATGTAGGTGTCCTTTGAAATTTTACCGCGTTCATGTAAGCTGCGCACAATCGGAATATCAAACGAGGAAGAAGTTTCAATGTGCACATCGTTTTTCAATGCTTCTTCCAAGATGAATGAGAAGTGCGAAGATTTGGTACAATAGCAATACGTGTATTTGCCATTGTATTTGAAGCGCTCCATGGCCGCGTTGAAGGTAGCCTGCGCAAAGCGAATGTTTTCACTGATGCGGGGCAGGTAGGTCAACTTCAACGGGGTACCATATTGTTTGATGATGTCCATTAACGGAACATCATTAAAGAGTAATTCATGGTCGCGTACCTTAAATTCCTTTTGCGGAAATTCAAAGGTTTGTTCAATCAATTCGCGGTAACTCTTCATGTATAGTGGAGTGGTTTAAAGATCAGAATTTTGATTAACGATTGATGATTAACGAATTTTGATTTTTGAAGTGATTGCCTGACTATTTTTTTGTGATGTTTTGGCACTGGATACAAAAATTGCGATTAATTCGTTTGCTTCCTTTAATGCGAGAAGAATTTTCTCTTCGGAAGAAAATAATCTGCTTCGATGGATAATTCTCAATCCAACATGTGACTCCCGTAATTCCTTTAAAACAACCTTAATCTTGTGGATAAAGTCGTTTCTGGATTCTCCGCTTTGTGCCTCGCCATAGTTAAGGGCTGGCGAGGTTCCGGACCTTAACAATTGTCCACCCATGTGATTTGCGGCCCTTGTATTTGGCATGGATTCAATAATATCGATTATTAAAACAGCAAAACTTATCAGACGTTCTTCAAGATCCTGCTTGTTCATGGATTCAACTTCTTGATTCAAAAATCGTTAATCTTCAATCTTAAGTAAGAATTTCCAGTATCTATAAAAACACAGGGCACCCCAAAAAAGGAGTGCAATATTGGCATAAATTTGCCATCTTTGCAACGCGTTAACCGCTATGAAAAGCCTGAATTTCAATGCCTTTTTTGCCGTAGTCTACAGCGGCACTTTCGCCTTGCCCGACTATTAAGTTTGGCTCGGTGGTACTCCATTTTTGCATTGAATTGTCTTTTTAAGAAATCTGTTAATTTTCCATTACCGTGAAAGCGTTAAAAATCATAGAAGTAAAATCCGAAATCGGTGCGGGTACCCGTGGCGCAAGTCTTGGGGTAGAGGCGTTAAAAATTGCCAGTCTCGATTTAAAATCCGACTTCTTCAAGCAGCATGAATCTGTTGAAGTAGAACACGTAAACGAATTGTTGTTTGATGGTGCCAAGCACGCATATGCTAAGTTTATTGATGGCGTAATGATTATGGAGGAGCGTGTGTGCCTGGAAGTATACGAAACCATTTGGGATGATTTTTTCCCGTTGATTATAGCCGGTGATCACAGCACCGCATACGGCACCATTGCCGGAATTAAAAAATCAAACCCGGGTGCGCGACTGGGTGTCATCTGGATTGATGCACATGCCGACATTCATACTCCGTACACTACACCTTCCGGTAATATGCACGGCATGCCGTTGGCGATGGCTTGCGGTATTGATAACCTGGAATGTAAAGTGAACGATCCGCGTGGTGAAACCTTGGAGTACTGGGAGCAAATCAAAAACGTGGGCATGCCCGGTGCAAAAATTTATCCGGAAGACATCGTGTACATCGCGGTGCGCGACCTGGAAAAGCCCGAGAATTATCTGATCAATAAATACAACATCAATTTTATTGAAACCGAGGAGGTGAAAAAGTACGGTGCATCGGTTATCGCTGCGAAAGCGTTGCAAATGCTGGATCACTGCGATCACATTTATGTTTCCTTTGACGTTGACAGTTTAGATAGCCGCATTTCGGCTGGAACAGGAACACCCGTACCTAATGGGTTAACTGTTGATGAAGCGAAAACCTTAAATGTGGAATTGGCGAAAAGTCCGAAGTTGGTAGCGTGGGAAATTGTAGAAGTAAACCCAACACTTGACAGCCAGAATCAAATGGCTGAAAATGGATTTGAAATTCTGGAGGCAACAGCAAAATCAATTGTTGGGAGGCCGGTTATTGCAGAGTAAATTTCTTCCGGTAAATAGGTTGTAACAGATACCTGATTCCGTTATCACGGAGTAATTGTATATTACTGGTTCAATTATAACATGCACTGTTATGCGTTTCAAACCGGGCCAGATCCTTGCACTCTTTCTTTTTGATTTTGCTATTCCAGCCGGTATGGCGTACCTGGCCTTTACAAATTACCCGGATGGTGATTGGAAGATATTTGTCGGAATTGCCGTGGCCAGCTTTCTGTTTAGTTTCTTTTTGATTTATCTGTTCTGGTCGCAGCATAAGACTTCACAAAAGAACGATCCCATTCGCCAAAAGATAGCATCGTTGCGCGCATCAGGTCAGGAGTTGCACGTGAACCGCGAAGAAGCGTTACAGGAAGAAGACATCTCCATTCTGAATAATTACCTGAAGAAAACTTTGCTTATCGTAACCATTGTGTTGGGAATACTGGCACTACTGTTTGGTATACTGGGCGAGGATATGGTGAAGTTGGTTGGACTCGCCTCATTGATTGGCATTTATCCAATCAGAAAGTATATGAGCAAGGATATGGAGCGGGTAATTACAGCTGGAAAGAAAAAGGTAACACGTGGAATCATTACCGACAGGTTCACCACTACTTCAGGTTCTGGAAAGTCAAAATCGACTGACTATTGGATAATGATTGGCGATGTGAAGTTGAAAGTTGAGCGATCGAAGTATGTGGCCTACCAGGTAGGTGAGGCAGCCGAGTTTCAGACGGTAGATTACCCGAAGGGATCTGTGTTTGTGCTTAAGGATGAAAAGCTGGAGGGAGCGGGGTTGAAGTAATTCAGTTTTTGACTGGAGTGTTCAGATTCTTCAACGCAGGCCATGGGATGAGGTCCACGATCTTAGTTATATTGCTTTACCATTACTTTAAACATGATTTGGAATTATATCCTCAATCGTATAGGTGCAGTGTTGACTTATGGTGCTGCTTTTGTAGTGGTATTCCTCATTTTCATTTACCTGCAAAAGGAATGGCCGGAGATCTATTACGGAGAGTATCGCGATTGGTGGTTATTTTCTTCCGCTTTATAATAACGTGCTTAAGCGCCCGCTGAAAGATGGTTCAGAAAAAATGATTGTTCAGGGAGTGGTCACTAAAAAGTTTACGGAACGTATTCCTACTATTCGAGGTAATAGAGATTGGGAATCGAAACGTTATTTAATCGTCATTGATGATTTACAGGTGAAGGTTTCAGCACCGGTTTTCATGCACTATAACGTTGGTGATGGAGTGGAATTCCATGTGCTTCCCACTTGGGGTAACAAGGTGTTGCATCACGAATTACTTTTTACGAAAGAGGAGTTTATTGAAAGACAAGCGGACTGAGAGTAAACCCACTTTTTAGCCTTGTTCTGAAGACCATATTCCTTAATTTTGCCCCTCGTAAACTTTGAAATCCAACAACCATGAGTCAGCAAAGACCAATTTCGTCTTTTATTGAAAAGCATTACCTCCACTTTAACGCAGCCGCATTGGTGGATGCCGCCAAAGGCTATAAGAAGCACCTGGCCGAAGGCAAGAAAATGATGGTAACCCTGGCCGGTGCCATGAGTACGGGCGAACTGGGCATCAGCTTTTCTGAGATGATTCGCCAGAACAAGGTGCATATTATTTCGTGTACTGGCGCCAACCTCGAAGAAGACATTATGAACCTGGTGGCTCATTCACATTACAGGCGTATACCCAATTACCGCGACCTGACACCTGAGCAGGAGTGGGATCTGTTGCAAAACCACTTAAACCGGGTTACCGATACCTGTATTCCTGAGGAGGAAGCTTTCCGCAGGTTACAGGCCCACTTATTCAAGGTTTGGAAAGATGCAGAAGATAAAGGTGAACGGTTGTTCCCGCATGAATTCATGTTCCGTTTGCTCAACAGCGGTGACTTGAAACAATATTATGAGATTGATCCGAAAAATTCGTGGATGATTGCAGCTGCAGAAAAGAACTTGCCAATGGTTGTTCCGGGCTGGGAGGATTCTACTATGGGTAACATTTTCGCATCATACTGTGTAACCGGTGAGTTGAAAGCATCCACCATGAAGAGCGGCATTGAGTACATGGTGTGGCTGGCCGATTGGTATACACAGAATTCAGGGACAGAAGGTATTGGTTTCTTCCAGATTGGTGGCGGTATTGCGGGCGATTTTCCGATTTGTGTGGTTCCAATGTTGCATCAGGATTTGGAGCGCGATGGTGTTCCGTTCTGGAGCTACTTCTGCCAGATCAGCGACAGCACTACTTCGTATGGTTCCTATTCAGGTGCAGTGCCTAATGAAAAAATTACGTGGGGCAAACTCAGCATTGATACACCGAAATACATTATTGAGTCGGATGCCACCATTGTGGCGCCACTCATCTTTGCTTATATCATGGATTGGTAATCAGTTACTATGGCCAAGAAACGTCCGGTACTTAAACTCAGGAATTTACAGATCAGCGACTATGATGCAATCATTGACATCATGCGCAACGCCTATATCACTATGGGTGGCACCTGGAAACCGGAGCAGATTCAACGGCTGATCGAAATTTTTCCAGAAGGGCAATTGGGTATTGAGGACAAAGGAAAGGTCATTGCCTTTGCGTTAACCATCGTTGTTGATTATTCAAAGTTTGGCGATGATCACGATTACCTGGCCATCACCGGTAATTATTCTTTCTCCACGCACGACCGGAATGGAGATGTGTTATACGGAATTGAAATAGCCGTTCATCCGGATTATCGTTCTATGCGCCTCGGCAGACGATTGTACGATGCGCGCAAAGAAGTGTGCGAGAAATTAAACCTGCGTTCTATCGTAGCGGGTGGTCGCATGCCCAATTATCACAAGTACAGCACTAAGCTTAAGCCGCGCGAATACATCCGTAAGGTTCGCGATAAAAGCATTTACGATCCGGTGCTTACGTTTCAGTTAAGCAACGACTTTCACGTTCGGAAAATCCTGACCGAATATTTACCCCAGGATAAAGAGTCGCATGCCTACGCCACACTGATTGAATGGAACAACATCTATTACGTAGCGCGCCCTAAAATTATTGGCAGCAAAAAAACGCATGCACGCATTGGTGTGGTGCAATGGCAAATGCGTAACGTAAGTGACCTGACTTCATTTTTTGATTACGTAGAGTTTTTCGTAGATGCGGTAAGCGACTACGGAGCGGACTTTGTGTTGCTGCCTGAATTCATCAACATGCCGTTGATCGGGCACTACAAGGAAATGGATTCGGCACGTTCGGTAAGAAAACTCTCTGAACACACGGTTGAAATCCGAAATAAGTTTGTTGACTTTGCGGTGTCATATAACATCAACATTGTCGCGGGCAGTTTGCCCTTGCTTCAGGAGGAAAAGCTATACAATGTTTCCTACCTGTGCCGCAGAGATGGCACCTGGGATCAGCAACTTAAAATTCACATCACCCCCAGTGAAAAACAGGAGTGGGGAATTTCCGGTGGATCGCAAGTAAAAGTGTTTGATACAGACGTGGCCAAAATCGGTATCCTCATTTGTTACGACAGTGAGTTTCCAGAGCTCGGCCGCAAACTGGCTGAGCAAGGTATGCAGATTTTGTTTGTACCGTTTTCAACGGACATGGAATCGGGTTATAACCGGGTGCGCATTTGTTCGCAAGCGCGAGCCATTGAAAATGAATGTTATGTGGCCATTGCGGGAAGTGTGGGCAATTTGCCACGTGTGAAGAATATGGATATTCACTACGCGCAATCGGCTGTTTTTTCACCATGCGATCATGCGTTTCCATCAAAGGGTATAGTGAAAGAAGGTGTGCCCAATACCGAAATGGTAATCATAGCCGATGTCGACCTGGATGATCTTCGTGAACTTCATCAATACGGAAGTGTGCGCAACCTGCTCGACAGACGAAAGGATTTGTATGAGATAAAATTCACTCCGCCTTCACCCATTACAAACTCATCATCATAAACTGTTTACTGCGTTTTCTACATGAACCTCGATCAGGAACTTCGTTCTGCTATACAACAAGCTCTTACTGCGCTTTTTGGACAAACCGTTGACCAGCTTCAGCTTCAACCTACCAACCAGGAGTTTGAAGGCTCACATACATTGGTCTGCTTTCCACTTACGCGTATATCCAAACTTAAACCAGAGGAAACGGCCAATGCCATCGGTAATTATTTGGTGGAGCGCTCTGGCATGATAGCCAAGTTTAATGTCGTAAAAGGATTTTTGAACCTTGTAGTGGCGGATAACGTGTGGGCCAAAGTTTTTGCTTCTGTTTACGCGACTCAACAATACGGACAACTTGCGCCAAACGGTAAGGAAATTATGGTGGAGTATTCTTCACCAAACACAAACAAGCCGCTGCATCTTGGTCACTTACGTAATAATTTTTTGGGTTTCAGCGTAGCGGAGTTGTACAAAGCCGTTGGGTACAGCGTGCATAAGGTGCAGATCATTAATGATCGCGGTATACACATTTGTAAATCGATGGCTGCATGGAAACTTTTTGGTGATGGTGAAGCGCCAGAGAGCAGCGGAATTAAAGGAGACCACCTGGTTGGTAAGTATTATGTAGCGTTCGATAAAAATTTTAAAGCGCAGGTAAAGGAATTAACAGATAAAGGAGTAAGTCAGGAAGAAGCTGAGAAGCAGGCACCCATTATGCAACTGGCCGTAGATATGCTGCGCAAGTGGGAAGCAAAAGATACGGAAACCGTGGCGTTGTGGAAGATGATGAATGGTTGGGTGTATTCCGGCTTCGATGCTACCTATAAAAAAATGGGTGTTGATTTCGATAAACTCTATTATGAGTCAGATACGTACTTATTGGGTAAAGAAGAAGTGCTGAAAGGAGTTGAGACGGGTGTATTTTTTAAAAAGGAAGATGGTTCGGTTTGGGTTGACCTGACCTCTGATGGGTTGGATCAGAAAGTGTTGCTGCGTTCTGATGGAACATCGGTATACATGACCCAAGACATCGGTACAGCCATTTTGCGTTTCCGCGATTTCCCGAAAATTGAAGGACAGGTTTATACTGTAGGCAATGAGCAGGAGTATCACTTCAAAGTATTGTTTCTGATTCTGGGCAAGCTTGGGTACGCGTGGGCAAAGAAATGCTATCACCTTTCGTACGGCATGGTTGATTTGCCAACGGGCAAAATGAAAAGTCGTGAGGGTACGGTGGTGGATGCCGATGACCTGATGACTGAAATGATTGAAGAAGCCGAAAAGCAAACCCGTGAATTAGGTAAGATTGAAGGCTTGAGTGATGCGGAAGCAACTGAGTTGTTCGAGATGATTGGCTTAGGTGCGTTAAAATTCTTCTTGCTGAAAGTAGACCCGAAAAAGCGCATGCTCTTCGACCCGAATGAATCGATACAACTGCAGGGTTTTACAGGTCCGTTTATTCAATACACACATGCCCGTATCAAAGCCATTCTGCGCAAAGCGGCTTCAATGAATATTTCAACACACGTGGGCGATTTAAATGAAGTAGTCTCTCTGGAACCAACAGAGCGCGAAATATTATTCTTGCTTACCACGTACGAACAGAAAGTTCAGGAAGCAGCCAACCTGTATTCACCTGCGGTTATTGCCAACTTTGCGTATGAGCTGGCCAAAACCTATAACCAGTTTTACCAGGCCATTCCTATTTTCAATGAAGCAGATCAATCGAAATTGAAATTCAGGATTGCGATGAGTGAAGTAGTGGCACATGTAATCAAACATGCCATGAGTTTGCTGGGTATTCGTGTTCCGGAACGGATGTGATTAAGTTCCCTGCGGCTCTCTGTGAAATTTTCTCTTTAACCCTCTGCGGCTATAATGTATCTTCGACTGAATGCCATGAAGTACCTCCTTAAAAATCAGCAATCCGAGCGACTTCTTTTTCGCCCGATTCAATCCTCTGATTTTAATGAGTGGCTTCAGTTTTTCATCGACCCCGAGTATTACAAGTATTGGGTGGCTGAAAAAGACACACCAGAAGCAGAATGCAGAAAGTGGTATGCGAATCAATTCAATCGCTACGAAAAGAACCTGGGTGGCATGAATGCACTGATCGAAAAATCAACCGGTGCCTTGGTTGGTCATGCGGGTTTATTGGTTCAGGTGGTGGATGGTATAGAAGAACTGGAAATAGCCTACTCCCTGCAACCTCATTTTCGGGGCAAGGGGTTCGCCACAGAAGCAGCTCAAACCATTAAGGAGTTTGCATTTGCCAATACGCTTTCGCCTTCGCTTATCTCCATCATCAGCCTTACCAACCTGCCTTCGCAACGGGTAGCCACCAAAAACGGAATGAAAATCGAAAAGCAGACCATTTACAAGGAAAATGCGGTTTATATTTTCCGCATTTCTGATCCGATAATCCGGTAAAAAGCGCGACCTTCACTGCCTGAAACAATTTTCAGTTTCCACTTGTTTCAACACTGTTAAAACCTGCTTACCATGAAAACCTTATTCGCTGTATTATTTGCATTTGCTATGAGCACATCTTCCGTGTATGATTTCAAAATGAACTCCATTGATGGAGAATTAATCGATTTTGCCAGATACAAGGGCAAGGCCTTGCTGCTTGTTAACGTGGCTTCCAAATGTGGTTATACCCCTCAATATGCCGACCTGGAAAAACTGCATGAACAGTATGGCGACAAGGTTGTGGTGCTCGGTTTCCCAGCCAACAACTTTGGTGGTCAGGAGCCGGGTTCAAACCTGGAGATTGCCGAGTTCTGTCAGAAAAATTATGGTGTGAAGTTTCAGATGTTTGAAAAAATTTCAGTGAAAGGCGATGATCAACATCCGTTGTATCAATTCCTGAAAGAGAAAACCGGCAGCGAACCTTCGTGGAATTTCTGCAAATATTTAGTGAAGCCGGATGGCACAGTAAAGTTTTATCCGTCCAAAGTAAAACCATTGGAACTGGTAGATGAATTGGGTTAAGATTATACCTGGATTACTTGTACTTATGGGATTGGCATCATTTTTAGCGAATAAGCTTACTGGTTCTGAACCGGTTCAGGCAACGGGTTCTATCTATGATTTTAAAATGAAAAGCCTGGAAGGGCAAACCATTGACTTTGCGCAATATAAAGGCAAGAAGTTGCTGCTGGTAAATACAGCTTCCAAGTGCGGTAAAACACCACAATATGCTGATTTGCAAAAATTGCACGAGCAACATGGCGATAAAGTGGTGGTGTTGGGTTTTCCGGCCAATAATTTTCTTTGGCAGGAGCCAGGCTCTAGTCAAGACATAGCTGACTTCTGTGAACGCAACTATGGGGTAACGTTTCAGATGTTTGAAAAAATTTCGGTAAAAGGAAAGGATAAACACCCGCTCTATCAATGGCTGGCCGGTAAAACCGGAAAATCTCCCGATTGGAATTTTGCCAAATATTTAGTTGGCGAAGATGGTGAAATGGTTACGTTTTTCAACTCCAGTGTGAAAGCTTACGAGAAGCCGATCATGGAAAAAATTTTATAACGAAGCATGTTCAAAAGGCTTTTTGAAACAAAACCTTTTTCAGTTGATGCCGGACTATTTTTGCTCCGGTTTTTTTCGTTATTCCTGATGTACCATGGCTACGACAAGGCAATCCATTTTTCCGAGAAAGCATCCTACTGGCCTGATCCATTTCACATTGGAGGAAGTGCATCGTTAAGTCTTACCATTTTTGCGGAGTTGATCTGCCCAGTATTTATCGTGTTGGGCCTCTTTACACGCCTTGCTTTACTTCCGGCAACCGTAAATATGATTTTTGCGATATTGATTGGGCATGTCGGGCAACCGTTTATTGAGCGTGAGCATGCATTTTCGTTTTTGATACCCTTTGTGGTATTGTTTATTACCGGACCGGGAAAGTATTCGGTTGATACACTACGTAAAAAATAGTTTTAATTTTGCTGCGATATGAATATTAAAGTCTGGATAGGTGCCTTTCGGTTACGCACATTGCCTTTAGCGCTTTCGTGTATTGGCATGGGCGGTTTTCTGGCGGCATCGCAGCAGGCTTTTCGGTGGGATATTTTTCTATTGTGTGTTTTCACCACCATCTTTCTGCAAATTTTATCCAACCTGGCTAACGATTATGGCGACTCCATAAATGGTGTCGATCATGCCGGTCGGAAAGGGCCCAGCCGTGCGGTGCAATCCGGTGCCATTTCTCCGGAAAAAATGCGTTCAGCACTTTTTCTTTTTGTAGCGCTTTGTTTGGTAAGCGGCCTGTGGTTGTTATGGATTGCCTTCGGGTTTAACTGGAATGCCTTTTTGTTCTTTTTTGGATTAGGCCTGCTCAGCATTTTGGCGGCCATTGCCTACACGGTTGGGAAAAAGCCATACGGCTATGCTGGATTAGGTGATGTTTCGGTTCTGATTTTTTTCGGTGTGGTGGGTGTAATGGGTTCGGCCTATCTGTTTACACAGGAAATCATCCCGATTCAGTTTTTACCGGCCCTGAGTTGTGGTTTCTTTTCTATGGGTGTGTTGAATGTGAATAACATCCGTGACATTGAATCCGATCAACAGGCAGGAAAATTCTCCATACCCGTTCGCATCGGGCGGGAAAATGCTATCCGGTATCATTGGTTTTTGTTGCTGGGCGGCATTGTTTCAGCATGCGTATTTACAGCAATTACTTATCAATCGCCCTGGCAATTGCTTTTTTTGCTTACGGTGCCCTTTTTTCTTAAAAACGGATTTTCTGTTCAGCAAAAATCTGCCTCCGAACTTGATCCTTACCTGAAGCAATTGGCCCTTTCAACCCTGCTTTTTGTATTGCTCTTTGGCACCGGGCTCGTGTTGGGCGCTTAAATAGTCTGACATAAATCAGTGGTGGTCTTGACCGGCATCAGCCGAAAGTTGGTATTTTAGGGAATACCTTTGTTTTGACAAATAATCCCCCATGCCATGAAAAAAATTCTCGTTCCGTGCGATTTTTCCGAACAAGCCGTAAGTGCTTTTCGGTTCGCGATTGATGTAGCCACCCAAGCAAAAGGGGAGATACACCTGATTAATGTGGTAGAGGTTCCGGTTTTGCACGATTCTGTGTTGATGCCGGTAATGGCGTTTGAAGAAGCGCTGTTTAAGGAATTGCGTGAGAAGGCAGAAAAGCAGTTTAAAAAAATACGGGAAAAGTATGCTCCCGAAAGATTGAAAGTAACCAGCCAGGTAATTTTTGGGCCTGTAAGCCGCATGCTTGCCGATTACATTGAAGGGAATGAAATTGATTTGGTGGTGATGGGAACCAGAGGTGCCAGCGGTGTACGCGAAGTTTTGATCGGCTCGAATGCCGAAAAGATGGTACGTAACTCTTCCGTGCCTGTAATAGCCGTTAAGAAATATGTGAAGGCAGCAACGATAAAGAACATTGTATTTCCAAACACCTTAAATACAGAGCACCAGGAAGACCTGGTGATGAAAGTAAAGGCGTTGCAGAGTTTCTTTAAAGCCACTTTGCATATTGTGTGGATAAACACCCCTACCAACTTCACCCGCGATTCTGTAACCCATAAACGACTGCAGGCATTTGCCAAGCGTTTTATGTTGAAGGATTTCACCATCAATGTATTTAATGATCCATATGAAGAAGCAGGAACCATAAATTTTGCGCAGGAAATCGGGGCAGACATGATTGCGATGGGCACCCATGGTCGCAAAGGTATTGCTCACTTCTTCAGCGGAAGCGTTGCAGAAGATGTGGTAAACCATGTGGATTGCCCCATCTGGACTTACACAATTAAAAAATAATACATTAGTTTAGTTTCGGAATCCAGTTTTTAAGTTAAAGGTGGCCACGCTTTATCCAGATTCAGGTAATCAAACCTTAACCGAGCAGGATGTTAAGTGCTATCACTGTGGGGAGCCGTGTGATGAGTTGTTGTGGCAGGATGATAAACCTTTTTGTTGCTACGGATGCAAGACGGTTTATGAAATACTAAGTGCCAATGATTTGTGCGAGTATTATGACCTGGAGAAAAATCCGGGCACTACGTTACGGCACGTAAGCGATGAAGCTTATGTTTACCTTGATGATCCGCAAATCCGAAAAAAAATCCTGGGTTTTGATTCCGATACGTTTGCGCGCGTTCAGTTTTATATTCCGGCCATTCATTGCGTTTCGTGCATTTGGTTACTTGAGAACTTGCAAAATTTAAATGCAGGTATTCTTCGATCGGAAGTGAACTTTGTTCAGAAAACTGCAACGATAGATTTTAATCCAACGCACATACGCCTGAGCGAGATAGCCCGGTTGATCACTTCGGTTGGCTACGCCCCGAAAATAAACCTGGATGCCGAAACCGGAAAAATGACACAACGCGCTTCTTACGATAAATCACTGGTGCTCAAGCTTACCGTTGCCGGGTTCTGTTTCGGTAATGTCATGTTGTTCAGTTTTCCCGAATACCTGGGGCTTGACCCCTCGGAAGGACAACTGGCGCAGATTTTCTCATGGCTGAATATCTTGCTCTCCATACCGGTATTGCTGTATAGTGACTCCTATTACATGGTTTCGGCATGGAAAAGCTATAAGCAACGGCAAATCAACATTGATGTACCCATTGCGGTGGGGCTGATAGCCTTGTTTGGAAGAAGTGTTTGGGATATTGTTACAGGTTATGGCCCGGGTTACCTGGATTCATTTACCGGTCTTGTCTTTTTCTTGTTGATTGGCCGGTGGTTTCAAAACAAAACTTACGAGAGCCTGGCCTTCGATCGGGATTTTAAATCGTATTTTCCGTTAGCCGTATTGCGTAAGGCAAAAAATGATTGGGAGCCGGTTGTGGTATACAACCTCGAAAAAGGCGACCAGATCAAAGTACGAAACATGGAAATCATTCCGGCTGATAGCCTGCTGTTGGATAATGAAGCCTTTATCGACTACAGTTTTGTAACGGGCGAATCCAAACCGGTATTGGTTAAAAAAGGTGAGCTGGTTTATGCCGGGGGTAAGCTCATTGGGCAACCCATTACCCTGGTGATTGAAAACCGTACATCACAAAGTCACCTCACAAGCCTTTGGAACAACCAGGTATTTCAAAAGCCTGAAGAAAGCCGTTATAAACGCCTGATCGATAAAGCAGCGAAGCGTTTCACCTGGGTAATTCTGGGAATTACTGCCGTTTCGGGGGTTTATTGGTATATGGCAAACCCCTCGCAGGTATGGCTGATTATAACCTCCATATTAATTGTAGCCTGCCCCTGTGCGTTGGCGTTAACGGCTCCGTTCACCTATGGAAATATGCTTCGCGTGTTTGGAAAAAATAACCTATACTTGAAAAATGCTGATGTTATTGAACGGATGGCCGCTGTTAATGCAGTGGTTTTTGATAAAACCGGCACAGTAACACATGGGCATGATCCGGAAATTATATTTACCGGTGAACTTTCGGATGAAGAAAAAGGTTGGGTGCATACACTTACCGGTTATTCTACCCATCCGTTAAGTAAATTAATCCACAAATATCTGCATATTGGGCAGGGAAATGTGGTGGAGGAATTCAAGGAAATTCCGGGAAAAGGAATAGAAGGGTTTGTATCAGGAATTCGGGTTCGGGTTGGTTCAGCCCGGTTTACCGGATTTCATGAACGATTTGAAGATTTGTCATCAACTGTATTTGTAGCCATCGCGGAAGAAGTTCGCGGCTATTTTTCGGTTCGCACCGCGGTGCGAAAAAATATTCAAGAAATGTTGGGTCGTTTGGGAGATCGATGTGTGGCGATGCTTTCGGGGGACAGTAAAGCTGATTATGTGCAGATGAGTACATTGTTTCAACCAGCGACTCAACTTCTTTTTAACCAAAGCCCTCACGATAAACTTCATTACATCAGCAACCTGCAACACCAGCACAAGCAGGTAATGATGCTGGGTGATGGCCTGAATGACTCAGGTGCATTAAAACAAGCCGATGTTGGTATTGCCGTTACCGATGATACTGGTGTATTTACACCTGCCTGTGATGGTATTCTGCAAGGCGATCGGGTGTCTGGTCTTGATAAATTTCTTAGCCTGGCCAAATCGGCTACCGGTATTGTTAAAGCGGGATTCGTATTGTCGTTTACCTACAATGCCATTGCTTTAAGTTTTGCGGTAACCGGACATTTAACTCCGTTGGTGGCTGCCATACTTATGCCGTTGAGCAGTATTTGTGTGGTGGTATTTACTACGGTGGCGGTAAACATAGCCGCTAAGCGGCATCTCACTAAACAGTTAGCGTAGGTCATGTCAATTATCGTTCTCTTAATATCCATCAGCCTTACCATCGCCATCATATTTCTGCTCATTTTTTATTGGAGCATGAAGAGCGGACAATATGATGATACCTACACGCCTTCCATCAGAATGCTGTTCGAGGATAAAAAAAAGGAGAAAAAATCTTCAGCGGAAAAAAAGAAACATTCAACGTAAAAATTGCCTCAACTGACTTTTGTCAGCATTTTTTTTCTTATTTTCAGGAATCTTTAATCCTGCTTGATTTACGAGGGGGAGAATCTGTTTTTTTCTTGAGATTCTCATAGCCAAAAGAGTGATTTAAATCAAATACGCCATATGATTGGGGTCATATGGGTGAAGGTAGCCACAGGCATACCTTGTGCACAATTTAAAACCAACTCGAAACCGCAAACTAACCCATATAAACTATGAAAAACCTGATGACTGTTCTCGTTGCCGCTGCCATGCTGGCTGCATGTGCCCCCGACAAACCGCAAGTTGCTGAAACTGGTGGGTCGAAAAAAAGCGCTGTTGAAGAAGTGATTGATCCTACAAAGGGTATTGGCCAGGTAAAAAATGTTACCCTGCACAATCCATTGGATGGTGAACGGGTTCAACGTGGCCTGGATATTTATGAGATGAAGTGCTCGGCCTGTCATAGGCTTACCGATGAGCGCGTGGTTGGCCCTGGCTTTAAAGATGTAACCAAGCGCAGAAAGCCTGAATGGATCATGAACATGATTACCAACGTAGATGTGATGTTGGACGAAGACCCCGTAGCGCAAGAACTTCTCGAGCTTTGTTTGATGCGCATGCCTAACCAAAATGTTTCCATCGGTGATGCACGCGATATTCTGGAGTTCATGCGCAAAAACGATGGTGAGCAATAGAAACCATTAAACCCTAATGTATATGAAATATCTTCTGATTATCCCACTCATGCTGCTGTTGGCTTGCGGCCAGCAACAAACAGATAGCACTACTGAAGCAACCGGTGCTCCGCTTGGTGGCGGACAATCGACTGTGAAAGATGAAACATCTGAACCGGATGTTGTTCGAGTGGCTGTCGGCTCAGCCGATCACACAACTCTGGTTACCGCATTGAAAGCAGCCAGTTATGTTGATGCACTTTCCAATGCCGGACCCTTTACTGTGTTCGCGCCTACCAATGCTGCTTTTGAGAAACTTCCAGCCGGCACGGTTGAAGGTTTGCTTAAGCCCGAAAGCAAAGAGGCGCTGCAGAACATACTGGAGTACCATGTGTATGTGGGCGTAATCAATGAAGAATTTGTGCGTGATGGCATGACGTTTAACCAGGTTAACCTGGATAATGTAACCCTGAATAAATCGGATGATGGAAAAATGACAGTGAACGGAGCCAACGTGTTGGGTAAAGTAAAAGCTTCCAATGGCGTGGTGTATGTTATTGATGCTGTACTGCTTCCACCTGATAAAAAATAAACCAAGCTAAATTTTAACAACTAATTCCATGAACACTAAAATCAATCGAATAGTATTATCGTTGGGCGTACTGGTTGTACTCCTTATCGGGTATGGCTGTAAGCCCAAGGGCCCTGCCACCGTAACTACCGGTGACGCGGCATCAAAAGTGTATGTAGCTCCGGGACAATATGATGAGTTTTACAACATCGTATCCGGAGGCTTCAATGGGCAAATGGCCATCTATGGCATTCCTTCCGGAAGGCTTTTCAAAATCCTGCCTGTGTTTTCGGTTTTCCCGGAAAGCGGCTATGGATACAGCGAAGAAACAAAACCTATGCTGAACACCTCGCATGGATTTGTGCCTTGGGATGATTTGCACCACATTGCGCTATCCACAACAAAAGGTGAGCATGATGGCCGTTGGGCTTTTGGCAATGGCAACAACACCCCACGTGTTGCCCGCGTTGATTTAACCACATTCCGCACCGCTGAGATTCTGGAAATACCAAATAGCGGAGGTAATCACTCATCTCCTTTTATTACCGAGAACACCGAATATTTAGTGGCTGGTACACGCTTTAGCGTTCCGATGGGCGAAAACCGTGACGTTCCGATAAGCTCATATAAAGAAAACTTTAAGGGATCAATCAGCTTTATTAAGGTTAACCCTGAAACCGGCCGCATGAACATTGAGTTTCAATTGCGCACACCAGGTTTTAACTACGACTTGAGCCGTGCGGGCAAAGGTCCGTCACACGGTTGGTTCTTTTTCTCGTGCTACAATACCGAACAGGCGTATACCTTACTTGAGCAAAACGCCTCACGCAACGATAAGGATTTTATCATGGCCGTGAACTGGAAAAAAGCTGAGGAATATCTTGCTCAGGGAAAAGGAAAAAAGGAGAAAGCAAAGTATGCCCACAATGTGTATGATGAAAAAACACATATGGCAACCAGCACCATGTTAGATGAAGTTACCGTGTTGGATGTAATGGAATTCCCTGACATTGTTTATTTTATTCCATGCCCTAAATCTCCACACGGTTGCGATGTTGATCCTTCCGGTGAATACATTGTTGGAAGTGGTAAACTGGCAGCGTTAATGCCTGTATTCTCCTTCAGTAAATTCCAGACAGCCATCCAGCAAAAGGATTATGAGGGCGATTTCAGTGGTATTCCGGTTATTCGTTATGAAGCTGCCCTGCATGGTGAAGTGAAAAAGCCAGGCCTTGGCCCGTTGCACACTGAATTTGATGCCAATGGCAATGCGTATACATCATTCTTCGTTTCGTCAGAAATTGTAAAATGGAATGTAAAGACACTTGAGATATTGGACCGTGTACCTACGTACTACTCCATCGGTCACTTGTCTGTACCGGGTGGTCCTACAGCTAAACCTCATGGTAAGTATGTAATTGCCTACAACAAAATCACGAAAGATCGTTACCTGCCTACAGGCCCTGAATTAACACAAAGTGCCCAGCTCTATTCTATTGAAGGCGATAAGATGCAATTGTTGCTCGACTTCCCTACAACCGGTGAGCCGCACTATGCTGAGGCTATTCCGGCAAGTTTGATTCGCGATAAGTCAGTGAAGATTTACCCGATTGAACACAACGAGCACCCCTATGCGGCCAAAGGTGAAAAAATGGCGCGGGTTGAGCGTAAAGGAAAAGAAGTACATGTGTACATGACGGCCATCCGTTCGCACTTAACACCCGATAACATTGAAGGTATCCGGGTGGGTGATGAAGTATACTTCCACGTAACAAACCTTGAACAGGATTGGGATGTGCCACACGGCTTCGCGATAAAAGGCGCAACAAATGCTGAGATATTGATTATGCCGGGCGAAACGCAAACCTTGAAGTGGGAGCCTAAAGAAGTTGGTGTTATACCTTTCTATTGTACCGACTTCTGTTCAGCGCTTCACCAGGAAATGTCAGGTTATGCGCGTGTATCACCGGCCAACTCAAACACGCCTATTAAATTTTCAACCGGAGATACCGGAGGTCAGAAATAGTGGCGCTGACTAACAGGTTGATCCATAGTTTGCAGGTTGAAAAAAGCGTTCCCGTTCCGAAAGGAACGGGACGCTTACTAAATAAACGATCATGAAAAAATTAAAAACATCAACGCGGATCATCATTGCCATTGCTTCCTTAGCGATGATCAGCGCATACTATGTGCCCTTATGGCAAATTTTGATGTGGGCGCCTCAATACCCGGAAGGTCTGGAGATGAAAATCTGGATTGATGATCTTTCCGGTGATGTAAGAATCATTTCAGCGCTCAACCATTACATCGGTATGAAGCACATTGAAGTAAGTATGTTCCCGGAATTTAAGTACATGATCTACATTGTAGGGGCATTGATTGGTTTTGGATTACTTACCAGTCTGGTGAACAGACGTTTTATGCTCGTTGCCTTTGGTTCATTGATTGCAGCCTCAGGTATTGCGGCCTTGGTAGACTTCTACCTGTGGGGTTATGATTACGGACATAACCTTGACCCGACTGCACCCATCGTTGTGCCGGGTATGGCGTACCAACCTCCGTTAATCGGTACCAAACAGTTATTGAATTTTACAGCATTCTCCGGCCCTGATATTGGCGGGTGGATTTTTCTTGTAATTGGAATTGTTGTTATTGGTTTATTGGCATTAGAAATTTTTAAATACGGAAAATCAGCAAAATGAAACGAATCGCCACATTCATGATTTTAGCTGTGCTGGCTGCAGCCTGTAAGGCTGAGCCGGAAGCGATACGGTATGGCACAGACAATTGCCACTCCTGTAAAATGACATTAATGGACAAGCGCTTTGGCGCGGAAATAGTAACCACCAAAGGCAAGATCTATAAGTTTGATGACGTGAATTGCCTGATGAGCTTTTTAGGTTCTGGTGAAGTGGGTGAACGGGATGTGAAGTATACGTTAGTAACGGATTTTTCTCAACCTGAAAAACTCATCGATGCCACCATAGCTTTTTACGTAAAATCTCCCGAGATAAAATCTCCGATGGCCAGCCAGGTGGCAGCCTTTGAAATGGAAGAGTCACACAAGCATCATAAAAAAGAATTAAACGGTATTTATTTAACATGGGGCGAATTAACAACACAGTTTAAGTGAACATTCGCAGCCCTCTTTTGTCGCCACACAAAATGAAGGACTACATACGATATATTTTTCAAAGCATATTCATCCTGCTGCTTTTTCCGGTTGCTGCAAACAAAATAGTTGTACAGCAAGGCGGCAAAGTTAGTAGTATCAAAGCGGCCCTGGAGCAAGCCAACCCGGGAGACACGATTCTTGTGAAGGCCGGAACATACCGTGAAGGAAATATTCTCATTGCAAAATCTGTTACCCTGCTTGGTGAAGGCAAACCTGTTGTAGATGGAGATTACAAAGTTGAAGTGTTTACCGTAGAAGCTGAGCGGGTAACCATTGAGGGTTTCCAAATTGCCAATTCGGGGGTGAGCAGTATGAAAGATTTAGCGGGTATAGGCTCAATGAATGGCCATTACCTGATTGTTCGCAAAAACGATTTTGTGGGAACCTTTTTTGGTGTTCACCTTTCCGGAACCAATCATGTTGTTATAGAACAAAATACATTCAAAGCTTTACTAAGAAGCGACCATGAAACCGGGAACGGAATTCACCTATGGCAATGTGCCAACGCCACGATCACTAACAATACTATCCGGGGGCACCGCGATGGGATATACTTTGAGTTTGTAACCAACTCCATCATTTCCGGAAACACCAGCGAGAGCAATCATCGCTATGGATTGCATTTTATGTTTTCGCATGATGATGAGTACCGCAATAATATTTTCCGTGATAACGGTGCGGGTGTGGCAGTAATGTACACCAAAAATGTTACCATGATAAACAATATTTTCGACCGCAACTGGGGGCCAACGGCCTATGGATTGTTGTTGAAAGATATTCGGGACAGTCGTGTGGAGGGAAACCGGTTTGAGCAAAATACCATTGCCATTTACATGGAAGGAACAAGTCGCACTGAATTCAAGCGCAACATCTTTATCAGGAATGGTTGGGCGATTAAACTACAGGCCAGTTGTGATGACAATACGTTTACCGAGAATAATTTCAAATCCAATACGTTTGATCTGGCCACTAACGGAACGATGGTGTTGAATACAATAAGCCGAAACTACTGGGATAAATACCAGGGTTATGATTTGAATAAAGATGGTATAGGCGATATCCCGTTTCGTCCGGTAAATATGTATGCCATGGTGGTGGAGCGGATACCCACAGCAGTTTTGTTGTGGCGGAGCTTTTTGGTATTTCTGATGGACAGGGCTGAAAAAGTTTTTCCGGCAGTAACACCCGAGAATTTAAAAGATGATTACCCAAGCATGAAACCCTATGATCTCAGTTAAAGAATTAAAGAAGCGTTTTGGTAAGCTTGAGGCATTGAAAGAGGTGAGTGCTGAATTCACTTCCGGAAAGTCATACGCGCTGATTGGCCCGAATGGTTCAGGAAAAACCACCTTGATCAAATCGGTGTTGGGTATGGTTATACCTACCTCCGGTGAAATTTGGGTGGATGGTGAAAATGTACGTAACCATTGGAGCTACCGCGAAAAGATAGGCTACATGCCGCAGATTGGTCGCTACCCCGACAACATGCGGATCGGGCAACTGTTGGATATGATGAAGAATATCCGGAAGAACCCACCCATATTGGATGAAGAGTTGATTGAAGCCTTTAAACTGGAGCAGATGCTCGACAAGCGCATGCACACCCTTTCAGGCGGTACACGGCAGAAGGTGAGTGCGGCTTTAGCTTTTTTGTTTAATCCACCTGTTTTGTTTTTGGACGAACCCACTGCAGGATTGGATCCGGTATCTGTGGAGATATTGAAAGACAAAATCCTGAAAGAAAAAGAAGCCGGTAAGTTGCTGATCATCACCTCGCACATCATGAGCGACCTGGATGACCTGGCAACCGAGGTGCTGTATTTACAGGAAGGATTGATTCGTTACAACGATACTATTGCTGAGCTAAAAGATATTACCGGTGAGCAGCGATTAGGTAAAGCCATGGCGAAAATGATAAGAAGCCTTGAAAAAAGCAGGCAAGTAGCAATAGGCAATTAGCAAGGGAGTATTTGCCTACTGCTGTTGCCTACTGCCTATTTATGGATATTGATAAAGTAATTAAATGAAAATCTAATGACTCGCGTAATTAAATATGTTTTCTACGATATACTCCGAACCCGGTTTATCCTGTTGTATACTGCCTTTTTGTTACTGAGTACGCTGGCCATGTTTCAGTTGGATACGGATACCGGTAAGGTGATCTTGAGCCTGATGAATATTGTGTTGATGGTAGTTCCGCTGGTGAGTATTGTGTTCAGTACCATTCATTTTTATAATTCGTACGAGTTTATCGAATTGATGCTTTCTCAGCCAGTAAACCGCAGGGTGGTATTTCTGGGTGAGTATTTTGCTGTAGCCATTTCGCTTTGTTTTTCCTTTACCATTGGCGTGGGCGTTCCGGTTGTATTCTACGATACGGGTGCAAGCGGCTTTACCTTATTGTATACCGGCCTTATGCTTACGCTTGTGTTTGTATCTATGGCCTTTTTGTCATCCGTACTTACACGCGATAAGGCCAAAGCCATTGGTGTTGCCCTGTTGTTCTGGTTTTACTTTTCGTTGATCTACGATGGCTTATTGATGTGGATCATCTATTCATTCATGGACTATCCGCTTGAAAAAGTTACGCTTGCACTGGTTTCCCTTAACCCGGTTGACCTGGCGCGGATTCTTATGTTGTTGCAGCTTGACATCTCCGCATTAATGGGGTATACCGGAGCCTTTTATAAAGATTTCTTCGGCAGCAGCTTGGGGCTGATTTTTTCTTCCGTGATCTTAATGTTGTGGATTGTGCTGCCGGTCTGGGGCGCTTTGCGTATTTTCAAGCGGAAAGATTTATAAGTCAGTTTCATGAAGTATTTTTTTATTACTGCTGTTTTACTGGCAGCGCTTGGTTCTTGTTCTGAAAGGAAAAATCCGTTCATAATTGAACTAATCGATTCGCCCGCTGGAGAATCTTCAGCAGAGCCTTATTTATTCACCGATCCTTTCGGCAGCATTCATCTTACCTGGATTGAACGTGTAGACACCATCAACTACCTTAAGCTTTCGCATTGGCAACATGAGCAATGGTCAGCGCCTGTTACCATTACTTCAGGTTATGATTGGTTTGTGAATTGGGCCGACTATCCACTTTGTGTGGGTGATGGTAACGGAAAATATATGGCGCATGTTCTCAAAAAAAGCGGACCTGGTACTTTTGCTTATGATGTGGCAGTCAGCCATTCGGTTGATGGTGCTACCTGGAGCGACCCTGCCGTGCTGCACGATGACGGCAAACAAGCCGAGCATGGCTTTGTGTCGTTTGTTCCATATGGCGAACACGTTTTTGTTTCGTGGCTGGATGGCAGAAATACCGTGGGCGATGAACCGACCAACGATGATGATCATGGCCACCATGGTGAAATGACCGTTCGTGCTGCTGTACTTTCATACGATGGCAATAAACTGAATGAATGGGAACTTGATAACCGCGTGTGCGATTGTTGCCAAACGACTTCTGCCATCACAAAAAAAGGCCCGGTAGTGATTTACCGCGATCGATCAGAAACCGAAGTTCGCGACATGTCGATTGTACGTTTTGTAAACAACGCATGGACGGAGCCTAAAGCTATTTTCAACGACAACTGGGAAATCAGCGGTTGCCCCGTTAATGGCCCGCGCTGCGAAGCAATGGACAATACCCTTGCGCTTGCATGGTTTACTATGGCCAATGATAAAGCTTCGGTTAATGTTATTTTTTCTGATGACGGAGGGGAGACGTTCAATCAACCCATTCAACTGAACCAAAGCGAAGAAGCTATAGGTAGGGTAGACCTGGTGTTATTGAATAGTGAAACCGCTGTGGTGAGTTGGATGGAAGGAACAGGTATACAGGTTGCGCAGGTAACAAAGCGAGGTAGCATTGAACGGATTTCGGTGTTGGCCGAGTCGTCACAGTCAAGGTCAAGTGGATTTCCGCAACTCACGAAAGGTGATGGGTTGATCATGGCCGCGTGGACGGATGCTGAAGCCAAAACGGTACGTATAGCAAAACTAAAATGACGCTTCTGCTTGCTTTTGTTAAACACATAGGCACATAGTCCACATAGTTCTATATGTTATAATTTTTATGTGACCTATGTTTCTATGTGGTTAAAGAATTTCTTTGAATAAAGTTTTATATGAAAAAGGAAATTCAATCCCGGGCCGAAATAAAACTGCTGGTTGACAGTTTTTACAACAAGGTAAATGCCGATGAACTGCTCGGCCCTGTATTCGCGCATGTCGACTGGCCGCATCATTTACCGATTATGTACAACTTCTGGAGCTCGGTGTTGTTGGGGGAGATGTCGTATAGCGGTAACCCCATGGCTAAGCACTTGAACCTGGCCATTGGTAAGGAGCACTTTGCCCGATGGCTGGAACTGTTTACAGCCACGGTAGACGAACACTTTGAAGGCTACAACGCAAACGAAGCGAAAAACCGTGCGCACACGGTAGCGCAGTTGTTTCAATATAGAATGGGATTGCTGGAGAAGTAACTATTGTGACTCCACCTTAATCATTTTTTGAAACAGCAATGAGTTGGGGATGGTGATGATTTCTTTCTCCTCCGTTTCAATGCTTACGAAAAAGGCACCAATGTCTTTGATTTTTCCGGTAAGCGGATAGTCTTTATCCAGGATGCTGATGGTATCGCCCACCTTGGCGGGATGGCTCACAAACAACAGGATGCTGGCCGTTACGTTGGAGAGCATTGACCATTGCGCGAACAGGGCAATACCCAGTATGGCTATAAACGAGGAGAGAAATAACACCAGGTCATTTTGATCAACCCCCCAAATGAACAACAACGTAATGGCGGCTGCCATATACAGGCCGATGTTGATCACTTTTACGGTGAAGAGTGTGCGGTTTTGCTGCAGGTGATAGCGGTTGCCAATTTTTTTGAGTGTGCCCTTTATAACCAGCACTAAAATCACCAGCCCTACAATGACCAGTACAGTTTCGATAAGTTTTAAATGAAGAGGTTCCATGTTTTCAATTATGCAGGTGTAAATATAGTGGGTAACGACTGGAAAGTTTATGAGTTGGTCACCTGATTTAATTTGCAGTGTCCAACGCAGTCATTTTATTGCCAATACTAACAAGAAACAATAAAACGTACTCTGTCAGGTTTCGCTCCGTTCTCAGCAGGCCCCAATTTCCAGTTATCTCAACGGTTAAGTTCTTAATGTTATCCAGCGATTTCATAAGCCCTTTGGGCAGGTGCTTTTTTACCTGGTCTGGATTTTCTCCAACAACATAATAGTTTTTGCTGAAATTCGGGTATTCGTTAAAACCGATATCCACCTTCGTGAACAGATCAAGTACTTTGTCCACGAGTGTCTCTTTTCTGATGTAGACTTTACCCATATCCTGCGGGACACTGAACACCAAAACGGGCTCCACTTCCTCAATTTCCTTCTCCGTTCTGCTGTGCCTTTTTGTTTCGATGATGGTGAGGTGCTTATCGATTAGGGCAATGAGAAAAGCCCCGTTTTTTCCTCTTACTTCAATAACCTTATGCACATACAGGCTTCTGTATTTTTTCAACTCATCAAACCTTGCCAACAGTTTGAGGCCAGTGGTGGTGTCCTTTCTTTTTGTTTCAAGCTGGTGTTGTATCTTTTTAAGGGTTGACTCAAAGAGGTTTTCGGTTGAGGGGTTAAGGGCTTTGTAATTCATTAAAAGATTTGTTTAGTGCATTGCCTATTGTGTTTTTGCTTTTGTTGAAGTTGTTCTTCAACAAAAGATAGGGTAGACGTTGCGTTGTTGGTGAAGAACGCCCAACAACGGCTGAGTAATCTTGATTTTATAATGACCATGTATTGATCTTATGAGGTATCAATTTAATTTGGTATTCGTTCTTCCTGGGAATGAAGTGACAAATTTTATTTTTATGTCGGGAAATGAAGTTACATATTGAATTTTTAAATCGGGGAATTGCTCAACCATTTGCCATTCGCCACAATCATTCGGAAAGTTATCAACTAATTGCACGTTTAAGTCGGGAAACGCATTTACAATTTGAACTTTAAGGTCGGGAAAATGATCTACTACTTGAACTTTTCCATAAAGCTTAATTCCCTTGTATTGGCAATCGTTCTTTTGTTGCTCACGGGTCGAACCGCTCAACAGTACGAGCAGTAGCCCTAGTTTAATGGTGTTTATCATTTTGGTAGTTGTTTTTTTAACTCTAACAATCAAATTTCTTGCCGAAGTACTCGCTTACCGCAGGTACCAACTATGGCCGAGGGTTATTCAGAGACAAGAGCAGTACTAACCCTGTTTCATTTTGTAGTTGTTTGAGTCTATTTCCTATAGTCTGTGCCCTTGTTAGAGCTCTAGCTTAAGTAAACTTAACGTTGTTGGTGGAACACCAAACCACGGCTGAGTCAATTAACCTCATATTTTTTATCAGTCGTGCGTTGAAGAATTTTTATGGATTAGATTTCGAAATGTCTTTAAAAAGTAGCATGTCTTTAATCTGACCTGAAGCACCTTCGTAAAACCCAGTTACTTCTACATACTTTTTTGGGTTCTTAAATGTTCGGAAGAGAATATCAAATACCGGCAAGTCAGAATAGTTGAATGCATGAATGCCCTTTGCATGATGCACTGCGTGACTTTCAGGTCGCTGGATAAGGTAGCCGAGCCATACCGGTGTTTTGATGTTCGCGTGCTGGAATACGCTTAAAAAATTTGTTGCCAGCAATACGATCGTAGTGGACTGTGGTGGTAATCCGAGCAAGAGCGAAAAACAAATAGTGCCCAGAAATGTGAAACCGATCATATCCATCGGGCTGAAGAAAAAGGCCCCCACAGCATCCAGGCGTTCAGCACTATGGTGCATCTGGTGGAATACCCGCCACAGTGCGTTACTCTTGTGCATACTCCGGTGCCACACGTATAACCCAAACTCATACACAAAAACCCCGGTCAGGGCAGCCAGACCAATGTTCCAGTGTGTTAGATCGACCAATTGAGTTGTTGGCAACCATGCGCTGTAAAGTAGCGGTAAGTACGATGAGAGATAAAAGAATATTAAAAATGAAATAATTCCTTTTATACGCCAGTTGCGAATTTTAGGAAGCTTCCTGGCAGGCAGCAAAAATTCCCATAGCATCAGGAATGAATACATGAATAGGATGGTCAGTGAGACCGGATCTAACAGAAGTTCAAAAGGTGTTGGCATACTCGTATTTGATTAATGACAGAATGATTTTGGGTAATGTTTGTTTGTTATTGATTATGGTTTTTAATGGTTGGTAAAGGCAGAAGTTTAAAACTGCACCCTAACTCCAACGTTGATCAAAAATCCATTTGAATAGATTGGCTTTCTAACAATTTTATCAGCTTTTGCTCCGGTCCCTACACCACCAGCTTCAAAAAAGTAATTGATGTGTTTGTCAATAAAGAATTCGAATCCGAATAAGCCATAGCCACCAAATTGAATGGATTCAGACGAAAATTCACCAGAAGGAAACAGCAAGATCAAGCCACCCTCCCCATAAAGTCGAACGGAGTTGTTTATCTCGGCAACCGATTGGACAAATCCAAGTGAAAGGTTTGAGTAAGCAGACCATGTTGTTTCGGAATCACTGTTAAGGTGTTCGTTCCAAACCAGACTCCCTTTTAACCTGACTGCCATTTTCTGGTTTGCAAAGTATGGGCTGGTAATATTTATACCAATTCCGAAATCCTTTTGATGTTGCCCTACATGACCACCTATTCCAAAATTTTTATTAAGACTTTCTTGTGCTTGCATTTGTAACGCCAATACGAGCATTGCAATGGATATTCCAATTTTCTTCATGAATGAACAATTTATTTATGAATGTGAATTTTTGTTAGGTACTTAACGCTACCCGGCATGAATAAGGATATCCAAAACGCTTGATCTATGTTAGGATTTTGAGCGCAGTTGCTTCAATTTTTGCATCCCTAACAGGATACCGCCAACGATGGCAGCAATAAAGCCAGCGAGCACTATAGTATTTATTTGTTCCATATGAGGAATAGGAGGCTGTGTTGAAAGAAAATTTCAACGCAAAAGTAGAGCTGTAGGATTGCTTTTGTGCTTGATCTATGTCAGGAATTCATTTTCTTCCTGATACGACTTAGGCTTTCGGGATGAATGCCCAGGTAACCGGCCAATTTGCTAACCGGGATTTTGGCAATATATTCTTTATGCAACTCAAGTAATTCGGCATAGCGTTCTTCGGCTGTTTTACTCAGCAGATCTTTTTCGCGTTGTGCTTTCTGCATATAAGCATGTTCGGTCAATATCCTGCCAAATTGATTGGCCTTGAGCGATATTTGGTAAGCTGCCTGTATGCTCTCATAACTAATTACTTCCAATTCACAATCTGTTAAGGTTATCATTTCAACGTCAGAAGGGGTTTGACTTAGAAAGGAAGTATAACTTGTTGTGATTTCACCTGGAAAATAAAAGTCAAGAAATTTTTCTGACGTATAGCTTTTGATTTTCAATTCAATGACACCTTGATTAATAAAATACACGTGCTGTTCTACATCACCATATTTTGTCAATACCGTATTCTTTTTATAAACGTTCTTACTTACCAGATATGGGAGCTCATCATAAGATGATGCGTTCTCTTGTAATAAGCTGTTGTAGAAGTCAATAAAGGACATGGCGGTATGTTAGGTTATATCACCCTTGTTTAAAACCGCAAAAAAGTCTTTGCCACTAGGTTCTTGAAAAATTTCTATATCAAAAAAAGATGCTGTAGAATATAAGTGATCAAAGATGTCGGATTGAATTGCTTCGTATGCAACCCAAGCCACCGTGTAGGCAAAGCAATAGATTTCCATAGGAATTCCTTTGTTTTCACTTGCAAGCTGTCGGACCATGATTGTCATGTCTTTTTTAATTTTGGGGTGTGCTTTCAGATAGCTTTCAATGTATATTCTAAATACTCCCAAATTAGTCATTCGTCTACCATTAATTAAGTTTGAGGTGTCAATATTGTTCTTTGCATTGAATTCCTCAATTTCCTTCTGACGGTCGTTTATGTATGCTGATATAAGTTGAATTTTTTTGAATTTTTCTCTCATTTCGGGGTTGACAAGTTTTACTGAATTGGCATCAATAAAAATTGACCTCTTGATTCTTCTCCCGCCACTTTGCTGCATACCACGCCAGTTTTTAAAACTGTCGGTTATAAAATAATAAGTTGGGATTGTAGTAATGGTTCTATCCCAATTCTGAACTTTTACAGTATTCAGATTAATATCAATAACATCTCCGTCTGCATTAAATTTTGGCATTTCTACCCAGTCGCCAATACGTACCATATCATTGGAAGACATCTGCACACTAGCCACCAATCCCAAAATAGTATCCTTAAATACCAATAATAAAATAGCAGTCATTGCACCAAAAGCACTCAGAAAATAAACGGGTGATTTGCCTAATAATACGGAGAGTACAAAGATTATTGTTACGATATAAAGTAGTATTCTTATAAGTTGAAAGTAACTTGTTAGTGGTTTATCTTTAAACAAATCAAGACGGGACATGCTGGATTCTCCTACTTTGAGCATAGAAAAAACCACCCACATACTTACGACTATAAGGTAAGAATCGGTCAGTCTTATAATGATGGGCAGTGTTTGCTCAAAGTCCGAAAAAATCACTGGGGCCATCAGTCGGACAAGTATCGCAGGTGTAATATGCGCTAGTTTGTCGAATGCTTTAGTATCAGCTAATAAATCGTCCCAGGTGAATGAGCTTTTTTTGAATAATTTATACAGGTAATGTATAATAATCCTTTTTGTAATAAAGAATGCAAGCGTTGATAGTAGTGTAAGAACTGTGATGAAAGCAAGTAACCTTAAATAGATAACCCAGGGTTCTGAAACACCTAAATTTGAAATTAATAATTCTACTTGCTCTTCAAGAAAATCCATCCAAGTCATAATATCTGCAATTTAAAAACTTGGGTAAATGTAAGGCGATATACCAGGAAAACATGAAAGTATTGAATGGAAGTTCGATATAAACTCGGTTGTTCCTGCCATTATTGCCAATTTCAATATATATTCATGATGCCTTGCACGATACTCTGCAAAGAAAGCAACTAACACTGATTGATGTGCTTAGAGCTTTCTGAATTCTGAGATAAAAAATATATTATAAAGTGTTCCGTCTTGTTTATGATGATTAAAGTAGAGTGTATACAGGTATACATCCTTACCATTTTTAATTTCCTTTTTGAAATCCTTTTCCAGTACAGCTTGAATCGGCATCCAAATTAAATGGTCACCTGTTTGAATCTGAACTTCTTTCTGGGTCTGATCGAATATGGGGTTTTCACCAGTGAAAATCTTATAGGTCAATTTCATCACATCCCTTCGCTCATCAGAAAGGTCTCGCCATTTGCCAGTAAATGTTCCCTTAAACCGATAGCCTTTTTGCCGTGTATAAAATTGGGCTGCACCGGGATCTTTTTCTATACTGTCGGCATAACGCTGCTCTTGTTCAAGTAGTAATGAAATATCTACCTCCTGATATTTATTGTCCCAGGATTCCCACCACGGAGTTTCTTGTGCGTTCACAAGATGAACCGTTAGAAGCAGACTGATGTAAACAATCAAAAGAATCGTTTTCATTTTATATTGTAAGACTTAAAAATTTTCGGTGGTATGAATACTAACGTATTGTCTGCACCTTATTTGGAGCCAGCCTGCGGCAGGCAGGTTTTTCTCCAACAAGATAGGATAAATATTATTTTATTGGTGAAGAACACCAACAATGGCTGAGAGCAGGCAAATCATAAGTCCGGCTGCATGTGGAAGTGATTCAAACCATAAACTATCGGGTGTCATTGATTTTTTACTTATCAGCTTTTGGTACATTAATCTTTATGAAACGTAATATTTTCAAGGACATGTTTAGTCTCGCAAAAATCTTGATTGCGTGCATTTTGTGGTAAAACCTGGAGTAGTATCACATTGTTTAGTAAGGTTTCAGTTTGTAGAAATTGATTTTGTCCAATTGAGGTAAGTACATATCTGAATGTGTTACCATTAATAGTAATCTTTCCTTTCTGAATCAAAGATTCATCTTTATCTATATTCTGCCAGAAATCTTCAAATTTATTAGGAGGCATACTTACAAAAGTAATGTGAGTAAAATTGTTACGATCTTCATAAAAAAAGTTAACAATACTGACCGAATCAGTAAACTCTTTCGTCATCCATTTTGATGGATGCCAAATTTCTAATCCTAAACTATCAACATAATACCTACTTTCTTTAAAATTAAGTGATAGATCACAATCCTTCCATTTACTATTGATCGATTTGTTACACGAAATGGCTGGAAGCAATACAATGAAGGTCAGAATTCTATACATTATATGATTTGCACATTAAAATCTTGTTGCTAGCCTTTGTTGGGGTGCTTTTCCAACAAAGATGAGGTAAATATTAAGTTGTTGGTGATAGAAATCAACGACTTAGATTATCCTATTTTGATTAATTTACCATTCCAGCTTTGTCCCTTTACTGTTGATGTGTAATAAATCTCTTTGCCTTCAACTCTTTTAATTTTGACATTCATAACATCTCCTGGGCCATAGGGAAAATCAGGTATTGTAACCTTTTTCATTGTCATGTTGTATTCACAATCATTCACCCACTCTAATTTGGACTCAATGACGTATTTCTTGTCATTATGATATTCAGTGTGCTTCTTCCCCTTTATTTTTACAATGATTTCCGTTTCTGAGTCGCCATACTTGAACGTGCCTTTATGAAGAATGTGACATTCATTTGTGGTCTTGTTTGTCCACGAGCTGAAAATGCCAATAATAATAGTCGCAATTAAAAGTTTTATAGATTGTTTCATATTCCGTCTACTATAAATGGTTTTCCATATCTCTTTTTATCTCTTTCTTCTCTTCTGACCGTTCTTGTTTCCAGAAGAATCTCTTCATGAACTTTCGAAGGTGCTTACCCCGTTCGACTGCTTTGGTAAGTTGTCCTTTACGTTTGTGAGCCATTGGTTTGTTGTTTTGGTTTCCTTCTTCGCAGTGTCTCTCGAAGAGGACGCTTCGATATTTAGCCTTTTAATAATTTTTAATGTTTTTCGCAGAGTGCCTGGCTGGACACTCTGCGAAGAAAAGAGCCGACCTGCTGTAAAATTGTCCCCCGTGACCGAACTACATTGTGAAACATAAACTTTAATTTAACACCAAACCCCGCAATTGCAAATAGCTGCTGTTGCCGGCAGTTTTATTTGGTCTTAATCTTTTTTTCTATTTTTCTTTTCTGTCCGTTAAACATTAACCTACTGTTAAATTGTCTGACGTACTTCACTGTCGCTCTAATCTGCTTAAAATATTTTTTAATTTCTTCAGTTTCTTTGTTTGGGTCTGTCGTTTCATCAGGTTCCGCTTTC
>JAHBUC010000010.1 GCA_019638275.1 Cyclobacteriaceae bacterium | reverse complement strand
TAGAGTTCATCATTGAAATCACTTAAATCATATAAGTAACGCTTTTGAAATGCCTCTCTGAGTCCCTCCTGCCACTCTCCCTGGTAGAGATCGGCATACAGGAAGTACGAAACGGAGCCACCGGGCAGTAAAATGGTCTCAAACCTTCTGCGGTTTGCTTTTAAGAATGAATCCGGATCGCGTCTGGCTAATCCAAAAAGCCTGTAATTATCATCCAATCTAAAACCCGTATATCCCAGATTCCATGCATTATCGGGCACAATTACATTTACCGGCTTTCGGTCGGGCAAAAACAAATGGGTCCGCGAAAGCGGGTGTTTACCCTGACCGGTAATCACTACATCTTTAGCGGCCTCTCCAAAGGGAACAACATTGGTGAGCGTAAGGGTGTCACGAGTTGGATTGAGAAAAGTTACCCGCAACGAAACACCCCTGCTTGTATATTGAAATTCGTTGATGCCTAATTGCAATAATCCCGTTTGGTCTGAACGGTAAAGGCTGTCACTAACGCGGAAGGTGATTAGCGGAAGATTAACTATCCATACATTGGAGGTTGCTTTGATTTGGGTAAGCCTCCCTTCCTTTACTGACAATTCTTCAATCGGCTGGGCGATCAGACCGCCACCTGCAATCAGTATAAGCAGAAAGGATACAAGGCGTGTCATCTCACATTAAACTCGAACCGGCTCGTCTGGTAGTAGGTTTCCCCTGGTCTTAAAATCGTGTTGGGAAAATGTGGTTGATTCGGTGAATCAGGGAAATGCTGTGGCTCCAGACAAAGTCCGGCATACTTAACATAGGCCTGTCCGTTTTTCCCGGTAATGGTACCATCCAGAAAGTTGCCGGAATAAAATTGCAAGCCTGGCTCCGATGTATACAGTTTCATTTCCCTCCCACTTAATGGATCGAATAGTATGGCAGCAGGACCGGCCAGTCCGGTTTCTTTTGCTTCGAACAACACAAAGTTGTGATCATATCCACCGGGTATGTTTTGAATGTCGCGACCAATGGACTTAGCTTCCAAAAAATCAAATGGTGTTTCAAAAACCTCTGTGAATTTTCCGGTCGGGATCAATGAATCATTGACTTCAGTTATCCGCTCTGCGTAAAGTTGTAGTTCATGATCCAGTATGGTGGCACTTTTACCTGCTGATAAATTGAAGTACGCATGACTGGTCAGGTTTACCGGAGTTGCCTTGTCGGTTGTTGCGGTGTAGTCGAGTGTAAGGGAATTAGCATCGCCCAACGTGAGCAACACTTCTACATGCAGGTTACCCGGAAACCCTTCTTCACCATCGGGACTATCGTATGTCACGCGCATTGAGCTATCCGATTCAATGTTAACATCCCACATCACTTTGTCGAAGCCATAGTTTCCGCCATGCAAGGTGTTGCCGTTATTGTTTGGCGGAAGACTGTACAGCTCCTCGCCCAAACGAAAAGATGCCTTAGCAATGCGATTCGCATAACGCCCGATGAGCGCGCCTAAGTAAGGATTGTTATCCCCGATGTATCCTTCCAGCGTTGAAAAGGCGAGCACCACATTTTCAAAATTGCCGTTTCGGTCGGGTACTACTATCTCGGTTATCGTTCCGCCATAATTAAGCACACTCACCTGCATGCCAGCCTTGTTCCTGATTGTATATTGTTTAACAGTTGTTGTCCCAATCATACCATAGTCGTTAACGGTTATTCCAGCTTCCTGGAGTTGTTGTTCTTTAGATGCAGTACAAGCTCCGACAAAGCCGAGCAGCAGTATAACACCTATTCTCTCAAGAGGATTCATATCATTAATTCTCCGGATTAATCCTGACCTCCTTAACTTTCTTCGGGAGCCATACCTGCATTTCGTTTGCTCCGCGGTTGTTCCAGGCGTAGTATGGAATAGCCGTTATGATTTTTGTGTAATGCACTACATCGGTTGGTGAATCTCCTCCTTTCAGCGCTTGTGCTTCAAACGTAATGGCAACTACTCCACCCAGCAGATCAGTTTTGAATTCAGTTTTATAGCTGGTGCTATCCGGAACGATAAAATCCCAGGCTTTCCCACCATTATCCGCCCCTTCAACACAGTAAACAAGCGGCCCCCGTTGAAGCGCAATCCGATCTGTATTTTGTTTTACTTGTTCATGGGAAACCACTTCTTTCACAACCATTGGAAAATCCCACTCCACAACATCGCCCTTTTGCCAGGAGCGCCTGATCACCGCATATCCGTTTATACGTTCAGGGGCAATTGCTTTACCATTAATTTTAAAAGAAATAGAGGCAAGGTGATCTTCCTTGAAGCGATAAAGATCACCGGGAACGGGATTGTTTTGAGCCCAACCTGGTATACGAATATGAATATCGAACATGCCCTTCTTTTCAGGGTTAACGGTGAGTTTTCCTTTGCCTTCCCACGGGTAATTGGTTTCGAGTTGAATGGCAACGGATTGTTTTCCGATGGCAATTGTCGTTTTACTGGCAATGAAGAGGTTAATCCATAATCCTGCAGCTGATGTGGCGTAGATATAATCGCCAACCGATGCCGTTAACCGGGCGATGTTTGACGGGCAGCATGCTGTGCCAAACCATTCTCTTCGTGCATGTGTACCGAATGATGCCAGGGGATTGCCATAAAAAAACCGATCGCCCGAAAGGGATAGACCTGAAAGCGCACCGTTGTACAAACTTCGTTCGAGCACATCAATAAACTTGCTGTCACCACTCAACCGGTTCATGCGTTGGTTCCAGAATACCATTCCCACCGAAGCGCAAGTTTCGCAGTAGGCATTCATGTTGGGTAAATCATAATCGATTGAAAATCCTTCATTGCGACCGGATGATCCGATGCCACCGGTGATGTACAGGTTTCTGTACACAACATCTTCCCACACGGCACGCATCGCTGCAGCGTACTGTTTGTTATTCATAACCCCAGCAACATCCGCAGCGCCTGTGTATTGATACATGGCCCGCACAGCGTGACCCGTAATTTCGGTTTGTTCATGAACCTGTTTCAGATCTTGCCAATAGTCGGGTGTGATCCAGTTGGCTCCGTATGTGTAGTATCCTTTACCCCGTTGTTGCAGATACCATTCGCTTAGTTTCAGGTAACGATCGTTTTTGGTTACATCATACAACTTTACCAATGCCAGTTCAATTTCCTGGTGACCACTGAACCAGGGCTTGTTACCCAACCGGAAAGTAGAATCAATGTGATTGGTGAATCGGATTGCGGTTTGGAGCAGCCTATCTTTACCTGTGGCGTGATGGTACGCCACGGCAGCTTCGATCAGGTGTCCTGCATTATAATCTTCATGCTTTTCGATGTCGGTCCAGCGCTTTGAAAAATCGCCCAATTGGTAATACGTGTTGAGATAACCATCCGGAAGTTGAGCTTTACTGATAACATCAATCCAGCGATCAGCAGTTTCCTCAAGTTTTTTATCCGGAAAATTTTTAAGGGAATAGGCAATTGCCTCCAGGGCTTTATAAACATCACTGTCGTCATAGTAAATGCCTTCATGCTTCTCCCCCGTTTGGTTTACAATTTTTTCAAAGTTTCGGATGCGCGGTGTTTTAATTCCCGTTTGGGTAATGCAGGCATCCAGGGTGTTGGTAGCAACAGTTTGGAGTCGTGGCCTCCAGAAGTGGTCGGTTATGGTTAAAGATGAGAAGCTCACCCCTTGAAGAGGTTCCTGGCCAAAAATCGGTTGCCACAGCATAACGATCCAAAAAATGGCAATCCGGTTTCGCATATGATTTTGTTTGAAACTAAATTCAAAAGAAAAAGCCGGAATGAAAAATTTCACCCCGGCTTTCTCTAAGATCAGACTGAACCTGTATCTTCTAATTATCCACTCCAAGTTCCTTCAAGCGCTTTTCAACTCGTGAGGCTTTAGCGTCTTCGCCAAGGTAGTAGTAAATGATGCTTAACTTGTCCAGTACATCCGTTTCTGAAGGGTTAAGTTTTTCTGCCTTTTCCCAATAAGGCAATGCTTCCTTGTAACGTTTTACCAACTCTGCATCCAATTCCATCTTCTTCTTCTTGTCGGCAGCCGTGATACCCAGATTGTTCATTTCCCGCTTTATTTTGTCAGCTTCAATCAAATACAACTGAGCCAGATAATATTGTGCATCAAAGAAGGTGGGATCAATTTTAAGTGCTGCCTCAAAATTTTTCTTGGCATCATCAAACTTATCCAACTTAGAATTGACATATCCCAGGTAGAATTGAAGCGTTTTATTTGAAGGATCAGCAGCTACAGCTTTCTCCAGGCCACCTCTGGCCTCATCTGTCATTTCCAGGTCAATCAGGAAACCGATTTCAACCAAGGGGAATTGTGTGTTATTTGGAAACCTCTTTTTTGCTTCTCTTACAACCTCCAACGCTTTTTTCTTATCCCCTTTAGGACCACTATATGAATTAATTATCGCAGAATAGGCATCAGGCGATGTACCGCCTAAGTCAAGGTATTTCTGAAGATCGACAATTGCACGATCATATTCTTCATTGGCTTGCGCTACAAACCCGGCATAGAAGTAAGTCGTTGTATCTTGAGGTGTCAACTTCTTCGATTTATCGAAGTTTTTCAGTGCTGTTTCGTAATCATCATCTTGATATGCTGAAGCACCAACATTTAGGTAATGATTTGCCAACATAGAAATCACTTGAGACTTAGAAATGGGTATGAAATCATTGCCTTGGTAAAACAATTCGTTCTTCGAATTCTTATTCAATTCGTCTGCCTTGGCATATGCATCCACAGCAGTCTGCAATGCATTGGAAGCAAGCCCTTGATAAGCTTCACTCGTGGTCGTGTCAAGGGAGGAATAGATTAATCCTTGATAAAAAAATGTTTTGGCGTCAAGCGATAATTTCGGATCGGTAACACAAACATCAATCATTTGCTTGGCTTCATCTAACTTACCCTGCTTCCATGAATTCAAAGCTTTATTCAAATTCGGTTTGATCGCCTTTTGTGCAAATACCGTCAGGGGTATTGCGATCAACAAAAAACATACTACTCGTTTCATTTTTATTTAGGTTATAATCGGTTTTTAAATTTTACTTTCTTCAGGTGCTTCATCTTGCATCCGTTGAATTTTTTCAATGGATGAAATGCGATCATCTTCATTCAGGCGTATCAGGCGCACTCCTTGTGTTGCCCGACCCATAATGCGAAGTTCGGAAACTTTTATGCGAATGGTAATACCTGAACGGTTAATAATCATCAGTTCATCGTCATCTGTTACTTCCTTGATCGCAACAAGCTTGCCAGTTTTTTCTGTGATATTTATGGTTTTTACCCCTTTTCCGCCACGCTTTGTCACCCGGTAATCATCAATGGAGGAACGCTTGCCATATCCCTTTTCGGAAACGACCAGCAAATTAGCATCCTCCCGGGTGATGCATACCATACCTATTACTTTATCGGTAGAAGAATCCAGTGTAACGGCCCGCACACCAGCGGCAGTACGGCCCATAGGGCGAACATCTTCTTCGCTGAAATGAACAGCCTTACCTTCCGACTTGGCAATAATGATGTGGTTTTTACCATTGGTAAGCGAGGCGGTCAACAGCCGGTCACCTTCATGAGTGGTGATGGCGTTTATACCCCCTTGACGAGGCCGTGAGTACGCTTCAAGCGAAGTTTTCTTGATCGTGCCTTTCTCAGTACACAGAATAACAAAATTATTATTCAGGTATTCTTCATCCTCAAGTGTGCGGATGTTGATTACGGCCTTTACAGTATCCCCCGGCTCAATGTTGATCAGGTTTTGGATGGCTCTTCCTTTTGAAGTTTTGTTGCCTTCCGGAATTTCATAGGCTTTTTTCCAGTATACCTTACCGCTCTCCGTAAATATGAGCAGGAAGTTATGCGCATGCGCGATAAAAAGGTGCTCAGTAAAATCATCTTCCTTGGTGGCAACGCCACGGGAACCAACTCCGCCTCTACCCTGCGTTCTGTATTCGGAAAGTGAGGTGCGCTTGATATACCCCTGATTGGAAATCGTTATGACCATTTCCTCATTCGGAATCATATCCTCCGGAAGGATATCGTCTTCCTCTGTAGGAACAATCTCCGTTCTGCGGTCATCTCCATACCGATCGCGCAATTCTGCCAATTCATCTTTAATGATCTGCATGCGCAACGGCTCACTGGCCAGAATGTCTTTCAACCGGCCAATCAATTCCATTACTTCCTTATACTCCTGCTGTATTTTATCGCGCTCCAGACCGGTCAGACGCTGCAAGCGCATTTCCAGTATGGCCTTGGCCTGAATTTCTGACAACCCAAAGCGACTGATCAATTCAGTCTTGGCCGTTTCCGGATCCTTTGAAGCACGAATCAAGGCAATAACCTCATCCAGGTTATCCAGTGCAATCAAATAACCTTCCAGTATGTGTGCCCGCTTTTCAGCCTCATTAAGTTCATAAAGTGTGCGCCTGGTCACCACTTCGTGGCGATGTTCCACAAAGTTCTTGATCAGGTCTTTTAGGTTCAGGGTTTGTGGTCTACCCTTTACAAGGGCTACGTTGTTGATTCCAAAGTTTGATTGCAGCTGGGTGTACTTGTATAAGTTATTCAGTACGATATTTCCAATTGCATCACGCTTCAAATCGTATACAATGCGGTACCCATCACGATCCGACTCATCGCGTATATCTGAAATGCCTTCAATCTTCTTTTCATTGATCAAGGCTGCCGTCTTTTCAATCATCAGGGCTTTGTTTACCTGATAGGGTATTTCGGTTACCACGATCTGCTCCCTGCCATTGGCCTGGGTTACAATCTCGGCTTTGGCACGTACCACTACCCTGCCTCTGCCAGTACGGTAGGCTTCGCGCACGCCACCAATTCCGTATATGATACCGCCCGTGGGAAAGTCTGGGGCAGTAACGAATTTCATCAAATCCTCAATGGAAATTTCGTTGTTATCAATGTAGGCCACAATGCCATCCACCACTTCGCGCAGGTTATGCGGGGCCATGTTTGTTGCCATCCCAACTGCAATACCGGAAGCCCCATTAACCAGCAAGTTGGGCAACTTACCCGGCAACACGGTTGGTTCAGTTAACGAGTCATCAAAGTTGGGCTGAAAGTCAACGGTGTCTTTGTTGATGTCAGCCAAAAGCTCTTCTGCAATTCTGCGTAAACGTGCCTCGGTATAACGCATGGCCGCTGCGGCATCACCATCAATCGAACCGAAGTTACCCTGTCCGTCAACCAACGGGTAGCGCATCGACCAATCCTGGGCCATTCGCACCATGGTTTCATACACGGAGGCATCGCCATGCGGGTGGTACTTACCAAGCACTTCCCCTACAATACGGGCGGACTTTTTATAGGACTTATTGTAGTTGACGCCCAGTTCAAGCATACCATACAACACCCTTCGGTGTACAGGTTTCAGGCCATCGCGTACATCGGGCAGGGCGCGTGAGACAATAACCGACATCGAATAATCGATGTAGGCACCGCGCATTTCATCTTCAATATTGATCGGGATAATGTTTTGCCGTTCGGGCAAATTACCGGTTTCTTCAGCCACGGTTTTCTATCAGATTTTAGTCAGTTTACTATCGCCTTCAACGCCTCATTTTGAGGTCATTTTTCAAGCGGTGCAAGATAATAATTTGATGCTAAAAAAGGGCTTTTCGAACTGCTTTTATTAGGATTTTCGAGCCTGATTTTCAGGTAGTTCAAGGGGGTTAATATGGGTTAAGTTTGCGCTTGTTTTTACCCTTGTATTTGATCAGGTTCGGGTAGTTTTCTCCGTAGTGTGGGTTCTGCTTTTTCCAGATGGGATGCACCCGGCTACGGTACTCGCGGTTGCCATGCGCATGGTTGATTTGCGCCCTGCACAACTTGTCGTAACAACGCCTCAGTTCAGGTATCCTGTAGGACGCCCCAACATTGATATAGAACGCATTCATCCGGTGCCTGATGCTCGTGCCGGCTTCGGCCACGTTTAAATCATACCCCTTAAATTCAATTGATGGTCGTATAAACAGGCGGAAGTATTCCGACATTTCCCGTTCTACCATGGCCCCCAGATTGAAGAACATGCCTTTATCAATCACAGCCTTATCGAATTTCTTCCCCAGGCTATAGCCCCCTATTTGCGCATCAACGGTAAGCAGGTAGTTATCATACCTATAAACGGAGGCACCAAGTAAAACAAAATATTTCTTGAGAAAGAAGGATGAAACTTCAGGCTCGTATGAATTTATATCGTTGCCAAACGATAGCGGTTCAAAGTCATTGACTTTGGTAAACTCAAACGAATACCCCGCCCCTATGCGGTACCGTTGTTTGATTTCGACATGAGCCGTTAGTCGCAATGGAATATTGAACGACTTACTTCTAAAGCCTATCGAAGCCGTATCCGGACTAACCAGAAATTCGCCCGGGTTTATGGTCAGCGTGGTGTCCACTGCTTCATTAAACCAATTGAACAAGCCATTGGCCGGTGTGGTGGGGTTAAACAGGTAAGGATTTCCAGATGCAGGTTGATAAATACCAAAATCTTCAAGGTTATGCCGGAACTTAGTTGATCCATAACCGGTGCTTAATCCGAAGTGTACCTTGCTTAGTAGTCTCCTGAACAAACCTACTCCCTGCCGGTCAACATAAAAGTGATCCAGCGGGATGCTTACATCTTTATCGTTCTGAGCTAACGATACGAAGGGCACAACCAGTGCGAGAATGAGAAGGGATATGACGAGTTTACGGTTCAGGCTTGTAAAATTTTGACAGTGAGGGTACTATAACGCGCTCATTCTCTGAAAATTAAACATCAAAAGTAAGTAAATTCACGTAAACCACCACATTTCAGTATCTCCGTACCGGTCTTGATTCTAACGAAGTGAAGGTATGAAAAAGTGTTTGTCCGCGCTTGGCACGGTAGGTAAAGTTACGCACATCCGCTGAACCATTCGGTAACTGCATCTCGAACCGCGTGCCATTGATTCCTTCATTCAATGGAACACGGGTGTACAATATGCTATGGGGCAAGGTCTGCCAATTGCGGGTATCTGCCTTCTCGGTCATGGCATTCACCATTCCAATAAGGGCCCCTAAATTCTCATCTTCCTTTCTTGCACTATATTCTGTTGCTTTCTTCAAGGCTACGCGTATCAGTGCTTTACTGAACTCAAGCCACATACGCTCCTGAAGTGATTTGAAGGCAATCTTGTTCACATCTTCGGTAAGTTGTAACGTATATTCAGCTTCATCAACATAAATACTGCCCGAAGCATACAACGGTGGGCGTTCAACATACTTTGGAAATGCCACGCGAAAGACCTCCAACCGACTTAATGACTTTCGGTCATCTTCATTGGAAACCGGAAAAGCATAGCTCAGCCCGAGTTGTTCATTGAAGAACACAAATTGATCGCCCGAGCGGTTGATCATGAAGTTGATGCTCCATTCATCTTTGATCGGACCAAGCCCATTATGCCAAAAGAACACCAGGTCAGCATCACGATTTGAAACCGTGTAGTCGGGCCATCCAAATTTCTCCCTGTAAATTTCAAATTCATCCAGAAAACCGGTTCGGAAAGCTGCTTCCAATAAATCCCTTTTCAATTGTTCGGGAGCCTGCAAGCCAAACATACGCGTATAGTCCTCTTCATAAATCTCCAGTGCATTTCGGTACGCAATAAACGCATTGTTCCAATCGCTGTTGGCTTGATAAATTAAGCCCATCAGGTTGTGAACAAAAGCATCCCGCTTATATCGCTCAGGCGATGTGTAGCGATCAGATAATTGCTGCAGCCGGATGTTTAGTCGCCTGCATTCAACCAGGGCCTCTTCGTATTTTTCAAGCTTTAGAAAATTCAACGCTTTGTAATACAGCAACATCAGGTGCTCATGATCTTCACCCCGGTAAATGGTAACAGTAGGATTGGTAAGATAAGAAGCAGCCTCACGGGCGTAGTTGACCCGATAGTCTTCACCAAAAATAAATGCCTTCTCCAGGTAGCTGTTGCTCTCTTCATACTTTCCCATTACGGAAAGCAGCAGACCGTTGTTTACATGCGAAAGGAACTCCGCATGTTTCCGTTTATACATCGTGCTGGAGCGAAGCGTTTTTAATGCCTGCTCCAGGTTACCCTCTTCAAACTGTCGGTTGTACTCGTAAGTGCCTTCGTAAAAAGAGGCACATGCTGAAAACAGCACCAGTAAACTGATGGCGGTAATTGTTTTCAGCATGATTTAAAAAATTAATTCTTTACCAGCTTTTTTATTTCGTGCTGTCCATACCACACGCGCCTGTTGGTCTCCACATCGGTAAGGAATAACGTGGTGATGTAGTTCACAACACGCTTTTTCTGATACACATCACTTTCGGAAGTCATTTCACCAAATAAAATCAGATCTGCTCCCAGTTCTTTGCCCCAACGTGCTGCCGTTGCCGGATCGGCAAAGTCCTGTTGCTCCGCTCGCTCCTTTCTTACCTTGTCACGAAACTCTTCCGACTCTACCAATTCGGCAATGCCTGAGTTGTGAATCACGATTTCAAATTTTTTAATGTAGTTGGCGGCATCAATGTGTTCACTGGTTTTGTTCTTTATTGTACTCATTACCAGTACAGGTTTTCGGCCAAGCGTCTCGGCATATTTCTTAAACTGGTTTGATTGAAAAAGGTCGTGTATCATTTGGTCGGCTACCCTGCGCGAATCTGTATCATTCCATCGGCCACTCAGGTCAATTTCAGTGGCCGGATCAATTCGGGTAACCGAACGCGAACACGACAATAAAAGTAAAACTGCGAAAAGAGTAAGAACCTTGTTCATAAGAAAATGTTTGATGTGAAAAATCAAAAACCTTGCCGGAAATGCCTTTTCAGGGCTTAAATATTCTTCAATTGGGTAATGACTGCTTTGGGATTTGCTGCGCTGAAAACAAAGTTACCCGCCACCAGCACATCTGCTCCCGCTTTCCGTAACGCAGCAGCGTTGTCAAGGTTTACCCCGCCATCAATTTCTATCAGTGCTGATGAGTTGCGGGAATCAATCAGGGTTTTCAGTGCCTGTATTTTTTCGTATGTCCGCTCAATAAATTTCTGCCCGCCAAATCCGGGGTTCACAGCCATCACACAAACCAGGTCAATATCCTGGATGATATCCTCCAGCAGGCTTACGTGGGTGTGTGGATTGATGGCTACACCAGCCTGGCAGCCAAGCGCCTTGATCTCTTGTATTGTCCGGTGCAGGTGCTCACAGGCTTCATAATGTACAGTTATGGTGGAGGCTCCTGCTTGCTTAAATGCATTCAGGTACCGCTCCGGATGAACAATCATCAGGTGAACATCCAACGGCTTGCTGGCGTGTTTTTTTATGGCGGATGTTACCGGTAATCCAAAGGAAAGATTGGGTACAAAAACACCATCCATAATGTCGATATGAATCCAATCGGCATCGCTTTCATTGACCATGCGAACTTCACGTTCCAGGTTGGCAAAATCAGCAGCAAGAACAGAGGGTGCAATTATGGGTTGAGCCATGCGAAAAAATTTCTCAAATATACGGCTCTGATTCAGTTCATCTTTACGATCCGGAAAGTTAAAATCTGGCTGGTTGTCTGTATTCGTAAAATGTAAAAGCCGGAAGCCAGTGCCGATACATCAGCCGTATATTCATTGTTTAACCACGAAAAGGAAACTTCCCGCTCCGTCACCACCTGACCCTGAGCTGAAATAAGCATCAGCTTAAGATTCCCATCTTCCGGTGATGCGGGACGTACCGTAAGGTTTGTGATAACCGGATTTGGAAAAACAATAACCGGTTCCGTTTGAGGGGTTTGCTCCAAGTAATGCTTTATCGCGAGGTAATTGGGTATTCCAAAACCTAAGAAATTATCGGGACTTTTGGCCTGAGAGGCGGTGAGCCGCAGGGCTATAATCAGGTCCGAATTTTTTAAACCTGGTTTATCTTTCCAGATGCCAGCTAACAATGAAGTTACAAGTGGTGCCGAAAATGAAGTACCTGAGCCGGTAAATACCGATCCGTTGGCACGCACTACCGAAACACCGGAGCCCAGTGCTACAACATCGGGTTTGATTCTTCCATCGGCACTTGGGCCAATTGAACTGGATGAAGACCGAACACCAAAGCCATTTATGTTGCCAACGGCAATCACATCTTCCCCGTCAGCGGGGGCAGTTACAATTCTCCAGGAGGCGATGTTTCCTTCATTGCCCGCACTTGCCACTACAACCATACCCTTGCTAAAAGCCATCTGTGCTGCACGGGTAACCACAGTGGTCTTACCGTTCAACTGATCAGTGGTGTAATCCATAGAAGCTATATCGAACGTGCTGTAGCCAAGTGAGGAGTGAATAATATCTGCGCCCGCACTGTCGGCTCGTTCAGCAGCGAATAGCCAGTTGTATTCTTCAATGCGGTATTCCGTTGGAATATCTTCCGTTACATAAAGTTGGTAAGAAGCCTCTGTTACACCACCGGTAAATGATCCGTTAACTTGAGCACTCATAATGGATAACACACGTGTTCCGTGGTCATCGTATTGAAAAACGTTTGCAGTTCCGGAAATGAAATCAAATGATGCGGTGAGGTCGATTTGATTATTCGTAAGTAAATGCTGAAAGGGTGCTGTCGTATTTACCCCCGAAAAACCTCCATCAAATACAGCTATAATTATTCCTTCACCCCTGTTCCCATCACTATGCATGGCATCAAGCCCAATCATGGTCAGTTGGGTATCGGTTGCTTCTTCTTTCGTATCGGCCAATTCATTTTTGAATTTGCTTCGGTTCCCCGAGGCAGGATGACTTCCCGGAGAGACCAATTCAACTGATGAAACATATTCCAACGCCTGGATTGATAGAAGCAATGCGTCATCACAAGAAACCAGTACGCCATTCATCCACTTTGTTGCATAGATCACATCAGCACCAGTATCGCGAACACCCTGAACATAAACCGGACTTACTGGTAAATCATTTTGAACGATGGCAATACCTTGCCTTTCTCTTCGCTCAAGAGCACGTTCAGATAAAAACGTTTCAGGTGAATTTATAGAATGAGGTGTGCCGGATTTGTCTTCAAAAAATACCATATACTGATTTACCTGCGCATGTACATTGGATGTGCATACGTAAAGCAGGATGAGCAAAAGAAATCTATTCAACACCATAATCCGTCAGCACCATCTTTCTGTATTTTCCATTATTGATCTGGCCTGTGCAGGTACCACCTGAACAGTTGTACTGCCACACCTGGTACTCACTGTACACCAAACCTTTTTCAAAACTATACACTTCCAGGCGGTCATCTTTAAACACCAGGTTGCTTTCTCTATTTTGATTAACAACAATTACATCAGAAAACGAAATACCATTACCCGCATTAAACGCACCACCATACTGTTCCAGCGTATACTCATCCTCTCCTTCATCGTTAAACTGGTTGCCGTTCCATGATGCATTAACGCGTAACGGAAAAACCAGTTTTGCATAGGTAGTGTTTCCTTCAGCCACTAGGGCAAATTGATCCGTTTTTCTTACCGACCAGGTATCAAGATAATCCCAGGGGTCGCTATCTGTTTCCCGCTTGCTTCTGTAGGTCACATAAGTTAATCCACCACCCTGATTCTCAAAAGCGTCCAAAACCTCAACACGTAGTTGATAGGTAAGTGATTGGGGAGGATTGAATGCGGTGTAGATGATCTCGTTCACATCATAAACCTGAAAAAAACCGATCTGTACTGGGAAGAAACCTGAATCCGCCAACCTGACTTCATCAGATGAACAACTCCACAATACACTCAACAGCACCAATAAAAATGAAGCAATTCTTTTCAAGTACCCAACATTTTAAGTAATTCGGCCCGACAAGTGAGTCGGATATTCACAAAGTTATCGATTTTAAAATGGCCTTAAAAGTAACCGTTAAAGTAGGAAACATTTCGAACCTGAGCGATGCCCGGTATTGTGCCGGCATGGGTGTTGATTTGTTGGGATTTACTGTTGTGCCGGGAAATGCTGGTTATGTTGAGCCGAAGCAATTTCAGGAAATGCGGGGTTGGTTTGCCGGACCACAGGTAGTGGCAGAGGCATATGGCACTGATGATTTGAGCGATATCATGAACCAATATCAACCCGATCTGGTAGAGTTATCCATTGAGGATATGATGGTGTTAAATCCATCGAATATTAAATTGATCGTAGCTACTTCCGTTGAAGGGTTTGAGCGGCACAAGCAAATAGTGGATCAACATAAATTGGACATAGCTTACCTGCTGGTTCCGGATACCGCAACAAACGATGAACTTCGCAAACTTGCAGCAGAGTTTCAGATACTGGTTGATAATCCGGGAGAGAATACAAGGCAACTCATTGAGATACCGCATATCGGCATTGCCTTGAAAGGCTCAGCAGAAACACGGCCCGGTTACAAAAACTATGATGAACTGGCCCAGGTATTGGAGTTTCTGGAGGAGTAATAGGCAGATCACACTTAAACGGAAATTCCACCCAACCGCAAGGCATGTTCGATGGCCTCTCGTGTGCTGTCCTGGTAATTGATTTCTGTTTTTTTATTGGATTCAATCCACTCCTGAATTTTCGACAGGCACTTGCGTTTTACATTTTTTAAAACGGGCACACCCAAATCGCGCAAAGCAGCAGCATTGTAGTGTTGTTCGTACTGCCGTTTCATAGGCACAACCATCAGCTTTTTGCCCAAAAACAAAACTTCGGCAGGCGTTTCAAAACCTGCACCCGATAACACGCCTTTTGACGAGACTACACTGGCAACAAACTCTTCATTATTAATGGGGTAAACCGATAACCGGCCAATGTGATAGGGCTTTGGTGCATGTTTGGAAAAGATGTGCCACCGAACATTAGGAATGCGCGCAAGTAATGGAACGAGTTTTCGGTCATCATAGGCGGGTAAGTATACGGTGTAATGTTCCCCTTTGGTCACTTTGGCTTCACGTATGGCCTTTCGAATCACCGGGGTGTAAATGGTATTATCGTATCGGGTAAAATGAAACCCTACGGATGCATCAGCCGGAGCGTAATTATTCAAAATCCATTCGCCCACCGGATCGAAATGTTTTGGATGCGGCACCTTTTTAGATAATAATGCCGACTGATGACTAAGCGAAACACACGGAATTTTTTTTCGTCTGGCCGACCATGCTGATATGGGTTCAAAGTCGTTGATGATCAGGTCATACTTTTCTGCCGGAAATTTTTTGATTTCACGCAGTACCTCCTTTGAGCTGTTCTGTTTGAAGGTCTTGTAAAAATCTATACCGCCCGATTTCCCAAAAAAGAAGCTAAGCCCTTTGGATGTATGGGTGACCGGAAAGGGAAGTTTGATTTCGGCCTGCGCACCGCTGAGAAATACATCCAGTTCGCCATACTCTTTTAAGATCGGTACAATATCAAGTGCCCGGGCCACATGACCATTACCTGTACCTTGAATGGCATAAAGCAGTTTCATTTCTTGGCCAATAAAAACTCCTCAACAAGATCCCTGAAAATTTCATCGGTATCAAGATCGTTTCGTAATCTTTTAGGCAATTTCATGGCCCTCGCCTGCGCATCATCCTTGTATCGGTAAACCGACCATCGGTTGCCATCATATTCAAGTGCAGAAAGGTTTTCAACCCAATCTCCTGAATTCAAATACACCACGGAACCCTTTTCGGTTTCAATGGATTTTATTTCCGGATGATGGATATGCCCGCATATCACATAGTCGTACTGGTTTGAAATGGCTATTTCAGTTGCTGTTTTCTCAAAGTCGTTGATAAATTTCACCGCTGTCTTCACACTGTCTTTTACGCGTTTGGAAAGGGATATCTTCTCGCGCCCCAATCGTTTTAAACACCAATTCACAAACGTGTTGATAAGGATCAGCGTATCGTATCCAACAGCACCAAGTCGGGCAAGCCACTTCGAATACTTCATGGTTACATCAAACACATCGCCATGAAAAATCCATGCACGCTTACCATTAATTTTAAGCACTATTTTATTGTCAATTTGAAATGAACCCAGCTTGAACCCGGCAAATTTGCGAAGCATTTCATCGTGATTCCCTGTGAGGTAGATGATTTTTGTGCCTTTGGTTAACAAGCCTGTTATGTGTTTAATAACCTGCATGTGTGATCTCGGCCAATAGTGCTTACTGAATTGCCACATGTCGATGATATCGCCATTCAGGATTAGCTTTTTGGGCTTGATCGTTTTCAGGTAACGCAGAAGTTCTTCTGCATGGCAGCCGTAGGTGCCTAAGTGGATATCAGAGAGGACTACAATTTCAAGCTCGCGCTTCTTACGTTTACTCATTTACATCGTATACTAAGAAACCCGGAGACCTTACGGCCTCCAGGTAACCTAAACCTGTGAAGATGTTCTACACGCACAAAAGTAAGCCTGCCCTATTACCCTGGCTTCATGCCGCTATTATGGAATTGTTATGAAACCAAAGAATCAGTTTTTAAATCTGAAACGCAGGTATTTAATGGTCTCTCCCTTCGAAGCAAACGCTTCTTCATAGCGTGTTTTAATGTCGAAGCACTCTGGTCTAAGTGAAGAGGTATACACATCGTGGGTGAATTCAAAATCGGTTATATCTGTTCGTTGCTCAAGTACTTCGAGGGTGTAATTGAAAAGTAACGTGTTATCTGTCTTCAGTCGGACGAAGCCTCCGGGCACCAGTAGTTTTTTGTACATATCTAAAAAACGGGGACTTGTCAACCTGCGCTTTATATCACGCTTGCGTGGACGTGGATCGGGAAACGTAATCCAGATTTCATCTACTTCATGTTCATCAAAAAAGTTTTCAATCAACAGAATTTGCGTTCGCAGAAAAGCGACATTGGTAAGTCCTTGCTCTACGGCCCAGGTGCTTCCTTTCCAAATGCGTTCGCCTTTGATATCAACCCCGATGTAATTTCTTTCCGGGAACAGCGAAGCCAACCCTACGGTATACTCGCCCCTGCCGCATGCCAACTCAATGGTAATGGGATTATCATTTTTAAAATGTTCACTGCTCCACTTTCCCTTAATGGTGGTGTAGTTTGGTTTTGTGCGCTCAAGTACATTGTTACGCTCTTCTATAATTTTGAAACGCTCCTGTTTTCTTTTCATGAATGGATATACACTGAAATTAAAGATTGTTCAACTCGGCTACTACAAAAGTACTCCCCCCCACAAAAATCAGATCTTCTGATTTTGCCTTTTGCAACGCATGATCCAAGGCTTTATTTACATCGGGCACTACCTCACCGTTTAACCCGAAGGCATGTGCTTCCCCTGCAAGTGCATGCGCATCCATAGCGCGCGGAATATTCGCCTGGCAGAAGATATAATTCGCTTCTTTAGGAAGCAGGTTAAACACGGCAGTATGATCCTTGTCTTTGACCATGCCTATAACTATAAACAGATTTTTATGGGAATAGGTAGCCAACTGTTTAACAATGGATCGGATTCCATCAACGTTGTGCCCGGTATCGCAAATAACCAACGGGTCTTTTTGAAGAATCTGCCAGCGACCTTTCAATCCGGTTTGGCTGATCACTTGTTGCATCCCAACACAAACCTGTTCCTTAGAAATTGAAAACTCACGATCAGTCAGACACTCTAATGCGGTGAGCACTCCGGCTATATTTTTTTGCTGATAACTGCCCAACAAGGGAAACTCAAATTCAATAAGCTGATCCTGAAAGATAGACTCCGCCCTAACTGAACCTCCATGTTGCGTGATTGCAACCGGTTTATCCGCAAACAATATGGGCGCTTGTTCAAGTTTAGCCTTCTCTTCAAATACATTGGCCACTTCTTCCTGACGTTCACTAACAACCACCGGAATATTCGGTTTAATGATTCCTGCTTTTTCAGCGGCAATCTTATCTAACGTGTCACCCAACATATCCATGTGATCGTAACCAATATTTGTAATAATGGATATTTCCGGAGTAATCACGTTGGTTGAATCAAGCCTTCCACCCAAGCCAACTTCAATTACGGCTATGTCAACTTGCTGCTGTGCAAAGTAATCGAATGCCATAGCTACCGTAATTTCAAAGAAAGAAGGTTTAATGTACTCAATGTGGGGTTGAATGCGATTTACAAAGTCGACAACAAATGCCTGCGACACTTCCTGCCCGTTGATTCGAATACGCTCGATAAATGACTTTAAATGGGGCGAGGTATAAAGGCCAGTCTTATATCCAGCCGATTGCAGGACAGAGGCAATCATGTGGGCAGTACTCCCCTTTCCGTTAGTGCCCGCAATGTGAACAGATTTAAATTTTTGATGTGGATTGTCTAATGCTGAACAGAGCGTAAGCGTGTTGGTTAAATCCTTCTTAAAAGCAACAGCTCCAACCCGCTGAAACATGGGTAAGTTGGCGTACAGGTACTCAATGGTTTGTTCGTATGTACTGAACATGCGGGCGCAAATCTCAGGTTCAAGGCATCAAATTCCAAATACTTACAAACCTGAATCTTTTACAGCCTGATCGGCTCTCAGTTGGAACGAATAACGAATGTGATTCTACCGGTTGATATGGCAGGTACATTTGTTCCGGTTTTTGAAAACGTAAGTTTTTCAACCTCTTTGCGGCAAATGTTTTCAGCTTCAAGGCTTACGCTTCGTTCAAGGGTACGAATAGAAACTATTTCCCCGGAATCATCCACCTTAATTTCAAAGACAACACGGCCAGTTTCGTTGTTTGGTACGTTCGGCTTAGGAATATAGTCCCAGTTCCAGCCAGCAAGATCAAGTCCTGCTCCATTATTTCCACCTCCCTGTTTACCATACAATGCCTTGTTATCCAACTCACCTTTAGGATCGCCTTTATCACCAGTCTTGTTGGCATCGTCACCATGACTTACGGGTTTACCCTCTTTATTGTCGGTGGTGGTTTTTTCAGCTGTCGTTTGTGTTGCTGACTTCTCTGTAGTCTCGGTGGGTTTGGTTTCGGTTTTAACTACTTCTTTCTTCTCCTGTTCCTTTGGCTTTTCAACCGGTTTAGGCTCAGGCTTCTTTTCTTCCTTAATGGCTACCGTACTTTCCTTGCTGGTTACAACTGGTTGCTCCTGAGGTTGAGCCTCCTGCGGCTTTGATGGTTCGGGTGTTTTAATTTCTTCCTGCTGAGGCTCATCATTTTTTACATCTTCTACGTCATCTTGTGCCGGTTGCTGTGAACCGGCAGTTTCTTCAGGTTGAATGTTTCCTGTGCCGACATTGTCTGTTCCAAAATTCAACTCAATACCATATTCAGGCAGTGGAGGATCGGGTGCACGCCAGGCAACGACAAACAAAAAGAACAGGAATAGCAAAACATGCACGCCAACGGTTGTCACCAGCGCAATTTGCTTGTTCTTTTTTTCCTGTTGATTTTCGATCATATCTATTTCGGCTTGGTAGCCGCGATAACTTTTGCTTCCAGTGAGGTGGCGATTCCAGTTACATACATGGCTTCACCCCAAGGCACATCCTTGTCGATGTGCAGCACCACAGATCCGCCCTTCGTGGTCAGCTTGCTTTTCAATTCGCCTTCCAGCAGACTCTTTGACACTTTCTTTTCATTAACGAAATATTGCAGGTCTTTGGTCACCGTTACCGAAACTTTTTGCATTTCGATGGTGCTGGCTTTGGTTGCCGGAAGGTTAACAGGCAGGCCTGAAGGCGTAATAAACGATGAGGTAAGCATAAAAAACACGAGGAGCAAAAAGATCAGGTCAGTCATGGATGACATGCTGAACATGGGCTCAACCTTATTTTTTGAACTTAACTTCATCGCGGTTCCTGTAACAGGTCAACAAAATCGATGGAGGTATACTCCATTTTATGAATCACTTTCTGCACCCGCGACACCAGGTAGTTGTACGCCAGGTATGCGATGATGCCTACAATCAATCCGGCAACAGTAGTAACCATGGCCGTGTAAATTCCATCCGACAACAATTTAGGGCTCACAGAACCTTCTTGCTGTGAAATAGAAATGAATGCCTTAACCATACCAATAACCGTACCGAGAAAGCCCATCATGGGGGCGGCTCCGGAGATGGTAGCCAAGGTGGACAAATTCTTTTCCAACCTGAAGATTTCCAGCTTCCCAACATTTTCAATGGAAGCTTCAATATTTTTTAGCGGACTACCGATACGCGATATCCCCTTCTCGATCATGCGGGCAATGGGCGAATCGGTTTGCGAACACAACAACTTGGCACCGCTGATGTCGCCTTTCAAGACAAGCTCCTTTACCCGATGCATGAATGGATCAGGATCCTGGTTCGCTTTATTGATGGTAAGGAAACGCTCGAAGAAAATATAAATAGCGATAAACGAAAGCAGCACGATGGGAATCATCATGAAACCACCTTCTATGGCTAAGTCAATAATGGAGAGCGACTGGTTTGTTGCTTCTTCGGTGGCAACATCAGTCATGATTTGAAGTAAGATCATGAATCAAAAAATATTAAGTTCAATCAAAAAATTGCAGCCCAGCCGGCTCGCGTATATCAATACTTCAGTACCCACACACCATCTCCATATTCGGCTTTTAAACCGTTGGCAATGGTTTGTGCAGCATCAAATGAATCTCCCTCGGCAATGCTTATGCGTGACACCTTATGCCTTCCAAAAGGCGGAATAATTTTAGAACTCACACCATTATCACTGAGCTTTTTGGCATAATCCATAAGCAAGTCCTGATCGAGCGCGCTGGCTACAACAACATAATAACGACCGGTGCGCTCACTTAGTGTTTCAATGGCTCCTTCTTTGGGAATCGCTGCCAATGAATCAAGCCTGCGTTGTTCTGCAGCCTGGCGTTCAAGTTCAGCTCTGCGATCGGCATCTTCTTTTGCTTTGCGTGCGGTTTCACGGGCAGCAGCATCTGCCTGCTCCTGGGCTATACGTGCGTCTTCTTTAGGCTTGTAGATAACAAAATACCACGTGGCACCAAGTGCCAACACGATTACCAACAGAATACCCAACACTTTTGGCCATACCGAGGATTCCTCCTGATAAGCCGAATACCGGTACGTTGATTCTTCAGCGGGCTGTTCTTCTTGTTGTGATGATTCGTAACTGGAGTACGATTGCTCTTCCTGAGGTTCAGGTTCGGAAGTAGTTTCCTGTGATTCAGAGGTTGAATTTTCTACTTCTTCATCTTTGCGAATGGGCTCGTATTCAATCTCGGGAAGACCAAACGAGTCATCCGATTCATTCGCCTTATTTTCGTTGATAGCGTCTTCTTCGCTTTGCTTTTTTCTTCTTGCCATGAAGGGTTAGTCAGTTGGTATGTACAAAATTAAGTGAATTTTTGAGGCATCCAAACATATCGGGCATCGTATCCTTCATGGGTTAAAAGCTCCAGGTTATGCCACCCATGGCCTGAAAACCTCTTACCGGGTAGTTCAAAAATACCTGGTAATTGGTACCCGAAATGTTGTTCAGGTCAACGAACACCGAGAACTTTTCAGACACAAAATACTCGGTACGGAAGTTCAGGTCGAAGGCCGGATTCAGTGACACTGTTTCCTGCGAAAGGTCATCATTTGTTTTCAATGCCTTAATGCCACCCAGCGCCATAATATCCGTACTGAATACGATCTTTCCCTTCAGGTTATACATGCCATTTAAGCTAAAGCTATATCCCGGTCTGTGCCATGCTTCCGGCTGAGTATCTGTACCATAACTAAAATGATCTCCACGAAGGGTAAGCCTGGCTTTATTGCCGTAGTTGAGGTTAATGGCTGCAAACAGGTTAGCCCGTTTCGTTGTGCCATCGTCAAATACGGTGGTGAACTTTGATTGATCCTCCACATCGTTTACAAAGAAAAACAGGTTGCGAAGGGTAGCAAATGAAAAGCCTGCATTCACAAAAAGGTTACCGCTGAGGCGGGCATTCAACATGGCCTGAAGATCGAATAGCCGGTTGGTGTGATAAATGGGAACAGCCGGACCAAGCCATTGATTCTGTCGCATTAGGCTTTGCAAGGAAACACGATCAACTCCACCGGTGAGTGAACCAATCAGATCAACCGAAGGGCTGAGCGGGTATGTTACCTGAACATCGGGGAAGAAATGCAGATCGCGGTTGTCGAGTGTATCGTTTTCAAGTGCTACAACTGCTCCTATTCTGAACTTGATATTATTCATCGCCTTAAAGGCATAGTACGGATTGATCTGAAACAGGCTCCTGCCCTTCGCTTCCAATCCTTCATCTTTTCTGCTGATGAGCGTATAAGCGGCACTGAGTTCAATGGCCTGATCGTCCTTAATTTTATAGGCGCTTTTAAAAGTTAAATCAACCGTACTTTCGGCCGCTTCAAACTTATCTTTCAAATAGCTGAAGTTACCACCCAGTCCATAACTGAATGCGGTATTGCGCGCGTTGGCCAGCCCAACACCCAGTTTAAAAACATTGTACGATTGTCGGATGGTATCGCGTGATACTTCCAGACCTTCCGGATAGCCATAAAAGTGGGTGGCAAAATTTTCAAACCCTGCGTTGGCTTGTAAGGTGATCTCCTTTCCAAACGATTCAGCAAAAAGTGAAAGGCCAGAATTACCACTACCGGAATTACGCCCATCAACCGGACCTTTTCCCGAACTGTTTAAGAAAGCGTGAACGCCTAGCAATTTGTTCTTGTCTTCTTTGGTATTGAAAAATGCCTCCAGGTATGGCGAAGCATAATTCCCATAACCCGCACTTAAAAACCCGGCATTCACATCAGCGGCTTGCTCCTGCTTCAGGCGCAGCGGACGAATTGCCGTTACAACTTCGGGCGTATTAAACTGTAGTGTTTTAAAACTGTACGATATCTCCGGCTTGATTGGCTCTGCCGGGCGTGGTGGAATTTTATCGAACAACCGGTTGGCTTGTGGCAAGGTGATTTCCCGTTCCTTCACTATTTCAATCTCAACCGGCTTGATCTCTCCACCTTCATCCTGAGCATTAGCCTGACGGATCAATCCTGCAATTGCAAGAACAATAAAAACGTAACGCATCATGTTCATTGAAAACTTCATCAGTTATTTCCTAATGTATCCGCCTGTGTCTGTTTTTTCTTTTGCAATTCCGCTGCTTCAATTTTTGCAAGCTTCTCTTTTGCCGAGACCTTTATATGTTCCAATGGAAATTTATCGATCAACGATTGCAAAGTACCCTTCGCCTGAAAGGTGTTGTCCATGGCTACGAAATTATCGGCCAACAACAGGAATGCACGCCCCACCCATTCCTCGTAGGCACCAAATTTGGTGTCCATGCCCACTAACGTCTCGTAGCATTGCTTGTAATCACCGGTGAGGTAAAATATCTCTCCCAGGCGATAGCGAGCTTCAGCACCAAATTCATCCTGGGCTGTATTTAATGTGTTGATGAACTCATCTTTGGCAGCATCGTATTTTCCTTGTGCCATAGCCGATTTGCCCAAATACAAAGTGGCTTTGTTCTGCGCTCCGGCATTGATGTTACCCTTCTCAAGAATTATACCGGCATACGTGTTTACTGAATCGTATTGGGCCAGTAAAAAGAAAGATTCCATCATGCCAGACCATGCATTGAATTGTTCTTTCTTGTTGGTGGCCAGGCGCTCCATTTTCCGATACCCTTCAATGGCTTTCTCATAACGCCCTTTACGAAACTCTATTTCCGCAATCCGTGCTACCACGCGATTCAAAAATGTAAAACTTTGATCGGTGCTAAGCTGCACGTAAACCGGTAGGGCATTATCCAGATCCACAGATCGGTAATATGATTCGGCCAGGTAGTATGTTGCTTCCTGCGTACGTGCACTGCCGGCATAGGTGGTAAGAAAATTCTTAAACGCACTAATGGCACGTGCATACTGCTGATTGAAATACTGGGTCTTGGCAGCTTCAAATTCCACAACCTCCAGGTTTTTACCTTCCGGGTTAGCCGACTTAAATGCGGCAAGGTATTTATCAAACTCATCGCTCCGGTTTGCCAGGCCAAGCGCTTCCTGTAATGGAAGCAATACTTGTTGCGCTACCGGATGTGTTGGAAATTTCTGAATAACAGCAGCATAATCGCTAACCGTTTTATCGTACTGTTTCAGGTTAAAATAGGAAGCTGCCCTTCGCATGTAGGCGTATGGCAAGAAGCGTGAACCGCCCCCCTCACTGATGAGCTGAGTCAGTCCGTTGGCTGCCGTTTCGTAGTTACCCTGTTCAATTTCAAATTGAGCCCGTTGAAAAATAGCTTCATCCCGGTACTGTGATTTTGGATAGCTTGAGATCAATACATTAAACTGGTTTCGGGCATCCGGATACTTTCGTAGAATGCCATTGATCACACCGGTTTGAAAAAGGATATAATCATCGTCAGGCGAATTAAGTTTGCGGGCCTGGTTATAGGTGTTCACAGCTTCCTGATAATTTTTACTTACGTAGTGGCAATCGGCCAGGCGCACGAGGCCATCTACATACATGTTGCCCGATTTTGGCGAGCGATTCGTAAAATCTTTAAAATTGAACTGAGCTTGCTCATACTGTTGCAGATTGAAGTGTGCATAAGCAAGTCCGTATCGGGTTTTGATCACTACGTCAGGTTCAACACCGGCAGTGGCGATCACCTTTTGATAATGGGGAATAGCTTCCTGGTATTTGCGCTCAAGAGACAACGCCTCCCCACTCCAGAAACTTGACAGTCCGACATACTGCGAAGAAACCGGATAGCTCAACGACTTCTGGAAATACTGTATGGCCTCGCTGTAATCATCTTTATTAAACAGTTCTGTTCCTTTTAAAAAGGTTGCCTTTTGATAGGCCTGATTCACGGCTGTCGATCGTTGAGGCATGGACTCAATGTATTCGATTGCCTTGTTGTAATTATTGCCATTCACATAGGCTTGCGCCAGAATTTCCTTTACTTCCGATGTGTATGCGCTCGAAGGAAAGCCAATGAGAAAGCGCTCCAATTCAGTGATGGCCAGATCGGGCTTACCCAAATCGTAGGATACTTTTGCAAAGTGAAAGGTGCTTTCCTCAACAAGGTTTTTATCTGCCAGGTATTTGCGCGAGTGATCAAATGAGTTGGCCGCAAAAGGTTTGTTTCCTTGTTTCAGATAGAGAATGCCCAAATAATAGGAAGCGTAATAACCAACGGTATCTGATGAAGTGGCAGAAGATTTCAGATACTCAATTGCCCGATCATCCTTACCCAAGGCATAAAACGAATAACCTGCACGATAAAGTAATGAAGCTGGCGCCTTGCTTTTGTTTTTATCCAGGTACAATTCATAAGCATCAATGGCTTTTTGGTAATCGCCTTTAAAGTAGTAGGCATCGGCAACCAACATGGAAATTTCAGCATAGTTGGTAATGGTGCTTGCCTTGCCTCGCAGGTTGGCTTCATACTGAATAAGGTCATCGTACTTCTTTTGCCGGTACAGCACATTGGCAATCAGCTGGGGCACAATGGGCGCATAGGCTGAATTTGCTTCAGCTCGTTTTAAGTCGATATAGGCAGCACCGTAATCACCATTGCCGTATTCAATGTATCCGGCATAGTAGTTGGCTGCAGGCGCATATTGGCTATCCTGAATTTTAACCTGGTTGAACTTGATCAGTGCATCATCAAGCTTGCGCAAGTTGAACAAGCTATATCCCCACTTGAAGTAAGCTTCGGTTTTTTGTTCAGCCGTTAGGGCCGAAAGGTCAACTTTAGCATACGTTGAACTGGCCTTGCTGTAGTTTCGCTCTGTGTAAAAATAATTAGCCAGATCCAGGTAAGCCGTTTTGCTTCGCGGGTTTGCGGGATGATTACCGACAAATTCTTCCAATAGTTTTTCAGCATCGCTATGGCTAAGGTTCAGGGCACAATATGCCTGATAGTATTCGGCCTCGGCACGCCTGGTATCGGTTGAGGTTGATTGTTGAAGGAATTGCGTAAATACTTCGCGCGCAGCACCGTAGTTGGCATGATTTACCAACTCCAGCCCCTTCTTATACATATTGTCTAACCTCCCTCTTGAGAGTTGATCCTGCGCAAAGGCGACACTTGCCCAGATCGTAATGATTAAAGTTAGAAAGCTAAATCGTTTTACCCTTGCCACAAACAGTCGTTTCTTGTTTAGAACCACGAACCGCAAAAAATATTGCAAATGGCAGACCAAAAAATCAGTTCAAAAAATTCCCGTAACATTTGCACGGACTCAAAGGTAAAGAAATTTGTGTGTAAGAACCAAAGGCTGCAGACCAACGAACCAAATCAGTTCATGAGTTTGTAAACAAGCTCGCGAAGAATCTGTCCTTCATCTACTGATCCGGCATCAACGCCTTTTAATTGAAGGTCAGCTGTTTTCAAATGCATGATGTTGTCAGCAATCTTCCACAGTTGGTAATGCTGTAAAGCCAGGCTATAATCACGAACAGCATAGGGACTGATTTTCAGGCTACTAATCAATCCTTTTTCACTTTTATCTGTGGTTTGAGCGGCCACCAGAAGCTTGCTGAAAAACGAATAGAGAAAGGCCACCACAGGAATAATCGGGTTGCGCTTTGTGTTTTGCTCAAAGTAATTAACGATTCGGGCTGCGGTTAACCCATCGCGTTGAATGATGGACTTCTGTAACTCGAATATATTGTACTCCTTACTTACGCCAACATGACTTAATACCCGTTCAACGGTAATCGACTCCCCTGGTTTGAGTAGCAGGCTAACTTTATCAAATTCGTTGGCCAACCGGTTTAAGTCATTTCCTACCAGTTGACAAAGTGTAAAGGCTGCCTGTGCGTCCATGCTGATTTCCCTTTCACGGGCATATTCGCTGATGAACTCAGGAAGTTGGTTGTCGTACAGCTTTTTGCCCGAAATGGTTGTGGCCAGCTTTTCTATCGTTTTGCCCAACTCCTTACGCTTATCCAGTTGTTTGTGCTTATGGCAAAACACAAGTACCGTGCTGGGAACAGGTTGTTTAAGATAATCCAGTAAAAGTTTTGCCCCGGCTTCCCTTCCCAGATCCTGTATCTCCTGAGCTTCCTTTACAATGACCACCTGTCGCTCGGCCATCATCGGAAACCTTCGTGCGTGTGTGAGCACGGTTGCCATAGCAACATCCTTACCGTAAACCACTACCTGGTTAAAGCTTTTTTCAGCATCCGATAGTACGTGTTGCTCGATGTAATCTGAAATATAATCGATGAAGTAGCTCTCCTCACCTTGCAGAAAGTAAACCGGATCAAATTTCCGAGCCTTTAGTTTGTCGAGTATTTTCTTTACGCTGGCCTCCATTATCCCACACGTTTCTTTGAGCTAAAAGTAATGGCTGAGGTAATGCCAACCAAGGCACCCCCGAGGTGCGATTCCCATGAAACTCCGGGATCGCCCGGGAGGACACCATAGAAAACACTGCCGTACAACAAAATGGTAATTACCGAAATAACGATCGAGCGAAAATCGCGTCTGAATATGCCAAAGAATATCAGAAAGAAAGCCAATCCGTAAACCACGCCACTTGCCCCGATGTGGTTGGCCGGTCGCGCAAAGAGCCACACCAACACGTTCGTCCAGAAATACGCACGAAAAAAAACGGCCCTGGCAATAGCATTGTAAAAATAGAATAGTGTAGCGCCCAGAAAAAGTAAAGGGATTGTATTGGATATCAGGTGGTACACATCGCCATGCGCCATGGGGCCAAGAAAAATTCCGATCAGCCCTTTCAATGTACGCGGCTCTATCCCATATGCGCTGATCTGCCAGGCGTAGTTTTGCTCCAGGTAGAAACAAAGCCACATGAAGAAAACGAGCCGGAATGGAATAACTGAACTTCCGATTATTGAAGATTGGGGCATCTAAATCAGGTTGATGCAGGATTTTTGATCATGTTCAGCTTAATGTAGCGGGCTTCCTCATCGGCAATGGTATTGTATCCCAATAACCCACCAGATGATCCGGCAATCTTTTCGGCCAGACCCAACAGCGTGTTGTAATATTCTTCAGCAAATGCACGGTCAATTTTGGGCCACACACCGTTGAGTTGGGCAAGTTCATCAGCAATGAGCGGGTTTCGTTGAGTAAATTCGTATGGGTAATTTTGAAGCAGGATTTTCATTTTGTCCTCAAAGTCCTGGGCAACTTCATGGAACACATCCGAAACAGTAGAAACCGACCTGTTCTTTCGTTTCTCTGCAAGCCGGATGGCTTCTTTAATTTCCTTGCGATCGATTTTTCCATCAGCTCCCGCAATCAATATACAAACCAGTATAGGTGCCTTGTACACCAATTCCATCTCGCTGGCTGTAAGGTTATGTAATTCGGGTACCATCGTGAAATTCGGTATACAAAAGTGCTGAATAATACCATGTTTTGGTACTTTTAAGGGTTAAAAAAACTGTTGTATCTTACTCCATTAGCAAGAAAAGCACATGTACGAAAAGGACCCCTTAAAAATTTTTGTTGTAGAAGATGACCCCGCCTACACCAAGTTTCTGAAGTATGTATTGGGGTTGAATCCCGATTTCGAGGTTGAGTATTTCACTACCGGTAAGGAGTGCCTTTCCAATCTGCATAAGGCTCCATCCGTCATTACGCTTGACTATTCCCTTCCCGATCAATCCGGTGAAAGTGTATTGGAACAAATCCGCAGCTACGATTCGAACATAAACGTGATCATTGTTTCTGCGCAGGAAAAAATCGGTACTGCGGTGGAGCTATTGAAATCAGGCGCGTTCGATTACATCGCCAAGGATCAGGATACCAAAGACCGGCTGCTAAGTTCCATAAATCATGCCCGAAACAAATCATCCTTGATCAAGGAGATTGATCACCTGAAGAAGGAGATCACAGAGAAGTATGAATTTGAAAAAAGCATAATTGGAAAGAGTACCACGCTCAAAGCCGTTTTTCAGCTAATGGAAAAAGCGGTGGCCACCAATATATCCGTATCCATTTCAGGTGAAACAGGTACCGGTAAAGAGCTGGTAGCCAAGGCTATACATTACAATAGCAAAAGAAAAAACAAGCCATTTGTTGCTGTTAACATTGCGGCAATACCGCGTGAGCTTATAGAAAGTGAGCTGTTTGGTCATGAAAAAGGAGCTTTTACTGGGGCCATAACCAAGCGTATTGGAAAGTTTGAAGAAGCTGAAGGTGGCTCCATTTTTCTGGATGAGATCGGAGAAATGGATCCCTCCCTGCAAGCCAAGTTGTTGCGGGTGTTGCAGGAACGTGAAATTACACGCATCGGTGGAAATCAGGTGGTCAAGTTAGATGTTCGGGTTATTTCGGCCACACACAAGGATCTGGGAGAAGAAGTTAAGAACGGAAATTTTCGCGAAGATCTTTACTACCGCCTTCTCGGTATGCCCATCAACATTCCCCCCTTGCGTGAAAGGGGCAATGATGTTATTCTTATTGCGAAACATTTTCTTGATCAGTTTTCAAAGGACAACCAATTGTCCAAAATTCTTATCTCGCAAGAAGCACAGGCGCGCTTAATGGAATACCCGTTTCCGGGAAACATACGGGAATTAAAGTCGGTAATTGAATTGGCGGCTGTGATGTGCGAGGACAACCTTATTCAACCTCAGCACATTACGTTTGGAAGTGCCAAGCGACCGGAATACCTGTTGAGTCAGGAGATGACCATGCAGGAATATATGTACAGAATTATTCGGCATTACCTGAACCGGTATGATAACAATGTACTGGAGGTGGCAAAGCGGTTGGATATTGGTAAATCATCGCTTTACAGATACCTGAAGGAAATGGAAGCAGCAGGAATTTAATGGTATGAAAAATCTTGGCGCCTACATAAAACGTGGTCGGTTTTACGAGGCCGTGGTGGAAGATGGGTCAGATATCATCTTCATAGTTGATTTTAACGGAACCATTTTATACCACAACGCTTCCGTGCATCATACACTGGGTTACCGTGCCCGCAGTCTTGTGGGCAAAAATTTCTTTGACTACATCCAACCCGAAAAGCTGGAATCCTTCCGGAAACAATTCAAGCAAAGTCAGAAGAAGGCCTATAACCAGAAAGTTGAGTTTCAATTTTTGTGCAAAGACAAATCGTATCGGTTTCTTGAGTTCAACTCAATTAACCTGAAGCATAAAGAGAAGTTAGATGGCCTTATTCTCGATTGTCGTGACATTACACAACGAAAAAGCGATGCTGAAGAATTGGTTCGATTGCAAAAAGCCAAGGAACAGTTTTTGGCTAATATCAGCCACGAAATACGCACCCCAATTAATGGCATTGCCGGTATGGCCAGCTTGCTCAGCAACGACCAGAACAAGGAAGAACGTGAAACGTACCTGAATGCCATCCGACATTCCGCGGAGAACCTGAAAGTGATCATCAATGATATTCTTGACCTTGCAGCCATTGAATCCGGTAAGTTGCGTTTTGAAAAGATTGGGTTTAATCTGGCTGACTTGTTGCCCTCATTAATAAGCACGTTTAAATACCAGGCGGAAGAAAAAAAGATCGGCCTTGATTACACGCTTGATGAAAAAGCCAATCGAATACTTGTTGGCGATCCGGTGCGCTTAAATCAGGTACTCATTAACCTGATCAGCAATGCTGTAAAGTTCACCCATACCGGATCCATTTTAGTAAACGCAAATGTTCAAAAGGAACAAAAGGGAAAATGTTGGATTGAAATTTCTGTTACCGATACAGGCGTGGGTATTCCGGAAGAGAAATTAAAAACAATTTTTGAAAGTTTTAGTCAGGCCGATGCGAGCGTTACCCGCAGGTATGGAGGCACCGGCCTCGGACTTACCATTGCCCGGCAGTTGGCTGAACTGCAAGGCGGTAATATTAGTGTAAAAAGTAAAGAACATGTTGGTTCCGTTTTTTCCATAACCATCCCCTACACCATTGGTACGGCCAAGAAGATTGGCCACTTGCCGGTGACGGAAAGGAATCATAAGCGAAAAGATCCTTCGGGAAAATCTTTACGTGTTCTTTTGGTTGAAGACAACGACATTAACCGCCTTTATGCCCAAAGTATTTTGCGTGGCTGGCAGTGTGAAACCGATGTAGCCGAAAACGGACTGGTGGCCATCGAACGATTAAAGGCAACACATTATGATGTGGTGCTCATGGATGTACAGATGCCCGTGATGGATGGCTACGAGGCTACGCGGGTGATCCGTATGATGGCGCCACCAGTATGCAATATTCCGATTATCGCGTTAACGGCAAATGCCACAAAAGCAGATATTGACAGGTGCCTTGAAGCCGGCATGGATCATTACCTGGCAAAGCCTTTTACTCCGGAAGATCTGTTTGATAAATTATTTGAGGAACTGAAGCTCAGCGCACAAGGTCCAACCCAATCAGTTCCATCGTCCATTACCCCGCTTTATGATTTGGAATATTTGCGAAATGTTTCGGGAAACAACACCGAGTTTATTCGGGAGATGGTACAAACCTTTATTGATACCATTCCGCTATCCATTAACCGTTTAAATGATGCCATTGCCATCAGCGATTGGAACGAAGTGTCTCGCATCATTCATCAGATCAAACCTTCTTTAACCCTGGTGGGCATCCACATTTTAAAAGATACAGCCGTTATACTCGAAGAAGAATTCCGTAAAGCACGTGATCAAAAGAAAGACAAGGAAACCTTACGCACTACACTCAACTCACTCAGGGAATTCATTAACTCATTGAACAATGCCGTTGCCGAGTTGAAGCAGCATGCGCTTTCCTGATGATTGTATCAGTGTCGATTCATCACCGCCAGTTTTTTCTGTACCACTACCCTGCTGCCTTTACTGAAAGTGACTATGTACATCCCGTTGGCGAGGCGATCCAGTTCAACCTGCTGCGGCTCGGACAAATCTTCGTTCAGCGAACCACGCAACACCTCTATGCCTCGCTGATCGATTATGCTCCAGGTGTATCCTTGAATAGGCAAGGTTGCACCAAAACCATTCTCAATGCCAAAGTTCACAAGCTTTGAAGCTGGATTTGGGAAAACTTGAATATCTCTTATTTGCGCAAGAACAGGGTCGTCACCAATTCCAACAACGGTAGAAGGAACTTTGAACACAGATTGTATCACGCGCGATTGGTGAATGCGCTTTGTATTACGATCCTGCACAAAGGCAACTAAATAAAGATTATTACCATCTTGAATCGGCACGTTAACAATGCTTCTAACCTGAATTTCCTGTTCCGTACCCGTACTCCACATTTGATTGGCTGTCTGCCCTTCACTTCCCAACAACATTTTGCGCAGTACGTTTACATTTCCATTCACATTACCTTCAACCAAAGCCACCTGGAATGTGTAAGGTGTCGTTACAGACTGTTGAGCTATGTATTCATAATTAACAGTTAAGTTAATAGAATCATTTGTTGTAGGGTTTTGCGTCACATCAATGGTAAACAACGGATCTTCAAGCGCCCTCCGATCAACCTCAACCGCAGTTATTTTGGTTTGATCTCCGTTAAAGGATGTACCAAAGTAATTACCCAGCACACCATCCATAATGGCAGCCGGTGGTTGAGACACGCCATAATACAAGCTTCTGGCCGCAGGGTCTATCGGGTTTTCTGCATTGATCACATCAGGTGAAGGATTCGCGATGTGGTACTGTATTTTAAAGAAGTCAGCGCTGTCCTTAAACGTAAATTGATTTGAATACAGGTTATTCAGGTAGTCATTCGAGGTTATGCTTATACCAGCATTAGTAAAATATTCTACCAATACATTACGCTGCTTTTCACCTACAAAGACATTATCGAAAGCGAAGCCTTCGTAAGGTATAAAGTTTGTTGAAGTAATATCCCTATCGCTGGGTAAAACATTATTATCACCACTTCCAAATGCTACCCTGATGATCACCTTATCTCGCTCTACATCTGGGATCATATCCAGATTAAATCGGGCTGTTTTCCAACCCGACTGAATACCAGTCCACCCATATTGACCGAGTGGCTGTGCACCAGGGTTGGCAAGCAGTGATCCCTGATTGTACCAATTAATTCCCGCACCAGCGATATCACCAATCGCTAACCAGTTCGCACCACCATCTATTGAATATTGAAGTACTGCTCCATCTCGCTGACTCTCACTGTCAGACCAATAATCAATCGAGATCATTGGACGTTTTATATTGAGAATATTTAGACAGGGGCCTATTACGGCAGATCTTTCGTTCTTAAAATATGTTGCCAGTTCAGTTTGATTTGAACTATTCGGATTTGAACCGGTCCACCAGGCGTTTGCACTTCCCTTAGAGCCGGTGTTAATTAACAGTCCTGTTGGAGGCCCCCATACCCAACTTGTATCGGTAACAATGTTATCTGCAGTGAGTGCCCCGTTGTTGGCTACCGTTCTAACCCATGTTCCCTGCCCCGATTCAAAGTCTTCGAAATACGAAGAAATTGGACCTGGAGTGCCGTAATCCTGAATAAAAACTTTTCGCGTCAAAGAGTTGACACATCCATCATTTGTGGAGACTGTTAGCTGGACATCGTACAGTCCAAAGTTATCGTACTTATGCTGAGGATTTCCGAATGTACCGGTGGTCCTTCCACCATTAGTTCCGCCTGGAATTGGTCCACCAGCTGGCCCTGAGACTGAGTTTCCATCATCAAACACCCATGTATAGGTATCAATCGTACTGATTCCTGCATTTGTTTCATCAGTAAATTGCGTGTCATCTCCGCTGCAAAATTCAGTCCATGAGAATCTCATATCAGGAATCGGACCTACGCGAACGGTGCGAACGGTATCATGTCTGCAGCCTTCATTAGTTGCTACAAACAAGCGAATATTTTTAAGGCCATCATCCAAAAATTCATAGGTCGGATTTTGATCAACAATTTCAATGTTTGTTCCAAAGTTACCCACAAAACTCCATCTCCATTCTGAGATAACTGCCCCATTATTATTAGGAATAGTTGAGGCTTCCATTAAGGTAACTGTTGACTCCACACAAAAGTTGCTGGTTGCAATTGCTGCACGTGGAGCTGCGAGCACATGAATGAACTTGCTCATTTCAGTCTGGGCCTCAAAAGTATTCGTAAAGACATACTTAACTAAATAAGTACCCGGGGGTAAATTTTTGGTGTTCAAATAGTATTGACCATCACCCTTTCTAAAGATATAAGACGGTGTAACATCCGGGGTGATTGTGAAGAATGGAGGATTTAGTGTACTTCCGCTCGGATCCAAAACATCAGGAACGCCTTTTAATAAGACATCACCGGCACGTACTGTAGCACATATTTGCTGAATTCCTCCAATTTCAGGAGCGGTTATGTCATACTGATTTGAGGTAGGGTTGAATAGCTTGATATCCCAGTTGATGTTTGTAACCGGGTTAACAATTGTAGTAATAATAGGGCTACTAAAACAGCCTGTAGCAGGATCCTGGTAAGTGTATCGGATAGCATTTGTTCCAATATTGGCAAAATCTGGGTTGAATTGATTTGTTCCGGAAATAATCCCTGGTCCGGTAAATGTTCCACCAGGAGGCACACCGGTTAGCACATCGATTGGGTCATCTTCCTGATAGATCGGATTTAGACCGGTGAATGTCACAAAGTTCAACGTATCCCTAACAGCAACCACCACCTGATCGGAAACAGAAGGGCAAACTCCAGGAGGGTCATTGGTTGTTAATGTAAATGTTATCGAGAGGTTTGTAGCTGAACGCTCAGCGTTATTTAAGGTATACCCCGTAATCGGGTTTGTTGCCACATCAAAATTGTTGGTGCCGCCCGTCCAGGTTACGGATGAAGCTGCACCGCTGAACGAGCCATTCAAGGTAATGTCATCATATTCGCAGATGGCGAAATCAGCACCGGCAAATACTTTGGCTGATTCTTCCACATTGTAATCAACGTCAATGAATGCCACTGAACACGGGCCAGTTCCATCCGGGTCGTTTGAGGTTAACCGGAAAGTGAGTACTGTACCAACATCGGCAGGACCGGTATCATATGTAGCGGTAACATTTAATCCTGTAATACTGCTAATGGATAACGTTCCGGTACCGCTTAGCAAACTCCAGCTTCCATTGGTAGCGCTTCCTCCTATTGTGCCTGATAAATTGATCCGGGTAGGTTCACAAACATCAACCAAAGTAGCCGGTACTGATACCAACGCTTGTGGATTAACCCTAAGCTCAAATGAACTGGATACAACTGTACACACTGCAGAAGCACTGGTAACTGTTAATGTAAAGGTGATTATGTTTCCAACATCGCCCGGGCCTATGGTATAAACGGGATTCAGTGCCGTATCGTCACTTAACGTGCCCGATCCATTATGCGACCACAATCGGCTGCCGTTAGCGGAAGATGCTGTTGTTGCACGTGTTGAAAAATCAAATGAAGCAGTGCCCTCGCAAACCGCATCGTTACTACCGGCATTTACTATCGGGCCAGGTGTAATGGTGATGGTCATGTTATCAATCTGATTCGCACAACTTCCGGAACCTATAGCAGTAAGGGTAAAGGTTACTACACCTGTTTCACCCGGTGTCGCAAAGTAAGTTGGCGACAATGTGGTGGCATCGAATAACGTACCACTACCGGTATGCGTCCATATTAAAGCACTGAAATTTGAAGCCGTAGCCGGAGTTACACGAGATGAGAAATTGAAAACCCCACCCTGACAAATCTCTGCATTGTTTCCGGCTTCAACCACCACTGCCGGTGTTACCCGCAATATCATTTCATCATTTACGGTAACGCAACTTCCATTGCCGGTAGCGGTTAAGGTAAAGGTTACGTTGCCAGTTTCCCCAGCACCTGGGGTATAGGTTGGCGTTAAGGTATTGGCATTAGCCAACGATCCTGTGCCCGAGGTTGTCCACGCAATTGAACTGAAGTTACTTGCACTCGCTGGCGTTATTTGCGATGTAAAATTAAAGACCACTCCTTCGCAGGTTTCCGCATCGCTACCTGCCGATACACTGGCCGATGGTGTAATGGTAAGCACCATCTGATCCTGAATGGTGCCACAACTTCCGTTACCAGTTGCGGTTAGGGTGAAGGTTACATTACCAGCTTCACCAACACCGGGCTGGTAAGTTGGTGTAAGTGTGGTTGGGTTGAATAATATTCCAGTGCCTGTGGTGGTCCAAGCAATTGTGGCAAAGTTAGAGGCACTAGCCCCAATGCTTTGTGTAGAGAAATTGAAATTCACACCCTGACAAGTTTCGGAATCACTTCCTGCTGATAGCACAGGGGCTGGTGTTACTATGAGTGTCATTTGATCCTGCACCGATACGCAGCTTCCGTTTCCGGTAGCTGTTAGTGTGAATAGAACGCTACCGGTTTCGCCAATGCCCGGTGTGTAGATAGGCGTTAATGTGTTTGCATTGGCAATTGAACCTGTTCCGGTAGTAGTCCACAAAATCGACAGGAAGTTTGTGGCTGTGGCAGGACTTGATTGCGTGGCAAAACTAAAGTTTACACCCTGACAGGTTTCTGAATCACTTCCTGCAAAAACAGTTGCTGCCGGAGTGATGGTAAGTATCATTTGATCATTAACCGTTACGCAACTTCCATTGCCGGTGGCGGTAAGCGTAAAGGTGATGTTACCCGTTTCACCAATTGCCGGTGCATACGTGGGTGTAAGGGTATTGGCATTGCTGAGTAAGCCTGCACCCGTTGTAGTCCATAAGATGGTGTTAAAGTTGGCCGCTGATGCTGGTGTTGATTGGGTATTGAAATTAAAGGTTACTCCCTGACAGGTTTCCGCATCACTACCGGCAGATACTACCGCAACTGGCGTAATCACCAGGGTCATTTGATCTTGAATGGTGGCACAACTTCCATTACCTGTTGCGGTTAATGTAAAGATTACGTTGCCTGTTTCACCTGCTCCAGGCACGTAAGTTGGTGTAAGTGTATTCGCATTGCTTAGTGTTCCGGTTCCGCTACTTGTCCACAAAATGCTTTGGAAGTTTGTAGCTGTGGCTGGTGAACTTTGTGATGAAAAATTAAAGGTTACTCCCTGGCAGGTTTCAGCATCGCTTCCGGCAAACACAGTTGGTGCCGGGGTAATAGTCAAAACCATCTGGTCATTCACCGAAACACAGCTACCGTTACCATTGGCAGTAAGTGTAAACGTTACCGTTCCGGTTTCACCTACACCGGGTGCATAGGTAGGCGTAAGTGTATTGGCGTTACTGAGTAAACCTGTACCGGTTGTCGTCCATAATATGCTGCTGAAATTTGAAACGCTTGCCGGTGTTGCTAGTGTGCTGAAATTGAAATTCACACCCTGACAAGTTTCGGAATCACTTCCAGCCGATACAATGGGTGCCGGTGTAATGTTTAAAATCATTTGATCCGTCACGCTAACACAGCTTCCATTTCCATTGGCCGTAAGTGTGAATGTTACCGCACCGGTCTCTCCCACTCCAGGCGTGTACGTTGGCGTAAATGTGGAGGCATTGGTTAGGGAACCCGTTCCGGTAGTTGTCCAAAGTATGCTGTTGTAGTTGGTAGCAGATGCCGGTGTAGATTGTGTATTGAAATTATACGTTACTCCTTCACAAGTTTCCTGGTTGCTACCGGCATTTACAGTTGGTGCAGGCGTAATCACCAATGTCATTTGATCGGTTACACTGGTACAACTTCCATTCCCATTAACAGTTAGTGTAAACGTAACGTTACCTGCCTCACCTGCACCTGGCTGATAGGTAGGTGTAAGCGTGTTGGCATTAAAGATTGTGCCTGTACCCGAATGTGTCCATGATAAGGATGAGAAATTAGAAGCCGATGAAGGCGTTGTCTGTGTGCTGAAATTAAAGGTTACTCCCTGGCAGGTCTCTGAGTCACCGCCCGCAAAAGCAACAGGTGCTGGTGTTATGACCAATGTCATCTGATCATTCACGCTGGCGCAACTTCCGTTACCGTTAGCCGTGAGTGTCAAAATAACATTTCCGGTTTCCCCCACTCCAGGTGTGTAGCTTGGTGTTAAGGTGTTTGCATTTGTTAGTGTTCCAGTACCGTTATGTGTCCACAATACGGAGGCAAACTGAGTTGTTGCTGCCGGTGTAGCCTGGGTGCTGAAATTGAAGGTTACCCCCTGGCAGGTTTCCGCATCGCTTCCAGCAAATGCTGTAGGTTCGGGTGTTATCACCAGCGTCATTTGATCGATCACCGGGGCGCAGCTTCCATTGCCGTTGGCGGTCAATGTAAAGACAACATTTCCTGTTTCACCAATTCCAGGCTCATACGTGGGCGTAAGTGTATTGGCGTTGAATATCATTCCAACGCCCGTGTGTGTCCACAGTATCGTTGAGAAATTTGAGGCAGATGCGGGTGTTGATTGCGTATTGAAGTTGAAAGTCACTCCTTCACATGTCTCTGCATCGCTTCCGGCCGTAACAAGTGGCGAAGGGGTTATGGTCATAACCATTTGATCATTTAAGGTAGCGCAACTGCCATTACCCGTTGCCGTTAAGGTAAAGGTTACATTACCAGTTTCACCAACACCTGGAGTATAGGTTGGTGTGAGGGTATTGGCGTTGGTTAATGAGCCGGTTCCGGATGTAGTCCAGGTGAGGGTATTGAAATTACTGGCCGATGCAGGAGTGGATTGTGCACTGAAAACAAACGCTACCCCCTGGCATGTCTCTGCGTCACTTCCTGCAGATACCACAACAGATGGTGTGATCGTCAGAATCATTTGATCATTTACACTGGCACAACTTCCATTACCTGTTGCGGTAAGCGTGAATGTAACGGCACCTGTCTCACCAACTCCTGGTGTATAAATGGGCGATAAGGTTGTTGCATTTACCAATGTTCCGGTTCCTGTGGTCGTCCATAATATGCTGCTAAACTGTCCAGCCGTTGCCGGAGATGACTGTGTTCCGAAATTGAAGGTAACGCCCTGGCAGGTTTCCGCATCACTTCCGGCAAATACCGTTGGCGCTGGCGTGATGGCTAGAATCATCTGATCATTCAACGTTGCACAACTACCATTGCCTGTTGCGGTTAAGGTAAAGACTACGTTTCCGGTTTCGCCAACACCCGGTGTATAGGTTGGTGCTAGCGTATTTGCATTGGCTATAGAGCCAGTCCCGGATGTAGTCCAGGTAAGGGTATTGAAATTACTTGCCGAAGCTGGTGTTGATTGTGTGGAGAAATTAAATGGCAAACCCTGACAAATCTCTGCATCACTTCCCGCTGACACGATAACGGCCGGTGTAATGGTAAGCGTCATCTGATCGTTTACGTCTGCGCAACTTCCAGCTCCATCAGCAGTGAGCGTAAAGGTAACAACACCTGTTTCACCAGCCTGTGGTATGTAGGTTGGTGTTAAAGTAGTAGCGTTAAACAATGAACCAGAACCTGTGGTGGTCCATAAAAGTGATGCAAAATTACTGGCTGAGGCCGGTGTAGCTTGCGAAGCAAAACTAAAATTTGAACCCTGGCAAATCTCTGCATCACTGCCAGCATTCACTGCCGGAGTTGGAGTGATTTGTAAGATCATGGCATCTTGTACTGCTGCACATGAACCATTTCCGGTTGCGGTTAAGGTAAATGTTACATTTCCTGTTTCTCCGATTCCCGGTGTATAGGATGGTGTTAACGTGTTGGCACCTGTAAGTGATCCTGTGCCGGTAGTTGTCCACAATAATGAAGCGAAGTTGGTGGCCGTTGCTACTGGTACCTGAGAACCGAAGTTAAAGCTTGATCCCTCACATATCTCGGCATCACCACCAGCGTTAACTGTAGGAGCTGGTGTGATCACCAAATCCATTTGATCCGATGTACTTGCACAACTTCCTGTGCTGGTAACGAGTAAAGTGAATGTTATTGTACCCGTCTCCCCTGATCCGGGCAAATAGGTTGGATTAAGTGTATTTGGGTTAAACAACGTTCCTGTTCCGGTATGCGACCAGGCCAGTGTTGCATAATTGGTAGCTGATGCCGGTGTAGCCTGCGTTGAAAAATTGAAAATAACTCCTGCGCATGTTTCACTATTGCTTCCCGCGTTCACGGTTGGCAGTGGCGTTATATTCAGAATCATTTGATCAGCAACATCTGTGCAAGTACCTATGCCCTCAGCAGTAAGGGTAAATGTTACAGGCCCGGTTTCACCTGCACCTGGTGTATAACCCGGTGTCAGGGTTGTAGCGTTCGACAACACACCCGTTCCAGTGGTTGTCCATAACAATGAAGCAAAGCTTGAAGCTGTTGCCGGTGTTGATTGTGTATTGAAATTAAAGGCTGATCCTTCGCAAATTTCCTGATCACTTCCAGCGTTTACTATCGGATTGGGTGACACCGTTACAAGAAGAGCAGCAGCAGCTGTATTACACCCTGTTGCTGTTATGGTTTCAACCAACGATACTGATCCGGTTCCTGCTGATGTCCAGGTTACAGAAATTTCATTGGTGCCTGCACCACTATCTATCGATCCACCAACAACTGTCCACGCATAGGTGCTTCCTGCTACCAAAGGAGTGGAATAGATAACACCGGATTCTGTTCGGCAGACATTATTGCTACCCGTTATAACAGGTGTTGGGTTTGGATTAATGGTAACGTTGTAAACGGGTGTAACCGTTGTACATCCACCTACCGATTCTGTCAAGGTAAGTGTGCCTGGTCCGGCAGCGCCCCAATCAACGGTTACAGTATTATTGGTTGACGGTCCATCGATAGTACCCCCTGTAACATTCCAACTATACGTATTGCCAGCCGTGAATGGAGAGGTGTAGACAACGTTTTGTTCATTTGCGCAAACGGCATTATCGCCACTTATCACAGGTACCGGAGTTGGATTTATGGTAACAGCATAAACCGGTGTAGTTGTAATACAACTACTGGACGGAACAACCTCAGTTACTTCTACAGTTCCTGCTCCTGCTGCACCCCAGTTAACGGTTATTGAATTTGTACCGGCTCCTGATACAATTGATCCACCTGTAACAGACCATGTATACGTATTGCCTGGAGCGTTTGGAGTGGAATAGACTACTCCCGCATCATTGGCGCACACTACATTAAGACCTGTGATAACGGGTGTCGGTAAAATGTTGATGTTTACATTGAAAAGTGGTGTTGTGATGAAGCAACCAGAAGCTGTTATGGTTTCCGTTAATTGAATTGTTCCCGTACCCGCTGCACCCCAGTCTACTACGATGCTGTTTCCTGTTGAGGAGCCATCAATTACTCCACCGGTTACAGTCCATGCATACGTATGACCAGCCACTAAAGGCGTGCTGTAAACTTTATTTTGTGCATTTTCGCAAACCGTATTATCACCTGTTATTGATGGTGTTGGTATTGCCTCTATGGTCACGTTGAACGGTGGTGTTGTTACCGTACAACTGCTACTGACAATAAATTGTGTGACGGAAACTGATCCCGCTCCGGCTGCACCCCAGTTAACGGTTATTGAGTTTGTACCGGCCCCTGATACAATTGTTCCACCTGAAACCGACCAGGAATATAAATCTCCGGGAACATTTGGTGTTGAATAGACAACCCCTGTAGTATTCGCACAGACAGTTGAAAGTCCGGTGATTACTGGTGATGGCGAGTTATTGATGATGATGTTAAAATCAGGCGTTAGTGTACTGCAACCTGTAGCCAGTATTGTTTCCAAAACAGCTACAGTACCCAGGCCTGCTGCTCCCCAGTCTACTACAATGCTATTCCCATTTGATGGACCATCGATAGTTCCACCCGTTACCGTCCACGCATAGGTTCTTCCTGCGTTGAACGGTACTGTGTATGTTACATCCTGCTCGTTTGCACACACGCTGTTGTTACCGCTGATAACCGGTGTGGGATTCGCGTTGATGGTTACGTTGTAGTTGGCGGTCGTGGTTGCGCAGCCTGTGGCGGTGATCGTTTCGGTTACCCGAACGGTGCCGGTGCCTGCTGCTCCCCACGTTACCGTAATGCTGTTGCTGCCCTGGCCTGCAGTGATGGTTCCGCCATTCACTGTCCAGTTAAAGTTGTTGCCTGTGGCGGCTGTGCTATACACCGCACCCGACTCATTGGCACATACCGTAGCCGGTCCGCCAATCACCGGTGCCGGGTTGGCGTTGATGGTTACGTTGTAGAATGGTGTAGTTACCGCGCACGTAGTGGCATCAATAATTTCTTGTAGCTGAACGGTGCCCGCTCCCGCTGCTCCCCACGTTACCGTGATGCTGTTGGTGCCTGCGCCTGCGGTAATCGCTCCCCCTGTTACCGACCAGTTATACGTTCTGCCTGCTGCTACTGGGGTGCTGTACACTACTCCGGTTTGATTCGCACACACGCTGTTGTTACCGCTGATGACCGGGGTGGGATTCGCGTTGATGGTTACGTTGTAGTTGGCGGTCGTGGTCGCGCAGCCTGTTGTTGTATTGGTTTCAGTAACACGAAGAAAGCCAGTTCCGGATGTGCCCCAATCTACCGTTACCGAGCTGCCTGTTGAGGAACCATCAATCGTTCCACCCGACACGATCCATGAATAGTTATTGCCTGCATCTACTGCAATTGAGTAGACTACATTTTGCTCATTGGCGCAGACAGAATTATCGCCAGTAATCACCGGTGCAGGTGGTAATGCACTGGTAACAGATCCGACAACAGTACCATTCACTAAACCAGCAATGGTACTGGTTCCTCCTGTTCGCGTTATGTTTAGAGTTTGTGCCGGACCACTGACTGCCCGAACCTGAAGACCTGATATAACTATTGCATCGAATTTATCAGTTCCTGTATTATTAAATGCACTGAAATTTAGTGTGACAGAGTTTGCCAAAACCGTGATGGAATTGATTACCACGTCATCTGTTCCAGGAGATGCCAATGCAGAGCCAACCCCGGGAACAAATTGGAAATCTACTGGAATACCCAACACCAATGTAATGTTAACCCAATCACCAAAAGGGCCACCGATCGCATCATCGTCAAGCCCATCACCGGTATCGGTTTCTGAGATAACGATAGGTGTCAGCCCTACAGGACTACCGCCTACACATATGGGTACACCACCGGTTGTAGTGGCAGGAGTGATCGTAACATTGGCTTGGGAAAAAGCTGAAAACGCTCCAAAAAAAGCAATAAAGAGAAAAGCAATGCGGTAGAGTGAAGGCATAGGAGCAGTTAAACCAGCTATAAACTATTAATAACGCATTATCTAAATTGTAACCCGAAAAACAAAATTTTTAAAATCTTTAAAAAGTCCCATTGGCACGTACCTTAATCAAGGCAATTTTATCCTGTTGTCCAGCCAGTTCCATGGTTCCTAAAATAAGAATATCGCCATTGGGTAGCTCAGCAACAGCCGCTCCTCGGTCGTCATTGTTTACAGCACCAAAAGTAATTCGCAGGACTTCATTCAATTCAATATTGATTTTAAGTAAGACGATATCCCTTTGCCCTGAAGATTGAATAGAATTGAGGATCACCAATTGATCAAAAGAACCTGATGAAACAATAGCAACTGCTTGTGCCGTAGAGCCAAATATGGTTCGTGAGCGATCAACACTGGCAATTGTACCTACTGCCCTGGCTGCAAAAACCCTACTTGAGGCAATGTTATCAGATAAATCTGTTTGATCACCAACTGCAAAGAGTAAACCCGATGACGTCCGGGATACAGATCGTAAGACTTGTCTTTCAGAAGCAGTTCCAGCATAGTCGATAACTAAATCCGGTGTAGGTAAGGGGCCTAGAGACCTGAAAAAAAAGTTTGGCCCATCTTCAACTGCTGCTGGGGTACCGGCTATCGATTCATTTGAATAACCTATCGTGTACAGGTAATTCCCTGCCTCAAAAATTTTTACATTTGATCCTTCAGAAGATCTTCCGAGACGATCAAATTCCGTTACGGAACTTAAGTTAGCATTGATACGCACAGTAAGCAGGTCTTCACGATCAATTACACCTGGAAGTTCAACATTAAGTGTATCAGCATTGGATACTTTTCCAGCGATGAGGTAATCTCCATTTTGAAGTGGTGTTACCGAACTACCCTCCTGACTTTCGAAAATGTTTACTGTAAAGCTTTTTAAACTATCTCCATTGGTTGATATTAACGTTAACCTCATCGCCAGACTATCAACAGCGGGTTTAACAAAGTTCGATAGAATCGCAAAATTCCCAGCATCCGTGCCGTAAATAATAGGCTCAATGTCCTGAGCGCGCTCATTCGTTACTGATCCAAATGTTTTACTCCACAGTTGATTACCTGCAAGGTCAGTTTTAAGCGCATAAAGTCGCTGCGATTGACCAACAGTAACAGTTCCAATGATTATTACCCCCCCATCATTCGTTAACACAAAATCTTTTGCCTCATGATTGCCATCTTCACCATAATAGCGGATGAAATAATTCCGAAACGTTGGCTCCACATTATTCTTCGTATCGCAGGTAATTAATAGCAGCGACAACAGAAACATTCCAATCGATATGACAAATTTCAACTGCTTCATTTGGCGCCTCGGTTAATCAGTTTCAACACAGAGCGGGTTCTGGCCTTTTTTAATTTTCTTGGCTTATAGAGCGGGTGCACATAACCTACTGAAATAGCCAGGTTATCAATTCTAAAAAAATCATCAACATGCCCCAGCTCAATCATGGGTGTTTGTTGACCATACGTAGAAGTAGGAACAACAATATTGGATAATCCAAAGCTATATCGCAGGTCAGCGAAGAAGTAATCCAGTCCACGTTTGTACCGCACACCACCCCCAACAAAAAATGAATAATTCACTTTGTTTCTGAAATCAGTCATGGTAAGCACGGGACTTTCGCGCGTATTCGATTGAGGTGTTCCGTCATTAATCACATCAGTCTTAACCGAAGTGACCCGTCCGCGTTCAGAAATCAACCATTGGAAAGCTAGTCCGCTATATCCATAGGGTCTGATTTTTCCCTTTGAATCGCTATACTTTACTGATACAGGAATCATCATCCAAAACTGATTGCCGATGTATTGAAGATCATCCTGGTTAGCCCGGATTTGATTCTTTCGGTAGGATGCGGTAAACGCATTGAACTCCCCGGTCAACGCTATTTCTCGTGTAATATTCCAATCAACACCACCCCCGAATTGAATACCAAGACGAAGCTTATAGTCATTTGAAATTGAGCTGCCCCACGGGTTAATCGTGTGAATTACCCGTACAGGTGATGTGTTACCCCCTACTTTTGCAAACAGCGAAAAAATGGGGTCTGCCGTAAATTTTTTACTCAGGTAAACCAAATCTATCGGGTGCAAAGCGGTGTCAGCCTCAAATTCAGGGTTCGCCCGAAGGATCTCGAGGTAGCTGTTTTCAGCTGAGATGGGATCATCTAAAATCAAATAGGTTTGTGCCAACAACAAATAGGCTCGTTGTCTTTGCTCCCGTCCGAACCCACCATCAATACACGGCTTAAGCATGGCTGGTATACCATAGAACCTCCCTGAATTGAATTCTTCTGTTGCCATACTCAGGGTTTGTTCACAGTCCATACGCGAATTTTGCGCAAGCGATTGTGCCATCACCAGCAGGATGAGAAATAAGCCAACTATACTTTTCAACCGCATGCGTTCACTAATAATCTTTTATAAGAAGGTTCACACATGTATTTTCAAACGTTATGTCACTGCCTACGTATTTTGTCCACTCTTCTTCGGTCATGTTACGTTTCAGTAATGGACAAATCTGATTGGCCAGCAACTCCGGATCTGTAGGCCATACCCGAATCTCCGACTCATGTCCTGCTGCAATCAGGAATTTTGAATCGTGCGAGAAGGCGATATCCCAGATAAAGCCATTGTTGTTATCCATTTTAATGGGCAGGTCTTCAAGGAAATCAATTACCCACATTTGCAACAGCCTGTCGGAACCTGCGCTGGCTAACAACTTACCATCAGGACTGAACTCAACGGAATAAACACCGGCCTTATGGCCAGTAAACTGACGCTCTTCCTTCCGGGAATTGAGGTTGTACAATTTTACCAAACCACGTTTGTCATTTTTCTCAAACGTTCCATAGGCAATCATCTTTCCATCCGGACTAAATTTAACGGAAAGTATTTGTGCAGCATCGGTATTCACCAATACCTCTTGTGATCCGGTCTCCAGATTGATCAACACCAACTGTCCGCTCCATGCAGCGCCCGCCAACATTTTACCATTGGGGCTGATGGCAATGGCCTTCAACTCCACATTAGGTGTTGCAATAGTTTTTACCGCTCCCGTGAGGTGATTGACCAGTGAAATACTTCGATCGGTTTTGCTTACAATCAGGCCGGAGCCATCGGGCATAAATTCAAGTGCGTTGGTTCCACCGTTGAGTCCGCGCACGGCAACCGGACGAGAACCTGCCTGCAGATCAAAAATCTGAACAACGGCTGAGTCTGTTCCATTAGCCAGGTAGCGGTCGTCCTTACTCAACGCAACAACTTTATTCGGGCTTGGATTCTGGAAAGCAGTCGGCTTACCTGTGCGCTTTTCATAATCTCCTGTAAATATCCTTCCGTCAGCGCCAGCCGCATAGTACAGATTTCCTTTTGTCGATAGCGCAATGGCGTTCATTCTGTTGCGGGAAGGTCCTGGAACTTTAATGGCATTATAACTTAAGCCAGATGAAACCGTAATGGCGTGGTACAACGCATTGTAGATGTATGGATCATATTTCTTTCCATCATTTCGTTTGTGGAAGAAATGGGCCTGCATGGCTAGTGTTCCAGCGAGGTCTTTATCATCATCTTCCTGTACAGATTTACCAGCCATTTCCTGGGCTTTGGCAAGCATGTATAAGCGATTAAACTTACTAAGGTTCTTGGTTGCCTCAACTGTTGCTGAATCTGCTTGAACTCTAGCTTTCCTTTCTTGAATGGTTGCAGCCAATGCTATTGCAGTTTGCCTTTCCGCCTCCCGTAAGCTTTCTTCAGCTTCATTTTTGGCCTTTCGGGCAGCGATTAAAGCATCTTCAAGTTCAACTTGTTTTTCAGCCAATTGATTTGCTCTCAATTCTGCAATACCTTTTTGTTCTTCAGCTTCTAATTTTGCATCTTCAGCAGCTTGCTTTTCTTCATTAGCCCGTTGCTCTTGTAGTTGCGCCTCCAACGTCTTTTTGTCTGCTTCAATCTTTTGCAGATACGCAAACACCAGAAATAAAATTGCAATAACGGCTGCAGTACCAAGGATAATCGCAGTTACCCGCGTATTGCGTAGGGTGCGCCTTTGTTGTAATTCCTGATTTTTTAATTCAGCCTCATAGGTAATCCGGCTGGTGTCGAGAAATACAATGGCGCGTTCAAAGGCTTCATCATATCGCTGTGCCCACTCACGTGTCGGGCGTTGTTTCTTTTGCCAGTTCAGTGCAAGTTGCAAATCAGGCGGACGCCATAAACTTGTTTTACCGATCTGGTACATCGCTGCCGCATCGGATATACGCTTGTACATCACGGCAGATTCGAACTCTTCTTCCACCCAGGTATCCAAACGGTTCCAAATACGCATTAAGCTTTCGTGTGAAAGTTCAACCTGCGAATCGGCCGTTAACGCTACAGTATGAGCAGGCATCAAAAACGATCTGCCAGGCTTTCTGAAATGTTCAACTACATCGGCTACTTCATCTTCATCGGCATCGGCTATTTCTGCAACCAGCCCAAGTCGACAAGGTCTTCGCATGCCCTTATTGTCTGCGCTCTTTTCTGTAATGCTTTTGAAGAGTATCTCAGCAATTTCCTTTTGTCGTGGTGCCAGTTCTTCAAAAATCTCGTTCGCATGCAGTGACAATGCCTGCGAAATTTTACCAATGGCATTGTAGTGCCGAATATCCATCGGCTCATTCGGCTCACGATTGGAAATCCAGTAATCCCAGGTACGCATGAGCGCATGCTGCAGAATCGGAAGCTGATCCTGGTTGCGCCCCATATCGCTCAGGAGCTTTTTCACCAATCGCTCCGAAATTCTTCCTCCAGCAACAGCAATGGGCCCTTCAATGGCCATCTTTTTCTGATCGCGTGTCATTTGCGGCACCAGGAAGTTGCTCTCATTGATCACTTCTGTGAGGCCGCTGAATGCTGAGCACCGCGCAATAAAATCCGACCGCATGGTAACCGCCACATATACGGGCGTTTCCTTTTGGTGAATCGAATGAAGTATCAGGTTAACGTAATGCTGTGTCTCATCGAAAACGTCTTCAGCTTGTTCAGTTTCATGAAATCGAAACAGTTCTTCAAACTGGTCGATCATGAAGAACACATTCTCCAGTTTGTGTTGCTGAAGGTATTTGGAAACTTCTACCAGTCCGTGCGATCCACTTCTTAAAACTGAATTGACAATCGCGCGGTGAATCTGCCGATCAGACTCTTGAATCCTGTTGTGCAGAATCAAGTAATCAACAACCGCTTCGGAAAGATTTTCAAAAGGTGATGTGCCCGGACGTGCAATAATTACATGCCAATGCGGACCGGAATGCGTAACGAATCCACCGTATAGCACCGGCACCAAACCGCACGCCATAAGGGAGGATTTTCCACTTCCGGAATAACCCATCACGCAAACAAACCGGTTTCGGGAAAGCTTGAGCAGAATGTCATCTACCTGGCCTTCACGACCAAAGTACAGGTGGCATTCATCAACGGTGAAAGGCCTTAATCCGGGAAAAGGATTAGCACTGTCAGGCTGAATGTCAACCAACACATCCGTCAGTTCGGGTTCATTGCTTGTATGAGACGATTGACTCAGCATACATCGCTACAAAGAACCTGAAAGTTAGCGATTTGAAGGTTAAATCTTGAGGCCACGCTTCAGGAAATAGTTTAAAAAATCAAAAAAGTTTACTCAGTTTAAAAAATAGTATCGAAATGTATGAAAAATACTGATTCCAGCAAAAATTTAAACAAATTCTAATACCTGATCGGCCATCCGAACGTTGTCTGACAACAGTTCATAGAACTGGTCTTTGTCCAGACTCAGCAGGCTGATATCCGTAGTGGCTTTTATCAGGTTGGTGCTGACAAAATTAGGCAGCCCCAAGTGCTCCCCGATAAATTGCCCTTCAGTAAAGGAAGCCACCTGTTCTCCACGCTGGTAGAATTCTACGGAGCCTTTCGCCAGCACGTAGAATTTGTTGTTTGCTCGCTCATCCAGGGTTAAGGAGTCACCTTCCTTGAGGTTGATCTCCTGGCAGATATCAGCCAATTGACTTAGGGTAATGCCCGGAACTCCCTCAAATACAGGAACATGCTGAAAAAACATTACCTTACTGAAGCGGCTCATCTTGTTGGTCAACACAATGTCATCCAATGATTTTTTAATTGCTGCCGGCAACCGCTTAACATTCTTCAGGTATTCCTGATGATTGACCTGTGCCAGTGCCCACGCTGCAACCTCCTGAACAAGCGCATCCGGATTGAACATCTGCGCGATCAAATCCATTTTAAAGTCTTCAATCTTTTCAAGCCCAATCTGATAGAGCACACAGGCTTTTGTCCATCGGTTTGACTGTGTGAAGTCGCGGTTGATCAGGAATTTCAATACCAGTCGCCCGTCTAACCGGGCACGAGGATAGAATACATCCAGCTTGCCAATGCGTTCATTATCCGACAAGTCATCGAGCACCGGGATAACGCGCTGCTTGAGCTGTTCGGAAAGAAACACATCAAGAAGTTCAACCGCATAGGTAATCCCCTCGGTTGTTCCGCTGTCGATATTCTCTTTGACCAATTGAATAGAGCGTGTGTCGTACAACATGGCCAACAGCATGTAAATATGCTCAATATCGTTTTGGATTTCCCATCGTAACGAATTGACAATGTGAACATTAAAACCATCTGATCCAATCTCCTGAATAGCACTTAAATTCCACCGGATATCGGCAATATCCGACTCGATGGCGTACTTGATACGGGTAACCTGAGAGATACCCGCTTTAAATCCACACTCGCCTAAAGCAAGGAGAACCTGTGATACTACAACCTTATTCGGGTAATCAATTTTATTCCAAAGCAGATCCTTCGCACGTTGCCCGCCTATACGGCCAACAGTTTGGATTATCCGCTGCATAAGGTGTGTACTCTGACCACTTCGGAAAAAGGCAGCATCCAATGCAGGCAGCGTTTGTGCTCCAATCAACACCAGCGTGTTCATGGCCTGGTTGCTGTAGATTGGGTTGGCCATATTTTCAATAAGGGCATTGACTACCTCCGGGGTGTTCTTTTTTACCGCAGATTTTATGGCTGTGCTGCGAACTTTCGGTTCGGTATCCGATAACAATTCGATCAAGAATGAAATGCATTCATCCGCTGAGGTGTGCAACAAAAGCTCTGCGGCATATTGCCGGTCACTGGGATTGCCCGAACGCGACAATCGTTGTATGCGACTCTTTGTGATATCTCCACCGCTCTCAATCATCAGTTGCAGATCAGAGGCGTTAAGGATGCTCTTGTCCTGTCCATCCACTTTTTCCTGATCCATCCGGATCACGTATTTATCGGAAACGGACAATCCCTTCATCTCATTCATGCGCTCTTGTGCGAAATGGCGCACGGCTTCATCGTCATTTTTAATCAGGTTATTCACCCACATGCCGGTTTGGCCAGCATTGATCTTTTCCAACAATTTGTATGAGAAAATTGCCTTACCGGGACTCGGAACTGTGATCATCCCCTCCAATCGCCTGGTAATACGGGTAACTCCCTTTTCTAATTTATCTTGCTGAAAATCAGTGGTTTCAAGCTTTAATCTGATCTTCTCCTTGTACCCTCCGTACAACCTGTTTACCACCAGAAAATACAAGCCAGCCAACAGCACCAGGAATACGGAAATGTATACCACGTTAAAGAATGGAATAAAGGCCAGTCCGAAAATCAAGAGACCGGCCACAAAGCGTGCAGTTTCATTTACCAACCCTTCCACGCGTGCCTGAATATTGAACCGGATTCGACTGTCGAGCGGAATGAAGAACAATTTGAAAACCGGGTTCTCTAACGAATCACGAAGTGTCCAGTTGAACAGACGGCTCATGGCCACAAACAGAAAGAAGTAAACAAAGCCGGTGGGTGACGATTCCTTTTCGAACCCGAAAACAGAACCCGCAATTACCGAAGCCAATGACAGTACCCCCAGCGCTATAGGTAAAATGAAAAGCGAAATACGAAGACCATAATTGCCTATAATTCTGTGGTTTACAAAGGTTTGCATGATTAAGCTTAGCGCATAAACTGCACCTGTAAAGAAGGCGTTGAAGTCGGTAAGATCACGCTGATCGGGGTATTGCTCCCGAACCATTTCCTGGAAAGAAAATTGGTTGAAAACAAAGGCCGTCATGGATACAACCAGAAGAAATGAAAGCAGCAGAATGTACTTATCCGAAAACATTCGCCTGATGCTCGATTGCTTACGGACTTCAACTTCAATGTCGCGTGGGTCATTCTTTGAAAGCTCAAAGCTTCCGGCAATCAGGGTTAACAGAACGCCAACCATAAAAATACTACCCGTGCACACCAACAGGTAATCGCTTGTATCAGGCAAAAGAGCAGCCGTAAACGGTATGAGAAATGAAGCAAGGATAGCTGCAATAAGTTGTCCGGTATCAATCCAGCCAATGATTCGCTTCGATTGCCTGAAATTGAACAGGCGTCCAAAGGTTCCCCAATAGCTCAGAAACAACAAGGCTATAATTGGCCCTGAAGAACAGAACATGGCAAAGATCAGTGGGTTTTGCCATTCTTGCTCTCCATAGTGAATCAGCACATAAACGCCCACCGTAAAACCAAGAATTCCGATTACGACCAACAGGGTCAGCAGCGAAAACCGTATAAAATTCTGTAAAAAGGAAAAGACGGCAGTCGAGAGTATACCGAGGATACCCGTTACCAAAAAGGCCTTGTCAAGGTGTTCGCCCAACCGGTTGAGAAACAATGAGTCGGCTGTAACCTGATAGGTGGCAATAAACACACCCATAAAGAAGCCAGTTGCCAGCATGAAGGCAACCTGCTTTTGTTCGAGGGACTGAATCCTCCAGTTTGCAGGTAAAAAATTTGCCATAGCGTAGGCCAAATATAAAACAAAACCGGCTTGGATTCATATCCAAGCCGGTTTTCAGCATTTTATAAAATTTCCTATCCTATTTGTTGCCGATCTTCTCAGCCGCGTACTCTGCATTTAAACCTGCAACTACATCAGCTGTTATATCCAACGCCTCAACACCATACAACACATCGCTGGTAGTATCCCATTTCAAAACCATGTGCAGGCCTTTTTCTTTACCATACTTATTTAGAAACGCTGTAATGCGATCGTATAATTCCTTGTTCAATTTTGCCTGGTCGTTCATCAACTCTTGAGTAGCGCTTTGCTCATACAACTGAAGATTCTGCTGCTTCTTTCCAAGATCTTCTTCAACGGCACGCACCTGGCCAACCGTCATGTTGTTGATGTTTCGTTGGTATGCCTGAATTTCCTTTTGCAGGCTTTCAGCACGGTTAACATAATCCTGTTCAACCTTGTTTTTCTTTGCTTCCAACACTTCAACACGGGCTTTCAGGTAATCGTATTTTTCCATTACTGAATCCGAATTAATATAGGCAACTTTTAGTTCTCCGATATCGAATGAGGCACCACCGGTACTTTCACCAGAAGATTTAGGGGCAAAGTGAACATAATACAGAACGCCAACGGCAATCAGCAACACAACATTCAGAACAAGTGATAGATTCTTCATCATATTAAATTAAAGGATTTAGGCCTGCCTGCGGCAAGCAGGCGCAAATATATCAGAATCCTGTGCCTGTGGCAACGTCTCGACTAGAATTTAGGCGGTTGAATTTTCAGGCCGTTTCAGCGTCATTGGTTTGAAAGCTGTACAGGGTTGGGTCAAGTTTCAGGGCATCTGAATTAAAATCCTGAATGAATTTCTCAATAATGGCATGCGAAACAGCTTCAACATGTAGTCCGATATCGAGTGCTATTCCAAAATCAACATGCCGGTCCATGTCAACATGCTCCTTCACTTTTATCTGGCCATCTTCTTCCAACTCCATAATCACCTCAGCCATAAACAACCCTATCTTTTCCTCCACATCATCCAATGCTTCCAGGTTACCATTTTCATCTTCTTCGTAGGTAATCTTTTTATAGTCAGGAAAATGTTGTGCTGCACGGTGCTCAGCAATTTCGAATAGTTCACTCTCGTGTTGCATTCGCAGCGTGTACATTACGGCATCATAGATTACAGCCTTACCATCATCATCTTCACCAATGAAATAGAAATGCGCAAACTCATCGGATTGCTCATCGGTTTCATCCAGCAAATAGGATTGCTTCAGGGCTTTCATTTTATCCCTGTATTCCTGAATAAGTTTTTGATCAAATCCTTTGTTTTCTGTTGCCTTCATATCGCGACTGAATATACTCAAAATAAAGTATGCAGGCTATCAATTTCACTGATATTCATCAGCCCGCTATCCTAATTTCTGCGATAATCCCTACCCTGATTTTTCCTCTTTAAACCACCCTGCATACATCGGGTAGTTTCGGGCGGTTCGCTGGATTACTTCCCTCATCTCGTCTCCAATATCCTTCACCCGCCTGGCAGGGATACCCGCATAAATGCTGCCCGGCTCAACGACAGTTCCAGGTAATACTACGGCTCCTGCAGCAATTACCGAGTTCGTACCTATCACGGCATCATCAAGAATCACGGCTCCAATGCCAATCAATACATTATCCTCAACGGTACAGCCATGCACTACGGCATTGTGGGCAATGGAAACGTTGTTGCCGATCACCAGCTTTGCCCGCTGATACGTACAGTGCAGCACGGCTCCATCCTGAATATTGGTATTGTTGCCGATGGTAATGGAGTGCACATCTCCCCGAACAACGGCATTGAACCAGACCGTACAGTTATCCCCCATCGTAACCTCTCCCACTACAATGGCACCGTCTGCTATGTAGCAGTCCTTTCCAAGTACCGGTGCAAAACCCCTTACCGATTTAATGATTCCCATAGGCCAAACTAAGCGAATTACCTTCGTTTTTTAACCATTATGGCTCAAAAGTTAAAATACCCTGACAAGATGTCACGTTATAGATTTTAATCTTATTTTTGCAGACTGATTTAGGTAAAATGAAGGAATTGATTGAGGATTTGGGTGTTCTGGAAGGATCGGAATCGTGTGAAACGGTAGCCATTTCAAAGGAGCAGAATACAGGTAAGAAACGTAAGCTTTACATTGAAAGCTATGGCTGCCAGATGAACTTCTCGGACAGTGAGATTGTAGCTTCCATACTGGCTAAAGAAGGTTTTGACACAACCTCCGACATTCATCATGCGGATGTGGTATTTCTGAACACATGCTCCATTCGTGAAAAGGCCGAGCAGACCGTGCGCAACCGGTTAATACAAATCAATGCCGTTAAAAAACAACGGCCCGAAATGCTGGTGGGCGTGTTAGGCTGTATGGCCGAACGATTGAAATCGAAATTACTGGAAGAAGAAAAGATTGTTGACCTGGTGGCAGGCCCAGATGCTTATCGCGATTTACCGCAATTGATCAGCCAGGTAGACGAAGGTGAAAAAGCCGTAAATACATTTTTGTCGCGTGAGGAAACCTATGCTGACATTGCTCCTGTTCGGTTAAACTCCAATGGCGTAACGGCATTCATTTCCATTATGCGCGGGTGCGACAACATGTGTTCCTTCTGTGTGGTGCCTTTTACACGTGGTCGCGAAAGAAGTCGTGATCCGCAATCCATTGTAGCAGAAGCACAGGATCTATTCAATCGCGGTTATCGCGAAGTGACCTTACTTGGACAAAACGTGGATTCGTATAAATGGAGCGAAGAAGAAAACAACAAAGCTTTCATTGCAAAAAAAGGAATTGACTCGGTTGTCAATTTTGCCAATCTGCTTGAGCTTGTAGCGAATGTAAGTCCGGAGTTGCGCGTTCGTTTCTCAACCAGCCATCCGAAAGACATTACCGATGATGTACTGCACACCATGGCGAAGTACGAAAACATTTGCAAATACATTCACCTTCCTGTTCAATCGGGTAACTCCCGAATTCTGGAGATGATGAATCGTGGATATTCACGCGAATGGTACCTGGAAAAAATCAACCGCATAAGGGAAATATTGGGAGAAAACTGTGGCATTTCATCAGATATGATAACCGGCTTCTGTTCTGAAACAGAAGAAGAACATCGGGAAACACTATCCCTGATGGATCTGGTTCAGTATGATTTTGCCTATATGTTTTTCTATTCGGAAAGACCGGGAACCCTGGCAGCGAAAAAATATCCGGATGATGTTTCGGATGAGGTGAAGAAACGCAGACTCCAGGAAATTATTCAAAAGCAAACGGAACATTCTGCAATTCGCAACCGTAGCGATGTAGGCAAAGTTCATAAGGTATTGATTGAAGGAGTCTCAAAGAAATCAACCGAACATTTGCAGGGTCGAAACACGGCCAATAAAGTTGTTGTTTTTCCAAAAGAGAATTTTCAAAAAGGACAATACGTTAACGTGTTGGTGGAGGACTGCACAGCAGCCACACTGATCGGAAAAGCAGTTCAAGGATCATGAGTTTTTCAGAAGCAGATATACAAGGTGTTAAACAACGGTTTGGCATTATTGGCAATTCGCCTTTATTGAACAATGCCGTGCGCGTAGCCATGCAGGTTGCCCCTACCGATATGTCGGTATTGATAACCGGTGAGAGTGGTAGTGGTAAAGAATCGTTTTCAAAAATCATTCATCACCTGAGTGCGCGCAAACACGGGCAGTTCATTGCTATCAACTGTGGATCAATCCCGGAAGGAACCATTGATTCAGAATTGTTTGGACATGAAAAAGGATCATTCACCGGAGCACATGAGGCACGCAAGGGTTACTTTGAAGTAACAAACGGTGGTTCTATTTTTCTGGATGAAATTGGTGAAATGCCTTTAGGTACACAGGCCCGCTTACTGCGCGTGTTGGAAAACGGAGAATTTATTAAAGTTGGCTCATCAAAAGTTCAGAAGACTGATGTACGCGTGGTAGCCGCCACCAATATCAACCTGATGCAAAAGGTTGAGGAAGGCAAGTTTCGTGAGGATTTATACTATCGCTTAAGTACAGTACCGATTTACGTTCCGCCTTTGCGGGAACGAGGCAAAGACATTGATTTGCTGTTCAGAAAATTTGCATCAGATTTTGCAGAGAAATACAAGGTAAAACCCATATCGCTTACCGATGATGCGCGTGAAGCCTTGTTGAAATATCGTTTTCCAGGCAACATCAGGCAGCTAAAAAATTTGGTTGAGCAAATCTCTGTGCTGTCTACCGATGACAAGGAAATCACCTCGGAAAAATTGCTGCACTACATACCGCAAGAAAGCAGTTTACCTGCACTGTATCGTACATCCTCACCTAATGCCGATTCATTTTCGGAACGCGACATCCTATACAAGGTGTTGTTCGATATGAAGAAAGATGTGCTGGATCTGAAAAAGATTGTACTGGAGTTATTTAATCGCCAGGGCACCGCTTCGCAACTTATTAAAGACCATCCTTCCCTGTTTGAAGGCATTGATTCAGACACCAGTGAACCGGTGGTATTGAATATTCCATCAGCCAATGCCGGTTTGCATGCCGTTGAAACGGATGAGGAAGTTCAGGACATCGCGCATGAGACGGAGGAAGATTCGCTTTCTATAGAAAAGAAAGAAAAGGAACTGATTGTACGTGCACTTCAAAAAAATAACAACAGACGCAAATATGCGGCACGGGATTTGGGCATTTCGGAGCGTACCCTTTACCGGAAAATTAAACAGTACGATCTTGAAGATTAAATCCAACTTACTGCTCGCCATCTTCGCTGCGCTTGCATTGCCTGCCTGGCTTTCATCGTGTGGTATTTACTCCTTTACAGGATCAGGCACAAACGCAAAAACCATCACAATAGCAGAGTTCTATAACAATACTGATTTGGGTCCGGCTAACCTGGCCCAGGTGTTTACCAACCAGTTGAAAGACTACATGATTCAGAACACCAACCTGAGTGTGGTGCAGGAAAATGGTGAACTGCAGTTGGAAGGCATTGTTACCAGTTATGCTGTTTCGCAGATTGCCCCACGGGCCAGCGGTGATCCAACACAGATTGATGCAGCCGCATCATCACGTCTCACCATTACCATAAGGGTAACCTATGTGAATACGCTTGATGAGACCATGAGTTTTAAAGACAAGACCTTTTCGTTTTACCGCGACTTCAGCAACGATTTGAATTTATCGGATATTGAAGATTCCCTGATCCGGCAAATTTTCGATCAGATCACGCTCGACATCTTCAATGCCTCAATTGCCAATTGGTGATTTTTATCTATTTTTACCAACAGTACGGAGTTTACTGCTGTGGATAATCAACTCACCCATATTCTGAAACATCATTCAGGCACTTCCACAGAAGAAGCGAATACACTCTATACATTAACCAGCCAATATCCCTATAGCCAGGTTTTACAAGCACTCGCTGCACGGGCTGCTCAGGACCATGCGCATTCAGATCAGAAATTGCTCTTGCAACGAGCGGCTGTTTATGTTACCGATCGGGCTGCCTTGAAACAGCTGATGTCTGAAGAATCAACTGTTATTGCTCCGGCACAAAAAGAAAATCAGGCGCAACCTGAAAGCAAGGAAACCCAAACCACAAAAGCTGTTAAGCAACTGCAGGTAACTTCTACTGAAGCAATCGAAACTGATTATGCTGATGAAGTGATTCATGACCTGGAGCGTTTACAGGAACTGAAGCATAACTTTGAAGCGTATTTTGACGGCTCTGTACCAGTGCCTATACAAAAGCAAGAAAAAACCCCTGCTGAAAAGAAACAGGAAGTAAAGCAACCGGAGGAGAAAACTGAAACGTCCGACAAAAAGCTATCAAAGAAGGAGCGCATTATTCAACTGGCTAAAGCATTAAACAAAGTTCCCCCATCACCGGAAGAACCTGCCTGGGCGGAAAAGCCGATCAAGAAAAGCAAGGAAAAAACCACCGAGTTGGAGCCACTGGTAAACGAAATCAAAACAACGCGGAAAAAGGTTCAGCCTGAAAGTGAAAAGACGCGCGAACAAATCGAAATCATAGAGCAATTCATCAAATCGAACCCGTTAATAACACCGCCCAAATCCAAACCTTCCGAAAATCAGGATCTAGCCTCTTCCTTGAAAAGTGGTGAGTTCAGCGATCACATCGTGTCGGAAACATTGGCTGAAATACTCATCCGTCAGGGCAAAAAGGATAAAGCCATTGAGGTCTTCAAAAAGCTTATTTGGAAGTTTCCACAAAAAAAGGCTTACTTTGCGGCTCAAATTGAAGAATTAAGAAAATAGCATATGTTCGGTTTCATTGTAGGATTGATTTTGTTTGTTTGTTTTCTGCTTGTGGTGGTTATTCTGGCACAAAATGCCAAAGGTGGCGGTCTTTCCAGTCAGTTTGGTGGCTCAGGTGCCAGCAACATTATTGGCGTTAAGAAAACAGGCGATTTACTGGAAAGGCTAACATGGGGCTTTACCATTACCATTATGGTATTGGCGCTTTTGTTAACCACAAACTTTGTAGCTCCGTCTGCCAGTGGCTCAAATGACATTCTCGATAAGGCTAGCGAACAGGCTGCTCCGGCAAGCACATTACCATTGCCAGAAAGTACTGACGATAGCACGGAAAGCGAAGAATAAGATAAATTTCGCCTCAGAGATATTAAAATGGCCCCGGATTTTCCGGGGCTTTTTTTATGCCGCGTGGGCCAGGTGCTTCACAAATAAACGCTTGGCAACGGGCATCAACGTTTCTGAAAAAGGAAATTTCATCCGAGAAAGAATAAGGTACGTTGCCGGGTTTGGAAAGTCCTTGTACTTGCGAAGCAAATCCAGTTTCAGGCTTTCATATGTTACCATAGGCGTTTTTGAAATCGTTTCGTGCTCAGGGGGCTGCGTCACAAACAGGTATCCCTCTTTCGCATAAAGCGGGGTTACGCCTATCGGTGAAATCTCGCATTGCGATTCAACGTATTCGAAAATAACCGACCCCTCCTGAAGCGAATCCTTTACCTGCGGAATGGAAAATTCAATGATGGACTCCAACTCGCTCATCACGGCATCGTCCTCGATCATTTTCCGATAGCTAAGTTCCAGCTTATGAAATTCTTCCAATGAAAGCTCCTTGGGAAAGGATTCCCGCAACAGCGTTTTGTTATCCCGGATGGCCAACAGATTTCGGTAGTGAAACACCAGGTCGGCCATGTGCGGATAGAGTTCAACCCGCTCAAACGAGCGCTTTACCTTTTTCAGGTAAGCCAGCAACACATACTTTTTATACTCAAAATCAACCAATCCCTGGGTCAGCCAATCCTTCGACAAATGTTCCATAGCCTTACTTTTTGACCTAAAATTTACACTTCCGGGGGTTTTATTTCAACCCCTCCATGTGCTAACGGCTAATTGGCTCAGCTGGATATTTACACTGCTTCGGTGAGCAACCTGACAAACCTGTCAGGATTTATCGGCAGAAAGGGGCAAAAACCTTGTAAAACCTGCCATTTTGTTATCTGAAAGTACGTTATTCGCACCACTTTTAGCCTTGGCACAAATCCTGTTAAAGGCGCATCTGTAACAAATTTGTTAAACTCTAAAATCGATTACCTATATGGCAAAGATCAACTTTAAACCAAACGAAGACCGGGTATTAGTTGAACCCGCAGAAGCTGAAACCAAAACCTCTTCCGGACTATACATTCCGGATTCATCCAAAGAAAAGCCCCAAAAAGGAAAAGTGATTGCCGTAGGCGAAGGCCTGAAAGACAAGCCTGTAACCGTTAAGGTTGGCGACCACGTGTTGTATGGCAAGTATTCTGGTACTGAAATCAACATTGATGGTAAGGAATACCTTATTATGAGAAACTCAGACATTTTCGGAATTATCTAATCAACTAAAACTCGATTTAACTATGGCTAAGGAAATTACATTTGATACATCAGCACGCGACAGACTAAAGAGAGGTGTTGATAAACTGGCAGATGCCGTTAAAGTAACACTCGGACCTAAAGGACGTAACGTTATTCTCGATAAGAAATTCGGTGCCCCTACCGTAACCAAAGACGGTGTATCAGTAGCGAAAGAAATTGAATTGAAAGATGCTATTGAAAACATGGGTGCACAGTTGGTGAAGGAAGTTGCTTCCAAAACCGCTGACGCAGCCGGTGATGGTACCACTACGGCTACGGTATTAACACAATCCATCTTCGGACACGGTATCAAAAACGTGGCCGCTGGTGCAAACCCGATGGATTTGAAGCGCGGTATCGACAAGGCCGTTGTTGCCGTTGTTGAACACCTGCGCAAGCAATCCAAAAAAATTAAAGACTCAAGCGAAATCGAACAGGTAGCAACAATCTCTGCCAACAGCGATGAAACCATTGGTAAGATGATTGCCGATGCGATGGATAAAGTTGGTAAAGATGGTGTGATCACTGTAGAAGAAGCAAAAGGAACAGAAACCGAAGTGAAAACTGTAGAAGGTATGCAGTTCGACCGCGGCTACCTCTCTCCTTACTTCGTAACCAACACGGAGAAAATGGAAGCTGATCTGGACAACCCTTACATCCTGATCTACGACAAGAAGATCAGCAGCATGAAGGAATTGCTTCCTATCCTGGAGCAGTCTGCACAAACCGGAAAGCCTTTGTTGATCATTGCCGAAGAAGTTGAAGGCGAAGCATTGGCTACTTTGGTAGTGAACAAGATTCGTGGCGCACTGCGCGTAGCGGCTGTTAAAGCGCCTGGCTTTGGCGACAGAAGAAAAGCTATGCTGGAGGATATCGCTATCCTGACTGGCGGTAAAGTGATTACCGAAGAGCTTGGTTTCAAACTGGAGAACGCTACACTGGATATGTTGGGTCGTGCAGAGAAAGTAAGCATCGACAAAGACAACACAACCATCGTTAATGGTGCTGGTAAGAAAGCTGACATCACTGGTCGTGTTAGCCAGATTAAAGCGCAGATTGAGACTACCACATCTGACTACGATAAAGAAAAACTTCAGGAGCGTTTGGCTAAACTTTCAGGTGGTGTAGCCATTCTGTACGTGGGTGCCGCTACCGAAGTTGAAATGAAAGAGAAGAAAGACCGCGTTGATGATGCATTGCACGCAACCCGTGCTGCTGTTCAGGAAGGTGTAATTCCCGGTGGTGGTGTGGCTTACGTTCGTGCCATTGAGGCCCTGAAGGATATTCAGACTGAAAATGAAGACCAATCAACCGGTGTAAACATTATCCGTCTTGCGTTGGAGTCTCCGCTCCGCACCATCGCTGAAAATGCTGGTCAGGAAGGCTCTGTAATCGTGAACAAGGTTCGTGAAGGCAAGAAGGACTTTGGATACAACGCACGCACCAACAAGTTCGACAACTTCTTTGAAGCGGGTATTATTGACCCTACCAAAGTTGCTCGTTTGGCGCTTGAAAACGCGGCTTCTATTGCAGGCTTGTTGCTTACAACTGAAGCGGTTGTTTCTGAAATTCCGGAAGAAAAAGCTGAGCCTGCTATGCCTCACGGAGGCGGCATGGGCGGCATGATGTAATTCCCATCTTAATAGGTAACGAGAAAGCCCTGTCGGAAACGATGGGGCTTTTTTGTTGGCATGCTCATTTGGGGTTTAAGCGTGCCTGATGTAACTTGTGGCAGTTAACATGTTTTCCCCCATGGTGATTCATAAAAACTTTCAGGACTTCGTACTGTTTCTGTACATCTACATGGCGCATGCCGATGGTGAATTTCAGGAAGAAGAAAAGCAGGTGATCCTGGAAAAAATGAAGAAGCTTTATCCTTCCAGTGAAGATTTTAATAAAAAGTTTAACGAAGCACTGCACCTGTACGATGACTTCGACAAAAAACAACTGAAGACCTTATTCCGCGATACCTTCAGTCATTTTTCTTCCGTAAAATTTCCAGTGAAATACAAGGTGTTCACCGATATGTATGACATCATCAATGCCGATGGCAAGGTGGATGAATCAGAAACAAAGGCTTTGAATGCCCTGAAAGAAATTATTGATATTTCAAATTAACCACCCCCGGCCATTCCTTTTCAAGAGTTGGCTTGAGGCAGTTTAATCCATCCAACTAATATATCGATGGTAGAACTAACCACCCCTGCCCTGGCCCCTCCTTATCAGGAGGGGAATTAAAGTAGTTTAATCTTTGAAGCTAAGTGCTGATTTTCTTTTTTACCAAGCTCAACAAGATATGCTTAGCATCTTAGACAACCACCCCCGGCCCCTCCTTATCAGGAGGGGAGTTAGTGTTGGCTACGTTTAAGCGTTTATTTTCTTCTTGGCAAAGCTGAACACAATGAAGCCAAGAACAGCAAACATAATAATGGATATTAAGTCGCCTCCCTCCGGAATCACACTGTGAACAGAATCGTGAATAGCCCCGATCACTGATTTGGAGCCCTCGGAAGTATTCACACTGGTTCCGAGCAATACCGCCACGAGAATTCCGGTAAGTGCTCCACCGGCAATCAAACCTGAACTGAACAACGCGCCTGAACTTACTTCCGACTCCTCACCTTTCCGATTGGCAACTTTATCCGCAAGGGTTTTGATTAATCCGCCAACAAAAATGGGCGAAGTAGTCGATAAAGGTAAATAGGCGCCAACCGCAAAAGCCAGCGAACTTACACCACACAACTCCACAACGGCTGAAAGGCCCATACCGGCCAGTACCAATCCCCACGGCAAATTCTGGCTGAGTAAACCTTTAATTACGGTCGACATCAGCATGGCTTGAGGCGCAGGAAGCGGATTGGGGTGTTCTTCTGTAACAATGCCAATACCCAACGTATCATGAAGCAGTAACAAGGTAAAGCCTATGGCCACCGTAGAAACGAGCACACCAATCAATAAACCTATTTGCTGTTTCATCGGGGTTGCACCCACTAAAAATCCGGTTTTTAAATCCTGTGAGGTTGCGCCTGCGTTAGCCGCTGCGATACACACAATTGAACCTACAACCAACGCTATCGGTTGATAGAAATCGCCCGTCCAGCCAATACCAATAAAAATCAACGAGGTGGCCATCAACGTAGCAATGGTCATACCTGATACCGGACTTGAGGACGAACCAATCAAACCCACAATGCGTGAGGCTACGGTAACAAAGAAAAATCCGAACACCACAATCATGATGGCGGAAAGGAAATTAGTCGGAACATTCGGAAGAATGGCCATCAGGAATACAAGCGCAATGGAACCTACTACTACAAAAATTAACGGCACATCCTTTTCCGTACGCACCTGTGTAGCAGCGGTTTGTGCGTTACGTGAACGCAGGTCTTTAAACGAATCTTTAAACGCAGTTACAATGGTTGGCAATGTTTTGATAAGCGTAATGATACCGCCAAACGTAACGGCACCGGCTCCTATATATCGGATGTACTTACTCCATATTTGTGATGGCGACATTTCCGAAATCAGCATGGAAGTTTCAGGTGCCATTGGTGCAGTCAGGTTATCGCCCAGCAGGGTGATTAACGGAATCAATACCAACCAGGAAAGAACACCACCAGCCACCATAATGCCGGCAATGCGCGGCCCGATGATGTAGCCTACGCCAAGGAGCTCTGGTGTAATTTCTGCATTCATTGTACCATTTGGCAAAGCCGATGATCTTCCGAATACATATTGCGGAACATCTTTCCACAAACCCAAAATAGACATGAAGCCTTTATACAGGAAGGCAATACCTAATCCATAAAACACATTTCGGGCAAGTGCCCCACCCTTCTCTCCTGCTACGAGCACATCCGCGCAAGCGGTACCTTCCGGATACGGAAGGTTGCCATGCTCTTTTACAATCAATGCCCTGCGCAACGGCACCATAAACAACACACCCAGCACACCACCCACGAGGGCCAGCACAAAAATCTGGAAGTATTGAAAGTAGGCTTCGCCACCCGCCAGAAACAACAATGCCGGAACAGTAAACACCACACCGGCCGCTACCGACTCCCCGGCTGATCCGATGGTCTGCACCATGTTGTTTTCCAAGATGGTTGCCTTACCCAGCTTTTTGAAAATAGAAATTGCCAATACGGCAATGGGTATGGAGGCACTTACAGTAAGGCCAACTTTAAGGCCAAGGTAAACGGTGGCTGCTCCGAAAATGATTCCGAAAATGGAACCCAACAATACCGCCTTGATTGTAAACTCGGGTATAAAATCGCTGGGCGAAATGTAAGGCTTAAATGCTTTTTTATCTTCCATGAGGTTAGGTGTTGGTCATAAATCAGGCAGTAAACTATCAAATTTTCTTTACTTTTAGCGCTCAACCATCACATAATTAGCGGCATGATTTACTCCATCGTCAGCATTACCTATATCGTTATTTTGATTGGGATCATCATCTACAAAAGCAGGACTGTTAAGAGTGAAGAAGATTTTATGGTGGCCGGTCGTGGAGTACCGGTTTACCTGCTGGTGGGCACGTTGGTTTGTACGTGGATCGGTTCAGGAAGCTTGTTCGGAACAGCCGGGTTGAGTTTTCGTTCTGGCTTTAGTGAACTGTGGTTTTCGGCTGGCGCATGGATCGGTATTATCGCAATCTATTTCATAGCCGAGCGTGTTCGGAAAATTTCCAAAATCACGTTAACCGATTTATTGGAGCAACGCTACAACCGAGCCGCCCGGATATTGGGCACCGTTACCATTATTGTTGCGTACCTGGTAATTGCAGGCTATCAATTTAAAGGAGGCGGACGATTTATTTCCATTCTTTCAGAAGGTGCTATCGATTTGCAAACGGGTACGTTCATTACCTGCATCATTATTATTGCATTCACCGCACTTGCCGGAATGATTTCCATTGTGTCGATTGATATCTTTAACGGCACTATTATGATTGTTGCGATGGCCTTAACCTTGCCGTTTGCCGTAGCCGCACACGGTGGTTGGGGTGAAGTGGTTCAAACCATTGAAAGCAAAAGCCCGGAATACCTCTCGTTGTTTGAAGGGCATGATGCCGTTTGGGTATTGGGGATTATTCTGCCCACATTCTTACTGCTGATGAGTGAAAGCAGTATGTATCAGAAATTTGCATCTGCAAAAGATTCTTCATCAGCAAAAAAGGCTGTTGTGGGCATGCTGGTTGGGGTGGTTATCATTGAAGTGTTAATGTGCACGATTGCCGTTGTTGGTTATGCCATTTATTCAAACGATCCACGATTCTTTATGGCCGATGGTTCGATTAACCGGGCAATGTCGGAAGAAATAATTTTGAGAATAGGTTTTGAACAGATACCCGTTGTAATTGGGTCATTGTTGTTTGCTGCCGGTACGGCCATTATTCTTTCAACGGGAAATACATTTTTAATGGTAACGTCTACCAATCTATCCAACGACATTTTAAAACCATATTTTTTCAAGTCGACTACAGATTCAAAAAAATTGATTCGCATTCAACAGGTAAGCATTGTGATACTCGGTCTGGTGGCGTTTGCCATGGTTACACAATTTGAAACGGTGTTGGAGATGGCGTTCATATCCTACACGATGATCGGGGCATCGCTTGCACCTGTGCTTATTGCCAGCTTTTTCTGGAAGCGGGTAACGCCAGCCGGAGGTGTTGCTTCTATTATGGCAGGCATGACTGTTCCGGTTATAAACAAATTACTTGAGGTAAGTAACGTTTCTTTCTGGCTCTTCCCTGTCGATACCGATTACATTGCCATTCCCTCGCTGATTGCATCACTGGTGATGTTGATTGTTGTGAGCTTGCTTACCAAGCCTTCACCGGAGGAAAAGTGGAAGCCGTTTTTTGAATAATTTTCACGCAAAGGCGCCAAGTGCGCTAAGTTACTTGGAAGCCAGCTTAAAAGCGAAAGCCCCTCATCGCTAAGGGGCTTTCTATCTAGGTTAGGTTTAGGTGTTCGATTTAAAAACGTTCGGGCTCCAGTTTCCAACGCTCCGGTGATCGCCACAGGTTGGAGAGCAACAATTCTCTCATGAAGATAAACTCTTTTGGCAACTTATCATACATGCGCTCAAATAATTCTGCATGTTGAAGCAATTCTGCCTTCCATTCCTCACGATCAATGGACATGATGCTCTCAAATTGTTCCGGTGTAAAATCAAGGCCGGTCCAATCCATATCATCATACGTAGGCATCCAGCCTATCGGACTTTCAACTGCATTCACATCTCCCCTGCTTTTTAATACAACCCATTTCAACACGCGCATGTTATCGCCAAAGCCCGGCCAAATGAAATTGCCGTTGGCATCTTTGCGGAACCAATTCACGCCATAAATGCGTGGCGGTGCAGGCAGTCCACGACCAAATTGTAACCAGTGATTGAAGTAATCGCCCATGTGATAACCGCAGAATGGCAACATGGCAAACGGATCGCGTCTTACTTTGCCTACTTCACCAAACGCAGCTGCAGTTGTTTCTGAGCCCATCGTGGCAGCCAGGTAAACACCAAATGCCCAGTTGGCTGATTGATAGACCAATGGAATGGTGGTGCTTCTTCTTCCGCCAAATACAAACGCACTTACCGGAACACCTTTCGGGTTTTCCCATTCGGGGTCAATGGCTGGATTTTGTTTCGCTGAAACTGTAAAACGGCTATTCGGGTGGGCGGCTGGTTTTCCGGCTGACGGATCCCATTTTTGTCCGCGCCAGTCGATTAAGTTCTTTGGTGGCTCCTTGGTCATACCCTCCCACCACACGTCACCATCTTCGGTAATGGCCACATTGGTAAAAATGGTATTGCTCGAAATGGTGGCCATCGCATTCGGGTTGGTCTTTTGATTGGTACCCGGAGCTACCCCGAAATATCCGGCTTCGGGGTTAATCGCGTAAAGCTTGCCGTCTTTGCCCGGCTTTATCCACGCAATGTCATCACCGACAGTGGTTACTTTCCAGCCTTCAAATTCCTTGGGTGGAATTAGCATGGCGAAGTTGGTTTTACCGCAGGCACTCGGAAAGGCTGCAGCTACGTAATCCTTCTGTCCATCCGGACTCTGAACTCCTACAAGCAACATGTGCTCGGCCAGCCAGTTCTCATCATTGGCCATTACGGAGGCAATGCGAAGGGCAAAACACTTCTTACCCAACAGGGCGTTTCCGCCATATCCCGATCCGTAAGAAACGATTGAACGCTCTTCCGGAAAATGTACGATGTATTTTGTAGTTGGATTGGTTGGCCATTTGGCATCTTCCTGGCCGGGCTTCAATGGTGCGCCAACTGTATGCAGGCATTTCACGTATTCGCCATCTTCTCCCAACAAATCCATCACCTTTGAGCTCACGCGTGTCATCAGGTGCATGTTTACCACCACATATTCAGAGTCGGTTATTTCAATACCGATTTGCGAAATATCAGAACCGATAGGCCCCATGCTGAACGGAATCACGTACATGGTGCGGCCTTGCATACAACCTTCCAGCAAGGGTTGCAGGGTTTGCTTCATTACTTTGGGATCAACCCAATTATTGGTTGGGCCTGCATTTTCCTTTTTCCGACTACAGATGTACGTGCGATCTTCCACACGCGCCACATCACTTGGATCAGAAAAACAAGCAAAACTGTTCGGGCGTTTTTCCGGGTTTAGCCTGATAAACGTTCCCTTATTTACCAATTGCTCACAAAGTTCATCGTATTCTGCTTTTGAACCATCACACCACCTGATCTGATCGGGCTTGCACAGGTCGGCAAGCTGCTTTATCCATTCCTTTGCCTCAGTATGTTTTACGGCATAGGTACCGTTTACAAGTAATTCGTCCGTCATAATTGCTGTTGAATAAGGCGCCAAAATTACTGATTGAATATGGCAAAATGAAATCGTTCAATCGATTGCATGAATAAAAAAGTGGACTTATCCGGGTAGCAAATTCGGGCAATTATTTCTTGTATTCTTCGGCATATCCTGTTAAACTGCAAGCTTGTAAATAGTGTATTTTGAACAAAACCAATAACCTATGAAGCTCAAGATGTTAAGTTTGGCGTTTTTCCTGATGGTGAGTGTTCAGGGCGTTTTCGCGCAAGATGTTACCGATGAAGAGTTGAAGAAGTATGCCGTTGTTATGGACTCCATCGACAACATGAAAGAGGACCTGATTAATGCCATTTCTGAAATGGTCAAAAACAATGAAAAAGTATCGGCAGCCCGCTACAACGAATTGTCGAAGATAATTGGTGATGAAGCAAAGCTGGCAGAGGCCGAAGCAAAGCCGGAGGAAGTTGAGGCTATCCGTGAGATTTTGAAATTCAAGGATGATGGCACCGCAAAAATTCAGGAAACCTTTAAAACCCTGGCATCTGAATATGTAGGGGCCGCTGTGTTTAACAAGGTAAAGAAAGCCATAGCTGAAAATGCCGACACAAAAGCAAAGTACCAGGAATTGCTTGCTGAGTTGAATAAGGAAGATTCGTAAGCTTTATCTAACAGATCATTTGACTAAGAAATCGCGGCCGTATGCCGCGATTTCTGTTTCGTGCTGAATTCAGTTTTTTTAGTACTTTTGAGGTCTAATATCAATGGCAGTAATGCGTTTTTTCATTGGTTCAGTACTTTTTAGCCTGATCACCCTCACCTCGCTTAAGGCGCAATCGACCTTATTTGAATCGTACGATTGCCGGCCCGAAGTGGAAATCATTAAACAAATTGAAACCGAAAAGCGAATGCGCGAGCTGGCGTATCGTGATTCTGTGCGCCTTGCGCAGGAGCATCTCGCCAAGCTAAAAGCAGAGGCTTACCTGCTTTGGTTGGAAGATTCTGTGAATGGATGGAAAAACTGGAGTGTTGTTGAAAACTTTTCTTTCGGAAGAGATCGTGGAAATCTGCCAATGATTGCTGATGTGCACGCACTACACCCCGTGTTCCGTGATAAAGTGATGCAGCTTATAGCACTATGCAGGCAAAAAGGAATTGAGCTCACCGTAGTTGAAACGTATCGCACCCATTCCAAGCAGGCCGAGTACAAAGGCATGGGAAAAGCGTATACACGCAAAGGCGCAGGCCGATCAAAGCATCAATACGGACTTGCAGTGGACGTAGTACCACTGGTAAACGGAGAGCCTGAATGGGAAAATAAAGCCTTATGGCGAAAGATCGGCATCATTGGTGAACAACTGGGCATGCGGTGGGGCGGCCGTTGGCGTTACCTGTACGACCCCGGCCATTTTGAATGGACCGGAGGCATCCGCCCTACTGAATTGGTGCAGGGGAAACTGCATCATCCGAAACTCATAGAACAATACCCTTGTATTGAAGCAGACCTGCGTATACTACAACGCTATTGGAACAATTGGGAAAGTGAACAATCTTCTTGGGCGAAAAAAGAAGAGTGATCTTCAATTAGTCTTAATCACGTTCAACAAAGCCTGCGCCTTATCAATGATCAGCTGTTTTGAACGCATCTCATTTAAGGTTGTGCTGTACCTTCCACTGACTTCATTTTTCAACAAGGTGGCATTGAATTCATCCGATAAAATGACTTTATGAAATATACCCTGATACTGGTTCAGAAACGGTATGGCATTCCACTGGCACTTATCATCAATGCCTACCACAAAATCAAGGTGATCTGAATCGGTGGTGTAGTATATGGTAATCTTTTTCAGCAGGTTCTCATCAAGCAGGTGCCCCAAATTTGAATTTACCAAAGTAGAGAAGCCTATCTTTCGGGTGGTGTACTCGGTATTGGAATACATGTTTAACGTGTAGTAGTTGAGGCTATCCCAGGTGCTTAGCTTAATGTAAGGCACACTATCCTGTTTTGTCCAACTGGAAAGGCCATACTTCAGGTGTATCAGGTCTGCATTGGTGGTTAATACATCGCTTAGTCGCTTCAGTTTTTTAGCGTAGGCCGAATCCTTCTTTAACTGATCGGTCAGGTTGATTACATCGAAGTTCAAATCTTCCTCTACAATACCGAGGTAGGATCGCACCGTGCTCTTATCCCGGAGGTGCTCCCGGTAATTTTCAATCAACAACGCAATTAATACCCCGAGTATAACCAGGCTCAATTCCTTCAGGTAATCCTTAAATTTCATTGGGGTAATGGTTAGGTGCTTATTTATAAAATAACAGATTCACATCAACAAAATCAAACTACCTCCCTTTTACCCGTTAAAAGGTCACTTGCGAGGGGATGTAACAACTATGAACTGCTGCCACGCAAGTCTCCAAATACGTGTGGATAGTTATACCGCAATGTGTAGAGAGATTCTACACAGCGCCTAAATCCATTCCACCCAAATCCCATTTTTTGGCCATTTCCTCGTTGGCATGTGGCTTGTCATTCAACGGTTGTTATTGCGTGTTCAACCGCCTGGCTTGACTGCGGTAACACCATTAACCGATGAGTGAATTATTTAACCTGCTGACTATGGAACTGACACGTACTGTAAAATTAAAAAGTGAAGTAAGGGCTGCTAAATCAGCTGATGCCAATCATACCCCTGATTTTCTAGCCAGAATTTTCAACGGCATCGCAAAGGCTACGATAAACCCGCTCGATTTTTTGGTGTTGATCAGTACACTCCTGATGTTGGTTGGTGGCGCTTTTCTGGTTTATGAATTGCAGCCGCATTTCCATCAGCTCCATACAGATAGAATGAATTCTACATGGGGATTTGCATTCGTTTTCATTACCCTTACACTGCTTGTGTTGCGAGGAGCGTTCTTTCTATATACTGTCTACCTCTACTTGAAATACAAGCCTATTCAATCCGTATCGGATGAGTTACTGCCAACTTGTACGGTTATTGTTCCCGCCTACAATGAAGGTAAACAAGTATGGAGCACCTTGCTGAGCTTGGCTAACAGCCACTACCCTGCTGAAAAACTGCAACTGATTGCCATTGATGATGGAAGTAAGGATGACACCTGGCAATGGATGCAACAAGCAAAGAAAGCATTGGGCGACCGCTTGGCTATATACCAGCAGCCCGAGAACAAGGGCAAACGGCACGCACTGTACCGTGGGTTTCACCTCGGCACCGGAGAAATTTTTGTGACCGTTGACAGTGATTCAATTGTTAAGCCCGACACGCTACGCAACATGACCAGCCCCTTTGTAATCAACAAAACCTGTGGTGCAGTTGCCGGAAACGTGCATGTACTGAATCATAAAAATGGCATTATTCCCAAAATGCTGAATGTGAGTTTCGTATTTAGTTTTGAATTTATACGTGCCGCTCAAAGCATGTTGGGGTCAGTACTCTGTACACCCGGGGCATTGGCGGCCTACCGCAGGCATGCAGTAATGAAGTGTCTGCCCGAATGGATCAACCAAACGTTTATGGGGCAACCGTCTGACATTGGTGAAGACCGCGCGATGACGAACATGATTTTAAAGCAAGGATACCAAGTTCTATTTCAGCAAAATGCATATGTACTGACCAACGTTCCGGAAAATTATAACGGGTTGTACAAAATGTTTATCCGGTGGGAACGCAGCAACGTGCGTGAAAATATTGAGATGGCTCGCTTTGCATTCAAAAATTTCAGGAAAGAATCGAAAGTCGGTATCAGGCTTATGTTTGCCAATCAATGGATGAGAATCATTACAGCCTATCCATTTACTATTCTGATGATTTTGTTTGTTCTGGCCCATCCGGTTCTGCTCTTCAGTTCAACGCTTTTCAGCATATTGATTCTATCAAGCATTCCGGTATTATTCTATGCAAAACGGTACAACGGATATGAATCGCTATGGGCATATACCTATAGCATCTTTTATACCTTTGGCTTATTCTGGATAACACCCTATGCCATTGCTACTGCAAGTAAAAGAGGATGGCTTACGCGAGGGTTATCATAGATTGATTCAGGCAGCGCTGGCCAATTTTAAAATTTGAGTTTTGAAACACCAGTGTCTCCTAACGGTGACACTGACGTAGAGCCAAAACCAGGTTTTGGTTTTGACATCACTTTTGACGTAAACGGAATACCATGGCAGAAGCTAAACTGATCACTATGCCCAATGGGATAATCTCTGTAAATGAAAGAAACAGTCTTAACAGAATATTCCCATTGTACGCGTTCATCATCTCTTTCACCGCAACAATTTCAACCTCGATCTCCGCATCCGTTTTACCAGCTTCTTTTAGCCGATGTATGTTGCGCTCCACAAACTGCTCAGGAAAATCCTGAAAGGCTGTCTGGTAGCATACTTCCCAGGCCAGCGCGTTGATCATGCCTGCTATCAGCGTAATCAGAATTCCAATAAGCAGACTTTTGCCAAACGAAACCTTCGCCAGCGTCTGATGATAGGCACGCATGCCAAAAAATATTGTTGACAGGCCAACCACGAATGTGGAGATAGTCACCATTTCCAGATAGCCTTGCTGCATCCATTCACGCGTAAAAGGGAGCGTAACGATCATGACAAAGGCAAGAATACCCCCTGCAATCAAGCCATATTTTATCACTATGAATCTCATCCGTTAACGCCCGTGCTTCTGTGTACATCCGGGCCTATGCTTCACTAAGTTAAGAAATTAGGTTTTGCACCAAACCTCTCACTCGCGGGCAACCTAAAGAAAACCTGATCAAACAGGCTATTTTGCCGCTTTAAAAGGTTGTGCTTTTATAAACGCCAGGAAAGCAACAGGTTTATGATGAATGTATTGTCATTCAATGTAAGAAAAAAGCCCTCATCCCCATTACCGTCCAACCTCGGGCCTGTTGCATGATAGATCTTATTAAAGTTGATGTTTTTAGAGACCTCTATTCCCAACAGCTTGTTTTTCATTTCAACCTGAAAGCCGATGCCTGAGTTAAGGCCAATGTTAACCCTTCGAAGGTCATCATCTGCATAGTAAAAATAATTACCGCCATATGGAGCAAACCGCGTAATGTTGTCCGAATGTGCTATGAGATAGTCTACTCTTGGCCCCAGGTGGCCGGTGAAAAACGACACTTCGCTCACTCCTATTTTACCCTTAAGTAAATTCGTGAACGATACATAAGTTAATTTATGGGGCTCTTCTGACTGATTACCTGCATAATATTCATCTATGTAATTTCCATTTTTCTGAACAACTCCCAAAGAAGTATTAAAAGCCCACACGCGCTTGTCGATCAGGTTCGTGTTTATTTGCACGAAATAACCAGCGGTCCATTTCGTCTTCAATGCTTCAACCGGGAATCCGGAATTTTGCCTCAACTCCCATTCAAGCCTCGAAACAGTTACACCAGCATTTACTCCAACAGTTTTGAATGTTTGCGAGTAACCTTTAATTAGTAGAGAATAAAAAACAATTAGAAGAATCAGTCGCTTCATAAAATTTTAGCAAATCCAATCCGTAGTAAACCGGCTGTTGTGCGTTCGCTTTCCTTCACTTCATCCCCATCCCATTCATTATTTTCTTATAATTTCCGATGACTGTCTAGCCGTTAATTGCCAGCCATTTTCAGACTTAATCCACACATTAGTAAACCTTCTGGGTATCCATTCTTCTTTGTTAGTTGTCATATTAGCAGGTTGTTGTAACTCTTTACCCATTACAATAGCAATGTTTTGATTGAACGTGATCTTTTCAATAATTCTTTGAACCTTAGGGAACTTATGTCCACTTTTCATAAGCGCAATAATCTTTTCCGGGGTGACAATTTCTCCATTGGGATTGTTTACAACATAGTTCTTCGACCATAGTTGTAATAATGCGGTTGTATCTCCATTATCAAGCAATTCTGTCCAATACTTTTCCAATCTTCTGATTTCCTGATCATCACCAGTTTGTCCAAAGACAAACTGAGTTAGACAAATGAAACTGATAGGCAAGAGATAAATAGATTCCATGGGCTAAATATATCGTTTATTAATTTTAAAAGTGAAGCACAACGTGTTGGGTTTGTGACGGCTGCGGCTTTCGAAGTCGTCATTGTCCACCGTTGGCAAAACGAATTTAAGAAAATTAAACTTTATACCAACACGTCACCCGCAGCTGGCACAAACCTGGTGTTGGCGCCAGTGCTTAGTCCCGTGTCAAAATTTTACTGGAAACTTGAACGAACTCCTAATTGGTTGTCCATCGTCAACTTGTGCTGGAATCATTTTTGGTAACATTTTTAGTACTCTAATGATTTCTTGTTCTTGGATTTCAGCACCCTCAATTGTCTCAAGGATTTTAATTTCGTCAACAGTTCCTTCTTTGCCAATGATTACATTAACAACAATCCTCCCTGTCCTAAAATCTTTCTTTTTTGGAGCTTTAAATTCTTTACTAAAGAAGTCGACTATTTTAGCATATGTACATTTTTGTTGTTCATCATTTGAAGAGAGCTTCTCGCAACCATATGCAATAAAATTTCTTTCATTTATTTCTTTATTGGGTTTAGCGTATAAAAATGGTTCTCCATTTACGTTCATCCCAACCATTCCAACTCCTCGCATATAGAATAGGTTATAGTATGAATACATTTTGTCCTTTATTTCATTTTGAGGTTCGGCTTTAACTTGTAATAGGTTTTTAAAATCGCAAAAAGGTGTTGAGAAGGAACTCACAGTATCAATAATTGTGTATTTCCAAGTCTTGTCGTACTTTTCCCAAGTTGTCCCAGGAGTCAGATTATTTATGAGTTCAATTGATTCTGCCTTTTTTTCTACGTCATAGAAATAAACAACTCCGTTTTCCTCTCTCCAGTAACTCGTTTTAGTTTTTCCATTAGCATACTCTTCAATTTCTTTTAAATAGTATTTGTCGTCCGCTTTTAAACTGTCTCCGTTGAAATAAGAAGTGTATGATTCTCCACGAGAAGAGTACTTTATCTTTATCCCTGCTTTTATTGGCCAATATGTCCCAGTAGCGTTGTCGAAACATAAGTTCGATTGCCCGAATAATGTCTGCGAGGTTAAAATTAGAATTAGTATCGCAAGTTTCGTTTTATTCATTGTCACTATTAGTAGTCCGATTTTTTTAGCATTGGCGCCAACGTTTGTGTTTGCGCAGTGGTGGGACTTTGAAACGCTTCATTGTCCCACGTGACCAAACGTTGAACGAAGATAGCACTTTGAGTTTACACTGAACCCCACCATTGCGCAAACATTTTGTCGGCCACAGTTGCTAATCTCACTTTATCAATTTTAGAATCTTTGCACATTCCTGATCATTAATTCCAACTTTCTTAAGATCCTTTATGCAGTCAATTAAGATTTGTTTTTCATCCTCCTTTCCGAGTGTCACGGATTGGGAAAAATTGTCACTCGTTAAATCAGTTTTAATTTTGTCTTTCAGTTTTTCAAACTTCTTTATTTCTTTAGTGTAAAAGACTGGAAGCGGGTCGATAAATACGGAACTTAATAAAATAAGATTACTTAGTTTACTATCCTTGAAGGCGTTCTCTATTAACCCAATTTTCTTGTTTGTTATTAAGTGACCGCTCTTAAACAAGTCACATACATAGTTTAAATCCATCAGCAATATCCAACTAAGGAGATACAAATCTTCCTTGACTTTTTTTCCGTGGGCTATCCTATTGCGAATTATAGGGAATTTGAATGCAAAATATTCGTAGGATATCTTAATGTTATGATCATAGTTGTCATTCAAATAATTTATCTTTTCCACTAACGTGGAATTGACCAAAGCAGATTCTTTTATACCACTCTCAAGGCAGTAGTCATACAAAAGACCTTCGATAAGTTGAGGACATACATTACAAAAAAGCTCGTATTTTTTCCTTTTGAATAGATTGAGCAAATCTGAAACCAATGGTTTTCTAGTATTTAGTAAATGATTTGAATTAACCCTGTACTTAATGTTCTCAATTACTGATTCAACTTTAACATCTTTCTCTACTTCCTTGATGAATTTATTTTTATCTGTCCGATATATTTTTTCAAGCTCATAGTACCGAATAACCGATACATGCAAAAGCTTGTTTACTACCTCAGAGAGATGCTCCTTTTTATAGGATCGCTTATCCCAGTTGTATGAATATCGGAGGTCTGTTCCTGATCCAATACCATCAAATATTGAAACATATCCATTTTTGCTAGTGTAGCTATGCAGCGAGGTAATGATAAATTCAACTATTTGTTTCTCAGCACTATCTTGCTTTTTAATATAGTGACTTATTAATTTCTCCTCATAATTGTCACCATCTTCGAATTCCTTTCCCTTTATTTTCTTTAATTCGGTTTGATACTGTTCTCTATCATGTTTTATCTCTCTTAAATCTAATATGATTTTGTTGACAACGTCATAAAGCTTTTGTCGATTGTTGTTGGTTTGAATAAATAAAAAATGCTTACAAATATGGTCATAGAATTCTTTTTCACTCACCGGTGTCGGCAGAATGGATTCCATTTTAAAGCGATCGATATACTTCTCTCTTAGGCTTTTAAAATCTTGTTGACTCACTTTCTCTTGATCGTCATCCAGGAAGTATCCCAAGAATATTCTCGCAATTTTTTCTAAGTCCTCATTCAGAATGTCGCATTTCTCTCCTGTGAAATTTACAGCGTCTCTAATGTCACGTAATAATATTGGTTGTTCTCTTGTCATTTAGCAATTGTGGCCAACAACCAAATATACACATTACCCAAAAGAAATATCTTCATTTCCTTAGCGCAGGAGAGGATATTTCTTTTGTGCATTGCATGTATTTCACTTACCCCACCCACCCTTTCGTTCGTTCCACAGCTTTTTGCCAGCCGCTGTATAGATTGTTGCGGGTGGCGGTGTCCATGTTGGGCGTAAACAATTTGTTGATTTTGCGATTCTTGATAATGTCTTCCTTCTTCCATAACCCCACGTGTATGCCGGCTAAAAAGGCAGCGCCCATAGCGGTGGATTCAATGACTTCGGGGCGCTCTACCTCGGTGCCCAAAATATCGGCCTGAAACTGCATGAGGATATTGTTGGCGCAGGCCCCTCCATCTACTTTTAATCGTGCTAATCTTAAGCCGGCATCATCTTCCATCGCGGTAAGCACATCTTTGGTCTGGTACGCCAATGATTCCAGCGTGGCTTTAATAATGTGGTCTTTGCCCGTATCGCGGGTGAGGCCAAAGATAGCGCCACGGGCATACATGTCCCAGTGCGGAGCGCCCAATCCCGCAAAGGCAGGCACTACATATACTTCGTTTGAGCCGAGTGCTTTGGCGGCAAAGTATTCCGAGTCTTTTGATTCATCAATGATGCCGAGGCTGTCGCGTAACCATTGTACAGCTGCACCGGCAATAAACACACTGCCCTCCAGCGCATACTCAACCTTGCCGTTCATGCTCCAGGCAATGGTGGTGATCAACCCGTTCTTTGAAAGCTGAATGTTGCTGCCGGTATTCATCAGCATAAAGCAACCGGTGCCATAGGTGTTCTTGGCCATGCCGGGTTCAAAACACGCCTGCCCGAACAAGGCGGCTTGCTGATCACCCGCAACTCCGGCTATCGGAATGGCAACGCCTTTGTACGTAAAAACACCAAAGTCGGCACACGATTCTTTTACTTCCGGCAACATGCCTGCGGGAATGTCGAGTTCCTGCAACATGCGTTTATCCCACTGCAAGGATTTAATGTTGTACAACATGGTACGCGAGGCATTGGTCACATCAGTAACATGCGATTTTCCCTTTGTCATGTTCCAGATAAGCCAGGTGTCAATCGTACCGAACAATAACTCGCCACGCGTTGCCTTCTCTTTTGCCTGTGAAACGTTGTCGAGCATCCACTTTATTTTTGTAGCGGAGAAATACGAGTCGATAACCAAACCGGTTTGTTCACGCACATACGTACCCAATCCCATCGAAACCATTTCTTCACAAATGGAGGCCGTGCGCTTGTCCTGCCATACAATAGCATTGTATATCGGCTGACCGGTGGATTTATCCCACACTACGGTGGTTTCGCGTTGGTTAGTGATGCCAATGGCCTGAATTGCATTCGGATCAAGTTTATGATCTGTAATCAGACTTTCCAGTACACCCAGTTGCGTGTTGAGAATCTCCATCGGGTCATGCTCCACCCAACCGGACTGGGGAAAAATTTGCCGAAACTCTTTTTGCGCAATTCCCTTTATCTCGCCTGATGCTGAAAACAAAACGGCTCGCGAGCTGGTGGTACCTTGATCTAATGCAATGATGTATTTTTCCATGGAGTAGAATTGAAAGAAGAAATATAGGATTGTTTGTTAGTCAGAACAAGTCGAAATTGTCACCCTGCGCCCCAGCGTCATGCTTCGACTGAGCTCAGCATGACATGGCTCTTTCGTGATCCAAAATTGTTACCCTTGCCGTGAAGTGTCACCCTGAGCTTGTCGAAGGGTGATTCTAGCTTCACGAATGGCTTGTTCAAGTCTATTTCGTTCAGCCTGAAATTGCTTTGCATCCCAATGCATCATCTCGCTCATGTCAGCGAGAATAGCATCTTTCACCTTCAACAAGCGCGGCATATCAAAAAACAACATACCGGTACGCCTGATGAAAAAGTCGCGAATGGAAATCGCCATTTCATGCTTCACGCAGTATTGCAATTCAGCACGGGCTAATCGTGCGGAAGCATCGGCATCGTTGATGTAACTGAGTTGCCGGATTACTTCTTCTGCCTGCCGGCCGTACGTATCAACCAGGTACGCGGCATAACCTGATAAACCGAAAGGCGAAAGTTGCTCAACCAGTTTTTGTTTGAAGTCATGAACGGCATCTGCATCCTTGAAATTATTTTCACTCAGGCTTATCTTATCCGTAAAACAATCAATCAAATCATCACGCCCGTATCGTTCAGCTACCATGTCAACCACACGCTCGGCCATTTTGCGGTAACCGGTAAGCTTCCCTCCTGCTATTGAAATCAGTCCGGAAGGCGCAACAAAAATTTCATCTTTGCGCGAAAGTTCGGAGGCCGATTTTCCATCTTCATGAATAAGCGGGCGCAACCCTGCCCAGCTTGATTCAATATCGTTCATGGAAAGATGAACGGAGGGAAAGGAATCATTTACAGCATCAATCAGGTAGGCCGCATCTTCAGTTGATGTTACAACCTCATCGATGTTGTGTGTATAATCTGTGTCCGTGGTGCCGATGTATGTTGTTCGTCCACGGGGAATGGCAAAAATCATTCGGCCATCGGGTACATCAAAATAAATGGCTTGTTTAACCGGAAGTTTTTCGCGCGGCACAACGATGTGTACACCCTTTGTCAGGCGCAGGGTTTTCCCTGTTTTGGATTTATCCTTTTCCCGAAGCTGATCTACCCAGGGCCCCGTAGCATTTACCACCAGGTTCGCCTGAATGTAGAATGATTTTTTAGTTACCTGATCAGTAGCCTCAACGCCCGATACTTTCCCATCCACATAATGAAACGCGTTTGCTTCTACATAATTTATAGCCACCGCATGATACGCCAGTGCTGTTTTGATAATTTCGAGGGTAAGGCGTGCATCATCCGTTCGGTACTCGGCATATAGTCCGCCACCTTTAATACCTTCTGTTTTCAGTAATGGTTCATGCTTAAGGGTTTGCTGTCGCGTAAGCATCTTACGCTGATCCGCTTCCTTTACTCCGGCCAGCCAATCGTAAAGTTTTAATCCGAATGAAGTGAGTAAGGTACCAAAGCCCCTGCCCTCTTTTAACGGAAGCAGCATCTTCTCGGCAATAACCAGGTGCGGAGCAAGTTTATGCACGATTGCGCGTTCGCTTCCTACCTCCTTTACCAATCCAAACTCAAGTTGCTTCAGGTATCGCAACCCCCCGTGTATCAATTTGGTTGAGCGGCTTGACGTACCCCAGGCAAAATCATTCTTTTCGATGAGCGCGGTTTTCAATCCGCGGGAGGCGGCATCCAACGCAATGCCGGCACCGGTAATGCCACCGCCAATGATCAGGACATCAAACGACCCGGAAGTAAGCTTTTCAATACATTCTGTCCGGCTGTTCATTCGTTGCTAAGATGATTTCCAAACTACAAAAAAACGGTTACCCGACAAGGGTATGATTGATTAAGGATCAATATAATCCGGTAAACCTTAAACAAGAAAATAATAACGCCCCGTAAATCATTTGGAACAGAATTTAGAAGTAACTTGGTATAACATTCTGCACCACTACAGTTTGTATTAATCTTCATAAACCCCATATGCGTCCGACCCTCATCGCGTCAATCCTTTTATTGAAAAAGGTTTTCGTTGTTGTTCTATTAACATTTACTTGTGCATTTGGTTATGCACAACCGCTCTCCGGAATTTTTACAGTTGGATCTGGCGGCACTTATCCAACATTATCTGCGGCCGTTGCCGATGTTACCACGCGGGGTGTAAACGGACCGGTAACTTTACGGTTACGAACGGGCACATTCAATGAGCAGGTAACGATTGGCGCCATTTCAGGCGCTTCGGCTACCAATACCATTACCTTTCAAGCCGAATCGGGGAATGCCGCGGATGTGGTGCTCACCTTTGCTCCTACCAGCACCGATAATTACATCGTTCGTTTAGACAATGCCAGCTTCATCATCTTTCGTGATCTTAGAATTGAACCTACCGGAACCTCATTTGCCCGGGCCATATACGGCATCAATAACCTGAACTCCATTACTTTTGAGCGGCTAAGGGTAACCTTACCGACAACAACGTCAGTTACTGAGAACCTGGGTGCAATTGTTCTGCGACCAACGCTATCATCCAACATCCGGTTTTTAAATAATGAAGTAACCGGAGGTTCTCATGGCGTGCTTCACGTTGGGAACAGTACTGTCCGTTCACCGGGAACAGTGTTCACCGGCAACACCATTACCAACGTGTACGCAAGGCCTGTGTATTTGGAATACATGCAGGACATCATCTTCAACAACAACACCATCTCCAACGTTACCGGGGCATGGAGTGATTACTACGGAACGGCCATTCAGAACACAAGCGGCTATTTGGAGATATTGCGCAACCGCATTACCGGATCGGTGGGCCATGCGTTACGCATGCAGTATTGCTCCGGACTGGAAGCCCAGCCTTCCATCATCGCCAACAACTTCTTTCATTCCAACTCCAGTTATTCTACCCTCTACATCCTGTACGGATTGAACTACACCAACATTTACCACAACAGTATAAACAACACATCAAGCGGAAATGCTTTTCATTTTGATCGGTGGCAGTCCACCGGTAACCGGATTGTCAATAATATTTTCAAGTCTAACTCAGGGTATGCAGTGGAATTACAAACTTCTTCTGCGGCAAACTCCATATTGGAAAGTAACTATAATAACCTGTTTGCATCCGGATCATTTTTAGTGCGCGATGTCTCCGTTAATTATGGAAGCATCGAACAATGGCGCATCGCCTCCGGATTTGAAAACAACTCGGTGATCTTTGATCCGCAGTATGCTTCCAACACTTCGCTCTACGCTTCTGCTCCGGGCATCGCTTCTGCGGGTAAAAACCTGCTTAGCGTGGTGGCTACCGACATTGACGGAACCGCGCGTACGGCTACGCCAAGTATTGGGGCCAACCAGTTCAGCGCGGCAGCCTTAACGCCATTGTCTGGTACCTACACCATTGGTACGGGTGCCTTTAACTACCAAACCATCAACGCGGCTATTGATGCCATGAAGGTGAATGGTATATCCGGGCCGGTAACCTTTTTGCTCAACTCCCAGACGTTCGCAGAACGTTTTGTGTTGCCTTCCATCTCCGGTTCGTCTGCTGCCAATACCATTACTTTCCGTGCACAGTCGGGCAATGCGGCTGATGTAGTACTCGCCCCTGCCGCTGCAACGGATGCAGCCACCAACTACATTGCGCAGCTTTCCAATGCCGGCTTTGTTACCTTCCGCAACCTCACCTTTACACCCGGTACCGGTACCAACTTCAACCGGGCCATTCATGTGATCAACCGGGCGGATGACCTCGCCTTTGAAAACCTGGTGATTACCCTACCCGCCACTACCTCGGTAACGGAAGACCGAACCGCCATTCTGGCACGGCCGTCTATCTCCACTAACATACGTTTCATCAACAACACCATTACCGGTGGGTCGCATGGTATCATTCATATAGGAAACAGTACTGTCCGTTCACCGGGAACAGTGTTCACCGGCAACACCATTACCAACGTGTATGCACGGCCTGTATACCTGGAATACATGCAGGACATCATCTTCAACGACAACACCATTTCTACCACTACAGCATTCAGTGATTACTACGGAGCGGGCATTCAAAATACTTCGGGGTACCTGGAGATGTTGCGTAACCGCATTACCGGGTCTACCGGTCATGCCGTGCGCATGCAGTACTGCTCCGGGTTAGAAGCTCAGCCTTCCATCATCGCCAACAACTTCTTTCATTCCAACTCCAATTACGCAACGCTGTATATCCTGTACGGGTTGAACTACACCAACATCTACCACAACAGTGTGAACAATACCTCAACTGGAGAAGCATTTCATTTTAACCGCTGGCAGTCCACCGGTAACCGCATCGCCAACAACATCTTTAAAGCCAACACGGGTTTTGCTGTGGAGTTTCAGACTTCCTCGGTAGTAAACTCAATTCTTGAGAGCAACTACAACAACCTGTTTACATCCGGGTCATTCATCACACGAGATGTATCAATCACCTATGGAACTCTTGCGGAATGGCGTACGGCCACAGGTTTTGAAGCCAACGGATTATCGATTGATCCGCAATATCAATCCAATACACAGCTCTATACACAAGTAAGCGCCCTTGCTTCTGCAGGAAAGAACGTTAACACGGAGGTGCCCGATGATATTGACGGAGTTGCGCGTCCGTCAACCCCAAGTATAGGCGCCAACCAATTCGGTACATCCGGAACTCCCTTAAGCGGTGAATACACGATCAATGCATCCGGAAGTGGCTCAACAAACTTTACAACGTTTGTCGGTGCATTAGATGCATTGAAAAACTTTGGCATCAGTGGTCCGGTGGTATTTAAAGTAACCGGAGAATTCAATGAGCAACTAACCTTTCTGGCGGTGTCAGGCTCATCAGGAACGAATACCGTAACATTCGAATCAGCAAGCGGACAACCGCAGGATGCGGTCATCCGGTTTGCAGCCAACACCAGCGGATCAAATTTTACCATCAGGCTGAGTAATGCTGATCACCACCGGTTCAGAAACCTGACCATCAAAGCCGAAGGTGTCGATTACGCGCGGGCTGTTGACATCATTAACCGGGTACTTGACATACGCTTTGAAGGAAACAGCGTTGAAAGCACAGTCACCACATCTACTGCAGCATTTCATGCCGGGTTTACTATTTCACCGGTACAAGCCCAAAACCTTCATCTTATAAATAACACTATTCGAAACGGATCGTATGGCATTCTTTTCAATGGGCCCAGTGCAAAAGCAACCGGAACACTTATAACCGGCAACACAGTAGACAAAGCATATTATCAAGGTATTGATTTGAGTAACCAAACCGGTTTTATACTCGCTCAAAATCAGGTGTTGAATAATCCATCGGCTAATAATTTCTGAGCTATTGAAATCAGGTCGGCAGAAGGAGCATTTCAGATTACCGCCAACCGTGTTACAGGTGGAAATGGCAGCGCGCTGCTAATTAGTGCAGCGTTGGCTTCAGCAGGCAGCCCGGCATTGGTGGCCAATAATTTCTTCCAGACCAATAATGGTGCATCCTTTGCAACGGTCGACCTTTCGTACCTACGCAATGTGAATTTCTATCACAATAACATCAATGCTACCGGAGCCGGAACAGCCTTTTACTATGTTTCAAGTGCAGGGCAAAACATCAACATCGTCAACAATATTATAAAGGCCGCAGGCGGAAGGGCTATCAACATCAACGACCCTGTGGCCATCGCACAAATTAACCATAACAACTACTTCAACTCAGGTGCTGTTTTAGGAACATGGAATAGTGTAAACGCAGCCAACCTTACCAACTGGCAATCGCTGAGCGGACAAGATGCCAACTCGCTTGCTGTTGATCCACAATATCAATCTGAAAGCGATCTTGATGCACTCGCCTCTTCCCTTGCGGGCGCAGGACTTGACCTCACAGCCATTGTGCCGACAGACATCAATGGGGTTACACGTACACTACCGGTTAGCATAGGTGCCTCGCAATTCACGGCAGCATTTTCTACCGATGGAACAGTGAGTCGTATCATAACACCAACTTCTTCCTGTTCACTTACCGCAACCGAAGATGTCCGCATCGAAATCACCAACCTGGGCTCATCCTCCATTTCCGGATTTCAGGTCGCCTACCAGCTTCTTCCTGCAGCCGCAGTTATTGAAAGTGTTCCAGGTGCGGTTACAATTCCTCCGGGTGGCAAATACGAGTTTACCTTCACCCAGAAAGAAAATCTTTCTGCCAAGCAAGAATACTCCATACGGGCTTATATTATTCTTGCGGGCGATCAGAATACGGCAAACGATGAAGTGAATTTAACATTTACACACTTCCCTGATCTGGTAACCACCCTTTCGAATGATCTGACCATTTGCAGAACTGAAACGGCAACCTTAACAGCAACCGGTGGAACAGGATACCAATGGAGCACCGGAGCAACCACCGCCAGCATCAACGTTACACCAACGGCTACAACTACCTACACGGTATTGATTTCAAATGCAAATGGTTGTCAGGAAACGAAATCCGTAACCGTAACCGTGCGGGAAATTCCAGAGATCAGTTTTACCAATGATGCCGGGTATACCACATCGTTCGTTTCACCGCTGCAAGGTGCCAGTAATGCTCCGTTTGATTTCAGAATGATCTACACCGATGCAAGCGGAAACCTTCCCGCATCTGGTTTCCCACGTGTTGAACTGGATGCCAACGGCAATGGTGTGCCCACTGATCCGTTGGATATCATTCGGGTAATGGCTGAGGTTGATCCTGCTGATACGGATGTTACCGATGGAAAGGAGTATCGGGTTGCGATTACCAATTTATCTGATGCGATTTCATGGCGATCACGCATCGTTGCTCGTACTGCAGATGGATGTACAACACAAACGCCTTTTATTGCGCGACCATTGGTATCAAACGATCTGCTTGATGTCGGCATTTATGCCAACGATATCTCATTCAGCAAAGCTAATCCGGCTATTAATGAATCGATAAAGATCTATGCACGCGTGCGCAACACATCCGATTACCTCGCTGAGAATTTTGTTGTGTCTGCTTATATTGAAGATGTACAAGTATTTACGCAAACCATAACCCAACTCAATCCACAAGCCTCCATCACGTTACAATGGGATCAGGTGTTTACTGCCGCGGGCTTTTATCCGGTGAAGGTGGTGCTTGACGAAAACCATGTATTGGATGAAGATAATGAACTAAACAATTTTGCCATACGCCCCATCCTCACAGGCGATTACCAGCTTCCGGGTGGCATTAATCCGGATGCAACGGCAGGCCCGTTGTCGGTTTTTCCCGGTCAGGCTATATCCATAACAGGCGTTGCCCAATATTTTGGTATTGATGCAGGGGTGAATCCTGATGTGGCCGGTGCTACAGCCATTGCCCGCATTACGGGCGGAAGCGCAGCCCAAACCACAACGTTGCCGGATGGATCCTACACGCTTGGAGTTTTTGCACCCTTAACACCGGGCACGTATGCTTTAAACATTGAAGTAACCGATTATACGTTAACCGGATACCAGGGCCCCATCACCATCACTGTTTTGCCGGCACCACCACAGCCTGACTTATCGACCATAATTTCACTAAATACATCCACGATACTCCCGGGCCAAAGTGTTTCGGGTACTACGATTGTTCAAAACATTGGCAACGCAACAGCCACTAATTTTCTGTTCCGGTATTTCAATTGCGATGTGGTATTGGGTGAAGAATTAATTACCTCGCTTGCGCCTGGCGAATCACGTGTGTTCACCTTTACCGCAACCCCCAGCGTAATCGGAGATTGCTTTAACCGGAATAATTGCCAGTTTGCCAGTCATGCGGATGTCAACAACCAGGTAGCTGAAAGATCAGAGGGCAACAACCAATCAGCCGTATACCTTACGGTGTTACCAGATAAACCCGACCTCACCCCCATTAATACAACCAACAACATTATTGCCGGGTATGTGAATATGCTAAACCCATTCACATTTTCTGTGCGGGTTGATAACATTGGTGGCGTACCGGCAAATACTCCCTTTGAAGTTAATGTATACATAGATGGTGCACTGATTCATACTCAACCCATTGCCTTGTTGAATAATTGCGAAGGAAATACATTTTCTGTAACCCATAATTTTTCCGACACCAACGACAAAGTACTCACCATCCGGGTGGATGAACCTATCGGATCGGGTGTTGTGGATGAGTACCGCGAAACGAACAACGAATTTTCCAAGATCATCAGACACACTCCTCCCCCGCCCCAATTCCCAAATCTGAATATTAGTAACTATGATATCACAGTCACACCACCTTTGCCTGCACCCGGCACAAACTTCGATATCAATGTAGTCTATCGCAGCAACGGACAAAATGCTGTTGCAGCTCCATTCAACATTGAATTGATGGTAACAGAAAGCGGAGTACCACGCATTGAAACACAAAATGTAAACGAAACCATTTTGCCCGGCACCACCCGAAGTGCCAGCCTGACCACAAGTCTGGCTACTGACGGAAATCACACTGTACGTGTACGTGTTGATTCTGACAACTCAATTACCGAAAGCAGTGAAGCAGATAATGTTGCGCAAATGCCTTTGTGTGTGGATTTAATCGTTTCTCCGGTTGGTGGTGTGTGGGGAAGCTTTTATGTAAACACAGTTCAAAATCTTGCTGCATCAATTTATAATTACGGATTATTCACCGCCACCGATGTGGAAGTATCCTTCTTCCTGGACAACGTTAAGATTGCATCGGAAACAATTCCTGTAGTTCAACCCGGCTTAACCGCAGGAAATTACATTGTATCCATCCCACATTTGTTCGATCAGGTTGGAGTATTCGAACTTAAGGTTGTGGTGGATGAGTTAAACGCCTATACCGAATGCCGCGAAGACAACAACGAATATAAGGGAAACATTACCGTTAACATTCCTGGGCCCGATGTTCGGATTTTCTCCGAATACATTTCACCCAGTAAGATCAATCCCGATGTGGGTGAGCCTGTATCGATATTCTTGTCGTATGACAATATCGGTATAGGTGCAAGCGGTCCGTTCAAAGCACGGATATTGGTTGATGATGTTCCGCTCGGACCTGATGTAGATATTCCTTCTGTTGCAGCCGGTGATGACGGCACCATTGAAGTGCCTACGCCATATAGCAGCCCTACCGCAGGCATACGGGTTATCCGGGCCATTCTTGATCCGGATAACGCGCTTACAGAAACAAACAAACTAAACAATATTGCCACGCGCGCCCTTGTTGTTGGCGAGGCACCTAACCTGTTGTTTACTGACCTTCAACCGGATATTAATTGTCCGGATGATGGTGACGATGTGATGATTACAGCTACGCTTTACAATGCGGGCGACCTGCAGGCCACTGCAGATGTGTATTTCTATTACATTACTGAATCGGACACCATTCCAATTGAAACAAAACGATTTACGCTTGCCGGCAAACAAACCACAACCGTTCAAACCGAGTGGCTGGTGATTAACAAGACATACGATCTATATGCCGAAGTTCGGAACAGCGATCCGCTGGAATATGATGAAACCGACAATTCCATTAGGTCAAAGCTGTGTGGTGGCCCGTACTTTAATTTGCTCGTGGAAGCTAGCGGGCAAGGCATCATTCAGAAAACACCAAACCTGAATCGCTATGAAGGTGTTCAAGCCGTAACCGTTACAGCTATTCCAGCTACGGGTTGGGTATTCGATAGCTGGCAGGGTGATGCTACCGGGTTTACCAATCCGTTAACCGTAAACCTGTCCAGTGATCAAATGATCTTTGCCGTCTTCATTGAGCCACTTAGTGCCCCTGATGTAACAAACGGAACACAATGTGGCACTGGAACGGTAACACTTACAGCCAGTGGTGCAGTGGGTGCACAATATTACCGGTGGTATACAACCGCTGTTGGTGGTACACCTATCCCAAATGAAACAAGCGCTACATTTACAACGCCTGTACTCACCATCAATACCAGTTATTATGTTTCTATTGCTTCGTTCAGTAATGAAAGTACGCGCGCAGAAGTGCAGGCCATCCTCTTACCTCAACCAGCTCAACCTACGGTTACTGTAACCGGTCAACTGAATTGTCCTACCGCTGCAAACCCGGCCGTGCTACAGGCGCCATCAGGGTTTAACGGGTACGTATGGTCGACAGGAGAAATGACACAACAAATTCAAGTAACAGAAGCGGGAACCTATACCGTACAGGTACTTGATGCAAACAACTGTGCGAGTAATCCATCAGCCGGTGTGATTATCACGGAAGAATTTTGCAATGAGTTGATTGTGTACAATGCCATATCACCGGATAACGGAGATGACCTGAATGATTACTTGATCGTCCGCAACATCGACATCTTAGCCGATGCGCGAGAAAATAAGTTGAAGATTTACAATCGCTGGGGCGACCTGGTGTTTGAAGCCACCAATTACGATAACACAACGAATCCGTTCAGGGGAAAAACCAATAATGGAAAAGAATTACCGAGTGGAAACTACTTTTACATATTAGAATTTAACTCAAACCGGCCAAAGATGACGGGATATATTTCGCTGAGGCGGTAATGCCAAAAGATAAGTTTAGAGCCTTTCTGCCAACTGATCGAATAACGATTCCCATGGTAACTTTTCGCTGCGTTTTCCCAGGCGCACGATAATCACATTCTTTGCCGGACAGACATAAATGAATTGGCCGTGTAATCCTTTTGCCTCATATCCGTTCTTCGTTAACCACCATTGGTACTTATACCACTTGGAAGCTCCGTTCTCTTCGGTTGGCATGGTAGACTGCCTGACCCAGTCAGCTGGCAACAACTGCTGGCCATTCCACTCCCCTTCGTTCAGAAACAATCGCCCAAACTTGGCAAAATCGCGGGCGGTAGCATTAATACAACAAAAGGTCTTTTCAAGCCCATCCTTCTTCCGATCAATACTCCAACTGGCATCATGCTCGGTTCCAAGGTGCCTCCATATTTTTTCATTCAGGTAATCTGTATTCGTTTTGCCTGTTGCACGTTCAACAATCAACCCCAATAGTTGTGTATTAATGCTTCGGTAGGCAAAACGGGTACCCGGCTCATATTCTACCTCAAGTCGTTTAACGTAGTTTCTAAGCGAACGGCCGTAATAGAGACTGGCAGCCTGGCCAAATGGATTGTAATAACTTTCATTTGCCTTGATGCCACTGGTCATTTGCAATACGTGTTCGATGGTTATTTTATCAAATCCTGTTTTGGATTTCAATTCAGGAATATACTTGGTAATGGGCTCGTTAACATTTTTAATAAAACCATCTGCAATAGCCGCTCCGATCAGTGCAGATGTGTACGACTTGGCAGCCGAAAATGATGCGATCACCGATTCATCCGTATACTTTTGATAGTATTGCTCATACAAAATCGAATCGTTTCGGATGATCAGAAAAGCAACTGAATTATTGGCACGAACGATACTATCCACTTTGAATAAATTGATATCACCAATACCATCACTCCGTTGAGCATCAATAAATCGGAATGGTGTTTCCGACTTAGGCAATGGTCGTGATGGAAATATTTTATGATCCGTTATGTCTGAAAAATTATACCAGATAAAACGCCCCGGAAGACAAGACGAGAACAGAACCAAGAGGCTCATAAGAGCCCATTTGAAAAAACGCATTGATCTTTGTTTAGTTGTTAAATTGGCTGACTACCAGAATGAAAACGAAGCCAGGCACGGAATGTTGAATGATGCATTTAAAATACCTGCTGATAAACCCATGCCCCCAGCAGCCCTCCGATTACCGGACCAACCACCGGTATCCACGCATAGCCCCAATCGGAAGAACCTTTGCCGTGAACGGGGAGTAAAAAATGAGCTATTCGAGGACCGAGGTCGCGTGCAGGATTAATGGCAAAACCGGTTGTTCCTCCTAGCGAAAGACCAATCGAAACAATCAGCAAACCAACCACAAGTGGATTGAGGCCTTCGGTAAATTTATTGGCACCAATCGTGAGCAAACCCAGAATGAGCACTGCCGTTCCGATAATTTCACTGATCAGGTTATTCAACGGTGAGCGTATGGCAGGCCCGGTGCAAAACACCGCAAGTTTTCCTGCCGGATCATCCGTTACCGACCAATGGGGCCGATAATGCAGCCAAACTAATATGGCTCCTGTAAAAGCGCCTGCCAACTGCGCCAACATGTATCCTGGCACAAGTGCCCATTCAAAACTTCCGGAATATGCCAGCGCGAGGGTAACCGCTGGGTTAATGTGTGCCCCACTGAATTGCCCCACGGCATAGATCGCGAGTGTAACGGCAAGCCCCCAGCCAATGACAACCGTAAGCCATCCGGCATTTTCTGATTTGGTTCGTTTTAAAACTACGGAAGCCACAACCCCATCACCCAATAAAATAAGTGTGAGTGTGCCTAAAAATTCTGCGAGGTAAGGAGACATAAGCGATTGAAATTCAAGTCATGTTAAGGCTAAACTTAACATAAATTCTAATGCGAGTGCATAAAATCAGACTGTAAAAACATCCTTGCGGGTTAAAAACCTTATCCTATTTTTGCCACCTGCTTTAAAGAAAACATGGAACAAGAAACACTGGTCCGCTATACCGACCTGATTGCTGAAGAGTTAAATCAACCCGTAAAATTTGTACGTGCCGTGGCCGAATTATTGGCCGAAGGTTCTACCATCCCCTTCATCTCGCGTTACCGTAAGGAAATGACGGGCAGCATGGATGAAGTGAACATTGCCAACGTACGCGACCGGCTTGAACAGCTTCAGGAACTGGATAAGCGCAGGGAAGCGGTGATCAGTTCCATCGAAAAGCAAGGGTTTCTTACACCTGAATTGCTGGCACTGCTGGCGAAAGCCAAAACCCTGGCCGAAGTGGAGGACATTTACCTGCCCTTCCGGCCGAAACGTAAAACCCGCGCCAGTATGGCCAAGGAAAAAGGGCTTGAACCTTTGGCTCAGAAAATATTTGATCAGGAAAAATTTGACCTGGATGCCTTTGCTCAATCCTTTATTGATACTGAAAAAGGCGTGGCCGATCTGGAAGAAGCCTTGGCCGGTGCGCGTGATATCATTGCCGAATGGGTAAGTGAAAATCCGGAAACCCGGAAAAACCTGCGCGAACTTTTCTGGAAAGAAGGAACCGTTACAGCAAAGGTTGTTAAGAGCAAAGAAGCGGAAGGACAAAAGTTCAAAGACTACTTTGATTGGAATGAGCCCATTTCAAAAACGCCTTCACATAGATTGTTGGCCTTACGCAGAGGTGAAAAGGAAGGTATCCTTACGCTCGATATTTTCCCTCCGGAAGAATCGGCAACCGAACTATTGGAACGACAGTACATCAAAGGAGCAAATGCTGCTACCGAACAGGTAAAGCTTGCTGTTCATGATAGCTACAAACGCTTATTGCGACCATCACTGGAGACTGAAATCCGCATGGAGTCAAAAATGAAAGCGGATGAAGAAGCCATAAAAGTATTTGCTACCAACCTCAAAGAGTTGTTGCTGGCAGCACCGCTCGGACAAAAGAATGTGTTGGCGCTTGATCCGGGATTTCGTAGTGGTTGTAAAGTGGTTTGTCTGGACAAGCAAGGCAAACTTGTGCATCACGATGTGATCTACCCGCACGAACCACAGCGTGAGAAAGCCAAGGCAGGCGCATTGATTAAAACCCTTTGTGAGAAATTTGAAATTGAAGCCATTGCTATCGGTAATGGAACCGCCAGCCGGGAAACGGAATCTTTCGTAAAATCGATTGGACTGCCAAACAAAATCATCATCGTGATGGTGAACGAAAGCGGAGCTTCCGTTTACTCCGCTTCGGATGTAGCGCGTGAAGAATTCCCCGATAAGGATGTAACCGTGCGTGGTGCCGTTTCGATTGGCAGAAGATTGGTTGATCCGTTGGCAGAACTCGTAAAGATTGATGCCAAATCCATTGGCGTTGGGCAGTATCAGCATGACGTAGATCAAAGTAAACTGAAGCAAGGACTTGACGATGTGGTGATCAGTTGTGTAAACGCAGTGGGTGTTGAAGTGAATACCGCCAGCAAGGAGTTACTCTCCTATGTTTCAGGCTTAACCCCTGCCTTGGCAAGGAACATCGTAGAATACCGAAACCAAAACGGACCGTTTAAAAGCCGCGAAGAGCTGATGAAGGTGACGCGCTTTGGAGAAAAAGTATTTGAACAAGCTGCAGGCTTCCTGCGCATTCACGAAGCTGAAAATCCGTTGGATGCCAGTGCCGTGCACCCGGAGAGCTACGACATTGTGAGTAAAATGGCGAAAGACCTGAACTGTTCGGTGAAAGACCTGATGACCAGCACAGAACTTCGCAAGCAACTCGACCTAACCAAGTACCTGACCGATAAAACCGGGCTCCCCACCCTTACGGATATCGTTTCGGAACTTGAAAAACCCGGCCGCGACCCGCGCAAGGTGTTTGAAATATTCAGTTTTACCGAAGGTGTAAACACCATTGAAGACCTGAAACTGGGTATGAAACTACCTGGCATTGTAACCAACGTGACTAATTTTGGTGCGTTTGTGGACATTGGCGTTCACCAGGATGGTTTAGTGCATATTTCCCACCTGGCCGATAAATTCATTAAAGATCCCAACGAAGCCGTTACCGTTCAGCAAAAGGTAATGGTTACCGTGGTAGAAGTAGATGTGCCGCGCAAACGCATCGGGTTATCCATGAAAAGTGACCCATTTGCCGAGCAGCCACAACAACCTGCTTCTGGTAAAAGGGCCAGCCCAGGCAAACCGGGATCATCAAAACCAAAAGGAAAACCACAACACAAGCCTAAACAACCTGAGTTGAGCATGGAAGAAAAGCTGGCGTTGCTGAAGGAGAAGTTTAAGCGGTAACCTTCGCGGAAGGTACTTCGACAGTTCAAACACTTCTATCGTTTTAGCAACAGTGTATTGAGTTCAGAAATCTTCTCGAATTGCTTATCTGCAGTAAGTAAATATATGAACTTCCATTCCTTGCAGCATTTCTGCTAATTCTGAATCACCACTTAGCAGATAAATGGCAATATTCGTATCACAAAAAACGGCCAGATCAAGACCATTCATTTCTCATACGTTTTTGAGCAACAAGTGCATCTTCTTTCCACTTAACAAGGCCACAAAACTTACGAGCATCGAGCCGCTTTTTCTTTGATAAACGTTCAACAGCTTTGGCTAAATCTTCCTTCTTTATTCTTCTGCTGATATGAATAGTCTTACCCATGACGATAACGATCTTAGTCAAAGATAAACGTTTATCCCATCAAAGTTCCAACTCAATCGTTTCCCCCACACCAAAGGCTTTACCACCTTTTGAATCATCAGGCTTATCCGTTTTCTTTTGCCTAGGCTTTTTAGTCTGCTCATCCCCCTTGCCTACCGCCAACTGCTTATTGCCTACTTTTTCTTTTTTCTGGCTTTCCCCGAAGAGACTTGCTTGCTCGGCTTTTTGCTTTGCTTTTTTGCTGCTTGGGTTGTCTTCCTGGCTTTGCTTTTTGGGCTCTTCGAAGAGGCTGGCTTGTTCGTTGGGCTCCCCTTCTTTTTTTTTTGGCGACTCAATACCCTTTCCGGTTTCGGTCGCCTCTGTGTCGTCAGCTTCGTCTGGGGCTTGATCTTCCGGTTCGTCTGGCAAATGCACCTTCGTAACCTTAAACTGACTGAGTCGGTTGCCCAGGGCTTTCCACCCTTTCACATCCACCAAATCTTCCAGGTTAACAACCTCCGTAATCTTCTTTTTATCCTTTCCTTTACTTAACTCAAGTTCAATTTCTGGTGTATCGCTTGTAGTTACCAATACTAAGCGCGAGCCAATGGTTTCTGAGATAAACCCAAATTCCTTGTCGACTGTGCTGGTTTCAACCACAAATCGCTTCACCATGTGCTGCTTCGACTCGCCATCGATGTACACGGCCGAGATCACTTTCTTAGGATTGAACTTCTCCACAACCAGTGTCTTTTCCGGATCGAAACGGGTAGTGATGTCGTACCCGGTTATGCGATAGGAACCGTTGCGCAGGAAGGTGATGATTTGATCCTCTCCAGCAAACTTACCGAGGTATTTGCCGCGCTCATCTTTATTCAATCTGCCCGCATCGGCATCGTACCATAAGTTGAGTTTACCTAACGTTGATGTACCCGCTTGCAGGAAGTCGACTTTACGGATGGGATACTTGGTAAGAATATTACCACGCGCACCACGACCCTTTACTTCCAGGTCGGCAAAATCAAATTCAAATATTTTTTTACGCGCTGTGCTCGACTGCGATAATTTCACTTCAACGATCTCCGCTTCACCGTTCGCGTTTCCACTTACATAGTGAATCTTGGAATTCGGATGACCTTGTGTCATGTCATATTCCTTATCGCGGATAACGCCAGGCATCGTGAAGCGTTTCACAAAACCCTTTCCGGATTTACCATCCGAGTAGATCAGGTTATACACCATGCGGTCATCCCCTTTCTTCCATACGCCAACGTAAAGGATATCTTTACCCATAAAGACTTTCTCTGAGATGCGGCTCACCAGCGCTTTACCATCTTTGCGTATGGCGATGATGTCATCCAGTTCGGAGCATTCACACACAAACTCATCGCGCTTCAAGCCGTAACCCACAAAACCATCCGTGCGGTTTACATAAAGCTTCTGGTTGATAGCGATTACTTCGGTTGCCGTAACCGACTGGAAGCTCTTGATCTCTGTTTTACGCTCCCGACCTTTACCATATTTATCCAACAGATTCTGGTAATACGAAATGGCATAATCCGTCAGGTGCTTCAGGTGGTGTTCGGTTTCCTTTAACTGCTTTTCGAGGTCTTTGAGCAGCTCATCCGCCTTGAAGGAATCGTACCGGGAAATGCGCTTGATCTTGATCTCCGTTAGGCGAACGATATCATCCGTGGTAATTTCCCTGGAAAACTTCTTTTTATGGGGTTTCAGGCCCTTATCGATGGTGGAAATCACTTCCTCCCAGCTCTCGCACTCTTCAATATCGCGGTAAATGCGGTTTTCAATGAAGATCTTCTCCAGAGACGAAAACAGGATTTTCTCCTTCAATTCTGCCTTTCTGATCTCCAACTCCTGTTTCAGCAGTTTTACGGTTTGCTGGGTGTTGTATTTCAGGATGTCATTGACCGTCATGAATTGCGGCTTATCTTCCACAATCACGCACGCGTTAGGTGAAATGCTGATTTCGCAGTCCGTAAAAGCATACAGGGCATCCATAGCCACTTCTGGCGATTGGCCCGGCTGCAGGTTAATCTGAATTTCTACGTCCTTGGCCGTATTGTCCACCACCTGCTTTACTTTGATTTGCCCCTTCTCGCTGGCTTTCACGATGGATTCCATCAAAGAAGTAGTGGTGGTAGCAAATGGTATCTCCCTGATTGCAAGCGTCTTTTTATCAACAATCTCAATCTTTGCACGCACTTTGATTTTACCACCCCGCAACCCCTGGTTGTATTCAGAGAAATCGGCAATACCGCCTGTGGGGAAATCCGGATAGACCTTCGGGTTCTTGCCTTTCAATACATCAATGGAAGCTTTGATCAGCTCACAGAAGTTGTGGGGAAGGATTTTGGTGGAAAGCCCCACCGCGATACCCTCAACGCCCTGCGCTAAAAGCAACGGAAACTTAACCGGAAGCGTAACAGGCTCCTTTTTACGACCATCGTATGAAAGCTGCCATTCGGTTGTCTGGGCATTATACACCACATCCAACGCGAATTTGGATAGCCTGGCTTCAATGTAGCGGGGTGCCGCAGCGCTATCGCCTGTGCGTACATCGCCCCAGTTACCCTGGGTTTCAATTAAAATGTCCTTCTGGCCAATATTGACCATGGCTTCCCCGATGGCTGCATCGCCATGCGGGTGGTATTGCATGGTGTTACCGATTACGTTGGCCACTTTGTTAAAACGGCCATCGTCCATCTCTTTGAGGGAATGCATGATCCTGCGCTGAACAGGCTTGAAGCCATCTTCAATGCGCGGTACGGCACGCTCCAGAATTACGTATGAGGCATAATCGAGGAACCAATCCTGGTAAAGGCCATCCACCCCAATGGAAACGATTCCGTCCTTGTCTTTTTTACCTTTTGATTTTACTTCAGGCGCTTTTACAACTTTCTTTTTCTTGCTCATCTCTAATGACAGTGCTTAAGCTTTTTCTTCTTTGCGGCCCACTTTGCGTCCTTGCGTCTCTGCGGTTAGATAGTTTGGGAATTTTACCGCAAAGTCGCAGAGGCGCTAAGCCGTTTCTTGTAACTCTTCCAGATTTTCAACTTTATCCAGTTCAATCCTCAGGTTATCGATAATAAAATCCTGGCGATCGGGTGTGTTTTTGCCCATATAAAACTCCAGCACATCGCGCAGGTGGCTGTCTTTATCCAGTTGCACGGGCTGTAACCTGATGTTATCTCCGATAAACTTGCCGAACTCATCAGGAGAGATTTCTCCTAACCCCTTGAAGCGGGTAATTTCAGGCTTGCTTCCTAATTTCTTAATAGCATCCTGTTTCTCTTCCTCGCTGTAGCAGTAAATGGTTTCTTTCTTATTGCGTACCCTGAACAATGGAGTCTCCAGAATGAACACGTGCCCGGCTTTAACCAGGTCAGGGAAAAACTGAAGGAAGAAAGTCATCAGCAGCAAACGAATGTGCATACCGTCCACATCGGCATCGGTAGCAATAATCACTTTGTTGTAACGAAGGCCTTCCAATCCATCTTCAATATTCAACGCATGCTGAAGCAGGTTGAACTCTTCGTTTTCATACACCACTTTTTTGGTTAACCCAAAGCAGTTTAACGGCTTACCTCTCAGCGAGAAAACCGCTTGCGTCTCTACATTTCTTGATTTCGTAATCGAGCCACTGGCCGAGTCACCCTCAGTAATAAAGATCATCGAACCGAAACCGCGCTCATCCTTTTCATCAAAGTGAAAGCGGCAATCGCGAAGTTTCTTGTTATGCAGATTCGCCTTCTTGGCGCGTTCATTGGCCAGTTTTTTAATGCCGGCAATCTCTTTACGCTCACGCTCCGATTGCATGATGCGCTTTTGCAGGGCATCAGCCACCGAAGGATTTTTATGGAGATGGATCTCCAATTCTTTGGCTACAAAATCACCGACATAAGACCGTACCGTTGCCCCATCAGGCGCCATGTTCACGGAACCTAACTTGGTTTTGGTTTGAGATTCAAACACAGGCTCCTGCACGCGTACGGCAATGGCGGCAATTACGCTGGCGCGGATGTCGGAAGCATCAAAGTCCTTCTTATAAAAGTCGCGCACACCCTTTATCATGCCTTCGCGGAAGGCTGCGAGGTGTGTTCCGCCTTGTGTGGTATTTTGTCCGTTAACAAACGAATAATATTCTTCACCGTACTGATTGCCATGGGTGAGTGCAAACTCGATATCATCTCCCTTTATATGAATAATCGGGTAGCGGATTTCTTCAGGTTCTGTTTTCTGCTTGAGCAGATCAAGCAACCCATCTTTTGAGTAGAACTTCTTTCCGTTGTAATTGATGGTCAGGCCTGCATTCAGAAATGCATAATTCCACATCAGGTCTTCCAGGTAATCCGGAATGAAGTGGTAGTTTTTGAACATGGTGTTATCCGGTTCAAACTCTACAAAGGTACCGTTGCGTTCTTTGGTCTTTGATACTTTCGGGTCGCTGGTAAGTATACCCTTCTTGAACTCAGCCACCTTGGTTTGCCCATCGCGAAAAGCCTGCACCTTAAAGTAATTCGATAAGGCGTTTACTGCCTTGGTACCTACCCCATTCAATCCAACTGATTTCTGGAATGCCCCTGAATCATACTTGGCACCGGTGTTGATTTTGGAAACCACATCCACCACCTTGCCCAGCGGAATACCGCGGCCATAGTCGCGCACGGTAACACCTTTTTCGGTTATGGTAATGTCGATGGTTTTTCCATACCCCATCATGTGCTCATCGATACAATTATCGACTACCTCTTTTACGAGTACATAAATCCCATCATCTTTCGCTGTTCCATCGCCCAACTTACCAATGTACATACCCGGCCTGAGCCGGATGTGCTCCCGCCAGTCCAGCGATTTAATGCTGGCTTCATTGTACTCAAACACGTTGGGGGCCTTTTCAGGTTTAGAAGCTTTAGCCATAAAAATTTAAAAACCAGTTTAAAAAATGAGGTTATCTGCCAATAACGCGAAATTTCACATCACTGCAACGATTTGGTTGAAATGATGAATTGCAAAAATTTATAAACTCTTGCACGATAAGTGATTGATCCATAGCGTGTAGAAGAAGCATGTTGCAACTAAAAAATCAGGAAGAAAATCTTTTAACCAGCCCGTAAATCGCTCCGCCAACAATCCACGCCACAACAAGACCCAGGCTGATGTACAAAACAATACCGGCCCGACTGAAATCAAAACTTTCGCTGCTGTTATACAGGCCGATAAAACTAAAGGCGATGATGAAGAACAGATTCAGACAAATGATCAGTCCGGTAAACCAGGTTCGCAACGCTTCGCTGGGCACCAGTTTTTTGCCAAACACATAAACCAGCACATTTACAATACCCAGTACGGCAAGCCATACATAGAATACCGTCTCTTTGCTGATGGCCGTGGTGTTTATCCCTTCCTCCTGCACCACTACCTGTTCGGGTAAACCGGCATATACATACATTAAATTCGCCATGGCCGCCATTAGCGACAGAAACCACACCCCTCTGAAAACTTTTAGAATCATGTTCGTAAATTAGTGCCGCAAATAAACAACAAAACACCTTGAACATAAACCCGATTGTACTTTCCATACCCATCTTTTTCATCCTGATGGGCATTGAACTCATTGTGGAGCGACTTACACACCAAAAGTTGTACCGGCTTCCTGATGCGATCGCAAACCTGAGCTGCGGCATCACCAGTCAGTTGTCCGGATTGTTCCTGAAAATATTTGCCATTGGTGCCTACCAGTTTTTGTTTGAGCACTTTGCCTTCTTTACACTTGAACGTTCCTGGTTTTATTGGTTGATGCTGTTCCTGCTGGCCGATATGGCGTACTACTGGGCGCACAGGATGAGCCATGAAATTAATTTGTTCTGGGGAGGACATGTCGTGCATCATCAAAGTGAAGAGTACAACTTGTCAGTTGCGCTTCGTCAAAGTTCCCTGCAAGTGGTGTGGACGTTTGCATTTAGTCTGCCGCTTGCATTTATCGGATTTAAAACCCTCGACTTCGCCTTGATGTCGGCATTCATAACGTTATACCAGTTTTGGATTCATACCGAAACGATCAATAAAATGGGCTGGTTCGAATACATCTTCAACACACCTTCCCACCACCGCGTACATCATGGTCGCGATCCGAAGTATATCGATAAAAACCACGCGGGAACGTTGATCATTTGGGACAAAATGTTTGGCACATTTCAGGAGGAGGAAGAACGACCCACGTATGGCATTACCAAACCCATCAACAGTTGGAATCCCATCTGGGCTAACATCAGCCATTATGCTGAGATGGGTAAAGACATCAAGCAGATTCCAAAATGGAGCGATCGCATTAAGTACTTGTTCAAAAAACCGGGTTGGCTTCCGGATTATATGGGTGGATACCGGGCTGCACCTCAAGTTGATAAAACCACGTATCAAAAGTACGATACACCAGCATCCATCCTGTTGAATTACTATGTGTTGTTTCAATATACCTTGTGCTTGGTAGCAACGGCTTTGTTCTTGTTCAACTCTGCTAAGTTTTCATTGAGTGAAAAAGCCTTCATCACTGTATTGATTTCTTTAACCGTTGTGAATTGCGGGGTGTTGTTTGAAAACCGTAAGTGGGTGGTGTGGTCGGAATGGTTACGCATTATACTCTACCCTGCTTTGCTGATTGTTCTTACCTATTTTCTCAACCTTCCAACATGGTACTATTTTATTGGTATCAGCTATTTCTTTATTTCATTTACCTGGTATTATGCCATCACCAAAAAACATGCGACTGTTCAACTGGCTTAGCCTGATCCTTTTTGTCTTTTTAGTTGCGTGCGGAAAATCCCTGCCCACATTTGAGGCTGTAAACCTTGAAGAATGGAAAGCCGATGCTCAAGGCTGTACCGGAAAACGATCTGCGATGGAGTCTAACATTCGAAATGAAAAAGACAAACTGCTTGCCCTTAACGAGAAGCAGATTATTAAACTTATTGGCCGACCCGATCAAAACGAACTGTACAAGCGCAACCAGAAATTTTATACCTATTTTATTACTGCCGGACCTACCTGTGAAACTCCGTCTGAAAATCCGAAAAAACTGATTGTACGCTTTACTGCCATGGGTTTAGCGAATGAGGTAACGTTTGAGTGATCGCCCGTTTTATTTGCTGGCGGTTTTTTGTATCTTCAAGTTCCCTTGATCGTTTGATTAAAACCCTGCAACTATGCAATATCACCCAAACGAAATGTTTCTGCTGTACAATCCGAATTCATCGGATGGAAAGAAAACCAAGGCTATGGCGCTGGACATCTGCAGCCATATCAATGAAGTCGATTCGCTCAATGAGAAACTTGGGCCCACCTACTGGAAAGAGGTCATTACCAAATTGGGCGTTGAACCACAGGAGTTGCTGGATCAGTCGCACCCCGATTTCAAAACCAAAGTGGGTAATCAAACCTATACCATGACGGGCTGGCTCGATGTGATCATGCACAATCCGCAATTGATCAAAAACCCGATTGCCATTTTTAATGGTAAGGCAGTCGTGTGCCATCAACCAGCTGATATCCTGAAATTGGGCACCCCAAAAAGTGCCAGCAAAGTACTTCCGCATTTGAAGCGTGACGACTAACTCATAAGCGCATTACGCTGAAAGACTTGTTGCCTTGATTTGGCCAGATCGATTTTCTTACGGAGCACGTTTACGAGTGCATCTTTCTTTTTTGCATTTAACGGATAGAGCAAAGATGTTTTGAAGTAGAATTCCTTCCCCAATTGTTCGGAATGATAGAGGTTGACTTTATACACACCACCGAGTGATTCAATTTCTACAGACTCAATGTTTTCTAAAGGAATGACATAATCCTGTTTCTTTTGGTACACATAAAGAAACGCATCATCGAAGTACGTTTGCTGAAGCCTGTTGGCAATCCGTAACATCATGTAAAATATCCAACCATATAAGAGGGTCTGACTCACCGTAGAAAACCAACCCTTTCCAATCGTAGAGGCTACAATTGATGCCATGATTCCAATAAAGACAGCATATAAAACCCAACGATAAGGGCCTGAAAACCGGGATGACAATCGGGTGGGATTTTGTTTTGCTGACATGCGTTTACCTATATATTTGCGTCTGCTTGCCGCAGGCAGGCACAAAATAATAAATTCTTATGAAGCAGATTGCAGTAATTGGTTCCGGCACAATGGGAAATGGTATCGCGCACGTTTTTGCGCAGTATGGTTATGCCGTAAACCTGGTGGATATTTCGGAAGACGCCCTTAAAAAGGCATTGGCAACCATTGGCAAAAACCTTGAGCGACAGGTAGCCAAACAACTCATCACCGAAGATGCGAAGAATAAAGCATTGAGCAACATCACCACCTTTACCGATTTGAAAGCCGGTGTTGCTACCGCAGATTTGATTGTAGAAGCAGCTACCGAAAATGTTGATCTGAAGCTCAAGATTTTTAACGACCTGGATACGCACAGTAAACCCGAGTCCATCCTGGCTTCGAATACATCATCCATTTCCATTACCAAAATTGCGGCTGCCACCAAGCGACCGGATAAGGTAATTGGTATGCACTTTATGAACCCGGTACCGGTTATGAAACTGGTGGAAGTGATTCGTGGCTACAACACCAGCGATTCGGTAACGCAAACCATCATGAACCTTTCCAAAATGCTGGAGAAGGTTCCGGTTGAAGTAAATGATTACCCTGGATTTGTAGCGAACCGGATTTTAATGCCCATGATTAACGAAGCCATTTACACCCTATACGAAGGCGTAGCCGGAGTTACCGAAATTGATACGGTAATGAAACTGGGTATGGCTCACCCGATGGGTCCGCTGCAACTGGCCGACTTTATCGGATTGGATGTTTGCCTTTCGATATTACATGTATTGCATGATGGATTCGGAAATCCAAAATACGCACCATGCCCCCTACTGGTTAACATGGTTCAAGCCGGACACAAAGGCGTAAAAACAGGCAATGGTTTCTATACTTATACAGCCGGCAGTAAGGAGTTGGTTGTTGCCGACAGGTTTAGATAGGACATGGAATTGGTGTTAGGTGTTGTGTTTAGAAAAACCCAACACCTAACAGTCACAACCCCGAATAATTACTTTTTCAACAAATCACGAATTTCAGTCAACAACTGCACATCGGCAGGTGGTGCTGGCGGTGCTGCCGCTTCTTCTTTCTTCTTCATGGAGTTTATTCCTTTTACAATCAGGAACAAAACAAACGCGATGATTACAAAATTAAGTACACCTGCCAGAAAATTGCCGTACTTAACAGTACCCCATAAAGTGAGTTCACTCAATTCACTCAATTGAGCAGCATCAAGTGCAGGTTTTAACAGCAAGGGTGTAATAACATCATCAATCAGGGAGCTTACAATTTTACCGAAAGCGCCACCAATGATCACACCAATGGCCAGGTCAATAACGTTGCCACGCATGGCAAACTTTTTGAATTCTTGTAGCATAGGTTTTAGGTCGTTAAATGTTTATACTATCAAATAACAAAAAAAAACGGAGACCCATAAGGTTTTCCGTCCTTCTGCTGTAAATAAAGTCAGGATAGTTAAAATTACTTGATCCGGTTTATTGGATTGCGAAGCCCGGAGTATGAGGTAAGTTCAACACCGGCACTGCCAATAAACATATTTGCGCTGATCTTGATGGGGATCCGATTCTTATCATCCGAAAACCAGGCCGTAATGGAATTTTCACCGCTGAACATTTTATTGTCGGGCATGAGGGGTTTTAAAACAATGGCATTAAACTTCCCGGCTTTGGTTTTTACAGTTTCTTTTCCCTTGTACAGAATCTTCAACTCGTAAAGGGTATCTTCAAAAAAGCCTTTTACCACAATGGTATCATTCACTTTTACCTTACTGAAATCCTGTGTGCGCATGTACATGAAACCGGCAATCAGGTCGCGTACCTGCGGAGGAGCATCGTAAGATTTTGGTTCCTTGTACTGGCCGGTTTTTTGGTTCAATACTTTGGCTTCAATCTTTCCCTTTTCGTGATTGAAGCTTACCACCTCATCCTTTTTATATTTTCCTTCCCGGATTTTGCGGTAAGACATATGCGGAACCAAGGCAATGGTGTCAATGTAAGCACCCCACTGATCGTCCACATCTGCAACCCAGTCTACCATACCGGTTGTTTTGCCGTACACATCTACCTTAAAGCAATGGCGGTCGTTCATTTTATGGTACGTGTCATGAATAACCGTTCTCCCCTTTCCAATATTGAATATGCCGTAGCTCATTTTATACTCCAGTACTTCCCCTTTACCAAAACTGTTATTCGGGACATACGGATAAATGTCGTTATCGCTTTGGGTGAAAGCTGTCAGGATGATGAACAGGAAAGCGCTTAAGCCAAGCAGACGCATAATACAAAGTTATAAAACAGATGTTTCCTATGCATTATGCTTTCAAACCCGGTGCCAAAAATGATTTTCGTACGTTTCAGGGCCTAAACCGACACATTATTTTCGCGTAAGGCGTCATTCAGCGAGGTTTTCTTGTCTGTACTCTCCTTTCGCTTACCAATAATAAGTGCACAGCCTACCGCAAACTCACCGGCCGGAAATTTTTTGGTGTACGAACCAGGTATGACCACAGATCGTTCGGGAACATATCCTTTGTATTCTACCGGTGATGGCCCCGTAACATCAATAATCTTGGAGCTGGCTGTCAACACTACGTTTGCACCCAATACAGCTTCTTTACCTACCCGCACACCTTCCACTACAATGCAGCGCGATCCGATAAAGGCATTGTCTTCAATAATGACAGGCGCAGCCTGAACCGGCTCCAACACACCCCCAATTCCCACACCCCCACTCAGGTGAACATTTTTGCCTATCTGTGCACAGCTTCCAACTGTAGCCCAGGTGTCCACCATGGTTCCTTCATCTACATAGGCGCCAATGTTTACATACGAGGGCATCATGATAACGCCTTTGCTTACGTAAGCGCCATAGCGGGCAATGGCGTGTGGAACCACGCGTACACCAAGAGCTTTATAATTTTTCTTCAATGCAATCTTGTCGTGAAATTCAAACGGGCCAACCTCAATGGTTTCCATCTGTTGGATCGGAAAATACAGGATCACCGCCTTCTTCACCCATTCGTTCACCTGCCAGCCAGTATCGGTTGGCTCGGCAACCCGCAGTTCGCCTTTATCCAACTTCTCCACAACGGAGCGGATGGCGGCCTGGTGTTCGGGTTGTTGCAGCAGACTTCTGTCATCCCATGTCTTTTCAATGATCTGTTTTAATTCCATCTTTAGCGTCAGGTTTTAAATGCGTTTAAATTTGCCGCAAGTAAACAAAAACAGCAGAATAGTACTTGCATCCATACTGAAACCTGTGGATGAAACCCGCATGTTTGAGAAAATCGGGAGTTCTTTGGCTCAGGCGGGGCATAACGTGCACATTGTTGGATTTCCATCAGCAACGGGTGCCGCTTCTGATCCTAAAATTCACTTCCACCCTGTTGCTCCTCACCCATTCAAGCGACTTAGTATAACCCGTTTTTTCGCTTCATTAAAGGTTCTTTTTATAGTCAGCAAACTCAAGCCAACAATTTTCATAATCACAACACATGAACTATTGGGTGCAGCGTTTTGGTGCAAACTCCTTACGGGATGTAAGGTGCTGTACGATGTTCAGGAAAACTATTACCGTAACATCCGGTATACAACAGCTTTCCCTGCAGGAATACGAACAGTAGTAGCCGCATGGGTGCGACTTAAAGAACGGTTGTTGCATCCCATTATAACAACATACATCCTCGCTGAAAAAGGTTACACAGATGAGCTTCCCTTTGCCAAACCATACCTGGTGTTGGAAAATAAAATCACGAAAGCTTTAGCCGACCGATACAGGAAAAAACAACAAACCGGTTATGCCAACCTGCTGTTTAGCGGCACACTCGCTGAAACGACTGGTGTATTTGAGGCCATCCGGCTAACGGATGATTTGCACAAGCACGATGCTTCCGTTATGCTTACCATAATTGGTCATGCTCCATCAAGTATAATCCACAATCAATTGTTAAGGTTAAGCGATCAAAAACCCTTTATTCGTTATCGGGGTAATGAACAGCCTGTGCCACACGATGCCATTTTAAAAGAAATCAGCAGGGCAGATTTTGGTATCATCTGGTACCCTCAAAATCCCAGTACAGCCTGCTCCATTCCCACCAAGCTATACGAATACATGGGGCTTAACCTTCCTGTCTTGATCTCACATAATGCGCAATCGGAAGCACTGGTAGAGCAAAACAAAGCCGGACTAATACTTAGTCAAAGTACAGATTTTCAACATCTTATAGTAAAAATGAAAGGCTTCCGGCTTTCAGAAAACGGAGCAAATCCTTACTTCGATGAAGATGTAGTGGCGCTGATCGAGCTGCTGAAATAATAAATTATCTAAATATTATTTTAGACTACTCTAAACTTTTTAGTTTTGCATAACGTTAATGAAAGCGTATGCTTAGTCTGACCGAAGAAAACTACCTGAAAGCCATTTACCACCTTTCAGATGGCGGCACAAAATCGGTGCTCACCAACGAAATCGCAGAGTCGATTCAAACCAAGCCTGCATCGGTTACCGATATGGTAAAAAAACTGGCTGTAAAAAACCTGATTACCTACGAAAAGTATTACGGTGTAAAAGTTACGCGTCAGGGAAAATCAGAAGCACTGTCGATCATTCGCAAGCATCGGTTGTGGGAAACTTTTCTGGTGGAAAAACTTGGGTTCGATTGGGGCCAGGTTCATGACGTAGCCGAACAACTGGAGCACATTCAATCTTCCCTGTTGATTGAAAAGCTGGATGAATTTCTTGGCTTTCCCTCAGCTGATCCGCATGGCCATCCCATCCCGGATAAAAACGGAAAGTTTCATGTATCACGGCAGATAGCACTGGCAGAGGCTTCCGGTAAAAAGACAGTGATGCGTGCCGTGCGTAACAGTTCACCCGCGTTTCTGGATTACCTAAGCAAACAAGGCATCTACATCGGGGCAACCATTAAAATTCTTGAGCGGATGGAGTTTGATGGCTCACTCGAAATCATAATTGACGGGAAGAAAAAAGTGTACATCTCAAAGGAGGCCAGTGAAAATATACTGGTGACAGAATGATTCGGATATTACATATAGCAACCATACTATTTATAGCGGCCTGTTCATCCAAACCGGAGACACAGGAAAGGCAGGTATTGAAAATCGTTGCGACCACCGGCATGATTCAAGACGCTGTGAAAAACATTGCCGGTGAACACGCACACGTTGAGGCGCTGATGGGCCCCGGTGTTGATCCGCATTTGTACAAAGCCACGCAAGGTGATTTAAAAAAACTAACCGAAGCCGACATGGTGTTTTACAATGGTCTCCACCTTGAGGGCAAAATGGGCGAAGTACTGGAAAAACTCTCGCGCATCAAGCCGGTATTGGCTGTGGCTGCTTCCCTACCGGACAGTATCCTGTTGGAAGTAGAAGGCTTTGAGGGCATTACCGATCCTCACATCTGGTTTGATGTAGCCCTTTGGATGGAAGCGGTGAAAACAATTCAACGCTACCTGATTGAAATTGATGGTGAGCACAAGTTGTATTACGATTCAGCAGCACGGGCATACACCGCACAACTTGATTCACTTCACCATGCTGTTAAAACACAGTTACTAACCATTCCTGAAGAACAACGTGTATTGATAACCGCGCACGATGCATTCGGGTACTTTGGGCGCGCCTACAACATTCAGGTGCGTGGGCTTCAGGGAATTTCAACGGTAGCTGAATTTGGTTTGCGCGATGTTACCGAACTTGTTGACTTCATCATCCAAAGAAAGATCAAAGCAATTTTTGTTGAGTCTTCCATATCGCCTAAGTCAATACAGGCGGTAGAAGAAGGATGCAAACAGAAAAACTGGCAGGTAAAAATTGGTGGAAACCTGTATTCCGATGCGATGGGCAATCCCGGCACACAGGAAGGCACGTACATCGGCATGGTTCACGCCAATGTAAAAACCATTGTGGAGGCATTGAAATAGAATGATCAACCTATGAATACTGCACTTGAAATACACGACCTCACCGTTGCCTTCGACCGCAAGCCGGTGCTCTGGAATATTGACTTAACAATCCCGCAGGGAAAACTTGTCGGGATAGTTGGGCCCAACGGTGCCGGTAAATCAACATTAATAAAAGCAGCAATGGGCATACTGCCGCTTAGCAGCGGATATGTAAAACTGTATGATCAGCCGTTGGAACACGTTCGCGAACGGGTAAGCTATGTGCCACAACGCGAATCAGTCGACTGGGATTTCCCTGCCTCGGTGATGGATGTGGTGCTGATGGGACGCTATGCCAAGCTGGGCCTGTTCAAACGTCCGCGTAAAGCAGATAAGGATGTGGCAATGGATTGTTTGAAAAAGGTTGGAATGGAAGGTTTTATAAACCGGCAGATATCACAGCTTTCAGGCGGGCAACAACAGCGTACATTTCTGGCGCGTGCCCTTGCCCAGCAAGCTGATCTATATTTCATGGACGAACCCTTTGCCGGTGTAGATGCGGCAACTGAAAAGGCAATCGTAACCTTGTTACGCGAGATGACAAACCAAAACAAAACTGTGATTGTGGTGCATCATGATCTGCAATCCGTTAGCCAATATTTCGATTGGATCGTTATGCTGAACACACGGCTTGTCGCTTCAGGCCCAACCGAAACAACCTTTACATCTGAAAACCTGGAAGCAACCTATGGCGGTAAGCTTACCTTACTCACCGATGTAGCCGACCTGATGCGCAGGGAGGATTATCCAAGTCGCGAAGAAAATGTTTTTAAACCATGAATGCACTGTGGGAATTTTTGTCGTTCAGTGATCCGAACATCCGCTACGTAGCGTTTGGTTCGGTGTTGCTTACGGCAAGTTCGGCCATTGTGGGCTCGTTTACTTTTCTGAATAAAAAATCTTTGGTAGGCGATGCCATTGCACACGCAGTTTTACCGGGCATTTGTCTCGGGTTTCTGCTGGCCGGAAACAAAAATCCTATCGCTTTAATTGTGGGGGCATTTGTTACCGGCTGGATCTCGCTTGTGTTGGTTGAATACATCACCACCAAAACCAGGATAAAAGAAGATACCGCCATTGGATTGATCCTGTCTGTGTTCTTCGGCATTGGCATACTTATGCTTACCGTTATTCAAAAAAGTGGCAACGCCTCACAATCGGGGCTTGATCATTTTTTGTTTGGTAAAGCTGCATCCTTGGTGGGCAGCGACCTGGTTACGTTCAGCATCGTGGCTGTTATCCTATTGGTGATGGTGCTGGCCCTCTTCAAGGAATTTTCCTTATTGGCATTTGATAAAGACTATGCCCGCTCCATCGGCCTTCCGGTGAAAGGGATTGAACTGGTTCTTACTTCTTTAATTGTACTGGCTGTTGTTATCGGCATTCAGGCTGTTGGTGTGGTGTTGATGGCCGCCATACTGATTACACCCGCAGCAGCCGCACGATTCTGGACCGACAAGATTACTGTCATGTTCTTTTTGGCCAGTGTGTTTGGCGCCATCAGCGGATTAAGCGGAGCATTTATCTCATACACCGCCCCTTCCATGCCTACCGGCCCGTGGATTGTAATCGTTATATCGACCATAGCGTTTATCTCATTCTTCTTTGCTCCCACCCGCGGGGTAATTGGCAGGTACATCCGTCAAGCCAAAATCAGAAAAACAATCAACGATGAGAACGTACTGAAAATACTCTATCAATTAGGCGAGGAAAATAAAAACTTTTTCATTCCCCGTTTGGTCGATGAAATTATTCGCAAACGGTTTTATGAAAAGCAAGCATTGATCAGCATACTGAAACGCCTTACACGACAAGGGTACATTGAACGCACACGCAATCTTTGGGGACTCACAGAAGAAGGAAAGAACCGTGCACAACGCGTAGTAAAAATCCATCGGTTATGGGAATTATACCTGACTACGTACATGCACATTGCCCCCGATCATGTTCACGAAGATGCCGATACGATTGAACACTTACTGACTCCCGAACTGGAAGAACGACTTGAAAAAATATTGGGCTATCCAAAAGTGGATCCGCACCAATCTAAAATTCCGTACAGAGAAGATGTTGATACAAAATTGTAAAAGTTACCGGTTGCCAGTCACCGGTAACAGGGTGACCAGAAACTGGAAACAAGAGAAAATATGAACGACCTCTACATCATACTAACCGCTACACTGGTCTCTGCAAGTTGCGCCTTGTTGGGATGTTTTTTGATTTTGCGCAGAATGGCTATGGTGGGCGATGCCATTTCGCATGCGGTGTTACCCGGAATTGTGATTGCATTTTTACTATCAGGCTCCAGGGATTCAGTAACCATGTTGCTTGGTGCCGGAATTATCGGAATGTTCACGACTTTTTTAATTGAATTTTTTCATAAAAAAGCCCGCCTGCAAACTGATGCTTCCATTGGCGTAACCTTTACCTGGCTGTTCGCCATTGGCGTAGTGATGATTTCTCTTTTTGCCGGAAAAGTTGATCTCGATCAGGATTGTGTGCTCTATGGCGAGATCGCATATGTACCCCTGGATGTGATCATTACACAAGGTGGCGTAAACATCGGTCCGAAAGCGTTGTATGTTTCCGGAATTATTTTGTTGGTAACCTTGCTGTTTATTTTTCTGGCATACCGAAAACTATTCCTGACCACGTTTGATCCTGCCTTTGCAAGTGCAATTGGCATTTCAACAACACTTTGGCATTATGCCTTGATGGGTGCGGTTTCCATGACTACAGTCGCTTCTTTTGAATCTGTGGGGGCCATATTGGTAGTGGCGCTGCTCATTGCCCCTGCCGCAACGGCATACTTATTAACCGATAACTTTAAAACCATGCTGGGGCTTGCATGTCTTGCCGGAACAATTTCTTCCATAACAGGTTACTACCTGGCTGTATGGCTGGACGGATCAATTGCGGGAGCGATAGCCACAATGAGTGGCATGCTGTTCGGTATAGCCATGATCTTCTCTCCTGCTCACGGACTGTTCTTCAGAAAAATCAAAGCCGAAGCACATTAGCGTGAAAGGCATAAAGCATTAACTTGCCGCTTTTTAATTCTCCTTGACAAGTTCACAACATACCGATACCATTGTTGCCCTCGCCACTGCGCAAGGCATAAGCGCCATTGCTGTTATCCGGTTATCCGGGCTGGATGCCATAAGCATTGTCAATAAAGTTTTTCGGGGAAGAGACCTGGAAAAGCTACCATCTCATACCGCTTACGTTGGCACAATTACAGATGGCGATAAAATTATTGATGAGGTGGTCGTTACCATTTTTAAAGAGCCGAAATCGTTCACGCGCGAAAACATTGTAGAAGTTTCCTGCCATGGATCACCGGTGGTAGTGAAAGAGCTCATAAAGCTTTTTCTAAAATCGGGGGCCCGGTTAGCGAACCCTGGTGAATTTACACGAAGAGCATTTTTAAGTGGACGGATTGACCTGGCGCAAGCAGAAGCGGTTGCCGACATCATCAACGCAGAAACAGATAATGCCCGGCAAGCTGCAATCAACCAGATGCGCGGTGGCTTTTCAAAAGAGATCAATCACCTGCGTGAAGAGTTGATTCACTTTGCTTCCTTGATCGAATTGGAATTGGATTTCGGTGAAGAAGATGTCGAGTTTGCAAAGCGCGATGATTTGCGCAACCTGATTTTAAAAATTCAATCTTACCTGAAGGTCTTGATTGATTCATTCGATGCAGGCAATGTTATTAAGAATGGCGTACCCACCGTAATTGCTGGTAAACCCAATGCAGGAAAATCGACCCTGTTGAATACACTATTGAACGAGGAGCGCGCCATCGTTTCAGAAATAGCCGGCACAACACGCGATACCATTGAAGATGAAATGGTGTTAGGCGGAATAAACTTCCGGTTTATCGATACGGCCGGCCTGCGCGAAACCGATGATGTGATTGAAGCCCTTGGCGTACAGCGTACACGGGAGCATATGCAACGCGCAGCACTCATCATTTACCTGTTTGATCTATCTGATACAACATGGGAAGAAATCGAGAAAGAAGAAGAGCACTTGAAGTCGTTGGGCATCCCCTACCTGAAAGTGGGCAACAAACTGGACAAGGCCAACCCGGAATTATTGAAAAAACTGGAAAATCGCGATTTCGTGCTGATATCTGCAGGAAAAAAACAAAACATCCAGAAATTAAAGGATAGCGTTCTCTCTAATTTCCATATCAAGCACGTAAAGCAAGGCGATGTGATGGTCACTAACCTGCGCCATTACCAAAACCTCACCCAAACGTTTGAAGCCCTGCAGCGCGTATTGGATGGATTGAATTCAGGCATCACCGGAGATTTTCTGGCCATGGATATCAGGCAAGCGCTGCACTACTTAGGAGAAATAACAGGTACCATTACTACTGAGGATTTACTGGATAACATTTTTAGCAAATTCTGTATCGGTAAGTAAAGACTAAACTACTACCATCCTTCTTTGATTAAATAGGTTTTCTTCCGAGATTGACAGAAACAATTATTCTAAAATACCATAAAATGAATTTCAGACTGATCGTATCGTTTATCTTTTTGACCATAAGCCTTACAGCAATTGGCCAAGAGAAACAAACCAGCAAATCAAAAAACACCAATACCGAAATCATTGAAAAGGGATTAATCAAAATATCAATTATGTATCCTTTCGCTGAAGGGAAAACGTTTGATATGGAGTATTATGAAAACAAGCACATGCCTATGGTAGCTGGTTTTCTGGGCTCCAATTTGATCAAGTACACCATTGAGAAAGGACTTGCCAGCGGTATTCCCAATCAACCATTACCGTATATGGCAATCGGAATATTTTATGTAAAGAGCCTGGAGGATTATCAGGCTGCCATTGCTCCGAATAGAGATGCGATAAGAGCCGACTTTGCAAATTACACCAATATAGCCCCGATAATTTTGGTCAGTGAGGTGGTGAGGTAAATATGCGCAGCCTATTCTACATCGGACTAATTGGGCTTTCTCTCTTTGAAATCCTCAACGTCTACTTCATCATGCCCATGCCGGGTAGCCAGCAAATGGATTCGATTGACCTGGCTTACTTTCTTTACTCCTACCGTTGGTATTTCAGGATTGCCTTCCTGCTGCTTGCGTTGACCGGGAGCTTTCGAGCCTTTCAAACAAGAAAAAAGTTGATGCCGGGTTTAGTGCTTGTTGTTGCCATGACTGTTACATACATGTTCAACTTCCGGATGACAGCCGACCACATGTTTCTTCAGCCCGGGACATTAACCTTTTTACCAAGAACAGAAAATACATTAAGTGACAGTACCCTGGTTATAGCGGTACAGCACAACAACGAAGCAAAAGCATATCCCGTCCGGTACATCGTATACCACCACCAGGTGCGCGATACGGTGGCCGGTAAACCCATTATGGTAACGTATTGCAGCGTTTGCCGCACGAGCAGAATATTTGAACCGATGGTTAACAACAAACCCGAAGTCTTCAGGCTTGTTGGCATGGATCATTTCAATGCCATGTTTGAAGATTTAACAACCAGAAGCTGGTGGCGGCAGGCAACCGGTGAGGCTGTTACCGGACCACTGAAAGGGCAATTGTTACCCGAAATTGAATCGCAACAACTAACACTGGGAAAATTCTTCTTTCTTTACCCATTCGGAAAAGTGATGCAGGCCGAAACCGCTTCCATTCCAAAATACGATACACTCGGAAAATTCGAACAAGGTAAAAGCAAGAGTAAACTTACCGGAACCGACTCGCTTTCATGGAACGATAAGTCATGGGTAATTGGGTTGAAAATCGGGAATCAATCAAAAGCATACGATTGGAATGAATTAAAGCACGCAAAACTTATTCATGACAGCCTTGATACGGTGCCTGTATTACTGGTATTGGCATCCGATAGACAAAGTTTTGCTGCCTTTCGCAGAAATGCGCCTGATGAACGGTTTGTGATTCGTAATGATTCGTTGATCAGCGACACCAATCGGTATGATTTTGCAGGAAGAAGCATTGTTGGGGCACCCCTACAGGCAATTACCGCATATCAAGAATTCTGGCACAGTTGGAGAACCTTTCATCCTGAAACATTGATTTATCAATTGCAATAAAAATAAAACCTGAGCACAAGTTAAATGCACCTAAGCCTTGAGTTTTTAGGCCTGATTATTAACTTTAGCAGTTAATATTCGATTCATGATGACCCTCAACTCCAGAAAATCGATTCTCATTATTTTATTGATCACTGCTGCCCTGACCATTCAGGCCCAGGATTATTATGTTGTAATTGGTGCCTATCGTGTTCAGAAATATGCGGATGCGTTTACCGGTTATGCCCGGAACGCTAAGTATGATGCCCGGCAAGGCATTCATGAAAACAGTAAGCTTACATACATTTATGTTTTGAAAACTGCAAACCGTGAAGATGCAAGACGCCTGACGGTTCATCTGCAAAAAAACTCTGAGTTTGAAGATGCCTGGTTATACAAGGGCCCACTCACTACAAAAGAAGCCGAAACACCTGTGGTTACAAAACCTCAACCGAAGGAAGACCCTGTAATAACACCTGTTGAAGAAATCAAACCGGTTGAGCAACCAAAGGAGGAAGTGAAAGAGCCGGTTGATAAACCCGTAGAAGAACCACAGGAGCAACCCGTAACAAACCCGGTAGAAGAACCGGAAGATAAACCTCTGCCACCGGCAAAAGGCAAGTACTTTAAATTTGTAGTAAGCACTGCGGATGGCCAGTCACTTGCAACTACGCTACACAATGTTGACAGAATGCAGGGACGTGATTTGGCAACATATCCCTCCAACACCTATGCCGATGTTCACCGCCCTACCGATCCGGCAATCCCGCTTACTATCGTGTGTGGTATTTTTGGATTCAAAGAAGAAATTAAAATCATCGATTATAACAACCCGAGCCAAACACCGGATGCAACCCAGGATGAAAAAGGCGCCTGGGTAATTCCTTACAAGTTAGAGCGACTGAAAAAAGGTGATGTTTCGGTAATGTATAATGTTTCATTTTATAAAGATGCCGTGGTGATGACACCTGCCTCCAAAGAAGAATTGGATGAACTGGTGAACATGATGAAGCTTAACCCGAATTATAAAATCAAAATTCACGGGCACAACAATGGCAACGACAAGAGCATTCGCATAACTACATTAGGCGATAACAAAAACTATTTTGCTATGGCCGGATCAAAATCAAAAACCGGAAATGGAAAAGAACTGTCAAAATCGCGAGCAGAAACAATTCAACAATACCTGGTTGACAATGGCATAGAAAAGAAACGAATGGACATTTATGCATGGGGCGGAATGGAAATGCTGGTGAAGCAGGGAGCACCATCTGCAGCCCGATTAAATAACCGGATTGAGATTGAGATATTGGAAGACTAATGTAACTTTAACGGAATTGAAATGATCGCGGCCAGGTGCCGCGATTATTGTTTTAGGCCATTGCAAACGAATGAAATCCCATGAAACGCTATTTACTATTTCTCTTTTTGCTACCTGTTGTTACAGGTTTTAGTCAGCCGGAAATATACCCGCCCCATTGGTGGGCCGGAATGAAAACCAACACCATTCAAGTAATGATTTACGGAAAGGATGTAGGCGTTGGCAAACCAGCTGTTTCGTTAAAGCATGCAGGAGTTACGATAACTAAAGTTCACTACGTTGAAAATCCAAACTACCTGTTTGTTGATCTGACCATTAGCCCAAAAGCATCAGCAGGAAAGTTTGACATTACAATCCGACAAGGCAACCCGGTTACTATTCCATACACACTAAAGCCAAAAAGAACAGGAAATGGAACTACCTACGCACAAGGCGTAACATCTTCTGACTTCATCTATTTGTTAATGCCTGATCGTTTCAGCAATGGCGACCCGGCTAACGATAGAATTGCAGGAATGCGCGATCAGTCGCTTGATCGTGATTCAATCTTTCACCGACATGGTGGTGATTTGCAAGGCGCCATCAATCACCTGGATTACCTCAATGATCTGGGGGTTACCGCATTGTGGATGATGCCGGTAATCGAGAACGATATGCCCGACAGAAGCGAGCATGGTTATGCTTTTACCAATCATTACAAAATTGAACCCCGGTTAGGTGGTGGAGAAGCCTACAAAAAATTGGGGTATGAGTTGCACCGCAGAGGCATGAAACTGATTCAGGATGCGGTTTACAACCACGTAGGGCTTTATCATTTCACCGTGCAGGATAAACCAATGGCCGACTGGTTGCATGAGTGGCCCAAGTACACCAATACGAGCTACAAAGACCAGACTTTGTTTGACCCGCATGCTGTACCCGGTGAAACGAAGATCATGAGCGATGGCTGGTTCACACCCATGATGCCGGATTTGAATCATCATAATCCATACGTGGCCAACTATCTCATTCAACATGCCATCTGGTGTGTAGAAGAGTTTGGTGTTGATGGTTTCCGCATCGATACCTACGCCTATAACGATCTTGAATTTATGAACCGATGCAATAAGGCGTTGCTGGATGAATATCCAAAGCTAAGTCTGTTCGGTGAAACATGGGTGCACGGTGTAATCAACCAGGCCTTCTTCTGCGAAAACAACCTGAATATTCCGTTTAAAAGCAACCTGCAGGCGACTACCGATTTCCAAACACTTTTTTATGGCATTCAACCTGCGGTAAATGAAAAATTCGGGTGGACAGATGGTGTAAACAAACTATACCAAACGCTTTCGAACGACCTGATCTACAAGGATCCAATGCGGCAAGTAATTTTTCTGGATAACCATGACCTGAGCCGGTTCTTTTCGGTTGTAGGAGAAGACGTAAAAAAAGTAAAAGTAGGGTTTACCTGGCTCCTCACTTGTCGGGGTATTCCGCAGATGTATTATGGTGGTGAAATTTTAATGAAAGGAATCACCAATCCGGATGGTTGGGTGCGTTTGGATTTCCCCGGTGGCTGGCCAGGCGACAAGGTGAATAAATTTACCGAAGCGGGAAGAACACCTGAAGAACAGGAAGTTTATACGCTGATTAAAACATTGGCCAATTTCCGCAAGCAATCATCAGCGTTGAAGACGGGTAAATTTATGCACTACCTTCCGGTAGATGGTTTATATGTTTATTTCCGATACGATACCAACCAAACCATTATGTGCATCATGAACACGAATGACAAGGAAATGGATGTGGACTTTTCAAAATATACTGAACGGGCAACTGGTTTTACAAAAGCAAACAATGTGCTTACCGGAGAATCCATGAGTACGTCTACCGCATTCAAAATTCAACCAATGAGTATGACTGTGTTGGAATTAAAGAAATAGTAGTCACCAGTTATCAGCTTCCGGTAAACCGGATGACTGACGACCGGAAACTGGCAACCTTTAGGAAGTCTTTCGCCTAACCACTCCCCTCACCGCTTTCGCTGTCCATGGATCATCCGGCCAGGCATGTTTGGGGTAACGTCTTTTAAGTTCTTTCTTCACTTCGTGATAGGTTGTGCCCCAGAAACTTTTTAGATCTTGCGTTACCTGCACGGGCTTATAACCAGGAGAAAGCAAATGCATGAGAATTTTTACCCGACCTTCGTTTACCGTTGGTGTTTCCAACATACCAAAACATTCTTGCAGGCGTACCTCCATTACCGGTGTGCGTCCGTCATTGAAATATTGAATCTTGATCATAGAACCACTGGGCACTTCCAATCGTGAGGGAGCAAGCTCATCCAGTTTGCGTTGCATATCCCACGGGATTTGTGATATCAGTACGGAATACCAATCAAGTTTCTGTAACTCAATGAACGAATTGACATGCTGCAAAAATGGAGGAATCCAATCGTGAACATGATGCAGCAAGTATACATCCGATAAATCAGGCCAGTCTTCGTTTTGTCGCCAAACACGAAGACTACCTACCCTCGCCTGCAAGTCACGAACCGTCTCCGAAAAATCAAACACACCCATTCCTTCTTCCTGAATTGCAGTGCATAAAATCTCAATACGCTTCTCGTCTGTAAATGAGCTTAACTTTGACCTGGATAAAACAAGATTACCGATTTTCAGCTCTTCAACACCTTCAACCGCTCCTCGCTCCTTATTCCAACGAACTTCCTGAACCGGGGTAGCTATTGAAATCAGATCTTCTGTATGAATGGGCGCTGCCAGAAATATTTTCCCTTCTCCGGTACCGGCATCCAGTTGAGCCACCACCAACCATTCAGCATGCATCAACGGATCATGTGAGGGGAGTTTTGCAATCCGGCCATTCACTAGTTTATAACGTTCATTATGCTTCTCCACACGTTTGGCTATGCGATCAGGGTATGCCAACGCCAATAGTTTGCCAACCTCATAATCACTTACAAGTTCATTTTCAGCAGGCACTGAAAACACTTTCCGCCACGATTGCGCCAGTCGCTCAATGCGCTCCAACACATTCCGATCTGCATGAACATATTCCCTATTTCTCCATTTCCTCAGGACTTCCAATCGCAGCGTGAGGTCGGCACTACCCGAAGTATTTAGCGGATCGCGTTCCTCCAGCAAGGCAGCAACATCAGCAGCCAGCGATGAGGCTACGTTACTCACCAACATGTGGGCAATCCGCGGATGCGTAGGTAATTCAGCCATCGCTTTACCATGTTTGGTAACACGATCTTCATCCAATGCCCCCAAAATGGTTAACAGTTCCTTCGCCTGACTCACAGCACCTATTGGAGGTGAAGTAATCCATGTCAAACTATTTACATCGCTTACTCCCCATGCAGCCAACTCCAAAACCAATGAGCTAAGGTCGGCCTCCAGGATTTCCGGTTTACGGTTTGCTTGCAGATTGCGTTGAGTAGCCTCACTCCACAACCGGTAACAAACTCCTGATGCAAGTCGCCCGGCACGACCAGTGCGTTGATCGGCAGCATCTTGCGTAACACGAACCGTTTCCAGTCGTGTCAATCCACTGCGCGGATCGAATTTCGGCACTCGCGAAAGTCCTGAATCAATAACCATGCGGATGCCTTCAATCGTAAGTGAAGTTTCGGCTATGCTGGTGGCCAGCACAATCTTTCGCTTGCCTTGCGGATCGGGCAGAATGGCCTCCTGTTGCTTTTTAAAAGGCAGATCACCATACAACGGAAAAAGTAGTGCGGAAATATTTTCTTGCTCCAGTAACTCGACCGTTCGCTTTATCTCGCCTGCTCCGGGTAAGAAAGCCAGCACATCTCCATCTTCTTCGGCCCATGCTCTTTTAATTGCTTTAGCTACATGGATAGAAACATGCACATCCTTATTATCACCCAAATACCTCACCGCAACCGGATACTGCTTTCCCTGGCTGCTCACCACAGGTGCTCTCAGTTTTTCAGAGAGCCCTTTCTCATCCAATGTTGCTGACATGATGAGCAACCGCAAATCATTGCGCAGAACCTGTTGCGCCTGGAGCACTAAGGCTAACGCGAGATCGGCTTGCAGGCTTCGTTCATGAAATTCGTCAAAGATGACGAGGCCTACATCTTCCAGCGCATTGTCGCGCTGAATCATGCGGGTAAGAATGCCTTCGGTAACGACTTCAATACGGGTTTGATTGCTCACCTTATTTTCAAAGCGCACCCGATAACCAACCCTTTTACCGATTTCTTCTTCCAGTAAGGAAGCCATGCGCATGGCAACTGACCGCGCAGCCAGTCTTCGCGGTTCCAGCATAATAATTTTCTTACCCTGCAGCCACAACTCATCCATTAAGGCTAATGGTACAATAGTCGACTTACCCGCACCCGGAGGCGCCTGCAGAATTAATCGATTATTTGCTGTCAGTCTTTCCTTTAACTCGGGAAGAATTTCCTGGACGGGGTAATGCATAAGGCGCAAAAATAATTCTTAGAAAAGACTTTGCACTATAAAAGCAAAAGGCCCGTGTCACCACGAGCCTTTAATTTGAACATAAGTATATTTCTCAGCCTGTTACTTCGGCTCCAAAGCCTGGTTGATTCGCGTAACCACATCTTGCAAGTGGTAACGACTCATCTTATCACTGATGCCGGGCAAAGCTGCGTTGATGTCGCTGCGCAACGCCACCAAATGGCCACGTGTTACTGAAATCACATCACTCATCTTCGGATCAGCCACAGGTGAAGCTGGTGGAGCAAACGGACTGGAGAAGCCAGGGCCACCCGAGGAAGTCCGATCAGCCGGATTCAATAATGCAATCATCTTCTCAAGATGCACCTTCTGCAGGTTTCTGCGGTATACATCAATAGCCCTGCGGGAACGTAACTCCGACCAGATGCCCGAACGTACATCGGTGAATAATTCATCCAAACCATATGCATTGGCATTGGCTGCATGCGTTTCAATTAAGCGTTGCATACGCGCGTAATCAAAAATGCTGTTGATGGTTGATTGCTGAATGGATTGAAGCTGATCCACGCCTGAACCTGGCTTAATCTTACTCAATACTTTCTGATCCAACATCCAGGTAGGTGTTTCAAACAATTGCTTGTTTAAAAAAGCTACGGCATCTTTTTGTAAAGCTTTTGGCGTTGGCTCATACACCATTCCGGTCTGCTCATAACTTTTTGGAGTTTCATAGATACCACCAATATTCTTGGTTACGTGCCCCATATACCTGCGGAACTGACCAACTACCTGGTTATACATATCATTTAATGCATCGTACTTCTCGGCTTCTTCTTTATACCAACCTTCCAACTCAGGCAGAATGCGTTTCAGGTTCTTTATACCATACTCACTGGCCTTCATGGAGTTGTTGCCCAGGTCTTCATTCTGTGAACGTGGATCATAGGAGTTGATTTCAGTACCAAACCAATACATAGGATCATTGGCGTGGCTTAATACCATTTGTTCAACACTTTCTTATCTTCTTCAGGATCCTTGCAGTCAAAAGATTGGGCTTATACCTCATTCACTGCCCAGCGATCATAAAACCAACGCCTGGAAAAGCAACTCCGCAGGAATATTATCTTCCGGCTGAGCCACATAATTAAAGCGTGCATAATCCATAATGGATGCGGTATGACGATATTTCTGTAGAAACTCTTTATCGCGCAGTTTTTCAACCGGAGTGGCGTAGCTTGAGCCGAAATTGTGACGCAAACCAATGGTATGCCCCACTTCATGTGCCGCTACAAAACGTACGAGCTGACCCATCAATTCATCATCAAACTGTTTCGTACGCGCGCGCGGATCAACTGCAGCAGCTTGAATGGTGTACCAGTTTGTTAACAGGTTCATCACGTTGTGATACCACCCGATATGGCTTTCCAGAATTTCACCCGTGCGGGGATCGTGTACATTCGGTCCGTAGGCATTCTGAATATCCGAAGCAAAATAGCGAATGAAGGAATAGCGGGCATCTTCAGTACTGATGGTAGTATCACCTTGCGGTACTTCTTTGGCCAGGATGGCATTTTTAAAACCAGCCTGCTCGAACGCCACCTGCCAGTCTTCAACACCTTGCTTCAAATACTTTCTCCACTTCACCGGTGTAGCTGGATCAATATAAAAAACGATCGGTTTAATGGGCTCAACCAATTCGCCTCGCTTCATCTTTTCCACATCTTCAGGCTTAGGCTCCAACCTCCAACGAACAGCAAACACTTCACGATCTGCACGCTGCGATTCTTCACCATAAACAGTATACCCATTGGCGAAGAAGCCAACGCGATTATCAAAAAAGCGTTTCCGCATGGGCACTTCTGGCAACAAAATCATGGAAACATTCATCTCAATGGTAACAAAACCCGTACTGGCACCCGCTGGCAGTTGTGTTACTGCATTTGATCCTGACGGAGCAGGTAGGTTAGACGCAAAAGTCTTGACTGTCCGAACCTCTGTGTTGATCGGAAATGATTTAATACTGGAAATGTAAGAGCGATCCTTCTGCAGACCACCAAGGCTAAAACGTCTTTTCGTGGCAGGGCTTAATGAAACCAACTGATGATCGCCATTAAAGAATTCATTCACATTAATTACATAGCTCTTTCCGTCTTTAATAGCCTTTACATCAAACGCATGTGCAATAGGCTCAACGTTTGAGTTGCGAACAGCCTCCATAATGGGTTTGGTAGAATCGCCACTGGCATTGATGTACAACACAGCGCGCAAAAACAATTTATTGTTAGGGCCTTTTTCCCAACGCAGTACTTGCCGGTTAATTTGTTCACCGCCATAACCCGCACCTGATGGTGTTTTTATCGACCGGGTTACCGCCATGAACTCACGGCCCAATATCGATTCGGGTATTTCAAAGAAATAATCTTCATTCACCTTGTGCACGGTGAATAGCCCCGACTGGCTTTTAGCCTTTGCAGTGATGACCTGGTTATAGGGTTTTAAACCGCTTGCGCTACGGGCTTTTGTAGTATCGGCTTTTGGCGCAGCAGCCGGTGGTGTAGTCTGCTTGACTTTTGATTTCTTCTGAGCTTCGGCAGGGTGTGCGCCTGCCAGTAAGGCCAATACAATGGCCGCACAACTTACGAGTAGTTTTATCTTCATATGCATTCGTGGATTTTAGCAGTCGGCAAAATATGCACATGGCAGGATAAACCCATGCCAATCAGCAAGATAAGTGGGCAATTTATGTGAGCGGTTTTACACTCTTTTCTCTGGACAATAGAGTGTTAAAAATCCTTACCCGTCTGCTCCTCATCAGCCGGGTTGTGAAAGGCCAACAGCGGAACCGTGGTGTGGTAGGAATACTTTTTTGTAATGCTCGGATTAAACAATTTCTGAAACACGTTTCGCTTGCGTGTAGCCAGGGCAATAATATCGGCACCATGCTTCTCAATCAACGCATCTAATCCTGTATTGATAGTGGCGTCACTGATGACAGTGCCGCTTATTTGAGGATACCCCGTTTGTAGCTTAATTTCAGAAGCAAATTTTTCAATCACTTCACGTTCAGCATCGGTTTCTTCCGTACCTACAACCACATGTGCAAAAATCAGGGAAGACTTAAATCCTTTGGCCAGCTCAACCAATTGTTTCGCTCCATCAATATCGCTGTACGCAAAGTTTGTAGCGAAAAGAATTTTTTCAGGTTTTTTATAAGTAAGATTAAACGGGATACACAACACGGGGCAACTCGCCCGCTCGATTACCGATGCCGTGTTGCTTCCGAACAACACATTCACAACTTTACTGGCGCCCTGAGTACCCATAACAATCAGATCAACTTTCTTTTCATTCGCCTTGGAAAGAATTTCAGGAACAGGCTCCCCGACTGCTACATCGTATGTGCAGGCTAAGCCTTTGTACTCATCCTGAATGGTGTCTGCGATCGTCTTCAATCTTGCTTTCGCTGCCTTTGTTTCCCTGCCAACATCTTCAGCCATTACAGCGTGTATGGCGCTTTGCATGGAAACCGGTGGTACGTATACATTCAAAATAATGAGTTCTGCACCAACAGCTTTGGCCGTCTCAGCGGCATATTCAATGGCATGTGATGCATTTTCAGAAAAATCGGTGGGTACGAGTATACGTTTCATTTGCTTAAATTGATTACGGTTAAAAATGCTGAAAAATTTTAAAAAGTCCGAACGAGAGTGATAAACAGTTGATGAAATTTTACTACGCCCGTTGTGCCATTTTAAAATGTATTGGCAGAACCATGCGCTGCTTCACGGGTTGTCCACGTTGTTTGCCGGGCGTCCATGGAGGTGAAAGTTGCAGAATCCGAACAGCTTCTTCATCACAACCTGCGCCAATTCCTTTTATCACCGTAAAGGAAGACAGTGAACCATCTTTCTCCACTATAAATTCAACAAACACTTTACCCTCCGTTCCTAAGCGCCTGGCTTGAGCGGGATACTTGATGTTTCTTGAAACAAATTCATAGAAGGCAGACATACCTCCTTTCGGTGAAGCAGGTTGTTCTACAACAAGAAATATTTTGTCTGTTTCCTCTTCTTCAACAACTACCTGTGTTTCAATCTTGAACTCTTGTGAAACGCTCTGATCGGTCACATCAATATCAAATTGCACATTTATTTCTTCTTCAATCTCTTCCTGATCGGGCACTTCAACTATGCGGGGTTGTTGAATTACCTGTGGTGGCGGTGGTGGTGGAATTTCAGTTTGAGGAACATCTATAATTTCGTCAAAGTCCGATTTATCCACAACAACAGTTTTCTTCGCATCCATTGTACTGCTCTCCCATTCAAATGCTGCGATGATTAGCAGTAAGGTTATTACCAGGCTAAGATTAAACAATAGCGGGCGAATCTTCTCAAGATCGGCTTTACTGGTTTTTTTTGGTTCATGAAACAGTCCCATGGCTTACGTTTTTACTGATCGAGTTTACCCCGATTCATTCAAATACCACATGACCTTTGTTAGCCTTGCACCTGACAATTGGCAGTTGTAACGATCATAAGCTTTAACCTCCTATCAACAGAATTGGAGGCTTGATGTAAAGAATTCAGCTTGTATTGAAAATTTCCCGTTTCACTGTGAAACCCCTTTCCTATGAAACAAACCACTCTGATTTCCGCCATTTTACTCTTTGCCTTTCACCTGGCTTTTGCAGCAGACAAACCCATTCTGGTTTCTGCGGAATGGCTTCAACAACATAAAAATGATCCTGACCTGGTGATTCTTCAGGTAAACTTTCTAAGACTGGACTATGAGCAGGAACACATTGAAGGTGCCCGGTTTCTCTGGCCGGGATGGTTGGCCCCTGATTCACCGGAAGGTAGCATGAATGTACCTGATCCTGCAAAGGCTACGGAAGTACTGCAATCACTGGGTATATCCAACACCAGTCATGTTGTATTGTGTCATCCGAAAAATGAAGTTTCGGCAACCGCCAGAATGTTCTTAATGCTGGAATACCTGGGGCTTAGAGGAAATGTATCTTTCTTAAATGGCGGAGTTGAAGCCTGGAAGCAAGCCGGCTATCCGGTAACAAAGGAAATTCCCACCTATAAGCAGGGTAAATTCAAACCAAAAATTCAAAACCTGATTGTTGATAAGAATTTTGTTGTGAAAAATCTTGAGAGCCCTTCAGTAACACTAGTTGATGCGCGCGCAAAACGGTTTTACGATGGTGATCCAACCGGATATCCACGTGCCGGACACATTAAGGGTGCTGTTAACATTCCCTATCCAGAGTTGCTTAATGAATCCAATCTGTTCAAACCAGAATCAGAGCTACAAGGCTACTTCAATCCTGTACTACCTGACAAGAACAAAGAGGCTGTTGTTTATTGCTTCATTGGTCAAACCGCCAGTGTGGTGTATATGGCCGGCCGAATGCTCGGATATAACATGAAATTATACGATGGTTCACTTCAGGAGTGGACACGCATTCCGGAACTGCCGATGGAAAAGACAGAGAACTAAATTTTTAGCTCTTCTCAACCTCAGTCCCATCCGGATATCGGGCAAACCTCCCCTTCTCACGAGCATGCACATGCTCATAACTCGGCCACGGCCAACCCCCAAATTGTGTTTGCTGGTACTCCATAAATGCCTGCTGAATATCCGCTTGCGTGCTGCCTACAAATGGCCCATGTTGTACTACTGGCTCGCCAATGGGTTTGCCTTGAAGCAAGAGAAGATAACAGTCGGTATTACCGGCAACCAGTTCTACTTCCTGATCAGCGTGTAACTCGATAGCCTGTGGCTTGTTGAGTTGTTGGCTATCAATCACAATGGAATCGCCTGTGTAGAAATACAGCGAGCGGTTAACGAATGCTGAAGCTTTAGGCAATGTAAATGATGCACCGGCTTCCATCTTTATGGTCCAGATAGCCACTTCGTGTGAGGAATCAGCTGCCCAGGAGTTTGGAGCCGGTGGTGGTGCCGTTACACCGTTTATTTCACCGGCCACTACACGCACCTTTGTTTTCTTTCCGCTAGCATCGGCCGCTACATATTCTGGAATGGCATCACTCCACAGCATAGCAAAATGAGGCTCTGCTTTTTTGGCAACGCGAGGAAGGTTAAGCCAGATTTGAAATAACTCAAGCGGATTTTCTTCATCCTGTTTCAGCAATGGAAACATTTCGCAATGCTGTACGCCTTTGCCTGCTGTCATCCACTGCACATCACCAAAACCAAATCTACCGGCCGCACCCAATGAATCGGAATGATCGACCAATCCTTTGGTAACAATCGTTACGGTCTCAAAACCACAATGCGGATGTGCAGGAAAACCCGGCACCTTTTCACCATGGTACATGCGCCACCCTTCCTTGTTGGGTGCGAAGTCCTGCCCAAGCGCCCGTCCGGCTAATGAAGCCTCCGGACCAAGGTTCTTATTTCCTTTCGGATAAAAATCAAGGTGATACACGCAGAATAGAAAGGGATCTTGCGTTTGCCAAGGGAAACCTAGCGGCTTTAGTGATTTGATTGCTTTCATTATATATCAATTCCTCAAGGGTATCTAACCATTTAGCTTCTAAAAAGTTCACGTAAAAATTTACCGATGAAAAGCTGCTGTTACAAACCTGAACACTTCAGGCAAGGCAGTTCTCCAATACTCCCAGTTGTGAATTCCATCACGCACCCGAAATTCATGTGGCACTTTCTTATCAATCAACAGCGCATGCAGCTCCATATTCCCCTTGATCAGAAAATCTTTATCGCCACAATCGATGTAGTACTTCACTTTTTTCAATTCATCTGTGGAGGCATCACGAACCAAGCTAAGTATCCAGTTTTTACTCAGGTGATCGGTAACCCTCGCCTCACCCAAATGGCTTCCATAAGGCGGCCCAAACACATTGTTCCAGTTTTGTTCGGGCATGTTTACAAGTTCTTCACGTGTAAAAATTCCTGCACTTAGGGGAGCTGCAACCGCAAACATATCCGGATATTTCAAGGCCATAATCATGGTTCCATGTCCACCCATAGAAAGGCCGGCAATTGCGCGAAATTGTTTTTCCTTTCTTACCTGCAAGGTGGCCTCAATGTGCGGAATAAATTCTTTGATAAAGAAATCTTCATACTTCACTTTTCCATCCGCACTGTTGATGTACCAGCTAACCCCGCCATCGGGCATGGCAATAATCATGGAAGTCATTTCCTGATTTTCAATTTGTCTGTCCGCAATAGCTTTTACCTCACCAAACTGCGTCCATCCGGTTTCATCATCGGTGTAGCCATGAAGTAAGTATAAAACCGGATACTTACGGCTGCTATAACCATAATCCGGAGGCAGGTACACGCTATATTCAACTTCTTTATTCAAGATGGTACTCTTCAACTTCAGGCTTTCCTCCAACATGCCACCTTGGGCAAAGCCAACAATGGAAACAAGGGTAAACAGAAATACAAAAACAGCTTTCATAACGCGTTCACTTTGATTGACTGAACAAGATAGACATTGCAGTTCATCAAGCAAAGTGTACCAGACATCAAAGTTGAACCAGATTTGACTATCAGGATACGATATTCAACGTTAGGTATGACAACTCCAATCATTAAACCTTATGTAATATGAAATCAATTAAAATTTTTACCGGCCTGATGCCAGGCATCATGCTGATGGCATTCACGTTTGGTGGTGACAGCTTCACGATTCACCTCAACAACAAGCAGCTTATTGAACACTTCGTGCACAGCAAAAAGGAAACTCCCTCCCTTCAACTTGCACCGGGTGAAAAGGGACAGCTCACTGTTTTCTACAGCGAATGCGGAAAAATCGGCAAAGCAAGAACCATTATTCTGAAAGATGATCAACAAAACGTGTTAAAAACCTGGAAATATGCCGATGCACTAACGGATCATAAACCGATGGAGATCTCCGTATCCGAATTGCAAGCGCATCTTAAGAAAGAAAAATCACTTAGCCTGGTTTATCAGTCACGTGAGGTTACAAAAGAAACCTTGTTGGTTACGATCACAGCACAGAAAAATGTGTTAACCAAAAATTAAAGTAAACAGATAGTAACCTGATGATACCATCACTTGTATATAAAACATGCCGGCACTCCAAATTAATAAATTAGAACCAACTGTGCCGGCATGTTTTATATACATTGTTGGTGACCGTTCTCAATTCCACCACCTAGTTAAGTATGGCTTTCTACTTTTTCCAAACGGCCCATAAAAAGCCTCTAATTCCCTGAAACCTAAAACAGGAATTCGCAATGAAATCCTCATTGTCCCTGTCCGCTTGTCCAAAATTGTATCCACTATGTAGTATGTCTCTCTCACTGGGCCCATTTTTTCTATTTTCCTTTCCATCGTTTTACCTTCGGAGGTTCTTCTTTCTTGATAATGCAACCAAGGAACATAACATAATTACGCGGCCTTATAGATTCAATAGGCTTGTAGGTCCATTTCTCGCTTAATACATTGGTTTCATCAATATCCAAATAGTCTATGCTTTGATCAAATTTATTGGCGTTGACATCAAACATCTCTTGAATCCTAAGAACTTGAAAGGTAGTATCAAAGAGGGCCTTTGATTTGTAATTCCTTCTATTCTCCACTATTTCATTAAATCTAAATTGATTTGGAACATTTGGTAGTGTCTGGATCAAACTGTCAGTTTTATTGTTCCATTCAGTAATTGATTGTCCAGCAACGCAACAAGAGATTAACGACATTAATGTCAGCACAATTGTTTTCATCTCGTGTTCAAAACAATTATTGTACCGACTTGTCATTTCAGAATGACCACCAATAGGCTCATTTGTTCAATAGGCCGGGAAAGTCACCACACCTTTTGGTGTGCGCAGTCGCAACACCAACCTGGTTCCACCACTCGCGGTTGAAATACCGAGCTTGAAATGTTCATTAAGATTATCAATATCCTTATCCTCCGAAGTGATCTCAAATTTCATAATGCTGCAACCGGTTGGCGAACTTGTTGCAGGATGCACTGTATCCTCACCCCATTGAATAAAAAAAGGAAATACCTGTGTGTCTTTGTTTGTGAATCCCATGGTTGACCATGAAAGCATGTTGCCATCGGGTTTGGCACGTGCACCCGACATGACCTCCGAAACCGAGAACCCCATCCCGGCAAGCTTCTTTCTTGTAGCTTCGATATCCTCAGTATATACCGCCCAGCCGCTGGGGGTCAGACTTCTGAACTGCATGATCCAATCGGGAGTTGGCACATCCGTGCGTGGAGCAAGTATTTCGATGTAGGCCTTTCCATCAAGAGCCACCAGTGCATTTTGGGTAAACGAGTTGGGATGTTTTCCTCCAAACACAGGCTTGACTCCCGTTAACTCTTCGAATTGTTGCATACCCTTATCAAGATCATTCACTACCAGAATAATGTGATCAATACGTTCATTGGTACGACTTCCGGAACAGGAAGAAAAGAGAATGGACACTATAACTAACAGAACAAAGGAAAAGCGCATACTACTTTTTTAACAACGCATAATGTTTCGGATCATTAAACAAGCTTTTGCTGATGTGCATTGAAACCAGCATGTTGGGAACATCAACTACTTCAGCAATGTGTAAATCACCTGCCAGTGAGCACAGCGCATACGCATCGTTCCGATCCATACCGTGCTCATTTATCAGGTATTCGATCATGTATCGGACAGCCTTTTTGGTTGCTCCATCAATAGTAGTGTCAAAGCCGGTGGTGGCGTAATACGCATCTGTTTCGTATTGCGGCTCCAGGATTTTCCTTTTTCCTTTTACCAGATTAAGCTCCACAATAAACCGCATGGGTGCTTCAACAGCCGTACCACATACTTCGCCCAGGCCTTGTGTCACATGGGCATCACCAATCGAAAACAGTGCTCCTTTAACAAATACAGGCAAATACACTGTGGTACCTTCTGTCATGTTCGGATCATCCATATTGCCTCCGTTTGCCCGTGGCGGAATCGTACTCAACAACGAATCTGTATCCGGTGCAACACCCAACACTCCGGCAAACGGTTTTACCGGAATGTGTATGTGATCGTTAAACTTAACCTTCTTATCATCTTTATTAAAGGTGTAGGTCTTCAGGTAGGGCTCTTTGAAGTCTTCTGCTAAAAAACCAAAGCCTGGTATTATCGCTGTCCACCCCCAATCCCCGATTTCAACTTTATGCAAGGTTACCGCCAGTATATCGCCTGGCTCAGCCTCTTCAACAAAAACAGGCCCGGTGAGCGGGTGAATCGGATCGAAACTGATTTTGGAAAGATCTTCAACGGTTGAAGTCGGGTTGAGTTGGCCATCCGTTGCTTCCTCGGTAAAGAATTCAATAACAGAACCACTTTTAACAGTTAGCACCGGTGCAATGGTTCGGCTGAACTTATTGTGGGTTTGTTTACTGGAGAGTGAGTACTGTGGCTCAGGAACGACTTTCGCTTCGGATGTAGATTCCATTTCGGTTACTTCAACTCGGGTGTTGCAGGCAATCAGTACACCCAACAAAACAAATGAATAGCGCATCATACAGTTGCTTTTGATTTTCTAAAGTACAAAAATTCGATAACCACAGAAAACGGGTTCGCATGGTTAGCCAAAATATCCTTTGTCATAAAGCAGCATCTCCAATACTTTCAAATTGTCGCTTATTGAAACACCCCAATCAATACCTGATTTCCGGCAGTGTGCGGTTATCCCGATTATTAAATGTACCTTTGCACCGTTCTACGCGGTTGCAACGTCATCCCACATCGATTGGCATCGGAAATTCACGGGATCTCTTCGCAATGACGTTGTAACAGTAACTTTTTATTTACATAACAAACATTCATGAAAAATTTTCAAGCGCTCGGCTTGTCGGCCGGGCTGGCTGAAGCTGTGCAACTTATTGGCTTCGAAACGCCTACCCCTATCCAGGAAAAAGCAATTCCACTTTTATTAACAGGTAATCGCGACTTCATCGGACTGGCACAAACCGGTACCGGTAAAACCGCTGCCTTTGGTTTACCCCTACTTGAGTTGGTTGACGATAACGCTTCGGCTACACAAGCCCTGGTATTGGCACCAACCCGTGAACTCGGACTCCAGATCGTGAGCGACCTGGAAAACTTCTCCGAAAATTTCAAGAAGCTGAACATCGTAGCCATTTATGGTGGCGCGAGCATCAGCGAACAGATACGAAAAGTAAAACGCGGTGCACAAATCGTTGTAGCAACCCCCGGACGTCTTATTGATATGTTGGGGCGCAAAGCCGTTAACCTGAGCACGATTAAGTACGTGGTATTAGATGAGGCTGATGAGATGCTGAACATGGGTTTTAAGGAGGATATTGATGAAATACTTTCCAAGACTCCGGATACCAAAATCACGTGGTTGTTTTCAGCAACAATGCCTCGTGAAGTTCGTGCCATTGCCAACAACTACATGACCGAACCGGTTGAATTAACCGTTGGTGATAAGAACACCGGCAATGCCAATATCGATCATCAATATGTTGTTGTTCACGATCGCGATAAATACAGCGCCCTTAAGCGCCTGCTGGATTTCCACCCCGATATTTTCGGGTTGATCTTCTGCCGTACCCGTATCGACACCCAACGCGTAGCCGAAATGCTGATGAAGGATGGCTACAATGCCGACTCCTTACATGGCGACCTGAACCAGGCGCAGCGCGATAAAGTGATGATGAAATTCAGAAACCGTTCAGTTCAGATTCTGGTGGCTACCGATGTGGCAGCCCGAGGAATTGATGTGGAGAGCATTACGCATGTCATTCACATGAACATCCCGGATGAAATGGAATTCTATACCCACCGAAGCGGTCGTACCGCTCGTGCAGGTAAAAAGGGTATTTCCATTGCCTTGGTTAACTCAAAAGAAACAGGCAAAATCCGTCAAATTGAAAAGTCCGTTAAAACAACCTTTACCCGGGTACCTGTACCTTCAGGCCCTGAAGTATGCCAGAAACAGTTACTTGCCCTGATGAAAAAAGTGCATGATGTAAAGGTAAACGAATCGGAAATTGAGACCTTTTTACCGGCTGTTTACGAGGAGTTGAAAGACCTGACCAAGAATGAACTGATCAAGCGTTTTGCTTCCATTGAGTTTAACCGCTTTCTGGATTACTACCGCAATGCCCCCGATTTGAATGTAAATGCATCATCCTCCGACCGTGGCGCTGAACGCTACAGTACTGGCGATCGCTTCTTCATTAACCTGGGTAAAATGGATAACCTGGAAAAGGCCGATCTGTTGGAGATGCTTGACGACTGCTGCAAAGTGGGCAAGAAGCACATCGGAAAAATCGACATCAAGGGAGCTTACTCCTTCTTTGAAGTTGAGAAAGAGAAGAGTGATGCCATCATTTCAGGCCTGCAGGGCGTTGAGTTTGAAGGACGCCAGGTACGGGTTGAACTTACCGAAGGAAGAAGGGAAAGCAGTGACAAGAAAAGTAAAGGAGGCCGGGGCAGATCGTACGAAGGCAGCAACAACCGAAGAGGTAGCGGCCGAAGACGATAAATTTTTTTTGTGTACGTGAAGTTGTGTATCACAAAGAATACTTAACTTTTCGGGAGTTAAACACAAATTAATTGCTATGGCTAAAAAGAAAGTAAAAAAAGCTGCTAAGAAGAAAGTAAAAGCAGCAAAGAAGTCGGTGAAAAAAGCCGCGAAAAAAGTTGTTAAGAAGGCCAAGAAGGCTGCTAAAAAAGTGAAGAAAGCTGTGAAAAAGTCAGCTTCCAAAGCGAAGAAGGTTGCGTCTTCGGCTAAGAAAAAAGTGGTGAAGAAGGTGAAGAAGAAAGTTGCCAGCGTTGCAAAACCTGCTCCGGCTCCGGCACCTGCACCCGTTGCTCCTGCACCTGCTCCTTCCCTGTTCGACACCAACAACGGTGGTTCAGGAATGTAATTTTCCTTCATCCATCAAAAGGAAAAAAGACCCTGATTTTATCGGGGTTTTTTTATGCCTGAAAACCGAGGCGAATCAGGTAGCGGGTATAAGGTGGCGGAGGCCCTTCTCTGGGAACTTACCCTCAATCGGGCCAAAGAACTGAAGGATGTGATCAAAGTCCTGCTGCTGATCAGTGGAGGTCATGAAGGGCTCAGAAAAGACCACCTGCTTGTTCTTGAAATCAAGGCCAACCATCACTATTGGTACGCCTGCATTTTTGGCAATGTTGTAAAAACCGGTACGCAACCGCTCCACCCGCTGCCGTGTTCCCTCTGGCGAAAGGGCTATCGCAAAACGTTCATGGCGTTCAAATAACTTCACTACTTCATCTACCATGTTATGGCTGGTACTGCGATCAACCGGAGTACCTCCCAGCCAACGGAAAATAAAACCAAAAGGCGGTTTGAAAAGCTCCTTTTTACCCAGGTACCGTGCATCTGTTAACCGCAATACACTTCTGTACAGCACGCCAATAATAAAATCCCATCCGCTGGTGTGTGGAGCAACTATCACCACATACTTTTTAGGCTTAATAGGAAATGGGCCCACTGGTTCAATCTTCCAGCCCATGGCTTTCAAGATCAATCGGGCGAATATCCTGAACACGGTACGTAACGGTTAATCAATTAATACCCCGGTAAATTTTTTAGGGTTTGCCAACACACGGGCAATACCCCGGCTAACAGATGACAGGGGTTGATCATCAAGATGAACCGGCAACTTCATATTCTTTTCAAAGCGCTGCTTGAGGCCGCGCAATAACGAACTGCCTCCGGTAATGTGCATGCCGTTTTGGTAGATATCAGCAGCAAGTTCAGGCGGGCAAGTCTCCAACGTTTGAATGATGCTTCGTTCAATGGATGACACCGATTTTTCAAGGATAAAGGCTATTTCGCGATGATCAATTTTGCGCGTAACCGGAATGCCCGTCATCAAATCCTTTCCTTTTACCGCCAGGGTATCCGGTATTGGATCAATGTCTTCCATAACTGACCCGGCCAGAATTTTAACCTGTTCGGCCGTCTTCAATCCGATTGACATGTTAAAATTTCTGCGGAAATAATCCTGAATGTTCATATCGAATGTATCGCCTGCCACTTTAAGCGATTGAAAGGCCGCTATCCCCGATAGGGAAATGATAACGATCTCGGTTATACCACCTCCAATGTCTATCACCATTTTTCCATCCGGCTCCTGAATGTTAAGTCCCATGCCAATGGCTGCAGCCAACGGTTCAAACAACAGCGAACGCTTGCGCGGATTGAATTGATCTATGGCATCGCGGAGCGCTCTCCGTTCTACTTCAGTGGTATAATACGGAACGCCCGAAATGATGTGGTCATACCCGGAAAAGAATGATGCCTTCTGTGTATACGCCCGGTTTACCAGTTCTTTGATCATCAGACTGGCCGAATTAAAATCGGCAATAACACCACCACGCAAGGGCTTTACAGGCGTAAGCTCTTCGTGTGTCTTTTCAAACATCTCGTAGGCCTGTTCTCCGACAGCTTTGATGGAGTGGTTGGAATTAAACACAATGTAGGATGGCTGGGCAAGCAGCATCCGGGTAGAATCAGCTACCAGCGTATTGTTGTTGCCCAGGTCTATAGAAAAGCTTCGGTTCTTGAACATACTCATCATGGCTCGAAAATTAGAGCTTAAAAACGGATAAAAAAATGATAGATGTCACATCCCGTTTGAATTGCCCATAGGCAACGTAACGGTAAAGGTGCTACCCATATAAACCTCGCTGGTAACAACTATAGTTCCTCCCAACTTTTCAACCGCTTTTTTGGCAATATACAAACCCAGTCCATTGCCTTTTGAACGATCACTTCCCCGAAAGTACATCTCAAAGATTTTGTCATGTAATTCAGATTCAATACCCTGCCCGTTATCTGCTACTTTTAAAACAACGTAGTTTCCATCCTGGTCAACCGTTACTGACATAACAGAATTGTCGGGCGTATGGAACTGAATAGCGTTTTCAATCAGGTTGCCTAACACTATTTTAACCATGGCCGGATAGGAATAAAACGAATCGGTGAGGTTAACCCGACTGGTTACCTTGATGTTTTTGTGCTGAATATCTTCTCTGAAGAGATCCAGAATATCGGTAATAAGTTCAGCGATAAACACCTCCTTATAAACCAATTGCTGCGCACCAACATCACTGATCGACTGCAGCTTTACCAACATCCGGTCGAGTGTGTGAGCGGTCTCATCCACTTTTTCAAAAAGTTCAAGCGCAGTTTTTTCCTTTACGGTTATACGCGCCACTTCGGCCAATCCCATAAATGTGGTTAACGGCCTTCTGAAATCATGGGAAGCACGATAAAAAAAGGTATCCAGTTCTTTGTAGGCTTCTTTCAACCGATTGGTTCGCTCATTTATTTTTTCTTCAAGTCCCTTATTGATTTCATGGATGGTTTGGTTAGCCTCCATCAACTCCTCCGATTGTGCCTGTATTTCCTCCGTCTTTTCAGTTATTTCCCGATTCAACCTTACCAAAATTTCGTTGGCATCAACCAACTCTTCCGCCTGGGTCTGGATTTCTTCCTTCTGCTCCAGTATTTCATAGTTCGCCTTCCTAATCCTTCGGTTGTACAGGTATACATTAAAGGCCAGTATAGTTGCCAAAGCCAACCCGATAAGTGAAGATGCTATAATGATGCTTTGCGAACGAATGCGGGATTGCTGTAAGGTTAGTCTGTTTTCTTTCAATTCATTTTCCTGGTTTAGCAACTTAATCTGCTGCTCCTTTTGTTCAACACGATACAGTGCCTCCATTTCAGCAAGCTTTGTGGCCACACTCCGGTTATACACACTATCGTTCAATTGCTGAAATCGAACCTGATGCTCGTAGGCATGCTTATAATCGCCTGTGGCTTCATACCATTTCGCAAAGTACTGCTCATTATTAAGTTTGATAATAATTGAATTCGATTCATCCGCCCGATCGGCTGCCATATCCAGGTATTGCCGGGCTTCTTTTAATCGCTTCAACTTTATCAGAATGTTTGCCACCTGGTTATACGTAATACCAATGCTTACCGGGTTGGCCAGTTTACGCTCCAGCACCATAACCTCATCCAGCATGGAAAGCGCTTTGTCGTATTCGCGCAAATCTTCATACACCAACGACAGGTTAAAAACAGAAGCAGCCACACCTTCAGTATGACCAATCTCTTCCCGCAACCTTCTTGATGATCTGAAATCTGCTACCGCCTCATTGTATTTTTTGGTTTGATAAAAAATCAAGCCGCGATAATTATAAGCATTGGAAACCCCATGCTTATCGCCTATTTGCTGGCGCAGCGCCAATGAGCGATTCACATACTGCAGTGCCAGATCGAAATTGGATTGTTGTTTGTTAACCCACCCGATTTGCGCATACAGTTGTGCCGTACTCCAACGAATTTTGTATTTCTCAGCAATCTCAAGTGCAAGAAAGTAATAGCGCAAGGCCAGATCATACTGGGCAAGATCCGAATAAATGTCACCAATGGTCTTATAAACCTCCAATACCTGAGGAGCGTACTCATAGCTATCCGTAAGCTTAAGAGCCTTTAATCCCGCGTTAAGGGCTTCAGCATAAAGCCCCTTTCTTGATAACAATTCTGCCTTTCTTAACTCGCATTTAATAAGGTGGAAGTATAGTATTTGCCTGGAGGCTAGTTCACACAATTTGCCGTAATAAAATTCTGCCAGATCATATTCCAAAAGGTGATCGTAAACGCTACCTAAATGACCATAAACCTCGGCCAGCAAATAGTTATCCTTCACAGAAATAGCCAAACGTTCAGATTCCTTTAGCCAATGAAGTGCCTGGGTATTGTTCCACAGAATAACTTCCAGGTAGCCAAGATTTTTGTATACCACACCAAGCATACCAGGCGAAATCCCTTTTTCTTTCAGTTCCAATGCGCGCATATAATAATAGCGTGCCGAATCATAGTTTGCCAACAACCGATGGAGACTCGCCAGAACAGAAAAGTTATACGCGGTGAGGTCAATTGAATCGGATGATTCAACCTTATTGGAAAGCCGCATGTGTTTGAGTGCTTCATCAAAATCCGCAAGGGTCATGTAGCCCGTGCCTACCAGCGTATGGGCTGATTTCTGCCCTTGTTTATAATCCGATTTTATGGCCAGTTCAAGGGCTTGTAAGGCATAACTCAAACCAACACTATCATTGTAATCGTAAAATTCATAGGCCAGTGCGTTGAGCAGATTAACCCGTTTAACCGGATCGCGCGTCTTTTTCAGTTCATCCTTCAGGCTATCCATTACCGGTGATTGACCCCATACCGGAATACAAAAAACCATCAACAATCCCACGGATTTGAAAAACTTGTTGATACTATATAAAGATTTGTTAGTCAAATACTTAAAATGGTTTATCCAAAAGTAATAGTAAACTAAATTCTACGGATTCACAAAGGGTAAATAGCCCCGCCAATTCCTAAATTCAGATTATCTTTCCGGTTCATGTTAAAACTTGATTCAGTTAAGTCATTGCTCAACCGTATAGAACTGCAACGTGAAAAGCAGAAGGACTATCGGAATGTTGTAGCCACCCAAATTGTAATTGTTACACTTGGCTTAACACTTTACTCGCCCCTGCTGGGGGATCCGAACAGTGATGTTTCAAAATTGTTGATCACGTTGTTTTCCGGATTTGGCGGCCTGTATGCTTTCCTGCTGTGGGATTTATTGCGCAACTTCACCCAAAGCAAAATCCTTATTGTCACCATCTTTTTCGTACTGGTCAGCATCACCATCTTTGGAATCCTGATTGAATTCCCCTACTATAAAGTTATTGAGATTCAAAACCGGCAAGCTGCATTGTTTGCCATTCATGGCTTTCTGTTTCCTATTGAGGTAATTGTGATAAGCTATGCCATCCGGGATATTTTTATGGGCCAGTATTTCACAATCGACAAACTATGGGGATCTGCCTGTGTTTTTTTGATGATAGGCATCTCCTTTGGCAGTCTGTACGACCTGATCTGCATCAGCATGCCGGGCAGCCTGGGTGCCGATATTCCCTTGGGTATCCCCAACTATTCAGAATGTGTAGCCTATTCCTTTCATGTTTTAGGAGGAATTGATACCGACTATCCCGATGCGCATAAACTTATCAAGAACATTAGCGTAATTGAGGCCGTTTGGGGAACTTTGTTTACGGTGCTGATTATTGGTAACCTGATGATCAAGCCAAAGCCTCCCGAAGAAAATCAACCTGAAAATTAACTACATCAAACTATATCGTTATGAACAACCGCAGACTACTTCCATTTATTATTCTTGGCGTAATTGCCTTATTTGTTGTGTTGGGTATTTCATCCAGCCTATTCTTTACTGTGCAAGCCGATGAACGCGCAGTTATCTTTTACAAATTCGGTGAAGGTCTTGATAAAGACCACATCATACAACCGGGTTTCCACATGAAAGCCCCATGGAATGAGGTGTATATTTATGCCGTACGGGAAACCTCGGCCGATGAAAACATGGATGTGCTGGATCGTAATGGTTTATCTATTCACGTTGAAGTTTCCGTTCGTTTTCATCCGGTGCCGGAGAAAATCGGATACATCCATGAAAAGTTTAACCGGGGTTATGTCAATATCCTGGTGATTCCTGAAATGCGATCTGTTGTACGCCAGATTATGGGCCGGTATTCGGCAGAAGAGATTTATTCAACAAAGCGTGCCGAGGTAGAAGCAACCATCAAGACAGAATCAGAAAAGATTCTCGGTGAAAACAACGTAAACATGGTAGCGCTTTTAATCCGCTCCATCCAATTACCCGAACAAATTAAGGTTGCCATTCAAAATAAACTTCAGCAAGAACAGGAAGCACTCGCCTATCAGTTCCGCCTGGATAAAGAAAAAAGCGAAGCAGAACGCAAGCGAATTGCAGCCGAAGGAGAATCCCGAGCCAATAACATCATAAACAATAGCCTTACAGATAAGTTATTAAAAATGAGAGGAATTGAAGCTACCCTGGAACTATCCAAATCTCCTAACTCAAAGGTGATTATTGTTGGTGCCGGAAAGGACGGATTGCCCATGATTTTGGGGGGTAATTGAGGGGATATAAATATTTAAGCAGGCTTCATTGAACCATCCTAACCCGCTATATTTAGGCTCCAAAATCAGCATTTAAACGAACTTTTTACTTATGTCGAAAACAGCAGAATTAATAATTGACGGTAAGTCATATACCTTCCCGGTGGTTGAAGGAACGGAGAATGAACTGGCTATTGATATCAGCGATCTTCGTGACAAAACGGGCTACGTTACACTGGATATTGGCTATAAAAACACTGGAGCTACCAAGAGCGCCATTACCTTTCTGGATGGTGAAAAGGGTGTGCTTCACTATCGCGGCTATGCCATTGAAGAGCTGGCTGAGAAATCCAATTTCCTTGAAGTGGCTTACCTGCTGATTTTTGGTGAGTTGCCAACAAAGGCTGAATACGAAAAGTGGAATAACGATATTACCAAGCGCACCCTCGTACATGAGGACATCAAAAAGATTCTGGATGGGTTCCCTTCCACATCTCATCCTATGGGTGTATTGTCATCTTTATTTTGTGCCCAAACAGCCTTCTACCCTGAATCCCTGAATCCAAACCGACCGGCAGATGGCGTGTACTTGAGCATTATTCGCTCGCTGGCTAAAATGCCAACTTTTGCCGCATGGTCATACAAAAATGCAGTCGGTCATCCGGTTAACTACCCCGACAATAAGCTTGACTACTGTAGTCGCTTTTTAAAAATGATGTTTGGTATGCCAGGTCAGGATTTTGAAGTAGACCCGGTTGTAGCCGATGCACTGGATAAATTATTCATCCTTCATGCCGATCATGAGCAAAACTGTTCCACCTCAACGGTGCGTATTGTTGGCTCTTCCAAGGCGAGCATTTACTCCGCCATCTCTGCCGGAATCAATGCATTGTGGGGGCCGCTTCATGGTGGCGCAAACCAAGAAGTGATTGTGATGTTGGAGAACATCCGCAATGATGGTGGAAATGTTGCCAAATGGATGGACAAAGCAAAAGATAAAAACGATCCATTCCGTTTAATGGGCTTTGGACATCGCGTGTACAAAAACTTTGATCCCCGAGCCAAAATCATTAAAAAAGCAGCGGATGATGTACTTGGAAAATTAGGGGTTAACGATCCGGTATTGGACATCGCCAAAAAACTAGAGGAAATTGCCCTCAAAGATCCGTACTTCGTTGAGCGCAAACTTTATCCGAACGTTGACTTCTATTCAGGCATCATCTATCGCGCGCTAGGCATACCGGTAGATATGTTTACCGTGATGTTTGCGATGGGCCGCTTGCCAGGCTGGATTGCACAATGGCTCGAGTTGCGAAAAAACAACGAACCTATTGGTCGTCCACGCCAGATTTATACAGGCAACGTAATAAGGCCTTACGTAAACATGGAAAAACGCTAAGCCGATGGATCTTCAACAACAGTTCGAAGCAGCCGTTGCGCGCTCAAAGGAACTTACCAAACGGCCAAGTAATGAGGAGTTGCTTACGCTGTATGCGCTTTTCAAACAAGCCAGTGATGGGGATGTAACGGGTGATCGTCCGGGAGGATTCGATTTCAAGGCCATTGCAAAATTCGATGCCTGGGCAGAACAAAAAGGAAAATCCAAAACAGATGCCATGACCGAATACATCGCCTTTATGGATAAGCTGTATCAGGAATACAAATAAATGCTCCCGGATTCATGGAGCAACTCTTCTATCAACCTGATCTTGATCTTGGCGTTGGTTACTTAAGCGAAGATGAATCCAGACACTGTATTAAGGTTCTGCGCAAAAAAAGCGGAGAACCTTTTTTATTGACAGACGGCAAAGGCTTTTACTACGAAGCAACCATACAGGATGCCCATCCCAAACAATGCACCTTCGCAGTGCATCGCAAGTATCCTGAACCTTCAAGAAACTATACCATACATCTGGCCATCTCCCCCACCAAAAGTCCCGACCGCCTGGAATGGATGGTAGAGAAATGTGTAGAGATAGGCATTGACCAGATAAGTTTTGTTTCATGTGATAACTCGGAGCGCCCGTGGCTGAAGACTGATCGGCTAAGAAAAGTAGCGCTAAGCGCCATGAAACAATCGCAGCGGGCTACGCTACCGGCTTTGAGTGAGTTGATTCCATTTCCGGATTTTATGAAAGCCCTTTCCGGTGATGCGCAATGTTTCATTGCTTATGTAGATGTATCAAACCCAAACCACCTGGTAAAGCAAGCTGAAAAAGCGCGTGATTATGTTGTGCTTATAGGACCGGAAGGAGACTTTTCTGATGCTGAACTCACCTTGGCTCAACAGCATGACTTTCAGAAGGTTAGCTTGGGAAAAAGCCGTTTACGAACCGAAACGGCAGGGCTTTTTGCCTGCACAACGCTGAACCTGATTAATGCTTAAAAGAAGCAATCTTACATGGGTGATGCCGATACTTTATTAGCGGCCATGCGGATAACCGTCTTTTCACAAATTTCATTAACATTGTAATATGGAACGCAAAGCTGAAATTCAAAAGACCATTTACGATAATGCCAAGTCGCATTTTCTTGGAAACTTCCCTGACTCGTTACCCATTGAACAAGCCTATGTACACATTGGCATGTACCTGGGTTGGATCATTGACAAAGGCCTTTATTCCGAATTCTTTGAAGAAGAAGCTTCCATTCAGATTTTTCGTTTTAAAAGACGGGAAATTTCATGCACCATTCTTAGCGAAATATGGGATGGCTATTTAGGTTATGAACTCTTTAACAGGCAAGGCAACATGTTTACCTACTACTATTATGGTGGTGGCTTGTACAGAAACGATTATGACGAACTGCTTGTAAAAACATTACCCTCCATTTATCACGTTACCGATAGTTGGGAAAACTACGATAAGATGGCAGTCCGCATTGAAATGCGTTTTCAGGATTGGAAAAAATTGGTTGGAGCCTGACGGTTACTCAGGACTGCTTTATCTTTCCTGATTTGTCAACGATTACAATCAGCTCGCCTGATTTAACAATCAATTCTCCGGTATCCTGTCGATATTCTATACCCTCCGGAGCAAAATCAAAGCTAAAGTTGTGATTCCACGACAATCCATCTGAGCGATAAATCTTGGCCAGGGATGCCTTATATTTTCCTTCAAGCGGAGCAGAACGGAATACAAGAACAAAGTAGATATGGTCACCCTCATCGCGGGTGGCCAGCCCTCTTATTGAACCCAGATCGGAAGCTTTGGCAAAAGACTTATCAACCTGAAAATTCACCTTCACATCCGGAATACGTGAGGGCGTAATCGTATAGAAATAACCGCTTAGCGAAAGCGAATCTTTAGCATCTAATCCAGCCACATACTTTTCCTTTTCAAGTGCAAGGGTTCTAAACCGAACTGAAGACACCCCTTCAGATGCCGGAACTGAATCACTGGCTATCGTAACCCAATTCATTGCGTTTTTTCGTGTCAAAAGCTCTGCCTCCTTTACTCGCTTTTCCCGATCAGCATACTCCTTCGCTGTTTTAATATAAGCTTTTAGAATCGCGGCACTGTTGTACGTATTGCTAACAAAGTGGCTATAGTTCAGCGACTCTTCGTCTACATTAACGGCAACCAATCGGGTAGTCAGACTATCCAGTTTACGCAGCGCTTTCAATTCCCGTTCCGTTTGTGCTAACTGAACATGAACATCATGCAATGCATTGTTCTTTTTATGGTCGATAAGGGCAGACTTATATTCAAGATCAGCAACCTTTACAGCCATTACCAACATGGGCATAGGATCGGGATCGAACTTTTTTAGTTTTTCACCCAATAAATTATCAACAAGTTTTGTCAGGTCGCTCGTAACCGATACCGAGTCTGATTTAAGCTTTTCTCTAAGTTTGTTAATTTCAATGTCGTATTTTACGAGGTTATCCTGTAATGGCCTAATCTCCTGATTGATTGTGCCGATTGCCTGATCGGCAAATTTTTTGTAGTTCCACACCTGCAGTTCATTGGTGTAAAAATCGACCATCGTTACTCCATCCTCCCTGAAGCTTTTTATTTCTATCAGGTTCCAGGTATGGTTGTATCCGGTTTTTCCCAGGTTACCCGCGCTTATTTTATAATTTTCGAAAGCTTTGGTGCAGGAATCAAAACGCACCGATAAGGTGGATAATTTCTTTAGCACTTCTTCATCTGCCCGCAAATACAATTCCCGCTCGGCAGGAAATGCCTTTTGAAGCACTGTATATAGATTATGTGAGCGTTTGTACAAATCTTCAGCCTGCGAGAAGTAGTGCTTTGTTCTGGATATCATGTCCTTTCGTTCTTTCAAAGTAGAGACACGCTTTTCAATATCAAACTGAACATCCGACAACTTGGCGCCAAACTCACCCGAACGCAAATCGCGCTTGCTGTACATGGCATAGTAGTCCTTACTACTTCCTTTAAATTCCTTCTCATTGATATTCTTGTAGGCCAGATCCAGGAAATAGAGCGCTGAATCAATGTTTGTGATGGAGCCTTCTGTTTGTTTCAGCACGTCATCCTTTGCTGTCTTCTCGTGGTAAATAATACCCATAAACAGGTAAGAGCTCGGCTCAGCCTTGCTCCCGTTTTCAATAATGTACTTACGCAAAAAGGGTTCTGCCAGTTCATACTGCTTGGTGCTTAGCAAAGTAAACACTTCCTTGTACTTGATCTTCTGAGCGCTTAACGTAAATGGAAGCAAAACAAGAAGAAAAACCCTGATAAGCTGCATTTTTGCCATTACTGTGGAACTTATTAATTTCGAAATTAATTAAAATCCCTGTAAAGCAAACGATAAGGTCAATTACCGGGCCAAAATAATCCCTATGAAATCAATTAAGCAGATTCTGCCAGTGGTTATACTCACGGCACTTGTAGTTTTCTACATTACCGGATTTAACAGAAAATCCTCTCAGAATATAAATGGCACGGACTTTAACTACTCCTTTACCGTAAAGGATCTGGAAGGAAACGTAAAGTCATTTGACACGTACAAGAACAAAGTTGTCTTCTTGAATTTATGGGCCACCTGGTGCGGGCCATGCCGTAACGAAATGCCAGGCATCCAAAAATTATACGAAAAAACGCAATCGGAAGACGTGGTGTTTGTAATGCTCTCAATTGACAAGGAAGGAGATGAAGCCAAAGTCAGGAATTACATCAAGAAAAATAAGTTCTCTTTTCCGGTTGTTATGCCATCCGGCAGCATGACCACTCAGCTTAATGTTCCGTCAATTCCCACTACGTTTATTATTGGCAAAGATGGTAAGATCGCACATCAACAAGTTGGATCAACCAACTATAACACTGAAAAGTACAGAAAGATGCTGCAAGACCTTGCTGCACAATAGCGTTACACGCAAGCTGCTACCAAACGTAATCCGTTCAACGTAAGATTTGGTTCTACACGTGTAAACGTTCCATTGGGAGGTGTAATAATGGTAGATAGTCCACCCGTTGCTACGGTAGCGATTTCGGGATCATTCAATTCGCCTTTAATACGTTCAATCATTGACTTTACCAGGCCTTCATAACCGAGTAAAATTCCGGCTTGTATAGCGTGTACTGTATTTTTGCCAAGCGCTGATTTGGGCTGTTCAAGCGGAACATCAAAAAGCTTAGCCGTGTTTTGCGACAACGCGCGAATGGCTGTTTTTAAACCCGGTGCAATGGCCACACCCAGAATTTTACCTTCACCTGAGATGGTTGTGAATGTAAGGGCAGTTCCAAAATCGATAACAATACAGTTCTTACTGAATAAACTGTGCGCAGCAACCGCATTCGCCACGAGGTCAGAACCAATTTCATATGGGTTAAGTACTTCAATGGATAACTTCGGATAAATGTCCGGGCCCAACACAATCGGGTTCTTTTCAAACAACGAAACAGTAACGTTGATAATCTTTCCGGTAAGATTGGGAACCACGCTGCTTAATACAATTTTTTCAACAGCCGTTATTGGTAATCCGGCTTCCAGAAAATAATCACGGAATTTAATCCCGTAAAATAATTCAGGTCGTTCTGCTACCGCAGGAATCCGCCAGACATGCTTGAGTTCATCCAGATCAAATAATCCGATGGTGATGTCGGAATTACCAATGTCGAGTACCAGTACCATGCTTATGCCAATTCGATTAACCGTGATTTTAATTTTCCGAGTCCGGTGCTGGCCTTATCCTGCACCACTTCAACACGACCAGAGAAGGTAAGATCGGGAATATTTGGATCAACCAAAAATTTGGGGACATCATGACTCACGTAATGCACCAACCCGGCAGCAGGATACACCACCAACGATGTACCTACAACCAGAAAAAGATCAGCCCTGGCTGCATACTGGATAGCCACCTCCATCATCGGAACCAATTCGCCAAACCATACAATGTTCGGTCGTAACTGTGAACCCTTTTCACAGGTATCACCGGGATTAAGCTCCCAACCCGCTATTGGATAAATGAGCGATTCATCAGCCGTACTTCTGGATTCAAACAAGCTTCCGTGAAGGTGTATGACATGCGATGAGCCTGCTCGTTCATGGAGGTTATCTACGTTTTGCGTAACTACCGTTACCTTAAAATGTGATTCAAGCTCGGCTAAAATTTCATGACCGCGATTGGGCTTAACTTCCATCGCACGCTTTCTGCGTTGGTTATAAAAATCAAGAACAAGGTCAGGATTCCGGTGCCATGCTTCAGTAGTAGCAACATCCTCTACCTTAAAGCCTTCCCACAAACCACCTGCATCACGAAACGTGGGAATGCCGCTTTCTGCACTAATGCCTGCCCCAGTAAGGACAACGAGGTGTTTCATTCGAAATAAACCTTAATGCTCAAATAATGATTTGAAAGTCCCTACTAATGAATGCCTATTGCATTACATTCAACAAATCGGAAACCTAACTACGACTTCTTCTTTTTTCGGGTTGATGCTTTTTTGGCTGTCTTTTTTGCGACCTTCTTAGCCGGAGCTTTTGCTGTCTTTTTAGCAGCCTTTGCAACCGGAGCATCAGTTGCCTCCTCTTTCTTTTTCGCACCACCAAACCGGCCCCATCTCCCCTTCTTCTCGGGTGCATTGGCTGCAAGCTCCAAACACTCTTCTAACGTGAGATCTTTTGGTTCTTTGTCCTTTGGGATTTTGACATTCTTCTTTCCAGCTTTGATGTATGGCCCAAAACGGCCGTTCAATACCTGGATATCCGGATTCTCATCAAACGTTTTTATTGTTCTGTTTGCATCAGCAATTCGTTTGTTCTGAATCAACTCAATAGCGCGATCAAGTGTAATCGTATAGGGATCTTCCTCTTTTGGAATGGATACAAACTTTTTATCGTGTAAAACATATGGCCCAAAGCGACCAATATTTACAACCACTGGTCCTTCTTCAAAGTCTCCCATTTGCCGAGGCATTTTCAATAACTCCAATGCATCTTCAAGGGTAATGTTTTCAATGAACTGGCCGGGGCGCAGACTGGCAAACTTCGGTTTTTCGCCACCGTTATCGTCAGGGTTTTCACCAATTTGAATGTAGGCTCCAAACTTACCCAGCTTGACGTAAACATTCTTTCCTGTTTTCGGATCAACGCCCAACTCACGGTTCTTACTTACCGAAGAGCGTTCAACCTGCTCGGTCTTCTTAACTTTTTTATGGAATGGTGTGTAGAAGTTGTCCAGCATTTTATGCCATTCGAGCTTACCCATGGCAATCTCATCGAACTCCTGCTCAATTTCAGAAGTAAAAGAGAAATCTGTGATGTCAGGAAAATGATCAACCAGGAAATCGTTTACAACCATGGCAATGTTGGTTGGAAACAACTTATTCTTTTCCGCTCCGGTAATTTCAGTTTCTCCCCTACGTGAAACCTCATCATTTTCCAGCTTGAACACATTGTACGCACGCTCCACACCTTCGCGACTCTCCTTCACCACATATCCACGCTTTTGAATGGTGGAGATCGTTGGCGCATAGGTTGATGGCCGGCCAATGCCAAGTTCTTCGAGTTTTTTAACAAGACTGGCTTCTGTATAGCGTGGCGGATTTCTTGAAAATGTTTGACGAGCCATCAGTTCATCTAACTTCAGGTCTTGCCCAATCGTTAACGGAGGCAATACCTTTCCATTCTGCTCCTCATCCTCATCATCATCCGACTCCATATATACGGACAAGAATCCTTGAAACTTTATCACTTCACCCGTGGCGGTTAGCTTTCGCGGATTGGTGGAAATGTCAATGGTTGCCGTAGTCTTCTCCAATTCAGCATCCGCCATTTGCGAGGCGATGGCACGTTTCCATATCAATTCATAAAGGCGCTGAGCGTTACGATCCATTCCCGGATTAAGTACAGAAAAATCGGTTGGACGGATGGCTTCGTGAGCCTCTTGTGCACCTGAAGATTTGGTTTTGTATTGACGCAAATTCACAAATTCATTCCCATAGGCATCTTGAATTTGCTTTTTTGCGCCTTGCTGCGCCTCATCCGATAGGCTTACCGAGTCGGTACGCATGTAGCTGATCTTACCTGCCTCGTAAAGCTTTTGCGCCACCATCATGGTTTGCGTTACTGAAAAACTAAGCTTGCGTGATGCTTCCTGCTGTAACGTTGACGTGGTGAACGGAGGTGCCGGAGAACGCTTTAATGGTTTTGTTTGCAAATCACCAATTGAAAACTCCGCACCCTTGCACGACTCAAGAAACTCAAGCGCTTCATCTTCGTTATCGAAACGTTCAGGCAATTCAGCCTGAAGTTGTTTGCCTTTTCCTAAATCGAATAATGCTGTAACCCGGTATGCTGATTTGGCTTTAAAGTCGGTGATCTCGCGCTCACGTTCCACAACCAACCGCACGGCAACAGATTGCACGCGACCAGCAGACAGGCCGGTCTTTACTTTCTTCCACAGTATTGGGGAAAGTTCATAACCCACCAACCGATCGAGCACCCTGCGTGCTTGTTGTGCATTCACCAGATCAATATCAATGCTGCGCGGATTTTCAAGCGCATTTAGTATGGCCTTCTTGGTAATCTCAGTAAAAACTATTCTTCGTGTTTTTTTATCGTTCAGATCAAGAGACTCTTTTAAGTGCCACGCAATTGCTTCTCCTTCACGGTCTTCATCGCTTGCGAGGTAAACCATCTCGGCCTCTTCAGCTAATTTCTTTAAAGACTTGATGACATCCTTTTTTTCCGGACTTATTTCATACGTTGGCTCAAATCCATTTTCAATATCAATTGCGCCACTGCCCTTCGGCAAATCACGTACGTGTCCCATACTTGAAGCCACCTTGAAATCTTTTCCAAGATAACCCTCAATGGTTTTTGCTTTTGCCGGAGACTCAACGATTACCAGATTTTTTCCCATGTCTACACGTTCATCAATGGCATCAAATATCTGCAAATTTTTAAAAAATCAAATTTCAGTTGATGTCGGCACAACTTTTCAGACCTCAACAGTTCACTAATCATGATTGATTTGTGTCTTCATGACAACGCTATAGATAAAGAGTCAATGCACTGATAAACAGAAATATTACACGTAAAAAAATGCAGATTAGAATGCTCTAATCTCAGTTAAGTAATAAAAATATTTGCACATACAGAATGTTTTTCTATCACGCGCGCACGCGCACGAGCATTTTGCCTTGAATCACTTGAATAAGATCGCGTATGAATTCAGGAAAGAATTTATACTTTTAAGGCTTATTAACTTTAAAATCATAGCCACATGAGCGAATGGATTGCCCGCATCGCCAATGATATTTATACACCGGTTGCCTTCTTGCTGATTCTTGGCGGGTTGTTCTTTCTGATCTATTCCCGGTTTGCTCAATATAAATACTTCAAACACGCCATTAATGTGTTGCGTGGAAAATACGCCAACCCAAACGATCCTGGTCAGATCAATCCCTACCAGGCATTATCAACCGCATTAGCATCAACTGTGGGCATGGGAAATATAGCGGGTGTTGCAGCTGCCATTTCCATTGGCGGCCCCGGTGCATTGTTTTGGATGTGGGTCACCGCTTTTGTTGGTATGTCAACTAATTTTTTCACCAGTGCACTGGCCGTTATGTACCGCGGAAAGGATTCAGCCGGAGAAATTCAAGGTGGGCCTATGTATGTAATTCGCGAAGCATTGGGTAAAAAATGGTACCCACTGGCAGTTTTGTTTAGCGTTTGCTGTCTGGTAGGTTGTTTGCCCATTTTCCAGGCTAATCAATTAACACAAGCCATTGTTGATATTGGAATCAATTCAGAAGAAATAAAAGCAGCAACGTTCAACTTTATCGGCTTTACCATCAGCACACCAAAATTCATCATTGGCTTATCCCTTATGGTAATTGCCGGTATTGTAATTCTGGGAGGCATTCAACGCATTGGCAACTGGGCAGGTAAAATGGTGCCCATGATGATTGTACTCTATTTTCTTTCGGTGTTTGCAATATTGATTATGCACATCACAGACATCCCCCATTATCTTTGGATGATTGTCAAGGACGCGTTTTCCGCAGAGAACTACCATGGCGAACCTGCACTTGGTGGCATTGTTGGCGGATTGATCATTGCCGGCATCCGCAGGGCTTCCTTTTCCAATGAGGCCGGTATTGGTACAGCCCCACTGGCGCTTGGTGCATCAAAAAGTACTGAACCCATTCGGGAAGGATTGGTTTCCATGTTGAGTCCAGCCATTGATACGCTGATTGTGTGCACGCTTACCGCGTTAGCTATTTTGGCAACAGGTGTATGGCAAACTACAGACGCGAATGGTGTTACCCTGACTTCAATGGCGTTTCAAAGTGCACTGCCGGGATTTGGAAAATACATTTTACTAACCTGTGCGTTCTTCTTTGCTGTTACTTCTGTGTTTTCATACAGTTACTACGGAAGTAAATCCCTGTCCTTTCTGCTT
>JAHBUC010000001.1 GCA_019638275.1 Cyclobacteriaceae bacterium | reverse complement strand
TTGAGGAGTACCTGATGCAGCAATTGGAAAGTCCGCGTACGGACGTGCTGCGCAAGGTGGCCAACATCAACGAAATTGTGTTTACCAAGAAGCGCACCATTGCCATTGCCACCCTGAAGAAGCTTGAAAAAGAACTGATCGATTACGACCTGGCCAATGAGCTTACCATCATTTATAAATCGCTCAAAAAACTACAGGTAAACTCTCCAGACTACTTTCAATACTCCCAGCTATACAACCGCCATGTTGCCTATATGCTGGCCCTGGATAAAGCGGAAGATCTTTTGGCAGACTACTTCAAAAAATTCGGAAGTTATTTATTCACCGGTGATGAGGTGGAGAAGCTCGGACTCTCGCTATTACTGAAGGAAATGTCAAATGTATCGAACCTGTATGAATCGCACCGCTTGTATGTGTACCGCAGCGCCATGCATGTGTTCCACCGGTTGTTTGTTGAGCCGGATGAAAACCTTCAACAGGATACCGAATCCATTGAAGATACCTTTGCCAAGGTTCAAAAGATTTTTGAAAGTTATAGCCTGGATTCGATTTACTACCACCTGAACCTGGTATTTGAATTTTTGAAGCTGGAGTACTACAACCACTACAAAGTTTATCGCCAGGCCGAGAAATATTTTGAAGAAGTTAACGATGCGGCCGGCAACCTGCTTACGAACTACGCAACCTATACGTTCCCTGCCCAATTTCTGATTTCGAAACTTGAGCGCCACATGCGCCTGAACACGGAGGGTGAACTCTATGCTGAAAACGACAACCTGTTTGTGGATTATGAACCCGATGTACTGGACATACCCCGACATGTCATTTTCGTAACATACAAAGCGATGTCTGCATACTATGCGGATAAATTTGATGAAGCAGCCAAGCTGATCAATAATTTATTGAACGAAGTAAGTCTTAAAAAATACCCGATCACACAGTTGGAAATTAAATCCCTGCTGGCACTTCAATATGTACTGCTTCGTGATTACGAGTTATTCAATCAACTTGCAAATAGCATTCAGCGGCAAATACGGTTACTCGGAAAAGATGCCTGCGAAAACATTCAGCTATTCATTAAGATTTTGAAAATAGCGGTGAGCGAAGCTAAGCGTGAGAAAGCCAAAAAGATCAATGCGGTAATACCCAAACTGCAAGTTGCGAAAGCTGCATACTTTGCCCCTACCCTGTTGGTAAGGCTGGATGAAAAACTGGTTAAGAACCTAACTGAATACTAAGTCTCAGACTTCAAGCTTCAAAATATTTTCGTGTGAGAGTGGCTTGTTCAGGTAAAGCTTCACGTTCTCATACTTTTTCGAACGGCTGAAGTCCTGCGGATTGATACTGGAAGTGAGCATAACAATCTTGCACTTCTTTTTGGCCACATTGCTGAGCTTCTCAAACTCTTCCAAAAACTGAAAGCCATCCATCAGGGGCATGTCGATGTCGAGGAAAATTACATCGGGCAACACTTTATCGGCAACATCCAGGCGTTCCATGTTTCGCAAAAATTCAATTGCACTCTTCGCGCCCGTGTGCGTATAGATGTTTTCTGTAACAGCGGCAGACTCAATCATCTTTTGATTGATGAGGTTATCTATCTCATTATCATCAATCAACATAACGGTGCGAAACTTCTTCTCAGCCATAGTAATTTAGGGTATACGTGTTTATAAAAATAGATGTTTGCAACTGAATTCCAAGCAGTTTAAATGTCAAATTTAATACCCTGAGCCAGGGGTAGGGAGTCGCCATAATTGATGGTGTTGGTTTGCCTGCGCATGTAAATTTTCCATGCATCTGAACCGGATTCGCGGCCCCCTCCGGTTTCCTTTTCGCCACCAAAGGCACCTCCAATTTCTGCCCCCGAGGTACCAATGTTAACATTGGCAATACCACAGTCCGATCCGGCATGCGACAGGAATTGCTCCATTTGGCGCAGGTCGGTTGTCATGATAGCCGATGATAATCCTTGTTTCACACTGTTTTGCATCTCTATGGCTTCATCCAATGTCTTGTACTTGATTAGGTATAAAATCGGGGCAAAGGTTTCCTGTTGAACAATCGGGTAGTTGTTTTTTACTTCAGCAATGGCCGGCTTAACATAACAACCCGAATTATATCCCTTCCCTTTCAATACACCGCCTTCCACCACAAACTTTCCACCTTGCTTTTGTATCTCGCTCAACGCATTCAAATAAAGCGACACAGCATGCTGATCGATAAGCGGACCAACATGATTTTTGGAATCAAGTGGATTACCAATTGATAACTGGCCATATGCTTTCTTCAGGCGGTTCTTCACATCATTGTAAACTTTTTCATGAATGATTAACCTGCGGGTAGTGGTACACCGCTGACCAGCCGTACCTACTGCGCCAAACAAGGCCCCGCGGATGGCCATATCCAGATTTGCATTTTCGGTGATGATAATGGCATTGTTACCACCCAACTCAAGTAACGGTCGTCCGAATCGTTCAACAACCATTTTTCCAACAGCCCGGCCCATGCGGGTAGAACCGGTAGCCGATACGAGCGGAATGTCTTCACATTGTGCCAGTAACTTTCCAATGGAGGAGTCGCCATTCACCAAACAGGAAACACCTTCCGGAACACCGTTGGCTTCAAATACTTTTGAAATGATATGCTGGCAGGCTACACTACACAACGGAGTTTTTTCAGAAGGCTTCCATACACACGTATCGCCACACACCCAGGCCAGCATGGTATTCCACGACCACACTGCTACGGGAAAATTGAACGATGAAATAATACCGACAATACCCAATGGATGATATTGCTCGTACATACGGTGATTGGGTCGTTCGGAATGCATGGTTAATCCGTGCAGTTGTCGTGAAAGGCCAACCGCAAAATCACAGATATCGATCATCTCCTGCACTTCTCCCAATCCTTCCTGGTAAGATTTACCCATCTCATAGGATACTAGTTTGCCAAGGGCTTCTTTATTAACGCGCAGCGCGTCACCAATCTGCCTCACAACCTCTCCACGTCTTGGTGCAGGCCATTTACGCCATTCTTTAAACGCTTCCTTTGAAATGGCCACCACTTCATGGAAGGATTTCTCATCGGCCGATTGAACGGAGCCAATCAAGGCACCATCAACCGGTGAATATGATTCAATAACTGGTCCTTTTGTTTTAATCCATTTTTTTCCGGTAGATACACCGGGGTTGGATGATTTGACACCAAGAGAAGCAAGTGTTTTTTGAATGGCTGCGTTTTTCATGATCCGTTAGTAAAGCTGCAAATCTAACGGATTACTCTTTACCAGTCTAACCCGTATGTAGCCTTCTCACCGTTTGAGTAATATCCTTCGATCAGCACGCCACCCTTTTTATATTCCAGCATGCGATTTAAGTCGGCCAGGTTATCCACAGGTACCCGATCCACATAGGCAATAATAAAACCATCGCGCAAGCCGGCTTTTTGCCATTTCCCTTCTTCAATTTTTTTAACCTGTACTCCGCCTTCAAGTTTCAGATTAAGCAGATCGGAATAACGTACATCTTCAAAGTATGCACCATTAAGTTCATTTTTGATTTCCGGTTCAACCACTGCTTCATTTCCATCGCTGTTTTTCAATCGGGCACGCACCGTACGATTTTCAACGCCCCGTACATAGGTTACAGAAATTTCTTTGCCGGGACGGTTGCGGGCGACCCACTCCTGCAATTCAGATACCGTGTTGACAGGACGTGAATCGATAGCTGTGATGACATCACCTTGTTGTATGCCTGATTCCTCTGCTGCACCACCACGACTAACCCGATTCACCAACACACCGCGGTTCACGTGGAGTGAAAGTCTTTCGGAAACATTCGCATCAACATCAGATATCTGTATCCCTAACAAACCACGTTGCACCTGACCGAACTCCAGTAGATCATCCATTACTTTTTTTACCAGGCTTACCGGTATGGCAAAAGAATAACCTGAATATTGTCCTGTAGCGGTGGCTATTGCCGTATTGATGCCAATGAGTTCGCCTTTCAGGTTTACAAGCGCACCCCCGCTGTTTCCGGGATTCACTGCGGCATCGGTTTGAATAAAGGATTCAACCTGCAGGTTATTCCGATCGCGAAGGATACCGATGTTTCTTGCCTTTGCGCTTACAATGCCCGCAGTTACAGTTGAGTTTAAATCAAACGGGTTGCCGATAGCCAGTACCCATTCACCGGGGCCAATGCCATCGGAATTTCCATAACGAATAAATGGAAGCCCTTTTGCCTTTATCTTCAGCAAGGCAAGATCCGTGCTCGGATCAGTGCCAACTATCTTCGCATAATACCGTTGGTTGTCGTTCATCACAACCTCCACATTGGTTGCATCCTCAATTACGTGATTGTTCGTTACGATGTAACCATCATCGGAAATGATAACACCTGAACCGGAAGATCGCGCTGGCGCTTTATAGTACAACTCCAGTGGGTTAAGACTAAACATACCTGAACCATAGCTGGTACGGATGTGTACCACACCACTTACTACTTTTCTTGAGGCGGTAAGAAAATCCATTCCTGCGGGAACACGATACGCACTATCATTTTCAAAACTTGTCAACTTCATTTGCTGACGATCTTCAATTGAAGAATAGGGTGCAGATATAGCATCGAGGTAATGAACGGTATACCATGATCCGATTACGCCACCGGCTATGGCTACCAACAAAATAAGCAGGGTGAAAATGATCGTACGCTTCATATCAACAGTGTTTTAACAGCAATAAGAAAGTTAACGGATTTTTTATTCAGGAGGATAACCATCTACTGCATTTTAGATAAGCGGGCAAATTTGTCTTTAATGCCCCAAAAAAGAAAGCCCCGCCTCCGTTGCCGGAGACGAGGCCACTCACCTAACCTAACCCTCTTGCTGGTATTATTAATTCACCTTAATGGTGGTTTTCAACGCTTTTTTCTCATCCTTCGGTACGGTTACTTCCAGAATTCCGTTCACATAGGCTGCCGTAATCTTGGTCGCATCAACATTTTCAGGCAATGAAAACGAACGGCTGAAGGTTCCGTATTGGGTCTCAATCGAATAGAAGTTCTTCTCCTTCTTTTCGTTCCTGAACTTACGCTCACCACTAATGGTCAGGTAATTGTCCTTCAGGTCGATGTTGAAATCTTCCTTGTTCATACCTGGAACAGCCACATGAATTTCATAGGCTTTTTCAGTTTCAACCACATCAACGCGTGGAACAAACGAATACGCAGAACCGCCAGTGCGGGCTACAGATTCATTAAAAAAACGATCGATCAAATTGCTGAAGGAAGTCGGCACGAAATCGTTCAGCGCAGAATTGTATCTGATAAGGCTCATACTTTTAATTTTTTGAGTTAAACATCTAAAACACGCTGAACACCCTATCCTGAAAAAATATGCCGATTAAATATTTAAGCCATAATGGCATTTTTTTACGATTTTTAACTGGATAATTAAGTCATTTTGTCCTGATTACGATTTCGTAGTTAACATCTAGTGCCCCGGTTTTACGGGCATCCACTCGTGCAAAAAAGTGCGTTTAAGCCTATAATTTCCTTGTTTTTTAGGCCTTTTGAATGGATTAAAGTGCTATATTTCATCTTATTCAACGCTGATTTTAACCTATGAGCTTATCGTTTTGGGATATTGCAATTTTCATTGCGTATTGTGCCCTTATACTGGGTATCGGACTTTACGTTTCACGCGATAAAAAAGGACATCAAAAAAATGCCGAGGATTATTTTCTGGCTAGTAAATCACTTCCCTGGTGGGCAATTGGTGCATCCTTGATTGCTGCCAATATTTCGGCTGAACAGTTTATCGGTATGTCCGGATCCGGCTTTGCCATTGGCCTCGCCATAGCCTCATACGAGTGGATGGCCGCGATCACATTACTAATCGTTGGAAAATTTTTCCTGCCCATCTTTATTAACAAAGGTATTTATACCATCCCGGGATTTATCGAAAAACGATTCAGCACCAATCTTAAAACAATACTTGCCGTTTTTTGGATAGGCCTTTTCGTATTTGTTAACCTTACTTCAGTGCTCTATTTAGGATCACGTGCACTCGACACCATTATTGGTAATGGTGACGGATCCATCATGATGTACAGCATTATCGGGTTGGGATTGTTTGCAGCAGCTTACTCGCTGTATGGCGGACTTTCAGCCGTGGCGTGGACCGATGTGGTGCAGGTAGTGTTATTAATTTTTGGTGGACTGATGACAACCTATCTCGCGCTTGAGCAGGTTTCGCCAACCGGTGGCGTGATTGATGGCTTCGTACATATCATCAATGTTGTTCCAGAAAAATTCTCGATGATTTTAAGCAAAGGAGAAATTATCGACCCCAATGGAAAAGATGCGTGGTGGGATTTGCCCGGCCTTGCTGTATTGCTTGGCGGCATGTGGGTAGCGAACGTATACTATTGGGGATTCAATCAATACATCATTCAACGCACACTCGCTGCCAAAAGCTTAGGTGAAGCACAAAAAGGAATTGTGTTTGCCGCATTTTTAAAAATGTTGCTGCCCTTAATAGTTGTGATACCGGGTATCATTGCTTTTGTGCTGAACGCTGATCCAAATGGTGAACTTACCAAAGATACACTCGATCCAAGTTTTGTTACCAGCACCGGTGCCATTGCCAACGATAACGCCTGGCCATGGCTCATCCGAAGCTTTATTCCGGTAGGATTAAAAGGCCTTGTGCTTGCTGCACTTGCAGCTGCCATCGTTTCCTCACTTGCCTCCATGCTCAACTCAACGGCAACCATTTTCACCATGGATATTTACCGGCCATACATCAACAAAACGGCTACCGACAAGCAAACCGTTTCAACCGGAAGAATCACGGCTGCCGTGGCTTTGATTACGGCCATGTTCATTGCACCGCTTCTCGGTAATCTCGGTCAGGCGTTTCAGTTTATTCAGGAGTATACCGGTGTGGTTAGTCCGGGTATACTTGCCGTATTCCTTGCAGGATTATTTTTTAAGCGCGCCACCAACAACGGAGCAATTTGGGGAATCATCTGTTCGATACCGATTGCACTTTACTTTAAGGTTGGCCCAAAGGGCTGGTCGGATGCAGCTATATTCGTGAACATACCCTTCCTCGATCAAATGTTTATCACAGCCATTCTTTCGTTGACGATCATTCTGGCTATAAGTTTCTTTGAATCGAAAGTAGCGGATGCCAAGGGGATTCCCATTAACAAGGAGCTATTCAAGACCGGACCAGCCTTTAATATTGGCGCCACCATTGTGCTGATACTGTGTGCTGTGTTGTACGCTGTATTCTGGTAAACCCGTGTGATCTGATTATTACTTAAGCGGGGTTTGTGTTTTCACGTAGTTCGTGTCTTCACAAAACACGGCTTACTTCAAGTGCGGCCTGATCAGCTCTTTCCAGATGGAATACCCTGCCTCGTTCATATGCAGCATGTCGCCCAAAAATAATTCTGTCTTTGGTTTACCGGATGCGTCCAGCATGGCATCAAATACATTGATGTAAGAAGCGTGTTTGATGGTTTTGAGGTATTCCCTGATGAGTTCATTCCCTTCACGATAAACTGGCATCAACTTCGCGCGACTGGGACTTGGCTTCATGGAAACATAAGTGAGATGAACTTCAGGAAAACGCTCCCGTACAAGCTCAACCAATTTCACAAAACGATTACGTACTTCACGCCCTGTAACGGTTGAGTCGTACGCAATATCATTTTCACCACAGTAAATAATAATTTGGCGTGGCTTGTAAGGTGTAATCACATAATCGATGTAGCGGATCTGATCCAGCAAGGTTGAGCCTCCAAAGGCAACATTCACTATTGTCTTTTCGGGAAATGCTTCGTTGGATGTTTTCCACATGGTAAACGATGAGCTGCCCGCGAACAAAACCTGGTGACGGGGTTTTGGCAGTTGAACATCGGCCAGAATCAACTGTTGCACATCATTCCAATACGGAAAGGGTTGTTGTTGCTGTTGTGCCCAACCGGAAAATGAACAGATTATAGGAATACACCAACTGCCGACCAATAGACTCTTCTCATACCACCAATTTAACACTATTGTTCGCAGATCGCTACTTCAACTCGAACTCAGTCTGAAGAACATCACGTGAATTACCCCCAACAAAAACCTGAAACTTGCCAGGCTCAGCGCCAAAGGTCAGGTCAGCCCGGTAGAATGAAAGATCATTTTCAGTTAACGTAAAGGTTATGGTTCTTGATTCTCCGGGTTTCAACATTACTTTTTGAAATCCTTTGAGTTCCTTGACCGGGCGTGTAAGTGAGCCCACCAGGTCGCGCACATAAAGTTGCACTACTTCAGCTCCTTCGCGCGAACCCGTGTTGGTTACGTTAACCGAAACCGTTACTGTTCCACCGGCTGATATTTCTGTTTTGTCCAATGCAAGTTTATCATACGAAAACGTGGTGTAGCTTAATCCATAACCAAACGGATAAACCGGGTCGTTGGAAACATCAAGGTAGTTTGAGCGGAATTTCTGAAACCACTGCCCTTCTGCCAATGGACGACCCGTGTTCTTGTGTGCATAGTACATGGGGAGTTGACCAACATGTTGTGGAAATGTGGTTGTTAATTTTCCGGAAGGATTCACATCCCCAAACAGCACATCAGCAATAGCATCACCAGCTTCACTTCCACCGAACCACACATTCAGAATAGCCGGAATGTTTTCATTTTCCCAGGTTAACGTAAGCGGACGACCTGTAAACAATACGAGTACAACCGGCTTTCCCGTTTCCAACAAGGCTTTCAGTAGGTCGCGCTGCGTTTGCGGAATGTCAATGTTTACCCGGCTCGAAGCCTCACCACTCATCTCGGCTGCTTCGCCCACCGCTGCAACAATTACATCTGCTGATTTTGCAATGCGCAGTGCTTCATCACGAATCGCCTGAGCCGATCGGGAGTCTCGATTCAAGGATTTCCCAAACATGGTTGCACGTTCCTCAATAGCGGCATCTTCATGAAGATTTGATCCTTTGGCATAGACTACCATTGCCTGGTTACCCACTGCCTTTTTCAAGCCTTCCAGAACTGTGATCGATTCAGAAAAACGGGCAGCCACGCTCCAGGTACCCGTCATGTTGGTGGCGGCATCGGCAAGCGGACCCACCAATGCAATGGTGCCTTTCTTTTGAAGTGGTAAGGTCTTCTTGTCGTTTTTCAGCAACACAAAGCTTTGTGCAGCAACGCTGCGGGCAAAGGCACGGTTTTCAGCTGTAAAAATTTCTGTGCGGGCGCGTTCTTCATTGCAATAACGATAAGGGTCGTCAAATAAGCCAAGTAAAAATTTTGCTTTGAGTATTCTGCGGCAGGCGTTATCAATTTGTTTCTCCGTTACTTTTCCTTCCTTTAATGATTGTGCCAGGGTGTTCACCAATCCTTCGCTCACCATATCCATATCTAAACCTGCTGCCAATGCTTTTCCTGAAACGGTTTTCAGATCGCCATAACCATGATCAATCATCTCGCTTACGCCTGTATAATCAGAAACCACAAAGCCACTAAAGCCCCATTCGTGTCGCAGCACATCATTAAGCAGCCACTTGTTTGCCGTTGCCGGAACGCCATCAATCTCATTGAACGATGCCATTACACTGCCAACACCTGCATCAACAGCCGCTTTATACGGTGGAAAATATTCGTTGTACATGCGGTGCTTGCTCATGTCGGTTGTGTTGTAATCGCGGCCGGCCTCAGCTGCGCCATACAACGCATAATGCTTCACACACGACATGATCGTGTTGTTTGCAGTTAGGTCATCACCCTGATAGCCACGCACCATCGCTTTCGCAATTGCTGATCCCAGGTAAACATCTTCACCACTTCCTTCTGAAATTCGGCCCCACCGCGCGTCACGCGACAAATCAACCATTGGTGAAAACGTCCAGTTGATGCCATCGGCACTGGCTTCCTGTGCAGCAACGCGTGCCGTCTTTTCAATCAGTTCCATATCCCAACTACAACTCAAGCCCAATGGAATTGGAAAAACAGATTCATACCCATGAATCACATCCATCCCAAACAACAACGGAATTTTCAATCGGCTTTTCTCCACAGCAATCTGCTGCATCTCCCGTATGGCCCCAACTGATTTAATGTTGAAGAGGCCACCCACCATTCCTTTCTCAATTTTCCTGGCGATGTCGGAGTTCTGAGCCTGTCCGGTGATGAATTGTCCTGCTGAAGGAAGATTCAATTGTCCCAGCTTCTCTTCGAGGGTCATCTCGTTCAACAAGGAATCAATTTTTCTATCAACAGACGATGTCTGGTTTCCTGGAGTTGAACAGGAAATTATCAACAAACCAAAACAAGCAAACAGATAATTTTTCAGTTTCATATGTCAAACTTTTAATACGTAAATCCAAGTTTTTTTAATCCATCCCGAACCTCAGGTGCATCCATAAATAATTTCCACAGTAAACCGGTGCGGTGATTTTCTATCATTACCGGTATGGGTCCTTGATCAATGGCCAGGTAGCGAGGCAAATACCAATTCGAGGAAAAACTAAAGGCATCATACGGGCCATACGCTCCAATCAGGCTATCGCGTTCAGGTGCATACAGAAATTTTAAAAATTTCATGCTCTCTTCAGGAGTATATGGAAAGGATGAAAGCGCTGCGGTTGGCGAAATCACACCGAGATCACGATTGGGTTGGTGTCCCGCATAACCCTTCATAGAATAGCTAGATGTAAGTCCCCAGCAATCTTCACCATACCCTTTGTAACCTTCAGGGTTATCAACACAATAACGATAGTGGATGAGTGCATGATTTTTATTCAGCAGCCAGTAATCTCCATACTGATCTTTCAGGTTGCGTGGGTCAAGCCCGAGGTAGGAATAGTGCGCCCAAAACAACGGGCCAACCGGATCATCATTTGTTTCGTAATGATCAAGAACGGTTGGTAAGTCGTAAAAGGTACGATCTGTTTTAATCGCACCGTTGCGCGCCCAACCTTTGTGATAGGCTTCAGGCTTGATTGGATACGTTGGCGATGCCGCTGCGAGCACGTACATAATGAGGCACTCATTGTATCCACCAACCGGAAAATTCATTTCCCAATTATGCTTAGGCGACCAGTGCCAGTACAACACATCCTCTCCGTTTGAATACCAACTCCACTCCACTTCACGCCAAAGCTTATCAATCTTTGCAGCCAATGCTTTTTCTTCTTCACTTCCATTCTTAAAATATTCGCGCACAGTGAGAAGACCCTGAACCAGAAAAGCGGTTTCAACCAGATCACCGCCATCATCTTTCGGACTGAACGGTTTCGTTTTACCCGTTTGTCCATCCAACCAATGTGGCCAGGCGCCATGAAAACGATCGGCTGTGTCGAGGTAGTGAACGATGTGATTGAATCGTTCAAAGCCTTGCTGGCGTGTAATGAAGCCCCGTTCAATGCCAACAAGGATGGCCATTAAACCAAAACCTGAACCACCGGTTGTTACCACATGCTTATCGTTTTGCGGATAGATGTTATCCATGTGCGTGCGCTCTGGCGCCAGGCCAGATGTGGGCTCAGCATTTTCCCAGAAATACTGAAAGGTTTCGTATTGCACCCTGGTTAATAAGGAGTCATCGCTTATCTCAGCATGTTGACCCGTTTCCTTTTTAGATGGTGTACAGGCTGCAATCGCAATAATCAGTAAAAGAAATAGAGAATTCGTTTGTAGTCCGCTCATGTTGGTTGGTTTAAATTTTTTTAAAATTCAATAACACTACTTTTTTCAGAGACACCGGTTTCGCCAATAGCTTCAATCTGTGCAAAATACCTGACGTCTTTATTCAACCCCCTGAAGTACCGTTCTGTTGACTCATGCACCATGCATGCCGCCTGACTGAAAAGTTTTCAACAGGTTCTGGCACAGCTCCCTCACGCTTTCCAAAAACACGAAATCCTGCAATAGCAAATTTTCCATCGGCCATGTGCACATTTTCGAGTTTGAGGTATCGGGTTGTGAAATGTTTTTTTAGTTCGATGTAATCGTGCGGTACATCTTTCCGGTTCTTGCTTTTGTCGATCAACATACCCCAGCTATCACCATCATGGCTATGCCAGATGATGTATTGATGATAAATAGAATCCTGCTTATCACGAAGCGTTGCGCCTTCATCCGCATAGTTGACCTGGATGGCATAAATATCAACCTCACCACCAAGATCGACAGCCAGAAATTCACCTTTCAATGCCGTTTCCGCACTCCAGTAAGTGCGGATGTTTTCATTCACTGCTAATTCCGGAGTTTTTCCTGGTAAGGAAGAAGAAGCCCACACTTTCTTTTTATAGGATTGCAACATCCATCCCGTAAAGGTTGATTCACGATGATCACGTTGACCAGATGCGTGATAATTTGGATAATCACCAAATGCTGTGATGCAATACAGCTGTCCGTCATCATCAAAACCGGAAGGAAAAATTCCAAGTCTGCGCTCAAACTTGTACTTGATCCAATTCAGCATGGTACCGGCATGCCAATAATTACCATGCTTGTCTTGAAATGTGCTGCCGTGTCCCGCACCAGTAATAAATCCGCCTGGTTTATACGAAAATGGATTATAGGATTGATACTCAAATGGTCCCAACGGATGATCGCCCACCAAAACGCCATCGGCATATATATTCCATTCCGTACCGGGTGCAGCATATTGATAATAGTACTTTCCGTTATGCTTGGTCATCCACGGACCTTCTGTATATGGTGCAATGGTTGTGTCTTTATGGTCTTCGCCAAACCGCTCCCATCCGTGTTCATCCGGGTGTAAGCGCGACAACTCCTTTCGTTCACCAATCGGTTTGTACCCACTCTTTGCATCCAGTTCCATTCCATACAATGGATAAAAATTTGAACTGCCCCAGTACACATACGCTTTTCCGTCATCGTCTTTAAAGAAAGATGGATCCCATGTTCCCACTTCAAACGAATCACGAAGAATGGTCCACTTTGCATTTTTAGGATCGGTACTTAAATAAAGCGGCATCGGATCGGGTGCAACAAACGAGGGAATAAACAACAGGCTATCGCCCCATGCCCAGGCACCCGGAGCGCAAACATTGTCGCCTGCCCTTCCATTTTTTTGAAAATCCTGTCGCACAAAATTCCAGGTACGCATGTCGGCACTCCACCAATACCCGTTTTGGTTGGTCGAAAACAAGTACAGCGTGTCGCGCAGGTTTACAACAGCCGGATCGGCCGTGCTGCGGTGTGATTCATTTTGTGCATAATAGGTGTGTGTGGAAGGTACGTAGGCATAATCAAGATTGATAGGATTGCAATACGTGTTGGGCACTTCATAATATTCAGCAGGTTGATCTGAGCATGAAAGCATGCTTACCACAGGTATCAGTAGAATACACTTAAATAAATTTAACCACAAAGTGAACAAAGAAGGCACAATGTGCGCAAAGGAAAAACCTTTGAACAGTAGCTCCTTGTGCACTTTGTGTAAATCTTTGTGTACTCTGTGGTTTGTCATTTATCAATTAGTAAATCCAAGTTTTGTCATGGCCGTTTGCACTTCTGGTGCCGACATAAATAAATCCCACAATAAACCTGTTCTGTAATTTTCTATCATGATAATGATCGGGCCCTGATCAATCGCCAGGTATGAATTGGCTACCCAACCTTCCGTAATGTTGAAGGCATCGTAAAAACCATAATTTCCCCACAGCTTATCACCGTATATATAGTAGAAGAATTTCAACGCCTCCATTGATTCATCGGGCGTGTATGGAAAAGAGGAAAGTGCTGCTGTAGGGGTTATTACACCCAGGTCATTGGTTGGTGAGTGTGCCGAATAGCCGGTGTGATTATCGCTAGCCGTTAAGCCCCAACTATTTTCTTTGTACCCCACAAACTGCTTGGGGTTGCGCACACAATACTTATAATTAATGAGGGAGTGATTTACGTTCTGTACCCAATAGTTTGCATATGCATCCGACAAATTTCTTGGATCAAGACCCAGGAAAGAATAGTGAGTAAAGAATAACGGGCCGCCAAATGGGTACCCCAACGGTAACTGTACTCCTTCATATGTGTTGCCGTTTTGCATGCCACCATTCGAAGCCCAGCCCTGATCGTATACACTTTTGGGGATGCTGTGGGTTGGCGATGCAGCTGCCAGAAAATAGGTAATCAAACATTCGTTCCATCCTTTTATCTGCATGTTCATGGCCCATCCTTTATCGGCCGACCAATGCCAGTACAATACCTGTTGATTATCTCTTCTGTACCAATCCCATTCCACACCTTGCCATAGTGCGTTGATGCGATTGATCAATTCATTTTCAGTTGCATTTCCAGCATTTAGATATTGACGAAACGTAATCAGGCCCTGAATAAGAAAAGAAGTCTCTACCAGATCACCGCCATTGTCGTTTGCGCTGAAAGGAATCACCGCACCCGTGTTGCCGTTTATCCAATGCGACCAAACGCCATGAAAACGATCAGCAGTTTCAAGAAAGTCCAGAATTTTATCCAGGCGTTCAATCCCTTGTTGTCGGGTAATGAATCCACGTTCAATGCCAACAATGATCGCCATAATACCAAAGCCCGAACCTCCGCTGGTCACCAAATCGTTTGAGGTATTTCTTTCGCGCGCCATGCCACTGGCCGGATGGGCAAAATCCCAGAAGTATTTGAAGGTTTGTTGTTGCACCAAGGTGAGTAATTCTTCATCGGTGATGATTGGGAACTTGGGTGTGGGGTCAGCCGCTGCGTAAAATACCTGAGTACGTGTTTGAAAGGGTTCCTGATTAGCTCCTTCAAGATTATTTGAAATCGAAAAGGTATACTTACCAAAAGGTTGCAAAGCGGCTGTTCGACTAATGGTAAGTGTTTTGTTACCGTTTGATAAAACAGGTACTATTGTCCCACCCCCGGGGCCTTGTAGTTGAATGGAGCCTGAAACTGTTGCAGGATTTACCGGAACTGAAAATTCTATCGCAATCGTTAAATTTAGTGGCACATCAAGTACCCTACTTGATGAAGTGACTACTTTATCGCCAATAGTAAATGACTGAATAGTTAGCGGAGCTGAAATAGATTTAAACTTTATAAGTTGACCTGAAAAATTTTCACCCTTGGCACCCTTCAAGGAATTTGAAATTGTTAACGTGAATTCAATTCCATTGGTCAATAATTGTAAAGGTCTTACCAATATTCCCTTATCATTACTCAGGAAATTAAACTCAACTTCTATATCAGAATCATCAGATGAGATAGAAATTGAAGAAGCCACTGTGTTGCGGTCAACTGCAGAAGAGAATGTAAGATAAACCGGTTGATCAACCGGCACGCCAGTTGTTACCGAACCGTTGAGGTCAAGATTTATTGAACCTATGAAGGCAGTTGCAAGTTGCAACATACCGGGCGCATCATCCTGATTGCAGCTGATAACCGATGTTGCACTTATATAGAAAAATAAAAGTAGCCGCTTAAACACCTTAAAGGTTTTTAAAAAGGAGGTTCCATCAAAGACTGACGGAACCTTCCTCACACTAAACTAACACCAAACCTAATTAACGTAATCTGTCATCTGATACGATCAGATTTTAGCATTACGTTCTATTAATTTTCATCATCGATAATGTTCTGTATTTCAGCCTGTGATAATGCCTTGTTGAAAATCCGAAGTTCATCCAGATAACTTTCATCTGATAGATGTCCCCATTCCATAAACCGTGGTGCACCCGACATAATCGATAGCACATCACAGCCCGTCCAGTCAACGCCCGCAAATGCACCCTGTGAAACTACGGTACCATTAATGTATACTTTACATTCCGAGCCTGAAATGGTGAAAGCAAAATGATTCCATTGGTTAACAGTTGGATCAACATCAGCGTTAGCCCCGCCATCGAACCAATTATCACCTGTTCCGTTTCCAACATTTAATTTAAATCGTTGCTTACCACCAGCGTTTTCGCGGAAGAACCTGAAACCCTGGGTTCGAATGTTATCACCCGGAGGGCCCATTACCAAAATACCTGCACGATCCGGTGTAGCATCAACCTTCATCCAAAATACGGCACTGAATTCATCATTCTTTAAAGCTGTTGTGGGGAATGTCAGGTAAGAGCCTGTTGCTCCGGCATAGGCATCATCTCCCTGTACACTTTCACCTGCAAAACCCGGTGTGCCTACAATGGCAGGAGAAGTTTTGGTTATGCGCTCGCTGTTGGTACCATCAAACGGCATGTAAAAAACTTCGCCATCATACTTAGGCTCATAAACTTCTTCAGCAGAAGTAACCATAATATTCTGAACTTCGGCTTGAGAAAGCGCCTTGTCAAAGAGTCTCAACTCATCCATGTAACTTTCATCTGAGAGATGTCCCCATTCGGAAAACCGTGGTGCGCCTGACATAATGGATAAACCATCACAGCCGGTCCAATCTATAGCCGATGTTAACGCGCCTTGCGAAACGATATTGCCGTTGATGTATACGGTTCCCTGAGTGGGTGAAATAGTAAATGCCAGGTGAACCCATTCATTTGTAGTCGGATCAACATCAGCATTCGCGCCTCCATCAAACCAGTTTTCACCGGCACCGTGGCCAACATTCAACTTAAAGCGTTGCTTGCCACCTGCATTTTCGCGGAAGAAGCGGAAGCCCTGTGTGCGGGTGTTGATACCAGGAGGGCCCATTACCAGCACACCTGCGCGATCGGGTGTTGCATCAATCTTCATCCAAAATGCTGCACTGAAGGAATTTGTTTTAGTTAAGTCAGTTGCCGGAAAAGTAAGGTAACCATTTGCTGCACCTGCATACGAGTTACTTCCCGCTTTCGAATCGGTTGTAAAGCCAGGGCTACCCACTGCAGTTGGAAAGGTTATGCTCACCAACTCAATGAAGTTACCATCAAACGGCATATAAAAAATCTCACCATCGTAAACCGGTACATAAGCCGGCTCTTTCTCAAAGTTTACAAGCTTTGTCGTAACCTTACCCTCTATATCAACTGCAGTGATATCCAGTATATGGGTGCCGGTTGTAAGATTTGTATATAAATATTGCTGTTTGAATTTTCGGTAGTCTATGAATTCATCATAGCTTACGATAACTTCATCGTCAATCTTAACGGTTACCGATGCAATCTCAATATCATCAATCACTTCAAAATTCAGGTTAATCGAAGTGACGGCTTCATTAACTTTGATTTTAGTACCTTCCGTTGGATATACAACATTCACCACAGGCGCTGATTCATCATCACCGGGAGCAACCCTCCGGATGTCATCAATAAAGCTGTCCTTACATGAGAAAGCGAGAATGAGCAATCCCAATAGTAACGTTTTTATACTTTTCATTTCACGTAGTATTTTAAGTTCGCACTAACTTTCTTCTTAGTCATTTGTATCTCTCAACTGAGGTAATATTCCTTGTTGCGCAAGTGGGTAAGGAAGGAATCTATCCGCATCAATTGAGAAGGTTCTTCCTTCATAATTCAATTCTGTAGTGCGGTTGTGCCGTACCAAATCCTGAAAGCGAATGCCCCACTCCATACCAAACTCGGCATACTTTTCATCCAACACATCATCAAGGGTTACTGTGCCAACGCTACCAAGGCCAGCTCTGGTTCTTACATCGCTAACTGCCTCAGCCGCTGATTTCACACTGCTTGTGGCTCCGCTTACCAATGCCTCGGCATGCATCAACAATACTTCAGCATAACGAATACAAATGAAATTTTTATTTGTTCCGTAAGTTGTACGGCCGGGTGTGAGCTGGGTAGACGGCAAATAATGCTTACCGCTTAAGAAGTTGTAGCGCACATGATTATTAAATACATCACCATCAGGCGTAACATTCGTAACCCAGGCGGGTAGTGGATCATAAATAGGATCAGACTCAATTTCCGCTATGCCGTCAGGAGTAAACAGTACTGTTGTTTGCAGACGCTTTTGTTCACCGCGATCCAGCATAAACTTAATATACTTAACTGTTGGCTCCCAAAAACCCCAACCACCACCAGCACCGCTTACAGCGGGAGTCCAACTTCCCGGACCAAAGAATTCAAACAGATAACTATTAACGGTACCCGATCCAGTGCCATAATCTGAATACTGAAGTTCCAACAAATTCTCACTGTTGAGCTTGCCTGGAACTTTAAACAATTGATAATAATCATTCTCTAACGTAAACAAATTACTGCCTATGATCTGTCCCGTAGCCTCTGCTACTTCCGGATACTTTTTTAGTTCAAGGTTCGCCATTGCCTTTACAGCAAGTGCTGTATGACGGGTAATGCCACCCGGAACATCTGTTCGTTGATTTGGGCGCAGGTTGGCAAGAAATGGAATAGCCTCATCCATTTGATCGGAAATGTGCTGCATTACTTCGTCAAAAGTGGACAACTGCACATTGTATAAATCACCAGGTTGAGATACACGTGGAATCAAAATACTTCCCCAGAGACGCGCTAGTTGCAAAAGTTCAAACCCGCGCATCACTTTTATTTCTGCTATATACTGCTGCGCCAGGGCCTGATTAGCTCCTGCGTCCTGATACTTCTTTATCTCTTCCATCGCTCCATGCCAATAGATTAAATCTGAATACAGGTTAAGCCATGTGGAATTGTATATCCAGAAATTCCTGTCGTACTTAAACTGGTCCGTATCAATAAGAGGAACCTGATCACCAGCAGGATCAACATCATCACCTCGAACGGCTAATAGTGGAAATGTTTCCCACTGTAAACTGTTTAACTCAGCATAAGCTCCGTAAAGCAGCAATACCATATTCTCGGATTGCGTATAATCGGTATCTCCAGCACGTCTTTCATTCTCTAGTGGCTCATCCAGACACGATGTATTTATCATCAATGCTGATATCAGCGCCAGCGTATATCGCAATGGCTTTATATATAGTGTTTTCATGTTGATTAAAGTTTAATGTTTAGTCCTACAGTGTAAATAGCCGGTATGGGGTACACCTGTCTGTCTATTCCATCAGCCACCTCAGGATTGAAGCCGTTGTAATTGAAAACCGTAAGTGGGCGCTCAGCCGTAAACGATAACCGGGTTTCAGGCATTGGTATACCCAACAGTTCCTGACCTTTTAAGGTATAGGATAGGCGCACATTTTGAATCCTGAAATATGACCCATCTTCAACGAAGTAATCGCTCATATTTTGATTCCATCCTTTCCGCAGGCCGGCAGCAGATGGATACTTATTGGATGTTCCCTCACCGCGCCACAGGTTCGTGGCAAGATCAGCATCTAAGTTAGTATCATTAGTGAAAATAACTTCGCCTCTTTTCCTATTGAGAATGCTATGGCCGGCCTGGCCCTGAAAGAGTGCTGATAAATCGAAATTTTTATACCTGACACCTAAATTAAAACCATAGGTTACTTTCGGTAAAAATGAGCCAAGTACAACGCGATCCAAGTCATTAATCACTCCGTCACCATTCTGATCTTTATAGAAGAAGTCTCCCGGCACCAGGTTGCTGCTTGTAATAAATTCAGATGTGTATCCACTATTTTGAATTTGTTGAACATTTTGAAAAACACCTGATACCTGGTATCCATAAAATGCCTGGTACGGACTTCCTATAATAGACATTTGACGAAACTCTGCCTGACCAGCTTCAAGACGATCAACACCACCCAAGCTCTGGACACTATTTTTCAGGGTAGCGAAATTACCCCCGATATAATAGGTAATCTCTCCAATCGTGTCATCCCAGTTGATATTTAATTCAAAGCCTTGATTTCGAATCTCCCCAATACTTCTGCGCTCTGCCGCTCTGAAAACCGGTGGAATGATAGAGACGGCAAGATTTTCGGTATCGCGAATAAAGTAGTCAGCCTCAAATGAAAGTCGGTTCTTTAGGAACTTCGCTGTGATACCAATATTGGTTTCAACAGTTGTTTCCGCTCTATCTATCAAATCAAATGTCGGATTCAATCTCCTACCAACAACACGCACATCATTAATGGCTGTACTTGTCTCCTGAACAGTGGGGGCACCCACCGAAGGACGTATGGCATCATTACCAAGTTGGCCCCATGAAGCACGGAGTTTAAGAAAATCAATAGCCGTAACATTGAAGAAGTTTTCAGATGACACAACCCATCCTGCACCCAAGGTGGCAAAGGTGTTCCATTTTTTCTGGAACTTATTATTGCCATCTCTGCGGATTGTACCGTAAACAAGATACTTGTCGTTATAGTTATAAGCTACGCGACCAAAAAATGACAGGTAACGTAGGTTTGCATTTAAGGTATTGTTGTTGGCATCACCAATACCGTTTAAATCAAAATCAAGAGCATTCGACAAATACCAAAACTCTTCTGCATTTCTGGATGGAGCAGGATCAATACCTGTACCTCTTACAAAGAGTAACTCATGATATTCACTTCTGTAGGATTGACCACCTACTATGGTAATATTATGCTTGTCAAAATTATCAGTATATGTCAGGTAATTATCCCAGACCTGGTCATACCTTGAGAAATGCTCCCTGCGTATTGCTGACTGAATCTGGGTAATGCCATCGTTATATTCAAAATCAACCCTTCGGGAATTAATACCTTCCAGTGCATAATTGTATGCTGTTCTGAATGTAATCTTATCAGGAACAAGATGAAGGTTAACATGAAAATTACCCATAACCTTACCGACATTATTCCTGCTATCGACATACATTAGTGGGTAAAAAGGATTTTGGCTACCCCGGTAGCCCAACTGTTGTGCGTTTGAAAGCTGAAAGGGCTCAGCATTTGTATTTTGATCATCAAATACAGGCAAAATAGGCACAGCAAAATAAGCGCGGAACCAGGCGGCATTATCACCATTGTACTGACGCGCTGTGCTGATATTCAGGTTACCACCCACACTCAACCAATCTCGTACATCAGCATCAATTTTTGCCCTGAAATTAAGCCGCTGATATTGGTTACGGGTCTCATTCAGAAGACCATCCTGACTAAAGTAGCTTCCTCCTATTGAGTAGCGGGTATTCTCACTACCACCATTAAAAGTGAGGCTATGATTTTGTATTGCAGCCGGGCTCATAATTTCGCTATACCAATCTGTATTTACATCAGGTATATTCGGATCTATTCGGCTCCTGCCATACCGTTGCATCGCATTTTCAACAAAAGCTATATCAGCAGCACTTCCTGTTTCATTAACATACTGAACGAACTGCTGACTGTTTGCCATTTTCAGCACATTCTGTGGGTTTTGCACACCATAATAACCATCGTAAATAATCTCAGGCTTTTGATTGTAGCTACCAGAAACTGTTTCAATCAGTACAACACCGTTTCCGGCACGCACTCCATAAATCGCTGAAGCAGATGCATCCTTTAGTACTGAAATAGTTTTTATATCATTTGGATTGAGGAAATCAATGTTGTTATAAAACATTCCGTCTACAACATATAACGGAGCAGCGTTTCCTTCAAATGACCCTAAGCCTCTCACCCTTACTGTAGGTGAAGCTCCAGGTGCACCATTACTTACAATTTGAACCCCGGCAATTCTGCCCTGAAGTGCTTGCATGGCCTGCGCATTTGGGGTTTTAACGATATCTTCTGTTTTTACAGTAGCAATCGCTGAAGTCAGGTCTCTTTCACGTAGCGTTCCATACCCCACCACTACAATCTCTTCCAATGCCATCGCATCTGCTTCCATAGTAATGGATAACTGCGTCTGGTTGCCCACCTCTACAGTCTGCGGCTTGTACCCGATAAAAGAAAACACCAATGTGCTTTCAGAACCTGTTAGTTCAATGCTGAAACTACCGGTAGCGTCAGTAACTGCACCCTTGGTAGTACCCTGCACCAAAATGTTTACTCCAGGCATGGGTTGATTGTCTTCCCCCGAAACAACCCTGCCCTGAACCAGGCGACTTTGCGCCCATACCAATGTTCCCAACATGGTGGAGAACATCATAACCAGTAAAATTCTCTTCATAAGCTAGATTTCAAAATTTGGTTGCACATATGTGTCCCGCTTTTCTATAAAATTTGGTAAAACCAAGTATTGCCGAAAGTTTTTTTGCAACAATCGACAGTTTTCCCGTTGATGTTGCATACTTTTCTTTCAGTGTTTTTAACCGAATAAAAACATTGATTTAAGCTCAAAAATGCGGATAACGCGGTGCAACCGATTTGCCAAATCCTATAAAAAAAACAAACCGGAAACGTTTGCTAATTCAGGTGTCTGAAAACGGATGCTGACTCCGGTTTTGATTGAATTGAGGGGGTTTGAATCTCCAGGATAACCTCTTCCCAACGTGAAATGGTTGGCTTTTTACCCCGATTTTCAAGTTCCGAGAGGCGCTGTTGCACTTTGCTACGGAACGACCAAACAGTATTCAGGCCCACAGACAGCTTTTCGGCTAACTCTTCCAGGGTATATTCCTTTTTTCCTGTTACGGTGAGATAGGCAATATAAAACGCCTTTTCTATCGGGAATTTGATGCTGTGGAATATGGTGTAGGCGGTGATGGACTCATTATACCCACAGCGGGTGCACCTGCGGGCAAATTTCTGGCTTCCTTTAAAATGCTTTTCATTCTCACACTTCCTGCATTGAAATCCATTTTGCCACTTTAATTGCTCCAGAAACCGATAACATGATAAATTATCAGGGTACAACGTACGGAACTGGTTGTAGTCCATGGTTTTTTCCTGCAACCGCTCGTTCAACACTTCTTTAATGCTGCTCTTCAGCTTCCAGTTGTCAAGGTCGAGCATGGAGTTGATTTTATTGATTTTATCGGCTTGCTCAACCAACTTCTGATTACTTTCCTCAAGTTCCCGGTTCTTTTTGTCCAGTTCAAGGGTGCGTTCACTTACTTTTTCTTCCAGTTCGCGGTTCACCTTATCTTTCAACTGCATGTTTAATTCATGCTGGTGAATGATTCTGCGCAACGCCCGATCACGCATGTCTTTTAAAATGCGAATACGATCACCCAATGCGAACGTCAGGAAGAGCATTTCGAGTACAAATGAAAAATGAAGACTGTAGTGCGATACCGTAGTAAACGGCAGCACGTTGAAGTACACCATCATGCGAAGAAAGAAACCTGTAAAGAGTATGCCGTACGCGATAACGAAAAAACGGGCCGGCTTGTACCCACCGCGCCATACCGTTATAGCCGTATAGAAAATGAGGGACAACGGTATGATTTCAAGATTGCGGTAAGTAAGAAATTGCGGGAAGAAGAACAACTCCACACCAAAAACGATGGTACGGATAATGATCATCCACTTCAATGCCTTATCCAGCAGTGGAGCGTTTGCCTTGGTGCTCAAAAATTTTCGGGTGAAGATGAGCGCCCACAAAATCAGTAAATAAAGAAAAACACCCACCGCATAGTTGTTCCATTCGGGGCGGTTGGGCCACAAATATTGAAAACCGATGCCATCCAGGCTCATGGCATAACCGGCAACACTGAGTATATAGCACACGTAAAAAATATTCTTGATTTCGCGAATGGCGATGTATACCAAAAAGTTATACAGGCTGATGATGACAATCATTCCATAGAATGTGCCAAACAGGAAGTACTCATTCAATGCATAATACACAAACCGATTAACCGAACGTAGTGCGATTCGCAAGTCGGCAAATTCATGGGAGCGTACCTTAAAGTAATACACCATTACCGTATCGCGATCCATATCCAACTGGATCTCAAAATTCTTGTGCAGAAAAAGGCGATCGGAAAAGGCGTGCTGATCACCCATGTTTACAATGCGATAGCCCCCATCGTTTTCGGGTATAAATGCTTCAATGTGGTCGATGGTCTGATCATAAAATTCCAACAGCCAAACTTTTCGGGTGGCGCTGGTGTGTTGTACAGGCATTCGAATCCAATACGAGGCATTGGTCTTAAAATCTACATTCTGATAGCCAGGATGGGTTTCGAAGCGATTTGAAAATTCGACCGAGGTAATGTCAATAAAGGTGAGCCTGTTGGTGGGGTCAACGTAAAAACTCAGGTCATGCGGCATGAAATTTCGCTCGTCCACGGCATCATCAACCCGGAACGGCTCCTGGGAAAAACCCACCAACCACACCCCAAAAACCGCAAAAATAAATGCTGCGCTTGCTTTCATAGTCCCACCTGCCGGTTTTGAAACTACAGAAGAATTTCAAGGTGTGCAAAGGCTGAGGCACTGCGAAAAGTCGGGGCAAGTTCCCCAAAATGAAAAAAGGCAGCTTTTGGCTACCTTTTGTGCTCCTACTATTGGACTTGAACCACCCCGAGCCAACTCGGGGCTAATTAACAGTCAGATGCGGTTTCTTTTAAGAATTTTTGCGCCAAATCCGGTTGGGTTGGCAAGGACTCAATGAGCCCTCTGCTCTTTTTGCTCTTAATTATCCTTTCAAGCCTAAGTGATTGTGATTTTGTACTACATCGGATAGAAAAGTAAATTACCCACGGCACACCACATAGTACCTGTCAATTTTGGCAGAATAAAGAATATAAACACAATAGCCCATAAATGAAGAAAGCCACTGTAGTGTGGCTCTCCTTTTGTGCTCCTCCTCTTGGACTTGAACCAAGGACCCTCTGATTAACAGTCAGATGCTCTAACCAGCTGAGCTAAGGAGGAATTTACCCGTTTTTTGGGAGTGCAATATTAAGGTACTGGTGCCTTAAAATCAAAATCTGACCCGAATTTTCTTAATACGCTGATATTCGATAACCCATATGCTTGCTCAGGTGTCAGATTCAGGCCCGTTCCTTTCCCCTTTTAATAACTGATACTTCTTTTGGCGGGCTTTCCAGCGATCCATTGCAAATTGCTGCATATCTGCTACCTGGTCTTTTTCATCTACAATTTCAAAGCCCAACAGGGCTTCAATAATATCCTCCAGGGTTACAATGCCATCCATGCCGCCATATTCATCAACGATGAGGGCAATGTGCTCCTTTTGATTAAGCAGTTTCTCCCACGCACTGAAAAGTGTAACACTTGTTGGAAAGGTTACAATATCACGTCTGATATCCTTCAGGTTCAGTTCGAATTGATCTTCCGCCAGCTTTTCAAAAACTTGCTCCCGAAAAACATAACCGGTTATGTTTTCGCGATGCTCGTGGTATACCGGAATCCTGGAGAAATGCAGAAACTCCTTGTTTACCAGAAACTCCTTCAACGTCATGCTTTCATTGGCAATTACCACCACAATCCGGGGCGTCATTATTTCATTAACCCGAATACCTTTCAGTTTAATCAGGTTTTGAATAATCTTATTCTCCTTGTCTCCGAAAATCCCTTCCTCTTCACCAATGTTTGCCAATGCCGAAATTTCTTCCCTACTGGTAGTGAACCCTGCTTCCTTTCGCGATAACAACCGAGTCAGGTAGGCAGAAACGATTACCAGTGGGTATGTAATAATAATCATCGCACGGATGGTCTTTGCTGCAACACCCATAAGTTCACGGCTATAATTTGCACCAATTGTTTTCGGAATAATTTCCGTTAACACCAAAATGAGTATGGTTAAGACTGCTGAAACCAATCCAAAGTAGGCTTCGCCAAAAACGATCGTTGCCTGGGCGCCCACACCTGCCGCACCAACCGTATGTGCAATGGTATTTAAGGTTAAAATAGCCGACAACGGCTTATCAATATCTTCCTTGAGTTTGATAAAAATTGAAGCAGCAGAAACGCCTTGTTCCAATTTTGCCTTCAGGTAAGACACGGGTGTGGAAAGCAACACTGCTTCCATGATAGAACATAGAAAGGAAGTAAACAGCGCAATGAATAGGTAGGTTAATAAGAGAGCCATTACATTTTCTTGCTTTCGCCTATACCCTGATTGTGGTAATCCAGGTACAAGGTATACATTCCGAAAATGGCATTCAGTACATCTTTTGATTCAAGAAGCAAACGCATTTGCAATAAACCGATGCGGTTTCCAACATTGTCTTTCTGGATGGCTGAAATCTGATCGTCCACAAACTGATCAAGCTGCCGGAGCCACTTTTGCTGCTGGTCTTTTATTTCTTGCGCATGCTCAAAATGAGAAGTTCCTATATCCTTACATACCAATTCAGTGAAAGCCTGCAACCCCTTTTCAACTTCCTGCAGTTGTTGCAGGTAACGCTTTGAAGGAGAAGTGTGATAATTTTGCAAATGCACTGTACAGCTTTCGCTGATAAGCAAAATGCTTTGATACAAATCCTGCATGTAATCAAACATGAGAATGTACAAGCGACTGGCCGCGAGGTTTTGGCGCGGCATCTTTTTTACATACTTAATGATCTTGTGTTGAATTTTTTCGTTTTGTTCGCGCAGTTCTTTAATGCGCCACATCGATTTTTCAACCGCCTTACGTTTTTCTTTGGCTAATGATTCCACGCTGGTGCCATATACCTTCATGATCACCTTCAGATTTTTTACCGTAACCTCGTTGCTTTCATCGATGGCTTGTTTTAAATCTTTCAGGTTACTGGCAAATATTTGCTTTTCTGATGATTCCTTCTTTTCCTTTTTGGCAAACCGCACATGACTGCGAATGATGAGGAATGCCGCCAACACCGTAACCACAATCACACCAACATGGCCCGTTTTGAAAAGTATAAAGGCTATAAACCCACTAAACGTAAACGCTACAATAGCGGTAATTAACCATCCGGCAATCACATTCATTACACCCGCCACGCGGTAAACGGCACTTTCTCTGCCCCAGGCCTGATCGGCAAACGAAGTGCCCATAGCCACCATGAAGGTTACAAACGTAGTGGAGAGTGGAAGCTTCTGTGAAGTTCCGTACGCAATCAGCACACTTGATACCAACAGGTTTACCGATGCTCGCACCAAGTCAAACGAAGGCTGATCTTTTTCACTGATGGCCTCTGCGGCTCTCTTTTCAAATCTTCTTTCTATAGCTTTCGACCATGAGCGCGGAAGTAACGAGTCGGTGGTTCTGCCAGCCAATAGGGCAACACCAACCAGTATGCGCGACATCATGTTTGGACTAAACTTCTCATCACCTTCATCTTGCCGGCTTAGTGAAAGTTCAGTTTCAGTAACCTTACGGCTTTTTGCATTCGTCCAAAGTGTTACCACCATCACCACGCCAGCCACGAGCAAAATCCAGGTTGGTGTAATCAGCTTCTCAGATAGAATGCCCATCTGGTATTGATCAGCAGGAACACCGGAAGCAGCCCAGTTTTGGAAAGCAACCAAACCACCAACCGCCACACCAATAAAGTTTACCAAATCGTTTCCGGCAAACGCCATTGCCAGGGAGAAGGTACCCAACAACACCACCACTTTTAGCGGATTGATTTTGGTGTACCACATAATCAATTGTATCACCACACTGAAAAACACCAGGCTTGCCAATACAATGCTCCAGGTATTTTCCATCACCCACTTCACCTGGGTGTCAGTAACGAGCGAGCTGCCCTTCACCCCTTTAATCAGTAAAAAATAAATAATGGTGGTAATGGATAGTCCGCAAAAAACAGCTCCGTAGTTTTTGATTGATTTCTTTATGGAGAAGGTAAAGATTACCCGCGATACGCGTTGAATCAAAGAGCCCACGATAAACGCCAAAAAAATGGAAAGAAAAATTCCGGTGATGATGGTGAAGGCCGAAGAGAAGTTTAAAATATTATCCAACTGAATTTCACCCCACGACAAACCGGTTGAAAATGAATGTAAAACACCAATGGCAAAGGCAGCACCAAGAATCTCAAACACCAGGGATACGGTAGTGGATGTTGGTAAACCCAGGCTGTTATAAAAATCAAGTAGAATAACGTCCGTGAGCATTACTGCCAGGAACAAAAACATGACTTGCTCAAACGTAAAGAATGACGGATTGAACAGACCGTTTCGTGCAATTTCCATCATGCCGCTGGAGAACATGGAGCCCAGCACAACCCCGGCACTGGCCACCAGTAGTATGGTGCGGATAGGCGCCACTTTTGAGCCAATGGCCGAGTTCAGAAAGTTTACAGCATCGTTGCTTACGCCTACAATAAGGTCGATGATGGCAACAACAAAAAGGATAACGAGAAGTACGGTGAAAAAGTCCATAAACCGGTGAAGGCGGTTAGTTCAGGTAATTTCAGTCGGCAAGATACCGTGCGGATGTGGATGTAAAAACTTGTTTCGAAAGATTAATTCTATGGCTCCCGATCACTATAAAACACATAAAATAAAGCACAACCTGCAGCTTGGAATTAACGTTGTAAGCCTTAACTTTGAAATCAAAAGTACTTTAAATGAAAGAAATACACGATTACCAAAGCGACATCGCCTCCATCCGGTCGGTTATGGAGCGCTCTGCCAAATTCCTTTCGCTTAGCGGACTATCGGGTGTATTGGCGGGAATCTATGCGCTGGTCGGTGCTACCATTGTTTATTATCTGATTTACTACCCCCACTCTCCGTTTGGGTTTCGGTTTTACTTTGTAAACGAAAAAACTATTGTGTTTAAGCTTATGCTGATTGCGGCCATTGTGTTGGCGCTATCCATGGCGACTGCGTTCGTCATGAGCCAACGGAAAGCAAAACGGATGGGCCTCAGCATCTGGAATAAAACCAGTAAAAACCTTACCATAAATCTCTTTATTCCACTGATAACCGGTGGCCTGCTGATTTTGATTCTAGTCTCGCGTGGATATTATGGCATTGTTGCACCAGCCTGTTTAATTTTTTACGGACTTGCACTCATCAGCGCAAGCTCCTTAACCGTAAATGAAATCCGGTATTTGGGATTTTCCGAAATCATATTAGGATTGGTAGCTGCGTTGCTGCCAGGTTATGGATTGGTTTTCTGGGCTCTTGGATTTGGTGTGCTGCATGTAGTGTATGGCGCAGTTATGCATTATCGTTACGATTCGTGAAAAATCCGTTTGACCAGCTTGATCGAATATTGGAGCATCGTATACGGTTGCAGATTATGTCTGTGCTCGTAGCAAACGACTCATATGATTTTAATTCACTGAAAGAGGTATTGAATGTTACGGATGGCAACCTGGCCTCAAACCTGAAAACATTGGAGAAAGAAAAATACCTTTCTGTTTCCAAAACGTTTGTAGAGCGAAAGCCAAACACCAAATACAAAGCAACCGAGAAAGGAAGAAATGCCTTCAAGAAACACCTGGATGCATTGGAAGAATTGATCAAAACACAACGCTAAAATTTTTTAATGCATTACTTTGAATTTAAAAGTACTTTTAAATAATATAAATAAACTATGGAACCAACCAAATCAACCAACCTCCTCGATCGATTCAATCAGTGGCTGAAAGAATCAATCACCGTAAAACTTGTTTCAATCGGATTTTTAATACTGATCCTGCTGATACCCGCAGCCTGGATTGAAAACATGATGGAAGAACGTCAGCAGCGGGCCGAGTCGGTTATTGCCGAAGTGTCAAATAAATGGTCGGGTAATCAAACACTATCCGGACCAATTTTAGTAGTGCCCTATAAACATCGCGAAACGATCAAAATAGATAAAGATCAGGTTGAAATAAAGGAAAGTACGCGCAAGGCATTTTTCCTTCCTGAAACACTTGATATCAGCGGAACGGTGAATCCTGAAAAATTACATCGCGGAATTTTTGATGCCGTTGTGTATGAATCATCGCTGCAGATGAAAGCCGCATTCAGCAAACCCGACTTCAAACGACTCGAAATTGCTGACGATATGATTCTCTGGTCGGAAGCACATTTAATCATAGCCATCAGTGACCTTCGTGGCATCAGTAAAAATCCTCCGATAATAACGGCAGGAAGTAAAAGCCTTTCTTCGGAACCTGCACAAAACATTGGTGTATACACAAATAAATTTGAACGGGCAACTCAACTACGCACTTACGATGATCCTGCTTACGCCACTAAATCTGCTACGGGCATTGTTGCTCCGCTAAACTGGAATGGTGAAGAAGATTTTGCAGCGTTGAGCGAAATTTCATTCAACCTGAAAGGAAGCAGTCAGTTGAGCTTTGTTCCTTCCGGAAAAACAACTTCTGTAAAACTCAATGGCCCATGGCCTGATCCAAGTTTCGATGGAGAATTTTTGCCCACTACACGCGAGGTAACCGAAACAGATTTTACCGCTACCTGGAACATCCTGCACTTTAACCGACCATTCTCACAACAATGGAAAGACAGCCACCAGGAGTTAGTGGGTTCTGAATTTGGGTTGAAACTGTTGATACCCGTAGATCAATATCAAAAAAGCATCCGTACGGCCAAATACGGAATCCTCATCATCATGCTCACTTTTGTTGCCTTGTTCCTGGTGGAGATCACGCAAAAAATCCGGATACATCCGTTTCAATATATCCTTATCGGAGCGGCACTCATTATATACTACACGCTCTTATTAAGCTTCTCAGAACAAGTTGGCTATAACATCGCGTACTGGATTTCAAGCGGGGCCACGGTTATCTTGGTTGCAGCTTACTCCACTTCGTTTTTAAAGGATAGAAAGTTGAGCTTTTTATTCACCACCTTACTGGTGATTTTTTACACGTTCATTTTCATCATCATTCTGCAACAGGATTTCTCCCTTCTCATCGGAAGTGTTGGACTATTCCTGATTGTGGCCACACTGATGTACTTCAGCAGAAAGGTGGATTGGTATAAGGATTCAGCTGCCGTTGAATAAGAAATTATTTTTAACCACATAGAAACATAGGCCACATAGCTAAGCTTGATAAGTGCTATGTGTTTTATTATTACTCCTTATCCAAAAACGGATAACGATAATCCACAGGCGGAACAAAGGTTTCTTTTATAGTACGCATGGACGCCCAACGTAGTAGGTTTACTTTGGCCCCAGCCTTATCGTTGGTACCCGAACCCCTGGCACCTCCAAACGGCTGCTGACCAACCACGGCACCGGTAGGCTTGTCGTTGATGTAGAAATTACCGGCTGCGTTGCTCAGCTTCTTCGTAGCCAACTCAACAGCATACCGGTCTTTCGAAAAGATGGATCCTGTTAAGGCATAAGGCGAAGTACTGTCGACTAACTCAAGAGTTTGTTCGAAGTTTTCTTCGTGATATACATATACGGTTAACACCGGTCCGAAAATTTCTTCACACATGGTAATGGATGAAGGATCTTTCGTTTCAATAATCGTGGGTTCAATGAAGTAGCCCTTTGATTTATCATACTTGCCGCCTGCAATGATTTCGTTCATCGGATTCTTACGCGCGGTTTCAATGTAACCGGTAATGGAATCAAATGCCTTTTCGTCAATCACCGCATTGATGAAGTTTCCGAAATCCTCGGTGCCACCCATCTTAAACGTTTTCAAATCTTCCAGCACGTATTTCTTTACATCATTCCACAAGTTGGAAGGAATGTAACAACGCGAAGCGGCTGAACATTTTTGGCCCTGATACTCAAATGCCCCGCGCGACATGGCCGTGGCCACTTCCTTCGCGTTTGCACTTTTATGCACCATGATAAAATCCTTTCCGCCTGTTTCACCAACAATACGCGGATAAGATTTATACTTCTGAATGTTGCTGCCAATGGTTTTCCACATGCCCTGGAACACTCCGGTGCTACCGGTAAAGTGAATTCCGGCAAAATCTTTATGATTAAAAATTACATCACCTGCATCCGGACCGCTTACATACACCAAATTGATAACGCCATCAGGCAATCCTGCTTCTTTCAATACCTGCATGATCACATTCGCAGCATAGATCTGTGTGTTGGCAGGTTTCCACACCACCGTGTTGCCCATCATGGCAGCACTGGTGGGCAAGTTGCCGGCAATGGCTGTGAAATTGAATGGCGTTAACGCAAATACAAATCCTTCCAGCGGACGATACTCCATGCGATTCCAGATACCAGCCGATGACTCGGGTTGTTCGTGATAAATCTGGCTCATGAAGTACACGTTGTATCGCAAAAAGTCAATCAGCTCACAGGCAGCATCAATCTCTGCCTGAAAGGCATTTTTCGATTGGCCAAGCATGGTGGCCGCGTTGATTTTATACCGGTATGGTCCGGCCAGTAATTCGGCCGCTTTTAAAAAGATGCTGGCGCGATGCTCCCAGCCTAAATTTGCCCACAGTTCCTTCGCACCCAAAGCCGCGTTTATTGCTTGTTCCACATGTTGTTTATCACCAGCATGAAAATGACCGAGTATATGCTTATGGTCATGCGGAGGGCTTAACGGTTTTTTATTATCCGTACGAACTTCTTCTCCCCCGATGTACATGGGTATATCCAACACCTGGCTACTACGTGCTTCCTGAAGCGCTTTCTTCAAAAGCTCGCGCTCCTTGCTGCCGGGAGCATACGATAAAACAGGCTCATTTTTAGGTACGGGAACATTGAAAAATCCTTTAGGCATAACTGGTTGAATTTGAATTAGACTAATGCGTTTTTAACAGGCGGCAAAGTTAATCAAAGCAGCGTACAAAGCTCCTTTAAACTCTGTATTTCATGGTTAACACTTGCCTCATGCTTCACTCCTTCCGGGTTAAACAATACCGTATCAATCGAAGCATTTTTAGCTCCGGCTATGTCGGTCAGCACGTTATCACCAATCATTACGGTGTTATCCGCTGTCGCTTCATGTAACGCTAACGCGAAGTGAAAAATTTCCGGAGCGGGCTTTTTGTGGCCGGCTCGCTGAGACGTAATCACATGATCAAAAAATGAACCGATACCCGATGAAGTAATCTTTACGCGCTGCACATCTTCAAAACCATTGGTAATAACAGTTAAGGCATATCTCCCAGCCAGGTACTCCAATGTTTCAATAGCATGGGGCATCAGGTTTCCTTTTTTCGGGCATTCGGCCAGGTAATCTTCCGAAAGTTTACGATTCAGATCATCATCGGTAATGCCAAATGGCTGAAGGATTTTTTTAAAGCGCTCTTCGCGGATCACCTCGCTGGTAATTTTTCCATGATCGTATAAATGCCAGAGCTGCGCATTCACTTCCCGAAACGTTTCGTGAAATCGCGCAAAGGCATCAATGCCCTTTTCCTGCAATTGATAATGCTGGTATAACTCCTGCAACGTTTCACGGGCATTGGTTTCGTAATCCCAAAGGGTGTGATCTAAATCAAAAAAAATAGTAGAATAATTTGGCATGAGAAAATCAGAATTTATTTAATCCAACCTTCAGGCTGGAGTTGCACTATATTGATGGCCAGTTCGCGATTCGAAAACATGGTATTGTACACCTGTTGATCGGCTTGTAGCTGTTGATCTTTTTTTAAAAATTGAAAAAGCTGATTCAGCATCTCCATTACCTCATCTTTAACCTGGTAAAACACCCAATGGTTATGCCTGCGGTATGAGAGGATACCCGAATTTTTGAGGTAAATGAGATGGCGTGAAGTTTTTGCCTGCGTAAAACCCAGTATTTGTTCCAGGTCGGAAATGCACATTTCGCCATTCTGGAAAATCAGGTGTAAAATGCGCAGGCGCGATTCATCGGCACAAGCCTTGAAAATTTGCGTTCCCAGCGCCAGATTAAAATTTTTTAATCGCATGTCAGAACTTTAGCATACCGTTCATCATCTCAAAGGTATTGAAATTAGGCTGTTATACCGTGAATCCTTATTTTTGAAGCCAAGGGAAGATCAAAAAAACTGCATTTGTGAAGCGCATCATTATTCTTTCAGCCTTTTTTCTGTTTTGCGCATCATTTGTATCGCAGGCACAAAGTCAGCGTAGAATTATTCAGCTTTCCGGTGTAGTACTTTCAGAAGATCAAAACGGGGATATTTATCAGCTACCCGGAACCCACATTTACGTTCCTAAAGCCGGCAGAGGTGCCATTACAAATGGTGTAGGATTTTTTTCCATGGCTGTTTTGGCTGGCGACAGTGTTGTTATAAGTGCGGTGGGCTTTGAACGACAATATTACATTGTGCCCGAACATACCAGCGAATACCTAACCGTGGTCATTGAACTTGTTGAAGATGTGACCTACCTGAAAGAAGTACAGGTAATGGCATTTCCCACAGAAGAAGTTTTTAAAGAGGCTATTCTCGCCCTCAACATCCCAACCGACAATGGTAACATTGATCGGAAAAATCTTAACCAGGAGTTGCTGGCCCTGATGCTGAAAACAACCCCCATGGATGGTCCGGCAAACCAACGCTATTACCTCGATCAATGGGCTGCTTCGCAAAACAACCGATATGCACCGGTTATGAATCCTTTCCTCAACGTGTTTAACTGGGCGAAGTTTTTCAAGTCGCTGAAACAGGATAAAAAGTAAGCCGCAAATCACGAACCTATCTTCTTAAGCCAACTGGCCGTTTCTGATGCGAGTATGGGTATTGCATTTTTCTTCGGAATATAAAAAGCATGATTGGCTTGCTCCAATGCAACAAGCGTTGCCCGCGGTAAATCTTTACAAACTTCAGTGATCAGCGGCCACGTAGCCAACTCATCACGTGTGCCTTGCAAAAACAACATAGGCACAGATACTTGTTTTAAATGCGCGGCTCGTTCTGTTCCGGGTTTACCTGCAGGGTGCAACGGAAAACCAAAAAAGATTATGCCCTTTACAAAATCGTGCGGCTGAAGTGCCAGCCATTGCGAAGACATTCTGCCACCAAATGATTTTCCGGAAGCAAAGATGGGCACATCAGGAAACAATTGATGCACCTGTTGCAAGGCCGCTTCAACAGCAGCATGTGCCACAGCCGGAACATCGGGTCGTTTTTTCTTTTGTTCCATGTATGGAAAATTAAAACGCAACGTGCCGATGCCCTCCTCGGCAAGTGCTTCCGAAAGTTCAATCATAAATTTATGATTCATTCCCGCACCCGCACCATGAGCCAGTGTAAGTATGCTTTGCATATTGTCCGGCTGCATCAACTCAGCAGAAACAAAGCCGATTGAATCGGAGATGTGAAGATTAAATGAATGGGCTTTCATCTGCTTAGCTCTTCGAGCAGGTCATTCAAATTCAATGCTTTGGTGTACATCTCAATTGAACCATCAGGTTTCTGCGGCCATTGATCACGAGGTTTATCCCAATACAACTCCACGCCATTACCATCCGGATCATCCAGGTACAATGCCTCTGACACACCGTGATCGGAAGCTCCCGTAAGCGGATAATGATGTTGACGCAAGCGATCCAATATAGCAGCCAAATCTTTGCGTGTAGGATATAAAATAGCCGTATGGAAAAGTCCTACGCCTTGCGGTGAAGCCGGTGGCGCACCTTTGCTTTGCCAGGTATTGAGCCCGATGTGGTGATGATAGCCACCTGCTGAGATAAACGCAGCCTGATCGCCATACATGGTGACCAATTCAAAACCCAATAAATCGCGATAGAATTTCAAGGCACGATCAAGGTCAGAAACTTTCAGGTGTACATGACCGATTCGGGTTTGTGGGGGGATCGTGTATTTATCCATAATTTATCTGTTTAAATATTCACGCAAAGCAGCAAAGAAGCGCGAAGGAAATAACCATCGATAAGTTAATTGAATTTCAACGGATATAAAAAGAGGAATCAGAAACGAAAAATCTCATGTCCGTATTCTCCTTGGAATAACTTTTGGGAGTTCCCGCGATACTTTATTAATATTGCAGCCCCGTTTAAGGGTTTCGGGGTGTTGCGCCCCCGATAGGTATCGGGGCGGTTAGCGCACCGATATAAGTTATTTCAAAATTGCTCGAGGTGTAGCGCAGCCCGGTTAGCGCACCACGTTAGGGACGTGGGGGTCGGAAGTTCGAATCTTCTCACCTCGACTTGGAGAGGTTGTTGAAAGCAACCTCTTTTTTACTATCCCAATTCACTTTGCTTATTCTCTTAAGATACAATCTTCAAGTAAAATGTACTTTTGCTTTGCAACGAAAACAAAAGTTAAACGATTTGATGATCTCTCCAGTTTAACCACACAAATCAAATCCAATTGAAAGTCTCTGGAGAAAGTGTGGACAAAGATTTATCATGTAAAGTAGCGGCTGAATTTCTAAAGTCCTAACAGATACGCTTTCAAGGTATTTACGAGGAAAACTGCTAACTTTAACGATAAGAATTTATATGAATGAGGAAGCCATCAAAGTTACTGCCGGAGATGTGATGAGTGACTTCTAAAATGCAGGCTTTCTCCTAAAGGAAATTTTAAACGGTATAAATATCTGACCTGTGCCAGAAAGCTCTTCTTCTGTTATAGCACATCGCCTGATTACCCAAATACTGTCACACACGCACCATGAGTTTGGCGTGCAGTACTTCCGTTCTCTCGTAAAGCATTTGGCTCAAACCTTACAAGTACATGGTGCCTGGGTTACCCGCTACCATCCGGATAAACAAATGCTCAGCTCCTTGGCCTTTTGGCTTAATGATCAATATGTAGAATCCTATGACTATGCTTTGGCCAACACACCTTGTGAGCGGGTTTATCAAACAAAGGAATGTTTCCTGGTAAAAGACCGCGTAGTGGAGCTTTTTCCGGACGACCCCGATTTAAAGCCCATGAAGGCAGTGAGTTATCTTGGATACCCAATGCAGGATGAAGCAGGCGAGTTTGTGGGACACCTGGCTATCTTACACACTTCTCCATTAGAACCGGATGCTACCCAAGAGGCCATTTTTAATTTGTTTTTACAGCGCGCCAATGCAGAATTTATCCGGATGCGTACTGAGGAACAGCTGCTGGAGAAGAAACAAAGATTGGAGGCATTTATCGGAAATACACAAGATGCCCTTCTTGAAACTGATGACCTTGGCATGATTACACTTGCAAACCCATCCGCCTGCAAGCTTACGGGTAAAAGTGAAGGAGAGCTGATAGGTAAATTAGCTATACCCTTGTTTAATGACGCGGGAGCTCAATTACTAAGAAAGCAACTAAAGAAACTTCGGTCAGAGTATGAAACAACGGGTACGAAATTTACCCATGCAGATATGTGCATTACTGAAGCCTCCGGGAAAGAAATTCCTGTTGAGGTTTCGTTTGGCTATTATGTACTTCATAATGTAAAATACCTTACCCTTATCCTGCGTGACGTAAGAGAACTGGCCAGAGCTGAGCAACGAATTGAGCTTTTGGAAAATGAGCAACATCGTTTGTTACCAGAATCCGGAATCATTGGAAAATCGGCTGTGATGAAGGAGACTGTAGATTTGGCTCGAATGGTAGCCGCATCGGGAAGCACCGTATTGTTGACTGGAGAAACCGGCACAGGAAAAGAGGTATTCGCCAGGTTTATCCATCAAAACAGCCCAAGGGCCAAACACCCTTTAATAAAAGTAAACTGTGCAGCAATTCCTGAAAATCTAATTGAAAGTGAATTCTTTGGTCACGAAAAGGGTGCGTTCACCGGTGCCTTGACAGCCAGGGAAGGAAGGTTTTCTTTGGCCGATGGTGGCACTTTGTTTTTGGACGAAATCGGTGAACTGCCACTGGAACTTCAGGCCAAGTTGCTAAGGGTATTGCAGGAAGGAGAATTTGAACCGGTTGGTAGCTCCCGTACCCAAAAAGTTGACGTGCGCATCGTTGCTGCTACCAATCGCAACCTGGAGGAAATGGTAAAATCGGGCTCCTTTAGAGAGGATTTATTTTATAGACTTCATGTAATTCCCATTCGATTGCCGGCTTTGCGACAACGAGGCCAAGACGTGATTGAGTTAGCAGAAGCAATCATCAGAAAGCTGGAAAGAAGAGTAGGGAAACCGATATACCCACTTTCCGAATCTTCAAAGAAAATTTTGCTGCATTATTCATGGCCGGGCAATATCCGTGAATTGGAGCATGTATTGGAAAGGGCTGTTATTTTCTCAAAAGGCGGTGTTCTTGATCTGGATGGAATGCTGGGTGTGCCCTCCTCAATATCTCCATCAAGTACCCAAATGGATGGAAACAGTGAAAAGGTATGGACATACCTGGAAATGGATCAATTGGAGAAAGCTAATATTCAAAAAGCGCTTGCCCTTTCAAAAGGTAAGATATCAGGACCGACAGGAGCAGCCACTATTTTGGGAATACCTCCAACCACTCTTCACTCAAGAATGAAGGCCCTTGGCCTAAAATAACTAACGAGATCTAGTCATAATTATGACGAATTATCGCCAGTTACGATAATTCGCCAGTTCAATTTCTTCGTATTCGAGCTTTAAACGCACTTAATTGAGTTTGGCATAGGGATGGAAAATGGTGGCGAAACAAAAAAACCAAATTTTAATCTTTATGAAAAAACTAATCAACACCCCAAACTTGCTTGTGCTTGCCATAGGTCTAATGGTAGTTCTCCTCATTAATGTGGCAATGACCAATCGATTTCTTGAACCCGAATTGAAAGAGGAACCCACTGAATTAAATTCTACTATAAATGGGTTTTCGCTGGAAGATATCATGGGAACAGTAAAGGCAATTCAGGAAAACCCTAACATTGCCCGGTTTGAATTCAGAGCCAGGAATAAATGGATAAAGGGCGGGCACAACCGAAGCACTATCCATGGGTTTTATGGAGGAGGACAGGAAGACACATCCCGTAAAAAACCCTTTGTATATGACAATAGTGAGCCTCCCATTCTGCTCGGAAACAATGAAGGAGCTAATCCTGTAGAGTACATCCTTCATGGATTGGCAGGATGCATGACTACCACCATGGTACTTCATGCTGCCGCAAACGGCATAGAACTCAAAAGTGTAGAGTCAACTCTTGAAGGAGATCTGGATGTGCAGGGCTTTCTTGGACTTAACGATAAGGTTAGGAACGGATACCAGCAAATACGGGTAAAATTTGCCATAGAGGGGGATATTACCGAAGAGCAACGAAAAAAATTGGAAGACTTTGTTACCAAGTCACCAGTATTTGACATTGTTACCAATCAGGTTCCTGTCAAAGTTAGCATCGCTAAACGCTAACACATTTGTAAAATCAGTCACAGGCTACAAGCGCACAAAACTTGTAGCTTGTGGCTTTATTAAGAACTAAAATCTTCTAAAAGAATTCTGATGATCAAGTGTCCTCAATCCAACTTCGCCTCATCATACCCACCCCGGCAATCGAGGCATTGGTTGGCGTAGGCATCGTATTCATCAAAGGCGGCACCAGGCTTACCAAATAAGGTAATAATACGATCGATGCGCACGGATGCTTGCGGAACAAGGTGAATGAATAAACCTTTGCCCGCAATTTCTTCCAGCAGCACAACCTGCCCTTCTGCCTCACCTACCACACCGGGATTTTCAAAAAAGAAAACCTTACCCCGCTTGCCGGAAGCAATGGCTTCTTCAATGATTTCGCGATACACATAATCAACAGGTGTAAAAGTTTCCATTTGTGTTATGATGGGTTCTTTTGCTAAACGCTAAAACCGGTTAAATCATTCACTAACTTTTCCGAATGGTATAACTCACCCCCAGCTTTGCCCAACGGCCGGGCATGACCACAAGATTGGTTTCCTGGTACGGTTGGTTGAACATGTTGGTAACATCAGCAAAAACCGACCACGATTTATTACTCCAGTTCAAGCGAAAATCTGAAATCATGTAATCATCCATACTTGCACGATCAACATAGCGGAAATAATAACTGGCAAAAACCTGCTTGCCAAATTTCAACGTTAATGAACCGACCACCTGATGATTCAGATTCTCCAACGCATATCGGGAGAATGCTGCATCTTGTTGCTTTTCAGCATCGATGTAGGTGTACCCAACATCAAGTCGGTGCAAAAAATTACTCTTGGGGAAGGCATAACTGATGTTCATATCCACTCCGCTCATGTTCACACCAATCAGGTTATCCGGTCGCCAGGGGTCAGCATCGTTTTCTTTTGTCCAGTCGATGATGCGATTGCCGTTACGAACAAAGTAACTGGCTTGTGCGGTAAGGCCGGCAATATTCAGCAACTTCAAGCCCGCTTCGTATGATAATGCATATTCCGGTTGCAGATCGGGGTTTCCCAAGTTGGCTGGGTCGCTGTAATACAAATCTGTATAGGAAGGCACACGATAGGTGTACCCCCAGTTTCCAAACGCTTTCAATTTACTGGTTAGCACATACCCAACATCTACTCCCGGAAACAGGTTGGTACCAAAGTCTGAATAGTAGTTCAACTGAACACCTGGTGTGATATCCATTTTTTTATTTAACAATTCAAAACGATGTTCCAAAAAAACTGAAGCTACCGTACGGTTATGATCACCCAGGTTGTTACTGGTAAGCTTCAAATGGTTGATATCAACACCCATTCCGGTAATACCCGCTTTACTGTCGATTGATGCGTTCACTTCGTACCCAACGGTATTGTTGGTATGCAGATTACGATAAGCCGTAGGATTGTTTTTATTAAAAATGTAATCATCCTGATTGCGTCTCCAATACAACCGGTGATCAATGCGCATGTGCTCACGATGATTGGTTTGCAACGACAAAGCTGTTAAGCTAGTCTGTACCGATTCATATTGATCCTGAAACGCTGCGCTGGCATAGAATCCATTTGCACCAAAACTTCTGTCGGTTAATCCTGAAAGGAAACTGAATTTCCCAACCGTGCTTTTCCAGCCGGCTTGATAAAAGTAATTGGAGATCACATAATCGGTGTTGTATTTATACCCATCCGAAAAATCACGACTGGCGGAAAGGTAGTGCCCTACTCCATTTTCATACAACGATGCGGAAAGTCGGCCGCCACCCAATCCGTTTTCACCGCCCACAGCCTGCAGTTTCACAAAGGTTTCTTCTGGATTTTTGGTGATGATGTTGATCGCGCCTGCAAATGCATTCTGACCAAACACGCGCGCAGCAGGTCCTTTCAAAATTTCAATGCGCTCCACATTATCCATATCAATAGGCAGGTTCATGGAGTGGTGCCCAGTTTGCATGTCGCTGATTTTAATGCCATTGATTAAAATCAACACCTGATCAAACGTGCTGCCACGAATGCCGGCATCTGCCTGCACGCCATTGGCACCGCGCTGGCGCATGTCCACACCGGCATAATAGTGAAGTGCATCGGCCACGCTTATGGCTGGCGTATGTTGAAGTTGTGCCGCATTTATCACGATTACACTAGCCGAAGTTTCATTGAATCCGGTTTGGATGCGGTTGGCATAAACCGGCACCTCATTGAGCAGGCGTGTGGTATCTTGTTGAGCAACAGCAGGTAAATTAACAAGTAAGGCAATGATGAATATCAACAGGGGTTTCATGAGTTGGGTTTTAAAGCGTGCAAAAGTAGAACACGATCGGCATAATGCCAATACGCTGACTACGCTACCTTTTGCCGGATGGCATACACACCAATCGCCACGCTCATCGCTATGGAAGAAAAAAGAATGATTTCACGAATCATATCCAATGAAATTAATCCCACCAGTATCATGGCTGCTTCCGATGCCACAAATGCCAGAACTAATAAAAAAAGAAATATCCACGATACCTTTTTCAAATACCCTTGCTCATGATACCATCCCAACAAGAAAAATGAGATCACACCAATTAATACCAGGTGCAGGTAAGCGATCACATAAAACCGCACGTCAAATGCCAGTTGTGCCACAACCGGAACAACAGATACAAGTTGAAGAACCAGCTTTATAATCAATGAGATTGCCGCCAACACAAAAAATATCCTCGCTGGATTCGAAAATTTTTTAAATAACCTAATTCCATCCTGATCAACCGATCGACAAATAAAAATAAACGCTACAAATTGAAGCAAGGCTCCCACCAGTCCAATGACATACACGACTACAGAGGGTTGTAACCACAATGCCGACAACGCATACGTGAGCAAACAGGAAAGAATCAAAAACATTTTTCCGCGTTGCGCCAGTGCATCATGAACAACTACTTCCTTTTGGCGCAGTAACCGGTAAAACAACGCAAGTGCGCCAAACATGAATACACCGTTGTATTGAAAATGCAGGTAGTAATACACCGCCAGATGATACGCTGGCGTTTGTCCCAATCCGTTGGCCATCAACGCCCCTAAAGCAAATGGCCCGGCAGCCGACAGCGCAAAGAAACCAAATGCAGTTTTCATGTATTGCACTTCAGCAAAAACTACATGACGCACAGCCCGAAAGAAATGAACAATAAAAATAACAGCGACAACTGTATGCAAGGTTGAAATAATGATAGAGTAAACACCATAACCCTGAAGCGGAAACGAGATGAGCATGCCCAGCACCAATGCATTCAACAACCAGATAATTTTTGTATAGCGTTTTACAGGCGCATCAGGTAAAATTTGAACGACTGCGTTAACGACCAACGCATTGAAAACCCATCCTAAAAACATCAGGTGAGAATGTGCGTGAAGCCAGTACGGATAAACAAAGCCCTCCACCGGATAAACCTGATGCCACCGCAGCAACACCCCAACTACTGAAGCTATGAAAAAGAAAATAAGGGGAAGTTTAAGCAGCTGGTGCATCACGAACAGCTTTTATGGTTGTCACAACCATCATCAAAAAATATAGCAAAATACTTCCGGCTGAAATCCACCCGCTAATGGCGCGCCACGAAAAATCGATCAGCGTAACATTCGCGGCAATGCGCATGGCAAGAGAAAAAAACAATCCAGCCAACGTCACATAAAACAACGGATGATAAGGCTTTACCATAAGACCAAGCACGCCCGGTAAAATGATCGGGCCGTGGGCGAAGATCATGGAAAATACAAATCCAATGAAAAACGTATGCACCGTGATGTCGTAGCCGAGCGAAGCATTGTTCAATGTCATCAAAAAGATTCCTTGCAACAACAAACAAAAATACCCAATCAGCAACGCGGTAGCCGTAAACCTGGCTAGCCCTTGCTTGTGCAGGGTTATCCGGATCACATCATACCGCAACAGCCACACGCTGATACACACCATCGCCATGCCGCTCACATACGTACCCGCTGAATGAAATGGTGTGATGACACCCACTAAAAAAAATGCAAGGAGGGCTAGCAGTATGCGCTTCATTTGTTGCGTTACCGGCAAAAATTTGGTTAGCTCCAATCGTTCAGATACAATCGTGAACAGCAAAAACGCCATCCACCAGGGAAATGCCATGGGGTAAAACTTCTCCCACAACAGCATTACGTTACCTACTGTCCAGCAAGCTGCACCAACAACCGCTACAACCAAATAGCTTGTGTATTGCTGCCTGAGGTACAAGCCATACACCGCCATAAAAACGATTCCGGCAACAATCAACATGATCACTGCCTCTTGAAAATAACCTGTTATAAATACTACGATGCTTGCTGCACTGAGAAATGGCCCGATAAAAAACAACGGCTTCTTCAATGGAATCACTTTTTCAAGCGCAATCAGGCTGCCTAAAAAACCACCAACCATAATGGCGCCATGATGGGCATATGCTTCCGGTACGGGTACAGACCAACCAAGTCTTCCCAACCCTGCCAACATCCCAACAATAAGGTTGACAAAAGCAAAGATCAAAAAGATAAATCGATATGGGCGTTTCACAAAAACTGAATTGATTCAGGTAAACTTAAGCATATCAGTAAAGTGATTCAAACCTCACTGTTATTCATTAATTTACCACCTGAATTTTTGTATGACGATTCCCATTCCAACACTTCATCTTTTCCCTGAACTCGATAAAAAGCTTATTGAACTGCTGCGGTCATTAAGTGCTGAGGAGTGGAATAAACCTACGCTTGCGCGGAAGTGGACGGTAAAAGACATTGCTGCGCACTTGCTGGACGGAAATCTGCGCGTGATTTCGCACATGCGCGATCATTATTTTGGTGACCCACCGGGCGCAATCAACTCGTATCAGGATCTGGTGGATTACCTGAACCGACTCAATGCCGATTTTGTACAGGCCTGCAAACGACTAAGTCCAACCCTGCTTACCGATTTGCTGGAAAATACTGGACCGCTTTACGTTGAACAACTCCGCAAACTTGATCCGTTCAAACCCGCCATGTTTGCGGTGAGTTGGGCCGGACAAACGGAATCGCCCAACTGGTTTCACATTGCACGTGAATACACCGAGAAGTGGCACCACCAACAACAAATCAGAGATGCCGTGGGCAAGCCCGGTATCATGACAAATGATTTTTTTGCTCCACTCATTGAAACGTTTATGCAGGCCCTGCCGCATGCATACCGAAATACACATGCAGCAGACGGTACATGTGTTCGTGTTGAGGTAACTACAGAAGTTGGCCACTCATGGCAGATTGTGCGCAAGGGTAATGCATGGTCATTCGAAAAAGGTAATGCTACACCGCACACTACCATTTCACTTGATCCGGATACTGCCTGGAAACTGTTCACCAAAGGGTTGCATGCTGAGGATGCGAAAAAGAAAATTCAGGTGAAGGGTGATGCTTCTCTCAGCCAACCTATTTTTTCGATGTTGGCGGTGATGGGGTAAAACAAAAAAGTCTGCCGAAAAGCAGACTTTACGTGGAGAATATCGGAGTCGAACCGATGACCTCTACAATGCCATTGTAGCGCTCTAGCCAGCTGAGCTAATCCCCCAATTGAGGTGCAAATATATTTTAAAATATGAACCGCGCAAAAGGCGGAAATAGGCTTATTGCATCTGATTCTTCTCAATAAACTCCCGAAACGCCTTTTTGTAGCTGTCGCTTACCGGCAATAACGCCTGGCCAATCTGCACTTCATTTTTATGCACCACATCAATGGCTTTGAGCGCAATAATATAAGAGTGGTGTATGCGGATGAATTTATCAGAAGGCAGTTGTTCTTCCAGGGCTTTCATGCGTTGAAGAGAAGTAATCTTTTTTTCGCGGGTATGGATGGTTACGTAATCCTTCATACCCTCTACATACAGAATATCATCCAGCATGATCTTCACCATGCGCGTACCGTCTTTCACAAAAACAAAATCGGGTTTTTGCTCAGGGGTGGTTGTCGCCACAGTAACCGATGGAGTTTGTAAACGCAACAACGCTTTATCAACCGCTTTTAAAAAACGATCAAACGTAATGGGCTTCAACAGGTAATCCACCACATCCAGTTCATAACCCTCCAATGCATATTCAGAATATGCCGTGGTGAAAATTACAAGTGGTTTTTTCTGTAGAACTTTTAAAAACGTAATACCGGTAATCTCCGGCATCTGAATATCCAGAAATAAAATGTCAATGGGTTGCTTGCGCAGCACCTCCATGGCATCCATGGCGTTGGCACATGTCGCCACCAGGTGAAGGGAAGGAACCTTCTTCACGTAGTCAGTCATCAGGTTACGGGCCAGGGGCTCGTCATCAACAATAACACAAGAGGCAGTCACGAAAGTGTAATATCCAGTTGTACGCTATACCGATCCGGGTTGTCTTCTGTTTTTAGTCGATACTGATCCGGGTAACTCAACTCCAGCCTGCGCTGCACGTTACGCAACCCAATCCCCGACTTCCCTTCTTTCGAATCGGCTGATGCAGGCAATTTACTGTTTTCTACGGTATAGGTGCATTGTTTTCCGTTCATCTTAATGGCCAGGTTTACCCACGCGCCCGATTGCTTGTTGGTAACGCCATGTTTGAACGCATTTTCAAGGAAAGTGATGAAGATGAGCGGGGCGATGCAAATGTTTTCAGTTTGCCCTTCAATGGTGAATTTTATTGGTACTTCATTGTTCAACCGCAATTGTTCCAGGCTAATGTAGTTCTGCATGTACTCAATTTCCTTGTTCAACTGTACACGCTCATGGTTCGATTCATAGATCATGTAGCGCATCATCTGCGAAAGCTTGGATATTACTTCGGTAGTGTTATCGGATTTTGAATAGGCGAGGTAGTAGAGATTGTTCAGTGTATTGAACAAAAAGTGTGGGTTAATCTGTGCTTTTAGAAAGTTCAACTCGGCCATCAGTTTTTCGTTTTCTATCTCCTTCTTTTTTGCTTCCAGTTCAAACCACTCGGCAGCGAAACGTAGCATGCTCACAAAAATGGTAATGAACAGGGCAATGGCTGCCACCTGGATGATGTACATGTGCGAGCTGAAAAACTCAGCCCGAGGCGAATCGCCCATGAGAATACGCTGCACATAAACCCGCAGCATAACCAGCAAGGCAAAGGGCACCACAAATTCCATCAGGTAGCGCCAGATTTTTTTATGGCTCAGGAACCTGGGTAAAAAGAGAAAATAGTTCAGGTAAGCGATGACAAACGTAAACCCGAACTGAATACCTGTAAACATCAACCCCCGGCTCCAGTCGTAACCCCGCACCTGTGAATAGAAACTTGCCGAATAAATATTGAACGACAGGTACACGCACCAGAAAAGCAGGTGCAGCAGAAATATACGGTTGCGCTGAAAATACGATTGCATCAGTGAAGTCTTTTAGCTTGGGTAAAGCCCCTTTAAAACGTTAAGGTCGGGTAAAAGTGCCGGCATTTTATTTCAAGTTATACCCTTCATCCCAATTATTCTACCGTTCGGCACTGTGAATCGATAACTCCGATAAACACAGGCGAATTCACTTCTGTCGGATATTCGTTGGAGTTGTCGAATGAACAGCGCAAAGTGTCTAATTGAGCCCATTACGCGGAAACATTCTCCTTGTTTTGCAGTTTAAACCGTGGGCAGCCGAGCGGCTACCTGCCAAACTTCGAACTTTTAACACCACATGAAAAAGCTTATTGCATTCTTTCTTCTGCTGTCAACGTACGCATTCGCCCAGGATGGAAAAGGGAAAATATCCGGCACCATTACGGATGCAGCCTCGAAAGAGGTGGTGGAATTTGCCACCATTGCACTGGTTACTGCCGATGGTAAAACCATTGACGGTGCCGTAGCCGATCTAAAAGGAAAGTTTACCCTGAATAAGATCGCTCTCGGCAATTACAAGTTAGTGGTTTCATTTGTAGGCTTTGAAACCAAAAGCGTTGATGTTGAAATCAGCGACAAGAAAGATCAGGTTGACCTGAACATTGCCATCAGCTCAGAAGCAAAAGTATTGAGTGAGGTTGTAGTGGAGGGGCAGCGTGCCCTTATTGAAGAACGAGTGGATCGTACCATTTATAATGCTGAGAACGATGCAACAACCCGTGGTGGGGATGCGAGCGATGTTTTAAAGCGCGTTCCGATGCTTTCCGTTGATTTAGATGGTAACGTATCACTGCGCGGTAGCTCAAACATTACCGTACTGATCAATAACAAACCCTCTACCATAATGGCAGCCAACATTGGCGATGCCCTTAAACAAATTCCTGCAGATCAAATCAAATCTGTAGAAGTGATTACATCGCCTTCAGCCAAATATGATGCAGAAGGATCCTCTGGAATAATCAACATCATCACAAAAAAGAATACACTCCAGGGGCTTTCTCTTAACATCAACACCGGTGTAGGTAACAGGGGCGCAAACCTGGGTTTAAATGGTAACTACCGAAAGAAAAATATGGGCTTCTCATTAGGTGGCTTTGGTCGTGCCAATTATAATATTTTAGGAAGCTTTGAAAATGTTCAAACCACTTATCAGAGCTTAACTGATGATACGCCAACCATCAACACCCAAACAGCCGATACGCGCAATCGCGGATTATTTGGCAATTACACGTTAGGTTGGGATTATGACATCAATGATAAAAATTCAATTGTTGTTTCAGCTCGTTTTGGCGCCCGCAATTTTATTAACCGACAAAATAATTTATTAACGATTGTTGAAAATGAAAATGGTTCCAATAGCTCATTGCGCAATGCTTACACAGAAGACTTGAGTAATTCGGTTGATTTAAGCTTGACTTACACCCGTTTATTTGAGAAACCTCAACGCGAATTCAGCATTATTGGAAATTACAGTGTAAACGATCGCAACAACAATTTTGACAATATCATCAGAGAGGTTAATGGAGTTGAGAACCCAAGTGGTTTCAAAAATATTAATGATAGTTATAACAAAGAAATGACTCTTCAAGTAGACTATCAAACACCCATAGCCAACAATCAAATGTTGGAGTTTGGAGCCAAAGACATTATGCGAAGAGTTTTCAGTGATTTTAATTCTAGCGAAGATCCGGATGGTGATGGCATCTTTACCCCTTCAAGCAACACTTCATTAAGCAATAACCTTAACTACGATCAAAACATTGTTGCCGGATATTTATCCTATACCTACACTACAAAGAGTGCATTTAGTGTTAAGGCCGGTGGGCGTTACGAATACACAACCATTAATGCTTTTTCTCAAACCGAAGACAATATTGAAATTCCTAATTATGGAGCATTTGTACCCAGCATAAATGTTTCCAAGCGGTTAAATTCAGGTAAAACCGTTAAGGCTTCGTATAACAGACGTATTCAGCGTCCCTCCATTCGATTCTTAAATCCAAATATTCAGGCGGCCAACCCGTACGATATTACCATTGGTAATCCTCAGCTTGATCCTGAGTTTTCGAACAACTTTGAACTCTCATACAGCACATTTGTTAAGTCAACTAATATTAATGTCGCTGCCTTTTGGCGAAATACAAACAACGGTATCCAAAGTCTTCGTGATGTAATTGGTAATGTTTCGACTGACCCGGATACAGTGAGAACTACTTATCGAAATATTGGTCAGGAAGATGCCGTTGGAGTTAACCTATCCGTTAACGTTATGATTGGCAATTTAACCTTAAGCGGTGGTGGCGATGTGTACTACTCCATGTTGGATAACAACTTGCCGGTAGATATAAATGATCCTAATGATCAAAATCGTCAGTTCAGTGCCAGCAACTCTGGCTGGGTTGCAAGTGGTCGTGTTTTTGGAGGTTATAAATTACCTAAAGGATGGGGAGTTCAATTCTTTAGCTTCTACCGTGGCCGTCAGGTTCAATTACAAGGCTTTCAAGGCGGCATGGGCATGTATAACCTGGGCTTGAGAAAAGAGTTTGCCAACAAAAAAGGAACACTTGGTTTTGGCGCACAAAACTTCTTTGCAACCGAAATGAAAATACGCAGCGAACTGAATTCACCTTTGGCAAGCCGCAAAAGCGTAAACAACTTGCGTAACATGGGCTTCAACGTAACCTTCAGCTACCAGATTGGTAAAATGTCGGTGGAGCCAAGAAACAGACGGAGACGCTCTATCAACAACGATGACCTGAAAGACGGTGGTGGCATGGATATGGGCGGCATGGAAGGTCAGCAAATGAATAATGGTGGTGGAATGCAACGTGGTGGAATGCCACAGGCTCGTCCGCAAACAGCAACGGTACAAGTTCCTACTGCCCCAACCGATACGGTTTATCAGGCAGCAGGCACATGGGTGTATACCATTGAAGGTGGTCAGCCGGGTGCAGGTGGCAAAATCACAATTGTACAAGATGGCGAGACTTATTCCGGTTCAATCAAGAGCGATCGTATGCCGCAAGAAGTACAGCTCTCAAAAGTAACGGTAGAGGGCAACAACATTACGTTTGCTTACACCATGAATTTTGGTGGTAATGAAGTGGTGATCGACTGCACAGCAGTAATCATCGAAAACGAAATGGCCGGCACCATGAATATTGGTACATTCCGCTCCATGCCGATTAAGGCAACAAGACAATAAATCTATAATCAGTAGGCAAAATCAGTAGGCAGTAGGCAATTAAACACAATTGCCTACTGCTGATTACCTACTAAGATCAAAATTTATCTTTTAGCGCCTCCACCACCGCTCTCACCTTTTCCGGGTCGGTAACAAACTTCCCCATTTGTTCAGGCAGCGAATCTGTAAAGCGGATTGAGCTATTATAGTCTGACGGATGAAATTCCTTTGCAGAAAAATGAATTTCCTTCGCTCCGGTAAAGTCAATTATTTTCCTGGCGTTTCCTTCATGAATACCCGAACCAGGCATGATGGAAATGCGATTGCCTGCTTTTGCAACCAATTCCTTTATCAGGTCCAATCCCTCGGGTGCAGTTTGCGCCTGACCAGAAGTAAGAATGCGATCAAACCCAACTTCAATACAGTCTTCCAGCGCTTCAAACGGATCGCGGGTTACATCAAACGCCCGATGACAGGTGACCTTCATGGGCCTGGCGGCATCGATTAATTTTTTGCACCGGTCTTTGTCCAACGTTCCATCCGGTTTCAATATGCCCAACACCACGCCATCCATACTGGCGCGTTTGCACATTTCAATGTCGCGTTTCATGGCATGATATTCATACGCGGTGTACACAAAATCACCACCCCGCGGACGGATCATGGCATACACATCCATACTCACTGCCTGGCGCACAATTTCCATTACGCCAAATGAAGGTGTTGTTCCGCCTTCAGCCGGATTATCGCACAGCTCCACCCTGTCGGCACCGCCCTTCTGCGCATTCATAGCCGACTCAATGTTAAATACTACTATCTCTGTTGTTATTGGCATGATGATTAAAGCTGAAAAATTAATTCAATAATCAACACAGATTCACTATCGACTATTGACTATCGGCTATTTAAAATAACTATCTGATTTTATCACCACTTGTTCCCGCTGCGTGGTTTGCGTGTACTCAAATACATTGTTGGTAGAGTATGCCCCAACTTCACCGGTAACACTCAATGCCAGAAACGCCACACTCAATTCTTTTGCTTTTTCTTCACCGCGTTTGCTGATCAGTCGCTTGATGGCTTCTTCACAGGCTTCCTGTGGCGAGCGACCGTGTCGCATTAACTCAACAATGGTGTGGCTGCCTGCAATGCGAATCATCTCCTCTCCTACTCCGGTAGCCGTTGCTGCTCCTACTTCACCATCCACATACAAACCCGCCCCGATAATCGGTGAATCTCCTACACGACCGTGCATTTTGAACGCCATGCCACTGGTAGTACACGCTCCACAAAGTTTTCCGTTTGCATCAAGCGCCAATATGCCAATCGTATCGTGCTGACCTGGATTGTGATACGGCTTATACTCAGATTTCTTCAACCACTCCTTCCATGCTTTTTCCGATTCCTTGGTGAGTAGGTTTCCTTTTTTAAATCCCTGTGCTGCAGCAAACTGCTGTGCACCTTTTCCTACCAGCATAACGTGCGGTGTTTTTTCCATCACAGCCCGTGCAATGGAAATCGGGTGTTTATAGCCTTGCACAAAGGCCACCGAGCCACAGTTGCTTTTTTCATCCATGATACTCGCATCTAATGTTACCAAACCTTCCCGATCAGGCAAACCACCGTAACCTACAGAAGTGTCTTTGGGATTGGCTTCCGGAACATGAGCACCTTGTTCTACGGCATCCAGCGCGTATCCCTTTGCTTGCAACACTTTCCACGCTGCTGCATTGGCATCTGGATTTCGCCAGGTAGAAACCACAATGGGTTTTTCCGCTTTAGGTGAAGCAAAGGCTGAAAACTTTCCGATGGAAAAAACTCCGGTGGTAAGTGCTGAGAGTTTTATGAAATTTCTGCGGGTGTGGCGATTCGTTCTATCCATGTACGCGGTAATAAACGTTCGTGAAAGTTAGTAAATCCAGAACACTTCTACCCGCTCAATCAATCACCCGCCTCGCCCGTCTGAACCGCTGTTCATAATATGTAGAGAAAATATTATCCTCCACAACACCTAAACTGGTGGAGGCATGAATAAACCGAATGTCGCTTCGGGAGCGCTTTTCAGTAACCAGGCCCACGTGTGTAATCTGCCTTTTCTTTTTACCGGTGGCAAAAAAAACAAGATCACCTGGCTTCAATTCTTCAAGCTTGACTTCTTTCCCCACTTTACTTTGCCCTTCCGCGCTTCTGGGCAACTCAACCTCCACCGCCCGAAATGAGTGGATCGTTAAGGCCGAACAATCCATACCGGCACGTGTGGTACCACCATAGCGGTAGGGCGTTCCCGTAAAAGTACGGGCAGTTTGTACAACCTTGTCGACTTTCTCTTCGCGAACACGCGCTTTATGTGAAGCACATGAGGTAAAAAACAGAACTGCCAGAAGAAAAAGTAACTGAAAAGGTTGCTTACCTTTGCGGTGAAAAAATAGCATCCTCCTAACGTTTAAAAAATAAGTGACCAAATATACGAAAGCCATGGCATTTCCTGAAGTGAGTGTTGATATCCTAAGCGAATTTGAGGCCATTATCGGTAAGGAAAATGTAATTCTTGATGAGGAAAGACGGAACGAGTACGCCCACGATAAAACAGAAGACTACCATTTTCTGCCAGCCGTGGTGCTGAAGCCCGGAACACCCGAAGAAATCAGTCGTATTATGCGGCTTTGCCATGAGCACCGCGTACCCGTAACACCGCGTGGTGCGGGAACCGGTCTGGCCGGTGCGGCACTGCCCACCCACCACGGTGTGGTGCTGTCGATGGAGCGCTTCCATAAAATTCTTCAGATCGATGAATTGAATCTTCAGGCAACGGTTGAACCTGGGGTGATTACGGAAGTATTTCAAAATGCAGTAAAAGAAAAAGGGTTGTTCTACCCGCCCGATCCGGCCAGCAGCGGCTCGTGCTTTTTGGGCGGCAACCTGTCGCAAAATTCTGGCGGACCAAAAGCGGTGAAGTATGGCGTTACCCGCGATTATGTGTTAAATCTTGAAGTAGTATTGCCAACCGGTGACATCATCTGGACAGGAGCAAACGTGTTGAAGAACTCTACCGGGTATAACCTCACACAACTGATGTGTGGCAGCGAGGGCACATTGGGTATCATCACTAAAATAGTATTCAAACTCCGCGGGTATCCGCAGAAGAATGTACTCATGCTTATTCCGTTTGTAACCAACGAAGAAGCATGTCGCGCCATAGCAGCCATTTTCACAGCGGGTATTCAACCTTCGGGTATGGAATTTTTTGAGCGCGAAGCCGGAATCAAAACATTTGAATACTGCGATAAAGTATTGGGGAGTCCGGTAACCACGCAGTTGCCCGAGAACATGGACGCTTACCTGTTATGTGAACTGGATGGCAACGATGAAGAAGTGCTGATGCGCGATGCAGAGCGCGTGATGAACGTGGCAGAGAAATTTCAATGTGGTGAAGTACTGTTTGCTGAAAGCGCTGCGCAAAAAGCGGAGTTGTGGAAAGTGCGCAAGAATATTTCACCGGCTGTAAACTGGTATACGCTCACCAAATCGGATGATGTGGTGGTACCGCGCAGCAATTTACCTAAGCTTATTTCCGGAATAAAAGCGATCGGCAAACAATACGGATTCAACACCGTATGCTTTGGACATTTGGGCGATGGCAACCTGCACGTAAACATTTTAAAAGAAAACATCAGCGATCACGATTGGGAAACCAGAATACCGGAAGGTATTGGTGAAATTTTTAAGCTTACGGTGAGTTTAGGCGGAACGCTATCGGGCGAGCACGGCATCGGCATTGCCAAACGGCCGTACATGCCTATTGCCATGAAGGAAACCAATCTGGAGCTGATGCGCGGCATTAAAAAAGTTTTCGATCCGCATAACATTTTGAATCCAGGAAAGATTTTTTGAGATGATAAGAGCTTGCATCTTTATACTTTTAGTAGCTGCATCATGCTCAACTTCTGATCAAGAACCAATATTTCATTTATTCAAGCATTCAAAAGAACATCCAGCGTACAACGAAATTGATTTCTTAAGAAAAGAAAATTTTAAAGATACCTCTTACAATAATAAACAGGCCTTGATTAAAACTGAGGCTGGAGTTGAAATAATCTATCTGCTAGACAACAATGAGCAATTAAACACAAAAATATCAAGGCACTATGTAAATAGCTTTGACACTATTTCAGCTAATAGGGTAATTAAGAATTACAATGGAAATAGTGACGAAATTTGGAAAACTATAAACGATTCAACCCTCACAACAACTGTATCCTTTCAAAAAGCACAAGATTGATATCCAATTTATAAGACAAGGAGAAACTGCATTTTTGGAAACAAGATTTAACTTGAATAACAGGGTCATCAAAAACTAATTAAGGGATCTCTAAAAAATTAAAAATAAACTCTACCGCAGAGAGCACAGAGAAAATACACGCAAAGAACGCAGAGAAATACAACATTTTTTTCATTCTCTGCGGTTCTCCGCGCCCTTCTTTGCGTTCTCTGCGGTTTTTGTAATTTGGCTTTTAGAGATACCCTTAATAGAGAATTATTTTAAATCAAAAAAGCCCCGCACGATGCGAGGCCTTTCTTTTTCCTGTAAACGAAAAGGATCTTTTACTTTCCTTTGAAGGAACGCGTTACCCCTAAGCTGTAGTGCAAACCAATCTGAACACCTACCAACAGGTTAGCACGTGAACCAAAAATATCTCCACCGTTTCCGGCCTTAATTGCATCAATCACATCACCATTACGCATATCGGTTAAGCTGTAGTTGGCACGAATCTGTGTTGACAAATACAAGTGCTTTGATAAATCAATATCTACCCCAAATGCCATCGCGATTTGAAATTCCATATCACGGAAATTGTTTTTCGCTTTGGTGAATTCCTGCGAAAAGGTTTGCTCAAGTGTATAGGTACCGTCCTGATTAACCACTGCACCAGGAGGTAGTTCAAAATTATCATCTTCAGGAATCGTGTAGGTGCCTGCTTCGAATACAACTGTTTCACGTGCCTTCGTTAATAAGCCCAACTGCGGACCCAAATTAAAATTGGTTCTCGCCCGGCCATCACCACCATTCATGAATTTCATGAGCAATGGAATATTCAGGTATTGCAAATCAATATTACGCTTACCCGATACTTCCTTGGCTGCGTCTACCACTTGATAAATTTGGCCTTGATTGGAAAGAATAGACTCCAGTTGAAGTCCGAACTTACGACCAATATCCACACCAAAATTAAAACCCACCGGTGACCACTGGTAGGTGTAGGTTGAGTTGTAACGCGGGTCTTCTTTCAAACCCTTATCCAACACAAACGTGGCATTAAGACCGGTTGTCGCACCAAAGTGAACTTGCCCCATAGCCAATACCGGCAACAAAAACGTGATTACTAATAATACTTGCGTGTAGCGCTTCATAGGTATTCCGTTAAAAATAGAATTTCGCCCTATATAACAGTTCGCCTAAAAAAGGTAGCCACCATGTAAGAAAATACCCCAGATTGCCTTATTTTGAGCATTAAAGGTCGAATTGCGCATGAAAAAAAATATTTTCCTCATCCATTGCTTCAGTACACTTGTTCTCTTAGCCGCCTGTCAGCAGCAGAAAAAAGAAGCATCAATAAGTGATAATCAAATCAGTTTATTTGATGGCCAGTCCTTAAATGGCTGGCGCACATTTCGCAACCTTCCAAACAATTCATGGGAAGTGGTTGACGGAACGCTTCATTGCAAACCGTTTTCTGATACAGAAGAAAACTTTCGCTCCGACCTGATTACAGAAACACAGTACCGGAATTTCGAATTCACCTTTGAATTCAAACTTGCTACGCAAAGCAACAGCGGGGTGATGTTCCGCGTAAGCGAAGACTATGAACTATCCTATGCTACAGGGCCGGAATATCAATTAATTGATGATGAAGGCTATCCCGGAACACTGGCCGAAGAAAACAAAACCGGAGGCAACTATGCCATGCACATACCAGAAAACAAAATACTGAAACCGGTCGGTGAATGGAATGAAGGAAAGATTCTTGTACAAGAAAATAATGTTGAGCACTGGCTCAATGGCACACGCGTGGTGGCCTACGAATTAAACTCACCCGATTGGATCGCCCGGAGAGATGCCAGCAAGTGGAAAGACTTTCCGGCTTACGGCACCATCGAAAAAGGACACATTGCCCTGCAAGATCATGGTAATGAAGTGTGGTTCAGAAACATCGCCATCATCGTTCACGAATAATAATCCTGTTCAAACTAACATGCTATACCTATGAAACAATTGCTCACTATTCTTTCTATTGCCTTGCTGGCTGCTTGTCAGCCGAAGCAACAAACCACAGAAGAAACAAAACCTGAAGAAACACCCATGGTACATAACACCCTGACAGAACAACAACAAGCGGAAGGCTGGAAGCTGTTGTTTGACGGACAAACGACATCGGGTTGGCGAAACTTCAAGAGCGACCAGATTGGTGCAGCCTGGAAAATAGATGACAACGCCTTGTACTTTGATAACACGGTTACCGATGGCGGTGGTGACATCATCACCAATGAAGCCTACGAAAACTTCGAGTTCATGCTCGATTGGAAAATTGATTCGTGTGGAAACAGCGGCATTATCTTCAATGTAGTGGAAGACGAACAATATCAATACGTGTGGCAAACCGGCCCGGAAATGCAGGTACTGGATAACGACTGCCACCCCGATGCAAAAATCATCAAACACCGTGCAGGTGATTTATATGATTTGATTTCCTGTTCCACTGAAACGGTAAAACCTGCCGGTGAATGGAATCAGGTGCGCATCGTTTCCAACCAAGGTAATTATGAATTCTGGCTGAACGGCACCAACGTGGTAAACTTCACCATGCACACCCCTGAGTGGGATGCCATGGTAGCCGGAAGCAAATTTAAAGATATGCCCGCTTTCGGAAAAGCAACCAAGGGACACATCTCTTTACAAGATCATGGCGACAAAGTGTGGTTTCGTAACATTATGATACGCACCCTGTAACTCACCAAACAACAAATGACGTTACGAAATGCAGTCATCAGTGTTATTCTTCTCGAATGCCTGGTGGCTGCATTTGCTTTTTATCATTACGGTCAATCGCTGGAAGCGCTTCAGGCTGTAACGCGCTATTCGGGTCGTGTGTCCTTATTCGTTTTCAGCATCATGTTTCTGTTGCTCCCCCAATACGAAAGCACGCTTGAGCGGCTACTCTCTCCCCGACCGTTTTTCATTTTTGCTTTGGCCCATGGCATTCACCTGGTTGAATTGCTCACGTATGTCTATCTATCCGGCAACGAACTTATTCCCATCCGACTGGCTGGTGGTTTTCTTGCTTATGCACTGATCTTCGCCATGCCATTCCTAAAAGAGTATGCGCAAACAGGAAAGATAACAGTTGGGCACTATAAGATTGCCCAAACCATTTACCTCTACTATGTGTGGTTCATCTTCTTTATGAGTTACCTGCCACGCGTTCAAGGAAAACTTGTCAATGTGGGCGGACAGTATTGGGAATTTGTGGTATTGCTGGCATGGGTATGCATGATGCTGGGCATGAAGTTACCGGCACTTATCCGTTCTAATCGATAGTCTATCTAATAACTTGCTGCAACTGAAAATCTTCTCCTAACTTTAAATCCGAATATGAGTATCCGCTTCAAGCCCTAAATACAACGTCATTGCGAGCTGCCTGCGGTAGGCGGGCGGTAGCGAGCAATCCCAATTCAAATTAAAAAATGAGATTGCTTCGGTCTCCCGATAGTTATCGGGATCCCTCGCAATGACGTGAACCAATTAGTTTAGGACTCTTTACGGATACTCAGAAATCCATATATATTAGGTTTTTAATTTCAAACCAGAAATGTGCGGCATTACCGGAATATTCGCGTTTAACCTCGTTGGCAAAATGAACATGATTCATCTTACCAATGCCACTATGGCGTTGGCTAAGCGCGGTCCGGATTTTCAGGATATTTACCACGATCAGTTTGTCGGGTTAGGGCATCGCAGACTTTCCATCATCGATACCAGCGCAGTAGCCCATCAACCTATGTGGGATGAAACCCAGCGCTATGCGATTGTTTTTAACGGTGAGATTTTCAACTTCAGGGAATTGCGCGCACAACTGGAGGCACAGGGCATTAGCTTCCGGTCAACCTCGGATACAGAAGTCTTGCTTCACCTGCTTATTCGCGAAAAAGAAAACGCGTTAAACAAGCTCAATGGATTTTTTGCTTTTTGCCTTTACGATAAACAGGAGCAATCCTTTCTGCTGGCGCGTGACCGATACGGTGTAAAACCCCTCCTCTACCTGCACGATGAAGACAAATTCATTTTTGCTTCAGAAATGAAATCGTTGGCACAATACGGTATCGATAAAGCCATTGATTACAACTCGCTATACACTTACCTGCAACTCAATTATATTCCTGCACCTGACACCATTTTTAAATCCGTTAAAAAACTAGCCCCTGGTCATTATCTAAAAATTGTCAATTGTCAATTGTCAATTGACAATTTCTATTCCATCCCCCATAAAACTGATCACACCTTAACCTACGAATCAGCCAAGGAGAAATTTAAAAATCTGTTGGAAGCCTCTGTACAACGAAGACTTGTATCGGATGTTCCACTGGGATGTTTCTTAAGTGGTGGCATTGACTCTTCGGTAATCACCGGATTGGCTAAAAAGCACAAACCCGATCTTCACACGTTTTCCATTGGCTTTAGAGATGAAAAGTTTTTTGATGAAACCCATTATGCCCGGTTGGTGGCCAAACATTTTCAAACCGAGCACACGGTTTTTTCACTTACCAACAACGATCTATACGAACACCTCAACAATATTTTGGATTATATCGATGAGCCGTTTGCCGACTCCTCAGCGATAAACGTATATATATTGAGCAAAGAAACCCGCAAACACGCCACCGTAGCCCTTTCGGGTGATGGGGCGGATGAATTGCTGGGCGGCTATAACAAGCACGCAGCACACTACCGGGTGCTGCATCCGGGCTGGAAAGAAAAATTTGCCAATGCACTACACCCGCTGTGGAAGGCTATGCCAAAATCCCGGAACAGTCCGTTTGCGAATAAGGCGCGACAGTTGGCTCGTTTTGCCGAAGGCATGAAAATGAGCAGCAAAGAACGCTACTGGCGATGGGCAGGTTATGCCACTAAAGAAGAAACGCTGAACATGCTCCATCCTGACTTACGCATTAACATGTGGCTCAGTGAGTTTTACCCGAGGCGAAATGCCATTTTAAAAACCATTCCGGAAAACGAAACATTAGGCGATATTTTACTTACTGATACCAGGCTGGTGTTACCCAACGACATGCTCACCAAGGTTGACCTGATGAGTATGGCCAACAGCCTGGAAGTGCGTACCCCCTTCCTTGATTTCGAATTGGTGAATTTTATTTTCAGTCTGCCGGACGAATTCAAATTAAACGCCTCCATCCGCAAACGCATCCTTCAAGATGCGTATCGCGACTTTCTGCCCTCGCGACTTTATAAACGTCCTAAAAAGGGGTTCGAAGTCCCATTGTTAAAATGGTTCCGGAAAGAAATGAAATCCACCATCATGGATGATCTCTTATCCAAAAAGCGAATTGAGGAACAAGGCATCTTTCACTATCCGGAAATTGATTTGCTGAAGCGGAAATTGTTTTCTTCCAATCCTGAAGATGTGCACGCCCGCATCTGGGGCCTGATGGTGTTTCAGCGGTGGTGGGATAAGCATATCCGGCAATAATAGTAAAGGACCACCCCCGGCCCCTCCTTATCAGGAGGGGAGTCACAGAAAAGCTTACAACAGTTGCAAAAACAAGCTCCGGAGGAGAGGCATCTCATTTGAGAGAAATAAATAGAAAATCTCAAAAGAGAACAGAACCAACCACCCCCGGCCCCTCCTTATCAGGAGGGGAGTCACAGAAAAACGTACCACCATTGCAAATTCAAGCTCCAGAGGAACGAAATCTCATTTGAAAGAATTAAATTAAGTAATCTTGTCAAGGAGTAACCTTTTAACACTATGGGCGGGGTGCGAACAATTCAGGAAAGCGACAAAACAATCTTAGAAATTGATTATTCTGGGGCGAACGAAGACGGGATGATTGCCTTGATCTCGGAAGCCGCTGAAAAAGGTCTGACTAAAAACGAACGCGTACTGGTATTGGCGCTTCATAACAACAACTACATCACCCCCCGGTTTGTGCAACACGCCAAATCGGTAACGCAGCCTGTCATCCACCTAATTGACAAGATGGCTTTTGTTGGATTGAACACTACGCAACGCATTATCCTGATGGGATACAGTATTTTTTTTCAAAAGAATTTCAAATCGTTTCCTACCCGCGAAGAAGCCCTTAACTATCTTTTGAATACCGCCACAACCGACAACGACTTACCCGATTATTACAAGAAAAACAAAAACTGACATGAAGAACTTGTTACGCCTGGAGGAGCTGGCCATGTTCGGACTGGCCATTTACTTGAATTCGTATTTACCGTTTGAAGGATGGCTATTCTGGGCGCTTTTTCTCGCGCCAGATATCAGCATGTTGGGCTACTTAGTCAACACACGCGTGGGTGCCATTGCTTACAACGTGTTCCACCACAAAGGCGTAGCCATTGCCTGTTACCTGGCTGGTTATTTTTTGGTGATCCATGAACTTACCCTCGCAGGTGTGGTGCTATTTGGACACAGTTCATTCGACCGCATAATGGGATACGGATTGAAATACTCCGATAATTTTAAAAACACACATTTGGGTTGGATTGGTCAGCCTGCAAAATAATACGGTATGACGCTTTACATCAAAAATATGGTTTGCAACCGCTGCGTCATGGCAGTGGAACAGGCGCTGAATAAACTAAACCTGCAACCTGAAAAAATTTCATTAGGTGAAGTAGTGTTGAAATCAAACCCAACAGAGGCTGATCTACATGTGCTTGATCAAGAACTCTCGGTGTTAGGCTTTGAACGCATTGACGACCGGAAAGGCAGGATCATTGAAGGCATTAAAAACAAAATCATTGCGCTGATTCATCGAACGGATCGCGTAGATCGAAAACACAACTGGTCGGACATACTTGCGGAAGAACTGCATTACGAATACAACTACCTCAGCAACCTGTTTTCCTCCGTAGAGGGCATAACCATTGAACAATACATCATCCGGCAGAAAATTGAACGGGCAAAAGAACTCTTGTTTTACGATGAACTTAACCTCAGTCAAATTGCCGACCGTCTTGGTTACAGTAGCGTGGCGCACTTATCGGCTCAATTCAAAAAGGTTACCGGGCTTACACCAACAGATTTAAAAAAATCGAGGGCAAGTGATTCGAGAAAAGCGTTGGATGATATTTCCTGATGGTTCATCCCTTTGCAAGTGCTTTAAGCTCTGCATAAAGTTTATCATACCGCTCCGCAAAGATTAAAAACACATCGCCCCAACCGCTGTCGAGAGCCATGTTTTGAAAATCACCGGCCGGAATAAAAAATGAGGCTGCCCGTTCTATTGATGAACTATCAAGTTTCTGAATACCGGTGATGCATGCATCAAGCTCTTGCCGAACTTCTGCTGCCGACTGATAACTTGTCCACATTAGCTCCGCATCATCCTGAACGTAACTCCGCATGGTTTCCAAAAGAGAAACTGTTTCCTGAACAGGATTATGAGGAGATTTGTCAACGTTCATAGGCTAACGATCTGTTGAAGCTACTCACCTGTCCGCTGAAGTCAAAGCCTGTTTCGTATCATAAATTTGATTACCTTTCTCTATGCGAAGCTTGTACCTCCTTTGTTCTATAACCCTTCTTACCGCCTGTATGCACGCACAACCCCGATACACCTATGCCGATGGAAGCGCCAATCACTATGTGATAACGGCTTCATCCCTTCAATACATTCCGGTTAAACCGGAAGAAAGCTCAACCGGTATGTACAGCGGTGGTGATCCGGCTGACGTAAAGCTTACTGAAGAACAATTCGAAAGCTTGAAACAACTCTTAGAAAAAGCTATTTCCGCAACAAGTAATCATATTACCGACCGGATTAAGATGAGCGGAGAAGTTACCCGAACAACCGCATCCGATACGGTAACGATTATTTTGAAACCCGGAGTACCTGAACAGGCAGCCCTCGAATCGGCCTTAAAGCAAATGTTGAAAAAATAAGTTCGCTTTCCCAGCCAGTGTTGTTGACCCCTGGCAAATCCTACATTCAAATTTTTCTTAACTTCCCTGTCCAAATTATACCCTATGGCTGACGAGACGAAACTGGATAAACCTCAACAAATACCCTACAAACATCGCGACATCAAAGTTTATGCATCCGATGAATGGATGGCCAACGCCACCAAAAAGTACCGCAAGGTGTTTGACCGGTTTGAGACCACCTATATGCGTGTGGAGTTCTCCTTTTTCAACAAACTATTTGACGAGGCCAACTGGGAAACTTCTGTTCGCTTAAAATGCTTCCACCTGAATGGCAGTCAGAAAAATGAATTGTGCAACCTGGAAGTGAAACGCACCATAGAAAAGGATGAAAACATTGTGTACATAAGGCAGTCGTGGGGAAATGCCCAGGTTGGCGCGTACTGGTTTGAGGGCGATTATGTTTGGGAAGGTTACATTGATGATGAAAAAGTTGGCGAACGCAAGTTCCACATTGTGGATTCGGGCAAAATCATGACCGAGCAAGATCCTCACTTCACCATCGAATCCATTAAACTGTTCGAAGGCGATGGTCAAGCCTCAACCCTGCCAGAAAAAAGGTACTTAACCAAATTCAGGCAAGCGGAGACCCGATTTGTTTGGTGCGAATTCAAATTCAGAAATAACCTGCCCAAAGGGTATTATGCTGAAATCTTCTTCAACTTTTATAACGATGCCGGACAACTTAAAGGTACACACGATTACTTCACTTATGTTTCCGCCAATACCTTAGGCAAAACTGAAGTCATTTTTCCCGGATGGGGCGGTGATACACCCGGTCGCTGGGGTAACGATAAATACACGTTAGAGGTAGTTTACCTTGATACACTTTTAGCTACCGTTCCGTTTGAAGTTGGGGATATTACGGAAGAAGGTGATGTATCCATCATTACCGGGGCTGAACACATCGTAAAAAGCGTAAAACAGGCCGGGTCATCCCCAGCCGAACAAGAGCGTGAAAATCTTTTGTATGAAAGTCTGGATGAACTCAATGCCCTCACCGGGCTCACCAACATCAAACACGAAGTGAACGAGATGGTGCAGCTTGTTAAATTTTATCAAGAGACAGGAAAAGATGTGCTGAGCAAATTCTCACTGCACACAGTGTTTACCGGAAATCCCGGAACCGGTAAAACAACCGTAGCCCGGTTGCTCTCAAAAATATATAAAGGACTTGGTATCCTGGAGAAAGGGCACCTGGTAGAGGTGGATCGTGAAGGACTGGTGGCCGGGTATGTAGGGCAGACTGCCATTAAAACTGCAGAGAAAGTAACGGAAGCTATGGGCGGCATTTTGTTCATTGATGAAGCCTACTCATTGGCACAAGGAAAAGGCAGCACCTACGATTTTGGCGCTGAGGCCGTACAGGTGATTCTGAAACGCATGGAGGATTTTCGCGGTAAGTTTGGGGTAATTGTAGCCGGCTATACCGAAAATATGCATGAGTTTATCCAGTCCAACCCCGGTTTGCGCTCACGGTTCGATAAATATTTCGAGTTCCCTGACTATTCTCCGGATGAGATGTTTGCCATTGCCATGTCGATGTTTAAGAAAGAAGATGTTCAGCCCGATACAGCAGCAGCCGAGCATTTAAGAAACTATTTTGAATTTCTTTTCAGCCACCGCGACCAGCACTTCGGCAATGCGCGGGCCGTTCGGCAAACCATTGGAGAGGCAGTTAAAAATCAACACCTGCGACTGGCTGCCATGAAAAAAGAAGACCGGACACCTGAACTTATGGAAACAGTAATTTTTGCTGATGTAGAGGAGTTTGAAATTAAAGAACTGCGCAGCAGCAAGCCTAAACTAGGGTTTCAATTGGGGAGTGAGGAAGGTTAGACGTACACCAGATTAATTGATTCCCAACTGTTTTCGCATCTTTATTGTTAATTTTTCCCTTACAAGATTGTACGATTGACTGATCAGTTGCCTGAGTTCATGCTGAGGCAGACAGGATACATCAACAACACTTACCCACTTTGCGCGGGCCATATAGGGTGCCGGTATGAATCCAATACGCGTAGAGAGCTCGTTAAACTCTTCGTCACCAACCTTAAATGAAATACGCAGCGGTTGATCAAGTGATGCCACGCAGAACATTTTTCCGCCAACAGAAAAACACAAATCATTGTCCCATTTGATGTCTTCTGTTACTGCCGGAAATGAATTACATAGCGCTTGCAGTTCTTCAATGTTCATAACGATTTCAAATAATAAAATTGTTTTTCAGTTGAGTGTGATGTGAGGGTGAGAAAAGTAACGTTTATGTCATCTGCAAATATTTTCACAAAAATTTTGCAATTATAAAATGATATGCTACCTTTATTTAGCTTTTTAATAAATGTTTAACTAAAAACTAAAAACGCTATGGCAAAGAAAGCGAAGAAAGCTGCTAAAAAGAAAGTAGCAAAGAAAAAAGTAGCCAAGAAGAAAGCTAAGAAGGCTGCTAAGAAGAAGAAGTAAGTTGATGACAACATCAACAAACAAAAAGAGCTGATCGATGATCAGCTCTTTTTGTTTCACTTCACCTCAATCCAGGCGTTACAACTCCTTTTTTGAAGATTGAATTGCCATAGAAGCCAGCACAGCAACCGATAAGGTAAGAACGATAAACGCCAGCGATAGCTCAATGGGTATTTTGTACCAATCTGCAATACACATCTTAACGCCAACAAAAATCAATATCGCTGCCAAACCATACTTCAGGTAGGTGAAATACTTTTCAATACCCGCAAGTGCGAAATAAAGAGACCGGAGCCCTAAAATGGCAAACACGTTCGATGTGTAGACAATAAATGAATCGTTCGATATAGCCAATATGGCAGGAATGCTGTCTACAGCAAACACCAGGTCAGTTCCTTCAATTACAATGACCACCAGAAAAAGCGGTGTTACCCATAACCTTCCACTTTCACGCACAAAAAATTTATCACCACGAAAATCCGGGGTAATGGGAAATATCATTCTCAATAGCTTGATAAAAGGATTTGTATCAAGGTTTACCGACTCATCCTTCTGCACGAGAAAACGTATGCCCGTAAAAATCAAAAAGCCCCCAAATACATAAATGAGGAAATGAAAGTTATGGATCAATTCAACGCCAGCAAGTATGAAGATGATGCGCATAACCAGGGCGCCCAAGATACCCCAGAACAGCACTTTATGTTGATACTGGACCGGAACCTTGAAATAGGAGAAGATCAGGATGATGACAAAAATGTTATCAACGCTCAGGGATTTTTCAATAATGTAGCAGGTGAAAAACTCAAAGGCCTTTTGTTCGCCCAATTGAAAATAAACAAACACATTGAACAAAAAGGAAAGAAATACCCAAAAGGCTGTCCAACCGAGTGCAGATTTTACCGTTATCTGCGTTGATTTTCGATTGAATACGCCCAGATCAAGCGCAAGCATGATCAGTATAAATATGTTAAACGATATCCAAAGAAGTGATTGATTCATAAGAATGTTAAGAATAGTGATGATGAATAAGGTGTACCCCTATACGCTATAAGAGACGAAAGGGTGGAGAAAGCCCACCTGAAATTCAGCAACAGCTACAACCTGAGTGTACGGTGAAGAAGGAAAAGTGATTGAGTACTTTGAAATGCACCCGATACCGTTTGGCTGACCGGCACAACTATTCTACCGGGTACAAACAGGGGTTGTTGTGTACAGTGCCGGCTTTTGGTTTTTTTAATAACAATCTGATTCTCCTGAAGAAGATTTCCGCGCACCGGCTCGCGCTCCACGGGATTAAATGACTCCAGACTTCCCCGAAGTGGTATATCCATGTTGAGCGCAATCAACATGGTGAGCACCACCGTGAACGAATATTTAGTGAATGTCTGAATCATGTTTCGGAGTAAGCGAATTGTAAGGAGAACGGGTTTTTACGGCTAATGTTTAGAGTTTCAGATTGATCTGATATTTACAATTCTTATGACTTCCATAACAAACATAAATAAAAATCTATTGATCTCAAGTGGTAGACTTGCCCCGGGTAAAATGATAGTTACATGAATAACAAAGTACTGATCAGAAACAGGGCCTTACGGGCTTTGGCGGACAGGCCCCAAAAAAGGCCACTGGAAGATAGTCCACCGCCTTACCGAACCGTGCCCGACTTTCGGCTGCTGATAGCAGGCATTATACTGGGCATGCTGGTGATGCTGATTATTTTTTCATCCACCGGATTACTGCAGGAATTATGGGTAGCCCTTGGATTAGTAGCAGAGGCATTAGCCATACACTGGCTTGCCCTGCCACAGGCATAAAAAAGTGGAGCCGCAGGGAATCGAACCCTGGTCCAGAGAAGATGATAATCGTATCTTCTACATGCTTAGTTGACTTTAATTGTCGGGAACAGCAAGGCAGGCAACAGCCATACTATTCCGTAGTTACAAGGTCTTAGCTGCACGCTGTAACTTCGCGCAGCGCAGTTCCGCAAAACGACACCGCTAAACCAGCACCTGCAGAACAACGTGCTGAGCGATGATGGCCTCCCCGATCTTATCGGGGATAAGCTAATCTAACGTACCGTCAGATTAAGCAGCCATGGCGTAGTTATTCTCGCCACGTATGGTTCAGGACTATCTTTCAAGGCTCTCATCCTATGAGCCTGCATGCTTACACACGTCACCACACATCCTGTCAAAACCGGTCGGCCCCAATACTTCAAATAACAATTGCCCAAACCGCGGGCAAAAGGGAGACAAATATACACGTAAAATAGTTCATGCATTGATGAGGGATGATCTTTTAAAAAGATAGCCCTACTTTTGTGGCTGATGAAATACATATGCCTGCTACCAATTTTTATTGGCTGGAGCGTCATGGTTTCTGCTCAGATTCTCAACATTGAAAAATCTGCGCTTGACCGTGACACTACTAAAAAGTTTCTCGGCAACATCAGCGGAAGCCTGTTGCTTTATAACCGCAGCGCTGCCATCGAAGATCCGGTTGAATTCTTTGGCTTTGACATTAAATCGAGTATTGCCTACTTTCCTGGAAAGCATAGGATTTCGTCAATCACCCGAATTGATTACCTGAAAATTAATGAAGACCCGTTTCTCAATACCGGCTATCAGCATGTTCGGTTCGATTTCAGGAAAGACCGCAAGGTACATCCGGAAGCTTTTGCCCAATACCAATATGATAATTTCAGAGGATTAGATCCACGCCTTTTATTAGGTGTTGGAATGCGTCATCGGCTTTATCATAACGAGCACTTTACCTTGGTATTCAGTATAGGTATTATGTATGAATCGGAAAAATGGACCCATCCTAAAACGGAAGAAGTCATGCGTATCTCATTTTGGAAATCTACCAATTACCTGGTCTTTCGTATCAAAATTTCAGAGTGGGCAGATTTCAATTCCATACAATACTTCCAAACAGCGTTTGATCCAGCCATTGACGCTTTCCGAAACCGATACAGCACAGATATAAACCTGAATACTAAACTTACATCCAGGCTACGATGGACCACCTCCTTCACCTTAAGTTTTGAAAACCGGCCAATTGTACCCATTGTAAGAACCATCTACAGGTTCAGTAATGGAATTACCTATACGCTGTAACCAACCTTGTACCCACGTATCTGAATCTGATATATCCTTAAAATCATTTCCTATATACACGTGAAAAAGATTAATTTGCCGCATGGATAATTTTGTCGTATCGGCACGAAAATACCGGCCAACCGGGTTCGCTGAAGTGGTGGGACAGGAACACATTACCACCACGCTCAAAAATGCCATCGACAATAATAAACTCGCACAGGCCCTCCTTTTTTGCGGCCCGCGAGGGGTTGGTAAAACCACCTGCGCCCGCATTGTGGCGCGACTGATAAACGGTTTTGAAGAAAAAGCCGAAACCAATACGCTCAATATTTTTGAGTTGGATGCCGCCTCCAACAATTCGGTGGAAGACATCCGCAACCTGATTGACCAGGTGCGCTACCCACCCCAATTCGGAAAATTCAAAGTCTATATAATAGATGAGGTGCACATGCTCTCCAACGCGGCTTTCAATGCCTTTTTAAAGACATTGGAAGAACCTCCTCCATATGCCATTTTCATTCTGGCCACTACCGAAAAGCACAAGGTTATCCCAACCATCCTTTCGCGGTGTCAGATATTCGATTTTAACCGGATACAGATTTCAGACATCAGCAATCACCTGAAAACCATTGCCAAACACGAAGGCATTAAGGCTGAAGATGAAGCGTTGCACCTCATTGCACAAAAGGCTGATGGTGCGTTACGCGATGCGTTGTCCATTTTCGATTTGATGGTGACCTATTCCTCCGGAAAGGGCATCACCTTCAAGAATGTGCTCAGCAACCTGCACATTCTCGACTACGACTACTATTTCTCGGTAGTGGAAGCGCTGCTTACGCAGAACCATACCCAGCCTTTGCTGATTCTGGACGAAATCCTTAAAAAAGGATTTGACGGGCAAAATTTCATTGTTGGGTTAAGTGAGCACATCCGAAACCTCTTGGTATCGCAAGATGCACGCACCACGCAACTGATGGAAGTACCGGAAAATGTGAAGAAAAAATATGCCGAACAGGCACAGGCTGCACCTCCTTCTCTCCTGCTCTCGTGGCTTAACATTGCCAATCAGTGCGACATCAATTATAAAAGCAGCAAAAACCAGCGGCTTTCCGTTGAGCTGGCGTTGATGAAAATGGCCCATGTACAGGCCGTATTGGATGCCGCAGCACTTCCTCAACAAGAGGCAGTAAAAAAAAAAATTAGTGACGAACCCGTAGCACCGCAGGAACCTGCTGAAGTTACTACACCCGTTACGCAATCCACCCCTAAAATTCCCGAACTTCCCAAGCCTGCAAATGGAAACGGGAATGGCACCAGTCGGTTTTCGAAACAAAAGAGCACACCAAAAATTCCGGCATTGAATGCTATTCTGAATACAGAATCAACAGCCGAAGAAAAAACCACCGAACCCGTTAAGCAGGTTGAAAACAGGCCCTTTACAACCGAACAACTTCAGGAAACCTGGAAAGCTTTTGCTGAACAACGTAAAAAATACAAAGCCGAATACCAGTTGCTTACGCAGGAGTTTGAGATTCACGATTCAACCATCGTGCTTCATTTGATGAATCCGGTTCAGGAAACGTTGCTGAATGAAATGAAAAGTGATCTGATGCAATTCATTCGGGAACGCTTGCAAAACTACTCCATTCAGGTTACGGGTGATTACAAAAACACTGATACGAAAAAGGTGATTTATACAAATCGTGAAAAATTTGAACACCTGGCAGAAAAGAATCCGCTATTGCTTGAACTAAAAGAAAAACTCGGGCTTGACCCGGATTTTTAGAAATAAGGTGTCTCTAAAAACTTTGTCACGTTGTCCACGGGACTCCTTTGGAGAGCCGGACAATCGTACTTTGGTCTTTAGAGATGCCCTTAACTACTACTTCTTCTCTTCGTAATTCTGGAAGCTGTACCGGAAGCCAAAGTTGAAGCTTTGACTTAATTGAACACCATCGTCCTGATCAAAATCATAGAGCAATATTCCACCCAGGCCAACACTGATAAACTTATTCACTTGCGCGGTAAGCATCAGGTCAAGCCGATGGTCGATAGTCTTGGCCTCAAGTGTCTCGTAGTTCGCAAACAGCATGTACCGCCATTTCAGGTTCAGGTTCTTGGCAATGTCTTTATCAAAATCGGCTGTGGCCTGAAAAGCCAACCACTCGAAACGGGTTGACTCACCAAGTACCACGCCATAAGGACGCGCAGGATCCACTGCATCGAAGCGACCGTTGTTATCACGTAAAATTGTTACCCGGGGTGCAAATGGTGCAATGCGTACCTTAAAATAAGGAACCGGCTTATACTGCAAACCCCAGGCTGAGGTAATAAATGCGGGTGCTAAAATATCCGAGATCAGATCTTCTGAATCATCATCATTATACCGGTAACCTTCTGTAAACTGGCTGAGGAAATTTAGTGAGGTGAACAAATCCCATTTGTCGCTCAGTTTATATCCAACTTTTGTATCAAAAAACATGCGATCAAGTGTTTTACGAAAACCCTGACCACTGTTGTTCACAAAGCCATACAAGAAGTCAATTTCATTATCCCAGGTAATTTTATCCTTGGCATAGTAGGCTTTGTAGTTAAACGCGCCATTAAGACCAACCGAATTAATACCCCCGGCCTTCCAGTTCGATGAAAATGCCGCCTGATTAAAGTTTACGTTAAAGATGAGACGCTTTTTCCAGTTGGAGGTTGTGTCTGGCTTTACGATCTGGGCTGTAGCGGGGAAACAAAAGATACTTAAGAACAATAAAATTGCTCCGGAGGCGATGATTTTTTTCATAAGATGAAAGGGTTTAGAACAGTTTTGACTACGAAACAAGCACGATCAAATGTTGTTTAGCTTGATTTCCTCCAAGGCCACCTCGGTAAGGGGCTTGGTGATAAATTTAATCACGTGGTTGTTATTGACGATTTTGTCGATGTCGCGTTTGTTATCTGAGCTGGATAGGATAATAACCTTACACTTATTTCTTACCAGTTCGTTGAACTTCTCAAACTCATACAAAAACACGAACCCGTCTACAATAGGCATGTTAATATCCAGAAAGATGAGGCTGGGGAGGTTGGCCGCATTATTCTCGTTCTCGCGCAGGTAATCCAACGCGGCCTTACCAGAGGCCTTGGCTTCCACGCGCTTCGAAAATTTGGTAATTTCTATGATCCGTTTGCTGATAAAATTATCAGTGTCATTATCATCCACCAGCATTACCAGGTCAATGGATTTTGTATCCGTTTGCATCAATTTCCTAACCTTAATTTTTAAACAAAATCACAGATCACAAAAATATCCATTTTTGAATATTTTACAGGATTGTGACGGGAATTACCTGCCTTGACGTAATAAATAAGGCAAAATGAAACAAAATCAGAAGGTTACCTGACCTGAATCTTCAGCTTCTCACCGGTGGAAACAGAGAAATCCTTCTTTTGATTCCAATCCATGAGTTCCTTAATGGTTACACCGTACTTGCGGGCCACACTATATAATGTATCCGAAGGCTTTACCTCATATATAATAAATCCCGTATCCTCGCCCCTTTGGTCTTCCTTAACCCCCTCAGGCTCCTTCACTTTCAACACTTGCCCCGGCTTAATCCCCTCCTCCATCTTTAGCTGATTCCAGTTTACCAGGTCCATTACCCCTACCTGATACCGCTTAGAGATGGCATACAAGGTTTCACCAGGCGCAACGGTGTGAAACTCCGGAACAACCACATCAACTGAAATAAGGCTTGTATTGTTTTGATCTGTTTTGTCCTTTTCCATCACTTCGGCTCCTTTGCTTGTCTCAACTTCCTCTGATGAAGTAGGAGTTACTACTACAGGCACAGCAATTTCTGTTGAAATACTGGCCGTAACCGGTTCGGGCGCTACCGACCAGTTAAAGAATTCTTCACGCTCAACTTCAACAGCAACCTCTTGCACTGCACTTGTTGCTACACGCGATGGTGACGCCAATAAAACAGTTGTTCCCTTTGCCAGCGTGGTTGAAGAAAGCGTTGGATTATGTCGTTCAAGTCGCTTCAATTGAATACCGTATTGCTGACTAATCGACCACATGCTTTCACCTTCGCCCCGCACGACATGCACATTGGCGGATGCTTTGTTCTTCTTCCTCTTCAGGTAATAATAGTTACCTGCGGTTAAGGGGTCAGCAATTGATAAGTCGTTATACGATAGAAAAACCGAGAGATTCACTCCGGCACGCTTGGCCAGTGTTGCGGCATTTTCACCAGCCTCAGCTTTAATAGCCGGAATACCGTTAACAACCTTTTTGTCGGCCTGTGTGGCCAGCGCGGGTTTTGCATCCAGCTTTTTATGTTCACCAATTTTTTGGTTCTCCGTATTGGCCTTCGTTACCGATGCATACGTTTGACGGGCCTCACCCTGAACCGGTATGGCCACAATGTATGTACGATCGTGCGGGATGTGACCCTTGCGTGCCCACTTGTTGTAAGCCAACAATTGTTCTTCTTCAACAGAAACCTCCTTAGCCAACGCATGAAGCGAACGGCTGTTGCGGTTTTCATATGCGAGCAATTTAATTTCGCCTTCTCCTTTCACCGCACCTTCAAAAGCAACCTTATGCGCCAGAAATTTTTTCACATACCAATACGTTTGGCTGGTGATCTCCATATGCCTGGAGCCGCTCTCATAATCCTTCACCGCGCGCATTACACCACCGGCACCCATTTGATAAGCTTGCAGGGCGTACAACCAGTTATTAAAATATGCGTTATTCCTTTTCAGGTATTGCGCTGCTGCGCGTGTTGATGACACAATGTTCATGCGCTCATCAATTTCTTTATCCACACGCAAGCCCATTTCAACAGCCGTAAAATCTTTAAACTGCCAGAAGCCAACCGCATTGGAAACAGAAACCGCATCGGCAATCAATGCACTCTCCTGCAATACCAGGTATTTAAAATCATCGGGCAGGCGTTCTTCCTGAAATATTTTTTCAATGATGGGGAAATACGTTTTAGCGCGTTCAACCTTTATGTTGAAGTACTTGGGGTACTGCGTAAGGGCATCTACATCCTTCTGGATTTCCCTGCGCGCATCATCACGAATGGTGAGGGTGATACCCGCAAAGTTCATCTTATGCGGCACTTCGGGGCCTTGCGCAAGTGCTACCTGAAGCAGGAAAACAAAAATGGCTGTTAATCGCATACGGCTACGTTTAAAAAATGGTCAGCCTTAAAAAATTATTCTTTAACCTTACGTGCAATCATAATGCCATCTCGAACCGGCAACAGGATATTTTCAACGCGCGGGTCATGTTGAACCTTTTCATTGAACTCCTGAATTGCCCAGGTGTCTTTGTCGGGTTTCGACTGCAACACCTTGCCGCTCCACAGCACGTTATCGGCCAGAATATAACCACCCAAAGGTACGAGTTTGAATACGAAATCGTAGTACTGATGGTAGTTTTCTTTGTCCGCATCAATAAACACCAGGTCGAACGGGCCGGTTAGTTTCGGTACCAGTTCAAGGGCGTTGCCTATTCGGTAGTCGATGATATGCTCCAATCCGGCCTCTTTTATATAGGCACGAACCGTCTCCTCCAGTTCTTCATTACTATCTATCGTTACCAGCTTTCCACCGGGCGCCAAACCTTCGGCCAGGCAAATAGCAGAGTAGCCTGTATAGGTTCCTATTTCCAAAACCGATTTAGGTTTAATCATGTGGCTGAGCATGGCCAGCAACCTGCCCTGCAAATGCCCCGATAACATACGCGGCATCAATACGCGGGCGTGCGTTTCCCGATCAATCCGTTTCAATAAATCACTTTCTTGTGAAGTGTGTTGCTCAGCGTAGCGCTGTAAATCCGGTTGCAGAATATCCATCGTTAATTGGGTACCATGGTTAAGTAACTGAGTCCTTTCGCATCAAACATTTCACGAGCCACGCGGTTGATGTCCTTTGCGTTTACGCCCTCAATGATGTTAAAGATTTCTTCCAGCGATGGCACACGGTTCAGGTCAAGCATGGAACGCCCCATCATCATCATCAGGCTCTGGTTATTTTCTTCCGCCATTGCCAGCTGACCTTTCAGTTGTTCTTTGGCTGCATTCAGTTGCCGTACGGTAAGGGGTTTTTCACAAAATTTATCCAGCTCACGTTGTACCAATTCTATGCACCGATCAAGCTTACTGGGTTTCGTTCCAAAAAATACCGCGAACATGCCCGTATCGGAATACGACATATAGTGTGCTTCAATGGAATATACATAGCCATGCTTTTCGCGAAGCGCCATGTTCAACCTGGAGTTCATTCCGGGCCCACCCAACATATTCACCAACAGAAAAAACGGAATCCTGTCGGGATGATGAATGGGATAAGCAGGCCGGCCGATGGCGCATTTTGCTTGCTTGACCGGGCGATGCAGTTGCTTGTTCAAGGGCTTGTACAAGCTTGCAGGTTTGCGTTTCGCCAAACGTTTTGTTGCTTTCACATTAAAATAACGTTGAAACGCCTGCTCAACTTGTGCCACCGGCAGATCGCCCACGCAGCTGAACACAATTCTGCGCGTGTCTATCCGCTGTTTGAAGTATTCGGTAAAATCGCGCCTGTGAAAACCCAGCACCGTTTCTTTTTTACCCAAGATGTTCATGCCCATCGGGTGCTTGCGGTAAATCACCGACTCAAATTCATCCTGTAAAGAATCATCCGGGTTATCGAGGTACATGGCCATCTCCTGAAGAATTACGCCTCGCTCCTTTTCAATTTCATTTTCAGGAAAAACAGAATGAAAGGTAATGTCTGCCAATACATCAATGGCTCGTTCAAAATATTCATCGCGTACAGACGCAAAGAAAACCACCTTCTCCTTATCCGTATAGGCATTCAACTCTCCGCCAACCGAGTCAATGCTGCTGATGATCTGGTAAGCCTTTCTTTTTTTTGTTCCCTTAAACGCCAGGTGTTCCCAAAAATGCGTGATGCCCTGCGTTTCTTCACGTTCATCGCGACTGCCCACATCTAAAAATACACCACAATGAACCAGGTGCGTACCGTCAACCTGCTGGTACACCAACCGGATACCATTACTCAACTCAACTACGTGCAAATCTTTCATACCGGTGCAAAAATACTGTGTTAATGCCTACCGTCCCAACTGCGAACACCGATGCCCGATGGCGGGCAAACCCTTGACTTTGGTAGATGAATTTGACGTAATTTGATCAGCTTTCAGTTGGCACATCAATTGTAAACCTTACAGCACTATGGATACACAACGCGTTAAAACCTGCTTTACCATTACATTCACCGATGAACAATTCAATCGGGCAAAGGCTTATGTGGAAGACATGAAGCGCCACCCCAACCGGGTTTTTTGGCGTGGCAAGGAAGGCAAAACCGATCATGAGCTGATTGTGGAACAAATTGCTCACCGCATTTTATCAGGCTTTTATAACGATGAACCGTTCACTGCCGGGCGTTACATTGTTCGCATGGATAGTGCGGTGAATGGAAGCTAAACTCAAAGTTGAAAGAAATCAAAAATCGTTAATCGGCAATCTTAAATAATTGCAAATCTGATTTTTATAATTTCAGAACAAGGATTAACCGATTTAAGATTTTTGAGGATTTTTATGATATTACTATTTGGCACATCCTTTAATTCGCAATCTCACATATATTCAGATCGCGGGCCAACATTACCTGAGCTTTGTAGTTTCCTGCGATGATAATTAATCTAATACGGATTATTCAAAAAGTTAAAAATCTAAAATCAAAAATCGTTAATCAGCAATCTTAAATAACTTCAAATCTGATTTCATAATTTAAGAACAAGGATTAACCGATTTAAGATTTTTGAGGATCGTATCAAATCCGCTCCAACACGGTTTCAATCAGTGTATCCACCACCTTTTCGGGGTCTTTGGCAAATTTGTTTTTGATGCGGTTGGCAATGATGGCGTTGGCACTTAACATTTCGTGGCCGAGCAAGCGGCCCATCGCATAAAGCGCAGCCGTTTCCATTTCAAAATTCGTTAACCAGAAATCGCTGGTCTTGTTATGGTAATAATTAAAATCATCCAACAGCTTCGGCATACGTGTTGCTGCCCGCACCTTACGCCCCTGCGGAGCATAGAAACCCGGTGTGGTAATGGTGTTGCCCTTTATCATATCGTGGCCAATACGACTGAGTAACGTTGGAGAGCCTTGAACAACATAGGGTTCAAAAGGAAGTTTTACTTTTTTCCGAAGATCTGTTGCAATAGTTTTTTCAAATTTTGTAAACGGCACATCATAAAAACCCATCAGGTTATCGATGCCCACAGCATAGTCGGTAACCAGATGCGAACCCACGGGAATATCCTCTTGCAAAGCACCCGAAGTGCCTATGCGAATAATCTTCAATTTTTTCTTTCGCGATTTTGGTTCGCGTGTCTTCAAGTCCATGTTCACCAGCGCATCCAGCTCCGTCATAAAAATTTCAACGTTATCCGTGCCGATTCCCGTACTGATCACAGAAATCTTCTTACCGTTAAAATGACCGGTGTGCGTAATGAACTCACGTTTATTCATTTCAAACTCCACCTCATCGAAATGCTGGCTCACCTTATACACCCGACCCGGATCGCCTACCGCAATAATGATATCAGCAACATGCTTGGGTAACAAGTTAAGATGGTACACACTACCATCTTTATTTAAGATCAGATCAGTTACAGAAACTTTTGGCATACCGTTAACGACTTACAGGTTGAGCAGGATTTCCAAAAACAGTTTCACCCTCTTTTACAGGTGCAATCACTACCGATCCCGCACCAATGCGTGCACCCTTCCCCACTGTTACACCAGAAACCAGGGTAACCCCGGATCCGATAAAAGCTTCCGCTTCAACCACCACACCCGAGTTAATAATACTTCCTGCTCCTACCTGTACAAAATCGGCCAGGTTAACAGAAGCACCGATGAGCGAACCGGCCTGAAGGATGGTGTGATTGCCCAGCGTTGTGCCAACACCAACCTGAACGCCTGCATCAATAAAGTTGCCATGCCCTAGTGAAACATGTTGTGCCAGAAACGCACGACTGTGAATGCTGTTTACCGGCTGCACATGGCGTACCTCGTTGAGCATTTTTGCCAGGCTCTTCCGAAGGCGGTTATCATCCACGGCAATACAGGCTTCGCACTTCTTGCCGATCAGTTTTAAAAAGCCATCATCATCGGTACTGCCCAATACGGTGGCGCCATCTATTTCTGTTCCATGAAGTTTCTTGTCATCGTCCAGAAATCCGTACACCACATTACCGTTGTTTTCAAAAATTTCCTTGGCGATGCGCCCCAGATAACCTGCCCCAAAAATTATAACCGGATTTTCCATATCAATAAAAAACAAAAGTAATCGGATTTATTCATCCGAAACAGAAATTATCATGCTCATTACGTCTTATCGAACATAACATTACGGCTGTACAGGTAAACCGCCACGCCACCGGTAACAAACATGATGAGTGAATATACCGCAGCTGGTATCGACATCTGTGAATTGTTTAAGAGCAAACTGCTCGTAGCAATGGCAATGGCCAACGTACCATTTTGAATACCCGATTCAATGGAAACAGCTGCACGCTGCGGGTGACTGAGCCGGAACAATTTTCCCAACAGGTATCCACCCGCAAGAATAACAACGTTTATCAGCAACGTTATTACGCCAACCTGAACAAAGTAGCCGGCCAGGTTATCTTTCTCTTTAAAGATAGCCCCCAGGATAACCAACGTGATGAATACCGCAGAAGCAATTTTTACAGGTCGCTCGGAACGTTGTGCTCCGTTTGGAAATTTCCAGCGGATAAGCATGCCAATAGAAACCGGAATGATGGTGATGACTATAATCTGCAACATGGTTTTAAGTACGGGCAACTCCACATATTTGCCTTCGCCAATAAAATATTCCATCGATAGGTTAACTAAATACGGAATGGTGAAAACAGTTACCATACTGGAGATGGCCGTGAGCGTGATTGACAAGGCTACATCGGCACGCGCCAGGTTTGAAAGCAGGTTTGAGGTTGCCCCACCCGGACAGAACGAAAGCAGCATTACCCCAACGGCCAGTTCGGGCGGCAGACTAAGTACCTGGAGCATGCCAAACGCTACCACTGGCAGTAAAATCAGCTGACAAAACAATCCCACGAAAGTGGCACGCGGAAATAAGGCCACGCGTTTAAAATCTGCAGGCGTAAGGGCGAGGCCCATACCGAGCATAATAATACCCAATGCAACGGGCAGAAAAATTTCGGTGAGGATATTGGCTTGCATAGGCGTTGGTTTGGGTATTTAAAATACTAAAACTCCCACGCTATGCAATATTCAGGCATCATAATTCCCGTCAATATCCGTCCAGTTATGCATAATTGATGGCTGCTGAACACCCAACCATGGCCAACCATCATGTTAGTCAACAATTTATCACATCGCTGCAGTAGACTATCTAACCTCGCTTTCCAAAATTGTTTTCCCTTGACCACCCGTATTGGGATCCAGATAGTACTTTACCTTTTGCTTTCTGGCGTTTGCATTTTCAATCCCTGAAGCAATCCCAGCCCCAATCAATCCACCAATAAATGCCCCTGTTGATATACTTCCACCATCCGGAATTCCGTATCCATAAAAGTAAAGCTCATAGTCCTGAATGATCAACGGAAAAAATTCCTTCTGATGATAGACATAAACCTGACCTTCATAAGCAATTCCCCACACCTTTCTGACTTTCTTACCCGTATCTTTAAATCTCGGAATGATCTCAAAAGTGCCTGTCCACGGTTCATTGAGTCTTGGTTTTTTATCTAAAACAAATTCTTCTACAATAGAGGGAGCATTGTTCTTTAATTCCTCGTATGACGCATAGATGCCATCTTTTATTGTTTCTTTAAAAACCGGATAATCATATTCAAAAATCTGAACGACTGATTCACCAGGAGCTATGGCAAGAAATTTTTGAACATCAGACAAATCAACACCTGCAAGTCTGTCAAAGCATACCTTGAATGCATCGGCAATATTCTTTGGATGCTTATTGGTTACATCCACTCCACTTACCTCTGTGGTGATTGACGTTTGCAGTACGTTGTACACCTGTGCTTCATGCTCCACTAAGAAGTTTACAGATAACTCACAGAATCCACGCTCTTTCGAAAATCCGGTCTTCTCCGAAATCTTCAGTGTTGTTACAACCACATGAATTTTTGGCCCGGTTTGGTTAAGATTTGACCTCAAAAAATCCATCAGCTCCTTTTCAAATGGGCTTACAAAATTGGCATCTACCCTGGCATTCATCATGCCCTTTTGCGCAAAGCCAATAGTGGATTTATCCGAACGCTCATCCAAAACCTTTGTCACATTGAAGGACTTATTTACAAAGTCTGCCTTTTGTTTATTCAGCGAAACAAAATGTGTCTGACTGAATACAGCATTCCAACTTACAAGAGAGCAAATTAAAATGGGGTAAATTCTATTTTTCATTTTTTTTGAAGTTTGGGGACAACTTTTTAAACGTAACACATAGTCGACCAAAAACGGCTGGCATTTGTGTCCCGTTAACTTACAAAAAAAATCATGATCCAAATCTTCAGATATAGGATCACGATTGAAAAAAAATGAATTAAAACTTCCCAAACTTCAATGTAAAATTATAACTCCAGTCGCTCAGGTCTTTGTCGCTTAACCCACGGCCATCGCTGTTGTGGGCACTGCGGTAGCTGATGCCCGGACTCATGCGCATCCAACGGAACAAGTTGATTTCCAATTGTGCACCCGGCTCCATTACAAAAGACCACTGCTGATCGTAAATGCGATGCATTCCCTCCCAATCATAATCGGAGTGCGCCCAATGTTCATACTGATACGAAAAACCTGCGCCCGCAAACATGGATAGCACCAGGTGAACCGGTTTGTTGGAAGCCACTACCCATTCGGTTACCAGGCCTGATTGCACATACCCATAGCTCAAGGGCAGACCGGGTGCGCCACTATATTCAGTTGGTACTGATATATTGTTTGTGGTGGCGAACCCACCAACGCCCAACATAATTTTGCGATCAATAAATACACCGCCATAACCTCCAACAATATTGGCATATTCGCCACGGATGGAGGTGAACTTATTGGTTAGGGCACCATAGCCCGTAACCCGTGAGCTGTTAAATACAGTTTGAATATCGGATTGGGCATAGGTTAGTGCTGCGGTAAACAAGGTAATAATGAGGATTACTGTCTTTTTCATAGTATTTCTGCTTTTTTGATACCATGACAAGTGAAAACAAAGGCACCCCTACGACCAAGGCATATTTTTTTTGAATGCAGGAAAAACCTAATCTAATACTGCCCGTATATCAGCAGTACCTATCCAATCCCACTCCTCAGTATTTATTTAGAAAAAAATTTACACCCGATTGGGGGTAAACCTGTTGTTAGTTGTCATACCCACGACTTGAACATTCTATCCTTTATGAAAACAAATCTTAAAAACCCCATCCTTATCCTAACCTTATTTGCAAGTACCCTTCTTTTTACCGGCTGTGGCATTGACGACCCCGGCCCGTTACAATACGGTGAACGCACCTTTACCACTGAAAACTTTAACCGCCTTGAAATGGGCAGTGCCTTTACCATTATCGTTCGGCAAGGGGCCACCTTCTCGGTAGAAGCTACCGGTGATGTACGCAACCTCGATGACCTGGTGGTTTTCAAGAACGGTTCCACACTTGTGGCCTATTACGATCGCCACGCCAACCGCAGGCACACCACCACGCTTCACATTACCATGCCCGATTTGGCCGGTGCAAACTTTTCTGGCGCCAGTGTTTCGGATGTTCAGGGTTTTGAACGACAAGAAGAGTTTGAATTAATTCTTTCGGGTGCATCGGTTAGCAAGGTTTATCCTGGTTTTTCTAATGTGAAACTAAATATTTCAGGCGCCTCCAAACTTGACCTGTTGGGAACCGGCACCCTGTTGCACGCCACGGTATCGGGTGCCAGCGAGTTGAAAGCCCGAAACTTTTCAGCAGAAGATGCCTGGCTTGATGTTTCAGGTGCCAGCACAGCACGCGTATCGGTAAGCAACCGACTGGATGTAAACGTAAGTGGTGCAAGCAGTGTGCGATATTCAGGTGATCCGGATGTTCACCCAACGGTAACAGGCGGGAGTTCCCTGATTAAGGAATAGCGTCTTGTGCTTTAAAAGCGTAAACAGGCAAGTCGTCAGGCGTTTAACCTGACTGATTTGCCTGTTTTTATTTTCATGAAACAGCAATAGTACCCTGCCTTAGCACTCTCGCCATCAAATCATACCGGGCTTTCATCAATTCAGGACGGGCATAGGTGAATTGTCTGAAATAGAATAGGGCATTCCCCCCTACTTTTCGGCCATAATCAACCAAACACAAAAAAATATGAAGAACCTATTCTTTCTGTCTATGGCTATGGTGTTGGTACTTTGCGCGTGTGAAACTGATCCTGAGGTAAAACTCAACGAACAGGCAGTTGTGGATCGTACGTTACTGGAAATTGACAAGAACCACGAGATCCTGGTGGCTGCTTATCAGGCATTGACTGAAACAGCTCATAAAGAGGCTATTTTAACTTGCCGGAAATCAGGTGGTGACCAGGCTGAGTTTGTTGCCAAAATGTTTGAGAAAAGTAACGAAGCTTTTGAAAAGGCTGTTACACAAAAACACGGTGAAGCGGCCGCTGACTATTTCCTAAAGATACCTGACATTGAGGGTGAATCGCTTGAGGAAAAGAAAGCGTTGTTGTTACAGGAAAATTCTGTTGAAGCCTACCGCGCAGCAGTGCTCGAACGATTAAAAAAGAAGAGCGCAGACACTGAACGCTGGTACATTATGAAAAATCTGGTACTGGATAATGAAAGCCATTCTGTTCCTATGGAAGAATTCTCTTTGAATTATGAAGAAATAAAAAGTGCCACCAAGCTGGCTGATATTTTATTGGATCTTAAGCTATCCGATACGGAACGGACCCAAGCATTGAACGATGCGCTTAACATCGCACAGTTGCCGCCTGTTCCTGTAGCCTTGTTACTACCCGCCATTCAAAAAGTAAGAGAGGCCGCTAACGCTACGAAAGCCGAGGAACTATACCTGGAGTGGCTGGAAACGGAAGTAATCCCCACTACAAGCGGAGGGCTCGATCGCGATATCATTCGCAGGAAAGCTTTCTTTGAATACTTAGGCGGACTTGATCTGGTCATCAGCCAAGGCTTCAACCATGACGATCAGGTGGAAGCATCCATTGCCATCATGAAAGTGCGGTATGATTTAAAGATGCTTTGCCTGTGGACGGCTTATTGGGATATGGAGTTGGCTGAATAGCACGTGATAAAATATTTCCAATTATTCATCGCAAGGTCTTCGCATAGGCTTCTGCGATGAATTTTTTTTATCCCACCCGTGTTGTTTACCGTAGATTACACATCGGCAAAACCGTGACACAAGTCACAAAATAAACAGCCCATGATTGCGATCTTTGTACCACAAAACCAGTATCATGACGATCAAACTGACAACTGAAGAATTTAAAAACAAGATTTTTAACTACGAAACCGAAAAGGAATGGAACTATAAAGGCACCTTACCGGCCATCATCGATTTTTATGCCGATTGGTGCGGGCCTTGCAAAAATGGTATCGCCTATTTTGGAAGAACTCGGCAAAGAATACGAAGGTAAAATCGTTATCTATAAAGTAGATACCGAGGCCGAACAGGAATTATCGGCTGTGTTTGGTATTCGCAGCATTCCTACGTTTTTATTCATCCCGGTAAACGGTCAACCTGCCATGCAACCCGGTGCGTTACCCAAGCATGTATTCAAGCAAGTGATTGATGAAAACCTGGTGGGTGAAAAGCAGTTCGCTGAGAATTAACAGATTATTTTCAAAGCAATCAGTCGGTCACGTTCAGTACAGTTCGCAGCCGGATATCGTTGGATGACCCGCCAATCATTATCCTGAATGCTCCGGGCTCTACAACTTGTTCCAACTTTTCATCCAACATACTGAGCATATCTGGCGTAATGGTAAAACTGATTTCTTTGGTCTCACCGCGCTTTAAATGAATGCGTTGAAATCCTTTTAATTCTATAACAGGTCGCGCTACAGAGGCAACCAGGTCTTTTACATACAATTGCACCACTTCATCGCCATCATAATCACCGGTGTTGGTTACCTGAAAGCGCACCTGAACGTTTTCATCTTTTCTGATTTCCGTTTTATCCATCTCCAACTTGTGGTAGTTGAAGGTGGTGTAACTTAATCCAAATCCGAAAGGAAAAAGTGGTTTCCCCGTCAGGTTATAGTAATCATCGCCTCGTCCGGTAGGTTTGTGATTGTAGTACAACGGCAACTGTGCCTCATGAACCGGAAACGTAACGGGCAACCTGCCGGCAGGATTATAGTCTCCAAACAATACATCGGCTATGGCATTACCCCCCTCATCACCTGGATACCATACATCCAGAATGGAATGTACCTGGTTAATCCAACGGGTCATCGTGACAGCACTCCCACCTACCAGTACCACAACCACCGGTTTTCCAGTTGCTGCAACCTGTTCAATCAGTTCTTCCTGATGCCCCGGCAATGAAAGAAATGCACGATCTCTGAATTCCCCCTCTTCAATTCCGGCAACAACTATAACCACATCACTATTGCGGGCTATATCGACAGCCTGTTTGATTTTCTGTTTAGCCTTGAGCTCCACGCCAACATTCCAGATCAATCTTAATCGAACATTTCCAACGGTTTCAAAAAACTCCAGCTTAATATCGTACTCCTTTCCCTTCTCAAAGGCATATGGCTTCGTGATGCGCTGATACGTCTGTTTCCGCCAATTATCAATCTCCAGCACATCATTTATATAGAGCCGGTATCCATCATCGCCTTCCAATCCAATATCAAACATACCGGTCTCAGGCGCCAGTAATTTTCCCGCCCACCGTGCTGCGTAATAGTCTGGATTAATCTTTTTCTGATCAGGAGAAAACAGCGTCCATTGAAAATCGATTACCCGATCAACGCGTGTTAATGCCGGTTCACCTTCAAGGGTTATGTTGTTGAAATACGTTCCCAGCAACCCTGCTTCTTTGCCCCCATCAACATAATGAAACAAATTTTCTGCGGGTATGGCAACATGTGTTACGGAAGTGCGGCCGCAACCGCCAGCATAATTAACAGTCACTGTACTGCCGACTTTATTTTTTATCCCCTGCAGGATGCTTACCGGATTATTTCCGGGACCGGAGTAACCACCCGGTCGCGCTTCAATGGCATCAGTTCCAATAATAGCAACAGACTTTATGCTTTTGCTTAATGGCAGTATTTGTTTCTCATTTTTTAACAAAACAATTGATTCCTGAAATGCTTTTCTTGCCAGCAACCGGTTACCGGCAGTTTCAGTTTGTTGCTTAGTCTCATCCACATCCACATACGGGTTTTCAAACAACCCCAGTTTGAATTTTGTCCGCAACACCCTGCGCACGGCATTATCAATCACGCCTTCATCAATCATTCCCTTCTCAAACGCTTCATAGAAAAGCGGATAATGATCGTACGAAGTTTGAAAGATCACATCGAGTCCGTTTTCAATGGCTTGCTTGGTGGCATCGGCATAATCGGTGGCGGTAAAGTGCAACACGTTTGCTCCACCTGTTGCCGAGGCGTCAGAAATAACAAAGCCATCAAAGCCCCATTCTTTTTTAAGCTTTTCATTCAGCAGCCAGTTGCTTGCCGTGGCGGGCCGGCCATCAACGGAGTTATATGCAGTCATAACCGACTGCGACCCGCCCTGTTGAATGCACGCCTTAAAAGCCGGGAAATAAATTTCTTCCAGCAACCGTTCATTAAAATGAATCGGGTAACTGTCGCGGCCACCATCGCCAACATTGGCTGCAAAATGTTTTGGTGTGGTGATGATTCCCAGCTTTTCAAATTGTTTCACATACGCTACCGCCATTTGCGTGGTGAGAAAGGGATCTTCACCATAGGTCTCCTCCGTTCTGCCCCACCGTACATCGCGTGCGATGTTCATTACCGGTGAAAGAATTTGGCGGATGCCCCTGACTTTGGTTTCCTGTGCAATCGCTTTAGCCACGTTACGCATCAACAGCGTATCCCATGTAGCCGCAAGGGCTATGGCTTGCGGAAACACCGTGGCATCTTCGCGCACCAATCCGTGCAGGGCTTCATCAAACGGAATGATGGGAATACCCAAACGGGTTTCTTCAACAAAATATTTTTGAATTTCATTTATCTGTTCGGCCGCTTCACGCGCAGTTCCGCCACCAGCATATTCCAACACTTGCTCTGCTTCACCTTCCGACTTTCCCTTTGTGGCTACCTGAAAACCAAATATGCCGTGCTTATACTTTTCCCTGCCATCTGATAAATCCCCTGGGATCATAAACAATTGCCAGAACTTTTCTTCCAGTGTCATCCTGGCTAACAGGTCTTCTACGCGCTCTTCGACTGAAAAATCAGGATTTTTATACACGACCACATCATCCGTTGAACAGGAAATCCCAAGTATCAACATGGTAGCGAGGATAATTATCCGATTCAGTTTCCGGTTTACAGGCATCACGGGTTCGGTTTTGAGTGATCTGTTGGGTAAATACCCCTCTAGATAAAAAGAATTTTACAAAGTAACTTTAATTAAATTGATCAAACCGAAATCCCATGCTCGAAACATTCTGTGGTAACCTAGCTGACGAAGCCCAATTGAAGATCGCCATCCGACTAAGCAAACTGGCTATGCCGGTTTGGGAAAATCATTTCAAGAATAATCCGGCAGACCTCAAAAAACTGAATGACCTGATTACGGATGAGAACCGGTTGAAACGCGGCACTGATAATATCGATGTTGCCTTTCTCATTCGGGCACTTGAAAAAATTGAACGAAGTTATGCCGCGGCAAAAGAAAAGACCACTGGTAATCCCATACCGTTAATGAAAAGTGATGCTACCCTAACACCCATGCTGCACACCTGCATGCAACCCCTGCAGAATAAGGACTGGGATAGAGTCTTGCCGCTCCACGTTCGGCTGGTATTCACTTCGGTGTTCAACATGCTGGTTTGGATTCTGTACAGGCGACAAACTCCGGAATTTGAAACGCACATTTATGTAGCCATCAACCAGGCCTCGGATGTGATCCTTCATAAATCGATTTTAACCAACATGGCATGGAACCAACTGTTACATGAGTACCAGGATGAGAAACGCAGGGATGAAGAAGACCTGGAATGGGAAAAGGCTTTTGTAGTGGGCGAACAAGAACCCATGGACCAGGAAGATATGTTTAAAAAAATCTTAGGTGAACAGGTGAACAAAGACCTGTGTGGACCCGAGCTGGCCAAAGAAGTGTTGCGCCAAATGCGGGAAGAAGGAAAATCATACTGGAACGAAATGGAAGAATTTAACACAGGCACCTGCACAACCTATTTGTACAATACTGAAAAGCAGGCTTACGAACGAAATGAAATAGATGTAATTGTAGGCAGCTTTAACCGCGACATTCCCATGACTGAAAAAGAAATGCTGCTGCACATGTCACGCCAGCACCTGTATTATTTGAGAAAAAGCGGGTTTGAGGTGTAAGAGGACGCTGCGGTGTACTACTTTTCAAATAACCTTATTAACTCAGTTCTTCTTGTTGTTGGTAATCCTTCACGCATACCATCGCACAACACCAACAAAGGCAAGCTGGATATATGCTTGCCAGCGTTTTGTAGCTCTTCATGTTGTTGGTGATCCTTCACGCACACCAACGCGCAACACCAACAAAGGCAAGGAGTGCCCTCCAGGACACTCTGCGGAGAATAAAAGAAACCAATTTAAATAGGGACACAAAAACTCGAAATTACTTAAACACGGTATTTCCGGCAGTTGTCATTCAAAAGAGTTTTCCTTGTCCCTTGCTCTTTCTCAAGGTCGCTTCAAGGTTTGAATGACATTTCTCATGGAGCAAAACGGCATTTGATAGGTTCGATGTTTGTCCACCTTTGCTGTGCGCAATTATATGATGTGAAGTCGAATTTTTGAAGTCCAAGGGTTTTCGACATTGTCCGCAAAGTCCTTGTTGTCTAAAGAATAGAGCTCTTTTTTGTTCTGTGTCGTGAAGTCTTTCAGGGTCCTTAATAATTATACCATGTAACCGGTCAAATTCAGAAATTAAAATTTCTAAACGAGCTTTTATTGATTCCGGAGTGGTCAGTACCTTTGCTTCTTGCTTGTAGGCTTTATAGTCATCAAATTCTTTTCTTGTTATTCCCTTTGGAGGTTTGATGTCGTAGATAGAAAAGCTATTCAGTTTTTGTAAAAATAATTTAGCGAATTCAGCAAGTTCGTTTTTTAGCTCTTCGTTTCCCGCTCTATTGTGTCTCAAATAAGAAACTAATAAGTAAAAACTAACAACTTCTCTTATTTTGAAACCAGTCAACAAGTAGTTTAAACTTGAAACTAAGAAGTCCAAGTTACCTATGAAAAATTTAAGTTTTTTAGCACTAACTGATTTTTCATACTTCTTTATTGTCTTAATTAGGGTTTCTTGGTCCAGTGAGGGAAATATTTTGTTTTTAAAGTCCCCCTCCAATTCAATTGTAAGTAATTCAGCTGCCAACTGACGAAATCTAAATCGCTTTTCCGTCCCGAAATAACTAAAGATTGAGTGTTCTTCGCGAGTCCTTCTGAATGCGTCTTTGAATACGCCTCTGTAGGCGTTGATTTTTTCGGCCTTATTTAGTGGTGTTCCTTCTTGAAGTCTTAAGAAGGTTTGTACAATATCTTCTTCCTTTGTTTCCGGATCATGACTTTTTAGTTTCAAGTAATAAACACAGTATGCATTAAGGAGCGCTTTGTCCTGAACACCTAACTCGTTGTAAGGAATAATATCTGTGTCGGAAAGTTCTAATTTGTCTTCAAGATATTTTTTAATCGTTAAAATTCTCTGTTGACCGTCAAGTATCTCAAATTGCTCATTATCATTAACAAAAAGAACGATCACGCCAATTGAGTATCTTTTGTTGATAGAATTAATTAATTCAATTTGTTGTCTTCTTTTCCAAATGTCTCCTCTTTGGTATTCGTAGTTAATCTTTATTTTCTTGTCCTTAAACAGTTCTGGTAATTCAGCAATTACAAACTTGTTAAAGTCAATGTCTGGTACTGTCTGTTTTGGCATAACAATTTTTTTTTTGACTATTGTCGGCAACGGTTTGTGTATGATATGTATCCCGAAGGGTATGCACTATACAACCTGTTGGCGGTAGTTATAATATATTTTTAAAGCTTTCCTCGAATTCATTCCAATTTGGAATCCAGCCAATTTTCACTGAAAGATGGTTTAGTGAGGTCTCAAAAAATTCTTTTTCATAAGGTTCTTTTGGAAGAGGCTTTATCCATAGATGTTTCAAAATATTTACTTTTTTTCCTGTAAACTCTTCCAATTGAACATTCAAGTTTTCAGCTGTCCAACTTAACCACTTTCTGATATTTGGGTCAGACATTGATAGTCCTAAGAACACAAAAGATGTTGAAAGAGAATTGTACAAAAAATTGCTTTGAGCCCAACTAAACATTGATCCAGATATTTGAGTGTACGTAGATTCCCAGAATACTAAATTATTTCTTCCATCTCTCAACTTGACATCTCGTTTCGTATAAGTGTCATGGTTATACGGAGATATTGCTCCGTGCAAATGGAAAATCGGAATTTTGTCACCCCAGAATTCAAACGGTCTTATAACCTGTTTATAAGGCTTTTCGACTTGTTTGTAATTACCAGTCTTGTCATAGTTGATTTTAATATTGTAAAGAATAAGTAGGGCATAAAGCAATGAGTCAGCATTGAATGTTATTATTGATTCTGGGGGTCTCGTATCCTCTTGTTTTTCAATTAAAACCTTTACTAATTTTAATATAGTTGAGTTAGCATATTCTTTATCAAAAAAGTCGCAAGCTGAAATAACTTCCTCCTTTGTGAAGCTTTTAGTTGAATAAAACAGTTTAATAATAACTTTTTTAATCCCATAATTATCAGCATTGGCTAATAAGTCTGAGTACAAATGTTCTTGCAAGACTTCTGAAAAACTGTCTTCTGAACCACCATCTTTTAGATGTTTGTTCAGTGAAGCTTGAATTAAACTATCTAAACTGAAAGATGATTTGTCAAAGAATATTTTAAAGCTTTTATCATCTAAGTTCACAGAGTAGCAATGATTAAATATTCTTCTTGTTAATTCAAACCATGTTGGAAGGATACCTTGACAAATTCCAGCACCCACAACTAGGGTCCAAGGGTTTGAGTGTAGATACCCTTTATTTTTAATATGATTTAAATTAATGCCTGGTTTTGCCATGTTTTCTTACCGCCAAACTTCTGTAAATATTCACCCAATAACACATATCGACACATCTGTAGCAGAATATATTCACCCCAACTTACAAAAAAGTTCGCTTTTATTCCGTAGGAGATAGTCCTACGCCACGGTTTGCATGGCACAAACCCCGCATCCCATAATTCCATAACCCAAACCCGTAATTGTGTAAAACTAAAAACTTGGTTTGCCTGTATTATTGTTAGTAAATGTAAGCAATGTATTATGGCTACTGTAAAGCAATCTTTCCCCGTACTCGAAATGACCTGTGCCGCCTGCGCGGTAAGCGTAGAGTCGATGTTGAAAAACACCAAAGGCGTAAAGGACGCCTCGGTAAACTTTGCCAACCAAACGGCCCTGGTAGAATATGATTCAACAGCTGCCACGTTAACGGAGTTGCAACAGGCGGTGCGCTCCATCGGGTACGACCTGCTGGTGGATGTGGAAGATCCGCAAGCCGCCAAAGAGGAAGCACAACAGCAACACTACCGGGAAATCAAAAGCCGAACCATCGGGTCGGCTGTACTTACCCTACCCGTAGTGGTAATCGGTATGTTTTTCATGGATTGGAAACCGGGCACGTACATCTCCATGCTCTTGTCGGCTCCGGTGGTGTTTTATTTTGGGCGCTCATTTTTTATTCACGCCTTCAAGCAAGCCCGCTTCGGCAAGGCCAATATGGATACGCTTGTAGCACTCTCCACCGGCATTGCGTTTTTGTTCAGTTTATTCAACACCTTCTTTCCGGAGTTCTGGCACAGTCGCGGTATACATGCACACGTGTACTATGAAGCTGCTGCTGTCATCATCACGTTCATTTCGCTGGGTAAATTGTTGGAAGAACGGGCCAAATCCAGCACATCATCGGCCATTAAAAAACTGATGGGCCTGCAACCCAAAACCGTGCGTGCCAAGGTGGATGGCGTGGAGATGGAATTACCAATAGCCTCTGTAAAACCAGGGTACACGATCATCGTTCGGCCGGGTGAAAAAATTCCGGTAGATGGTGTGGTCATCGCGGGTAATTCGTTTGTTGATGAAAGCATGATCAGCGGGGAGCCCGTACCGGTAGAAAAGAAAACCGGTGAAAAAGTTTTTGCCGGAACCATCAACCAGAAAGGAAGTTTTGAATTTGAAGCGCGCAACGTAGGTGCCGATACCGTGCTTGCTCACATCATCAAGATGGTGCAGGAAGCACAGGGCAGTAAAGCACCTGTGCAAAAACTGGTGGATAAGATAGCCGGAATCTTCGTGCCGATCGTAATTGGGATCTCGATACTTACCTTCATCACCTGGATGATCATCGGTGGCGACAATTCCTTTACGCATGCGTTGCTCACTTCGATAACGGTGTTGGTGATTGCGTGTCCGTGTGCATTGGGGTTAGCCACACCAACTGCCATTATGGTGGGTGTGGGTAAAGGTGCCGAGAATAACATCTTAATTAAAGATGCCGAGAGCCTGGAACTGGCGCACAAGGTTAACGCCATCATCCTTGATAAAACCGGAACGATTACGGAAGGCAAACCGGTGGTAACCGATTTGCACTGGGAAAGTGAAAATGGAGAAATCAAAAAAATTCTACTCGGACTTGAAGCACAGTCGGAACACCCGCTGGCCGATGCCGTGGTGAAAAAACTGAACGAAGAAAATATACGCGCAACCAAACCCGATGCATTTGAAAGCATTACCGCGCGTGGCGTGAAAGCACAGGTGCAGGACGAAACGTATTTTGTAGGTAACCGCAAGCTGATGGATGAACAAGGTGTAACGGTATCATCCACACTAAACGATTTGGCAAAACGCTGGCAGGATGAAGCGAAAACGGTCATTTACTTTTCAGATTCGAAGCACGTGTTGGCGCTCATTGCGTTAGCCGACAAGATCAAGCCTTCATCCAAAGCGGCCGTTGAAGCCTTGCACAAAAAACACATTGATGTGTACATGCTCACAGGCGATAACGAACAAACCGCACAGGCTGTAGCCAAACAGGTAGGTATCACGCACTACAAAGCCGATATGCTTCCGTCCGACAAAGCTGATTTTATAAAACAACTGCAAGGCGCAGGCAAGGTGGTGGCCATGGTGGGCGATGGCATCAACGATGCGCACGCCTTGGCACAGGCTGATGTAAGCATCGCCATGGGCAAAGGTACCGACATTGCCATGGATGTAGCCAAGATGACTTTAATTACTTCTGATTTACAATCTATACCCAAAGCGCTGAACCTTTCTTCCAAAACGGTGAAAGGCATTCGGCAGAATTTGTTCTGGGCGTTTATCTATAACGTCATTGGTATTCCGGTAGCAGCCGGTGTGCTCTATCCCTTCAACGGATTTCTTCTCGACCCGATGATTGCCGGAGCCGCCATGGCGTTAAGCTCAGTGAGTGTAGTGAGTAACAGTTTGCGGTTGAAGTTTGCGAAGATTTGATTTATCCCTGGTCTGTGTCGACACTGACCATGGACGGGAGGCCTTAGAAAAAATACCTTTAACCTATTTAGTAATTACACGTACTTAGATTAAATCAACAGTAAAAATGAATTTCACTGATACGCTCAAAAAACGACTAGCCAATTTAAACCTATCATTACCCGATCTTACTACACCCGGTGGGAATTACCAATCAGTTAATGTACGTGGCAACATGGTTTACATAGCCATTCAGTTTCCTATTATAAAAAATGAATTTTTGTACACGGGTTACCTTGGAAAAGATCTCTCCACCGAAGAAGGGTATCAAGCAGCACAGCTATGTGCCCTGAATGTCATTTCACAAATCCATTACAAAATAGGAATTGAAAAGATCGCAGGTATTAATCATTTTGATTTGTATTATCAATCCGATAGTATCTGGGATGAAGCTCCTGATGTAGCCAATGGAGCATCTGATTTGTTCGTTAATGTATTGCAGGAAAAAGGACAACACACGCGAGCCATTATAGGTGCAGCAAACTTACCGAGAAACTTTTCAGTAGGTTTGGTATCAACTTTTACATTGGTGTAGTTAATTCATATTTGAAGATTTTTCTTCCTTCAGCCGTTTCTTAATCTTACTTAAAAACTCAGCTGATATTCCAAGATAAGAAGCTACCAACTTCTGTGGTATGCGCAACTCTATCCTGGGGTATTTCTGCTGAAAGGCCAGATACCGGTCTTCTGCAGTCATGCTAATGTTTTGAACGATGCGTTGCTGAAAGGCAACAAAAGCTCGTTGCGTAATCACCCGGAAATAGCGCTCCATTTTAGGCACTCTTTCGTAAAGCATCTCCAGGCTTTCGAATGGCAATTCCAAAATAACACAGTCTTCTATAGCCTGTACGTTAAACGTTGCAGGTGTTTGCATGATAAAACTATTCAAATCACTGATCCACCAACCTTCAATGGCAAATTGAACAATATGCTCTTGTCCGTTCATATCAATAAAATACGTGCGTACACTGCCTTCATTCACAAAATTGGTGCAGCGACTCACCGCGCCTTCGTGCACTAAAAATTGCCCCTTCTTCACCTTTCGCTCACGTAAGCAGGAGAGAATTAATTTTTTATCACTTTCAGAAAGCGGAATATGCTTTTCCAGGCTTTCAATTAACAAGGCTGTTTTCATCTTGAACTAGTTCAATCTAAATTGATAATGCAGTTCATATTGCAGGTGTTGGTTTAGGCGCACCTTTGATCCATCAAAAAAGCAACCGAACAAACACAAGTTAAACATGAAAATAGCAATTATCTATCACAGTGGTTTCGGTCACACCAAAGTAGTGGCAGACCGCATTGCGCTTGGGGCAAGAAAGGTTCTCTCCATGGTAACGGTACTTTCCAGCGAAGAGGCTACCGTCCACTTACACCTACTCAATGAAGCCGATACACTCGTATTTGGAAGTCCTACATATTTCGGAAACGTATCAGCTGAGTTCAAAAAATTTATGGAAGCCTCCGGCAGTATTTGGGCAAAACAAGCCTGGAAAAACAAACTGGCTGCTGGATTTACCAACTCTTCAAGTACCAATGGCGATAAGTTAAATACGCTCATTAACCTAAGCCTGTTTGCAGCACAACATAGCATGTTATGGATTCCGTTGGGGATACTGCCCCGGTATGATCAGGATGGCAAACAGTTACCTGAACACAACGGTATGGCTAGTTACCTGGGATTGATGACCCTTTCTGACAATTCTCACCATCATTTCAATGAACCTGCTGATTTACTGACGGCCGAACTTTTCGGAGAGCGAATAGCCAGAATCACCCTGCAAGTAAAATCAAGAGAAGTGGAAATTCATTCTTGACTACAACACAAAATAAAACCGACATGAAAACAATCATTATCTCATTATTAATTTTTAAAACAATCACCTTGTTCGCACAGCCACATGAAGAAGTGGGAATCAGCCCCTGGGGAAAAGACGATGAAATCGGGACGCTTAATATGATGACCGATCAATCCAAACAAGCAATCTTAACCAGAATTAAATCAGGAAAAACGTACGACCTTAGTGTAGAATATTTTGTAGGCATGCCCAGCTTTCATGCGTTGGGCGATCCGGCTTATCAATACTGGCTTACCCATACTCCCCGCGGCACTGTAGTTGATAATCCCAATGGATTAGGAACCATGATGAATAGTAAAGTCAGCTACACAGGTGACGCCATCTCCATGTACACACACATGGGCACACACATCGATGCCTTGAATCACTTTGGTCTTAATGGCAAAGTATGGAACGGCTTTTCTGCAGATGAACACTTGGGTGACAAAGGGTGGAAAAAAACGGGTGCAGAAACGATTCCAACGATTATAGCGCGCGGAGTTTTAATCGATATACTTACTGCGAAAAATACCAATAGTCTTCCGCCTAATTACCGGATTAATTCTGAGGATCTGAAAGAAGCATTGCGCAAGCAAAACACTGCTCTTCAAAAGGGAGATGTAGTATTGATTCGCACCGGTCAGGCAAAGCACTACGAAGATGCGCACAAATTCCTTGATCAATATCCAGGCATTAACCTTGATGCTGTAAAGTGGTTGGTAGAAGATCAACAGGTAATGCTATTGGGCGCAGATAACTTAAGTTTTGAAGCATTTCCACCCGAACGCGAAGACAACTGGGTGCCCGTACACACCTACTTGTTAGCGGAAAAAGGTGTAATGTTTATCGAACAAATGTTTTTGGAAGAATTGGCGAAAGATAAAGTATATGAATTCGCCTTCATCGCTTCTTCTTTAAAATTGCGTGGAGCAAGTGCTGCACCGATGCGCCCCATCGCGTTACCGATCAGATGAGAATCATTAAGCTATATTAATATGAAAGGCTATTGCTTATTCGACAACGTGCTGGTGCATGACTTAGAAAAACTGGAACAGTACAAAAAACTAGCGACTCCGCTGGTAGCCAGGTATGATGGCAAGTACATAATTTTAGGTGGACAATTCACCGTGGTGGAAGGTAGCGTACGCCCTACCTTTTTAGTAATGATTGAATTTCCAAGCTATGAGAAAGCTAATCAGTGGTACTACTCAGAAGAGTATCGTGAACTAAAAAATCTCCGCTTTTCGGCTGTTGACTCAAATGCAATCATTGTAGAAGGGCTATAAACGAAGCGGGGATGGAGGTTGGATTGTTTCCTCCTCCCCTCACTTTATATTTGATAAACCGAATAACTGATTGGTGAATGAATAATCTTGAAAACCTTAAACAAGCGATTGAACACTTCCGGCCTTTTAATCCGGAAGCCGCTGCTGATTTCTACAACATCTGGTCTGAACATCGCGTAAAACGAAAGGAAATCATTACCACTGCCGGTGAGGTGGAGAAATACCTGTACTTCGTTACGGATGGCGTGCAGCGCATCGTATACCAGGATGATCAGCATCGCGAATCAACATTGGTTTTTTCCTATGCTCCTTCATTTGGTGGCGTAATCGATTCGTTCTTTCTGCAAAAACCATCAGTCTATTATTTTGAAGCGCTTACGCCCTCATCGTTCCTGCGCGCACCATTTGAAGCCGTAAATCAGTGCATGCAAAAACATCATTGCGTTTCAGAGGCGTTGCGGTTAGGGGTAACACAAGCGTTCTCCGGTTTGCTGGAACGCATGGTGGAACTGCAATGCTTCACTTCGGAGGAGAAATTCAGGCAACTGTTAAAACGGAGTCCGCATATTTTGACCTTGGTGCCACATAAATACCTGGCCAACTACCTCGGCATCGATGCCACCAACTTCAGTAAACTCATCAATTCGGTACGCATTTGAAAATCTTGGCAAATACCAAGAATCAATTTTCTTCCATCCTCCACTTTTGTTGCATCAAACAAAACAACATCAGTATGACAGCAAAAGTAATTTACCTATCGGCCAGCAAGGGGTTTATCCTGTTTTCGGCCTTAAGTTTAGGGTACGTGGCCTTGATGGCCATTCTTAATCCACAATCCGTAATGGATCTGGTGGGTGTGAAACTTCCCAACACCGATGCCATCAGCTCCATTCGTGGTGTGTATGGAGGCGTGGGCCTCACCCTGGTTTTACTGCTCGTTTACCTCGCCTTTAATGAAACTTTAAAAGGCCTGAGTTTTTTAGCTGTATTTTGGGGATCGTATGCGCTTTCGCGGATCATCACCTGGTTTTCGGATGGCACGCTAGGCGAATTCGGAACCAACTGGCTTGTGATTGAAAGTTTCATGTGCGTAGTGGGGATAGTGCTGTTAGCCTTCGGTAAAAAAATTAAAGGAAAGTAAACATGATGCACCAGGAATTTCTTGATACGCTTGAGCAGCAGGTAGAAGAACAGTTGAAAGAAGTGATCGCGGTCTTCCAAAACCTTCCGGAAGACCGGCTTCTTCAACCGGCTGCAAACGGAGGCTGGAGCATGGCCGAATGCATAGAACATTTAAATGCCTATGGTGATTTTTATTTGCCCCGTCTGCAAAAGGCAGTTAGCAAAGCGCCTGCTCCTCAGCAACCCGATCGGTTTAAGCATAGTTTACTGGGCCGGTATTTTATTGCCATGATGAATCCGAAGGATTCCACAAAAAAGTACAAGGCCATGAAAAGGTATCGGCCCGTAACGTTAACGGAACCGCATGCCGTGGTTTCCCGGTTTATTCAGCAACTGGAAGAGCTGCTGAAAATTATTATGCAAGCAGAGCAAAAAAACCTGATGAAGGTGAACGTAGCCACCACCCTATCGTCCCTGATTAAAATTCATGCTGGCGATGCCATCCAGTTTGTGTTGACGCACAACCGCAGGCACCTGCTCCAGGCCCGAAGAAACCTGAAACATCAAACCCATGCGTAACCACCAAACCTTCGGTTGTAGCCACTCATAATATACCGTTGAAATTTTCAACAAGGCCAAAACCCGACTGCAACGCTTAACGTAAGGAGAGGTGAAATTATTCCGTGCTTTTTTATGATGCAGGCAACCATTTTTGTGTAGTCCCTGTCTTACCCGCAGTTTATTAGAAAAATCATGAAAACAGCACGTTTTTTCACTTTCCTAGCCCTGCTTACAGTGGGCCTGAGTGCCTGCGATGAGGGGATTGAAGACAAAATTCCGGTAGAATTTTTTATGATCCAGCTTAACCCGGACGACATATTTCTTTACCCCGGAAGTGAATACGGTGTACGGCTCGATCCACTCGTAAACGACAGCATTAAAGTGGAAGTAACCATTTCCTATAGCACGCCTTCTTTTGGCACCCTCACCTTTATTCAAAATGAAGGCTGGTTTTACAAACCCAACGAAGGGTTTACCGGCATCGATAATATTATTTATACGGTATGTTATAAGGAGGAGTGTTACTCTGCTTCCATCACCTTGTATGTTGAAGAACCGCTCGACATTGCCAACTGCACCACGGTGGTTAATCATGAAGAAGTAACGACTGCGCGCAACCAACCCATCGGCATACCCATATTTCAAAATGATGTGGCTTGTCCGTATCAGGGCAGTTCCATTTTTGCACCCACAAAGGGAACATTTACGACATACACGTATTCCGGCAGCTTTAAAAACATTGTTTATGTGTATTACCCTCCTAAAAATTTCATCGGTACCGATCAATTTAAATACCGGTTGTTCACCAGCGATGGATATGTAGAAGGGATTTGCACCATCACCATAACCGAATAAATACTTACACTACTGCATGACGGAATCGGAAATCATACAGGGATGTTTGGCGAATAAAGCTTCGGCACAGGAGAAGCTCTATACGCTCTTTTCCCGCAGGATGATGGCCGTTTGTTTGCGGTACACAAAATCCCGCGCGGAAGCAGAAGACGTATTTCACGAAGCCTTTGTTAAGGTTTTTAAAAACATGCATACCTGGCAAGGTGGATCATTTGAAGGTTGGATGCGCAGAATTTTTGTAAACACAGCCATCAATCATTATCACCAGACACGTAAATTTTTCGATCATGTAGACGCATCCTATGCGGAAACGATGGTCGCGTCATCGGATAACATCATTTCTACCTTATCGAACCAGGAGTTGATGGAGTTGATTGACACCATGCCTGAGGGGTACAAGCTGGTGTTTAACCTGCACGTTGTGGAAGGATACAACCACAACGAGATCGCAGACATGCTTGGCATTGCGGAAGGAAGCTCGAAGTCGCAACTTTCAAAAGCAAAAGCGTATTTAAAGAAACTCATTGAGGTCAGATTAATTTCAGCAGCATGAAGGAAAACGATTTTGATGACATCGGAAAACGCCTGTACAACCAGGAGGCCGAGCCGCCACAAGATGGCTTTTCAAAAATCCGGGCTGCGCTGGTAACACCGGCCACCCCGACTAAAACCATTTTGATCAAAAACTGGTGGAAGCCATTAGTGTTGCTTATTCCGGTAGCTGTATACCTAACAGTTAACGATACAGAACTCAATCAAAACATGGCCTCCACTTCGTTAACCAATGCGATTAAAGCTGAATCATCCAACCAAAAAGAAACCGAAGGAACACCCTTAACAAAATCTACATCTGCTGAAATAAAGCAAATCAAGGATGTACCCGCACAAGCGGAACTGGTAAGTCTGTCCAGAAAGCAGCCCGTGTCAACCCATGAACATGCTGAAATTAATCCGAATGAAAACAAAATCATTGAGGAGAAGACCGTTTCAATTGAAACTTCAGAACAATCCATTGCAGCAGAAGTAAAACACGAGACTGAGGCAATACAAGCTCCATATATCGTTGCACTGAATCCTGTCGCTGACAGCATTCAGCAAGACTCTTTAATTAAAGAGGAGTTAACCACAGTTGACTCCCTGGAGAAAGAAGTGAAAACCGATGAAACTCCGGCTGAGAAATCAAACGAAAATGCTCGCACCTGGCGGCTTAGCGCTTCATTTGCACCTCAATACATAACCAAAAACATCAAACCCATAGCGAATGATGAAGTGTTTTTAGCCAGTGCAAGAAAAAACAGCGACACAGAAAACATTGGTTTCTCCGCAGCAATTGGAATCGGAAGATCGGTAACACGCAACCTGTACATAGATGCTAGCCTTTCGTACACACAAATTAAACAGGCCGTTAACCTATCGTACACCACAGGTAAAGTGGATACCATGTTAGCCGTGCAGCAAGCGGACCAAACCGTTGTATTGAAACCGGTTTATGCCTATACCAACCGCGAAATTGCCAATACGTTTGGCTATGCCGGATTAAGGTTAACCGGAACGTATTACTTCTGGACAGGTGAGCGAAGCCGATTCAACTTTTCAGCATCCGCGGGCGCACATTACCTGGTTTCTGCGCAAGCAAAAGAAAGAATTAACGGAGAGTGGGTTAAATTAAATTCTGACAACATAGAAAAGTTAAATTATAATCTATCCGTAGGTGCGGGTTATAGCATGCTCTTTAATAAAGGATGGGAACTGCAAATTAACCCAACCCTGACCTACTTTATGAAAAATGTTAAAAATGAGGAATTACCGTATTCCTACAGTCAGCAATCCGTTGGCTTACAAATCATGGCATTAAAAAAACTCGGCACTCCATAACCAACCCTCAATGTTTGCGAGTGAAAGGCAACCTTAACGGGTTGCCTTTCTTTTTTCATAATCTTAAAAATTTCTTGAGGTCATCTCAAAAATCTTTTTCAAATGTCAGCCTGAGCTTGTCGAAGGCCATTCCGAGTTACCTAACCGGTTTCGACAAGCTCAACCTGACATTAGGGAGTATTTTGAGATGGCTTCTAAAAATATTTTTTTAGTCAGGCAACGGTTTCACATGGGTTCCTGTCTGACTACAAAACAAATTAAAGAAACCCCATGAAAACAATTTTTCGTCTTGTCTATTTAATCACCTTGTTCTTTGTCGGAGTTGCCTTTCAATCCTGCGAAGAAACAGATGAACTTGCATCTCCGGGTGCTCCGGTTACCGTTAAATTTCCTACCGTAAACCTTGGTTTGAGTGAATTGGCGGGTGCTACCGAGATTACGATTCCGCTTTCGCGACCAGCTGCAACTAATGGAACCATTACCATCAATGCATACTGGGAAAATGAAAACGATTTCACCAGTCAGCCTGCCGTTGAGGATGGTAAAATCATTTTACCGGTAACAGCCGGTCAGTCGCAGGTAACGTTTATCCTTACCCCTGTTGATAACAATCTACACACCGGTAACCGCAATCTGCATTTTACAATATCATCAGTAACGGATGGCTTCATCATCGGAACAGAAAAATCGTTGCATGTTACCATTTACGAAAACGATCAACCTAACCCGGTAAACTTTGTGGCATCACAGGTTTCTGTGCAGGAACAGTTCGCAGAGGGCATGACCGTGGCCATTGGCTTTTCACTTCAGGCTGTAGATGATGGAATAGTTGAACTTGAACTCCTGAATGCTGTCGGTCTCTACGGAACACATTTCACTACCGAACCGGAAGCGATCAATGGAAAAATTACGCTGCCCGTAACGGCCGGTACATCCTTTCTGCCTGTAAAATTCATTCCGGTTGATAACGCAACCCTGAACGGACATAAGGAATTTGCAGTAAGAATTGTTAGCGCCACCGGAGCAGTGGTTAAAGGAGACCAGCTTAACCTGACCGTAACCCTTGTAGATGATGAATTGGCCGGAAAACCAAAAAGCTATGAAACCGGTGCCGGACAGTGGAAAGTGAAACGCGTTTTTGAATACAACGAAATGGGCCAAATCGCTAAAATTCACATTGAACAAAACTCACTGAACTGGACAGAAGCCTATCATTACGATGAAAATAACTTACTGAAGAAAATCACTATGTGGACTTCCGATGAAACCATTTTTAAGCGCGATGACCAAAACCGGGTTACACGTTCGGAAGAATTCAGGGAAGGTGTTATGAAAAAATACACCATTTATTCCTACGATCAGGCCGGTAACATTGGTGAAATGGCAATATTCCACCGTCAACCTACGGGTGAGTTCGTAATGTCAAGCCTGTTTGTCTACCTGTACTACAGCAACAGCAACTCGGTATACAAGAGATTAAGTTATTACCCGCTGGGTGATGATGAGTATGAGTTAATAACAGAAGAAACGTATGAATATTTTTCACAAATTCTTCCCTGGAATCCGTTCCCTATGGTTAACATCTTGCCTGATGTAAACGCACAACCGCTCTTCCCTTCACGTTACACTTTGTCGCGCGATGGAAATGAGTACGTGTACGACTTGCATTATGAATTCAATCAGGCTGGATACCCGGTAAGCAGAAGAACCGGTTCAGGTGAAACCACCTATTACCAGTATTATTGAGCACTGATTTAATAGGGTTCAGAAAAGTCCGGACAAAAACCGGACTTTTTTTTATTTATAAACCATAACATAGATTTCCGGGGATTCACGATCAGTAAACACTATAAACATTCCGGGTTTTTATGTAACCATACTTTTGAATGGAGCGGATACTTTTGTCCTATCAAACCTCAAAAAATGACAGCCAAAATCAACTCCCGATTGCTTATAATACTAATCGGCATGCTGGTAGCAACTTTGTGCGCCCTTATCGTTTTATAAAATCCTGAAAAGAATATGAAAGGAATCTTATAAATCATATGAGAAATTGTACAAATCAAACCCGGTCATGCAGCGTTTATTAAAGCAGTTTAAAATTTACTTTTATGGAAACTATAACATTAACTATCCCCACTATGAAAAGTCCGCATTGCATGATGGTGGTAAGCAATACACTAAAAGATATGACTGGAGTATCTTTAAAAAAAGTTACCCCTGGTGAAGCACAAATTGAACTTTCGGGTGCAACCCGGGATTTAGTAGTGGAGGCCATCGAAAAGGCTGGCTATCCTGTAACCAACAAATAAAGTTGACTCTTAATACACGAAAAATGGAAACAACAAAATTCAAAACCAATATCAAATGTTCCGGCTGTATTGCCACTGTTACACCACACTTAAATGAAGCCATTGGCGAAGGGAATTGGGAAGTTGACCTGAGTGATCCGGCTAAAGTCCTGACCATCGCGGACGAAAAGGATGCGGCCAAAGCAAAAGAAGCGGTGAAGAAGGCCGGCTACAACGCTGAAAAGATTTAATCAGACCGGATCGATTTGAGTTGCTTTGAGGCTGTCTCCTATGTTTGTTTTGGAACAAATGTAGGAGACAGCCTCATTTTATTTTTAAAAACCTGAAACCCTAACCAAAAACGGCACTTTTAATAATTCTGTAAGCCATTCCCATAACTATGTAAATCCAAAACAGCCGAAATCCGTACATTTGTTTACCAATGAAAAAGCTCCGTACCATATCCTCCCTCCTGCTGGCTGCACTCGTGCTGATGGCCTCCAGTAGTTTTTATGTGGGCGTACATGTATGTGGTGGTGCGGTAAAGGCAATTGCTTTTCTTAATGAAGCAGATGGTTGTGGGCACCAGGAGCTTCCACCGTGTCATCGAAAAGCTATGAAAGGATGCTGCAACGATGAACAGGTTATTCACGAGTCGCAGGAATTAAAAGCATCATCAACCAGCATTACGTTACCCGTTATTTCAACATCCGATATTATACACAACACGGCTATACTGGCTGAAATTATTCCGGCCGTTCATACAACGCCAATAACTTACATAGATGATCACCCGCCTACACTGACGGGAAATAAAATCATCATCTCTATTCAATCTTTCCTTATCTGATTCTGTTCTGCCTTTCTCATTCATGAGATGGGTGTGTCTTCTCATTTCCATTTTCAGGAAGTCAACAGAACAGAACTATGATTAATCGTATAATAAAATTTTTTCTCGAACAAAAACTCGTAACCGTACTCGTGCTCCTGGCCATCGTTGGCTGGGGATTGGTTACCGCCCCATTCAACTGGAACATTGGTTTTCTACCGCAAGATCCGGTACCGGTTGATGCCATTCCTGACATCGGAGAAAATCAACAAATTGTTTTCACCGAATGGATGGGCCGCTCACCGCAGGACGTAGAAGATCAAATCACTTATCCACTCACCACAGCCCTGTTGGGCATGCCCGGTGTAAAAGCCATACGCAGCACATCCATGTTCGGCTTCTCGTCCATCTACATCATTTTTGATGATGAAGTTGAATACTACTGGAGCCGTTCGCGCATTCTGGAAAAGCTCAGCGCACTTCCTTCCGGATTATTACCTGAAGAAGTGCAACCCAAACTCGGACCTGACGCGACCGCGTTAGGCCAGGTGTATTGGTACACCCTGGAAGGCCGCGATGAAAACGGAAACCCGGCCGGTGGATGGGATTTGCATGAACTGCGAACCATCCAGGATTTTCAGGTACGCTATGCACTTACCGGTGCAGAAGGTGTAGCCGAAGTGGCCAGCGTGGGTGGTTATATTAAAGAGTACCAGGTTGATCTTGATCCGGTAGCCATGAAGACCTGGAACATTTCCATGATGGAAGTGATGCAGGCACTTCGCAACAGCAACCGCGATGTGGGCGCCAACACGGTAGAGATAAACCGCGTGGAATACCTCATCCGCGGACTTGGCTATGTGAAACAACTGGAAGACATTGAAAATGCGGTTGTGCGGGTAAATCAAAATGTTCCTGTCAGAATAAAAGATATTGCGCATGTTACCCTCGGCCCTGCCGATCGCTCCATGCTCGGCATATTGGATAAGAGCGGAGCGGAAGCCGTTGGCGGTGTGGTGATTGCCCGGTATGGTGATAATCCGTTAGCCGTAATCAATAACGTTAAAGAAAAAATCAACGAAATCTCCCAAGGTCTTCCATCCAAAAAACTGGATGATGGCAGAACATCGAAAGTGACCATCGTACCTTTTTACGACCGCACGCAACTTATCTACGAAACGCTGGGTACACTCAATGATGCCATCACCCTGCAAATTCTGATTACGATCATTGTCATCATCGTGATGGTGTACAACCTACGGGCATCGTTTCTCATTTCTGCGTTGCTACCATTAGCTGTGCTGATGTGTTTCATCTTCATGAAATACTTTCATGTGGATGCGAACATTGTAGCCCTTTCAGGAATTGCCATCGCCATTGGAACAATGGTGGATTTGGGTATTATCCTGAACGAAAATGTGCTGAAACACCTGGAAGAAGCACCCAAAGAACAATCGTTGTTAACCACAGTTTACAACGCAGTATCCGAAGTTTCATCTGCCATCATCACCGCTGTATCCACCACCATTGTAAGTTTTCTACCTGTGTTTACGCTGCAGGCAGCAGAAGGCAAGTTGTTTGGACCGCTGGCCTACACCAAAACTTTTGCACTGGTGGCCGCTTTGATTTTTACACTCACTATCATGCCCGCCTTTTCACATTGGGTGTTCGGTTGGAAAACCAGTACAGGTAAATTCAGACTGATCGGCAATGGCCTCTTGGCGTTGGCCGGATTGTACGTTGCCATTGCTTACCTGCCCTGGGCGGGAATCGCGATAATGATGTTTGCGATCAATAACCTGCTCGATCACTTTTATCCGGAAAAGTATTCCCGTTACCATGAAACCATTACCATGGCGATATCCGTGGCTGCCGTTTCGTGGCTGCTGGCTACTACGTGGTTGCCATTGGGTGTACACAACAGCATTATTCTGAATTTCATTTTCATTCTGCTCATCATTGGTTTGGTGCTGGGTGGCTTTTCCATCTTTATTCGGTTCTATCCAAAAATCCTTAACTGGTGTCTGGAGAATAAAGTAAAGTTTCTGCTCATACCCGTTTTCATCATGCTGCTCGGACTGAATATCATGCTGGGCTTCAGCAAAGTGTTCGGCTTTGTGGAAAAAAGTTTTGATGCCATCGGCTGGAACATTCGCACCACCTCTGTGTGGAATTCCCTATCCCATACTTTTCCCGGTATGGGCAAGGAGTTTATGCCTTCATTGAATGAAGGTGCTTTTCTACTAATGCCTACATCCATGCCGCATGCGGGTGTAGAAGCCAACAAGCAAGTGCTTCAACAACTCGATATGCTGGTAACGGCTATCCCCGAAGTGGAAACGGTTGTCGGGAAAGCCGGTCGCGCTGAAACAGCGCTTGATCCTGCCCCGATGTCGATGTATGAAAACATTATCCTCTATAAATCAGAATATATTACAGATGAGAATGGACGAAAACTCCGGTTTAAGACTGACGCACTCGGAAGGTATAAGATTGATATTCTTGGATATTGGGATACTGATGGATATTATGATAGAGTCAGTAAGAAGATTTACGATGCAAACAATATCGAAATATCAACCAATATCAATGAGTATCCATCCATATCAAAAAATATCCATAAGTATCTAATAGAAGATAAAAACGGGGAATATTATCGTCAGTGGCGAGATGAAATCAAGAGTCCAAACGACATCTGGGATGAAATTGTAAAAGTCGCGAACATACCGGGTGTTACGTCTGCACCAAAACTCCAACCCATTGAAACAAGATTAGTAATGCTACAGACCGGCATGCGCGCACCGATGGGATTAAAAGTATACGGCCCGGATTTAAAAACCATTGAGTCGTTCAGCCTGGAGCTTGAAAAGCAATTAAAAGAAGTGCCCTCAGTAAAACCGGAAGCTGTGTATGCGGATCGGTCACTAGGAAAACCTTACATGGAAATTGATCTTGACCGCAAGGCTATGGCACGCTACGGACTCAACGTAGTGGATGTGCAGGAATACATTGAAGTGGCATTGGGTGGCATGAGTATGACCACCACCGTTGAGGGACGCGAGCGCTATTCCATTCGTGCACGCTATGCACGTGAGTGGCGTAGCGACCCGGAATCGATAAGCAAGATTTTTATTGCCACACCAACCGGTGCACAAATTCCCTTAAGCGAAATCGCCACCATCGTGTACCGTCCCGGACCAATGATGATTCGCGGAGAAGATTCTTTCCTGGTGGGTTACGTTTTGCTTGATAAGAAAGATGGCTATGCCGAAGTATCGGTAGTGGAAGAAGCTCAACGTTTTTTAAACGAAAAGATTAAAGCTGGTGAACTGATCGTTCCTGCGGGCGTGAGCTATAAATTCTCAGGTAGCTACGAAAATCAACTGCGTGCAGAAAAACGACTGGGCATTGTGATACCTCTTTCGCTGCTGATCATTTTTTTGATTCTGTATTTTCAATTCCGATCGGTAGCTACTTCTCTATTTATTTTCTCTGCTATCGCCATGGCGTTTGCCGGAGGCTTTATGATGTTGTGGCTGTACGGGCAAGATTGGTTCATGGACTTCAGCTTCTTTGGAACAAACTTCAGAGAGCTGTTTCAAATGCGCACGTTCAACCTGAGTGTTGCCGTATGGGTAGGCTTCATCGCGTTGTTCGGTATTGCCACGGATGATGGGGTGGTGATTGGAACGTATCTCACACAAAGTTTGCAGAAACATAAACCCGAAACCATCAGCGAAGTGCGCAAAGCCGTACTTGAAGCAGGCTTGCGCAGGGTGCGACCGTGTTTGATGACTACCGCAACCACGTTGCTGGCACTTCTTCCGGTACTCACCTCATCAGGAAGAGGATCTGACATTATGATACCGATGGCCATCCCGACTTTTGGCGGCATGGTGGTGGCATTGATTACCCTGTTTATTGTTCCGGTATTATACTCTTGGAATGAAGAACGAAAAGTTAAAACTGACAATTAATATCCTCATGAAAGCAAAAAAAATTATTAATACACTCCGCGACCTCTGCGCATTCTTTGCGGCCTCTGCGTTAAATTTTTTCACGCAAAGAACGCAAAGACTCTCGCTAAGTGCACAAAGGGGGTTTGTCATTTATTTGATAATCATCGCTCATTTTGCGCAAGCGCAATCGATCGCTGATTACTTACAAAAAGCCGCTGAGAATAATCCTGCTCTTAAGGCGAGGTATAACGAATACTATGCTGCGTTAGAAAAAGTGCCGCAGGCCGGAACGTTACCTGACCCTGAGTTATCGTTTGCGATGTTCATCTCCAAAGAAGGGTTGTACATGGAACGTTTCATGGGGCAGCAGCTATCTGATATTTCCGTCATGCAAATGTTTCCGTGGTTTGGATCTTTAGATGCTGCAAAAAACGAAGCTACCTACATGGCACAGATGAAGTTTGCTTCGTTCCAGGAAGCTAAGATTAATCTCTTTCATGATGTACGCAGTGTTTGGTTCAAACTCTACCAAATCGACCAAGACCTGAAATTACTTGAACAGGAAAAAGAAATACTAAAAACATATGAGCAACTGGCACTCACTCGCTTTAAAACCGGAACAAGTGGAAGTGCCAATCCCATGAGCACAAACACAGCAACCCCAACCACATCAACGCCTGCATCAGGAGGCATGAGTGGTATGAGCATGGGCGGCAATACAACACCTGCTTCCTCAACCAGCACATCTTTCAACATGGGCGGCATGCAGGGCGGATCGTCTGGTTCCATGGTGGATGTTCTGCTCATTCAACTGCAAATGAAAGAATTGGAAACACGAATTGAAATTCTAAAAGCTTCGCGCAAGCCATTGGCAACCCGCTTCAACAATTTACTGAATCGTTCCACATCCGAGCCCATTACTATAGCCGATACGTTAACATCCGTTCAACTACCGGCATCCCTTTCCGTCATTCAGGACTCTGTCGTTCAAAACCACCCTATGGTGAAAATGTATGCGTGGGATGAAAAGGCTCGTGAAGCGCAGCAGCGTATGGCAACACTAATGGGACGGCCGATGATTGGTGTGGGCGTAACGTACATGGTGTTTCGTCCGCGGCAAGACGAACTGATGAATGTTTCCATGGGTGGTGATAATATGTTTATGCCTATGGTAACGATGACGTTGCCAATCTACCGCAAGAAGTACACCGCGCAACGGAAAGAAGCTGAATATCTCTATCAGTCAGCTTCACAAAATAAAGAAGCGGCCAAACTGGATTTACTGAGCGAGCTTGAACAACGGCTGAATGAATATGAAAACAACAATAGGCAATTGCGGTTGCTGGATGAGCAGATCACGATTACGCATCAGGCCATCCGACTGATGACAACTGCATACAGTACAGGCACCAGTAACATGGAAGAAATATTACGACTACGGCAAACATTATTGAATTATCAGCAACAACAGAATAGTTCAATTACAGAACAACATATAACGGTATCGGGAATTACAAAACTAATGGGAATAAACTGAAATGGATATTGGTTGACATTAATTGATATTGATTGTCACAACCAATATCAACAAGTATCCATAAATATCAACGAGTATCCACCAATATCAAACAAGATATGAAACCAAAATCAATCATCATCAACATCGTACTACTAGCCGTTGGACTTTTGCTCGGCTGGCTAATTTTCAGTGGCGAGGGCTCCGCAACACACGACCACACCTCAGATACAAAAACGGAGTATACCTGCTCCATGCACCCACAAATCCGGCAACAGGGACCGGGTAAATGTCCACTGTGTGGAATGAATCTGATACCGGTGTCATCTGCAGGCGGATCATCCAATCAATCAGTACACGAAATGACACCAGAGGCTATTGCGTTAGCCAACATTCAAACCACAAAAGTAAAATCCGTATCAGTTACGAATGAACTAACGCTGACGGGTAAGGTAAAGGTGAATGAACAGCAACTCTCCGTGGTCACTGCCAAATTTCCCGGGCGTATTGAAAAGCTCTTTGTGAATTTCGAGGGGCAAGAGGTGCGCAAAGGCGAAAGGCTGGCCACCATTTATTCACCCGAACTGGTTACTGCGCAACGTGAATTGCTGGAGGCTAAGAAAATGGCCAGTATCTCTCCACAGCTTTACGAAGCCGCCAAAGAAAAGCTTCGGCTTTGGAAAATCAGCGACAAACAAATTGAAAAAATTGAAAAAACCAATGAGGTAGTCACAACCCTTGACGTATATGCTGATGCATCCGGTGTAGTTACCAAACGTCAGATTTCATTGGGCGACTATGTTTCAACGGGCAGCATAATGGTGGAGATCGCCAACCTCAATACCTTATGGGTCGTGCTGGATGCATATGAAAGTGATCTGGTCTGGATAAAAACCGGTTCAACCATAAACTTCACTGTTCCTTCGCTTCCTGGAAAGGAATTCAACGCCACTATCCAGTACATCAATCCTTCCATGAATCCAGAAACACGCACCGCAGATGTACGGGCCGCTGTACCCAATACAGGAAGTCTTCTCAAACCAGAAATGCTGGTGAACGCTACACTGCAAACCAAGCCAGATACAAAAGTCAGCGGCCTTGCCATTCCGGCCACAGCTGTATTGTGGACCGGCAAACGATCCATTGTTTACGTTAAGCAGAAGGGAACAACACCCGCCTTCGAGCGCAGAGAGGTATCCCTCGGTGCACGTGTTAAAGATTTGTACATCGTAGAGAAAGGACTGGATGAAGGTGAAGAAATAGTTTCAAATGGAGCATTTTCCGTGGATGCTTCAGCGCAACTTAGTGGAAGCTACAGCATGATGAACGCACCGGAAACAACATCATTGGAAGTACCGGAAGCTTTCAGGGAACAACTTACCGTTGTAGCAACCAATTATTACGGAGTAAAAAATGCATTAGTAGAATCCAACTCACTAACCGCAGCAACAGCCGCAAAAGAAGTGTTGAAGGCACTGAAAGCCGCAGACATGAAACTACTGGATGGCCAGGCTCACGAAAAATGGATGGCATTGGTAAAACCCATGGAGCAGGGCGCCATAGGTATTAGCACAAAAACGGATGTTGAGACGCAGCGCAAAGACTTTGAACTACTTTCCGAACATTTAATTGAAGCGGTGGAGTTGTTCGGACTTACCAGCGAGAAGGCTTACCGGGCCTATTGTCCAATGGCTTTTGACGATACGGGTGCGTACTGGTTAAGTGAATTCGAAGACATTAAAAATCCGTATTTTGGAGCCTCAATGCTAAAATGCGGAGAAAACAGGGAAGTATTCAGGAAACGGTAACAACAACGCATACGGGATATTCATAGATACTGATGGATATACATGGATTTTAATTGAAATCAATAAATAAATTCAAATCATAAACTAAACGAGTAATGAAAATCAAATCAATTTTTGCATTTGCATTGGCCGCGATGATAATGGCAGCCTGCGGAAAAACGGAAAAATCTACTGACGAGCAAACACAAACCGCTGCGAAAGAAACCAATGAGGCATTGAAAGTTGTGCTTACCGGTTACTTTGAAGTGAAAGATGCCTTGGTAAATGATGATGCCACCACGGCTAAGACGGCCGCTACTGCGCTTGCAGCTTCAACTGGAAATTATGCTGAACAATTAAATGAGTACATACTGGCCATTGGCGAAACTGATGACATTGAAGCACAGCGGGAAGCTTTTGAGGCTCTCTCTATTTCCCTGTACGATTTGGCAAAAGAAGGGGGCGCAGGTTTAACTGTTTACAAGCAATATTGCCCAATGGCGTTTGATGACAAAGGCGCATTTTGGTTAAGCAGTGAAAAGCAGGTGATGAATCCATATTTTGGAGCATCCATGCTACGTTGCGGTTCAGTGCAGGAAGCTATCAATTAAATATAAATCATAGTGGATGATGTCTTTCAGCATCATCCACTAAAAATATCATACCATGCGACTTATAATTTACATTGTGAGCCTGACATCCTTACTAAGTGCCTGTCAATCGAAAAAGGAATCTACTAAAAACCATGAGCATCATACCGTTTCATCAGGAACAGCTGAGGCTGACACTGTAAAGAAAAGTCTGCCTAAAGAAACCCATGCCATGGTTGGTGATGCACACATCACCATCAAATACACGGCACCGGTTACGAAAGGTCGGGTGATTTGGGGCGGCTTGGTTCCCTATAACGAAGTATGGGTTACAGGTGCACATCGCGCTACTTCTTTTGAAATCAACAAAGCCTTTAGCATCAATGGGCAGTCGGTGCCTGCTGGCAAGTACGCCATTTTCACCATACCCGGTGAAGAAACATGGACGTTTATCCTGAACAAGAACTGGGACCAGCATTTAGCCGATGATTACAATGCTGGTGAAGATGTGCTGCGCTTCGAAATTACACCAGAAAGGCTAGCAGAAAATCAGGAACGTTTGCTGTATGCCATCGAAAACATTTCAGACAGTGAAGCTAATCTTAAGATCAGCTGGGAGAAAATTAGGATTACTATTCCGTTGAAATTATAACTGCCCTTATTTAAGCAGACGGTTCAAATCTGCTTCCGCAGCAATAAATCCAAAAGCAGCAAATTGTTTTCCGGAAGTAACTTGCTTAAAAATTTCAACTGCGCGGGTTGTGTCACCTTCGCACAAATACCAGTTGCCTACGCCATACCCTTGTGTGGCCAAGGCCAGGTCAACATCTGCATTGCTACCGCTTACTTTCAATAAATCGTCTGGCGGCAACATGCCTTTATACATTTGAAGGCGCAGGTAATACGAATCGTTTTCGATGATGTTCATATCTTCGCGGATCAGTTCCAATACCTTTGCAGCTTCTTCGGGCTTATTCATTCTCCGGTAGGTCATGTACAGCCAATCGGCTGTTGCGGTAATCAGGTCGTCATTATCCGATGCATCCAGGCATTGTACGTAGGATTTCTCTGCACTTTCAAAATCACCTTTTAAATAATGAGCCAGGCCTAAATGATACCACACATTAAACTGTGTATTGGAAAGTGGTTTATCTAATTTATTCGGCTGTCCGTCAGGTTCAATTTCAAATGGCTGGCGAGGCATTAACGAGGCGGCCATTTGAAAATCGGCAATGGCTTTTGGGAAATCACGAACCGTAATAAACCGGTGGCCACGATGCCTGAACAACTTGTAGGAATTGGGATATTTCTCCAGACCTTGGGTAAAAATCTCAATCGCTTCCTTATAATGCGACAGATAAGCTTCCCTCCTGCCCAACCAGATATAATTTTCTTCTGATGGATCCGCTTCAAAATTTTTCTTAGCCACGTTCAGGTTGCTGTCGAGTGTGGCTTGTGCGGCTGCGCTGCGCTCGGGCTCAAAGTATTGTTTGCCATCAAGGCCGCTGAGAACAGGAGCCGGTTCTGATTTTTGTTCAGGAGTGGAACAAGCGGAGAGGATCAGCAAAAGGATAATGAGGTTTCTGTACATAGAATAAGTTTAATCAATTTTAGATTGACGATTAACGATTTTAGATTTCAGAAGGTTTACGCACCCTCAATTTAAAATCTTGAATCTTGAATTCTAAATCGTAATCACTGAAGATACACCACTCCTTCCTTCATCACAAAGCTCACCTTCTCCATGGTCTTGATATTCCTTAATGGATTTTCATCGGTAGCCACAATATCAGCCAGCTTACCGGTTTCAATGGTTCCGATCTTGTCACTCATGCCCACAACTTCGGCCGCTACAACCGTTGCCGATTTAATAGCCTCCATGGCCGGCATACCTGCTTCCACCATGTAACCAAATTCCTTTCCATTCTCACCATGCGGAAACACACCGGCATCTGTACCAAACGCAATCTTCACTCCGCGCTTATACGCATTTCCAAAGGTGGTTTGAATTTGCGGACCAATCTCCAATGCTTTAGGCACAACAAGCGGATGATAATATCCAGGCTCTTTTGCTTTTTCTGCCACAAATTTTCCGGCCGTAATGGTAGGTACATAGTACGTTCCTTTCTGTTTCATCAGGTCCATTACCTCTTCCGTCATTTTTGTTCCGTGCTCAATGGTTGTAATGCCTGCGAGTACGGCACGCTTCATGCCTTCTGCACCATGTGCATGTGCTGCAGTATGCATACCGTAATCGCGTGCGGTTTCTACAATGGCTTTTAACTCTTCATCTGTAAACTGGGGCCCTGAACCATCCTTGGCAATACTCAACACACCACCCGTTGCGGTTATCTTAATCAAATCGCTACCATCTTTATACCGCTGACGAACTGCTTGTCTTGCTTCCTCCGGAGAGTTAATAACACCTTCTTTTGGCCCTGGATCTCCCATCAAATCTTCACGATATCCATTGGTGGGATCGGCATGGCCTCCAGTTGTTCCAATCGATTTACCTACGGAGAAAATTCTTGGCCCGATTACCAATCCCTGATTAATGGCATTACGCAATGAAGTATTCACACCGCTTCCACCTAAATCTCGTACCGTTGTAAACCCGGCCATCAACGTCTTTTTTGCAAATACAGTCGACCGGAAAGCCACATCAGCCTTATTTGCTGTAAACCGTTGTAATGCCTGATCTTTATTCGTCTCGCCTTCCAGGTGAACATGCAAATCAATCAAACCCGGCATAACGGTTTTCTTACTCAAGTCAATCAACTTGTCTGAGCTGGCGGGTTTGGTAAATCCCTTCTCAATTTTTGTGATTATATTCTTTTCAACAATCACGGTCATCTGCGCTTGTACATCATTTGATTTTCCATCAATGAGGTTTCCGCAATGAATGACGGTGCGTTGTGCAACAAGTTGAATTGACACAAGCGTCAATGCCAGGAGGAGCAGCTTCTTCATAATTTCAAAAAAGGTAAAGGTTATTTGGATAGGTATTTTTCGGTAATCTTTTTCAGTGCCTGCAATTCATTGCGCTGCATTTCTTCCCGCACATGCAACATCAGCTCAAACATAACCGACTGATCATAACCAAGCCGTGAAGCTACCTGCGAGCAATATTTTATTTCTTTCTGATAGAGGCGTTCGTCAATTTTCATTAACTGCACCAGGCTTACAATGTAATCAAACTTCTGTTGGTTGCCCAGGTGCTTCAATCCGATATTCTCATGATCCTGATCAAATAAAGGAACGATGTCTTCCATCGGCACACCATTGGCCAACCCGATGGTGGTGATGTACTTTCGTTCACGTTCGGCAATGTCTCCGTCAATCCGGGCCAGGTTAACCAGCAATTTCAGTTGGGAAAGCGCCATAAGCTTCGATTTATTGAACTTGGAAGATGGGGAATTGTTACGCTATAGTCAATAGTCGATAGTCAATAGTTTACAGTTTGTTTCCGCTGACTGTGGACTATTGACTATCGACCGCTAACTTGACCCCATGAACTTCCTCGCGCACATCAGTCTTTCAGGCGACAACCCAAAAATTATGGTGGGCAACTTCATTGGCGATTTTGTGAAGGGAAGAAACCTGCTTGAACAATTTGAACCCGAAATTGCCCGAGGCATTGCCCTGCATCGTGCCATTGATGAGTTTACCGATAGTCACCCGATTGTAGCCGTCAGTAAAAACAGGTTGCGCCCCACCTACCGGCATTATTCAGCTGTGATTGTGGATATGTTTTATGATCACCTGCTGGCCAGGAACTGGGAACAGTATTATAAAGAGTTCCTCCCCGACTTTGCCGAACGGAGTTACCGCATCCTTGAAGGCTTTCATCCCATTTTGCCCGAAGGGGTAAAGTACATGCTTCCGTATATGACCAAGGGAAACTGGCTGGTAAACTATGCCCGGTTGGAAGGTATTGATCGTGCGCTTTCGGGCATGGCCAGGCGCTCGAAACATGAATCGAAAATGGAACTGGCGGTAGATGACCTCAAAAAAAATTATGAAGATTTCACTCAGGAGTTTTCTATCTTTTATCCACAACTTCAGGCGTTCTCAAAAAACTGGCTGGAACAAGAAACATAATACTATGAAAAGACATCTAACCCTCCTTTTATCCATCTGCATCTCGCTGTTGGCAAATGCACAATCAACCGACTTGTATTTTTCTTCCTTTCCGTGTGTCAGTCCGGATGGGCAATCCATTGTATTCACCTTTGATGGTGACTTGTGGAAGGTGCCCGCACAGGGCGGATCCGCCTTACGCCTCACCGCCATGCAAGGGGAAGAAACACGCGCCAAATTCTCACCGGATGGAAAATGGATAGCCTTTACCGGATCGGAAAACGGAAACCAGGATGTGTACATCATTCCGGCAACAGGTGGTGAAATCAAACAACTCACATTTCATGAAGCATTCGATCATGTCGATAACTGGAGTTGGGATTCAAAGACCATCTACTTCACCTCATCGCGTTACAGTCGCTTTTCAGGTTACAAGATTTCGGTAAACGGTGGCACACCGGTGCGGTTGTTCGATCACTACTTCCACACCGTGCACAACCTGGCCGAACATCCCAACGGTGAATTGTTTTTCAGCGAAACCTGGGAAAGTAAAAATCAAGCGTATCGAAAAGGCTACAAAGGTGCATACAATCCGGATATCCAATCGTGGAATGCCAGCACCAACACCTTTAAAAAATACACCGACTACAATGGTAAAGACATGTGGCCATCCATCGACAAGAATGGAAACATCTTCTTTGTTTCTGATGAAGGCAACGGAGAATACAACCTCTACACCTTTAAAGATGGAAAGAAAACAGCGCTTACCACCTTCCCTACTTCCATTCGCTACCTGGTAGTAAGTGCCGATGGAAGCCTGGTGGTGTTTGAAAAAGATTTTCAGATTTATTCCTACGATCCAAAAACAAACACTACACAGAAAGTAAATATTCAAGCAATCCTGAACACCACAGCCGAAAAAGAAAAAGACTTTGACGTTAAAGACCGTATCGGCTATTTCGATGTGTCGGAAGACGGAAAGAAGATTGCCTTTGCTTCACGGGGCGAATTGTTTGTATCCGACATCAAAGGAAAAATTGTACAGCAAATCAGCACGCATCCACTTGGTCGTGTGTTGGAAGTAAAATGGCTGACCGATAACAAAACACTATTGTATGCACAAACCTCATTAAATGGTTTCACCAACTGGTATACGATTGCTGCGGATGGAACCGGAAAAGAAAAACAACTCACCAACGATGCACAAAACAACCGCGACATTACCCTGAATGCCGATCGTACCAAAGGCGTTTACCTGAGCGGCCGAAATGAAGTGCGCGTTATCGATTTAAAAACCTTACAAAGTGAAACGGTAGTGCGCGAAGAGTTGTGGGGTTTTCAAAACTCAACACCTTCTTTCTCTCCCAATGGCGAATATATACTTTTCACCGCCAAGCGGAATTTTGAAGAAGATATTTTTCTGTACCACCTGCTCGACAAAAGAATTGTTAACCTCACGCAAACCGGTATAACCGAACGCTCACCCTATTGGTCGCCTGATGGCAAGTACATTTACTTCACCTCCAACCGGTACCGTCCGGCATACCCTTACGGACTAAGCGATGGCCGTGTGTACCGTGTGGCGTTGGAAAAATTTGCTGATGATTTCAAGTCAGACCAATACGTTAAACTATTTGAAGAAAAGCCTAAAGAAGAACCCAAAAAAGAAGACACGAAAAGCAAAGGCAAAAAGGAAGAATCTAAACCCGCTATACCAGCAATCAAAACGTATACGATTGACCTTGAAAACATTCTGGATCGTGTAGAATTAGTGAGTCCGAATTTTGGTACACAAGGCAACCCCGTGGTATTTCAGAAAGATGAAAAAACCTGGGTTATCTATCCATCAAACCACAGCGAAAGTCGCTACATGTTGTGGCTGACCACCTACGAGAAATTTGAACGAACCAAAACCGAAAAGATTGATGGCGCCACAACAGGATCAGCTTTTATTGTAAAATCGAGCGATAAGTTTTATACACTGGTTGGCGGCAATATCCACACCCTCAACCTGGAATCCAAGAAGACAGAAAAAATCGACATCAACTATACCTTCAGAAGAAACCTGAAAGATGAATTCACCCAGATGTTCATGGAAACATGGGCCAATGTAAAAGAAAACTTTTACAACGAAACCTTTCACGGGCTTGATTGGGATGCCAAGCGTGATCAATACGCTGCGTTTCTCCCCCATGTGCGCACACGCTCCGACCTGCGTGTACTCATCACCGACTTGTTGGGTGAGTTGAACTCATCGCACACCGGTTTTAATTCATCAGGTGATGAGGAAAAAACATTTTATTCGACACGCACCCTGGCAACCGGAATTCTTTTTGATGAACAAAAGCCATACACCGTTTCCTCCATCGTTCGCTATAGTTCGGCTGATAAAAAAGGGATTACCATTTTGCCGGGCGATGTGCTGACAAAAGTAAATGGCGAACCGGCTGATCCTGCTAAAAACCGGGAGCAATATTTCGTAAAGCCTTCGTTTGACCCGGAAATAAGCCTAACGTTTAAACGCGGAAGCAACGAGCATACCGTAAAAATTCAGCCGCAAGGATATTTTGAAGTAAACGATTTATTGTACGATGAGTGGATCGCAAACAACCAGCGTATTGTAGACGAGAAAAGTAACAAGCGCATTGCCTATGCCTACATGAAGAACATGGGGCAGGGTGAGCTAAACAAGTTTTTAATCGATATGACCTCAGAAGCCTACCACCGCGATGCGTTGATTCTGGATTTGCGCTACAACACCGGTGGTAACGTTCATGATAACGTGCTGCAGTTTTTAAGTCAGCGGCCGTACTTGCAATGGAAATACCGCGAAGGCAAGTTAACCTCACAACCCAACTTCACCCCTGCCGGTAAACCCATCGTATTATTAATCAACGAACAATCACTAAGCGATGCCGAAATGACTGCAGCTGGCTTCAAACAGCTTGGGCTGGGTAAAGTAATTGGCACTGAAACGTACCGGTGGATTATTTTCACTTCTGGTAAAGGGCTGGTGGATGGATCGTTTTATCGGTTACCCGCATGGGGTTGCTACACACTTGACGGAAAAAATATTGAACAGGAAGGCGTGGCTCCGGATATTTTTGTGCCCATGGATTTTAAAAACAGGTTGGAGAAACGTGATCCGCAATTAGATCGGGCAATTGAGGAGATATTGAAGGAGTTGCGGTAAGCTTAGCGCGGAAAAGTTTAACCACGGAGATCACAAAGGTTCCACGGAGTACACAGAGCTGTTATACACTGTGTACTCCATGTTTATTCAAATAAAGGACATCATTAAAAACCGGATATTTGAAACCGCTGAGAGCGCAAAGAAGGCGCAGAGATCCGCAGAGCGTTAAAAAGAATTATTCTCAACGTCCTTTGCGTGTATTTTCTCTGCGAACCTCTGCGGTAAAATCATTTCCGGGTTTTTAGACACTCCTGAATCTATTTAATTTCCACCACAACCTCGCTGTTATCACTACCATTCACAAACTTGATCGTATACTTTCCTTTGCCGGCATACTTCAAAGGTGAGTCCGTTGAAGCAGGAGCTTTTGATTTACCCTTTGCAGGGGCAGCAACCGCTTCGTTTACTTTTACATCCCAGGTAAAATTTTGAAATCCTGCTGAACCTGATGTGGTAAGCTTACGCACGAGATTTTTCTTTTCATCGTATATTTCTACAGCAACTGTAGGCGCTGCTTTTCCTACATAATACAACACATTCACTTTTGGTTCATTGGCTTCTGCCCACGGATATTGCTTTTGCCCCCAACGTTCGCTGTGGCGAATACTTTGTGGTGCAAACGCCATAATGGCTTTACCCGCATCTTTCAATGATTGAAGCGGTTTAACATCTGCGACAAAAATACTGCGCCCATGTGTGCCCACTACCAATTCATGATCACGCGGATGCACCATCATATCATAAGAGGCTACGTTCAAAAAACCATTAAAGTAGTGCCATGTATTGCCCTTATCCAGGCTCATGTATGTTCCGTTATCTAATCCGCAATACAACAAGTTTGGTTGAACCGGATCCTGCACAATTACGTTGGCCACCGACTCAGGCAGGTTTCCTTTTACACTTTTCCAGGTTTTTCCATAATCTGTACTCATGAAGAGGTAGGTCTTGAAATCATCGTTACGATAACCATTAAGCGACACAAAAACGGTTGCTTCATCGTGTGGCGAAGGTGAGATGGAACTCACCCATCTGTTCTGTGGCAATCCGGAAACAATTTTATCCCAACTGCCTCCACCGTTTTTAGTCACCCACAGGTTTCCATCATCGGTACCGGCATACAGCAATCCGAATTTTAGCGGAGATTCTTCCAACGCACTGATGGTGGAGAAAGGTACATCACCTTGCTTTAAATTTTTAGTAAGATCATCGCTGATGCTCTCCCAACTCTCACCCTTATTTAAACTCCGGAATACTTTTTGTGCTGCCATGTACACAATATCCGGATTGTGTTTGCTTAACTGCAAAGGCGTGCACCAGTTCCAACGGTAGGCAGCTTCACCCACATCGTTACGCGGAGTAATGCGCGCACCGGGTTTACCGGGTTCAACACGGAAATAATTGCCAAACTGAAAACCCCAATACACCAACCTGCTGTTGCGTGGATCGGCTGCCACATACATGCCATCACCCCCACCAATTCGTTCCCAATGCTTACTTACATTCGGCACAGAACGGGACGAGCCCTTCAGCACACCATTGTCCTGTAATCCGCCATACACATTATACGGGGTTTCCATATCTACATTCACGGTATAAAACTGACCTACTGGCATATTATTTATGTGTTGCCAATATGCGCCCTCATCGTAGCTAACATACAAACCACCATCATTACCCAGTAGCATGTGCTTGCCGTTGGTGGGATTCACCCATAATGCATGATGATCCACATGGATGTTTTGCTCACCGCGCAGGGTATCCAAATGATTCCAGGTAACACCACCATCATTTGATTTCAACAACGGCACACCATAGATATACACTTTATCAGCATTGGATGGATCAACCCGCATTTCTGCGAAGTAATAACCGTATGTAAAGAACACGCCATCTAAATCATAGCTGTTCATCTTTTTCCAGGTAGACCCATGATCATCCGAACGATAAACTTCTGCTCCAATAATTTTTTTGTTAAATAGATTGGCATTTGCATCTCCACCCAGGTACTCATACAAAGCTACCGGTAAATATTTCCCATCACTCACTTCTTTCTTCACTCTCTTCGCATCATACTTTTGTGGAAAGCGATTGTTGCGTAAAAATTCATCCAGCTTTTTATCATCCAGTTTCGAAAAAGCCTCTTTGGTCATGTTTTTAAATGCATCCGATTTTAAACCTGAATCATTAGCAGGCTGATCGGTTTGAGGCACTTCCCCTTGGTTATCCAGAATGGCATACACCACTGCAGGATTTGCAGCGGAAACATCCAACCCGATACGGCCCACTTGTGCGCCTTGTGGAAATCCGGCCACCGACTTATACCAGGTTTCACCGCCATCATCCGATTTATAAATGGATGAGCCTTCACCGCCTTCTTTAAAATCCCAGGCTTTACGCGAACGATCCCACGATGACGCCAACAATTGGTTTGAGTTTGTTGGGTTGATGACCAAATCAATGATACCGGTACTGTCGTTTACAAAAAGTGTTTTTTTCCAGGTTTTTCCACCATCGGTTGTTTTGAAAACACCACGCTCATTGTTTTTAGAATACAACGCACCAATCGCTGCCACCCAAACCGTGTTGTTATCCTGCGGATGAATGAGTACACGACTGATGTGTTGTGTTCCGGTAAGGCCAATGTGTTGCCAGGTTTTTCCACCATCTGCACTTTTGTACATACCACTGCCGGCATAGCTGGAACGGCTGCTGTTTTTTTCACCCGTGCCCACATATAAAATTTTTGGATCGGATTGCGACAGCGCAAAATCACCGATACCCATCGCATCCACTTCATCAAAAACAGGATTAAAGGTGATGCCGTTGTTTTCTGTCTTGAAAATTCCACCTGAAGCAAAACCGAGGTAATACTCATGCGTATTTTTCAAGTTTACTTCAATATCAACAATGCGGCCACCTTGCACCGTTGGCCCGATATTGCGTATGGGATAATTCTTTAAAATAGATTGTTCGGCCAGTTTTTTACGGGCTTCGAAAGAAGCTTGAATTTCAGCCTCTGTGGAGGGCTGGCCATACACCGACAGGCATAGGGCTGCCATCAAAAACAGTATAATTGATCTCATTTCAATGGGTTTATGTTCGAAAATAGGGAATTCTTACCTTGAGGACAGAGAACCACACCAACATATTATTTTAGTGGCTCATTTTTTATAACAATGCACAACGATCCGGAGTTAAGTGGGAAATATTTAGGTACAATTTCGCAGGATTTTGTAAAAGTTGCTGATTCAATAAAAGAAGCATCTTACCAGGTACGCAAGCGTGGGTTTTCAGAATACCCGGTTTTTCCGGTGTGCAAGGAACCACAACCTGTCGGTCAGCTCCTTATTGATAAGCACCTTGCCGACCTGCAATGGAATTATTACATCAGTTATATGGATGAGTTTGTGCAACGCGGGTTGATTGATGAAGATAAACAGGAAGCATTTAAAGCAGCCTATAGAGATCCAGACGAATTTTGTTGCTTGTTTGTGGTGGACAAGGAGTTCACCAATTTTGTTTTTATTCCCTATCCGGAAGATTGAATGCGCCTAAACCGATATTCCATAGCTCTGTTTCTCTCGCTGCTTTTGCCGGGCATCGCATTCACACAGGCTTTGCCTGAACAGCTCGTATTTGAACAACTCACTATTCCGGGCACCATTCGTTCTTCAGAAATTGTTGATATACTTCAGGATCCGGAAGGTACCATTTGGGTCGCGGCTGATGGACTCTTTCAATATGATGGCCTGACCTTTACCCGTTACGCCAACCTGCCCGATTCCGGGTCGATTGGTGGACGAGAAATCAACAGGCTTTTCTACGATCCGATTAAAAGACGGTTGCTGATTGCAACCCGCAACTATGGCATAGTGGAATACAGCTACCATACAAACGCACTACGTAAACTACCCGCCCGCGATGGATTACCGATTGTAAATGAACTGGCGCAAATGCCTGATGGCATGGTGTGGACAACCACTTTCAACAGTGGACTTTTCTACCTTGAAAATGATACGCTGAAGAAATTCACAGACCCGCTCGTTAATACGAATACAGCAACATCATTGATTGTACATAATGATCAACTGCTGGTTGGTGATTTGCGTAAAGTATTTTTCTTGAAAGAAAAGAAAGTGGTCGACTCCTTATATCTAACGTGGCCAAACACTGAATTTACTGTTTATGGTCGCGTTACGGCCATAGAAATTGACAACAAGAACAGACTTTATCTTGGCACAGAAAAGCAAGGGGCTCTCATTTATGATCTGAATAATAAACAATTCATCAAATACTTTGCCCCTGATACAAGTCCTTTCTATAACCGGATCAATAACATCTTTATAGATCAAAATCAATTGGTGTGGATTTTAACCAAGTCGGGTGGCTTAGCAGTATACAGTGCGACAGCGGACAGGTTTTTACCTGCTGTTCGTAATCCGCTTTCTTCCTCTTCTTTAAGCGGTGACAATTGTACCTCCATTTTCGAAGACAAAACCGGAATCATCTGGATTGGGGCCACGGGAGCACTTAATAAATACGATCCCACAAAAATAAAATTTCAGCACATCACAAATGATCCGCTTGACATCAACTCACTATCCGATAAGATGGTACGTGGGATTTATGAAGCAGACAATGGCGACTTATTAATTGGCACAGATGGTGGATTTGTAAACCAGGTTAACCGAAAAACGTCCACCGTTATCCGGCACCGGATAAAACTTCCGGGAGTGGAAAAGCCCTGCGTGCCCATGTACTTCCACGATCTGGATGCAAACACAATACTCATTGCCTCATCCGTTGGCCTTGTGGCGATGGATAAAATGAACTATACCTTTTCATGGTATAAACCCTTGCAAGATGAGTTTTCAAATAAAATGACCCGGCAAATTATGCAGCGTAGTCAAAAACTATACATACTTGCTACAGGGTCTCTATTCGTTTTTGATCTGACAACCAAACAAATTGCCAAATACAGTAATTTTTCAAGTGATCCGCAAAAACGCGCCATCAATGCTACCGCTCTTTATCTGGATGACGAGGAAAGAATTTGGGTAGGCGTTCAGGGAGGCGTTTCGCTCGTAAATGATGATTTAACATTTACCTATTATCCCATTGAAAAAAATCCGGTACGCCCGGATGGTTCCTATTTTATGGTGTTGTCGATGGAAGAGATTGATAATAAACTATGGATTGGCACATTCAACTCTGGCTTATGGCAGCTTGACATGGATAAGTTAAACACTCCGGAAGAAGCCATTAAACGAATTGACATCCCTGAACTTAATACCAACACCATTTACGCCAGCATTCCGGACGAAGATAATAATGTGTGGATTAGCACCAACCAGGGAATTTTAAAGTTTGAAAGAGAAAGCCGTACTGTTACACAATTTGCCGTTAGTGAGGGTGTGCAAGATCTCGAATTTAACCGCCTGGCATACCTGAAAACCCGAAATCATGAAATCGTATTTGGTGGAATTAATGGCCTGAACATCTTTGATCCAAAAAAAATCACAACAGGCTATGCATTGGTAAAGCCTGTAATTTTGAACGCATACGGACTTAAAGACACGCAACATGCGTTCCACATAAATCTCCGACAGGCTTCATCATTAAAACTTACGCACAACCAAAATCAGGTTTCGTTCAACATACTTGTACCCAATTACCAGCAACCCCCTACACATGTAACTGAATACACGCTGCAGAAACATGATACACAATGGAATATCAGTCAGTCGAACACGATAACCTACAACAATTTAAAACCAGGCAAGTATACACTTCAAATCCGCACAAAATTCAGAGGCGAAGTTACCGAGTCAGATTCCATTGAAATTGAAATTACTTACCCTTTCTGGTTATCCTGGTGGTTCATCACGTTTTCAATCATTGCGGTTGCCCTTGTTACTTTTTCCGGCATTAAGGCCTACGCTGCAAAAGCCAGGCGCGACAAGGAGCGTCTGGAGAAATTATTAAAAGAGCGAACAGCAGAAATCGAAAAATCGCGCGAAGAACTGCAGGTATTGAATCAAAAAAAGGATTTGATTTTCTCTATTCTCTCACATGATCTCCGCTCACCACTCACCACGTTAAAAGGATTTCTATCAATTATTATTGAGAACGTTGAAGCGTTGCCTAAAGAAGCAATTAAGAAGCACGCCAAAAGCATACGCAATTCCGTAAGCAGTTCGCTTGACCTGATTGACAACACCTTGTTCTGGTCAATGTCTCAAACCGGTACCATCACCTATACCCCTTCAATTTTTTCGCTCACAGAAGTACTTCAAAAAATTCATTCACTATATGAATTAACAGCAGAAAAGAAGCGAATCAACTTTGAGCTTTCCATACATGAAGAGATCAGTGTATACGGTGATGAAAACATGCTGTACGTTGCCCTGCGAAATGTTGTTTCGAATGCGCTGAAATTTACAACAGAAGGAAAATTGGTCAAGATACAGGCCACATCCAACCACCTTCACGCCATTATTAAAATTACCGATGAAGGCATTGGCATGAGCAAACAGTATATTGAAAAGCTTATGGCCGATGAACAAACCGCACTGAAGGTAGGAACCGCCAATGAAAAAGGCACCGGACTGGGACTAGTCCTCTGTAAAAACTTTGTTCAGCTTAACAGCGGTTCACTGCACATTGAAAGTCATGAAAACACCGGAACAGAATTTACCATCCGGTTACCGCTTCCACCGCCCAATCAAACGGAAGGTTTGAAATGATCCCAACCCTGTGCCCGTAACGGCACTACATTGCCTTGCTTGGTTACCATAACGTGCTCGTTCGGTTTCTCGTGAACATATCCAATCATGTGGATATCCGCATGGTTTTTAACCTTTTCAAATTCCTGTTGGGGAATGGTGAACAGCAACTCATAATCTTCACCCCCATTTAGTGCGCAGGTTATCGGATCAATCTTAAACTCCATCGCAGTAGTTTCGAATGTAACCTGATCAATCGGAATCTTATCTTCAAAAATGCGTGTACCTACATTGGAATTTTTACCAAGGTGAAATAACTCCGAAGCGAGTCCATCGGAAATATCAATCATGGAAGTGGGTTTAATGCCCAATTCTTCCAATTCAAAAACAATATCGGTACGGGCAATAGGCCTCAGTTGCCGGCCAACAATGTATTCATACTTTTCCAGCCCCGGTTGCATATCGGGGTTTGACAGGTATATTTCCTTTTCCCGTTCCAGAATCTGAAGCCCGGCATAGGCCGCTCCCAAATCTCCGGTAACACAAATAATATCATTCGCTTTCGCACCCGACCGATAGGCCACTTTATCTTTTGCCACCCGACCAATGGCCGTAATGGAAATGATCAACCCTGCCCGCGAAGCCGTTGTATCACCACCAACCAAATCAACTTTATATTGTGCGCAAGCGGCACGAATACCTTCGTACAAGGCATCAACCGCTTCAACAGAAAAACGATTACTCAACGCAATCGAAACAACGATCTGCTCGGCTTTTCCATTCATCGCTGCGATGTCGGAAACATTTACCGAAACTGCCTTGTGGCCCAAGTGCTGAAGCGGAGTAAAAGCCAGATCAAAATGAACACCTTCCGCCAACAAATCGGTTGACACCAGTACAAAATCGTTGCCGGCATCAATAACGGCTGCGTCATCACCAATTCCTTTTATAGAAGATGGGTTTTGAAGAGACACCTGACTGGCAATCCGGTCGATCAGACCAAATTCACCCAACTCATTGATTTCCAATCGCTTTTCACTCATGTGTTTTAACTGTTGTAACCGTTCATTCAGCGTTTAGGCAAACGCTTCGCCCCACAAAAGTAAGATTATAACCCGATTTCAAGGATTTTATTCCACACCACCCGGTATCTATGCACAACCAGAAAGCACAATTATGAAAAAAATGTTGGCGTGGCTTGGCTTGGCTTTAATCGTATTCGCATCCTGTTCCACGGTGCCCCGACCGTATTATGAAACTAAACTGGGCAAACAAAAGCAACGGTACTACAATGCCATCCAGTATGGCAAAAAGGACGTACCGAATTATCCTAAGAGCCGGTAATATCCTGACAGAGTTCTACCAAAACTCCGTTCGTTGATTTGGGGTGCAGAAAACAAATTTCCTTGTTGTCTGCTCCCTTTTTTGGTTCGGGATTGATCAATTCAAAACCATCCCGCCTGTAATCTTCCATGCTTTTGCGAATATCCGCTACTTCAAACGCCAGGTGGTGAATGCCTTCACCACGTTTTTCAATATATTTTGCAATGGGAGAATCGGGGCGGGTGGCTTCCAATAATTCAATTTTCACTCCATTGAGTTCAAAAAAAGAAGTGCGAACCCCTTCGGATTCGACCGTTTCTATCTTATAGTATTCCTTCCCCAGCAGCCGGGCAAACAGGGCATTGGCTTCCGCCAGATTCTTTACCGCAATGCCGATATGCTCGAGTTTTTCCATAATTGTTAACTTTGATGCGAAAGTGAGAAACTTTTCAGCGTTTTGGAAAGTTTTTGACAATGTTAGCCTAAAAACGATAATGGAAACCACCAGCGGAATACATGTTGAAGCAGCGCGCCTGCAGGATGAAATCAAGAATTACCTGGGCTTGCGCTCAGCCGATCTGGTGTTTGAGTATTCAAGCATTGATGGCAAGGTTCGGCTGGATCTGATTACGGTAAACCCACGGCATAATCAGTCGTTTTTGTTCCATTCCGTAACCGGCACCGACAAGCTGGATGCCCTGAAGAAAATACACGCCTATGTGCAGAATTATAAGGAGAAGGAAAACAGTTACACCATTCAGTGGGTAGCCAAAGGCGATAAGGAATTGCACACCTCTTACTTCCGGGCCGGAAATATTACGGATGCCCTTCAAAAATTATATTATGGCCGCGATATGAACACCATTACCGTTTTTAGTGTTGTGTTAAATCCAATGTCTTAAAAGCAAGCAGTATGATCAGTGTTACCGATAAAGCAAAAGAAAAGATAGTTGAACTTCGTACGAAGGAAGGAAAAACAACCGATCCGAATATTCGTGTTTCGGTTAAAGGGGGCGGCTGTTCCGGTTTGATGTATGACCTGAACTTCGATGAAAGCATTCAACCTGCCGATCAGGTTTTTGAAGATAAGGGCGTAAAAATTCTGGTAGACAAAAAGAGTTTATTGTACCTGTTGGGTACTACGCTGGATTTTTCAGATGGCTTGAACGGAAAGGGATTTCAGTTCATCAATCCGAATGCCTCGCGAACCTGCGGCTGCGGAGAAAGCTTCTCCGTGTAGTTTAAAAAATCAGGCGTAACACATTTACACCTGTCCACATCACGGCCGTAACGGCATAACCAATCAGTGAACTCCATACAACTACACGCAGCAAATCAAACTGTGGTACTTCGCTATTAAAAGTTTTCATGAACAGTGGGGTTGTTCGTTAATCTTATGTAATTAACTCAGTTTCAGCCATTCTTGTTTACCGAAAACGGTTGAAATGGCGTAATTGTCCGTAAAGTGACTGTTTTGGGGGTTATTGAACGGGGTCAACAACAGCTATGCACTTCAATTCTATAGCTATGGGGGTAGGTAGCGCATTTACCTCCACGGTAGTGCGGCAAGGTTGGTTGTCTTTAAAGTATTCGGCATAGATTGTATTGAAGGTTTTGAAATCCTCTTTCATGTTGGTGAGAAACACGGTTACATCTACCAGGTTCTCCCATCGTGAGCCGGAGGCCTCCAGTATAAACCGCACATTTTGAAAAACCGAATGGCACTGTTCGGCTATATCATAAGAAACAATGTTGCCTGATTCATCAAGCGATACACCGGGGATTTCTTTTGAGCCCTTTTTCCGTGGCCCGACTCCAGAAAGGAACAACAGGTTACCCACCTTCCGTGCATGGGGGTAGAGACCTACAGGATCGGGGGCTTTATCGGAATGAATGGAGTTACTCATAACAAAAAATCATTTAACCTAATTTGAACGTAATGGGCACCACATATCTGGTTCTTACTTTTTGACCACGTTTTAAGCTAGGACTCCAATTTGGAGCTGACTCAACAGCCTTTACAGCTTCTTCATCACATCCTTCTCCAATGCCTTTTATACAACGTACGTTAGTCAAGGTTCCATCCTTCTCAACTATAAACTCAACAAATACAAGACCTTCAATACCCATGCGTCTTGCAGATTTAGGATAAACCATGATGGAGGCAACATGATTATAAAAAGATTTATCACCTCCAACAGGTTCAGCCTTTTTCCAAAGCTCAGTGTATTCGTACATGTTTCCCAGATCATCAAAACTTATTCCACTTACAAGTTCACCTGACTTATAATTTTCCTCAAAGTACAATCGGCCACTCTTTTTATAGCCAAGCCAAAGGGAATCAGGTAAACCATTTACAACTTTACCCTTCTGGATAGCCGCATCAACATCATAGTAAGAGCTCAGTGCACAGTTGCAATGTCCATTCCCATCTTTCACAAGTTGGTTTCCAAGAGAATCCCAGTATTGTTCAATAAACTTTCTCTCTTCCTGGTAACGCTCAACACTCTTAGGCTCTCCTTTTCGATACCATTGGTTAATTAGTACAGGTTTACCCACTTCGAAATTACCTGTAACAATTTGCTCCCCTTGCTCATTAAACTTTATATAGGATCCATTTCGCACACCATTTTCATTGATCGCTTCTATAGTTCTTAAGCGCTTAGAGTCACAATAAATCGTCAATAATGTATCAATACCTAAACTAGCCTTACCTTTTTTGATGGAGTTATAATAATAACACCCATCAGCACTTTGAAGGGGTCTATCATTTTCATCAAAGTACATTTTCCTTTTACTTTGTGATAAAGAAGAGTTGACAGCTAACACAGAAAGCATAACAATAATACACCACCTCATACTTGTAGTCTCTATTTGTTAGTATCCAAAAACATAACTCGCCCAATAACTCTGCCAGTCAGCTCCATCCTCGCGCGAAGGAACCATCTTCACACAACTCACCATCCACGAACCGGTATTGCTCAATCGCGTGTCAATTGTACCATCCTTCTTGGTGTAGATGTTTTGCATGAACGTTGTGCCATCCTTACGATTCCACACCTTCACCATGGTAAAAGATAAAGGTTTACCTTCAAACAATACCTTAAAGGAAAGGTGATCGCCCGTTTTGGCGCGATATGGATCATTCATGGGAACAATTTCAAGAGGCATTCCAACTACCTTATTATAGGTATCGTCTGAATTCGGTCCGGCCTGCAGCAACAACTTGGTACAGCGCGCATAAAATTCCTTTCCGGCTCTATCCATCTGGTTATTTTTCTGCCGGAACGCCAGCACGTCTTCCAGGCCATCCTCCTTCAGGTAGTCGTTGAATTTTTCGCCCTCCAGTTCAATAAAGGCATTGGTGGATTGCATGACAAAAAGATGGGAGCCTGCCTTTGTCAGTTTTACCTCCGCGTTGTTTCCCTCTCCGGTATTCAATTGTTCCATCAAACCCTCAGTGTAGTTGGCTGCATGATGATCCAACCGGAGAAAACGTTGCGGATTAAGTTTCCAGCGCTCGCCCACAAAATTTTCACCCACCATAAAATTCAGTCGCGCAGTTTCACCTATGGCATACCTGAACTTATCCGGCTGCATCCAAAACTCATGGGCCTGTGCCAACAAAGCGGTCAAGCTTATGCATAAAAATGCAAGTATGGATTTACGGATCATGCTATTTCGAATTCATCAGGTCTTCAATCTCTTCCGCTTCTATCGGAATATGCTTCATCAAGTCGTTCACACCGCTCTTGGTTATTACCACATTATTCTCTAACCGGATACCCAATCCTTCTTCCTTGATGTAGATACCGGGCTCTACCGTCCACACCATACCTTCTTTCATCTTGTCAAACATGTTGCCGGTGTCGTGTACATCAAGTCCCAAGTGATGGCCGGTGCCGTGCATGAAGTATTTCATCACCACTGGTCGTTCCGACTTTTGATTTTTGATGTCGGTTTTATCAATAAGTTTCAGTTTCAACAACTCACTTTCCATTACCTTTTGAACCTCCTTGTGGTAGTCGAAGTAAACCGTTCCGGGCCGCAGCAATTTGTAAGCAGCACGCTTTACGCGAAGCACGGCATTGTAAACATCTTTTTGGCGCTTGGTGAATTTTCCGCTAACCGGAATGGTGCGCGTCATATCGGCATTGTAGTTGGCGTATTCCGCGCCAACATCCAACAGCAACACATCACCTGATTTGCAAACTTTATTGTTCTCGATATAATGCAACACACAGGAATTTGCACCGGAAGCAATGATCGGCTCATAGGCAAAACCACGTGACCCATTTCGCACAAATTCATGTACAAACTCAGCCTCAATTTCGTATTCCTTCACACCCGGTTTCACAAATTTCAAAATGCGTCTGAAAGCCTTTTCCGTAATGTTGCAAGCTTCCTGCATCTGTTCCAGTTCATAGCGTGATTTCACCGCTCTCAACTTTGACATAAGCGGAGCAACGCGTGTATAGTGATGTAAGGGGTATTTTTCCTTACACCATTTTATAAATCGTGAATCACGACTTTCAACCAGCACATCAGCCCGGTAGTGTTCGTTGGTATTCAGGTAAACCTGCTCCACTCCGCCCATCACCATCATGGTGTTGAATATGCGCTGAAAATCCGATGTCCATAAAATGGTTTCAATTCCCGTTACTTCACGCGCCTCTTCTCTCGTTAATTTGTGTCCCTCCCAAGTGGCTATCTGTTCGTTGGTTTCGCGAACGAACAACACTTCGCGCAGTTTTTTATCCGGATAATCCGGGCACAATACCAGTATTGTCTCTTCTTGATCAACCCCGGTAAGGTAAAACAAATCACTGTTTTGCCTGAAGCGCATGGTGCCATCGGCATTGGTAGGCATGATGTCGTTGGCATTAAACACAGCAACCGATCCGGGCTTCAATTCTTTGATCAGTCGCTTACGGTTTAACTTAAAAAGTTCACTGTTGATTTTTTTGTAGCGCATAGCCGGTTTTTCAAGTGGCTAAAAGTAAAAAAACCTGCCCATCGGTGGCAGGTTTTCTATAATTAAAATTGTTTCGGACTCAACCTTCGTTGGGCTCATCGGTATTGATGTAATTAATTAACACAAACGTTACGAGTAACCCGCTGAATACCCCTTCAAGTGCAACAATAAAAGATACAATGTAGGGATTCAGGAACCGACCCATAGGCTCATTATCGATGATGTATTGCATGAAACCCTGATCAAGAAACTGCACATACAGAAACAGGAAAGCGGCAAACACCAGGGAGGCGATGGCCCCCGTAGCCACACCGGTAATCAAGGCCCGGAAGTAGTTTATATGTTCACCGTGTGAATGCTGGAATTTTTTTAGTGCCATATAAATACCGGCCACCAGAATGAACAGGTTAAGCAGGCGCAGCTCCACTACGTTCAGCAGACCGGCAAATTTCATAATCAGAAAGTACGCAATCAGCCCTGCGGCAACCTTTAATCCGTAATTAACATGGAGCTGATTGGGATTGGTGAAGACATTCATAGGCGCATGGTTTGGTTTACCGAATTATTGAATTTTTAAGCAGATAATCAAGGGTATTTCCGTTTATATTTTCATTACCTTTCTTATCCAATCCCCAATTTTATGGTTAAAAAAATATTGCTTTTCGTAGTAGGTCTGATCGTATTGTTATTACTGATCGGATTTGTGTTGCCCCGCAAATTTGAACTCACCAAAAGTGAGGTGATTAACGCCCCGGCTGAGTATGTGTTTGAAGAAATCAACAACCTCGAACGATGGCCTGACTGGTCGTATTGGAATACCTTAGACCCCAATATGGAAGTGAAGTACAGTGAACAGAAAGCCGGAACAGGAGCATCGTATGAATGGAAAGGAAACAGCGATGTCGGAGAAGGGAAGCTGGCGATTACTGAAAGTAAGCCCAATGAATCCGTTGCCTGCGATTTGTTTTTTATGCAAGCGGAAGAAGCATCCAAAGCAGTGTATCAACTTGAACCAACTGAAGGTGGAACAAAACTCACGATGAGCTTTGATACAGACTTCGGTATGAATCCAATTATGCGTTGGATGGGCGTTGCGATGTTCCCTTCGGAAATGAATAAGGCGTTTGATTATAATTTCTCAAAGCTTAAAGAAATTGCAGAGGCCAAACCAAAATTCACCATAACCATTTCAGAAGAAATAACAAACCCGATAAGCTACATTGGCATCAGTACCACCATGAGTTTTGAAGATGGTGATGCCATCAGCGCGCAGATGGGAAAATCGTACGGTGAGTTAATGGGTGCATTACAAAAAGCAAAAGTTGAAATGACTGGCGCCCCCTTCTGTTTGTACCCGCGGTGGGATGAAGAAAAAAAAGAAATGGATATGGTGTGCGCATTACCTGTTCCGGCTGGCGCAAAACTTCCTGCTAAATTCCCGGTAATGCAGATAGCAAGTGGCAACGCTGTGAAAGCCATTCACCTTGGCGATTACAACAAGCTTGAGGATACACACAACCAAATCAACCAGTATATCCACTTCAAAAAATTAGAGATTATTGGCGCTCCTTGGGAGGTGTATGTCACTGATCCGGAAATGGAGAAAGATACGACCAAGTGGGTAACGGAGGTGTTTTATCCTGTTAAGGGATAAAAAGCTTCAAGCTTCTGGCCACAAGTTCCAAGCTTTAATCGTTTACACATGTAAGCTCGGAGCTTGTGGCTAGCGGCTTGAACGTAAAGCATAATGGCTACCTAAATTTCCTCTTCATGCTCACGCACCCGCACCCGTTGTTCTTTCCATTCCTCCAGCTCTTTTCTGCGCTGCGCCAATTCCGCTTCGGTAGGTTTGTAGTTGATCAAAGTTTTTAAATCGGGTTGCCCTGCATCAACCCAGGCAGTAAACCAGTAATCACCAATGGCTTTAATGGAAGCTTTCATTTGTTGTTCCACCATTCCGCCCAAAGCTTCGTGATACGCTTTTGAAAACTCCTGTGAATACACTTTTACCGTCTGCCTCCCTTTTGTTTCAAACGAATATTTTCGTTCACCAAAACTTTCTGTCAGTTCGCGTTCCTTCTCCAACACAAGCGGAAGTAATTTGTGTGTTTCTTCAATGATCTTCCAGGCAGCCAGTTGTGGATTATCGAGGTAACTTGCCTTCCCTACAAAAAAATCATACTCACCTGAAAACAATTCGGGTAACCGCGATTCCCAAAACGCATGAATACCTTCCTGTCCGGTAAGCTGACCGTTATAATTTTCGGTGGTGTGCAGGGGAACATGCGCATCCGCCAGGTAGTGACCCAAATCTGCCGAAAGGCTTAGAATCCTTGACGGATCTTTCACCATAAAGGCATCGCGCAACCGATAGTACATCACGTTTATGTGCCAGGGCAAAATGCCATAAGCCTTCAGGGTGTCCTCGCCAAATTTCTCGACAGCCTCCTTCCAGTAGCGGGGCATGATGAAAATAGCACTATCACCAAAATGATCAATATCGATATAATGTCGGGGAGCCTCATCCACAACGGCAAACCTCCTGCGGTCGGCATTAACGGCTGCTTCGGTAATGAAAGGCAGATTAACCTTATAAAACCCGATCATCTCAGGTGGAAGGGTGAACACGGCCAACCGGTTTATCTGCTTGTGGGCATGGAAGCCCCAGCTGCAGAAAAATAAGCCGATCAACACCACATAAATGCTGTACCAATACCTGCCCATTGGCTGAATTTGGTAAAATTTGGTGAAATACCCCAGAAGTAGCCCAATTTGAAGGGTTTACGTAAGAATTTCATTGTATCCAGCCTTTGCAAATAAGTTGAATACGCTTACCTTTGCAGTCCTTAAAAAGTAAGGATAGAATACCATGGCGAATCATAAATCAGCAGAGAAAAGAATCCGGGCAAACGAGGTAAAGCGTGTAAGAAACCGTTACCAACACAAAACAACCCGTACATTTATCAAGAAACTTCGTACCACTACGGTAAAATCAGAGGCTGAAGCTTTATTGAAAGAAGCTACTGCCATGATCGACAAATTGGCTAAAAAGAACATCATTCATTGGAAAAAAGCAGCTAACCAGAAGTCGAACCTGGCTAAATACGTGAACAAACTGGCTTAATTTCAAGCCATACCTTATAAATCAGAACCCTGACGCGAACCGTCAGGGTTTTTTATTGCTTGTCCATGTAAGCCAGTCCCTTAATTTTAGGCTTGTGAAAAAAGAAAAAGGCTCCTTTCTGAACATTAAAAGCTGGGCTGCGGAAGACCGCCCACGCGAAAAGCTACTGCTCAAGGGCACCGCAGCCCTTTCCGATGCCGAACTAATCGCCATCTTGTTAGGAACCGGAACGGCTTCGATGAGCGCGGTAGACGTAGCCAAGAGCATGCTACAGCAGGCTGGCAACAACCTTGACGACCTTGCCCGCTTTACGGTAAAAGACCTCATGAAAATAAAGGGGATTGGCGAGGCAAAAGCCATTGCTATTGTAAGCGCCTTGGAACTTGGTAGAAGAAGAAAAGATTCAGGAGCAACAGACCGACCCAAAATTGCGGTATCAAAAGATGCCTACGAATTATTGAAAGGCGACCTGATGGACATTCCACATGAAGAATTTTGGTTACTCTTGCTCAACCGGGCCAACCGGGTGATCAGGAAACACAAGATTAGTCTTGGCGGTGTGCACGGCACAGTGGCCGATCCGAAAATCATTTTCAAAACAGCGCTCGAAGAACTGGCCAGCGGCATTATTGTGGCACACAACCATCCATCAGGAAACCTGACGCCCAGTCAGCAGGACATTGACCTTACCCGCAAATTGAAAGAAGCCGGCAAGCTGCTGGAGATTCAATTGCTTGACCATTTAATTGTGGCCGGAAAGCAATACTATAGCTTTGCAGATGAAGGACTGTTGTAACGTGTGGTGCTATGAAAAAAAATAATCTGATTATTATGGGTGTGTTGCTTGTTGGCGTGATTGCTATAGTCTACTCCTTTATTGGACAAGATGACGGATCATATGAACAAAAAATACTGAAGCAACGCGAAGAGAAAGATCACTTTATGCGCACGGCATCCGACTCTCCGTTTGCCTTAAAGGTTGAGGACTATTCCGGTCTCTCCTATTTTCCTCCGGATAAAAAATACCGGGTAACTGCACGAATCATTCCTGTTGAAAATAAAAAAATGATTGAACTGGGAACCAGTGATGGAAAAACCAAACGCTATATGGAATATGCCCATGCTGAATTTTCGATTGACGGAGTTGATCAACGGTTGCTCATGCTTGAAGTAATGGATATGGGCCCCTACCGTGGCACGTTGTTTCTTGCTTTTGGCGATGAAACCAGCACTCGCGAAACATACGGAGCCGGTCGTTACCTGGACGTAAAAAAACCGAAAGGCATTAACACGATTACGCTTGATTTCAATGAAGCCTACAATCCGTATTGTGCCTATAATGAAACTTATTCTTGCCCCCTGCCCCCACCAGAAAATTTATTAACCATTCCCATTTACGCTGGCGAAAAAAACTACAAATAATTATGCGATACATTTTTACAATTTGCTTTACCGTTTGTGCTGCGTTACTCATGGCACAAAAACCAACCGATCCATTTGCACATACCTTCTCCATTGTAGCACGCGATGCCAACACGGGAGAAATGGCGGTAGCCGTTCAGAGCAATTGGTTCAGTGTAGGCACTGTAGTGTCGTGGGGTGAAGCAGGCGTTGGTGTTATTGCCACGCAATCTTTTGTAAACAAATCGTTTGGTATACGCGGGCTTAACTTATTGAAAGAAGAGAAGTCGCCACAAGAAGCATTGGATTTGTTGCTGAGCGATGACTCCGGAAAAGAATTCAGGCAAGTAGCCATACTGGATACACAAGGGCGGGTGGCCACACATACCGGCAAAAGTTGTATTGATGCGGCAGGCCACAGTAATGGCGAGAATTTTTCTGTTCAAGCCAACATGATGTTGAATGACAAGGTGGTTCCCGCTATGGAAAAGGCCTGGAAAGAAAATGCATCCTTGCGGTTGCCCGAACGCATGGTGGCCGTTTTGCAAGCTGCACAACAAGCCGGTGGCGACATCCGTGGTAAACAATCGGCTGCGCTGCTGGTCGTGGCACCAAAGGCAAGTGATGAACCCTGGAATGACAGACTGGTTGACCTTCGTGTAGACGATTCAAAAGATCCGATCGTGGAGATTGCACGGTTGTTAAAAGTATTCCGCGCCTATGAGCACATGAATCAAGGTGATTTATATGTGGAGAAAAATCAAATGCACCAGGCCATGGATGAATATGGCAAAGCCATGAAGATGTTTCCCGATAACCTGGAAATGCAATACTGGACAGCCATCACATTAGCCAACAACAAAGATGTTCAGAAAGCATCGGCCATGCTGCAAAAGATTTATAAGAAAGACCCCAACTGGCGCGAACTCACCCGCAGGTTGCCCAAGGCCGGATTGCTACAGGTTTCAGATGAGGATATGAAGGTTTTGGTGAAGTGATGAGCTGTGTTTGATTAACTGACAAGCCCGATAGGATTCATCTCTTTTTAAGCTCCGTAGGAGCGACCTATGGTAGCCCCGGACGAAGGGGTAAAAGATGCATTTCAATCAATAAGAAAGTTTAGCGAAATCGCGAATCAGTTAAAGAAATAAACAACCTCAAAAGCCCATTCTCCTTGCAGGATAAGGGGTTGGGGATGAGGTTCTTTTCCTTATTTTTGCCCGAATAAGCTGACTATTACGCATGACCATTTCCTACAATTGGCTTAAAGATTACATCGACATTACGGAATCACCGGAAGACATTGGCAAAGTCCTGACTTCTACGGGGCTTGAGGTTGAGTATGTTGAACACTTTTCATCTGTTAAAGGTGGATTGGCCGGTTTGGTTATTGGTGAAGTGCTGACCTGTGCCAAACATCCCAATGCCGATAAACTCTCGGTTACTACCGTTGACGTGGGTGGCGAAAACCCCTTACCCATTGTGTGTGGCGCTTCCAATGTAACGGCAGGACAAAAAGTTGTGGTGGCTGTTCCGGGCACTACTCTTTATCCAACCAAGGGAGAACCTTTTACTATTAAGTCGACTAAAATACGGGGCGAGCAATCTGAAGGCATGATTTGTGCCGAGGATGAGATCGGGCTTGGTGAAAGTCATGCAGGCATTATGGTGTTGAATACGCCACTACCGAACGGAACTCCTGCTGCTGAATATTTCCATGTTGCTTCTGATTATGTTATTGAAATCGGCCTCACTCCTAACCGGGCTGATGCCGCCTCGCACATTGGCGTAGCCCGCGACATAAAAGCCGCATGCAACCGCGAAGTGAAATGGCCATCCGTTGATCGTTTCAAAACTGACAACAACAAACTACCCATAGCGATTGAGGTTGAAAATACAGAAGCTTGTCCGAGGTATTCAGGCGTAACCGTATCAAACATCGCAGTTAAGGAATCTCCTGAGTGGTTAAAAAACAGGCTGCTGGCAATTGGCATTACTCCTATCAACAACATCGTTGACATTACCAATTACGTATTGCATGAAACCGGTCAGCCCTTACATGCCTTTGATGCCGATCAGATTTCCGGTAAAAAAGTAATCGTTAAAACACTGCCGCAAAACACACCTTTTGTTACGCTGGACAATAAGGAACGCAAGCTTCAGGCTAATGATCTGATGATTTGCAATGCCGAAGAAGGCATGTGCATGGCAGGAGTATTTGGAGGCGCGAAATCAGGCATTACGGAAAAAACAAAGCATGTATTTCTCGAGAGCGCATATTTCTCTCCGGATTATGTGCGAAGGACTTCGCTGCATCATGGATTAAAAACCGATGCCTCTTTCCGGTTTGAGCGCGGCACTGACCCGAACCTGACGGTATATGCATTGAAACGTGCAGCCTTGTTGATTAAAGAGCTGGCAGGCGGAGAAATTTCTTCGGACATCATTGATATATATCCTTCAAAAATCAGCAACAAGCAAATTCTGGTTAAGGATAAAAATGTGAACCGGTTAATCGGAAAGGTTATTCCCCGCAAGGAAGTAACAACCATACTCAACCAATTGGATATAGAAATCACAGATTCACAAGCAGATCAGTTCACCGTTTCAGTTCCCCCTTACCGGGTTGATGTGGTACAGGAAGCCGATGTGATTGAAGAAGTGCTGCGCATTTACGGATTTGACAATGTGGAGTTGAGCACGTTTGCCCAATCTGACTTCATTGCCGAATTCCCTGAAAAAGATATCAATAAATTTAAAAATACATTGGGCCAATTGTTGGTAAGCAATGGCTTCTACGAAATCTGGACCAATTCACTAACCAACCAGGCTTATCAACAAAAGCATAAACTTACGTTTATTGGTGAGCCTGTTGAGATGCTGAACAAATTAAGCGAAGAGCAGGGCATTTTGCGACAAACCATGTTGTTCACCGGTCTGGAGGTATGTGCATACAACATCAACCGCAAACAGAAGGACCTGAAGCTGTACGAGTTTGGTAAAATTTATTACCGTCTTGATGGAAACTACCATGAAGCTGAGCGACTCGCACTCTATATAAGCGGTAATCTGGAGACAGAAAACTGGCAACGCAAATCCACCCCTGTATCCTTTTATGATATGGGGCAATTTATACACCAGTTACTGATTAAAGCAGGCTGGCAGGATATTAAGCAACGCACCATAAGTGATCCGTTGTTTGATTATGCAGTTCAGCTTGAGCGTGGTAACCAGCAAGTGGGCAAATATGGCAAGGTAAAAGCAACGCTTCAGCGTGATTTCGGGCTGAAGCAGGAAGTATTTTATGCCGAATTGGATACCGACTTGCTTTTCAGACAGGCAAACCCTAAGTTAGTAGTTAAGGAAGTGCCCAGGTTTCCGGAAGTACGAAGAGATTTGTCACTCGTGCTTGACCGGAATGTGAGTTTCGAAGAAGTGCAAAAGCTGGTACACACAACCGAAAAACGACTCATCAGGGAAATCATTACCTTTGATGTGTATGAGGGGGAGAAAATCCCGGAAGGAAAAAAGGCTTATGCCTTAGCTTTTACCTTACAGGATGAATCAAAAACACTGACGGACGAGGAGATTGAATCAACTATGCAGCGCCTGATGGAGGCTTTTGAGCAGAAGTTAGGTGCCGTAATAAGAAAATAAATAAAACGTTGTCGGGTGGGCCAACCACCTGCCCGCCAACAAACCTGAAAACCTTTTTGCATGAACCAGGAACTGTTAAAAACCAACCTCAACGGTCTGGAACGAAAGATTTTGGTGCTCGTAAATGAGCACAAAAAACTTAAAGACGAAATTAAATCCTTAAAAGCTGAAAACCAGGAACTTAAATCGGACATCCACAGCCGTGATGAGCAATTGGTCAATTTTAAAAATCAAATTAAAATCTCTAAAATTGTGGACAGTATAAACCCGGAAGACGGAAGTGTTTCGGAGCTGAAAAAGAAAGTGGACGATTACATACAGGAAATTGATAAGTGTATCGCTTATTTAAGCCGATAGTACAACTGTAAGCAAGGTTAGATGGAGGAATTATCTATACGAATTAAAATAGCCGACCGCGAATACCCCATGAAGGTAAAGGCTCACGAGGAAGAACGCGTGAGATCAGCAAGCCGGTTAATCAATGAAAAACTAAAGTCTTACAGAGAACAATTCGGAATTGACGATAAACAAGATTTACTGTCTATGGTGGCCTTTGATTCCGTAGTTGAAAAGATGAGATCAGAAGAAAACCATCAGGAAATTGATCAAACCGTTTTTGAAAAGGTGAATCAACTGAACTACCTCGTTTCGCAGTCCATTCTTTAAAGCCCGTAACACCGCACTCGTTTTAAATCCTTCCGGGTATTGGTAACCTTTAACGATACCCGTTATGCCTGACATCGTAATTATAATCTCCGCCAGTGTAATTGGCGCCATCTTAATCGGACTTGGTTTTGGAACATTGTTGTATAAGCGTAAGTACAAGCGAAAGCAAAAGGAAGCTGAAGCAAGGGCTAACCTTGTACTGAAAGAAGCTGAAATTGCAGCCGAAAACCTCAAAAAGGATAAACTTCTTGAAGCCAAGGAAAAAATCCTCAAAATGAAATCCGAGTTTGAGGAAGAAGCCAACCGCAAGAAGAATCAAATCATCTCCAACGAGCAGAAAATTAAACAGCGCGAGCAGCAGATTAACCGCGAACTGGAACAGGTTAAGCGCAAAGAAGCCGACATGACAGAGACCCAGCAAAACCTGGCCCACCAGTTGGAGTTGGTGAAAAAGCGTAAGGAAGAGCTTGATCGGTTCAATCAGCAAAAAGTTGAGATCCTGGAAAACATTTCCAAACTGACAGCTGAAGAAGCCCGCGAACAGCTTGTGGCATCATTGAAAGATGAGGCGCAAACCCGTGCCTCCTCCTACATCAAAGACATTATGGAGCAGGCCAAATTAACGGCCACCAAGGAGGCAAAGAAGATTGTGCTCGAAACCATTCAGCGCACCGCCACCGAACATGCCATAGAAAACTGTGTGTCGGTTTTCAACATTGAGAGCGATGACATCAAAGGAAAAATCATTGGACGTGAAGGAAGAAACATTCGCGCACTTGAAGCCGCAACCGGTGTTGAAATTATTGTAGACGATACACCCGAAGCCATTATTATTTCAGGTTTCGATCCGGTACGCAGGGAAATCGCTCGCTTGTCATTGCATCGTTTGGTGCAGGACGGACGCATTCACCCGGCACGTATTGAAGAAATTGTAGCGAAGACTTCCAAGAACATTGAAGATGAAATTGTAGAGATTGGTGAACGTACCGTAATTGACCTGGGCATTCACGGCCTGCATCCTGAACTGGTAAAGATGGTTGGCCGTATGCGTTTCCGTTCTTCGTACGGACAAAACCTGTTACAACACTCACGCGAGGTGGCAAACCTTTGCGCAATCATGGCTGCCGAGTTGGGATTGAATGTGAAGCAAGCGAAACGCGCAGGACTATTACACGATATTGGCAAGGTGTGGCCGGAAGAACTGGAGAAACCACATGCTATTGCCGGTATGGAGTTAGCACAGAAGTACAAGGAACACCCGATCGTGTGCAACGCCATTGGCGCACACCACGATGAAATTGAAATGACCAGCCCCATCTCGCCCATTGTACAAGCTTGTGATGCGTTAAGCGGAGCGCGCCCAGGCGCCAGACGCGAGGTGATGGAACAATACATCAAGCGCTTGCGCGAATTGGAAGAACTGGCTACCAGCTTTGAAGGAGTTGAGAAATGTTATGCCATTCAGGCTGGCCGTGAGCTGCGCGTTATTCTGGATGCCGAAAAAGTAACCGATGATCGGGCCAGCCAGTTGAGTTTTGACATTTCACAAAAAATTGAGCGCGACATGCAGTACCCCGGCCAGATAAAGGTTACGGTAATCCGCGAAATGCGTTCGGTGGCCTACGCGAAGTAGTCAATTTAAATTTTAGCTAATCACGGCAACCTGCATCCTGTATGGTTGCCGTTTTTATTTAGAAGCCATCTTAACAATACTGGTCGGTGTCAGGTTGTCCGGAGGACTCCTTTTGGAGAGCCAGTCGAAACCGATTTTGTTTAACTTGTAGCCTTCGACAAGCTCAGGCTGACATGTCAAACTGATTTCTGAGATGACTTCTTTTTCCTATCCAGTAATCTTCTTAATCCACCGCTCTAATGGAAGTCCTAAACTGATCAACAAAATAAACAGCGGGAAAAACCCAACCCGATAGCGAACATACGTGCCAAAGTTGGGTGCTGACAGGGTGAGGAAAATACAAAGCGAAGCGCAATAGACAATCAAAGCAAAAAGGAGCAGACGATCGGGCGAAGCCGTTAACCTGCGAAAATGCCTGAGAGCGAAAATAGTGAACCCCAGCAGGATAATATTTCCCACACTTACCAAAAAAGAAAAAATGTTAGAGGCTTCCCACACGAAAGGACGGAACAGCCCCGACACCAACGCCCAAGGAGCATTCAGTAGAAAACTTCCAACCTTGGGTTTCAGGTTATGGAAATGAGCCATCTTTTCGGGATCAGATTTATCCCGGAAAGCTTCGTAATTCTCCACCACGACTTCAAGAATGCGTTGCGGGTAAAAGTTTGGATGAACAAAGGTTACGATGAACACAAACACCATCATCAGCACGAGCAGCAATACAAATTCACGATACGCGGAAACCGCGGAAGGGCGCATGCGCTCCTGAATAAACCATCGCGTAAGCAAAGCAGATAACGCCACCGGAAAAAATACGGCTGCATAGTAGTACTTCAGGCTCCATAAAACCCAGGTGGCGATCAACAATACCACACTTTGCATCCATGAGAATTTTTTGTGTTGCCATACGGTAAGAAATATACCCAGGAGCACATACAGCATGGTCATGGCGGCACTCTCTTTAATGATGCCTGAACTCCAGAACACGCTTGATGGAAATAGCAGGAACGCGAGTATGGCTGCAAATTTTACGTTTGGATAATAACGGCCGATTATCCAAACAAACCACCAACAGGCAGCAAATGAAAAGAGGGAAAAATAAAGCGATACAACCCAGTAATTGCCCTGTGCCAGCAAGGTGAATACACTCACCAGCTTCACAAAAAACAACGTGCGGTTTTCACCAGAGAACGCTGGTTCCTTTTCGAACCACAGATAAGCAACATATTCGCGCCAGTTTGCTTTAGCCATTTCCGCTAACCGAAGGCTGTCCTGAAAAAAATTAAATGTATCACTGTCTGTGTAGTGTGTACTGTAAACGTATCCCAACACCAATCCCGCACTAAGTTTAAGCGCCAGACAAAACCAGTACACCAGCTTGCCATTTTCGGGATAACATTTGAGCCACCAGAAAGCAAGTGAAAAAATAATAACCAGATGAATAAAGACTGAAATCATGAAGGTTTAACCAATGAGGTTCCAATAGTACAATCCAGGCACCGCCTCTTCAAACAATAGGCATTATAAAGTTCGATAAGTGCTTGCGAATCGAAAGCGGTTTTGATTTTTAAGCCAAGTCCGGACCACTGGCGGGTGATCGTGTTCATTTCGGACGGAAGGTGTTGAAGCCAATCCAATGCACGTTCCATATAGCGCTGATCATCCTGACGAATTCCATAAGCCACCAGTACAGGAATAACGGTGTTGATGATCAAATTCTGAACACTGCTTTTTCCAAGATAAGGCACACGGTCCACAGGTTTGCCAAACTGGTAGTGCGTTTGCCAGTAAGCCGATTGCCTAACCGCCAGACGCTTATATAAATCCTCGTAAGAAAATGTGTTGATGATGGAAGAGAAAATACTCTGATTCTGAATCAACAGGGCTGCCAATTGCGCTAACCGGATGGTAGGAAAATTAGCCGGGCGCAACCGTAAAAACCGCCATTGCGATTGATGGAGTTGTCTATTTTCAAGATTGTATTTTGCTCCCAGAAGTGCATACTCCCGTTTCAACAAAGTGGAATACTCATCCTTTGCAACCTTCTCCAGAAAACCCGCCTGACCAAAAAGCAACGCCTCAACTTGCGCAGTATTATTAATATGCTTTCTCAGAACTTTAAAAGGAATGGTTTCTGCAAGTCGTAAGAATGAGTCTGTATTTACTTTAAATCCAAAATTCTTACACAGAAGCTGATAAGCCGTTTCTTCCCAGTCGTTTCGATTTTTATCTAACATGGAGAGCAAAATAGCAGCCTTCGCTTCGAGCCGTTGGGCCAGAACTTTATCCAGCATGGATAACTTCACCACCTCATTTACCCGACTCCATGAAGATGCGCAGGGAATAGACTCAGAACTGGCCAGTAGTTTTTTGAATTTATTCCAAAGCGAAATATCAACGCGATTCTTCAACTCCAATGTTGGCATAGCCGATCCATCACTACGCACGATGGGCTTATCATTTTCCCACACCACATGCAATACTACTTTTTCGTAGGCGGCATCATTGCTATGGTGGTGATCCAGCCAGCCTGATGCCGAAATGTGAATCTCCACACTGCCGCGCCACTCTAAAGAACCAATCTTGATTTTTGCATCACTGAAATCCGGACCCGCATGTGTATTGCGCATGCCCGGATGAAGCACCTGCACCAACTCACCCGAAGTGGTTTTCAATTCCTTCTTATCGAAGTATTGGAATTGCCAGAGGTAGTGAAGGAAGGATTCGGTCACAAAATGTTAGTTTAAAATTTGATAACCAGTGCATTATAAACATCTGAAATAATCCGACCTATTACAACAACTAAAATGCAAACTATACCAACGAAACCTATCCCTGCAACGAGGTTGAGGAATAATACAACTCCCTCTCCCCTGATTTCATAGTATTCATATGATTGAACGATTTCCTGAAATGACTTTTGGCGTTTATTCTTTACCCATAACACAAGTAAACCGATTGGATACAGAAAAATCAATCCAACAAGATCCATAAAAAGCTATGCTATGGATTCCAGAAACACACGCATCTGTTCCTGAACTGCCTTTGCTTCCCGGGCTGCAGCCTCTGCAAAATCACTTCCCGAAGAGGCGTAAATAATTGCCCGTGCAGAATTAACCAATAATCCACACTCTTTATTCATGCCATGCTTCGAAACCATCTCCAGGTCACCACCTTGCGCGCCAATGCCGGGCACCAGGAAGAAATGCTCAGGAGCCAGTTCGCGTATGTGCTTCATTTTATCGGCTTGCGTTGCGCCTACTACAAACATCAGTTGTTCAGGTGTCGACCATGTTTTCGCTTTTAGAATAACTTCTTCATACAACCTCCTGTCTGTCACTTTGGATTCGATCAATTGAAAATCGGCACTACCCGGATTTGACGTGTGCGCCAATAGAATCACCCATTTATCCTTGAATTGTAAAAATGGTTTAACAGAATCTTCACCCATGTATGGCGCAACCGTAATGGAATCAAAGTTCATGTTTTCGAAAAACGCCCGCGCATACAGGGAAGACGTATTCCCGATATCGCCACGCTTGGCATCGGCTATGGTGAAGCAATCTTTTGGAATATATTCCAGTGTTTTTTGAAGACTTTCCCATCCCTTCGGGCCTAGCGCTTCATAGAAAGCAATGTTCGGTTTGTAGGCCACACAATAATTGTGGGTAGCATCAATAATCTGCTTGTTGAATTCAAACACCGGATCTTTTTCTGCCTTCAGATGATCAGGTATTTTCTTAATATCTGTATCCAATCCAACACAGAGGTAAGATTGTTTCCTTTTTATTTCTTCAACAAGCTGTTTTCTATTCATAGCCTAAAAATAAAAAGACCCGGAAGCTTTCGAAAGCCTCCGGGTCTCTGTTATATAGTTTATTTCTATCGTAAGTCAATTACTTCTACGCCCGGGTATTTTTTGGGGTCAAACGTAAAGAATGCATCCGCCACTGCTACGTTAGGAGTGAACTTGGTGATGGAGTATTTATACTTGTTACCGCTTTTGTCAAACATCGTCCAGCTTTGAATGCTGCGATCCTTCTTGCCAATATTCATCTTGATCTTGAAATACTGCGCATCTTTCTTTTCAGGAACAAGATCAACTACCTCACACAATACACCGTTTTCGGTCTGGTCTTCCAGGTACAGATACTTGAATCCCTTCTTATATAATTCATAAATCTTTGATGGATTGATCTCATCAGCATCCGGATCGTAATTGTCAATATTTACTTCCTTAGCGGCAGGCAGGTACGTCCATACCGTAGTTCCGTTATTGATGATTTCCTGATCATCCATCGCCAGACGGAATTTGTCACCTTTAACCGTGATTTTACCCTTGAACTCTTCCTTAATACCCTCCACATCGTTGGTCATGCTGGAGGTTATGTTCGCTTCAAACGAGGTAAACGCTTTATATTTTTTACTCATGGCCTCGAGAATTTCAAGGGCCTTGGGATCATACTGGGCGATGGATGCTTTGGCAAAAAGTGCCAAAAGAAGTGCGATAGCGTACTTTTTCATGTTTATTCTACTGGTGAACGATTAACTATAGCGGCTGCAAAAATACGTTACTGGCCGTGTTTTTCCTTCAAACCATTCAATAATTGTTCCAAACTCATGTCATCCTTAATCAGCACCTCGCGGGCTTTGCTACCCTCAAAAGGCCCCACAATTCCGGCCGCTTCAAGCTGGTCGATCAGGCGACCGGCCCGGTTATAGCCCAATTTAAGCTTCCGCTGAAGCAGGGAAGTGCTCCCTTGTTGATGCATAACGATTAGTTTAGCGGCCTCCTCAAACAAGGCATCGCGTTCGGAAAGATCAACCGTTGATGCGCCACTTTCTTCGTCTTCATACTCCGGCAGCAAGTATGCCGAATCATAACCACGTTGTGACCCGATGTATTCACAAATCCGTTCAATTTCAGGTGTATCAACAAACGGGCATTGTAAGCGTATAACGTCTGAACCAGAAGACAACAACATATCTCCCATCCCAACCAACTGATCTGCCCCACCGGTATCAAGAATCGTTCGTGAGTCAACTTTTGAGGTTACCCGGAAGGACAACCGTGCCGGGAAGTTTGCTTTGATAACACCCGTGATAACGTTTACAGACGGACGTTGCGTAGCTACAACCAAATGAATACCAATCGCACGTGCCAACTGCGCCAATCGCGCGATAGGTGTTTCCACTTCTTTACCGGCAGTCATCATCAAATCAGCCAACTCATCGATCACCAACACAATGTAAGGAAGGAAACGATGTCCCTCCTTTGGATTGAGTTTGCGTGCCACAAATTTCGCGTTGTACTCTTTCAGGTTTCGAGCCCCGGCATCTTTTAAAATCTCATACCGGTTTTCCATTTCAATACACAATGAATTGAGTGTATGCACAACCTTTCTTGTATCGGTAATGATAGCTTCTTCACTGTTTGGCAGCTTGGCCAGGTAATGCCGTTCGATTTTGCTGAACAGCGCCATCTCCACTTTCTTCGGATCAACCAAAACAAACTTGAGTTGCGATGGATGACGCTTATATAATAAGGAGCCGAGAATAACATTTAACCCAACCGACTTACCCTGACCTGTAGCACCAGCTACCAGCAAGTGCGGCATCTTGGCCAGATCAATCACCAGCACTTCATTGGAAATGGTTTTTCCCAATGCAACTGGTAATTCCTTATCGGTTTTCTGGAATGAAACCGTTGAGAGCACCGAGCGAATGCTCACCATCTCGCGGTTCTTATTCGGCACTTCAATACCAATGGTTCCCTTGCCCGGAATAGGCGCAATGATACGAATACCCAAGGCCGCTAAGCTCAAGGCAATATCATCTTCCAGATTTTTAATTCGTGATATTTTGATACCGGCATCAGGAACAATTTCATACAGTGTTACCGTAGGGCCAATGGTTGCCTTGATGCTGGAGATGCCAATTTTAAAATTGGTAAGTGTAGCCAGAATTTTGTCTTTGTTCTGATTCAGTTCCTCCTGCGTTACCTGAACCTTTCCGGTATCATACTCATTGAGCAATTCAAGTGGCGGAAACTTATATTTACTTAAGTCGAGCGTAGGATCATACACGCCCTTATCTTCAACCAGTTTCTCTACTACCTCATCTGTTTCAGTTCGCTCTTCAATGATAAAATCCGGCTCTGCTTTTTCTTTTTCTTTCTTAACCGCTTCGGCCTTATCTACTTCAAGTTTTACTTCATTAACTGGAACAACTGGTTCCTGTGGCTTAACCAACGCAACCGGTTCTGGAATTTCTTCTTCATCTTTTTCAACCTGTTTTGGCCAGTTATCCTGATCATCGGTGTAGGCAGGGGTAGCTTCATCTTTTAAGATGGCATCGTTGCCCATGGGTTTTGGATCAGCAGGAAGAAAGGCCGGAATAGAAGTAACATTAAAAAAGAAAATGATGAACAAAAACAGCGAAAGCACAAGCAACAAAAACGTTCCCCATCCCAACAAGCCGTGCGAGATCACGGCCATCTGGTAACCCAAGCCACCACCGAGAAAACTCCATTCTGTTACGCCATCAACATTCAGGGTTAAGTAGCCAAACAGCAAGCATAACCACAAGCCAGTGAATACACTAAAAATCAGTGAATTTGAAATCGGTAGTAAAACGCGTTTAAATGCTAACTTGAATCCTACCAAAAAAAATACGAACGGCACCAGAAAAGCGGACACGCCAAACCAACGAAAGATAAAATAATGAGACGTCATGGCGCCATACAAGCCAAGCCAGTTCTCTGTTTCAAGTCCTGATTCCAACAAGCCGCCTTGCGCCAATCCTTCCACCACACTATGATCGGCCTTGCCTGTAAACAGGTACGACACGAATGCGATGAATAAAAAAACTGCTGAGATAAGAATTACAAAACCGAACGCCAACCCGAAACGCGGGTCTGTTAAAAAATCAAAATTGAATTTGTTGTTCTTGGACGCCTTGCTTTTTCTCTCTTTCTCAGGTTTTTTAAAGGTGTTTGATTTATAGGTATTCTGAGCCATTGATAAGTTTAAAAAGTACTCAAAACTAAGGAAAAACCTCGAAACCTGAGAGATTATACAAAGCCCTTTTCAGGAAAGGTTCGGTTGATTCCTTATCTTGGGAATGCAGAAAGAACCCTATGTTTCGATTTCGTACCCTAACCCTTTTAATGCTTTTACCTGCATGGCTTGGCGCACAAAGCAGAATAGACAGCATGCTGAATATTGTGAATCGCAACCTGAATGACTCTGTACACGCCAAAACACTTGTGAACCTTGGCATTGCTCACGAAAGAATTGACAGCAAAAAAGCCCGGATGTATTTCAAAGAGTCAATTGTTTTGCACGAAAATGGAGTGCCCGGGAAATGGATTAGCATTGCATATGTTCGTTTGGCTGGCGTATATGCCTCCATGGGTGTTCGCGATAGCGCCCTGCATTTTTTTAGTGAAACAAATCACTACCTGGAAAAATACCCGAACAACAAGACATTATCGGCTTACTTAACCGGATGGGGAATCTTTAACAACAACATAGGAAACTATGCAGAAGCGTTACTAGCCTACGAAAAAAATGCTGCATTAGGTGAGGAAGTAATTGGGAAAGAGAACATGGCCGGCAACTACCTGAATATGTCGAATGTGTACGCCCGTCTCAACCAGGCAACAAACCGTGAGGAGTCAATATTTAAAGCACTTGCGATTTTTGAAGAGCTTAACAATGAAATGGGCTTGTCATTCTGCTATAACTCCTTGGGTACTATTTTTTATGAACAAAAGGATTATTCAAAGGCTGAAAAATATTTCCAGCAATCACTGGATATCCGCTTTAAGCGCAATGACAAACGTGGCATTGCCATCATGTATAATAACCTGGCCAATGTGTCGATGGACACAGAACGTTTTGCGCAGGCATTGGAATTACAGCATAAGTCATTAAAAATAAATGAAGAGTTACAGCAACAGGAGGAAATTGGGAAGAACTACGTAAACCTGGGGAAGATCTATCAAAGAATGAATCGCTTACAGGAAGCGCTTAACTATTTCGACAAAGGTGAAAAAATTTTTAAAGCGATTGGTGTAACGCGACACGATGCGTTTATCTCGGCAGAAAAAGGGCGCATATACACGCAACAAGCCAATGAAGACCAAACCCGAAAATCGCTTGCCTTGCAAAAACTCAAAGAGAGTGTGGCTCTGGCTAAGGCCAGTGGAGAATTAAGCAGTGAACTCAATGCTATCACCTTTTTGAGAGAATATTATCTCCAGGAAAAAAATTACGAAGAAGCTTACAAGACATTAGTTCAGCAACATGCGCTAACCGATTCGCTGGAGGGTAAGGAAGTAAAACTGCGCATCTCCCAACTCGAAACCCAATATGAGGTTACACAGAAACAAAATGAAATTGAATTACTCAAAGCACAACAACAATTACAGACAACAGAACTGGCACGACAGCGCGCAAATCAAACCATTATTGCTATTGCCCTGATTTCGGTAGTCATCATCAGCTTGATATTGGTAAACCGCTACCGCGTACTGAACCGAACAAGGCGCCAACTCGAAATTGAAAAAATGCGCAGCGACATTGCGCGCGATCTTCACGATGACCTGGGCTCAACGCTATCCAGCATCAACATCATCAGCCAAATGGGCATTACACAAAAAAACGGACTGGCCGAAAGTCACTTTCAGCGAATCAATGAACAATCATCGCGCATGATGGAGAGCATGTCGGACATCGTATGGTCTATTAATCCGGAAAATGATACCCTTGAAAAATTGGTGGTGAAAATGAAAGAGTTCGCGGCAGAAATACTCGAACCAAAGGGCATCGGTTTTAATTTTCAAACGCCCGAACATCCTGAAGGCATTCGCCTGGATGCCACCAAAAGAAAAAATCTTTTCCTGATCTTCAAAGAAGCCATAAACAATGCAGCCAAATACAGTGAAGGAAATACCGTATCCATTAGGCTTAAACTTGAACAAACCACCTTGGTTCTTCAGATTGATGATGATGGCAAAGGCTTTGAAGAAGCTGTGATCAAGCCCGGTAACGGGTTAAAGAATATGGAATCGAGGGCGAGGCAAATGGATGCGCAGTTACACCGAACAAGCGGGGCTAATCAGGGAACACAGGTAAGCCTGCATGTACCCCTCACATGATTGAGGTATTTTAAATACGTAATAAATACACCTTCTTTACTGAATACTGTGCGCTATGGCAAACCGGCTATTGATTTATGAAGACAACGCCATTCTTCGCGAAAGCGTTTGCAGTTTGGTTGCAACGGATAGTGCGTATGAAATTGCAGGTGCTTTCCCTGATGTACTGAATGTCCAGAATGAAATCAGTCAGCTTAAGCCCGGCATCATCCTGATGGATATTGATATGCCAGGCATGACCGGTATTGAAGCCGTCAAAAAAATCAGGAAACAACATACCGATTTACCCATTATTATGCTTACCGTTTTTGATGACAACACACACGTGTTTGAGGCGTTACGGGCAGGCGCGAGCGGATATTTATTGAAGAAACACATTTCAACCAAACTATTCCAGTCCATTGAAGATGTATTGCAGGGTGGTGCGCCCATGTCGCCCAGCATAGCCCGCATGGTCATTGAATCCATGCACAAACCCGGAAACGAAAATTCATACAAACTTACACCGCGCGAAAAAGAAATTCTGGCTTCCCTGAGCAGTGGCAACAGTTATAAAATGATAGCCGCACACCTGAACATAAGCCTGGATACCGTACGCACGCACATCAAAAAAATTTACGAAAAGCTGCAGGTGCATTCTCAAACGGAGGCGGTAAGTAAAGCCATTAATGAAAAATTGGTTTAGCCCCTATTCACATGACTAAAAAATCAAAAGATCTGTTTTTTCCACTTATGTCGTTGCTGCTGCTGGCCATTGTACTAAAAGGATTTGGGCCAAGTTTCTTTTTCAGAGACAGCACTTCAACGGAAGGCGGATTTAGGCCCGAAGGCTTACCCATCTACCTGATCATTCATGGATTAGTGATGAGTACGTGGATGTTGTTACTGGTTGTACAAACCGGGTTGGTGCAAACAAAAAAAATCAAAGCGCACATGGCGTTGGGCTGGGTTGGATTGGTGGTAGCCCTACTTGTCATTCCCACAGGCATTATGGCCATGAATGGATTCGGGCCACGCTTGCTGGCATTGGGTGTGCCGCCACCGGTATTACGCGAGGGACTGTCCTTGCTGTTTTGGATTGATGTATTCTCGCTTATTCTTTTTCCAAGCCTGATTGGTGCCGCCATTTACTACCGAAAAAAATCCGCTTGGCACAAGCGCTTCATGTTATATGCAGGTTTCACCGTAATGTTACCCGCACTGGGCCGAATGACTGCACAAATTGCGGAGACCGATAGCTTTGGCGGAATTAACTGGCCGCTCACATGGGGTGTTCTGTTTTGCATCATGCTGAGCGTGCCACTCTACGATTTTTTGTCCAACAGAAACATACAACGCATAACCATTATCAGCTTCCTGGCTGTGGCATTAGGAATGCTCCTCTCTGTTTTGATAGCTGCTACTGAGACTGGAAAAGATTTGGCTTCTTCTCATTTCCTGGATTAACTGAGTTTTGAAATTCTGATCCAACCAAACTTATCAATCGGATGGCATTAAAAATAACATGGTATGTAATTGCATGGACTTTAATCATCGTACTGTCTGTTTATTTTTTCTTTGACAATGTTATTGCTTACTTCTATGGATACAGAGGTCCGCTATTCGGAGATACAATTCTCAACAATCAGTTATGGGTGGTCATGCATATGGTTGGCGGAACCTTTACATTGTTACTGGGCCCGGTACAGTTTTGGTCTTTTATCCGAAACCGGTTTGTGAAATTCCATCGTGTTGCTGGTAAAATTTACATGCTGGGTATTGCACTGATTGGCCTTTCGGCTGGCAGGCTTTCACTGATCAGCACCTGTGTGCCCTGCAGAATATCGCTATTTCTTCTAACAGTCTTTGCCGTTGCCTCGACTTTTTTTGCGTGGAAAGCAATCAAAACAAGAAATATAAAGATACACCGGCAAATGATGGTACGCTCATATATTTGTGTACTTGCATTTGTGTTGGTAAGGGTAAATGATGTATTCCCCCTTGACTTTCTATTTGGGAAAATAGCCGATCCGATTTATGCACGTGTCGTACAGGAATATTTCTGGTCCTTTGTTCCACTTATTCTCGCTGAAATATGGATGGTATGGATACCTGCTGTTTATGGTCGTAAAGATTAAAACTATGTCAATTCGTTTCCTTTTATTTATCCTGCTGCTAAGTAGTTGCAGTGGTGAAAAATCAAATACTTTCTTTTACATGCCCGGTGAGTTTGAACCCCATGAGGCTGTGTGGCTAGGATGGGAAGAATATGACACCACTATGCACGAAGTTGTTTATGACATTATCAAAGGATTGGATGGAAATGTGCCTGTAAAAATTGCCATAGACTCCGACAGTCTTAAGAGCATTGCACAAACCAGACTGTCATGGGCAGGAATAGATACAACCAAAATTCAGTTCTATGTTACACCGGGAGATCGCTATTGGATACGCGACCATGGTGCTGCATTTTTAGTTAACCAGCATGGTGAATTAGCAGCCGCAGATTTTGGCTGGAATCTTTACGGGTACTTCGCCTGGTGGAGACTGCGCGAACCAGAAAAGGTTGATAGTATTGACTATTGGGAAAAGGAGGCGCTCACTGGAAAAACCAGTAAGGTGGATAGTTTGATGGGTGTACATACCGGAGCACGCCACATCAAATCCAAACTTATTATGGAAGGTGGATCAATCGAGTCGAATGGGAAAGGCGTACTGATTCAAAATGAAGCCGTAACGCTTCAACGCAACCCCGGCTGGACAAAGGAAGAAATTGAAGCGGAATACAAACGGGTAATGAATGTGCAGAAAGTTATCTGGATGAAACAAGGCCTGGCGGATGATGAACACATCTGGCATTTGCACAATGGCAAATACGTAACCATGGGCACCGGTGGGCATACCGATGAATTTGTACGCTTCGCAGATGCACGCACCATTTTACTGGCCTGGGTAGATGAGTCTGAAAAAGATAACCATCCGTTGAACCAAGCTACTTATGAACGGATGCAGGAGAATCTAAAAATACTCGAAACATCAACGGATCAGGATGGCAAACCTTTTCATATTATAAAAGTACCCTTACCCAATCTGGTGGAGTGGCCCGCAATTGTGGTTGAAGAAAAGGGTGAAGGAGAATTCTGGAAACTCTCTCCAAAAAGTTTTTTACCGCATGAACGTCCCCAGGTAGGTGATACCCTGATACGTGTGGCCGCAACTTCATACCTCAATTTTCTGGTCACCAATGGCGTGGTGCTGAACGCATCGTATGTACCACACGGCACACCAACTGAACGAGAAGAAAAGGTGAAAGCAATTTTTAAAGAAGTGTTTCCCGATCGCGATCAGGTATGGATAGATGCGTTACCATTAAACAGGAATGGCGGTGGTATTCATTGTTCCACCCAGCAGCAACCAAAACAAAGAAAGTAGGAATTTTCAGTGATTGAAAAATATAAAATCATAAAACCCAAACACCATGAAACCATTCATAACTTTTCTCTTTCTAACAGTAGTTGCGTGTGGTGTTTTTGCCCAAACACCCCAACCCATCATCGATATGCACTTTCATGCTGCTAATTTTAATGATAACGGCCCACCACCTAACGGCATCAGCCGGCTCAACACCGGCTATCCCGTTTATGAAGCCGATAAGCCGTGGATAGCCACCTTTATGAATTGGATGGCCAATCCACAAGGAGAGAACCCTATCATGGCGCCTACCTCCAACAAGGAACTGCTCGACAAAAACATGGAGATACTCAAGCGCAGAAACATCTACGCAGTAAGTAGTGGCCCCAGAGAGGAAGAGTTTAAAGCTGCAGGTAAAGAGCGTATCTACAGTGCATGGCAGCTTCCAATGAATATTGACAAATGGCCAAGTCCGGAAGAAGTACGAAAAGTTTTGGCAACGGGGAAGTACAAAGTTTTTGGAGAGATTACGTTACAATATGCTGGCATCTCACCAAACGATCCTCGCTTTGCGCCCTACCTTGTTATTCTTGAAGAGCTTGATATACCCCTAGGCATACACATCGGAACCGGACCTCCAGGAGTATCCTACTTTCCAGGTATAGGCAAACACCTGGCACGCATGCACAGCGCCTTTGAAATTGAAGAAGTGGCGCTTCGTCATCCCAAGCTGCGCATCAACCTGATGCATGCCGGTTGGCCTTTGGCCGATCATCTCATTGCAGTTCTCTATAATCATCCGCAGGTGTATTGCGATGTGGGTATTATTTGCTACTCGCTCCCACGCGAAGCCTTTCACGACTACCTCAGACGTATTGTGCAGGCGGGCTTTCACCGCAGAATCATGTTCGGTTCGGATCAAATGAACTGGCCTGATGCCATAGAAGAAGGCATTAAAGCGATTGAAACGGCAGACTTTCTCACTGAAGAACAGAAGCGAGATATTTTGTATAACAATGCCGCACGCTTTTTACGATTGAGTAAAGAAGAGATTGACAGGCATCATGGGAGGTAAAACCACGTTCAATGATACCCACTGCGCTCGACTGTGCAAATAATCATAGATGAAAACGCAGCAAAACCTGATCGTTAAATGACACCGTCCTTACTGAATCGCGTCACCTTTCCATGGCTTCCGTGGGCATTACTGTTATTGATACCGATCACCTTCTTTGGTTTCTACCCGACTTACTTCAGCAGACTTACCGGATCGCTCCCAACAGTTTATCACCTCCACAGCGGTATGATGTTGTTGTGGCTATTCATGGCTATTACACAACCCTTTCTGATTAAGTACAATAAAATCTGGCACCACAAAACAATAGGTAAAGCAAGTTATATGCTTTTGTCCTTAATCATTGCGAGTGGATATTTTATTCTTCGCTTTTCATATCACCGCGTACTGGCTGGCGAGGTTGTTGGTCCGCCAGGCTATTATCCAGATGATTTACCGCTGCACATCAAAGCCGCAGAGTTTGTGGTAATCGGCAGCGTGTATTGGGTTTGGTTAATGGTGTACTATGCACTTGGTGTGTACTTCCGAAAAAGGCTGGTGGCACACGCCACCTTCATGACAGCCGCTGCCTTAACGATTCTCGGCCCTGCTGGCGATCGGTTGATTGGTCATATCTGCGATGCCATGCACTGGCCCTTTAATGCGGTTGCCGGAAACTTTGTGTTTGGTTTGGTGGCCGCAGTGTTTCTCGGGCTTTTAATTATGCATAAAAAGAAAAACTTAGAAGTACAGCCAACCATTACCGTACTGGCCATTCATGGTCTGGGAGTTTTTCTATTCTATACCATGCCGTTTCATCCTGTCTGGAGCCGGGTGGCTGCATTTCTGTTTAGCTGACAGTTCTATTAAGTCAAGTTTTAGCGTGGTATACTTATAAAATTTTCCGAAATTTATCCTTCTCAAACCCCATTTTGATGCGATACCTCCTGCTGCCTGTATTTTTTCTTATCAGCTTCGTTGCTCAGGCTCAAATCAGCAGTACGTTCAATGCAAATGCTCTAGGCTGGACTACACCAAACGATGCTGACGGAACGATTGGCTACAACGGAACCGGTGGTAATCCTGGAGGTTTTGTATTCGGTTCTCCCTTTGTTATTAATCTGGGTGCAGGCAGCTTATATGTTCCCTTTAATTTCGTGGCCCCTACCGCGTATCTGGGGAACCGAAGTACGTATTACAATGGAACATTAAGGTACGATGTTCAGCAAAGTACTACTGGTGCGCCTAATCAATATGCTGAGGTAACTATAGCCAATAATCTGGGTATTGTACTGTATTATTTTCCGCCAACATCTAACCAACCTCCTGCAGCCCCTTCGTGGGCAACCTACTCAGTTGTGCTGAATAACAACTTAGGTTATTGGAAAACAACCAATAGCCCAACCGGTGCTGCTGCTACTGAAGTGCAGATTCAAAGCATTCTTACTGACTTGGCCACGCTTGAAATACGTGGATTATATCGCGATGCTAACGTAACGAGCCGACTGGATAATGTAAGCATGACACCTCCAATAATTATTAATACCCAACCAACAAATTCAACAGTTTGCAGTGGTGCCATCACAACCCTTACAACGGCTGCATCCGGTAATCCAACCATCACGTATCAATGGGAGATTGAAAGCAGTCCCTCGGTTTGGGCAAATGTTACAAACACCGGTGGATACAGTGGAGCCACCACAGCAACCCTTACCATTAACACTACAGGAAATTTTGGTGCTGGCAATTACCGGTGCCGTATTTCAGGAATTAACGTGGTTGATGCAATAACTAATTCAGCAACACTCACTATTAACTTCACTGCAGCACCAACTACTACAGGTGCGTCCCGTTGCGGAACCGGAACTGTAACCCTATCGGCTGCCGGTGGGGCTGCCGGACAATATCGGTGGTATACCGTGCCAACGGGTGGAACGGCTATTGCCGGGCAAACCAATAATACGTACACCACACCTTCAATAGCAGCTACAACTACCTATTATGTTGCGATAAACAACGGCACTTGTGAAAGTACACGCACAGCCGTAACGGCAACCATTAACACAATTCCGGCAGCACCAACAACTACAGCAGCTTCGCGATGCGGAACCGGAACCGTTACACTCACTGCGGCTGGTGGTGCAGCAGGTCAGTACCGGTGGTACACCGTGCCAACGGGTGGAACAGCCATTGCCGGGCAAACAAACAGCACATACACTACTCCATCTTTAGCGATTACAACAACATATTACGTTTCCATCAACAACGGATTTTGTGAGGGCACGCGTTCTCCGGTAACGGCCACCATAAATACAATACCCGCAGCACCCACAACAACGGACGCTGCACGCTGCGGAACAGGTACGGTAACACTCTCTGCTGCAGGAGGCGCTGCCGGACAATACCGCTGGTACTCGGTACCAACCGGTGGAACAGCCATTGCCGGACAAACCAATAATACGTACACCACACCTTCAATAGCTGCAACAACCACATATTATGTTGCCATAAACAATGGCACTTGCGAAAGCACCCGTACTGCCGTAACTGCAACCATTAACACAATCCCGGCAACACCAACAACAACAAATGCTTCGCGATGCGGTACTGGAACCGTTACACTCTCAGCAGCTGGAGGCGCTGCCGGACAGTATCGCTGGTACACGGTGCCAACTGGTGGAACAGCCATTGCTGGACAAACAAACAGCACATACACTACACCATCTCTGACCATCACAACAACATATTATGTTGCCTTAAACAATGGACTTTGTGAAGGCCCGCGCGCTACGGTAACAGCTACCATCAATACAATACCCGCAGCACCAACAACAACGGATGCTGCACGCTGCGGAACGGGAACTGTGACTCTTTCTGCTGCGGGTGGTGCAGCTGGACAGTACAGGTGGTATCCAGTAGCTTCTGGAGGAACCGCCATTACCGGGCAAACAAACAATACCTATACCACTCCTTCACTAAGCACAACAACAACGTACCATGTCGCGATTAACAATGGAACATGCGAAAGTACACGTACACCAGTAATTGCAACAATCAACACATTGCCAACTGCACCCACTACAACAGGTGCTGAGTCTTGCTTACCCGGAAGCGTAACCCTAAGCGCATCAGGAGGCACAAATGGGCAGTATAGATGGTATACCGTTCCTTCGGGCGGAACGGCTTTGGCTGGAGAAACGAACAATGCATTCATTACTCCCGTTTTATCTGTTACAACTACCTATTATGTTGCCATTAATAACGGACCGTGTGAGAGCACCCGCACACCAGCAGTGGCCACCATTGCAACACCAGGTTGCGACAATGAACCTCCGGCCATTGCACCTGTAAGCTCAGCTACAGCCATAGGCGGAATCATTACCATTAACCTGGTTGACCTGATCAGTGACGCTAATGACAATGTAGACTTTTCTACCTTAGCCATAATCGGTCAGCCCTCAAGCGGAGCAACGGCCACCATTGATGCTAACTTTAACCTGATCATTAACTATCAGGGTATTGCGTTTACCGGAACTGAAAACATTACCATACAAGTATGTGATATTTTTGCTGCCTGCACCCAACAAGTACTTTCATTGGAGGTGGTGGGTGATATAGACGTCTTCAACGCTATTTCACCAAATGGCGATACCCGAAATGATATCTTTCTTATCAATCATATTGAAAAATTTGATGACACCCGTGAAAACCGGGTGAGCATTTATAATCGTTGGGGTGATTTGGTATGGGAGGGCAGGAATTACGATAACCTTACGGTTTATTTTGAAGGCAGATCGAAAAACAATACTGATCTGCCAGCCGGAACATACTTCTTTAAAATAGAATTCTTTAGTGGTCGACCTACACAAGTCGGCTACTTGTCATTGAAACGTTAGACTTCAAGAGCTATCGCATCTTTATGTGATATTTTTTTAAGCTGTAAAAAAATAGATTTGATCTGATAGAGATTCAGCCACTACAGTAAATTCCTGAAGGGGATATGGATTCTCTTTATAAATACTTTGTCTCAGCGATTGAGAAAATCAACAAACCAGGTAATCATGACAAAAAACTTTTTTTATTTCATGCATACTGTTCTTCTTGCGTTGGTATTTCTTGGTTTTGCGCCCAGCTTTTATTTTAAGCCTTTAATCGCTGATCAACCCTTCTATCCAAATGGCTTACCTACTCCACACATTATACACGGTGTCATTCTAACCGTATGGTATATCTTTTTGGTTGTACAGGCGCGATGGATTAAGGTAAAAGCTATTTCAACACATCGAAAGTCAGGATGGTTTGGAGCTGTGGGGGCGGTGCTGGTCATCGCATCCACAGTTTGGGTCATTTCCCTTTTCCCCGATCGGATGGAGGCCCTGGCACAACAAACCCATTCAACTGTGGAAGAACTGGAGCCTAACCTGTTACAGATTCTGTGGCTGGACATCTTCATGAGTACCTTGTTTGTGGTCTTTGTCCTTACAGGCATCCTTAAACGAAACACCCCTCACATCCACAAGCGCTTGATGCTCTACACAGGCATTGTGTATCTTTTCGCAGCCACATTCAGACTTGGCGGAATTATTGGCAATTTAACAATACCCGTTTTAGGACTCGCGACCTCTGTTGGCCTCTTACTTGGCCTTACTGTTAGTCTACTGGTGCACGACTATCGTACCTACAAAAAAATCTATCCGGTATCGTGGATATGTTTTGTGTTGTATTGGGGATTTACTGCCTTGAGTTTTTTTGTAGCAGAAACTGAGATCGGAAGAGAGCTTGTGGATTTACTCCAAAAATAAAAAGTCTCATTTGGCTTAGACTGACCGGGAAATTCCAGACAATCTTCTCACATCATTAGGGTATTTTCAGCTCAGCGCTTTTTCCCGTAATTTTCAATTACGTTAACCCGCCCCTATGGTACGTCTGATAACCCTTTTTTTCTTGATCATGTTCGGTAAATTGTGTTATGCCCAAATCACCAGCACGTTTGATACCGATGCCGATGGGTGGACCTTTTTAGATGGAGTCACTCCAATAGCTGTAACCCATAATCCCAGCAATGGCAATCCGGGAGGCTATGCTTCGGCAACCTATTCTTCTTCCATTTCAACGACCACAGAGTCATGGTTTGCTCCTTCTAAATTTCTAGGAAACCTGGTGGTGCGTTCACTTGGCAAGGATTTGAAATTTGACCTGCAACAATCCATTGCTGGCACCGGATCAAACCCGGGGATACCTGAAATTCGTATTGAACGAAGTGGCAGTGTATTAATTTATCAACTTCCTGTAAAACCAGCCCAAGCCCCTTCCTGGAGTTCATACTCGGTTAAACTTGATGAAACGGGTGGATGGCTTTGGTCATCTACTTCAGGCAGTCCTGCTAAGCGTGCTCAGATCATTCAAGTGCTCACCAACGTAACAGCTATTTCAATCAGGGGTACCTATGCCACCAATGCTACCTATACATCCGGGCTGGACAACGTTATTATTGAACAGAATGCGCTCCTTACAGCACCCGCGGTTTCATCTTTGTCGGTCACTTCCGGAAACCCAGGTACAAACATGGTTATTGACGGTTCCGGTTTTGACGCCACTCCCACCAACAACGCTGTCTACTTTTCAGGTGTTGCCGCCACAGTTTCATCAGCAAGTGCCACGCAACTAATTGTTGCTGTTCCTCAAGGAGCGCGATACGGACACATTACCGTTATCAATAAAGTTACCGGCTTGTCAACGTTAAGCAAAGAACCTTTTGTACCTACGTTTACAGGTGGCGGACGCATCATTCCTGCTTCTTTTAAATCAAATGCTAATTTTTTGCTGGACGCAACCGCTGGCAATGATGTAAATGGAATTCGTGCGGCAGATTTGGATGGCGATGGGTGGAATGATCTCATTGTAGCGGAACAAACTCCGGCATCGGTTTCCATTTTCAGAAACCTGGGTGCAGGTGGCTTGATCAGCACGGCCTCGTTCAGTTCCAAAATAACCCTGACTGGCGGAGGGGCTTCAAGTGGGCTACACATTGTTGATATTGATGGCGATGGCAATCAAGATATTGTCGCGGCCAACGGTTCAACTTTCGTCACTTTTCGCAACATAAGTACTCCGGGCAATATTGCTTTTGAATCTCCGGAAACATGGTCGATGTCTAACTCCGGGTATTTATCTAACGTGATTGATATTGATGGAGACGGGCGACCTGACTTGATTGGACAACATGGAAATGGTAGCGTGGCAGTCGATTTTTGGATTGTGCAAAACATCAGTTCTCCCGGAGACATCTTATTCGCCTCAACTGTAAGTTACTTTGGCGGAACAACACTGGATGCCGGTGCTGGAGTGACCGCGGGAGATCTGGACAATGATGGCAAACCTGAATTGCTCGTCAGTCATGGTTTTGGCGACCGCTACACAATTCTCCACAACACCTCCATCCCCGGTACGATTTCACTCGTCAATCTGGGAACGATCGTTACCGGACAATACAACCGTGGACTTACAATAGCCGATTTCAATCTGGATGGATTGAATGACATCGCCTGGAAACTATCCGGGAACGCTAATGTGTACATTCGATTGAATAGCAACTCAGGCGGAGCACTGGCCATCAACGATTTTGATACCCAGATTCTACTTACCGGAGATTTGAGCACTTATGGTGGCATGTCGATCGCAGACATTAACGGAGATGGAAAACCCGATATTATTGCGTCTGACAATGCAGACGTGGGCGTTTTCGAAAACATCTACACTGGTGGAGCGTTTGATGCTACTGCATTTATTCCCGCATTTCAATACGAAGGAAATGGCAATTCAACATATCCAACATCACCGGTGGCGGCAGATCTCAACGGAGATGGAAGACCTGAATTGATTGCTGGTATCACCAATTCATCACCTGTGCGTATATCCATTTATGAAAATCAAAATGTTAGCGCTCCGGTAATTTCCGTGAACACGGTTTCGCCACTGATCGCCCCGGTGGGCAGCACCGTAACCATCACCGGCTCGAATTTTTCACCAGTCGCATCAGAAAATGACGTGTACTTTGGCGCGGTGAAGGCAAACGTACTCACAGCATCTGCCACCGAACTAACGGTAGGCGTACCCGCTGGGGCAATCTATGCACCGGTAAGTGTGCGCAAAGGTGAACTTTCCTCCCGGTACCACTTGCCCTTTGTTACCACATTTTCTTCCGGGGTTGATTTTAACAACACCCACTTCGCTCCTCCCGTTGAGTTCACCTTATCGGGAGCAAACTATGATATTGAAGTAGGTGATCTTGACCTGGACGGAAAGCCGGATGTTATTGCCGAAGGAGGCGGGCTTATTACTCATTTGTTTAGAAACACACACACCAGCGGCAGCATCAATTCATCATCGCTCACAACTGCCGGAGTAACGTCTAATTCAGCCGCAAACGCCAAGCTGATAGATATAGACGGAGATGGTCGATTGGATATTGTAGGCGTTAACGGACGGTCATTTCCCAATCAGAGTACACCAGGAACAATCACTTTCGGAACCGAGATCAATACAGCTACAAGTGGAAATGTTGATTTTGCAGATTTAAATCTGGATGGCAAATATGACTTGGCCCACGCAAGTGGAGGCGGTGCACAGTTGCTACTGCAAGAAAACCGAAGTAATGTTGGCACCTTTGTTAATAGTGGAGCATTCGGAACGCTTAGCAGCAACATTACCTTCACAAAGCCAGCAGCCGGTGGTGGCGTAGCATCTGTGGACCTGGATAACGATGGCTTTCCGGATGTAGCGTTGACCAACCCGGCCAGTGATAACATCAGCATCTTCCCGAATGCCGGAAGGTTCCGCGTTAACACTGCCTTGTTCAACCCACGAATCGACATAGTCGTGGGTGATAATCCGGGCAGAGTTTATCCTGGAGATTTTGACTCGGATGGCAGGGTCGATCTATTGATCTATCACTCAACGGGAACGACAACAACCTTGCTTACCATTCTCCATAACCAGAGTACACCCGGAAACTTTTCATTCAACCGCATCGACCTCACCAACCCCAGCGCCACTACCGTAGCCCATATAGCCGATCTGGATGGTGACGGCAAGCCGGAGATCATCACGGTTAGTGAAACAGGAAACCGTTTCTCAATTTTCAAGAATATTCATACCACAGGCGCCCTTACGGCCGCTTCGTTTGCTGCACCGTTTAATACAACCGTTACCGCTCCGCGCGGATTGACTACGGGCGACTTAAATCTTGACGGTAAACCGGAAATCATCATCACACGCACTGCAGGATTTTTACTCGTATATGAAAACATAGTTCCTACAACCGCTATTTCCATTACCACACAACCGCTTACACCCATCAATGTTTGCCAAGGAACGAGCGCTTCATTGACCACCGAAGCCACCGGCACCACCAACATCACCTATCAATGGCAGAAATTCAATGGAAGTATATTTGTTGACCTGACTAACAATGCAACATTTTCAAATGTCACCACGAACTCGTTGAGTATAGCTAATGCAAACGCTGCGGAAGCGGGTGATTATCGGTGTTTAATTAGAGGTGATCAGGCTGCCGATGTTTTTACCAATACAGCTACTTTGATTGTAAACACACTGCCTGTATCACCTGGTGTTACGGATGCTTCAACATGCGGCTCGGGTTCCGTTATGCTCACAGCCTCCGGTGGCGCTCCCGGCAATTACAGGTGGTACACACAAACACCACTTGCGCTCATTGCCGGTGAAGTAAACGAAACCTACACCACACCGGTGCTGACAACTACCACTACCTATCTTGTTTCCATTGCTGATGCTTTTTGCGAAAGCAATCGTGTCTCGGTTACAGCAACAGTGTCTTCCGTTCCATCACAACCAACAATAACTTCAAGCATAACACCTGTCGGCAATGCAGTTACTGTGTGCAGCAGTGCAACGCTTACGTTAACTGCGCCTGCAGGTTTTGCAACATATACCTGGTCGACAGGTGAAACAACACAACAGATTGCTGCTGCTACCAGCGGAAATTATTCTGTTACCGTTACCAATGCCGAGGGTTGTACCAGTCCGGCTTCTGCTTCTCTCAACATAACGGTTGTACCCGAACCTTGTATTGGCAATCAACCTCCGGTTATTGAGGCCACCGTTACGGGCTTATTCATTGAAGGCGTTGTTACCATTGATCTCACACCCCTACTCAGTGATCCGGATGACAACCTTGACCTGGCAAGTTTGCGGGTAATAACAACACAGACTTCCGCGGGAGCCTCTGCTTCCATTAACGCATCGGGCCAACTTATTCTCAATTACGGTGGCGTTCTCTTCACCGGTGATGATCGGATCACTATTGAAGTATGCGACCTGTTTGGTGTATGTACGCAGCAGCAACTTACCATTCAGGTTGAAGGCGATATAATTGTGCGCACAGGTTTTTCGCCTAACGGTGATACGCGTAACGATTTCTTTCAGATTGACTACATCAATCTATTTCCTGATACTCAACAAAATCGTGTAACCATTTATAACCGCTGGGGTGATGTGGTGTTTGAAATTTCCAATTACGATAATCAAACACGTGTATTCACCGGCCTGAATAAAAATGGAAATGAATTGCCTTCGGGTACGTACTTCTATAAACTTGAATTCAAAAGCGGGCGACCGGCCAAAACGGGTTATTTGTCATTGCGGAAATAATTTATTCCCGGCTGCTCATTAAAATTCATCCACAAGCCACCCAAGACTATCCGTAGTTTTGCATGAAACCTAATTGTCAGTATATTCAGGTTTGCGTATTTCTATTTTATCTTGCCTATGCGCTTTTTGATCTGGTTGGTTTGTGTGTGGCTGTTAGTGCATAGCTCAGGGCAGGTAACCAAGGCCCAGCAAACAGACAGTCTGCTGCAGTTACTAGACAAATCCACCTCACCTGAAACAACCATTCACCTTTATCAGCAACTGGCTGAGCTGGCATCCGATGAAAAGACGGCACTAGCATATTACCAAAAGGCGCTTGCCATTGCCCGGCAAACCAAAAACAACAACCTGATGGTAGAGGCGTATACCCGGTTAGGTAAGCACCACCGGGTGCGTAGTGATTACCTGCTGGCAATTCCCATTTATACAAATGCGTTAGGTGTTGTTAATGACCCATCAAGCCCGGTTCTACTTGACACCTATCTTGAACTGGGTATTGCATACCTCCGCTTGTCAAAACTCGACTCAGCGGAATATTATTTACAAAAAGGTATCGATATCACTTCGGTACATCCTGATTCACACATGCAGGCTTCGCTCTATAATATGATGGGCAACCTGATGAAGGAGAAAAACGATTACAAAGAAGCGATAACCTATTACCTCAAGGCCACTGAAATTTTTGAACAGACGGGTGACGATGATGGACTCACACAAAGTCTTTCCAACGTTGGCAATCTGCAAAACCTGTCGGGCGATTACGACAAGGCACTTGACTACGCGTTGAAAAGTCTTGCGATTGCTGAAAAAATTAACAAGCAACCATCCATCGCATATTCAAACCGATTGCTGGGAAGAATTTATCGCAGACTTGGCCAGTTTGACAATGCGCTGCTTGCTTATGATCGCGCCCTACTTGTTTATCAAACTTCTGGCGCAAAGCGCGATGTAGCAGAAACCCTGACCAGCATCGGGAACATCTATTATGAAAAAGAAAATCTGGAGAAAGCAAAAGCAAATTATCTGAAATCCCTGCAGATCAGCAAAACCATTTCCGATTCAGCTAATATGGCGTACAGCTATTCAGCTTTAGGATTCGCCTCTAATGAATTAAAACGCAATAAAGAGGCCGTACTCTATTTCGATTCAGCTATTCGTGTGGCCAAACAGTTAAAACTTTTTCCGTTGGTTATGGATGGCTATCAGGCCCTGAGTGAGTTATATGCTGGTCAGAAAAACTATGAACTTGCGTATGCCTATCATCAGCGCTATGCCTTATTAAGCGACAGCCTGAGCCAAATGCAAAACAAACGGGAAGCTGCCGCGCTGGAGGCGCGTTATCAGAACGAAAAAAAGGAAAATGAAATCCGGGCATTAAAAGCTGAGAATGAGATAAACCAATTGCGGCTGCAAAAACAAAGCAGTCAGCGAAACTACCTGATCGGCTTTCTCCTCCTTTCGCTTACGGTGATCGGCATGTTCTACTACTTATATCGCGAAAAGCAAAAACTTAATAAAAGGTTGGCAACACTCAACGAAACACAATCGAGGTTCTTCGCCAACATTTCGCATGAGTTCCGCACTCCGCTTACCCTGATTATTGGTCCGCTTCAACAAAAAATTGAACAAAACCCTTCATCAGCGGAAACAAAGGATTTCAAAATGATGCATCGAAACGCTGTTCGGTTACATCGGCTAATTGATGAGATACTCGATTTATCAAAAATTGAATCGGGCAATATGAAAATACAGGCAACAGAAGGCGACCTGAAACAATTTTTAAAAACTGCGTACGCTTCCTTCGAATCGCTGGCCAACCAGAAACAAATCAACTATTCATTACAACTACCGGATGCGGATATTGCCGGATACTTTGATCGCGATAAAGTGGAGAAGATTGTTTATAATCTTCTATTCAATGCGTTAAAATTTACGTCAGAAGGTGGTACAGTACAACTCATCGCTTCGGTTAACGCAGACCAACTAACGATACAGGTTGCAGATACCGGCCCGGGCATACCAGAAGAAAAACTGCAACACATCTTTGATCGATTTTTTCAGGTGGAGGAATCGGCAAGCATTCATGGCGGTACGGGTTTAGGACTTGCGTTATCAAAAGAATTGGCTCATGCACATCACGGAACATTAACGGCAGCCAATCAGAAATCGGGCGGAAGTGTGTTTACATTAACATTTCCCATTGCACGGGGCTACTATAAAAATGAATTATCGCCAACGGTTTTATCACCTTCTGATTTTTCTTTTAAAACGTACCTGGAAGATGAAGTGATCTATGACACAGCCTTTGATGTAGAAACTGCCTTGCCGGTATTGGTGATTGCTGAAGATCAATCCGATATGCGTGAATTTATCCGCCAGGTTATGGCTGATCGATATAAAATCATATTGGCTGAAGATGGGAGAGATGCCTGGGATAAAATTCTGCAACACGTTCCCGACCTGGTAATCAGCGACCTGATGATGCCCGGACTGAATGGTAACGAGTTGTGCAAAAAAATTAAAACCCATGAAGCCACCAGCCACGTTCCGGTAATATTGCTTACCGCACGTGCCGACCAACAAAGTAAACTGGATGGACTGCACACCGGTGCTGATGATTACCTGACCAAGCCATTCGATGCGCGTGAATTGCAGGCGCGTGTTCAAAACCTGATTGCACAACGCGAAAAATTAAAAGTGTTGTTCGCACAACGCGCTGCACCATTTACGCCTGTTGCTAATCCCGCATCCGAAGATGCTTTTCTGAACAAAGTCATTGCCCTACTGGAAATCAAGTATTCCGATCCGCAATTCGGAGTGGATGAATTTACCCGCGAAATCGGCATGAGCCGCATGCAGTTGCACCGCAAACTCAAAGCCCTTACCGACCAATCGCCCGGTGACTTTTTACGGCTCTTCCGGTTGGAACGTGCCAAAAAGCTGCTGGCCATTAAAGGAGTTTCGGTGAGCGAAGCCGCGTATCAATCGGGCTTTAATAACCTTCCCAATTTCAGCCGACTCTTTAAAGCATGGGCTGGCGTAACACCTTCCGAATACATGGAAAATCCATCCTAAAGCTCTGCTTGTTACAAATCAGCAAGACATTGTTACAAATTCGTAATAGTTCAGGCGAATACTGCCTTTAAATTTGATGAGTTCCATACCTGATTACTCATGTACACATTCCCTCCGCTACATACCCGTAATTTATTATTGAAGTTTTTGTTTGCAGGCTTGCTTTTTATGTCAGCAAGTAGCCTTGGCCAGATTACAAGTACGTTTGACACGGATATGGAAGGCTGGGTAGTGACAGACATCAATAACCAAGCTCCTCAAAGCATAACATTCAATGCTTCAGGTGGAAACCCAGGAGGATTCGCATCGGCAGTAATTACCTCCATCTATGGGCACTACTGGACATCCCCTGCTAAATTTAATGGCAACATTGCATACCGCTCGTATGGCCAATTGTTACGGTACGATCTTCAAATTAATGTTACGCCAACCGTTCACAGCATTTACGGTGATGTGATGATTGACGCATCCAGCGGGCATCGAATTGTTTACACACACCCTGATTTTCCTGCTGTATCTCCCGGCTGGCAATCCTTTTCGGTGCGGTTAGATGAAACAGCCGATTGGAGGTGGGGAAGTGCAAGTGGATCAGTTGCCACTCGCCAGCAAATTATGACTGTACTTACCGATGCAAGGGGAATTCGCATTAGTGGTCAGTATACAAACACTCAACCCATCATCAGCGGAATTGATAATGTTATTCTTGAGCAGCGTAGCCCCTTGCCGCCAAGACCAGCTGTAAGTAGTATGTCGTCCAACTCCGGTGCACCCGGATCTTCCATCACCATTAGTGGTAGTAACTTTAATCCTATCGCTTCAGAAAATGTTGTGCAATTCGGAGGAATATCCGGGGCCGTAACCGCAGCTTCTTCCAACTCACTTACCGTAACCATACCAGTGGGTGCCCGGTATGGAAACATTACCATAATAAATAAAGCCACCGGGTTGGTATATGAAACTGTAAAACCCTTCACCCCTACGTTTAAAGATGGTGGAAGAATCATTCCCGCCTCGTTCAAACCCGCGCTCGACATTGTTTCCGATGCTTTAGGTAATTCAGCCCCGGGAAGTATCAATGGTATTCAGGCTTTCGATATGGATGGCGATGGATGGAGCGATATCATTGCTTCTTCATCAGGAAACAATGTTTCTGTCTACCGCAATCTAGGTGCAGGTGGAGAAATTACAGCCGCTTCATTTGCAGCACCTGTGGTGGTGGGTGGAGGTGGAAACAGTGGAAGCTTGCGCATAGCAGACCTGGATGGTGACGGAAGGCCCGACATCATCAGTAGCTTTTCAGACGGCTGGCAAATGTTCTTTACCACTTTCCGAAATACAAGCTCACCAGGTGCATTGTCATTCGAACCGGTAGAACTGTGGACAGGTCTTGTGTACTCAGGGAGGCTCTCTGATGTAGTGGATGTAGATGGTGATGGATTACCCGATTTAGTTGGACAGCATGGCAATGGCAGTGGTGCTGTTGATTTTTGGATTGCACAAAACATCAGCACTCCGGGAAAGATCAGATTTTCAAACTCTGTAAGCTACTTCGGTGCTACGCTGCTGGATGCAGGTGCCGGAATAACTTCAGGAGACTTGAATGGTGATGGAAAACCAGATTTTGTAGTGAGGCATTGGTTTGGAAGTGTATTCTCCGTGTTCACCAATACCTCAACCCCAGGGGTAATATCATTAGAAAGTCCGTTTCAATTCAGCAACGGATCACATGGTGACATTTTACTGGCTGACTTTAATGAAGATGGCAAACTGGATATATGATGGACTAGTCGATATTGTTACGTGTAACTTCAACAGCTTTGCTAACCATCAAATTACTGTGTTGCTTAATACAGGTTCCGGCACCTTTACAGGTACCAACAAAAGAAACTTCGGCTCATCAATAAATCCTTCGGATATTGCTGTAGGAGATTTCAATAAAGATGGAAACCTGGATGTTGTTACCTGCAGTCAAACCAATGCAGAAATCTCACTTCTCTTAGGAAGCGGTGATGGTAATTTAGGAACTGCTACTTCATTTGCCACTGGAGAAACTCCCCGCGGAGTTGCTGTAGGTGATTTTAATAATGATGGTAACCCGGATGTAATTGTATCCTGCACCGGCACACTCCGTCAGGTTTATATATTCCTGGGAAGTGGTGATGGAAACTTTGCAGCTCCTGTAATCATTGACGTAACTAATGTTAATTACGTAACCACAGGCCATTTTAATAGCGATACGAATCTTGATTTTGCAGTGAGTGCTGGCGGTACGGTGCAACCCTGGTTCGGCAATGGAACCGGAACTGCCTTTACACCAGGAACGGCCGTTACAGGTTTTACTATTGCGGAACCTGTAAAAGCCTATGATTTTGATGGTGATGGTGATTTGGATTTAAGTTCAGGAAACGCCTATACGCTCAATGATGGTAACGGCAATTTCGCTGTGCGCATCGGTCTTACTCAAACCGGTTCTGAACTTACCGTTGCTGATCTTAACAATGATGGCTTCCCTGATATAGTTGCCAGGGACAATACACAGAACTATCAAAATGTCCGGGTATTTCTGGGTAATGGCACAGGAAACTTTACGTTGCTCGCCAAGTTTGAAACCAATGTCAATCCAAGGTCAATTCAAGTTGTAGATGTAAATAATGACGGATTTCTTGACGCTGTAGGCATTGGCACAAACGCAACAACACACAGTGTGGACATATTACTAGGTGATGGAACAGGCTACTTTTCGAATGCCATTGCTAAATTTCCAACAGCACCCGATCCTCGCGATATGGTCTTAGGTGATTTTAACCAGGATGGCATTGTTGATGTAGCAACCTCTCATACCGTTGGTAATTTTTTTGCCGTTTACCTCGGATCAGGAAACGGTAAATTCACTAAGACCGCCACCAACCATCCTACGGGTACCAATCCATTCAGAATCTTTACTACTGATTTTAACAAAGACAACATACCTGACCTTGTATCGGTAAACTCGAGTGCAACTGCCTCCATCACTCCATTTGTTGGACAAGGCAATGGAAACTTTACAGCACAGGCCAATATTCCCGTGGCTGGAAATAATATTCGTATCGCTATCGGAGATTTTAACAACGATACTAATCCTGACATAGTTGCCACAGGAGGCAATGTAGCATCGCTAAATTTTTTAGCCGGCACAGAAACTGGATTTAATACTGCAGTGACCATTCCCATTAGTGGAAATGCGCTGGAAATACGATCGGCTGATTTCAACAACGATGGCAATCTTGATCTGGCACTCGCCTACAGTTCACCCAATCGTGTAGTTATTTATTTCGGAAATGGCAATGGAACATTCTCCGAAGGCAACCAGTATCCGATGGGGTCAGGATTTTTTGAGATTCAAGATTTAAATAATGATGGAAGACCAGACATTAATGCTTACACCATAACCGTTGGTACTGATGATGACTTCTACATAAACGATGGAACAGGCGTATTTACAGGAACAAATTTTACGGCTGGTTTTGCAGGAACAATAAAGGATTTTGAAGATATGAATGGTGACGGAAACAAAGATTTGATTCTTGGTTCACAACTTACCATTAGTTCAGAACCCGGGATTATCAGAATTTTAAATGGTTCAGCCAGCGGCCCCACAACAACCCAGCTAATCAACAAACAATTGTCCGGTGGGCATAAAGTACTAGCTCGTGATTTCAACAATGATAGCAAAAATGATCTGATAAGTGTTTCATTCAACATTTACGAGGATTACTTTGCTGTATTAATCAACAACACAGTAGCTGTAGGTTGCCCATCCATTACTACGCAACCTGTTTCACAAAGCGTCTGTGAAGGTCAAAACATTACATTAACTGTTGTGGCCACGGGGAACGCTCCACTATCCTATCAATGGCAAAAAGATCTAATAAATATCGCTGGAGCCACTTCATCCACACTTTCACTAAATGTAATTGAAATCGGTGCTGTAGGCTCCTATACCTGCGTGGTGAGTAATGCTTGCGGATTCGTTACGAGTAATGCAGCCAGCATTTCCGTGAATCCAACGCCAGAGGCTCCTCTCACAACATCTGCTGAGCGCTGCGGGCCTGGCACAGTAGTACTTACTGCACTAAATGGAACAGATGGAAATTTCAGATGGTACACCCAGGCTAGCGGAGGTAGTGCTATTGCCGGTGCTGTTAATAATATCTTTACAACTCCAGCACTTACAACCACCACTTCCTATTATGTTGCCAACAGCAATGGCCTCTGCGAGAGTGTACGCACAGAAGTTATTGCTACTGTCCATCCGTTGCCCGATAAACCAGTAGTCAATTCCAGTTCTCCGCCAATCGGGAATACCATAACTATTTGCTCAACAAATTCACTTACTTTAACTGCCCCAAATGGGTTTACTGAATATGCCTGGTCTAATGGACTTACTACACAAGCAATCTCCGTTACGGCTAGTGATTCATACAGCGTAATCGTAACGGATGCCAATGGATGTACGAGCCCTGCATCAGACCCGCTTCAGGTTATCATCATTCCAGAACCATGCAGTAACCAGCCTCCGGTAATTATTTCCGCGTTAACGGGATTGTACATTGAAGGTGTTGTTCGGATTGACCTGACTCCTTTATTAAGTGATCCGGATGATAACCTGGACCTGGGCAGTCTGCGGGTGTTGAATACACAAACTACAGCGGGAGCATCTGCTGCTATAAATTCTTCCAATGAACTGATTTTGGACTATGGCGGTATCTTGTTTACGGGTATTGATCGCATCTCTATTGAAGTGTGCGACTTGCTGGGTGTTTGCACACAGCAGCAACTCACCATTCAGGTAGAAGGTGATATTATTGTACGAACCGGCTTCTCTCCGAATGGTGACACACGAAATGATTTCTTTCAGATTGATTACATCGATCTGTTTTCCGATACGCAAAACAACCGTGTAACCATTTACAACCGGTGGGGTGATGTGGTGTTTGAAATTTCGAACTACGACAACCAGACACGTGTATTCACCGGCCTGAATAAAAATGGAAACGAATTGCCCTCAGGTACGTACTTCTACAAACTAGAATTCAAAAGCGGGCGACCGACCAAAACGGGTTATTTGTCGTTGAGGAAGTGATTTGTTTTACTAAAACTTGGGAAACCCTCTTCTCGAACCCCTCTGTTACAAATCAGCAAGACACTGTTACAAATTCGTAACAGTGCTGGGAGGCATCGGGGTTACTTTTGTCCAAACACTAAATACCCTCAACCATGAAAAAATTCCTGCTTACCTGCTCCATTTTGCTCATCTCAATCTGTGTAAGTGCTCAAGCACTTATCGTAATTCCGAAAATCGGGGCTACCCTCGCAACGGTATCGATGAGTGAAACCGATATTATTCAATTTCCCGGCTTTGAGGAAGAAATAAAGTCAAAAATCGGTTTTATAATTGGAGCCGCACTCAACTACTCCATCAACGATATGATTTCAATACAACCAGAGCTCAACTTTATTCAGAAAGGCTATACAGAAAAGTCCACTTCAACCTGGATGGAAGATGATGATGGGCGCCTCATCACCTACGAAAACTCGTCATCAATAAAATATACAACAAACTACCTCGAGATACCGGTTTTAGCTAAATTCTCATTCGGGAGAGAAACAAAATTTTATGCTATTGCCGGCCCATCAATTGGCATAGGTTTAGCAGGAAAATTCAAGTATAAAATTAAGACCGTTGAGTCCTATGATGATTTCACGGACACCTATTCGAATAGCGAAAAAGGCAACATTAAATTTGGGAAGGCACCCGATAACGAGGGTGGCGAAGATTTATTCATTGACAATCGAATCGACTTTGGTCTTCAGGCAGGCGGAGGCATTTTAATTGCGCATAAAATTATAATTGAAGCCCGCTACGGATTAGGCTTTTCAAAACTTTATGATTCGGATTTCGAAATAAAAAATAGAGTCTTTCAGCTTACAATTGGCTTGCCTTTAACATTGAGGTAACTCGAAGAAAGTAGGGTTGTCTTCCATAGTTATCTTTATTATGAAGGCAACCCTTTTAAAACCTGGTACTTTCTGGAGCCAATGATCTTACCGAATAAATTAATCCACTATTTGAAGTTTATAAGCGCGCGAATAACTTAAAGAGATTGAATTTTTGAGTTACTAAATCGCCAATCAGTTATCCTGATTTACCGCCTACCCAATAAATTTTCCATCAGGGTAAACCAAGCCCAAATTCCCCTTATCCCGCTCGCTTTAATAAGAAAATTCACCATCTTCGAAAAGAATAAAATTTACCCCATATGCTAAAATTGAAATTTGCACCCATTACATTTTTTGCTGTAATGCTGTGGTTTGTTGCCTGTACACCCGCTGAAAAACAGGTCAACTTACCCGATGTTAAGCCACCCGTTGCCAAAATTGAACCCTTTGATGTAGTAAGCAAACATGGCCACACCCGCACGGATAATTATTACTGGTTAAAAAACCGAGAAGATTCAACTGTAATCAATTACCTCACGGCAGAGAATAACTATCTCGACACCATGATGGCCCATACCAATGATTTTCAGGAGGCTCTTTTTGAAGAAATGCGAGGCCGGATAAAAGAAGATGATTCATCGGTTCCGTACAAACTGGATGACTATTACTACTATACCCGTTTTGTTACCGGTGGTGAGTACCCGATTTACTGCCGCAAAAAAGGTTCGTTGGATGCCCCTGAAGAAATTGTAGCCGATGGCAATGCGTTGGGCAAAGGGCAATCGTATTTCAATTTTTTCACTTCGGTTAGCCCGGATCACAAGCTGGCTGCCATCATTATGGATACAGTGGGAAGAAATTTTTATGCCGTTAAGTTCAAAGATCTATCAACCGGAAAAATGTTAGGAGATAAAATTTCCAATACACGAGGCGGTTATCAGTGGACAAACGACAATAAATCTATGTACTATGCCGTTCCCGATCCGGTAACGTTGCGCAATTACCTGATCAAGCGCCACATTCTAGGAACAAGCGCAGATGCTGATCCAATCATTTACGAAGAAAAAGATGAAACACTGGCCGTATACCTTGGTAAAACCAAATCAAAAAAATATTTCGTTATCAACTCAGGTCGCACCGATGCCAGCTTCGTTCAATTTATTGATGCCGATAAACCCGGAAAACCGATTGTGATTGAACCGCTTAAAGACAACGTTGAATATTCTATTGATCATGCCGGTGGCGATGTGTTTTATATTCGCACCAATCTTGATGCGAAGAATTACCGGTTAGTACAAGCCCCCGTTTCGGCTCCCGGATCTGCCAATTGGAAAGATGTAATCCCCAATCGTGAAAATGTTTTCCTTGAAGGAGTAGACTACTTCAAAGACTTTATGGCCGTGGAAGAAATGAACGCAGGCCTCACCACCATTCGCATCATCAAGCGGACCGACAACTCAGAGCACACCATCAACTTTGGTGAACCCGCTTATACCGCAGGCATTGGCTACAATCCGGATTTTAACACCAACATAATCCGGTACAGTTATCAGTCCATGACAACACCTGCCTCCACCTACGACTACAACATGGATACACGTGAAAAAGAATTAAAGAAGGAACAGGAAGTATTGGGTAACTTCAACAAAGAAGACTATGCAACCGAACGTGTGATGGTAAAAGCACGTGATGGCAAGGAAGTACCCATGTCAATTGTGTATCGGAAAGATAAATTCAAAAAAGATGGCACCGTTCCCGGATGGATTTACGGTTACGGATCTTATGGCTCAACCATGTTCCCTACTTTTAGCACAGCAAGGCTTAGTTTATTGGATCGTGGTTTTGTTTATGCTATTGCGCATGTGCGTGGCGGACAGGAAATGGGTGGCGCCTGGTATGAAGACGGGAAGATGATGAATAAGAAAAACACCTTTACCGATTTCATAGATTGCTCCGACTGGTTAATTCAAAATAACTATGTGGCCAAAGACAAACTCTTCGCCTCAGGCGGCAGTGCCGGTGGTTTGTTAATGGGCGCTATTGTTAACATGCGGCCAGAGCTATACCGTGGCGTAATTGCCGCAGTGCCGTTTGTAGATGTAGTGACCACCATGATGGACGAAAGCATTCCACTCACCACTTTCGAATGGAAGGAATGGGGCAACCCGAATATTCAGGAAGAATATGAATACATGCTTTCATATTCTCCATATGATAATGTAGAGAAGAAAAACTATCCGAACTTGTTGGTTACTACAGGTCTGCACGATTCGCAGGTGCAGTACTGGGAACCCGCCAAATGGGTAGCCAAACTCCGGGCGATGAAAACCGACAATAACCGACTCTATTTATATACCAATATGGATGCCGGCCATGGTGGCGCAAGCGGAAGGTTCAGAAGGCTACGTGAAGTGGCACGTGAATACACCTTTGTATTCGATATTCTGGGCATGAAAGAGGTTATTGAAACAAAGCCGAAAATCGAAAAGCTTTAAGAATTTTGAGGTTGTGTTGTACAGGCTCATAATCAAATCAGATATTAGAAGTCATCTCAAAATACCCGCTAGTGTCAGGTTGTCCAAAGGACTCCTTTTGGAGAGCTTGTCGAAGCCGATTTGGTAGCTCGAAATAGACTTCGAAACCCCGATAATTATCGGGACAGGCTGAACATTTGAAACTAATCTTTGAGATGACCTCAAGTTGAATCATTTCATAAATCCCCTTTTCAGGGGATTTATGATTTAAAGGCATGGTGTTTTGCAACAATCAGATTTTACGCTGTATCTTGTATAACCCAAAACAAATTCACCTATGAAAAAGACTTCTCTCATCCTGATTCTGATTACCCTTGTATTCACCAGTTGTAATTTTTCGGTTGGCACAAAAGCCGATCTTACCTCAGGACTGAGTTCCTCCTGGAATGGCCTGAGTGCAGAAAATATTTATTTTGTTGATCCGGAAGATCAATCCATTACCAACAAACAAGTACTCTGGAATACTGAATGCACCTTTGTATTCGAGGGCATCAGCAACTACACCCTAAAAGACGGAAATGCATTTCCGGGAATTACTTTAACCGTCACCGATCCATCAGGCGCTGAGGTGGTTGCCTTTGACGATATGCTCGCGAACTATACCGAAGGTGTTTCAGTAACAGATGCAGCTGTACTCCGTGCATCCTTAACCGTAGGCGAACCGATGAAAGTTGGTGACACCTATACGGTAACCGCACGCGTGTTCGATAAACAAAATTCAGAAGCTGAAATTGTAAGTAAGGTTACCGTGACCGTGGTTGAGTAAAATATGGCAACACTTTCCGGGTCTGTTTAATAATTAAGATCCGGAAATTTAGCACTTCATACTATACCCCTAACTGTTGAATGAAATCGCGTACGGACTTGTGTTCGATACCATTCCGGTTTCCCATTGCATGTTCATCCATGCTCAAAACCAGTTTCGGAATCCGGTTCAAATAAACAGGTCTACTTCCGGCTTTTCCAGTCCGGTGTGGCTATTTTCTTAAGAATTCGCTTCACAAACCCAGGCCCTTCATATACAAAGCCCGTATAGATTTGAATCAAATCGGCACCGGCATTCAGTTTTTTGAGGGCATCATCAACAGACATAATGCCGCCCACACCAATTATGGGGTAATCGGGGCCAAGTTCTCTCCGCAAATATTTGATTACTTCTGTAGATCGGTTCCGCAGCGGTTTGCCGCTTAACCCGCCTGCCCCGATTTGCTCAATAGTTTGCTGTTCCGTTGTTAAACCTTCACGCGAAATGGTTGTGTTGGTGGCAATCACGCCATCGGTTTTGGTTTCCTTTAAAATTTCAATTACATCATCAAGCTGTTCAACGGTGAGGTCGGGGGCAATTTTCAACAACACCGGTTTTGGTTTGAGGTTAGCCGCCATGCGCGATTTCACAAAACCCAACAACTTACGCAATGGCTCCTTCTCCTGAAGTTCGCGCAGGCCTGGTGTATTCGGTGAACTTACATTCACTACAAAATAATCCACCACCGGATAGAGCGCATCCATGCAAACCGCATAATCATCCAGGGCGTTTTCATTTGGCGTTACTTTGTTCTTTCCAATATTCCCACCAACAATCACTCCCGACTTTCTTTTTTTCAATCGTTCAACAGCAGTCTCCACACCTCCATTGTTAAACCCCATCCGGTTAATTAAAGCCTGATCGGCAGGCAATCGAAAAAGTCTTGGTTTGTCATTTCCCGGCTGTGGCCTGGGGGTAAGTGTTCCGATTTCAATAAATCCAAAACCAAAAGATGATAATTCATCAATCAATTTGGCATCCTTATCAAAACCAGCTGCGAGACCAACCGGATTTTTAAAAGTGATTCCAAAAAGATTTTTTTCAAGCGAAGGATGTTGGTAAGAAAAGAGTGCGGCCAATAGGCGGTTAAAACCCGGAATGCTTCCTTTTAATTGTAGCGTGGAAAAAACCAGGTGGTGAACGCGTTCTGCATCCAGTAAAAACAGCAAGGGCCGAACGAAATACTTATACATGCCGCAAAGATGTGGCAATTAATTTTAGTGAGAAACACACTGAATAAAATAAAAGCGCCAGATCATAATGACCTGGCGCTTTTCAGCATTTATGCGCTTATAAAATTCTTATAATTTAATGGTTATCCCGAAACTGCCACCTGCACCCGTTCCACCACCGAATTCAAGATTCACACCAAATTTATCGGAGAAGAAGTAACGACCACCGATTTGTGCATCTAAACCAATACCTGAGCCACGAGCGTCTGGATAATCATCTAGATCAGACCAAATGTAGTAGCCTAATGTTAATCCAGCATAAAAATTCCATTCGCTAGGCATGTTGAATAAGGTATTGAAATGGTAGTTACCATTAAAGGCAAGCACAATCAGGCTTTGATCCCAATCGGCTCCCAATGCACGATACCGGTAATTTCTATACGACAATTTAGGACCAATGGTAATGTCCTTATGAACACCAAAATCTGCTCCAACATAAACAGGAACACCCCAGTTTGAAAAACCAAGACCGGCATTCAATTGCTTACCTCCTTTGCCCGGAGGCGCCTGCGCAAAAGCCAATGTTAAACCAAGAATTAAGAATGAGCCAATAAGTGTAAGCTTTTTCATTTTTAGTTTCGTTAAAAATTTAGTTATGCAAGTATAATAAGGATTTCAGGTCATTTCAATATAGACAGGTTCTATTCCCTTAACCCGGGTTAAATTAACTTTTTGCCCTATAAGTTACTGGTAATGCAGTCGAATTACCCCCTCTTCTTCTTTACTCCTTTACCCGGTTTGTTTTTATCCGGAAACTTTCGGTATGCACTCCGTACCGCATTATCCAACAGGTTACCATCACGGGTACGGCTAACATCCATCATGCCTTCGGCAGACCAGATGATGTTTTTATTTTTTGAATCTTCGATTTCCAGAATCAGCATGCCCTGCGTAAACTCCCGCGACCAGGCCGAAGTTTGATTTGCCGATGAAGGATTTGTAACTACAACTTGCTGGCCAAGCCTTCCCTGTTGTTGAACATCAAATTTTACCGTGGTCTCAATCACGTAACTAACAGCAAGCTGTGCTGTAGAATCCTCCACGAATGTATATCCGCGAAACTCCATCTCACGGATAATGGAAGTTCGTATTTCGTTGTAAAACGCCTCTTTGTCAATAGGCTGCTCTGAATTGCTCAGTACTGAGCCCCTAACCACCGTAAATGTGTTATAGGCAAGCAAGTCAACTCCACTGGCCGTTGAAGTCTTAAACTCCTGCCCGAACGTTAGCTGCACTAACACAAGAAAAAGGAATGAAAGAATGGCTTTCATATTTCTAATGTACAAAATAAAGAGGGCTTTACCAATGTTGCTTTCGAGCGTGGTGATGTTGCCTTCGGGAACCCCAGGCAACGATTAAGTACTGAGGCTCTCGATGCCACCGGTGCTAACTCCGCGGATGAAATTCCGTAATCACCTGCCGCAGATAATCTCGGTCGAGGTGGGTGTAAATTTCTGTTGTGGTGATGGATTCATGTCCCAGCATTTCCTGCACGGCACGTAAATCAGCACCACCTTCAATCAAGTGTGTGGCAAATGAATGCCGGAATGTATGCGGGCTGATGGTCTTCTTTAAACCAATGACTTGTGCCCGTGATTTAATAATCGTAAAAACAGAAACCCGTGAAATTTTTTTTCCGAAGCGATTTAAAAAAACATGTGATTCGAATCCCTTCTTAACCGGTACATGAACGCGAACTTCATCAATATAAATTTTCAGGTATTTCATGGCATCGCGACCAAGCGGAACCAGGCGTTCTTTGTTTCCTTTACCGATCACACGCAAAAACCCGACATCAAAGTAGATGTTGTTAAGTTTCAGTTCCACCAGTTCGGATACCCGTAATCCGGAACTGTACAGCACCTCCAGCATGGCACGGTTACGACTACCCTCAGGAGTTGAGAGGTCAATCGCTTCCAAGAGCTTCACAATCTCTTCATAATTAAGTGTATCCGGAAGTTTGCGGCCGATTTTCGGACCCTCCAGCAACTCGGTTGGGTCCTTTTCTATCAGCTCTTCAAACATCAGGTATTTGTAAAAGCCCTTTATGCCTGAAAGAATACGGGCCTGGCTGTAGGCACTCATGCCCAACTCATTTATATACTGCAGAAATAATTGAAGTTGTTTTGTAGTTAAGGTTAATGGTGTGGCTTTTACCTTCTTCAACTCTGTGAACTGTCTGAGCAACTCCACATCGTGCACGTACGCGGCAATGGAATTAGCCGAAAGCGACCGCTCCAATTTCAGGTAATGCGCAAAGTGTTTAATATGCAGGTCCCACATGGTTACATTCAAAATTCAGTATTCAAGGTTCAAAATCAAAATACGGGTATAGACAACATAACCGGCTATAGACAATTGACTAAAGACTGCCTATCTTTCGGTATGAAAATTCAGATCATCAACGGGCCCAATTTAAATTTGCTGGGTGTTCGGGAAGAGGACATTTATGGAAGTCGTGACTTTGAAAATTACTTTGAAGCCCTGAAGAGCCGGTTTCCACAAGCTGAGTTGCATTACTATCAATCCAATGTAGAGGGTGAGCTGATTAATAAGATTCATGAGGTTGGCTTTTCTTTCCGCGGAATTATACTCAATGCCGGAGCCTACACCCATACTTCTGTTGCCCTGCACGATGCCCTGGGTGCAGTTAAAACCAAAACTGTTGAGGTGCACATCTCCAATATTTATGCGCGCGAAGAGTTCCGGCATAAAAGTTTGATTACTTCAAAATGTATCGGGCTGATTTCGGGGTTTGGATTAACCGGTTATGACATGGCGATACAGTATTTTATTCAAGCCGAGTTGTAAAACCATTAGATCGTTATTCAATGATCTCGTTCTACCCCGGCCCATCACGTGTTTACCCAAAAGTTTCCCGCTACATGCAGGATGCTTACAGAGAAGGGGTGCTAAGCATCAATCACCGAAGTGATGCTTTTGTGGAAATGTCCCAAAAGGCCATGGATGGAATGCGTAAGAAATTACGTGTTCCTAAAAATTACACTATTTATTTCCTCACTTCCGCCACTGAGTGTTGGGAGGTAATTGCTGAATCGTTTGTACGAAAAGAAAGCATCCATATATATAATGGAGCATTCGGTGAAAAATGGTGTACGTATAGTGAAAAGCTTGTGCCCGCTGTTGCGCGTGAGTCTTTCAGCCGCGAAACGCTACTTCATGCCGATCAATTGAAATTCAAGAAAGGTGACCTGATTTGCATCACGCAAAACGAAACATCAAACGGAACCCAGGTGAGCACGGATATAATTAAAGTGGTTAAAAAGAATAACCCGAACCACCTGGTGGCTGTAGATGCTACATCTTCTATGGCCGGCATCATGCTTGATTTTTCAGTTGCCGATATCTGGTTTGCCTCGGTTCAGAAGTGCTTTGGATTGCCTGCCGGATTGGCTGTGATGATTTGTTCGCCACATGCTTTGGAACGAGCCCAGTCGATCAATAACCGAAAACATTATAACAGCATATTGTTTTTGAACGAGATGATTAAAAAGGCACAAACACCATGCACGCCAAACGTACTCAATATTTATTTGTTGATGCGCGTTATGGCCGATGTAAAGGAAATTGACTCCGTACACAGAACAATAACCGGCAGATTTAAAAAATGGGAAACCTTCTTCGACTTAAAAAGTAATAAATTAGATCTGCTAGTTAAAAATCCATCTGCCCGGTCACACACCGTACTACCCATTGAATCGACACCGGTGCTTGTTGACAAAATAAAGACGCTGGCTGCAAAAAAGGGATTTCTTTTGGGAGATGGATACGGTGAGCTAAAAACTACAACCTTCCGAATTGCCAACTTTCCCTCGTTGCGAAAAAGTGAAATCGCCCGGCTCATGGATTTTCTTTACGATTTCATTTAACTCCTTCTGTACGAAGAATCCAATCGTTTGGTTTCATTTGAAATTTTTCTTTTTCAGTGTACAACCCTGAAGGACTTCCTCCGTTGAACGCCTCGTACCAAACATGCATTCTATCAAATAAAAAAAATCATCACACTATTCAGTTTTATATTGCTTCTATCTCCCCTCTTTGCCCAAACTATTTTACCGCGTGCAGGTGTAACCCTTTCAACCAGTTCGTATGAGCCTTATGCTGATTTTGCAGAGAAATCTGAAAAAGAGTTATTAACCGGATTTACCGTTGGTGTTGGATACGATTTTTTTATTAGCGACCGGTTTAGTCTCCAGCCAGAGGTCAACTTCATTCAAAAAGGATCAAAGCGAAACGATATTGCCTACCCGGATAGTTACGAGTATAAACTTGTTACCGGGTATAAATTGAATTACCTGGAAATACCTGTGCTTGTTAAAGCAAAGTTTGGAGGCGTTACAAAATTCTATGTTACTGCCGGCCCAACGGTATCAGTTGGCTTATCAGGTACCTATTCGTTGAAGAGCACATTTGCCGGATTGCCTGAAGAACCCATCTCCAGCAAAGTAAAATTCAGCAAACGCCCGGAAAACTACGATGGCTACGATCAATTTGCAGACAACCGGATTGAGGCCGGAGTTCAGGTGGGCGGAGGCGTATTGCTGTTTGGAAAGGTGAATGTCGAAGCTCGTTACGGACACAGTTTTACCGGGCTCTTTGATGATACAGACTTTAAGAATCGGGTTATACAATTCAGTGCAAGCATGCCTATTAATCTATTCTAAAAAATAAAGTTACCTGCAGTAAGAAAGCTATATTAACTAATGCTTAATTTTAATAAACATTAAACCCTCATTTATGAAAAAGCTATTAGTTGTTATTGCTTTAATCATGGCAGTTACTGCCAGCGCACAAACTATTATTCCAAAAGTCGGAATGACTTTGTCCACGTTGGATGGTGAAACAATTGACCAAACAGATTACTTTGATTCTTACAAGTACACACCTGGATTCGCTTTTGGAGTTGGATATCGAATTGGGTTTGGAGAATTGATAAGTATCCAACCTGAATTGTTGTTTATTCAGAAAGGCTGGAAAAATGAATATGGGTTTGATGATGGTATTGGTTATTTAGAGAGGTACACAGAAACAGTAAAACTTAATTATCTCGAGTTACCTATTTTACTACGCATAGCATTGGGCCCTGATAATTTCAAATTCCATATTAATGCCGGACCTTCAATTGGATTCGGCATTAACGGAAAATATGATTCCAAATATGAGTATGGTTATCCTGGATTTCTTGATTCAATAACAAGCGATGGCGATGTAAAATTTGAAGACTCGCCTGACAATGAAGAGGACCTATTTATTCCCAATCGCATTGAATTCGGTGCCCAGATTGGTGGAGGTGTTACACTTTTTGACAAAGTAATGATTGACGTGCGCTATGGTTTAGGTTTAACTGATCTCAATGATGATGGAAAATCCAAAAACCGTGTGCTTCAATTCACCGTGGGGGTGCCCATCAGATTATAAGAGAATAAACTGAATACAAAGCCGGATCAAAAGTCCGGCTTTTTTCTTTTAGCTTTGCCCCAAGTTCACTTTAACCTATGGCCGATTTTAAAGAAATTCTTTCTGTAACACTGATTCTCTTTTCTGTAATTGATGTTCTGGGGTCCATCCCATTCATCATCATTATAAAAAAACGTGAAGGGCGCATTCACGCAGAAAAGGCTACTATCATTTCTGCTGTGTTGATGGTTGGTTTTCTTTTTCTCGGGCAATCCATCCTCAAACTTTTCGGATTGGACGTTGCTTCATTTGCCGTTGCAGGAGCTATTGTAATCTTTATTGTAGCCATGGAAATGATTTTAGGCATTACCCTCATTAAAGATGATCCGGATGCCAAAGGCTCAGGCTCTATTGTTCCGTTGGCATTTCCGCTGATAGCCGGTGCCGGAACCCTCACCACCATTTTATCGCTGCGCGCGGTATATGACCAAACCAATATCCTGATTGGTATTTTGCTCAACCTGGTTTTCGTTTATATGGTCTTGCGTTCTTCCTCATGGCTCGAACGCAAGCTTGGTAAATCAGTTTTTGCCGTTTTGCGAAGAGTGTTTGGGGTTATTCTGCTGGCTATTGCTGTGAAGATTTTTAAAGATAACGTAGCGTTCTGATGATCCGCATTTACACCGATGGCGCAGCACAAGGAAACCCCGGTCCGGGAGGCTATGGCGTGGTGATGAAATTCAATCATCATGTGAAAGAACTTTCAGAAGGCTTTCGGCTTACCACCAACAACCGCATGGAACTGCTGGCCGTAATTGCTGCGTTGGAAACTATCAAAAAGAATGGTTATCCGGTTACGGTTTTTTCAGATTCAAAATATGTGGTAGAAGCCGTTGAGCAAGGCTGGATCTGGAACTGGGAAAAGAAAAACTTCGCCAAAAAAGCAAATCCCGATTTATGGAGACGGTTCATTCCCCTATATCATACGTACAAACCCAAATTCAAGTGGGTGAAGGGGCATGCCGGACATCCTGAAAACGAACGGTGCGATCAACTTGCCGTGCAGGCAGCTAATAGTCCAGGTCTGCAAATCGACACCTGGTATGAAAATCATCGCGATCAGGAAGAGTCATGATTCTTGAGTTTTGCGTATTGGTTCTTATCTTGAACGACTAAATTGTTCAAGTGGAGCCCAAACTAAACTTTTCGCCCGCTTCCCTTCAGGTGCTTAATGTTTGCATCGGTATCATCATGTTCGGAGTGGCGCTCTCCATCAAACCCGAACATTTTTACCAATTGAAGCATCAAAAGAAAGCCTTGTTTACCGGGCTCGCCTCACAATACCTGTTATTACCATTGCTCACTTACCTGCTTCTGCTGGTAATCACACCTTCTCCAGGAATTGCCTTGGGAATGATTCTGGTAGCATCCTGCCCCGGAGGAAATGTATCGAATTTCTTTACGCTTTTGTCGCGTGGTAATGTAGCGCTCTCTGTAACACTCACCGCATTTTCTTCCTTGCTGGCTTTTGTGATTACTCCGGCAAATTTCTTCTTCTGGTCATCGCTGGCAGGATACAAATCATTATTGCGTTCGTTTGAGATAGACTTTATGGATTTGTTCATCAACATGATTTTGATTTTGCTACTGCCTCTTGTTCTGGGCATGTTGGTTAATCGCTTCTTCCCAAACGTATCAGAAAAAATATCAAAGCCGGTTCGTACAACGTCCATTCTCATCCTGATCGGGTTTATTGTAGTAACCCTTTATTTTAATGCTGCGGCTTTTCGTGATTACATTTTACTGGTATTCTGGCTTGTGGTGTTTCACAACGGGCTGGCGTTATCCGGTGGCTACGGCTTAAGTTGGCTGCTCAAAAACGACAATAAAGTTCATCGCGCAGTTGCCATTGAAACGGGCATTCAAAATTCAGGGCTTGCCCTCGTTTTAATTTTTACATTTTTCAATGGCAACGGCTATATGGCATTAATTGCAGCCTGGTGGGGTGTTTGGCACCTCGTAAGTGGGTTTATCTTTGCCTACATGTTTCAACGTAAAAGTATTCAGCAACCGGCATGACTCCTCCCCTGCACTATCGACTCTTAAAACTTTATGTAAAGCTCGGCCTCAAAATATTCTTCAAAAAATGGCAGGCTACCGGTCTTGAAAATATTCCTAAGCAAGGCACTTTTATTTTTGTGCCCAATCACCAAAACGCATTTCTCGATGCCTTGTTGGTAGTATGCGGAACATCGCGCAACACCTGGTTTATTGCACGTGGTGATGTTTTTAAAAAACCATGGGCTGTACGACTACTCACTTTTATGCGCATTAAACCCTTGTTTCGTTTTCGTGATGGGCTGGAAGCCATGCGCCAGAACGACCGGTACATGAACGAATGCATTGACATACTTAAAGAAGGTGAATGCATTTTGATTTTTGCTGAGGGAAATCACAATGAACCCTGGACAACCCGGCCATTACAACGCGGCTTTGCACACATGGCCCTTCAGTATATTGAAAAAACAGGTAACGACATTAACCTGATACCTGTTGGATACCACTACGAAAATCATCACACGTTCCGGTCGCGCGTATTGGTGCAGTATGGAAAACCCATCTCTGTTTTGGAAATCACAAAATCATCAGCGGATCAACGCGAAAAACTGCTGGCGCTTGCCGACCGGGTAAGTGAGGATATGCGCTCCCTTATTCTTACAGTACCGAAGGATGATGATTATCCTGAAAGGAAAAATTTTCTGTTGCAGAATCGTGTACATAAAACTGATATGATCGATCAACTACAGGCCGATCGTGAACTAATGAAACGCTGGAAAAAAGAAGATAAGGCACAGGCAAAGCAACCCTCTGTATTCCGGTGGCTCAACCCTTTATTTCTCTATGGGCGCTTAGTTCACCTTATCCCGCACATTATTATCGGATGGGTTGTAAAAAACAAAATCAAAGACGACCAATTTATCGGATCAGTAAAAGTGGCGGTAGGAATTTTTCTGATACCGATCAGTTACGTATTACTAACACTTATTTTCTTTCTCATCACCCGCGAAAGCGTGTGGACGCTTGGATTTTTTATTTCGCTTCCCATCAGCGGGCTGATCGCGTACAACCGTTAATGCTCAAACAACACTACGTCAAATTTTTTTAGCTCTTCCAAAACAGGTTCATAGATTTCCTTCTTGGTAGGAATTTGAACTCCCCTGCTCGAGATTTTGCCTTGCAAAAAAAGCTTTGCTGCAATGCCCATTGGTAAACCAACTGTTTTAGCCATGGCAGTATGTGTGGCATCATCACCTTTGGCAACAAGTGATGCCTGTATCGTTTTCACTTTCCCTTGCAGTTCAATCTTAAACCGGTGGATCATCACAATCATATCCTTATCGGTTGATTGAAGCGTCCATCTTTTGTTGAGGATATGCTCCAGTATTTGCGCTGGCGTACCTTCTTTTAATCCCACCGGCTCATCCGAAAAAAATCCAGACCAATTAAGCCGGTTGAGTTCAGGAGAATCTTTAGCCAGGTTGAATACCCGCATCAGTTTATCTTCGGGCGCTTCCGTTCTGCTGCCTTCCAGAAAAGCATTCAGAAAATCGCGATGAGTCATGCGCGATACGTGTTCCATTTTATATGTGTCATCGCAGCAACCCAATTGAACCAACACATCCCACGTTGGACAAAAGCCGTAATTACGCAATGTGCCCCGTAACATCGTTTCAATACCATCAAGTGAATAGGTGTCGATGTATTTTAAAGAGTCGCGGTTAGCATAACCCTCATAAGCTCCATATCCGGGTACGGTTACGTGTGCAATCCGTTTAAACAATTGTTGATAGGGAGTATACTTTACTTGCCCCTCTTCCAGAAATTTTGCCGTACCCTGCCCGGCCATTACCACATTGCGCGGGTTCCATGTGAACTTGTATCGCCAGGGATTTTCCGGATCCGTTTCAGGCGCAATCAAGCCTCCTGTAAACGACTCAAATGAGCGGATGATGCCACCTTCACTTCTCACACGATCAATCAATTGCATGGCACTCATATGATCAATGCCCGGGTCCAACCCACATTCATTCAAAAACAACAAATCATTTTTTCTGGCCTCCTCATCCAGGGCTTTCATGTCATCGGAAACATAGCTGGCCGTAATCAGGTGCTTACCCAATGCCAGGCAGTATCGGGCAACTACCACATGAAAGTGTGGAGGTAATAACGAAATCACCACGTCAGCCGTGGTAATTGTTTTTTTAGAAAGCTCCGCCTCCTGAATATCAAACACGATGGCCTTTCCATGTTGCGAATCTCCAACTTTAGCCCTTGCTGCGTCTATTGAAAAATCGCCTACAATAACTTGCCAGTTGTTGGGTGCAGCTTGTGCAAGCAAATACGATATAAGAGAAGAAGATGAGCGGCCTGCGCCTAAAACCAGAATTGTTTTCATATGAGGCAAAATAACCGATAATGCAGGGTTAATAGAATCCATTGCTGAAAATTTCTAACTTACTAACCCAAGCCAATTTAATATGCGCGAATTCAGCATGTTCAATCATTTCGATGAACTGGATCAGGAGTCGAAATACCTCGCCCACAAGGCCAAAGATGCCGCCAACCATGCCCATGCGCCCTACTCAAAATTTACGGTGGGTGCTGCCCTGATTTTAGAAGATGGCACCGTGGTAACCGGAGCAAACTATGAAAATGCCGCATACCCCTCAGGCATGTGTGCTGAACGCGTAGCCCTGTTTGCCGCAGCTGCCCAGCATCCTGAAAGAAGAATCATGAAAATTGCCATCGTGGCCAAAAAGAAAGGTGGAAAAGACCTTGTACCGGCCACTTCATGCGGGCCATGCCGCCAGGTAATGCTCGAATTTGAAATGAACCAAAAGAAGCCCATCACGATAGTTATGCAGGCCGATGACACCAGTTGGGTGGTGGCACCCTCAGCCCAGTCCCTGTTGCCCTTTAGTTTTACACGGAATAATCTGGATTCTCATCATAAAAAATAGCCGAAAAAGGTCTATTTTAACCGGAATTCGCAGATTGCTCCATATCCCGGAAAGCTTGGTAAAGCTATGGCTTGTGGGGTGTAGCAATTAAAATCGAATTGGTGCCCAGGTATTTAACTCATGTAATATTTTGCATAGAATTAGGCCAGGTAACCGTGCATTGTGGCCTATTTTTGAACCCGTTAGTTAAAAGACCATTTTCTCATGCAGGACATTGACATAGTCGACCTGAAAAAGATTTCGGAATTCATTTTCCAGAAATACCAGTACGACTTCCGTAACTATGCGATGTCTTCCTTTAAACGCAGGGTTCAGCGCATTCTGGAGCTCAAAAAGCTCACGGTAGATGGCCTGATTAAGAAACTCACTGAGACACCTTCCTTTATTAATGAGTTTTTGGATGAACTGACGGTGAATGTTACCGAAATGTTCCGCGACCCCAGCTTTTGGCGGATCATGCGCGAGGAGATTATTCCCGCTATCCTGCTCAATCATAAGCAATTTAAAATATGGCATGCCGGCTGTTCCTCCGGTGAAGAGGTGCTTTCCATGTCTATTTTATTAAAGGAAATGGGCATTCTGGATAGCGTTCAGTTGTACGCTACCGACCTGGATACCACCATACTGGAACGGGCCAGGTCTGCAACCTACTCCTTGAAAAACATGGAGTTAAACGAAAAGAACTACATCCGCTTTCAGGGAGCAGGCTCATTAACCGACTATTATAAAGTAGAGAATGGCTATGCCGTGTTCAACAAGGACCTGCTGGCCAATGTCAATTTCCGAAAACACGACCTGGTGCTTGGTGAGGCATTCAACAAGTTCGACCTGATTTTGTGCCGGAATGTCATGATCTATTTCAACCAAACCCTTCAAAACGATGTGTTGAAAAAGTTTCATGAAAGCTTATTTAAGTATGGCTACCTCGCCATCGGATCGAAGGAATCATTGATCTGGTGCGACTATGCGAATCGCTTCATAGTAGTGAACAATGAAGAAAAAATTTATAAGAAGATAAAAGATTAAGGGCTGATCCCGATGAGCATGTTTAATTTAAATAACAGCTACAAAGCCGTTGTAATCGGTGGATCAGCCGGTAGTTTTCAGGGAGTGGTGAAAATACTGTCCCAGTTACCGAAAGGTTTTCCACTACCGATTATTATGGCGCTGCACCGGTTGAAACACGTTCGCCACGGATTCGTGGAGGCGCTTTCACTAAAAAGTGTGGTACAGGTAGTTGAACCTGATGATAAGGAGCCGTTGAAAAAAGGAGGGGTGTATCTGGCTCCGGCCAATTATCACCTGTCAGTTGAACTGGGAAATAACTTTTCTCTTTCAACGGAAGAAATGATGAACAACTCGCGCCCGGCCATTGACATTACGCTGGGCTCGTGTGCATATGTATTTAAAGATAAGCTGATCGGCATTCTGCTATCCGGAGCAAATAAAGATGGTGCGCTTGGCATGAAGTATATTAAAGATCGGGGAGGAATGACTATCGTGCAGGAACCTTCAGAGTGTATGATTGAAACCATGCCCAAAGCAGCTATGGCGGTAACACAAATTGATCATGTGTTAAAGGTTGATCAGATTATTGAGTTTTTTAAAGAATTAGATAAGCAATACAAATGATGTCCGTTTTTAAAGATCGATTGAAAATCAGTCATATTCTGGCTGGGCTATTCTTTTTAGGAACTCTGGTTTCCTTGTATATGCTGTACCGGATTCCAGAAATACTTCAGGCTACCAGCGGGTTTTCAAAACTTGCAACTCCGTACCTGATTGTAGCCATTACCTTTATTGCAGGTATTGCTGCCATTATTATTGCCTTGCAATACAAAAAGGAACTCATCGTGATTCGCGATCGGGTTGTAAGCACACAAGATGAAGCAACAGAAGCCGAAAGAAAAACTTCAGCCAATTACTCCATCAACAACATTCAGCAAGCATTGAAGTCGGCCAAGAATAGCAATGAAGTACTACAAAAAGGTATTCAGGCATTAGGCAAAGCATTGGAAGTGGGCCAGGGAGCCATTTATAAAGTGGTCAGCCAGGGAGAAAAAATCACAGCAAACTTTATTGATGGATATGCCTTTACCCTTGAGGAAGGCAAAACCATTGAGTTTGATTCAGGCGATGGCCTCATTGGGCAAGCCGTAGCTTCCGGCAAAACCTTGTACCTGGATGAAGTGCCTGAGGGTTACATCAACATTGTTTCCGGGTTAGGCAATGCCTCTCCCCGCTACTTGTTAATTGTTCCCATTAAAGTAGAAAACGCGGTGGTTGGTGTTTTTGAATTAGCTTCGTTTACACCATTTGATACTACCCGTCAAAAATTCACAGAGGCTGCCGCACAAGCGATGGCAGAAAAGTTAGGTTCTAAAAATTAAGGATTCATGCTGGCTAAGTATAACGATCTCGACATTACCTCTAAAATTACCCTACTGGTACTTCTGCTTAGTTTAATAGCAGTAAGCGCTATCAGCTTTTTCACGTTTGATTTCAACCGGCAAGCGGTGCGTGACAAATATCAATACAGCTTGCAAGCCATGGCGGATGTCAAGGCTGCACACATTAACCAGTTTTTTGAAACCACAGCCCGTGCCATCACTGCCACCCAAATTGGTTTGGATTCTGCCCATTCAAGTGAAGCGTATCTTACTCGTCAAAAAAATATTTATGGGTTTGATGTTCTTCACCTCATTACACCAAATGGTGCTATCCTCGAATCAACCGACACAACATTAGAAAGCAGAACTTTCCTCGATCCGGATGGCTCAAGTTTCGCAGCCGGCCATACAGCCGTTCATTTCAGTCCTGTTTTTAAAGAAAATGGAAAATACTTCCTCTACGTTTTAGCTCCCGCTCAAACAGCCAATGGCGATGCCCTAATCGTTGCCAAGCAAAACCTGAACAACCTGTATAAAACATTAACGGACTACCGCGGGTTGGGCCAAACCGGAGAAGTGCTGATTGGCCGGTTGGATAATGTAAATAAAAAAATCTTACTGGTAAGTCCCGTACGCCCTGAGCCTGAAGCTGCCATTAAACTGTTCAACACCAGCGACAAGGCCGTAGCCGCTTTTAAAAAAGCGTTGGATGGGTCAGGAGAAGGATCAGCAACGGGCGTTGATTATCAAAACAAGGAGGTACACCAGGTTTGGAGAAAGTTAAATCAACCCGGCTGGGCACTGGTTAGCAAAATGGATACAGATGAGGCCAGTGGCGATGCCGGAGCACTGCTGCAAATATTCATTACCGTAGGCATCTGCATAGTAATGATTGCCATCGCAGCCAGTATTCTTTACGCACGCTCATTATTGCGTCCGATTAACACTATGGGAAATGCCCTGGAAATGATTTCACAGGGTATTCTTCCGGAAACAATCGGCAATATTCATCTCGATGAGTTTGGTAAGATGGCCTCAAAAATCAATGACCTTACCCTCTCGTTACGAAAAAATGCCGATTTCGCTAAAAAGATCGGAGAAGGTAAGTACGACACCGGGTTTACACCGGCCAGCGATAACGACTTGTTGGGTATGTCGTTGTTGAACATGCGCCAAAACCTGATCGACAATGAACGCAGAGACACTGAACGCAACTGGATCGTTCGTGGTGTGGCTGAGATCAGTGAGATGCTCAGGCTTCATGATTCCATCGATTCGCTCAGTGATGACGTAGTGAAATTTATATTGGATAAAATTGGTGCCGTACAAGGAGCCTTTTATGTGGTGAATGATGAAGGCCGCGAGCCCATCATTGAAATGCGCGCCAGCTATGCTTATGGCCGTAAGAAATACCTGAAAACCAAATTCAAATTTGCCGAAGGATTGGTTGGGCAGGCAGCCGTAGAAAAAGACATTGTTCTTCGAACAGAAATTCCGCACGAATACGTAACACTGACATCCGGTATTCTGGGCGAACAACGCCCGACTTGTATCCTGGTGGTGCCGTTGATTACCAACGAAGAAGTTTACGGTGTATTGGAATATGCTGCCCTGAAAAGATTTGATCCGTCACAGATAAAGTTTGTTCAGGAACTCAGCTTGATTCTGGCCCGCACCATCTTCAACATCAAGGTGAACGAGCGCACACGCAAGCTCCTTGAAGAATCACAAGCCATGAGTGCTGAACTTCAGGAGAAGCAGGAGGTGTTACGCCAGAATGCGGAAGAAATGCAGGCTACCCAGGAAGAATTGGAACGCACCAACACGGAGCTTGAACATCAGGTTGAAGAAGTAAACCGTACCCAAAAACGGATGCAGTTGCTGCTTGAAAATGCCTCGGAAGTTATCACCATCTATGAAGAAGACGAGACCATCCGCTACATCTCCCCTTCTGTTGAAAGCATTCTGGGTTATGGACAAAAGGAACTAATTGGCAAGAGCGACTTTGATAAAGTTCACCCGGATTACAAGGATGTATACATCAGCCTTTTCGCCAGGATGAAAGAAAATCCGGATGAAAAAGTTACCGTTCAGTTTGAATACCGCACCAAAGACAATCAATACATCTGGATTGAAGCTACGGGTACCAACTTCATGTCCAATACCGCTATTCACGGATACATTTTAAATGCCCGCGACATTACCGAGCGCAGAAGGGCTGAGTTGGAACAGCGCATGCGTAGTAAGATGCAAGCGTTATCCGAAAACTCTCCCGACCTGATTACCCGATTGGAAGATGAGTCCATCTCCTATATCAACCCGGTAATTGAATCCTACACCGGTAAAGGGCCTGCTGATTACCTGAATAAAAAGTATAGAGAGGCTGATTTGGACTCAACCATTCTGGAGAGCTGGTTACGTATCGTTGAACAGGTAAACGCCTCAAACGAAACCGTGGCTACTGAAATGGACTTCCCCTCCGAGTTAGGTAAGCGTGTGATGCAAGTAAATGCCATTCCTGAATTTGATGAGTCCAATAAACTTGAGTCAGTGCTAGTGGTCTCACACGACATTACCGAGCGGAAGATGATTGAGTTGGAGATTCAGAATAAGAATAAAAAGATTACCGAGAGTATCAATTACGCCAAGCGTATTCAAACCGCTATCCTTCCCAACTCGCGTGTAATCAGCAAAACACTACCCGATTCATTTATCTTGTACAAGCCCCGCGATGTGGTAAGCGGTGACTTCCCGTGGTTCATGCAAATCAAAAACGACATTTACATTGCCGCAGTGGATTGTACCGGTCATGGTGTACCAGGCGCTTTGTTGTCGTTGATCGGATACTTCCTGTTGAACGATATTGTGCGCAGCCGCAAGGTTACTGATCCGGGAGTGATTCTCGATTTACTGGATGAAGGCGTAACCAAAACCCTGCGTCAGGATGAAGACGCATCGACCAAAGATGGTATGGATATAGCCCTTTGTAAAGTGAATATGGACAGCCGCGAGGTTGAGTATGCCGGGGCACACCGCCCGTTATACATTATGCGAAATGGGGTAATGGAAGAAGTAAAAGGCAATAAATTCCCGATCGGTGGGGGTATATTTAAAAACCAGACGAACTTCACCAATACCAAGCTTACGTTAAAGAAGGGCGATTCCATCTACTTCAGTTCCGATGGGTACCCCGACCAGTTTGGCGGCCCCGAAGGACGTAAGTTTGGCCCCAAACGCGTGCGCGAAATCATTGAACGCGTGCATAAAATGCCCATGCTGGAGGCCTCAGGTATTTTCGACCAGGAATGGGAAGGCTGGCGAGGCGACACCAAGCAGACAGACGATGTGCTTCTGATTGGTATTAAGTTTTAACCGATGTAGGAAAAACTACTATTTAGATACAAATAAACCGTGTTTTTGACCCAAATCTTAATAAATTCGAAACCCTAATTATAACAGATACCATGAATTTCATTTACGAACTGCACCGAACCATGATGTCAGAAAAACTGATTCTGGTGTACCAGGGCGATTTCACCCAGGAAACAACAAAATCCATTCTGGCTATGGCCGAGCGAAATCTTGACTCTTCGGGAGAAGAATCAAGTACCAAGCGCAAGGTGTTTAACGTGATGGTGGAAGCATTGCAAAATATTGTGAAGCATAGCGATGAATTGGTGGATGGCGAAACACGCAGCCATGCAGCAATCTTCCTGATCGGAAGACAGGCCAACCGTTATTCCATCATGGCGGGCAATCCCATACGGAAAACAAATGTGCCCAATCTTCAGAAAAAACTTGAACAGATTAACGGTCTGGATAAAGACGGCCTGAAAGATTTATACAAGGAAATCATTAAGAACACCACGATCTCTGAAAAGGGCGGTGCAAGCCTTGGCTTTGTTGATATGGCTCGTAAGTCAGGCGAAAAGCTTGAGTTTTCTTTCCCCGAAATGAATGCAGATTACTGCTTCTTTTGCCTGAAGGTAAATGTACCCCGTGGAGACGAATAAGAATAGATCAAAAACATTAACCGCTAACGCACGATTATTATGGAAATTTTAAATCTCGAAGGAACTGAAGATACCCCTAAAATCATTCTGGATAAGAAGAACGGCATATTTGAAATCTCTGGCCGATCATTACCGGAGGATTCAGCAGAATTTTACCGACCCGTATTGGAATGGATTGGTAACTATGGCGCTGAAGCCAATCCTTCAACCGAATTTGTGTTCAAACTCGAATACTTCAATACCGCATCTTCTAAATTGATATTAGATGTTCTCTCTGCCCTGGAAGACATTAAGGGCATGAAGATTATGTGGTACTACCATGAAGATGATGAAGACATGGAAGAAGCCGGCCAGGAATTTTCCGAGCTGGTAGAGATTCCGTTCGAGTTCAAGACGTATTGAAACCCGAACCTGATGAACTGAATCGGTTATCTGTTCCATACACTTGTAGAAACGGGTAACCGATATTTTTTAAACCTGAACCATGAGTGAGGAAATTCTCAAAGCGCTGACCCAACTTTTTGCCATCATTACCAAGCAGGATGGTGGCGTGTCAGCAAACGAAAGGCAGTACGTAATCAATTTCTTTCAAACGGAATTGGACCAGGATACCATTAAAGAGTACCTGGCACAGTACGATGAGCAATCCGGCTATGGAAAAACCGAAGATGACGGTGGGAAAAAACTGACCTCTGTTAAAGAGTCGGTGCGTGTATTGGGTATTTGTAAAAAGATCAATAAAACCCTTACGCAAAAACAAAAGGTTGTTGTACTCATCAAGCTACTGGAACTTGTAGCCATTGATAAAAATTTCTCTGCACAGCGTATGGAGATCATCAACACGGTCTCCACGGTGTTTAACATCGAAAAAGAAGAGTACGATTTAATTGAGAATTTCATCACCACGGAAAACCCTCACACACTTCCGTTCGCTGACATTCTGCTCGCGGATAAAGCAGAGAAGGCTGAAGGAAAGCCATACAAACACATTCACGTTCACATTGAGGGCATCTTGTTGTTCTTACGCATACGCAGTGTGGACATGTATTATACCAAATACATGGGTGATGAATCCAACCTGTTGAATGGATTCATTATGCAACCTAACCGTGCGTACTTGTTTTCGCATGGCAGCACCATTAAAACACAAGCAGGTGATGCCCTGTATTACAGCGATCTGGTAGCTGACTTTAATGATGAACTGAAAACCACAAAGCTTTCGTTCAATGCACTCATAGAAGAGCTTCGTTTTCCCAATGGGGTAATTGGCTTACGCGATGTGTCTGTATCGGAAGGGCCGGGCAAACTTATTGGCATTATGGGTGCCAGCGGTGCGGGTAAGACCACCCTATTGAATGTGCTGGCAGGTCTCGTTCCACCAACCAAAGGAAAAATACTTATCAACGGCTTCGATATTTTCGAAGAGAAAGAAAAGATACAGGGCGTAATCGGGTATGTTTCGCAGGATGACCTGCTGATTGAAGAACTAACCGTTTACCAAAACTTATACTACAACGCCAAGCTATGCTTTGCTCACTTTACCGAAGCTGAAATTCAGCAACGCGTAATGGAGGTATTGGAAAACCTCGGCCTTGATCAACGCAAAGACCTGAAAGTGGGTAACCCGCTTGAAAAAACCATTAGTGGTGGTCAGCGTAAGCGATTGAACATTGCCCTTGAACTGATTCGCGAGCCGGCCATCTTGTTTTTAGATGAACCCACATCGGGTCTGTCCTCACGCGATTCAGAAAATGTAATCGACTTATTGAAAGAACTTTCCCTCAAAGGAAAGCTGATCTTTGTGGTTATCCACCAACCTTCCTCCGACATCTACAAGATGTTCGACAAGATGATCATTATGGATACGGGTGGGTATCCGGCCTATTACGGTCCTCCGGTTGAAGCCGTAACGTATTTCAAACGATCAACGCTTCAGGTTGACAGCAACCGCGGGCAGTGCGAAACCTGTGGTAACGTTAATCCAGAACAGATTTTCAACATCATTGAGGCCAAGGTGGTTGATGAATACGGTCAGCCAACCAACAAACGCAAAATCAACCCTGTTCAGTGGAACGACTGGTTTAAAGAACGGTTTAAACTCGGCCGGGTAGACGATGTTCGAGAAGAACCACCCAAGTCGTTAAACATTCCGGGCAAAATAAAGCAAAGCATCATATTTGCCACCCGCGATACCTTATCGAAACTAAGCAATAAGCAATACCTGCTCATCAATTTACTTGAAGCACCTTTACTTGCACTGATCCTTGCCGTCATCATTAAATACAAGAGCGCACCGGGAGGAAAGGAATACATGTTCCGCTTCAACGATAACTTCCCGGCATTTATTCTGATGAGCATCATCGTAGCCTTGTTCATGGGCCTTACGGTGAGTGCGGAAGAAATTATACGCGACCGCAAAATTTTAAAGCGTGAATCATTTTTGAACCTAAGTTGGAACAGCTACCTCACCTCAAAATTGGCGATTCTCTTCACACTCTCCGCCATTCAAACCTTAATGTTTGTACTGGTAGGAAATCTCATTCTTGAAATTGAATGGCGCATGCTCTTCCCGTTTTGGTTTACGTTGTTTACCGTTTCCTGCATGTCGAATGTGCTGGGGTTAAACATTTCATCTGCATTCAATTCAGCAGTTACCGTGTATGTGATGATTCCGCTTCTGCTTATCCCGCAAATGATTTTGAGCGGACTGCTCTTCCGTTTCGATAAACTGAACGACCTGATCAGTACCAAAGGCAAAGTTCCGCTGGTGGCCGATTTCATGGCATCACGCTGGGCATATGAAGCTCTTGCCGTGGATGCCTTCAAGAATAACTCATACGAAAAGCCTTATTATGATTACGAGAAGTTTGAGTCTCAGGCCGACTTCAAGTCTTCTTTCCTGATTGATGAGTTGGAGAAGAAAAGAAAATTCATCAGCGAGCATTACCAATCAACTGAAGATTCCGTTCGCAAACATGTAGAGAAGGATCTTGAAATTATCCGGAAAAGCCTGATGGATGATTATTTTAAGAAAGGGTTAGATCTGAGCTTTGAAGATCAATGGACTGCAAGCATTTACTCACCGGAAGTCGATAAGCAACTTGAAGAGTTCTTCCTGGCCTATAAGCGCTTTTACCAGGATGTTTACAACAAAGCCGTTGCTTACCGCGAACAACTTATCTATAAAAAAGAAAATGATCCGGCTGAATCCTATAGCCTGAACCATTATAAGAACCGCTACTACAACGAAAGCCTGGCCGACCTGGTGAAGAATGTTTCAACCAAAGACCGGATACTGGAGTACAAGGGTGAGCTCATCCAGCAGATTAACCCCGTCTTTCTTGACCCCATCAATACCGGCCCGTTGAATTACCGGGCGCATTTTTTCGCACCTAAAAAGAACCTGTTCAATACCCAATGGGAAACCTACCGGTTCAACATGGCGGTGATCTGGTTTATGGCTGTTGTGTTCTACATAACCCTGTATTTCGAATTGCTGCGGAAGTTTATAGACCTGTTTGGCAAGGTAAACCTACCGGCAAAAAAATAGCATACTTGTACTTTTTTGGTCAGGAATGGCGAATTATTAACTTTGTAAGCCTCTAATTTTGATACTATGAAAGTTGTAAAAATCGGGCTGTTTGCACTCATTTTAGCCGCTTGCAGCTCTGGAAAAAAGACAGATGAACAAGCCTTTCTGGAGACCCTGGACTCAGCTAAAAGTGAAGGTCCTACAATTTCAGAAGCTGTTATCGGTGACATTCTGCAACAGATTCCAAGCCCCCTTGAAATCTCCGTGTTGCTGAAGGAATCAGGAAAAAAATACAATTCCAGCTTTCTCAACTCACCCGATAACCTCCCCAAATACAACAGTAATTTCAAAAAAGCTCTCAATCTTGGAATCTACGGTACAGACCTGGGATACACCAATATCTACGAACAGAACCAGGATGGAGTAAAATACATCTCATCGATCAAGAGCCTGGCTGACGGACTGAATATTGGTCAGTTTTTTGATATTGAAACCATTGGAAGACTGGCTACCAACAGCAAGAACCTGGATTCACTCCTGCTGATTACCACCCAGAATTTCAACAGCATTAATCATTATTTACAAACACAGGGCCGTGCCAACCTGAGCGTACTTTTGCTTACAGGCGGATGGCTTGAGGCGATGCACATTACCTGCAACGTGGCCATTAACGATCCCAACAATAAGGAGCTTCAGGAGAAAATTGGGGAACAAAAGGTTATCCTGGAGAACATTATGCTGTTGCTGTCATTCTATCAGGAAACTGATCAAAACATGGCATCTTTATTGAGTGACATGAAGCAGTTACAGGCTGCTTTTGAGAAAGTGAATATTACGTATACCTATAAAGAATCGTCTTTTGAGATTGTTGATGGCGTGATGGTGATTAAGGATAACAGTACCACCACCATTGATATTACTCCGGAAAACATCGATTCTATACGTTCAATCACATCAACCATTAGAACTAAGATTACAAGCTAAGATAATTCACTATGAAAAGGTTAGTCTTTTTTATTCTGTCTGTATTTCTGATCAGTACATCTGAGGCCTCAGGCCAATGTAATGCAGAAGATCTTTCAAACGACTGTATTCCGAAGCTGGCTTCAGGTTTCAACTTCTTGAAAAGCTACAAGATTGATGGCGGAGGAGGATCGAAAGATAAGGTTGAGTATTCCTATGTGTTTACAAAGGGAACTCAATACATGATTAATATCTGTGCACCCGGCCAGCCTACGGATGGCATCGTGGTAACACTCTATGATTCAAACCGGAATAAAGTTGCTTCAAGCAAAATCAACGGTCAGTTCATTTCGGCCATTGCCTTTCCTTGTAACGCTACCGGAATCTACTACATCCAGTATACATTTGATGGATCATCAAAATACTGTGGTGGAAGCGCACTGGGTTTCAAACGATAAAATTATTGCTTTTACAATAGCAAACCCCGGCAGAAATGTCGGGGTTTTTTGTTTCTGAATTTTATCCTGCCAACTTAGCATCGTCATGATGCAGGAATCCAACATACACTTCAATTTCGGTGCGCGTTATTATACCCTGGGAACTTTGAATAACCAAACCCGAAGCGTTTGGTTTGTGTTGCATGGCTATGGTCAACTGGCGCGTTACTTTCTGCCTAAGTTTGATGTGCTGCAACACAACGGAATTTTTGTAGTAGCTCCCGAAGGTCTCTCGCGTTTTTACCTGGAAGATGTAACCAAAAGAGCGGTTACCGGAAACAATCGCGTGGGCGCCACCTGGATGACAGCAGAGAACAGGTTGATGGACATTGAAAACTACCTTACCTACCTTCAGCGGGTATATCAGGAAGTGATAAAAGAATTAAAATGCCCGGTAAACCTTCTGGGCTTTTCGCAAGGTGCCGCCACTGCATCACGTTGGGCATTGCATAATCCCACATACTTTGATCACATCATTCTATGGGCCGGCATATTCCCACCCGATATGGATTTTGAAAAAGGAAAGCAGGTGTTGGCAAACAAACGAATTACATTGGTTTACGGAAAAAATGATCCGTATGTAACAGATGCGCGGTTAAGCGAAATGACAAACCTGGCTGAACAATTACAATTGATACCGGATGTAATAACCTTTGCTGGCGGGCACGAAATTGATGAACCCACACTTGAGCAGTTGGCCTAGATTTCCTTTTTAACCATAGTGCTGGAGGCTTGAGCCGTTGGGAAAATGGTGATGTCGGCCAACACTACATGAGGCGGCTGTTGCAATACATAACGAATAACCTCGGCAATGTCCTGAGCCGAGAGTGGCTTGAATCCTTTATAAACAGAAGATGCTCTTTCTTCGTTACCCTTGAATCGTACCAGTGAAAATTCCGTCTCCACCAAGCCGGGGTGAATGGCTGTTACCTTAATGCCATATGCATTTAGATCCATGCGCATGCCCTTGGTCAATGCATCCACGGCAAACTTGCTGGCTGAGTACACATTCCCATTCGGATAAACTTCCTTTCCGGCTATGGAACCTAAGTTAACAATGTGGCCGGATTGCCGCTCAACCATACCCGGGATAACCATTTTGGTTATGTACAGTAATCCCTTCACATTGATGTCGATCATGGCATCCCAATCGCGCACATCACCCTTTTGTATCGGGTCAAGGCCGTGTGCATTGCCTGCGTTGTTTATCAGTACATCAACCTGCTGCCAGGGTTTCGGCAATCCATTAAAGGCCTTTTCTACGGCATGCTGATCACGAATATCAAAACAAAGTGTTTCTACTTCTGTGTGGTCACTCAGTAAAGACTGCTCACGCTGCAGCCTGTCTTTTCTACGACCGCAAAGAATTAATTTGAAATCATGTTTTGCCAACTCATGTGCGGTTGCCAGGCCAATACCCGAAGTGGCACCGGTAATCAATGCAATTCGTTTCGACATTATTGAAAAAGTAAATAGAACGTTACCGTATTCGTGTTAATCCGTTGGAGCGGTCTCCCGTATATATTATTCCGATTATCCAAGTGATCAACTATTCCGCGTGAGAATCGGATCTCGGGTGAAAATTTAAAGAGTGGGAAATACAAATCGAAGCCGATGCCCGCTTCAATATTGAGATTGATTGGGGTTACCTCAAGCGAGTTTGTTACATTCTCAATTTCCTTTTTTCCGGAAGCCTCAATACCGGGCTTAAACCCACCGATCATATACATGCGTACATTGCCCCTGCGCATGGATTTATACTTCACCAACATGGGAAATTCCACCATGGTTGTTTCTACCAATTCGCGCTGTGAACTTCCATCAGTAAAACGATACAGTAAGGTGTGTTCATAAAAGGCAACCTTTGGCGTAAGGCGCAAATCAACAAACTCATGAAGGCGGTAGTTTACGATGAAGCCCAACGAAAAGCCCGGCTTCCATTCCGGTGTAACGGCAAACAGCGTATCGAATGATGGCGTTACAAATTCATCGGCATATTTAACCTGATAGGAAGTTGAATGCAGCCCGATTAAAAAACCATACGTTAGCTTTCGCTTTTCATCATAGTACGGATTGTTTTTTCGGGCCCACAGAAAATTTTGCGCCTGTGCAGCACCTGCCATGCATAGCAACAACAGCAGTATTACTTTGTTGCAGTGTAAATGGAGCTTATTCCAAATGTCAATGGCTTGCATGCAACCTGGTTAAATCCTACATCTTTAAGAATCTGCAAAAAATCCTGCCCATCCGGAAAAGCCTCCACGGACTCAGGCAGGTAATCATAAGCAGCTTTATCCCGCGATATCCAGCGTCCGAGTTTAGGCAAAATGGTTTTAAAATAAAAGTTATAAACCTGCTTAAACGGGAAACGCTTTGGGCGCGAAAATTCCAATACAACAAGTGTGGCTCCGGGCCTCATCACCCGAAATATCTCCGACAAGCCCTTTACCAGGTTCTCAAAGTTCCGCACTCCAAAAGCAACGGTTACGGCATCGAATTTATTTTGTTCGAACGGCAGATTTTCGGAATCGGCCTGAATCATCTCAACCACATGATCAACACCTTTACTCAGCATCTTTTTTCTACCCACATCCAACATGCCGGCAGAGATATCCACGCCAATTACTTTATCAGGGTTTAGGTCAAGCGATTGCAACGCAAAATCACCCGTTCCTGTCGCTACATCCAGAATTACTTTAGGCGCTGTAGGTTTTAGCAGGTTAACGGCTTTCCTGCGCCATTTCTTATCAATGCCCAGGCTCAGAAAATGATTCAGAAAATCGTAGCGGTGACTGATGTTATCAAACATCTTCGCTACCTGCTCTTTCTTTGTGGCCTGCTCGTCTTTATATGGAACTACCGTCATGAATTCACTTTTGAAACTACAAACAAATCAGGGGGGCAAATTGCTAATAAATCGGGATAAAAAATGACGGAATCTGAAGCATTTGTGTAGCAAACAACCGTAAAGGGTCCGTGGTTTTCTCCGGTTAGCGTGATCTCAAAATCGAGACAACGGGTGTAGATGGGCCTTCCGCCCTACGCTAGTTCGAAATCACCTTGAATTCTACCCTGCGGTTTAATTCACGGCCCTCCTCCTCATCGTCATTGCTGGCCAACGGACGAGATTTACCGAAGCCAACGGCCGTAATTCTGCGGGCATCAATCCCCTTTTTGGTGAGAAAGTCCTTCACGGCTTCAGCCCTGCGCTTGGACAGAGTCAGGTTATAAGCTGCGGTACCAATGTTATCAGTGTGTCCGGCAATCTCTACCCGCATCATCGGGTTTTGCTGCATCATACGCTCAAGCTTGTTCAACTCATTGTACGATTCCTGTTGAAAGGTAGCTTTATCAAAATCAAAATAGATGTTACGCAGAATAGAAACCATTCCAGTTTCCAGTTTTCGCAATTCTACCGTGCGTGTTAGTTCCTTTTCCTGTTCCGACATTCCATCCAATCGAACATTTTGATTCACAAACATGTACCCCTCGCTCTCAATGGACAATCGATAATCTTTTGCCGTTTCTTCTTTAACTGAAAACTCAGTTACACCGGTAGATTTATTTATTGATGCTACAATAATGTTATCGCGCAAACCCTGAAGACGAATACGTGCATCAACCGGTTGTTTTGTCTGTGCATCAATGGCTGTTACAACATATCGCAGCGGAACTTTAACTGGTGCTTTCGGAACCACTTCTGTCTTCGCTGTATCCTTAGGCTCTTCAATGGGCTCAACCGGATCTACAGGTTCAGGGTCTTTCTGTGCAACTTGCGGCTCAGGTATGGTGATCATGTAAATGTCGTCATAGCCTAATCCATCTTCGCGAACGGAAGAATAATATCCTCGCTTGCCATCACGTGTACTTACAAAAAAGATGTCGTTATCAGGAGTATTAATCGGGTAACCCAGGTTCTCTGGTTCAGACCATTCCATGGTCGCTTCGTCATAAATCGTTTTGTAGATATCAAATCCTCCCATTCCTCTTCTTCCTTTGGAACTGAAGTACAAGGTTTTGTTATCGTAGTCGATAAAAGGACCATCATCATCTTCGGCAGTATTGATTTTCGGCCCCAGGTTCTTTACGTTCGACCACTCTCCTTTTTCATTTAATATTGCCCTGTAAATATCAAGCCCGCCAAAACCACCGGGACGGTTACTTGAGAAGTAAAGTGTTTTCTCATCAGGCGAAATACTGATGGATTTTTCTTCAAAACTGGAATTAATTATACCGGGCAATGGAACAGGTGCTGACCACGACCCGTTTGAGTTTCGGTTACTGAAATAAATGTCACCTCCATTATCTGTTTTATAGATAAACAGGGTTTGACCATCAGCCGACAAGGCCAGGTTTGAATCATGGTACTCTGAGTTTATTGGTGCGCCAATATTCTCAGCAGGCTGCCACGCGCCATTCACTTTTCTTGAAATAAAAATATCTTCAAATGGCTTGTTGTCAGTATCCACGTTCTGGTTCAAGTTGCCATCCCTTCTGCGCGAGGTAAACACTATTTCATCTTCATTGGCATTCAACACCGGAGCGTAATCGTCCCATTCTGAATTGATATCCCTGCTTATGTTTACGATTGAGTAATTCTTAGGTGCACTAATGAATTCCAATCCTACCTGGCACTCTTCAATGTTGCGGTCAACAATTTTCAAATCCACCTTATCGCGACCCTGATAGTTTGGACGCTTTACCAGTCGATCCTTGTACCGGGTGTAGTAATCAATGGCCTTGTCGAACTGCATGCCAAACTGGTAACTCTGACCGATGAGGTATTCGAGGTTAAAGCGATAGTTTGGATCAACGGCATAGACACGCATGAAGTACTGAACGGCCAGGTCCTTCTGAATCGTCATTAAATGATACAGACCGGCTTCGTAGTTAAGAGTCAGGTTCTCGGGGTCAAGATTGGCACCAATAATCAACACTTCTCGGATATCGTTATCCGCTTGCGAGGCCGCACGCATTTCTTCCGCAATTTTCAGATACTCAAGCGCTTGCTGCTTGTTATCCTGACCGTTGGTTGTTAGAAAAATACCCGCAACAGCTAAAAAAACCAGTACACACCGGATGCTGAACATGCAAAAATGGGTTTACGATTAACGTTAATCTCTTAAAATTAAAAAATAGTATGCCAATATAGGAAAAAGCATCTTTACAACAGCATAAATATTGGGCATAAAGTGCTCAAATCTTACATTCTTAGTAATTTGGGGTGAAAGCTTTACTTCAAGCCAATTTGCATGGAAATCAAAGAAGCGGAATTCATATCCAGTATCACAAACCTCAAGGATTTGCCCAAAAAGCCACTTCCTGAGTTTGCCTTTATCGGGCGATCCAACGTGGGTAAATCCTCTTTAATCAACATGCTGGCAGGCCGGAGGCAGATGGCCAAAATCTCAACCAAGCCAGGTAAAACCCAAACCATCAATCACTTCCTGATCAACAAGAAGTGGTACCTGGTAGACTTGCCCGGTTATGGGTATGCGGGTGTGAGTAAAGAAAAACGGGCTGGATTCGGGCGCATTATTGAAGATTATGTTAAGAAAAGCCCCGAATTATGTTGCCTGTTTGTGCTACTCGATCTGCGATTACCCCTTCAAGCCATCGACCTTGATTTCATCAACTGGGCAGGTAAGCATGGCATACCGTTGGCGCTTATATTCACCAAGGCCGACAAGCTTGCAGTTGGGGCGGCTCAAGCCAGCCGGAAAAAAATTGAAACTGCACTGTTGCAACATTGGCACGAACTGCCTGAAGGATTCATTACCTCGTCTGTAAAGAAAAAGGGACGAGAAGAACTGCTGGACTTTATTAACTCAACCCTGAAGAGCATTTCGCAAAATGATTAGTTTTGCGGCTGATTATAAAATCGTACCCTATGACGTTGGCTGATATTGCGACCATTTCCGGCAAAGGAGGTCTCTTTAAAATACTTAAACCTTCAAAATCAGGTGTTATCCTTGAGTCAATGGATGATGCTAAAACCAAACTTGTTGCTACAGCTCACCACAAGCTTTCAGTGCTGAATGAAATTTCAATTTACACCACAACCAAAGAAGGCACCGTACCGCTGGAAGACGTACTGAAAAAAATATACGCTGAATTTGGAGACGACCTGGGGCTTGATGGCAATGCAGAAAACGCTGAACTTAAATCATTTATGAAAGCCGTGCTCCCGGAGTACGATGATAACCGCGTTTATGTAAGCGACATTAAAAAACTGGTAAGGTGGTATGGTATTTTGCGTACCGAGGCACCAGAAATTTTCACTCAGGAAAATACGAAGGAAGCAGATAACGCTTAAGAAAAGCTCTCCGCTTTATCCACCATATTTTTTGAACCTACAAAAAAAGGTGTGCGCTGGTGCAGTGATTTGGGCTCAATGTCCATAATGCGTTGCTTGCCGTCTGATGCCTTCCCGCCTGCTTGTTCTGCTACAAAAGCAAGGGCGTTACATTCGTACATTAAGCGAAGTTTACCTTGATTGTCTTTGGCTGTGGCCGGATAAATGTAAATGCCTCCCTTTAACAGGTTGCGATGAAAGTCAGCCACAAGTGAACCAATGTATCGCCCGGTGTAGTTTTTTTCCTTGCAAAATTGAAGGTAATGCTTAACGCCCTCAGAAAATGAATTATAGGAACCTTCATTCACTGAAAAGATTTTACCCTCTGCAGGTATTTGCATATCCGGATGTGAAAGGAAGTATTCGCCCAGCGTAGGTTCATAGGTAAACCCGTTTACACCATGGCCTGTTGTATAAACCAGCATGGTTGACGAGCCGTACAGGATATAACCGGCTGCCACCTGCTCCGATCCTTTCTGTAAAATATCCTCTTGCTGAATGGGCATGCCGGGTTTGCTCTTTCTTCTGTAAATGGAAAAAATTGTTCCAATAGAAACATTTACATCAATATTGGATGAACCATCCAATGGATCGATGGCAATAACATATTTCCCATCATTGTTCAGGTCCATGAAGGTTTCGCTCTCTTCCGAAATCAACGCGCACGCTTCTCCGCCTTTCATCAGGGCGCGTGTAAAGCGTATGTTGGCCAACACATCCAGTTTTTGTTGTTCCTCACCACCCGTGTTGGTGGATCCCATTCCGCCCATGATGTCGATCAGTCCTGCTTTATTTACCTCGCGGTTCACTACTTTTGAGGCCAACGCGATGTCGCGAAGAAGTTGCGACAGCTCTCCACTGGCATAGGCAAAGTGATCTTGGTTACTCTTGATAAACCGGTCGAGGGCGCTTCCAATGGGCTGTGCGATACGGGATTGTTCCATGGCGTGGGATAATACTTTTTACCTGATCTTTACAGGCCGTAAAATTAACCTGCAAACGATTTAGTACAACGAAATATGAAGGTTTTTAAATTTGGCGGAGCTTCAGTCAAACATGCGGCTGCCGTACGCAATGTTACCTCAATACTAAAACAGCATAAAGAAGAATCACTTTGGGTGGTGGTTTCCGCTATGGGCAAAACCACCAATGCGTTAGAGCGTGTGGTCTTTGCGTTCCGAAAAGGCGAAGATTTCGCTGCTGAAATTCAAGGTATCTTTGAATACCATCAGCACCTGATCAGGGAACTGTTCATTCATCCAGAACCTGTTCTAAACCAACTGGCGAAAGCAGTTGATTCTATCCATCATAATCTCGTTAACCATATTGACGAAGATGAACTCTACGATCGGGTAGTATCGTTGGGAGAAGTGATATCATCTCAAATTATCTATCAGTTCCTGCTCTCAGAAGGAATCCATGCTACCTGGCTTGATGCGCGTGATCTTATTCGCACAGACAGCACATTTCGTGAAGGGCAAGTTGACTGGAGTGCAACTACGCAAATGCTTCAAAATGCCAAAAAGAAACTGGCACCGGGTATTGTTATCACGCAGGGATTTATAGGGGCAGATAATCAAAACCGAAGCGTTACACTCGGTCGCGAAGGATCGGACTTTACAGCAGCCATCATTGGCTCATGCCTAAAGGCTGAGTCGGTTACCATTTGGAAAGATGTGCCTGGCGTAATGAATGCCGACCCGAAACGTTTACCGGCAGCGATTGTATTTCCTGAACTGCCCTATACTGAGGCTGCAGAAATGACATACTACGGTGCATCGGTAATTCATCCGAAAACTATTAAACCACTCGCACTCGGCAATATTCCATTATGGGTTAAAAGTTTTACTGATCCATCGTTCGCGGGTACAGTTATACACGACTGCAAAGTGGAGGGGTTGCCCCCTGTAATTGTATTCAAGGAAAATCAATGTCTGATCTCCTGTAAGGTAACAGACTTCACCTTTGTAAACGAAGCGCAGCTAAGTGTGATCTTTCATGCCATTACGGCATTAAACATTAAACTGAACGTTATGCAGAATTCGGCCATATCGTTTTCTTTCTGCATCGATTTCCGTGAAAACAAGGTAATGGCCCTGATTGAAAAACTTCAGGAACATTTTGAGGTGTATTACAACACGAACCTCACCCTTATCACGATAAAGAACTACGATGAGAAAAGTTTTGATACCTACCGAAAGCGTGAAGGTGTTATTCTTGAGCAATCCTCACGTTCAACGTTGCAAGTACTGGTTAAAGATTTATAGCCTGCTTGACAGCTGTTGCCTGAGGTGATTAATAAAGCCATCTGTCGAGCGATCCAGAATTTCAAACACTTCCTGAAATCCGCGTTCACCGCCATAGTAAGGATCCGGAACTTCAAGATGGTCGTCACTGGCATCAAAACTACGCATCATCAAAATTTTCTCTTTGTGTACCTCGGCTCCCGGCAATCCCAAAATGTTGCGGTAGTTACTGCTGTCCATTGCAAGAATAAAATCAAAATCCTGCAAGTCTGTTACTGCAAGCTGCCGGCCGAGATGATTAATGGTTACACCATTTCTTAAAGCATTGGCCACCGTACGATCATCGGGGGTATCGCCAATGTGGTAATTCGAAGTGCCACAAGAATCCGCCTCGACATGCTGATGTAATCCATTACGGTTTATCTTATGCTTGAAAATAGCTTCAGCCAATGGTGACCTGCAGATATTTCCAAGGCAGACAAAAAGTACCCTAATACGCGTCATAAAATGTTAACTCATTGATTTTAGAGGGCAAAATGCAATTTATACCGGTAAAATGCTGCCCGGTGAGGTTACAAAATCGGGTTTACTCGTATAAAAAACCGCATAGCACACTTTTACCGCCTTTTGGTTTGAAAAGCCCGCCTCCTCTTGCTCGGAGGGGGCTTTTCTTATTTTTACACACCACATTCGCGCTCCTTCCTCATGCGGGTATATTTTTTAGATTTGTAAAAATCTAAAAGGTGTATGGAATTCATTAAAGTAACCGAACAGTATCAACCAGGCATTGCGCTCATTCAACTAAATCGCCCCAAAGAACTCAATGCACTCAATAAACAATTAATGGAAGAAGTGCGGGATGCCCTGCAGGTATTTGATAAGAATGATCAGGTTCGGGTGATTATTATTACCGGAAATGAACAAGCCTTTGCTGCCGGTGCTGATATAAAACAAATGGCTGATAAATCAGCAATTGATATGTTGTTGATTGATCAATTCAGCACGTGGGATCAGATCCGGAAAACAAAAAAGCCCATCATTGCTGCTGTCTCCGGGTTTGCGTTAGGTGGGGGTTGCGAATTTGCCATGACATGCGATATGATTATTGCCTCCGAAAGTGCAAAGTTCGGGCAACCTGAAATTAAAATCGGAACCATACCCGGTGCTGGCGGAACACAGCGATTAACCAAAGCGGTAGGAAAAGCCAAAGCCATGGAGCTTATACTAACAGGAAGATTTTTATCAGCTGAAGAAGCACATTTTTACGGGTTGGTTAATAAAGTGGTGCCCGTTGAAATGTATTTACACGAAGCAGTTGAATTGGCCAAAGAAATCGCGCGCATGTCGCCAGTAGCTGTTCAGTTGGCAAAAGAAGCCATCAATCGTTCATTTGAAACACAACTGGACGAAGGATTGGCATTCGAGCGAAAGAATTTTTATATGACTTTTGCATCGGAAGACCAGAAAGAAGGAATGAAAGCTTTTGTTGAAAAGCGTAAGCCCGAATTTAAAGGTCGTTGACATTCACCCAGTATGAATCCTCTCAACCCAACAACCTTCAAAGCAGAACGAGTTGCCGCCTGGTTTATCATTTTGGCAATCACTATCTTCTGTTTGAATTATTTCAGCAATTTTCTCCAGCCGCTGTTAATCGCTGTAATGATCTGGTACAGCATCTATGAGCTGAGAAGGCTTCTTTCGAAAATAAAAATTAAGAACCGGTCACTACCCGAATGGTTATTAACCGCTTTGGCTTTCATTATTATTCTGCTGATCTGTGTGGGTATATTTGAACTTATCACACTGAATCTTGAACTCATCATTAAAAAATCGCCCGACTACGCGCAGAACTTTAAAGCCATGATTGCCGGGTTGCAGCGGTTGGAGGGATTTAATGAAATTCAGGAACGCGCCTTAAGTCGTCTGCAGGAATTCAACGCTCAACCTATACTTACCGGGCTACTCAATAGCCTCACCAACATTGCCGGCAACATTATTGTCATTGTCATTTACGTTTCGTTTTTGCTGGTTGAGGAAAAATTCTTTTACAAAAAACTTCACGCCTTTAGCGCTGATCCGGAAAAAAAGGAAAGAATTGATACCGTTATTGATGAAATAACAGATGCCATCCGGAAATATATTTCCGTAAAAACACAAATGAGTTTGCTTACCGGTTTACTCAGCTACGTTATCCTGTTAATGTTTAAAGTTGACTTTCCGGTTCTTTGGGCGTTTCTCATTTTCTTGTTGAACTACATCCCATACATTGGCTCATTTGTGGCCACACTTTTACCAGCAGCTTTCGCCATGTTTCAGTTTCAATCCTTCCTGATGTTCTTCTGGGTTTTCCTGGTGATACAGTCTGTACAATTACTGGTGGGTAATGTACTTGAACCAAAAATAATGGGCCGTACGTTGAACCTGAGCCCGCTCGGTGTAATGCTGGCGTTAACCTTTTGGGGAATAATATGGGGGGTGTTGGGTATGTTTCTATCCGTTCCGATCACATCTGTTATGCTTATTACCTTCTCCAGGTTTGAATCAACACGATTTGTTGCCATTTGGCTATCGGAAACCGGTGAAATTGAACCTGCCTGACACGTAGGTTTTGCCTGAAAATCCCTGATTTTTTTAATCTTCTATATCAGTTCTTTGCAACTGAATATGAGCACTGTGCCTGATACCCATAACCCTTCACACCACGGCCATTCCCTATTGGAACAGTTCCGGCTGGATCATGCCCTGGAGGCTGCCAATATTGGCGTATGGGAGTGGAATTTACAGACTGGCGAAGTTCGTTTATCGGATAATGTTGAACAGATTATCGGTTTAAAAAACAAGTTCGACAAACAAGCCCAAAATTACCTGACCAGCATTGTTGAAGAAGACCGAAACATGGTAGCCGATACCATCACGCGGGCCATCAGAAATAAAGCTGACTTTACGGTTGAACATCGCGTAACCTCACCCGATGGGTCTGTTCGCTGGATTGAAGGCAATGGAAAAGTGTTTTTCGATGCCTATGGCAAAGCACTTTCCCTTACCGGCACGGTGAAAGACATAACCGAACGCAGGAAAAAGGATGCAGAGCTGAAACAACGCGATCAACTTTTTACCTCACTTGCACAAATTACAAGTGAACTCATTCTACATACCGATTGGGAAAAAGCCGTCCCCTCCATACTGCAACTACTAGGCGAAATGATGCGGGTGGACCGCGTGTATATCTTCCAAAACGATGCTGCCGTTAATGGTGCAGTTGTAACCACAAGCCAACGCTATGAATGGAACTCTGGTGTAACAGAGCCTCAGATTGATAATCCCGAGTTGCAACACCTGAACATAGCCGATATGCCCGGGCGTAATTTACTCGAAGCCAACAAACCCTATCACGCCCTTACCAATCGAATCGAAGAAGATGCATTACGTGTCTTATTACAAAGTCAGCATATTGTTTCCGTTATCATCTTCCCCATCTTTGTAAAACATACGTTTTGGGGGTTCATCGGATTTGATGACTGCCAACAGACACGCTACTGGACCGATCTTGAATTTTCGGTTCTGCAGTCATTTGCATCCAGCTTGTCGGGCTCCATTGAACGCAAACAATTTATTGAAGCTATAAGCGAAAGCGAACAGCGTTTCCGCACCCTGCAGGAAGCCTCTTATGGTGGAATTGGTTTACACGATCAAGGTATTATACTGGACTGCAACAAAGGCTTATGCGACCTGACCGGTTACCGCTACGAAGAACTGATCGGAATGAATGGCTTTAACCTGATTGTGCCTGAATGTCGTGATTTGGTGAAGAAGCATGTTATGGAGGGTTACGACAAACCATACGATGTTGAGGGGGTAAGAAAAGATGGCAGTCGCTATTTCCTCGAAATTCACGGAAGGCAAATACCGTATCGGGGAAAGATGATACGGGTAACGGAATTCAGGGATATAACTGAACGCAAACTTGCCGAAGAAAAAATCAGGGAACAAAATATAAGGCTAACGCATTTAGCTGAGGATCTCACCCGCAAGAACGATCAGCTGGAAGAATTTACCCAAATTGTTTCTCATAACCTGCGCTCACCGGCAGGCAACATTGTTTCGTTGGTGAATTTATACGAACAAGCCAAGACCGATGGTGAACGTGTTGAATATTTTAATTTATTAAAGCAGAGTGGTGAAATTATTCTTGGCTCGCTCACTGAGCTTAATGAAGTACTTAAAATCAAACAAAACCGTGATATTGAAAGTGAATTGATTCGGTTCGACACACTTTTCAATCAAGTTAAAAACATGCTCTCAGGCAAAATCATGGAACTTGATGCCGTTGTAAAAGTCGATTTTTCAGGAGCGCCAGAAGTTTATTTTCCAGGCATTTACCTGGAGAGCATTCTGCTTAACTTGCTTAGCAACTCACTTAAGTATAACAATCGCAAAAAACAGTTGTTAATAAGCGTTGAGTCGATTGCTGAAGAAGATTTTATCACGCTTAGGGTTTCTGATAATGGGCTGGGCATTAACCTGGAACGTTACGGACATCAGATTTTTAAAATGCGAAAAACATTTCATCATCATCCGGAAGCGCGTGGAATCGGGTTGTTTCTTGTAAAAAATCAGATTGAGGCGATGGGGGGCAATATTTCCGTTGAGAGCACTGCAGGCGTTGGCTCAACTTTTATTGTAAAATTTAAAAGAAAAGTAAGCTAATGCCTGAACAGCCCACCATAGCCCTGATTGACGATGACGAGATTTTTCAATTCACCACCACCCGCATCATCCAATCCACCAACCTGGCCAGGGTTACCAATCAATTTTATAACGGGCAACAAGCGTTGGATTTCCTTGCTGCGCATGCCGGCAATGAAAATGCTTTACCCGATATTCTCTTTCTGGATATCAACATGCCGGTGATTGACGGCTGGATGTTTCTGGACGAATTTCGAAGACTTGAGCCTGTACTAAAAAAACCGATTACCATTTTTATGGTAAGTTCTTCCATTGCACCTGAAGATATTAACCGTGCCCGGTCAAATCCCCTGGTAGTCGACTATCTGTTAAAGCCGCTTTCGCTGGATAATTTCAAGAAAGTATTTACCCCACTGAATTAGCGGAACGTAAATCCAAGACCTGCGGTAACCGCACTGTACTCCTGCAGGCTGTAATTGCCATACAGGTAAAAGGCCAGTATGTTAATCCGCATGCCTACATCCATGCGCATGCTGTTATTCTTAAAGGTAGCTGAGTATGGATTTGTCATGGTAGCCTCAACACCATTAACAGGAAATTCATATGTTCCTTTTATATCAGCTGTAGTTTTAATGCCATTGTAACCCACACCACCAAAGAACGTAACAAACGCAAGCTTCTTTGACACCAATGCCTGGAACAGGAATGCATTAAACTTGTAAACAGCCTCTTGATTTGATCCGTCAAATTCTCCTGACAAATCAGTAACACCCTTAAAGGTTGTAAAACCAGCCATCACTGAAAGATCAAAAGGCAACATCTTGATACCCGGTATGTGCTGCTTGATGTCGTGACGAAGCCCAAAACCAATAAGGTTAAGTTCTGTACTACCTAACTTTGATTTAGGAATTATTCTGAATGTCAGGTCAGTTCCTTTGATTAACCCGATACCAACCTGCGCCATGGGCGTACCCACTGGCGCTAATTTAATTGCATCACGTATACCTAAACCCCGAGGTCCGTCAAACGAAACATCTGATTGACCATCCTCATCTACATCAATGGCGTATGTCGTTTGGTTTTTTGGACCAAAGATGGTGGGAGCTTTCCCTGGATTACTCGTGTTGGTAAAAGTAACATCATTACTAAAGTTCAAGCTTTCAGGATCAAAAAAGTCTTTCGATTTAGGCACAAATACAGGGGTAACTGAAAAATTAAAATTGAAACCTCCTAACTTATGAACCTTAGCGGTATGAAACCAGCCTCCATTTAATGCATATGAAAAGCCCTCTACAAACGGATTGATGTATGCTGTAATCAATTTACCACCATCTTCCTTTCCTGCCTGCAAAAACCGAACAAGATCATCTTCATTTTGTGCAAATGATGAAATAGAGCTGCTTATTGCCAATATCAATACAAACAGAATTTTAACGCGCTTATTCATAGGTTTTATGTTTCAGTTCCAAATATTATTCCGATACATGCCGAAATTGGTTTTTTGGTAAACCAAATCTTGTAAAATTTTCAAAATTATTTTCAAAGTGCAAGAGAAACAGGGTTTTAATGTTCCCTTTCCTAAATCTGATAGCACATTAAAACAACCCATTAGTATGACCTTTATTTTTCAAATGCCGATTTAACCGGAAAGCGCTTCTCCAGAAAAGGCTTTACCCGCGCCCTATCCTGGTCGGTAACCCGCTGGGTATCGTTCAAACAGAAAAGCTTAGGGTTGTACTTGTCCAGGCGTTTTTCATAATCGCGTCTGGTAATCAGTATCCGGATTGCCTCAGACCGATTCACATACCTCAAATGCCCATGTCCAATAGCAAGCGCATAGTATGTAAAAGCCGACCGATGGAAGTCGCCATATTTGCGTATGCGATTAACTTGTGTCCTTTTAACATTTTCGCTAAAAACTTCTTCTACTGCCATGCGGTAATCCGATTTCCTGAACGAATCAATGTTATGATGAGGCAAGCCTGAATAATATTTGCCGAACCTTTTATTGACCAACTCCATTGAATCAACAACCATCCTCCTGTATTGCCCAAGTCCTCTTACCAGATCCTTCAAGCGATGGCGCCACCTGCCCAGCACGGACCGCTTCAACCGAAAAATCGGGTACCCATCCGCTGCAAAAAAGAAATCCGGTGAAGTGGGGGAATTGAAAAACATATCGTCATTGGCAAACAAAAAATGCTCCGATAAACCTGGAATTTTGTAGATGAAATATTCAATCACACTTGAATTGAACAACGGCAGAATTTCCGAAGGGATGATATCCTTATGATCAATTACTTTAACCCTTGGGTTCGCTGTATTCAACCAATCAGGTATTTGATCATCTGTAACGATATAAATGTTTCTTATCCAGGGCGCAAATTTTTCAGCCGAACGTAATGAGTATCGTAATTCATCGTTGTTGGCATACCGGCCTGCGGCATTCATTTCAGAATTGTCGGTAGGCGCATTGGTGATGAGTTGCTTCTTCTTTAACCATTTAGGATCACTCCCATCTACCCAAAGGTATACAAGATCAATTTCAACGTTGCTGTTCATTGGTTTTATGCCCAAAACGGATAAGGCCTAACTGCAAAAGTACAACCAAATTTGTAGACAATGTTGGAACATAACCACCATTAAACCGAAAATTAAGTCTGAAAATCTATCAATCCGCTTGTAAACCTGAAGGTTTAACAGAGTAGTCGGGCATTAATAGTTTGGAATTATTAGTTTTGAAAGTAGTTGATACGCTACTGAACATAAGATTAAATGGCCAAACCGCTACAAACCATTGGCCGGGATTCGTATACTTAAGCATGAAAGGATTAGTGATGCGCTCTACAGGTTCATGGTACGATGTGTACCTGGATGATGGACGTATAATTCCTTGCCGGACACGGGGAAAGCTAAGGCTGGAGGGTTATAAAGAAAGCAACCCGGTTGCTGTTGGTGACTATGTAGAATTGGATGATCTGCAAAACGAAGGAATCATCACCACTATCCACGAACGAAAAAATCACATCCCCCGGCAATCCGTCAAAAAAACCGGGCACTCACACGTATTGGCAGCCAATATCGACCAGGCGGTTTTAGTAGTTACCCTGATTCTTCCCCGAACGTCATCGGGTTTCATCGACCGGTTTCTTATTACAGCCGAAGCATACGATATTCCACAAGCCATTATTTTTAATAAACAAGATTTGTTGGATGAAGAAAGTACGGCCTTGCAAGATCAATTGATTTCTGTGTACGAAAAAATTGGCATAACGTGCCTGAAAATTTCTGCGCTGAACGATGACGTTTCCACCGTGCATAAACTGCTGACCAACAAAATATCATTGATCGCAGGTCATTCCGGGGTAGGCAAATCAACATTGCTGAACAAACTCTCACCCGATATTCAGCAATCAACCGGTGAACTTTCGGGTTTTTCAGATAAAGGCACCCATACCACCACCTTTGCTGAGATGTTCAGGCTTGACAAGCATACATTTGTTATTGACACACCCGGGATTAAAGAGTGGGGATTGGTGAATATTTCACCTGAAGAACTCTCCGATCACTTTCCTGAAATGCGCGCGTTGCGCTCGGAATGTAAATTCGGGTATCGTTGCCTGCACGCCAACGAACCAAAGTGTGCCGTAAAAGAAGCTGTTGAAAAAGGTGAGGTTGCCGTTAGTCGGTATGTGAATTACCTGAGCATGCTTTCCGGAGAAGATAATCGGAAATAATTCAGGTTGCAGCAAACGTAACCATGAACATAATAAACCGGTAGAAATATACTGTGAGTACAATTGCTACGAACACACCGATAGCACTCAGCAAATTCAAGAAAAAACTTTTCACATAATAAAATCGCCTGATCGAAAACACAAGATAATACAACGTCAGTAAAAGCAAACCAATGGGCAGGAGGAACTGATAAGCTGGAAGTCCTGTCCAAAGGTATGCATTCAACAAGCCAATCCATAGACAAGAAACGAGCAGGAAAAATGAAAACAAATACAGCGCATAGATAAAATGATCTGCAAAAAACCTTTTATCCCGAAAGAATACCAAAGAAAGGAACAAAGCCATAACCGGTACATTCAACACCATCATCGACTTCGACAGATTAATTGTCTTGGCATTAAACATTTGTTCGTATGCTTCAGCGGTAATCTCACGTTTTTGGATTCTGTTCTCAACCATTCGGGCAGCCATCGGACCATACGTAATATCATGCCAGTAAAGATGATCGTGCAGGGGAAGGTTAAAATCTGTTAGCGGGTTTACAATGAAATAAATCAGGTTGATCAGTAAGAATAATGAAAAAGGCGCCATCCATCTTTTACGTCTTCCCTCTGCAAAGTCTTGCGCCATCAGGCCTGGTGCAGACACCAAACGCCATAGGTTCTTGATAAAACTGCTCTCGAGAAAAAAGGCTGCACCAAAAAACTGAATAATGAAATACTTAAGCGTTCGCTCTTTCTGCTCAATAACTTTTTGTCCACATATGTGGCAGAAATTACCCTGTAACAGGGTATTGCAATTCAAGCAGCGACCGGGATTTTCCATTAGTGAGTATATCGCTTACGTACGTTACAAACCAAAAGTGAAGAATATTTAATCGCCAGCCAAATATTCAAGAGACGCAAGCTTAATTTTATCTCGTACCGTATTCTTTTTGTCAGCGCCTTTTTTTCTTCAGCCGTTCGGTTCAAATCAAGAATTTTTTTACAAACCCGAAAGGTAGACTCAGCATGTCGGTTGAAAAATTTTTCCTGCTTACTCCCCAGGCTATTTTTAACCACACGCTTCTTTACCAAAGGTTCCGGGGAATACGTGTATTTGAATTGACGTGAAGAACGAATCCAAAAATCAAAATCCTCATAAGCCAGCGTTTCATCATATCCACCCAATTTATCCATAACCGATCTTCGAAACATAATTGTTGGGGGACAAATAAAATATCGTTTGATCACTTGTTCGTAAATATCTCCTTGTGGAATTGTATGATGCGGATACTTATCGGAATGATGATTTACAAAAGCACCCGTTTCATCAATTAGTTCAGCATCACAAAAATGCACCCCATAATCATCGCCAGCCTGCTGCAAGGCATCAACCCCAATTTTTATTCGATCGGGTAACAACACATCATCGGCTGCAAGATCAATCATGTATTCGCCTTTTGCCAGCGCCAATCCCCGATTGAACGCGCGGCAATTTCCCATGTTTTCGTTCAGCAACAATACTTCGAGCTGGGGATATTGAATTTTAAGTTGATTTATCGAATCCCGGCTGCCATCGGTACTGGCATCATCTACAACAATAATCTGAACAGGGGCGTAAGATTGATTGATTACCGATTCAACTGCCTCACGAACAAAACGTTTTTGGTTATAACACAAGCAAATAACAGTAACCAAAGGCGCAGCCATGTTTACGACAAATCTTTGGTAAAGGTAAGTTTAGCCGTGGGCTGTGCTCCCAAGCGCAACTTAAAATCAAGCAGCGAAAAGTTGGGTTGATTATCAAGTGCTGAAGTTCCCAAATCGAGCAGCTTGATTCCTTGTTGCTGGCACCAGCCATACATGCCCTCAATCAACATCACCACCGGGCTCCAGGCATCAAAACGGGAATGATGTGCTGAATAAAAGTTGTATAAAATATCATCCGCAACACGAATGGCGATGCTTGCTGCAGCACGCTCGTATCCTTTCATCACTTCAAAAAAAACAAACCGATCCGGAAATACATCCACCGTACGCTCCATCATCACCTGTGTCATGGATAGGGTGTATCCTTTCTCTTTACGTGCATTAAGAATAAACTGAAAAACTTCATCTACCGGGTTTACCGTGGCCGCGGCAAATATAAATTCCGCTTCACGGGCCTGTTTTAATTTACGAACCTCCCAATCATCCATTTTGGTTTCGAGTAATTCATTGGAAACCGATATCACTGCACCCGCCTCTGCCACTTGAATGCGATAACCTGCATTGCTCAACAATACCTGAAGCAGTTGTAACTGGTCGGGCTGATAATCAAGTGGTGGATTGGTGTACGTAATGGTTGCAATGCCGGATGCCTTTAAGGAATCCTCAACAAAACCAATAAACCGAAATAAAATTTCAGCGTGAAGCGTAACGTTCCACACAAAAGAACCAAACGATGCCTTGAGCGGACTAACCGCAACCCGATCGTTTGCATGAACATGAACGGCACCAACAATGGTCTTATGCTTTTGATTGAGGATGTAAAAAGATCGCCAACCGTTTTCGGCCTGTAATTTTAAATGCCGTTCATCGTGAAAGATATAGGCTTTTACGTCTGCGCGATAATCGGCAGGAGGAACCTGATCTGTAAAGTGGAAATCGTTCAATACGGGATTCCAATTTTCTTATAGATAAAATGCATTAACCAGGCCGGGCCGATCAGCAGGAACTGAATATCTTTAAGAAAGGACGGTTTCTTCCCTTCCACTTTATGCCCATAAAACTGACCGATCCACGCCAATACAAAAATACCGAGACACACTGCCCAAAGCGGTGCAACATTTAACCCAACTATAAAATTTACACCAACCAGACAAAGCGCTGAAAACAACATCATGCCAAGCCCCAAAGGAATAGAAAGGGTTACATAATACACAATAGCCAATACCAATACTACCGTTGCCCAGTTTGCATACGGATTGGCGCCCAGAAAATTCTGCACCACCCCCGATGGAATGGAGGCTACCAACCCCACCACGCTAAAAAAAATCAAAGGCACACAAATCCAGTGAATGGCTTTGTTGGTTTCGTTCTGGTGACTTTCACCGTATTCGGCCAGCAGGGCATCAATTCTTCTCATGGCTTTTGGAATTATTGGTTGAAGTTAATCATCTGTTTACAATCCTCAAATCAGCTCACCTTGGTTTTTACCCGAGCCCAGTCTTTAATCTGCCAAAACACTTTTCCGGTAGTCAGGTGGTTACCCTTGGCATCGTGAATCTTTACTTCGCAAGGTACAACAACAGCTTCCTGCGATTGCAACGGTTTAATAACCTGCTCTTCCAGCCACTCTTTTGAAATGGTGAACTCTGCCGTTGCATCCATTTTACCCTGATAATGATAATCCATTTCGAGTCGCTGCATAATGATGCGATACTTTTTCATATCCAGGCTGCTGAGTAATAGAAAGCCCGTAGTAAATTCCGAAATGGTAGCCAGCCCGCAGGCGTGTAATCCCTTAATGTGATTGAAGTTGCTCCTTTTATAAGGCATCAGGGTTTTTAACCGATAATCTTCTACGGATAATATCTTGAATCCATGCGGTTTGTTGAACGGAATCATCCGCGAAAGCGACCAGTTAAGAAGTCCTAAATAGAACGCAGATGTTTTTGCTTTTTGGAGAATTTCTTCAGGGCTGAACATGGTTTACGATTCTTAGTTTGGAATTAAAGATAAAGCTTTTGAAACCGAAACCCGTCTATTCCGTTAGCAGAATTTAACACGGTATTCAACCTGCCTCAACCACCTTATTCCTCATTAAATTTTATAACTGAAAGACCTTCTTATGAAAAAGCGATTTTCATTCGTTGATGTATTGATTATGCTTCCAGCATTAGTTGCCTTGCTCTATGGGATTATAGGATAAGGCTGTATTTTGCGGGATGAAAAGAATAATTGTACTGGGCGCAGGACTCGTTGGCAAAGCCATCGCGCTTGATCTTGCCCCTGCCTTTGATGTTACTTCCGTAGATATTAATGAAGAGTCGCTTCAGGCGTTGCAGGCGCAAGGTGTAAAAACACAAAAAGCAGATTTGTCTGACCAGTCGTTGCTTGCCGATTTAATAAAACCCTACGATCTGGTTGTGGGTGCGGTGCCGGGTTTTATGGGTTATCAAACCGTTAAAACTGTTATTGAAGCCGGTAAAAACATGGTGGATATTTCTTTCTTTCCAGAAGATCCATTTTTATTGGATGAACTGGCGAAAAAGAATAACGTAACGATTGTTACCGATTGTGGCGTGGCACCCGGCATGGGCAACATTATTCTGGGATACCACAACAGGCGCATGGAAATAAAACACTATGAATGCCTGGTGGGCGGATTGCCCGTTGTGCGCGAATGGCCATACGAATATAAAGCCGTGTTTTCACCCATTGATGTGATTGAAGAATATGTACGACCTGCGCGTTATGTACAAAACGGAGCAGTGGTGGTGAAGGAAGCACTCTCTGATCCGGAACTGATTCACTTTGATGGCGTAGGCACATTGGAGTCGTGGAATTCAGATGGCTTGCGATCGCTGATCAAAACCATGCCGAACATTCCAAACATGATTGAAAAAACATTGCGCTATCCGGGGTGCATTGAATACTTGCGCGTGCTTCGAGAAACCGGATTTTTCTCTTATGAAGAAATTGATGTAAAGGGCATAAAAATCCGGCCGATAGACCTTACCGCAAAACTGCTTTTTCCAAAATGGAAATTAAAACCGGGAGAAGAAGAATTTACTGTTATGCGCATTCGCATTTCCGGTAACGAAAACGAAAAAGAGAAAACCTACCAATACAACCTGCTTGATCGCACTGAAAAATCAACGGGCACGCTTTCTATGGCGCGTACTACGGGATACACCTGTACAGCAGCCGTTCATTTGGTAGTCAGCGGCAATTTCAATCAAAAAGGCATTTGCCCACCCGAGTTCCTGGGCGAAGAAGAGGCACATTTCCAGTTTGTGTTGAAGTACCTGAAAGAGCGAAACATTCACTACGCTGTAACGGAATAAACCCAAACGCTTCATTTTCAGGGAAAGCTGAAATTTCTATCTTGCCCTCTTGAACCCGAACGGCATGACAGAAAAAAAACAGGCTACACTGCTTCAGGCGCTTATCCCCATTCTGGCACTCATTGCTCTCCTTACCCTGAATGTGGTGGTGTTCGGTTCTGACGCCATTGGTGGCGCCAACCAAATTGTATTGTTGCTCGCTGCCGGAGTGGCCGGCCTTGTCGCCTGGCAGTTGGGCTACACGTATGAAGAAATCAACGACAGCATTGTGCGGAGCATCAGCTCGGCTATGGCGGCCATCATCATCTTACTCACCATCGGTTCACTTTCTGGCACCTGGTTGCTCAGCGGCATTGTGCCGGCCATGATTTACTACGGACTAAAAATTTTAAATCCAACCATATTTCTTTTTGCGGCTGCCATCGTGTGTGCTATTGTTTCTGTAGCCACCGGCAGTTCGTGGTCAACCATTGCCACAGTAGGCATTGCCTTACTCGGTATCGGGCAGGCGCTTGATTTACCCGAGGGTGTAGTGGCGGGCGCCATTATATCGGGTGCATACTTTGGTGATAAGATGTCGCCATTATCCGATACCACAAACCTGGCCCCGGCTATGGCGGGTACGGATTTATTTACGCACATCCGGTACATGGCATATACCACGGTTCCATCCCTCATTATCACATTGATCATTTTTTTGGTGTGGGGATTTACCTTCGATACGGCAGCAACACAAACCGATTCCAACGAAGTACTGGTTGCCCTGGAGTCGGCTTTTACCCTCACACCGTGGTTATTTGTAGTACCTGCTCTGGTCATCTTTATGATTATCAAACGCGTGCCGGCTGCCCCGGCATTATTGATTGGCGCGCTGTTGGGTGGATTGTTCGCGGTGATCTTTCAGCCAAATGTAGTTAACCAGGTTTCGGGCATTGAAGGTGATTACATGAAGTCATCTTTTGTTGCTGTAATGAATGCACTGTCGACAACCATTCATGTGCAAACGGATAATGCGGAAATTAATGATCTGCTTACCGGAAAAGGCATGTACGGCATGCTTAACACGGTGTGGCTGATTATCTGTGCCATGATATTTGGTGGGGTAATGGAATCATGCGGCTTGCTTAAACGCATTGCCGATGAAATCATACGCTTTGCCCATTCAACCGGATCACTTGTTACCTCTACAGCCGCAACTTGCTTGTTCTTCAACGTAACGGCTTCCGATCAATACATGGCCATTGCTGTGCCCGGTCGCATGTATGCCGATACCTACCGCAAGCGGGGGCTTAAGCCTGAAGTGTTAAGTCGTACCCTGGAAGACTCCGGCACGGTAACCTCGGTTCTTGTTCCGTGGAATACGTGTGGTGCTACGCAATCGGGTGTGCTGGGTATTGCCACGGCCGTATATGCCCCGTATACATTTTTTTGCATCATCAGTCCGCTGATGACGATTTTATTTGCGTACTTGAATATTAAGATCAGGAGATTGGATGACGAGCCCGAAAAACCCGCAGCATAATGGTACTGTAACGATTTCACATGAAGAGATCAGCACCTTGCCACTGAAGGCATTCAAGGGCAAGATCATTCTCCTTCATGAAGAAGCGAAACTGGCCAAAGCTTTTGATGAAATTAAAGAACACGAAGCCATTGGCTTTGATACCGAAACACGCCCCAGTTTTAAAAAGGGTGTCATCCACAAAGTTTCGCTCATGCAGGTGGCCATACCCGATAAAGTTTTCCTGATACGGCTTAACCAAACCGGTTTAACCAAACCGATACTTGATTTTCTGGAAAATGATGTGGTCCAAAAAGCCGGCATCGGTATTCGCGATGATGTAAAAGCCCTTAACCGACTTGCCCGTTTTCAACCGGGCGGATTTACTGAACTGTCTGCTCTTGCGCGACAAGCAGGCCTTCAGGTTGAAAGCGTGAAAAAACTTGCTGCACTTTTACTGGGCTTTCGTATTTCAAAGGCCGCACAAACATCAAACTGGGAAGCAGCCACGCTTACCAAAAAACAATTGGAGTATGCCGCCACAGATGCGTGGGTGTGTCTGGAGATTTATAGGAAGCTAAGGTCTTAATGGCGAAGACTACCGCCAAAGTTTTCCGGTTTGGTTTGTAATAAGTTTTTCTTCAGCGTTCTCCTTGCAAGTAAGGCACTGATCAACGTCAACAAGGCACCCAGCAACATAGCGGCACCCGGAAAATATACAGGTGCATCTTCTCGTGAGAAAAAAGAAAACAATTCATTCATTACTGGTGGGCCAATGATGGATGCAATACTCATCAAACTTGTAAAACCACCCTGCAACTCTCCCTGCTCATTGGGTGGAATAGTACCTGACATGATACCCTGAAGAGCCGGACCGGCAATGCTGCCCAAACAATACACAACCGTAATGGCGTACATCATCCACCCTTCAGTGGCCAAACCATACAATAAAAATCCAAGTGCATACAACCCAAGTCCAACATAAACACTTCGTTCCTGCCCAAGTTTTGGAATGATGGTACGGATGAGTCCGCCCTGTACAATGGCAAACACCAACCCCACAACACCCAATGAAATACCAATAGCACGCTCTGTCCATGCAAACTTTTCAATGGTGTAGTAGGCCCAATTACTTTGCACCGCATGTGCAGAAATGTATACGAACGCCAACGCGAAGAACAACCCGGCAATAACTTTATACCGAAACAAACTTCTTAACGTACCCACCGGATTAGCACGTCTCCACTCAAAGACTCTCCTGTTTTCTGGCTTGAGCGATTCGGGTAAAATAAAAAATCCGTACAACCAGTTTAGTAATGTGAGCGCTGCAGCAAATAAAAACGGAACGCGTGAGCCCAGATCGCCCAGCAGGCCACCGATAACAGGACCAAGAATAAACCCAAGGCCAAAGGCAGCTCCGATAATACCGAAATTCTGGGCACGCTTTTCAGGTGTACTGATGTCGGCTATATACGCGCCTGCGGTAGTGAAACTGGCGCCCATAATACCCGCTATAATTCTTCCAACAAACAACCAAGCCAATGTTGGTGCATAAGCCAGTAGCAGATAATCTAATCCAAAACCAAATAAAGAAGCAAGCAGCACCGGCCTTCTTCCAAACCGATCGCTAAGTGCACCCATAATGGGCGCACAAAAAAATTGCATAATGGCATATACTGAAATTAGCCAACCGCCATCAGATGCTGCTTCACTTACTGAACCTCCGGTTAACTCTTGGATAAGTTTTGGCATTACCGGAATGATGATACCCAATCCGGTAACATCAATCAGGAGCGTAATAAAAATGAAGCCAAGAGCGGGTTTGCGATTGAGGGACATGGTAACGGGTTTATAAAAAATTCAACCAAATTACCTGTTTTCATGCGATTTCAATACACCAAATACAGGGGCTGACATCGGTTGTCAGTAAATCATTCGGGCGCGTGTGCGAATACCATCCAATTCTTTACCAGCTAAAATAATTTGCTGACCATTACCTGTAACATTTTAAAAGGTCGCGTATCTAAAGACCAAATTTAAACTGAACAGCTATGGGACAATTCCTAATCTTACTGATTTTCTTGTTGGGTGCAGTGTGTGTAAACGCTCAATCGCTTTATATAAAAACTTTTGGCAACCCAACCGACAAGCCTGTTATTTACCTGCATGGTGGCCCTGGCGGAAGTATACTAGACTTTGAAATAACAACTGCCGAAAAATTAGCTGCGCAGGGATTTTTTGTAATTGCCTACGACCGCAGAGGCGAAGGACGATCAGAAAATGACCAGGCGCAATTTACCTATGAGCAAACCGTGAACGACCTGAATGACTTGTACAATCAGTACAATCTCAAAACGGCCACTTTACTCGGGCACAGCTTTGGGGGTATAGTGGGTGCACTCTATGCAGAACGCTTTCCTGAGAAAACCGAACGTCTCATTTTGGCTGGCACTCCCGTTTCGTTACAGCAAAGTCTGAAAACCATTTTGCAAACGGTATCAGCTATTGCCACAAGCAAGAGAGACTCAACGCTATTACAACAGGTTAATCGGGTGAAGAGCTTTGATACTGCATCAATCTATTATAGTTCGGGTTGCTTCATGCTGGCTATGCAAAACGGATTGTACACAGCAAAAAATCCAAGTGCATCTGCCACTAAACTATTCACCGACTTGCAAAACAATGAATTGCTAAAGAATTACACCTCATTCATTACTGCTAACAACTATAAAACGGTGTTAAATCCAACCATGGGTTTTTGGAAAAATGAATCGTACACATTAATCGACATTTCAGAAAAAATAAAATCGCTGAAAGAAAAAGGTGTGGCCGTTTATGGTATTTATGGAAAAGATGATGGCCTGTTCGATACAACACACATACGCACCATTCAGGATATTATCGGTTGCGAAAATAGATTTGCCTGGCTTGAAAACTGTTCGCACGGAGTTTTTATTGACCAACAGGAAGTATTTTTAGAGCTTCTAAAGAACTGGATCAGGTAAATGGATTTTGAAACCTTATACCGCTTGTACTGGGGTAAAATCTTCAGGGTGTGCATGGGCTATGTTGGCGATCGCGATTTGGCACAAGACATTGCGCAGGACACATTTGTTATTGTGTGGCAGCAACTGTCCTCATTCAGAAATGAATCGGGCATCGGCACATGGATATATCGCATCGCCACCAATAACTGCCTGAGGCAGTTGGAAAAACAAAAACGATCAACACACCAGGAATTGCCGCAACACTTGCCCGAAGAGAAACAACAAGACCTTGAACCACAGATTCAGTTACTCTATCAGTTCATAGCCGAGCTTCCTGAAATTGACCGCATTATTATTTCGCTTGAGCTTGAAGATGTTAAGCAAGCCGAAATAGCACAAATCGTTGGGCTTTCGGAAAGTAACATTCGGGTAAAAATCCATCGCATAAAAGAACGCTTGAATAAAAGATTTAAGGAACATGGAGAATAATATCGATTTAAAAGCATTATGGACACGGCAGCCTGTTCCGGGTACCGATAAGGAAGCGCTGTTAGCTAAATTGAGTAAGTTGCGTGCAGAAAAGCGCAGAAGCTTAATTTGGGCAAACGTATGCCTTATTCCTACGGCTCTATTTGTAGTTTGGGTATGGGTTTATTATCAACCCGAGTACACATCTACGAAAGTCGGCATTGTGTTGGTTGTAACTGCCATTGCTATGTTTCTGATTGTAAGTAACAAGCTCATTCCTTTATATAAAGCTTTGAACACAGCCCAGCTAAACAGCACCTACCTGGATGATTTGTTGCAGATCAGGCAACGTGAACAGTTTATACAAACCACCATAACAAACTTATACTTCCTCATGCTTTCGGCAGGATTGATGTTGTACCTCTATGAATATGCTTCACGCATGGGATTGACGGGCATGCTTATTAGCTATGCAATAACCGCAGGATGGATTGCCTTCAATTGGTTTTATTTTCGCCCAAAACAAATCAATAAAAACAGACAAAAGATCGATGGCATTATTCGTCACTTGCAGGAAATTAAAAATCAGTTAGCGGAAAATCCGTTAAGCTGATGCCTCCTCGTTTGCGATGCGAAACAGTAATATTGGATGATCAACCCGCATCCGCTCAAGCTTGTTTAGTAGTTCACCTTTTATTCGTAAGGGACATATTACTTTCATTACATTTTCTTGCGAAAATTCCTGAGCAGAAATACGTAAGCCGTTTGCCTTTACAAGCCGCATGATTTCCGGCATAACAGCATAATCGTATCGAATCTCAAGCATATCAGTAACCTCTTCTTCAATAACAATTGCATTGGCAAGCGTATCCGCTGCCGCAGCCCGATACGCACCAATCAACCCACCAACGCCCAGCTTCACCCCACCGAAATACCGCACCACCACAATCAATATATTGGTTAGTTCATGCGACCGGATCTGGCCCAGAATCGGATCACCTGCTGAGTGGTTGGGCTCACCATCATCAAACGCGCGGAATTTTTGCTTGCCGGGGCCCAGCATCCAGGCAAAACAATGGTGGCGGGCATCAAAATATTTCTTTTTCAGAGCCTCCAGCCTATCACGGATTTCGGCCTCAGAATGCACCGGATAGGCAAACGCAAGGAATTTACTCCCTTTTTCCTTGTATGAACCGGTAGCCGGCTCCCGAATTGTTTTGAATGAAAACTGTGGATTGTGCAACGTTATGCCCTCATTTTGCGTCAAAGAAAAGTAACTCATAAAGCCGATGCAACCTTTTGGTTAAACGGTAGTCTGTTAGACTGTAAATCTGAAATAAAGAATTATGAAAAAAGTATTACTTGCCCTGTTGGTGTTTGGCACCACCCTCGCCTTTGCTCAAAGTCGTGAAACCCGAAATGTTGACACCTTTAATAAAGTTGCCTTCGGTTTGCCCGGAAAAGCAATTGTTAAACAAGGATCTCCCCAAAAAGTAGAACTGGAGGGCAGCAAGGAAGTACTTGAGCGTGCAGATGTGTATGTAGAAGGTGGCAAGCTTGTAATCCGCTCTAAAGAACGCTGGGGAAATTGGAATTGGGGGCGTGATGAACGCATTACGGTATACATTACTGTAAAAGATATTAATGCACTAAGTGTGAGTGGATCGGGTGACCTCGAAGCTCAAACCAAAATTGTTACGGGCAACCTCGACTTAAAAGTAAGTGGAAGCGGTTCATTGCGTGCAGAAATTGATGCCAATAGTGTTGATGCGAGTGTTTCTGGGTCAGGCTCGGTAGTGTTGCGCGGAAAGTGCAACAACCTGGAGAGCCACATCAGTGGTTCCGGTGACGTGGAAGCCAATGTGGCCATTGCCAACAGATTGGATGTGAGTATATCAGGCTCTGGCAAGCTGGTAGCCACCGGAACTGCAAATACGGTTAAGACAACCATCAGCGGTTCGGGCCGTGTACGTGCTGCCGATTTAGAAGCGAACACATGCGATGTAAAGATTGCTGGTTCGGGTAGCGTTGAGATTAATGTTAAGAATGAACTGAATGCCAACATCAGCGGAAGCGGAAGCGTAAGCTACAGGGGCAACCCGAACCACGTGAATGCCAATGCCAGTGGCAGCGGCAAGGTGCGGAAGATATCCTGATTTGAGGCGGTAGCATTTAGACTTAAGATTTTAGCGGGGACTTCGGTTCCCGCTTTTTTTTAAAATAGTCTGCTTTGAAAGATTTACGATTGTCGATTAACGATTTTGGATTTTAGATGTATACCACACACTTCTAAAATCAGAAATCAATCCTTATTCGCAAATCAGAAACCAGTTAAGAAAGGTTACAGATTGACAACGTACGATTACTCGTGCTTCAACAATCCTTTCACAATAAAAAACTGTGCGGCAATGTAGGTAAGCATAATCCAGATGCCTGCGCCCTCAATTGGCTCAAGAAATTTGTTGATTGCCAAAACAGAATCAGAGATCATAAACAGAATGGCTCCACCAAACCCGTAAGCAAAACTCGGTGAGTTTGTTCGACCAAACCGAAACAAGGCGTTCAGCACCATTACGGTTAGTACACCGGCATAGATCAAAACCGGAACCGTGAGTCCACCCAAATTCGGATAAAGAATAATTACCAGCCCTGCTCCAAATAAAACAATCGGGAAAGCAAAGCGAATGCGTTGCAAGCCTTGCAAAGCATTAGTCTCATCTTCATTGCGAAACTGACGAAACGTAAAAATATAAAACACATGTGCCAGCAGAAATGAACCCAGGCCGAGCATGAAATATAAATCACCGGCACCCATCAGCAGCACATCGCCACCCCATGAAAAGATCAAAGCTGCCAGTAACATGGTTGAAAGCGATTGATTGCTTTGGCGTGCCGTGGTTATATACCACGCGGTCAACAGCAACAACAAAGAAGGCTTGGTGACTAAACGAACATCCGGCCAATTAAATAGGTGTGCCGATAGCTCAGCAAGCGAAGCAAGGCCAAACAAAATCAAAAAAATCGCTCTCATGGTTGTGGTGTTTGTTCTTTTGCCTTCCGGATGTGGCGCTGCCAATGAATGATGAGGTAACAAAAGGCAACAAAACACAGCAGGGAGCAGGTAACAAAGGTCGTGAAAAAGTTGGTAGGATTATCCGCAATAATTAATCCGCTTGAAAATGCTCCTACGCCAATGCCCATCTCCATAAATATATAGAGGCTGGAGATTCCCCGACCCTTGTGCTTTTCATCACTTAAATCCGTTGCCCACGCCAATAAGGTTGGCGAGGTCATGCCGTGGGCCGCCCCATACAAGGTAATGGCAATCATCAGGTCGCGCTGTGTTTCCCCAATGGCTAACAATGCCATGGCTACAGTACACAACATAGATGAAATCATCAGGATGCGTCTGCGTCCATACCGGTCGGATGCACGCCCTGCAATCAGGCGAACCGACAACGAAGCCACGGTTAAAAAACCAAACAGCAACCCCTTATTTTTAATCCCCACCGATTCACCGAAATCGGGAATTACGGTGAACACCGCACCATACGAATAAGCCGTAAGCAACATCACAATACACGTTACCAATACGCGCGGCTCCAGCAAATCGCGTTTGTGAATTTTGAATACTTCTGTAGTGAAGCCTTTCCGCTCGGTTAAGGTTTCCTTCACGCCCATCACCACCAGAATAGAAGCAATCGAAAACATGGATGACGTGTAGAACATGAAATCCAACCCGAAATTATTGGCCACCGCACCACCTACTACCGGGCCTGCAGCCATACCTACTGTACCAGCCGTACCGAGCAAACCCATGGCTTCGCCACGTTTGTTGGCAGGAATAATATCCGACAAGTATGCCGTAAGTCCGGTAGGTGTAAAGCCGGTAGAAAATCCATGCACGAGGCGCAGTAACAAAAAGCCAAACACCGTTGAAACCGCAGGATACATTAAGCTGGCAAAGCAACACACCAATGAACCGACAATCATTACCGGCTTGCGGCCAACCTTATCGGCCATCTTGCCGCTGAAGGGGCGCGATACCATGGCGGTAACGGTGAACAATGAAATGATTAGTCCTTTGTACTCTGGCCCACCCAAGCTGGTGAGGTATGCCGGCAATTCGGGGATAAGCATATTGAAACTCGCAAAAAATAAGAGCGAGCTTGCGCAAAGCATCCAGAACTGGCGGTTGTAAACGGAATTACTTTTCACTTTCGGGAGCGAGTAAACGATCTAAGTCTTGGTGAATAAGCGAACTACTGGGTCGTCTTGCATCCAGGTTTACGTAATTACCTTGCTTGTCGATCAGGATGTAACGCGGAATTTTATCTACTGTAAATAATTTTGCTGCATCTGAGTTTGATCCGATCCGGAAGTGATGCGTCATAAAGGTTCGGTCAATGTTATATTTCTTTATTGCCTTTTTCCATGCGTCAATATCATCATCGAGGGAGAGGTACACAAAAGCTATTTTTCCCTTGTACTTCTCAACCAGTCCCATAGAACTGGGCATCTCTCCGATACACGGTCCGCACCAACTTGCCCAGAAGTCTATATAAATCGGGCGAATGCCACGATTGGATTCCAAAAATCGGTTAAACTTTTCCTCATCCTCTTTCCCACTGAAATATTTCTCTTTTTCAGCCACCATGTAATCTTTAAACTGCAGAGAAAGCGGCATAGATTTCTCCAGGTCAACCACAATCGATTCTTCAAGCGGTGTTGCTTTCAGGATGTTATAGGTATCCCAAAAGGTAGAGTCGTATTCAATAGAAAACAATTCTTCACGACCGGGCTCCCGACCTTTAAATGGTTTAAATCCTTTTGTTATAATATCGGTGGTGATAAACTCAAGGTGATGATTGTGTACAAACTTCCCACGCATTTGAAGGGTTCTTCCCTCCTTCATGGAATGATACAAGAAATATTTATTGTCTACCTTTTTATAAATGGCGAACGACTGCAAGGTGTCGATAGGTGATATACGCGTTTGCTCTGCTTTTATAATGGCGTAATTTTTTGTGTCGATGTACAACGTTCCTTCCTGACTGTTCCGCCAGGGGATTCCTGTGCTCAACAAAGTACTGTCGCGTTTCCACTTATACTGGATAATGTACACCTGCTCTCCATCGTACTCGGTTATACCGTTCAATGTAAAAGTGTAACCTTTCAGGTTTGTGCGTAGGTTACTCACATCGTGCTGACGAAACATGCTCAATACGGTAGACGAAGAACTTTTTACCTGGTACGCTACCGGATCGGCAGCCATAATGGAATACAAGGCAATCGGCACATGACCGCTTGCTACTTTTGTGTTGTCGTAACTTCTGCGCAACTGGTTTACACGCACTTCATCTTTCCATCCCGGAAAGGGTTGCTGCACTTTATAGCCCTTACGTTTGTACACTTCGGCTGCGGCTTCAATCAACCGGCCGTACACGGAATCATCTTTACAGTAATGGCGGTAAAACGTTTGGTAAACGAATGGCTTGGTATAGTAATTTCGTTTTACATTACGAAAAGCCCTGCGTACAATTCCTTCCGGAGATAAATCGCGATCAAACACCACCACATTTTTCAACATGGTTTTGGATTGATTCATCGAAATCTCAAGGCGCGTATCTGGGTTTTTGATTACTTCATTGTCGTACCCAACGCATGAAATTTTCAACGAATAATCTTTTGATCGAAACGTTGCTGGCACACGCAGTGTAAAATATCCATCGGCATTGGTGCTTGTTCCAATAGTTGAACCCAAAATACCAACAGAAGCATATTGTACAGCTTCTTTCGTTACCGCATCTGTAACACGGCCTTCAATAATAATAGTGTTTGCCGACTGCGCCAGCGCACTTAACGAGAACATCCAAAGCAAGAGGGAGAGGCATTGGCGCATTCGGCTGTTTATTTGGTTGCTGAATCTTCCTGCATGCTTAACAAAAAGCCTTTTATAAAATCTTCCAGGTCGCCATCCAGTACATTCTGCGCATCGGTTCGTTCAACACCGGTGCGGGCATCCTTTACCAGCTTATACGGATGCAACACGTAGTTACGTATCTGCGAACCGAAATCTATTTTCATTTTGCCGGCTTCAATCTTGTCGCGTTCAGCATGCCGCTTCTCCATCTCACGTTGATACAGTTTTGATTTCAGCATTTGCATGGCGCGTTCGCGGTTGGCATGTTGCGAACGTTCCACCTGGCAAACAATTACAATACCAGTTGGCTTGTGTGTAAGTTGCACTTTGGTTTCCACCTTGTTCACGTTTTGCCCACCGGCACCACCTGAACGCGAAGTTTGAATTTCCACATCGGCTGGATTCACTTCAATGTTGATGCTCTCATCCACTTTAGGATAAACAAACACCGAAGCAAACGAAGTGTGCCTGCGCTGATTGGAATCGAAAGGAGAAATGCGCACCAACCGATGCACCCCGATTTCGGATTTTAATTTTCCGTATGCAAACGATCCGTCAATTTCCAATGAAGCCGATTTGATTCCCGCCACTTCACCGGGCTGATAGTCAATCTGTGAAACGGTGTAACCGCTTTTCTCGCCCCACATGATGTACATGCGGTTGAGCATGTCGGCCCAGTCGTTGCTTTCCGTTCCCCCGGCACCGGGGTTTATTTCAACAATGGCGCTGAGCTGATCTTCCTCACGGCTGAGCATTTTTTTGAATTCCAGTTCTTCTACCGCTCGCTCGGACTTTTTGTATTCCAGGTCGAGTTCCTCTTCGCCTACATCTCCGGCTTCATGAAATTCATTAAGTACTTCCAGGTCGTCAATAAGTTTTTGCACGCGCTCATACGAGTCGGTCCAGACCTTTTTAGCCCGTAAATTCTTAAGGGTAACTTCGGCCTGTTTGGGATTATTCCAGAAATCGGCTTGCTGGGTAATGAGTTCTTCGTCTTTTACTTCGATGATCTTACGATCGTAGTCAAAGATACCTCCTTAAAGCCGAGGTGCGCGCTTTCAAGTCTTTCAGTTGTTCTGAAGTCATGGCTATGGGTTAAAAATCGGGGCAAATATACTAAAAGCAGGAAGTAGATGGATAGTTTAGTCCTTTTAGTTTCTTTTCCTGATAAGATTTGGCAGGGTAATTTTTAGAATTAAAAAAATAAGATAGATTCGTTAAAGATTTACCTAAAACCCTCTCCCTCCGGGAGCAATTTGTACTGCTATGGAGTCCCTGCGTCAGTTTGTGAAACACTGTATGTTGTTTCAAACCAAAGAATTTATAAACATCGTGTTCGGTATTGTTGGATGGCTTAGTTTTTTTGCATTTGCGTATGCTGTCTATAACCTGATTACATTGGAAACCTAAAGGATGAAGATTTCAAAAACCTCAACCACGGCCCACTTTGTAAACCTGAAGCGTAATGCCCGGGCTATACCGTATGCGCTGAAGCAGACCTATACACACCTGGTTGGTTTGCTCGAACCTTACCAAGAACATTTTGAGGTGAAAGCCAATACGGATGTGCATTTTGAATTATGGACCAACCATGTATTCAGAAGCAACGGCCTAAATGCCAAATACAAAAAGGGGTTGATGTTTGCCGCAGTGGTTGTGTTTAAAAAATTTGTGAGTCTATATTTTTATCCGCTTTATGTAAGCAAGTCCTTGAAAGAAACCCTGAGCGATGAGCTTAAGCCTTTCCTTACGGGAGAAAGTTGCTTTCATTTCAAAACTCTTGAAGAAATTCCATTGTCAGAATTACATAAGCTGATTGATGATGGGTTTGTGTTTTATAAGGAGCAGGGGTGGGTGAAACCGTGATTGCAGAGGACCATCAATTAATACTTCACGTCATTGCGAGGAACAGTGACAACACTCTATCACTTAAGTAAATCGTTCCGTGACGAAGCAATCCCTTACGATATGGATTAGACTAAACGTAAGGGTTTTGGGATTGCTTCGCTCCATTACACTTCCAACACTTCCGCTCGCAATGACGGAGTAAGTTTCAATACTGCTCCCGAATCAACTTCCCCAACGTTTTAATTCCGTCTTCAATACGGTTGCTCCACGGTTCGCCAAAACTTAACCGGAAACAATTTTCAAATCGTGCCCGAGAAGAAAAAATCTGTCCCGGGGCAATGCCGATGTTATGCTTTAGTGCGCGCTTGTGCAACTTGTACGCATTTACTTTCGGATTTAGCTCAATCCATAACGTGAATCCACCCTGCGGCCTTGTAACACGTGTGTCTTCCGGAAAATATTCGGATACCGCCTGCATGTAACGCAACGATTGGGTGTGCAACGCCTTACGCAAATGCCGCAGGTGAAGTTCATACCTTCCGTTCGCGAGGAAATGCGCAATGGCTGCTTGGGCCAATGTGTTGGTTGACACCGTATGCATGCGCTTCAAGCGAATCACCTGTTCTTTAAATTTTCCAGGAATGGTCCACCCTACACGATAGCCCGGAGCCAATGATTTGGAGAACGAAGAACAATGCAACACCAATCCTTTCTTATCAAACGACTTACAGGTTTTCGGCCGGGTTTTTCCAAAATACATTTCGCCATAGATGTCATCTTCAATCAATGGAATTTCCTTTTTCGCCAACATCTCCACCAGTTTTTTCTTCTTGCCATCGGGTATACAGCTTCCCAACGGATTGTTGAAGTTGCTCACAAACAAACACGCCTTGATATCGAAGCGTGCAATGGCATCTTCAAGCTCGTGTAAACTAATTCCGTCAACCGGATCGGTGGGTATCTCCACCACTTTCAATCCATGACTTTCCATCGCCTGAAAAATCGCGTAGTAGGTAGGGCTTTCAATTGCCACAGTATCGCCTGGTTTGGTAACGGCTTTCATACAAAGCGACAGTGCTTCCACACAACCCGCTGTTACCACAATATCATCTTCTGCAGGTGTGCCACCCCAGTTAAACGCCTGCCTTGCAATTTGTCTGCGTAAAGCCTGGTTGCCCTGAATGTGTTCGTAGTTGATGCAACTTGTTTTTGAATCGCGTAACGCCTGTGCAACTGATTTATTCATCTTGGCGGTTGGCAGCAAGTCAATGGAAGGAACGCCCATCGAAAAATGAATCAATTTATCCGAGCTGAGATCGTGATACACACTGTTGATCATCTCATCCACACTTACCGGCACAGCATCTTCGGGTGGCTCGCAGCAATTTGGCAACTCCGGAAAATTCAGCGGTGTAAATTTTACATAATACCCCGATTGCGGCCGTGCTTCAATCAGGCCTTTGCTTTCCAAATGATAGTACGCCTGAAAGGCTGTACTCAAACTGATGCCTTGTTCCTTGCTCAACGCCCGCACCGAAAGCAGCTTATCGCCAACTTTCAACGACTTTTGCTCGATCAGCTTCTCAATACGATCGGCTACTTCAATGTATAAATGGTCGGGGCGGGTAAGGGTTTCCATACGGTTCTGATACACTAAACTGATATGGTCAAAATTAATAAAACTGAAACTGTTCTTTTATCGTAATTAAGAGAAAATTTGTTGCCGAAAAGATCAGAATCTGAAATAAATGAACAACCGCGCCACTTACCTGCCTTATTTAGCCCTTGCGGCCGTGTGCATCATCTGGGGTACCACCTACCTCGCCCTGCGCATTGCCGTATTGCATTTCCCGCCTTTCCTGTTTACCGCACTTCGCCAAACTATTGCAGGTCTGTTGCTCCTCGGCATGGTGATGGCCATTGTGAAACCGCTGTGGCCTTCGCGTGATCACATCATCCGACAGGCAATTGGCGGATTTTTTATGATCTCGCTCGGCAACGGACTGGTTGCCTGGGCCGAGATGCACATTCCCAGTGGCATTGCAGCCATCATTTGCTCCATTATGCCGGTGATGGTTATCCTGATCAACCTATCCATCAACCGTGAAGAACGACCAACCATTCCCATTTTCCTCGGTGTGCTCATCGGCTTGATTGGCATTGTCATGATTTTTGGAGAGCATGTATCTGAATTTTCAAAATCAGAATACCTGCTTGGCATAATAATGACGGTGTTGGCTGTGTTGAGTTGGGCAGCCGGTAGTATCTGGATCAAAAAATATCCGAACGATACCAATCCGTTCGTCAATGCCGGGTTGCAACTGTTCTTTGGCGGATTGTTTCTCTTCCCGGTTAGTTTGGTGTTTGACGACCTCTCGCAAGTGAGGTGGTCGGGGGAAGCGTTTTACTCGTTGCTTTACCTGATTGCGTTTGGCTCCATCATCGCCTATGCTTCGTATATGTACGCGTTGAAAAAATTACCCATGACAATCGTCTCGCTCTATGCATATGTCAACCCGTTGGTGGCTGTGGTGTTGGGTTGGTTGATTCTAGATGAAAAACTGAATATGAAAATCTGGTTTGCCATCCTGATAACCGTTGCCGGAATCTACATCGTTAACCGTGGTTACCAGTTACGGAGCTTATGGAAGGCACAATTCAGCAAATGATTTCAGCATGGAACGAGTGAACTAAAATTTTAAATCCCCACGATATGAACGACATTCTCTTCAACATTCCGAAACGGAACAACAAAAACGAAAAGTCGCATGAAAAATTACAGATTGATTTCTACGAACAGAAATTAAACTTCGAAATCGACCCGGCTGATTTACATGAAGCACTGAAAAACAACAAAAACGTTATTGTCATTGATGCACGCAGCGCACAAAGCTTTACACAGGAACACATTCCGGGTGCCATCAATATTCCCCATCGCACCATGAATACTGAAACTACCCGGCACCTAGATAAAACTGCGCTGGTGGTTACCTACTGTGACGGCATTGGGTGCAATGCATCCACCAAAGGCGCATTAAACATGGTAAAGCTTGGCTTTACGGTGAAAGAACTGATTGGCGGCATCGCCTGGTGGAAAGCTGATGGCTTCACTACGGAGGGAAACGCTGAACCTGTTCAATCAAAAATCGGATGCGATTGCTGATGGAAAGAGTTGTTGACATAACCGAGTACCAACCACACCATCAGCCGTGGTTTGAGAAATTCAACCGCACGTGGATTGAACATTACTTTTGGATGGAGCCCATCGATGAGCAGGTGTTACGCTACCCCGATGAGCACATCATCAATAAAGGCGGGAGCATTCTCATGGCTACCTGCAATGGAGAAATTGCGGGCACAGTAGCATTGAAGTTTGTTGAACCCGGTGTGTATGAATTCACCAAAATGGCGGTAGATGAAAAATACCGCGGACTGAAAATAGGGAAAACACTGGCGCTTGCTGCCATTGAAAAAGCCAGGGCGATAGGTGCGCACAAAATAATTCTGTATTCCAATACCATACTGGCCAACGCCATTGCACTTTATCGTAAATTGGGTTTCAAAGAAGTTCCGATCGACAGTGTTTACGAACGGAGCGATATTAAAATGGAATTGCCGCTCACATGATCCACATCTTTACAGCCGACCACTCACATGCCAAACTACTCAGCAAGCTTGGTGCTGAAACATTTTACGAATGGTTTACGGAAGGCAACAATCCGGAGGATGTGCGAGAATATGTTGAAGAGGCTTTTAGCCTTACGCAGATCAAAAAAGAACTTGAAGAACCCGGAACGGTGTTCATGCTGGCGCAGGAAGATGATCAGATTGCCGGCTATATGAAACTTCGCGTTTCCGATGAAGTCTCCTTTCCGGGAAAGCGCTGCCTGGAACTGCATCGGCTTTACATCACACCTGATTTCATCCGTAAAAAAGTCGGGTCGATTTTTATGAAACATGCCATTGGCTATGCCACGACAAATGGTTTTGATATTTTATGGCTGGGTGTGTGGGAGAAGAACGAACGCGCCCTGGCGTTTTATAAAAAGTGGGGCTTTGAACAATTCAGTGCGCACACATTTATGTTAGGTAATGATGCCCAGACTGATTTAATGATGAAATTGGAAGTTAAAGGTTAAACATTTCACACCAAGGCGTTAAGGCGCTAAGAAATTATTTTTAACTTGAAGAAAACAAAACACTCATGAGTTCACTAACCGCGTCCGTTCTGGTAGAACGCATCGCACAATCCAACTTACCAAAAGTCGATTTTAAGAACCTGGAGTTCGGCAAATATATTTCCGATCACATGTTATTGGCTGAATACAAAAACGGTCAGTGGCAAACCCCGCGCGTGGTGCCTTTCGGAGAATTGAAAATGGATCCGGGAATTCTGGCGCTCCATTATGGGCAGGCGGTGTTTGAAGGCATGAAGGCCTACCGGATGAACGATGGAAATATTTCGGTATTCCGTGCTTACAAACATCATCAGCGTCTAAATCGCTCGCTCGACCGCATGTGCATGCCCGCGGTGCCGGAAGAAATTTTTATTAACGGATTGCATACCTTGCTTGAAACGGATCAGGCATGGATACCGAACGGTGAAGGTTCATCCCTTTACATCCGGCCATTGGTGTTTGCTTCTGAATCACGACTGGGTGTAAAAATTTCCGATCTATATAAACTGGTCATCATGACGAGCCCGGTGGGGCCGTACTACAGCAAACCGTTGCGCGTTAAGGTGGAAGAAACCTACGTACGCGCTGCTGAAGGTGGTGTAGGCTTTGCCAAATGTGCCGGCAACTATGGCGCCTCGTTTTACCCTACCAAAATGGCGCGTGAACAAGGCTATGATCAGGTGTTGTGGACGGATGCTCGCGATCATCAATACATTGATGAAGCCGGCACCATGAATGTGATGTTTGTGCTGAACAACAAACTGGTAACACCTAAACTCACTACTGCTATATTAGATGGCATTACCCGTGATTCGATACTAACATTGGCGAAAGAATTAAACATGGAGGCAGAGGAACGGAAGGTAAGTCTGGATGATCTGGTCGATGGCTTTAAAAACGGAACACTCACCGAGGCGTTTGGTGCAGGTACTGCTGCGGTGGTATCAAACATTGAAGTGATTAATATTCATAGTAAAGATTACCAGTTACCCAAAGCCGGGCCGGAAAGTTTTCAGCAGCGGGTGAAGCAAAAGCTATACAGCATCCGTCATGGTAACGAACCGGATACGCATCAGTGGAATTATGTGATACCAATTAAATGATTGTCAGGTTGAGTTTGTCGAAACCTGACGTGGGAACATCTCACCCTTCGACATCCCGATATCTATCGGGAGGGTGACACAAAGTGAAGTCTTAATTCCATTCAATCAGACACAAAGTTCAATTCATGCGCGCAGTATTCTTCAAAGGCAACAATCACCCACTCGAAATCCGTGACATCAAAAAACCAAAACCGGTGAAAGACCAGGTGTTGGTGAAAATGAAATACGCAGCACTGAACCACCGCGACTTGTGGATCATGAGCGAACAAACCAATGCCGGTGACGGCATCATTCTCGGCTCGGATGGCACAGGCATCATTGAAAGTGGCGGTGAAGATGTTGATCCAATGCTCTACGGCATGGAGGTGATCATCAATCCGAGTTTAAACTGGGGCAACAACCCCGTAGTGCATGGCGACTCCTTCAAAATTTTAGGTTACCCCGATAACGGAACCTTCAGCGATTACCTACTCATCTCCAAAAAATACATTTTTGAAAAGCCCGAGCATCTCTCCTTCTCGGAAGCTGCGGCTGTGCCCCTCTCCGCCCTTACTGCATACCGTGCCTTGTTCAGCAAAGCGCGTTTGCGCCCCGGTGAAAAAGTGTTGATCACCGGCATTGGCGGAAGCGCTGCATTGTGGACGATGCAGTTTGCTGTTCATTACAAAGCCAATGTGTTTATTACTTCCGGCAAACAAGAGAAACTGGAACGCGCCAAACAACTGGGCGCTACCGATGGCTTTAATTACAAAGACCCGAACTGGACCGAAGCGGCACGAAAAGCAGCTGGTGGTTTCGATATTATTATTGACACCGCAGGTGGACCGGATTTCTCCAAGCTGTTCGAGTTGGCGATGCCAGGCGGACGTATTGTAAACTTTGGACGAACAGCCGGAAATGTAGGCGAGATTAACCTGCGTAATTTTTATTCGAAGCAACTCTCGTTGTTTGGTACCACTATGGGCACACGCGATGAGTTTTTGTCGATGTTGGATTTTATTGAAGGCCGCAACATCAAACCGATTATTGATAGCGAGTTTACGCTTGAAAATATTCAACAAGCCATTGACCACATGAAACAGGAACAGCAGTTTGGAAAGATTATATTAAAAATCGCTTAACCTAACTGTCAGTCTGAGCTTGTCGAAGACTGACCAGTACCTACGACTTTGTCATGTTTCGACAAGCTCAACATGACAGTGAAGCAAATAAATCAACAACCATGAGCACCGAATTCTCCAAAACCGATCGCACCACCATTACCCGTTTACCCAAGCGCGGCAGCTACGACAAAGAAACCATCTACGCTATTTTAGATGAAGCCTTGTTCTGCACCCTCGCCTACGTGCACAACGGTGAGCCCTTTCAGATTCCTACCGGCCACTGCCGCATGGGTGACAAGCTTTACCTGCACGGCTCAGTGGGCAGTTTTTACATGCGCGAACTCGCAGAAAAAAAATTACCGGTGTGCATCAGCGTAACGCTAATGGATGGTATCGTGCTGGCACGCTCTGCGTTTCATCATTCCGTGAATTACCGCTCGGTGGTGATATTCAGCAAAGCCGAAGTGATAAGCGATGAAACAGAAATGTACCGGGCGTTGGAAGTGTTCACCAACAAAATGCAACCTGGCCGTTGGAACGACATCCGCCAACCTAATGAAAGCGAATGGAGGAAAACCATGGTGCTGGCCTTTCCGATTGAAGAAGCCTCCGCCAAAATCCGCACAGGTGGCCCGAAAGATGATGATGAAGATTATGCGCTGGACGTCTGGGCCGGTGTAGTGCCGCTGCAAACCACACGACTTGCGCCTGTTGCTGATCCGGTGTTGAAAACGGGGGTGGAATTGCCGGAGTATTTAAAATGAGGCCGAGCTGAACATAATTTTTAACCGCTGAGGACACGGAGGATGCACAGGGAGACGCAGAGCTTGCTGTAATAAGATTGGCATTTGTCTTAATAAAAATTTTCTTAGCCATCATACCAACAATGATTTTGAAAGCAACTGCTTTGATCATTATCTTACTCCAAAATAGTTTATGAAAACTCTATCCTTAGTATTGTTATGTTGCGCATGCAGCTATGCCCAAACCGATCAGAAAACTGCTCTTGCTGAAATCAAAACCTTTCAGGAAGAACTCAACCAGGAGTATAAAGACAAGAAGAAGTCGCCTTTGTTGTCGGCAGACCTGAAGAAGTTTAAGAAACATGAGTTCTTTCCCGTTGACCTGAAATACCGTGTAGAAGCCAAACTCACCCTTACTCCCGAAACTTCGTTTGCGCCCATGAAGGCCACGCAGTCGCTCGTGCAGGATTACCGCGTGTATGGCACTGCCACGTTTACAATTGATGGTATGGAATATTCGCTGCCCGTATATCAATCCAAAAATTTGCTTAACAACCCCAAGTATCCGCGCTATTTGTTCCTGCCCTTTGGTGACCTCACCAACGGAACTGAAACCTATGGCGGTGGGCGCTACCTCAATTTACAAGCGCCTGAGGAAGGCGATGTGCTGATTATTGATTTCAACAAAGCCTATTCACCGTACTGCGCCTACAACCCGCGGTACTCCTGCCCGCTTATACCGGAAGAAAACCAACTGCCGGTAGCCATACAGGCCGGAGTGAAGTATGTGGGGAAGAAGTGATTATTTCAATTTATTACACTTAAGCTCTGCACTCTGCGGTTTAAAAATTCAAACCGCTGAGGACGCGGAGTACACGCAGAGGGTCGCGGAGGATAACATCACCCCCTCACAATCCTGCCATCACTCATCTCCACCACCCGATCAGATTTACGCGCAAATTCTTCATCGTGGGTAACGGCAATAATGGTTTGCTTGTACGTGTGGGTAAGTTCTTCGAGCATGTCAAACACCAGTTGCGTGTTGTATGAGTCGAGGTTGCCGGTGGGTTCATCGCCCATGATAATGTCGGGGTCGTTGATGAGTGCACGGGCAATGGCTACACGCTGCTGCTGTCCGCCTGAGAGTTTGCTGGTGGCTTTCAGGGCCTGATCTTTCACACCCAATATGTTCAGCTTTTCATACGCACGTTCCTCCACTTCCTTGCGGGAATACTTTCCCAGCTTCAATGCGGGTATCATCACATTTTGCAATGCGGTAAACTCCGGCAACAAATAATGAAACTGAAAAATAAACCCGATGTGTTTATTGCGAAAGGCTGCCAGAAAATTCTGATCCTTTCCCGTAAGGCGCTCACCGGAAATTTCCAGTTCGCCTTCGTAGTCGGTATCCATGGTGGAGAGCACATACATCAGGGTAGATTTTCCGCAACCTGATTTACCGATCAGCGATAAAAACTCTCCACGCTTTACTTCCAGGTTAATCGCATCAAGCACCTTAAATTTTTCGGGCTCGTAAAAATATTTACCTATCCCGGTTGTTCGTAAAACATACTCCATCGCTACTGCCCCCGTATAATTTCAATCGGATCAACATAGGCCGCCTTGCGCGAAGGCATGTAACCTGCCAATGCGGTGGTGAGCACGCCAAACACAATACCGGTGATGTAGTACTTCGCATCGAAGTTCACCGGGAAGTGATCAAGGCTAACCATATCGCCCCCATCAAACGGAGCCTGTGCAATAAGGTAACTCAACACATAGCCAATACACAACCCGGCAACGCTGCCCATAAATCCAATCACCAGCGATTGAATCATAAAAATCAACCGCACATCTTTTCCCGAAAAGCCCATCGCTTTTAAAATGGCAATGTCTTTCATTTTGTTCATGATGGTCATGTTCAAAATGTTGTAGATGCCAAAGCCGGCTACAATCAACAAGGTAAACGAAACCGAGTATGTAATGATGTTTCGGATAGTGATACCTGTTAAAAAAGTTGAATTGGCTGTTTCCCAGTCTTCGGCCTTGTATCCAAACATTGCCTGGTATTCCGAAGCAACCGTTTTGGCCTGCAATAAATCAATAAGCTTGATGTTGATGTCGGTAATATATGAATGATCCTGCTGCAAGATGGTTTGTACGGTAGAGATGTTTGCATAGCTGCGCACATTGTCGATGGTGCCGATGCCCATCTGAAAAAGTCCTACAATTTTAAGTGGCATGGTGTGGCCTTGTGGTGTGGTGATCACAATCCGGTCGCCTACCTTCACATTCATTTTCCGTGCAATGCCCGTACCGATGATGATGCCATCGTTGTTGGCGAGTAAGTCTTCCAGTTGCCCCGCTTTCATTTTTGAACGCAGGTCGAAGAGTTTATCTTCCTCCAGAATATCCACACCAGCGATGTTGCCCGGCAACTCAACTGGTCCGTAGTTGTAAAACACTTGCGATGACAACGTGGGCGCCACGCCCAGCACACGCGGGTCACGCCTGATCATTTCGGTGATCTGCAGGGCATTGCGGACCTTGGCTGTTTCCTTTCTTGGTTTTTGATGGTGTACAATGTTAATGCCGTTCGCATTCACTTCATCAGCAATGCTGGCGCGACTTTCGGTAATGTCGTTGTAAATGTGAATGTCAGCTGAAGAAGACATGGTAAGTTCCTCGGTGAAATCGTTGAGACCCGTCATTAAACTCACCAGCGCGATAAACATGCCGATGCCAAACGTAACGCCCAACATGGCAATAAGCGTTTGCTTTGGTTTGGATACCAAATGCGTTTTCGCGATTTCAACAACAAGCTTCATGCTTACGGTTTAATCTTCACTTCGCTGGTTGCGGTAAGCCCTTCCAGCACCTCCACTTCATCGAGCGTGGTGGCACCCCGTTTGATTTTTATTTTCTGCTCACCGCCATCTACACGCACCATCACCGAATCGCCCGGCAACAAAGCTGATTTAGGTATAACCAGCGCCTGCTCAACCTGGCGAATTACGATGTTAGCTTCCAGCGCCAGACCGGAAAATGCGCCCGGTAATGCTTCCAGCAATTTCGCATCAACGCGCAACGACTGTTGCCGGCTGTCTACCAGCGGATAAATGCGCGTTACTTCTGCTTTAAAAATTTTTTCAGGATATGCATCAATTTTTACCAACACCTCTTGACCGGCTTTAACGCGGTGAATGTCGAGCTCATCCACATTCAGTTGCAGGTAAAAAGATTGGTTGCTGCCGAGCACAGCAACTGCCTCAGTTCGCCTGATCAGTTCTCCTGCTTCTTTCATGGTTTTAAACACGATGCCCTCCACCTGACTGCGAATGGTGTAGCGATCGGATTCATTGCGGGCTATGCGGTATTGGTTTTCAGCATTAATCAATTCAGTCTGAAGCTGATTGTACGTTTTGCGGTAGCGACTTTCTGCCAACACAAATTCATTTTGTGATTGTTCCGCCATCAATCGGGCACGATCATACTCGGCTTGTGAGGTAGCCTGCTTGTTCAACAAGTTTGAGTACCGCACAAAGTTTACCGAGTCGTGTTGCTTTTTTGTTTTGGCCGTTTGAACGGCTGCCTTTAACTCATTCAGTACGGGTGAATCCTTATTGAAATTTTGATTTGCGAGTGAATAGTTTTCGCGTGCAATGCGGTAACGTGCGCTTTGCTGGTCTGCCTCAATGATGTAAAGCGGATCGCCCTTTTTCACCGCATCCCCGTCTTTCACAAGCTTTTCAGCAATGTAGCCATCTACCTGCGCGAATGCCTGATACTCATTTTCAGATACCACTGTACCCGAAGCATACACCGCCTCCAGCAATGGTTTCGTAACCGGATTTGAAAAATCACTTTCGCGGGAACAGGAAATGGTTGCAATTAGCGCGGTGAGCAGAAACAGAAAACGCATGACGAGTAAATTAACACCTCAAGATACGTAAGCCTATACCGTTAAGTTCATGATTTATCTCATTTTCTCCGCGGTGAGCTTTACTTCACGTTTCACGAGTTTATCGAGGGTGTCCTTTTTGAGCATTTCAACCGTGGCGTTTCGCACCTCCAAAAAGGCAAAACGAATGGCACAGGTTTCTTCATCCTCACATTCATCGCACGGCTCATAGTATTTGTATGTTGCGCACGGAATGGCCGCAATAGCCCCATCGAACAGTCGCACAACCTCGGCAAGGTTAACCTCTTTGGGCTTACGTCTTAAAAAGTACCCTCCGTTTTTGCCCTGCTTGCTGCCCAGTATACCTGAACGTTTCAGTTCAAGCAGAATTGCTTCCAGAAATTTTTTGGGAATGTGGCATGCCACAGCGATGTCCTTGATGAGGAATTTCTCATTTGGCTCTTTGGCCATATACACCAACGCATGTATGGCATACTTACATTTTTTCGACAGCATGACAGCACAAGTTATAGCTTTTCTGTTCAATTTCGTATGGAAATAAATTAAGCCGAGGTAGCTCAGGGGTAGAGCAGCTGATTCGTAATCAGCAGGTCGTGAGTTCTGCCAAAGGCATCCCTTTGGGAAAATCTCATTCTCGGCTCCGGTTCTCAAAGCCACATCAGGAGTTACTATCTTTGCCACATGATGAAACTGATCCTGATCGCTTTGGGTGGTGCACTGGGAACACTGGCACGTTATGGTGTTAGTCATGTAGCCTATGAAAAATACTCCGGTCTATTCCCGATCGGAACCCTCACCGTAAACCTAACTGGTTCGTTTATAATCGGGTTGTTGTGGGGCGTTGCGAACGGACTCAGTATTCATCCCAACCTGTTGGCGTTTTTGTTTGTGGGTCTGCTCGGTGGTTTTACAACCTTTTCTTCCTACTCACTTGAAACGCTCAATTTATTGCGTGATGGGGATTACAAACTTGCCTTGTACTCGGTACTGCTGAACAATGTTGCAGGTATTTTATTGGCTTTTCTCGGCCTCATGCTGGCCAAGCAGGCATTACAATACTACGGGAAGTAGTTGATCTTGCCGGATGTAGGCTTCCTTATCGTGCCACTGCACCTTTAGCCAAACATCGCTTTTCCCAACAATACGTACCCGGTGTCCTTCATTGATGATCTGGGCCACCGAGGCACCGGCAGAGGGGCCTGTCATCAGGTACGTATTGGAGTTGGCGATAATACCGGTTTGATATTGAACCGGAAAGTTGATGTGTGCAACCAATAGTGCTGAGAAGATCAGCAGTACGATCCACAACCCCATACTGGCTTTATGCTGACGGATACGTTGCCACAAAAGCCAGAACAAAAAAACGGTACAAATCGCCATCAGCGAAAGCGCAATAAGCATGTGGTAGCGGTGGTACAGGCTCATGAATCGTTCGAAATCGTTGAACTCGTAACCATCCCATTTTTTGGTTGAAGCAACTTCCTTGATTTTGGTCACCACCCGTTCATCTTGTGTAACGAGGTAATAGAGATTGAGGTAATGCATCGACTGTGGAGCATGATCGAGTCCTTCCTCGATATAGGCCATCTTTAAAAACATAGCTGGCGTGTACTGCCCCTGATTGAACACAGACTTGTACAAGTCGAGCGATTGTGTGTACCGCTTTTGTGCGAAGAGAGAATCTGCTTTGGCAAGGTGATACTGCAATCCTTGTGCGAAAACAGGGATTGAAAGCTGAGCGCAGGCAATAAACAGTAAGGACGGGATTATTTTTAAAAGTGCGTTTTGCATATTTTTCTCCTTCTGTTACCTTTGTGCCCTCAATAACGGAAAAGCCTCGAAAACAGGCAAATCTGATTGGTTGAGCGGTCTCAAAAGAAACCGAAGATCAGATTCCGTAGCTCAGTTGGTAGAGCAATACACTTTTAATGTATGGGTCCTGGGTTCGAGTCCCAGCGGGATCACTAGACCAAAGTCAACCAAAACCAAAACCGCTCAGAATTAATTTTTGAGCGGTTTTTTCTTTTTAAGCCAACCAAAAAGTAACGTAAAAACCCATCTGGTAGGTGACCAACTAGGTTACCAAGTAATTTTTTAAAACTTGGTAACCTACCCCCTTGTATGATGCTGTTTGCCAGCATTTTACATCGAATTCTCCGGTCATCAAATTGATTCATTTGCCATCAAATTGAAGCCGGGCTCGGTTACCAAAAACAATAACGGCTATGAATCTTAATCAAACCTTCTCCATCACCTTCTGGCTCAACAAAGCCAAGACCAACAAACATGGACTCACACCAATATGGTTGAGGATTACAATCAACAGCAAACGCGCTGAATGCTCCGTGCAAAAGTTCGTGCATGCAAAACACTGGGATATGGAACACAATCGTGTACGCACGACCTGCAGCGATGCAACATCGATCAACGATTACTTGGACCTGGTAAGAAGCGAAGTACTCAGGCACTACAACATCTTGCTTACCACCCAGGATGTGGTGACTGCGGATGATGTCAAGAATTCCTACAAGGGAATCAAGGAAACCAAGAAGACATTCTTCCAACTTTTCGATCAATACCTGCAACGCCTTGTTGACCGCAAGGAAATCAATGACTTGTCAGAAGGCAGGTACAAACGCTTTCAAGTACTGCTTAATAAGTGCAAGGGTTTTGTTAAGTATAAATTCAGAAAAGCAGATGTCATTCTAGACGAAGTCAAAATGAATTTTATCGTTGAGTTTGAGCATTATATGCGGAGAACGGACAAAATGGGACACAATACCGCTATGAAGTACGCCAAAGACCTCAAACAAATCATGAAATACGGGGTAATGTTGGAATATATCCCCTCAAACCCATTTGACCTGTTCCAATGCACCTATAAAAAGGCTAAACGGGAATTCTTGAATCAGGAAGAACTGGATGCCCTCTATCGTAAGGAATTTGTCATAAAGCGCCTTGCAGAAGTTCGGGATTGTTACCTGTTCAGTTGCTACACGGGTTATGCGTACTCCGATGCCGCAGCATTGGGTCCGGATGATGTTACTTTGGGCATAGATGGTGAGAAGTGGATTATCCGGAATCGCAAAAAGACCGACACCACCGAGAATGTTCCCCTACTGCCCATTCCTCAGGAGATCATTGCCAGGTATAAGAATCACCCATACTGCAAAGCACATAACAAGTTGCTCCCGATGAACAGTAACCAGCGATATAATGCGTACCTGAAGGAGGTGGCTGCGCTTTGCGGCATTCGCAAGAACCTTACCACACATACTGCACGCCATACCTTTGCGACAACAGTGTTGTTGGTAAATGATGTACCGATGGAAACGGCCATGGAACTCCTGGGGCATACCGATATCCGAACCACCCAGATTTACGGTAAGATCGTACAGAAGAAGATCAGTAATGACATGAAGAAACTAAAGGACAGACTCGCAGGAAATACCACCTTACGGAAAAACGTAGGCGGTAATGTGTTCAAATGAAAGGCCTGGTCGGGCTATTCAGTCTAGTGTGCATACCGGGAAAATATTTTCTCCAATTCATCATAAAATAGTTTGTGGTGACTGGCTGTAATCGAAGCTGTGCCCTCTTGTTTCATTTCCAGCAGTAATGATGCATAATGTACCAAGTCAACCGGGGCATCCAGCAATTCACGTAATTCCTTCTTTATAAACTCGAGTTTGCGCGTATTCAGGTGCATGTGCCGGTATTGCTCAGCAAAATAGCGCATCAGATTAGCCTCATCCAGAAAATCCTTAACCAAGCTATTGCGCAGCGTCCTAATGTGATCAATGCGTTGAGTATAGGAAAGTTTTTCTGTGGGTTGATTTTCAATCATAGAAGCAAAGATAAATCAGTTTGGGACATATAATCCTCTTGTGAATCCGTTAAGAGGATCAAACTCTCTTTGGCGTTAATGATCCGTTGGTACCTAACCTAAGATTCACATGCGGCAAGGTAAAACAGTGGGCACAAAAATGGAATATGTAAGATGGGTTCATGACAGAAATTGTCAGATAAATGAATGTGAAATTACCAAAAACGAGGTCTCCCATTTTATGATAATGGATCCCATAGCCCTTTAATAAAATTACCATAGGAGAATTTCCTATTCCAGACATCACTACCTCCTGTGTAACCTATCTTTCCGATCATAGATTAAAAATGATATGGAAAGAAAATGCATACTGGCCTTTGTCTCGGTTGTTTTTATTTTGATCATGCTTATGGCTATGAGTATTGTTATAGAGTCCCAACAACCCTAACAAAACAGGATCAGTCTGAATCAGGTTAGCCGCCACGCGCGGCCACTACCAGCACCACACAAAGCATGAACATGACAAAACTGGCGATTACCACCAGCAAAACTACGGTATTACCTTTCTGCATATATCGCTGATAAATGTACCTGGGACTTATCACAAATATCCAAGGCTGAATATTGGGCTTGTGCAAAGGTTAGTGGTGCCTACAATGGGAATAATTCCTATGAAAATTTTCCTTTTCGACATATTCACGTGACTACTCCCCACGATCATAATAGCCACTAAGGCAATGTAACCACCTCATCATTTCATCTTCAAGTTCGGACTTGTTCCGGAACTCCGCCAAGAGACTTCGGCATAAACGCACATACCTCCACACACTTCCATTTATTCCGATTCCTCTTGGCTTTTTCTATTCTCCTGGCGCGCAGCTGTTCCGGAAAAGCCCGGTAAAGGCTGAACATAAAATGATGTTCAACCAAAAACCGCACAGCTATGTTAGACTACATTTATCTTTCACAGACCACACCTCATGATGAATCCTGCGCACAGGTAGGCAGCGAAGATTACATGCAAAGATCCCGTATTGAAGCCCGCGTTTACATGGATCAACTGAAACGCACATTTGGGATGAATCCACATGGGTCATTTTTCAAAATCGTACGCTGTCCGCATGACTTTGGAACCTACCTTGACATCCGGTTCTATTATGATGATGAAGATCAAACCCATGTCACCTACATGATGAATATTGAAACAGGTTGCGACAAATGGGACGATCAGGCACGGGACGAACTAAAAAGTCAGGGCTATGACATGTTCAACACCCTACAAACCGAAAGCGTAAAAAAAGGGTGTTAACACCCCTTTTTTATTCGGCCTGATCACGCATTTTATTTTTCGCACGATTAACCGTAAATTAAGCAACACATTGTAAATGGTTATTTCAAGGATAATTCATCGTTGATTACCAACAGGCTCTGATAGACTTCTTAGAGTCTGATAACGAGCTCGAATAATAGCAACGAATAATGCAGGGTTCTATAAACAACCGTGAATTACGATTACTACTACTTACTTCGCCACGAAGGGCCATCCGAATCCTTCACGATCAGTATTATAGTGCTTTGTTGCGTATTGCACTTGGGCTGACTCATGATGAAGAAGCATCCAAAGATATTCTCCAGGACACATTTCACCATGTGTGGCTCAACGCCAAAAAATTGGGACAAGATCATGAAAGATCCATTCAACACTACCTGGTAAAGGTGGTCCGGTATAAATCAATTTCCCATTTCAAAGACACCATTCAACTCAGAAATAAGAAAATCAGATTCCTGAATGGCCGCCTTGACCCGCTTGAATCATCCATGGAATCCAACATGATTCAACTCGAGATCACGCAGGAAATCCTGAAAATCATCGCAGGCTTTCCGCCACGCGAACAACAATGCCTCATGCTGAAAATCAATGAAGAACTTACCAATGATCAAATTTCCGCCAGGCTTGGCGTGGGTGTGAAGGCCGTAGAACGCAGCCTGACAAGCGCAAAAAAACGGCTTCGCAGGCATCTGCAACTAAAAGATTGAAAATATTCAGGTTCTGGCATAGGACAAACCCCTCATTCTCAGAGTAATTAAATAAAAGGCTAATCATGGATCGCGTGTCGTATATATATAGAGTATTATCAGGCGTGGCCAGCGAGGTCGAAAAGCAGGAACTGGAGGACTGGATAGCGATGAATCCGGAAAACAAGGAAGAATTCGAAAACATCAGGCTCCTATGGGAAAGTGAGCAACATACCAAATCGGTATCAAGTCAGGAATCGGATCGTGATTTTGAAAAATTAAATACCCTAATAAAACAACAACAAGTTAGGAAGAAAAGGATCCGTGCGTATCTGTATGCGCTAATCATCCTGATATTGACCCTAATTGGTATGGCATGGCTAAACAGATCGGGGCAAGGCTTGCCTGGTTACCGGTTTGATGAAGTAGCCCTCAAAAATGTAATCGCTGTATTGGAAAGCCGCTATGACATTCAAATAGAAGTTCCCAATCCGGAATTGCTTCAATGTCTCTACTCGGGCAGCTTCTTTCGGACAAAACAAGAAGGCGAAGTTTTGAGAGCCATGGAACAGGTACTGGATGTCACGTTTGTGGCGCTGACCGATACACAATATAAGCTTGTGAAGAATGCAGGCGCCACGGATAAAGACAGAAATGAATGAGGCGATAGGAATAAATGAATAAACTAACAGAATCTACAACGGGTATCACCTTGTCATGCATCCTGGTGTCAAATATGAACTGTATGCGTTGGATCAACTCCAGTCTTCAGGGGAGCAATCCATCCGCAATGAGCAGCAGCAGCAGGTACTGAAGGACACCATGAGCAAGGAAATTGAAAGGATTAAACAAACTTTCATTCACGAAGTCTTCTCATTCGAGGACGAACGCCACCTGGAACGCTACATCCAATATCATCAGCAGGCCCTAATTCGCCTGATGGATAAATCAGCGCTATTCATGAGAGGCGATCAGGCAAAAGATCGGAAACGCAAACTATTTCATGAAGTATTCTATGCCGGGCTGGAGGAGTTGTTGGTGTTTGTGGAACGACACTTCACCCGCTACTTTGATCAGGATGCCAAGGCTCCCGAAAGCTACATCGACATCGCGCGTCAGGATTGTCGGACCGCGATAAAGAAAATTGAAAATTTCTTCTCAACCCTGCAAGTCGATCAGCGCTTGATTGGCCTATTACTCCATGTGCTCAAAAAAATTATTGTCAGTAAAACCGACCAAGGCATCACCTACCGAAAAGTTATGTATGCCAAAGAAGTGCTCAAGGAATTTCACAGGTTGATGGACTTAGATAAAAAAGCTGTGGACTGGGATGAGGAACTGCGACAAGTCATATACTACTTGAATTACAATGCTGTAAAAGTACTCACCTACCACGCCCATTACATTTCATCGTTATTGGATCAGGCCGAGACGCGGACGGAAAAAATAGAACAACTCTCATTCATGCTCAAGAAGATCAACCAGGCACAGGTCAAACCCGGTATTCGCTACAACCTCAACGGAAGCCCACTCAAAGATCAATTGAATATTTACATCTCCGAAGAGATCGACTACCAGGAACGATTGCAGCAACTCAGCAGCAGTTCACCGGATCGATCCCAGGATTCCCTCCTGCCAGGTTTCAAACTTAAGTTTGAAGCATCTGTTGCCCAACTGGCCTATTTGCTTCGTATTTTTATAGAGACAAAAATGATCCTCAACAACAACCTTAGTCAGGTGCTTCATTTTCTGGTCAGGTTTGTAATGACCAAACGCTCGGAGACCATCTCCTATGCCAGCTTCCGTTCAAAATACTATAATGTGGAGACTGGAACAAAAGAATCCGTGCGATCCATGTTGATGAATATGATCCAATACATAGATCGGGGATAACGCTTTCAAATGACTCACCTGACAACATCAGCTACAAAATAGACCTCCCTTTTACACGGTGCACATACACATTTACCCACCGTGCATCCCGACTCCAGTGGGTAAAACACTGACGGTAATGTGCCCGAAGCTGATGCGCAAACTCATCCAGATCAGTGCGAAGCGCATTGAACCGATCGACAAGCAAGGTCAACTCCTCAATCTTTTGCATGTAAAAGAACTCGTTCACACGCTGATGAAGAATCAGATCGTGCTGATCACGCAGCCGGTGAACCAGATGCTGCATTTTTTCTATGAGTTTGGATACTTTATCGGGTGTATTCATAGACCAGGGGTGTAACCACCATCGAAACAAACAGGTACCGGTCTTCCAAGGCATTAACCTAAACCTATGAAGAGAATTCGCTATGAACTTCTTGGAAGCACCAGGCCCTGAATGTTTCGCTAGGAGGCTTGAACATGTATTAGGTGACGAAAAAACAAGAAACACGTAGTTCACTAACAACAAGAAGTAAATCTTTTCAAAACAAATTCCCCTGACTTTGCTCCAGATCCACATAACTATACCGCTCCTGCGCCACCGGTGAATTGCCAACAGCCTCCTTCCCTCTTAACCGCCTTACCGTATAGGCTTCCAATTCTGTTTCCGAATACGGCTGCGCCAACTCCTGAATCAATTCCTGATCAGCTTGAGTATCCCCTGGCTTCAACCACTCCAACTCCAGGTGTTTGGGCAAAATCACCGGCATACGTTCTGCGCACCAGACCCGACTCCCGGTCAACCCATTCATCCCAAAGACCGGCCAGCGTCATCGGCTCATCATTTTTCAACTTAATGTGATACGGAAAAGTCTTGCCTCCTTTATGATGGTGCTCGAAAAATCCATCCACTAATACTAGGCAACGTTGGTTGCGCGCTGGCTCCCGAAAGGCTGGCTTTTCAAACATGGTTTCTGCACGTGCATTGATTGTGCTGTTACTCATTTTCACCGCCTCAGCCGGTGATTTCACCCATCGTGGAATCAGTCCCCAAGTGTATAACTCAATTTTTTTCTCAGCATCAATAATTACCGGTACTTCCGGATGATCAAAACCCGATGCATGATACACAGGCCCCAGGTTGATTTTATTCAACTGATCTTTCAGATACTCAACCTCGGATGCATGAACCGCATATCGGTTCGCATATTTCGCCTGCTTTTTGGCCAGGTACGCTTTATCGTAACACATTATTTCTTGCGGGGTAAATAACTAAAGGGTTCTTGAAGGAAAGGAAATTCCTGCAAGATATTGCGAAGCGCCCACGTATCACGCACCGTCATCCGGAATTCACGCTGCTCACTGTCCTGCCAGCTAATGGTAAGCCTGGGTTCCTTGACATCCTTATACACCGTCTGTTCATCAACCTGGCAAAGCAATTCAAGGGCATCCTCGGTGCCGTGCAATTTCTCCATAGGCTCCCACGGTCCATGGTCGAGTTTAAACATTTTCTGCCCTTGTTGCATCCCCACCCGCAACAAGTGGTAACGCCTGTTGAATTTTACCTTGTATAAGCCATTCGTTAACGCCATGCCCAAACTTAAACCTGTTAAAAGTCTACCACAATAGAGAAAACCCGCTGGTGACAATAGTTGTCAGAATAAATCACATCCTGCCGTTCAAGTCCTTAATACGTACATCCCTGATCGTAGAATCTCGTAGCTCATAGCGCTTATGTGTTTTTTGATTTATTGCCACAATGCAGCCACGAACACATTATTCAAATGTCGATACCCTGTATTCTCCTATCCATTGTTTTTCAATTCATCATTATTCAACTCATCCTATTTTCAAATTGATGAGCTGATAACTTGTAGCTGCAAGCTATTAATGAATAACCGGTACAAAAAACCTCATACTCAAAAACTTATTATACATATACTAGGAGTTACTACTACTCCCTCCGCACGATCAAAAAAAAATCTAGTCCTCTGAACTAGAAAAAGAGCAAATTAGATTAACTTCACTACACCTATTAGGATTACGCCAATCAAAATTGTTAAGGGTAACTTAAGAAACAGGATAAAACTATATAGGCCTTGTAATTGCATTATCCCGTAAAACGTCTTCTTCTAATCTATCCCGAATGAAATATAATAATCGCATATTCAACGCATTTAAACGGCTCCTTATACTTCTACTGATCGTTCAACTGACTTCCTGCAAGCTAATCATGAAATGGGAAACCCGTTTACCCTCCCCTCATGCCGACCTGAACAAAAAGATCGCTGCGGTCACCACCTCCATGAACAACCTTACCACGATAGAGGATCTGGATATCGGTGTACACATATCCAAAGAATTTCTTGCCGAACAACTCCACTATGCAATCAATAACTTTGATACTACAGGGTGGGAAAATGAATACATTGAGTCTATTAAGCTTACATTTGATCACGATGACCTTGTTCTACGAGAGGAGTCCATCACAACTACGGTAGGGGTCAGTATTCAGGTAAAAAACATAAGCAACCTGAATTCATTGAAAACAGAATTCACAGCCACCGCTTCCCTTACATCTAGTCAAGATACGCTCATATTCCTTCCTCATTTTGATGATTTTAGGTTGACTAAAATTAATGGACGGAAGATTCGGAAAAATTATAAATCCAAACGGCTCGTGCTCATTGCGATAAGGAGACTCTTAATAGCAGAACTCAACAATCGGTTTCTATCTGAACCCATAACCATTCCGCTGAACCTTGCGATATTTGAAAAACAAGCGGTTGCAGAGCTGTTTAAACCTAGCAACGAGATGACCGTCTATTCGCAAGATTCCTTGGAAATCAATGTCCGACTATCTGACCTGACTGTCCACACGAATGCTAAAGGTATTTACGTAATGTCAGATCTCTCCATAGGGGAAATTAAACCTGAACAACCCATATTCAAGTCAATGTTTTTAAGAGAACAACTTGATCTGGAAAATGACGAGAATATTTACCTGGTAGAGAGTAAAGAAGAAATCAACGAATTGACCATACTCGCGCGTACTAAATTCAATAAGCGACAATTGGATAAACACTTAAGCCCTGAAGCACAATTCCTAACCCAAAGGTATCGCAAACCACTGCTCTACGCTGGTCATGTAGCAACTCTCCCATCTACCAGTAAAAGTCTCGAGAAACGCTCCTCAATAGATACAACAGACAATAAAACCGACCTATGGGAATGGCTACTCTCCCAAGTAGAGGAACGAGAAATGAAAAAAAAGCAGCTCCGGGAAACGGTAGCTCAGTACGAAACAAACTTTATGTCGTTCTGGAACGATCATTTTGATAACCCCAACAATTCACAAATCTGGATCGAAACAAAAAAATCGTTCGTCGCAGAAGTCTTTAATTACAGCATGAGCAGAGTTGATTTCCAACTAAGCATGAGAAATGAATTCCATGATGAATTCGAGAAAAAAGGTATCCGGATCGGATCTACAAAAGTGGAAGACAATTGTTCCCAAGTGAGAGATCGCTATTGCGCCAAAAAATCATGTAGGCTTTGGTCCTGCTGCGGCTGTAAGTGGTATCGACCACATTGTTGCGCATGCGAAGCATTAAGGTGGGGACCCTACCTGGCTTGCAATGTCGTTGCAGAGGCAGAATACCTGGCGTGTAAATCGTTGAATTATGCCAAATATCTATGGTGCAAAACGGAAGTACTTGGAGATATTCTTTACAATGAAATTACTAAAGTAGGTGACGTATACGGCGAAGTCCACGCAACAGGAACCATTAACCTGGATTACAATACCATGTTGATTTCCGAGGACATGAGTTCCATACGATTTGATTCCTGGATAAAAGGGCGAAGTGATACGCAGGTAAAATTCAAATATGACCCCAGGGGAATCGGGTTTGTACTTTGTCCCGGAGGCGTCAGCATTACCAAAGATTTTGACATCTTAGCCATCACCCAACAATTTAATCTGCACGGGGATATTTCACTTGAGCATGATGATGAAAATGCCAGGATTTCGGTGAAAACAAAACCTGCTAACGTGTTTTTAATCATGTCTCCCCCACCGGCGAGTATTCTAATGGAGCCGAAGTTGATTTTACAATGCCCGATTGGGGTAACCATCCTGGGAGCTTCAGTCTTTCTGGGTAATATCTATGCAAAAATTACAGACAATAAGGAATTGGAAGCACAGTTTTTTACAGCCCTCACCGGCTTTTACAACCATGAACTTGATCCCATAGAATTTGATTTTGAAATATCTCCGATAAAGGTCGGATCCGATCCCAATAACCCGATTGTTCTTCATCCTAAATGGAGTACAAAAGGAATTGTTTTCTACCAGAACCAATAGCAACCATGAAGCCTTCTATAAGCCTCCTTTTATTCCTGATAATGGTCCAATTAACCAGTGGACAAAATCGTATAAGCTGCGATAGTGTCTCGCTGACCAACGCTCCAGTAGAACAATTGGATACACTATTTGACGCTTCCCTGATTCAGGCAAACTGGCCTTGTGGGCTGAAAGTGTATGCTGAATTGAAAAACAGAAGGGATGAAATCAAGGATCACTTTAAAGGAGCCCTTTGCCGATACAACTTGGAACAATACGACATCGCATATGAGTCATTTATTGCGATTAGTGAGCGTACAGCGGAACCTATTGAATACCTGAACTACTACATCGGACAACTCAACCTGATTCATCATCAGGATACGTCTAAGGCGATAAACTACTTGTTTATGGAAATTGATGCTTTCCCCTCTTCTGTTTTCGCCTATGAAAAATTAATGGAAATCCTCAATATCAAAAGTGATTACGCCAGTCTTATCCGCTTGGAAAATGTCTCAAGCGTCAACGATGAATCAGAATCCGAGCGATTGGGCCGATACCACCTCTCGTTGAATCAACCTCAAGAGGCCAATCAATTCTTTAAAATCGGTTGCAATCCGGACGCACCCAACAGTTGTTTTCTGGCAGCAATTACATCGGACTCATCCGCCATAGCAGAAAGGATTGCCTTGCTGAATAAATCCCTCGCTTACTCGCTTAAATTGAATGAAGAGTTGATAAAATTCTATGAAAGCAGGGATATTGACCAAGCGAAAGAAGACAGCCTGTACATCGTTCAGGAGTTCAAGATAACAATCGCAACCTACCACAGCGCGCTCTCTTCCGAATATGATCGTAATGAAGATCAGGCCAATGCCATTGCCAATATTGATAGGGCCTTCTTTGCGGCGGCAGAAACGCCAGTTTTCACAGCCATAGTTGAGCAATTGATCCAGCTATTTAAAAAGTATGAACTGACCGATCGAATCTTGTTTTACCAGGATTACATGAATTCTAGACAGACGGATTTCACTAATTCAATACGAGAAGCAACAGTCTTTACAGATCCATTGAAGCAGGCATCGATATATTTAGATGCCCTTTCCTCGAAGGTGATACTGAAAGTCTCAGCCGACACGGTGGTACAGGCATTAGAGGCTTACGTCACCCTGAACTACATGGATGATTTCTTTAACTATATTGACTTGCTGGAAAAAAATCGGTCAGATTTAGCTGCGCATGTAGCCTACAACTTGACAGCGATGCGACAATTCAGTGGGGCTAAAGCCATGAAATTTCATGACCGGTTGAACGATCCTTCTATTTACCTGAACCACGATCAATTTACATGGTTCAATGTAATAGAATTATTCATGACCCGGTATAACCATCACTTAGAGACCGACAAAAACCTGGATGGTGCAATCTCGAGTATCAATGATCTCAAGGGTGCTCTTGAAGAAAGAAATGAAGACCTGCCAGCCTATGAAATAGGTGATATCCAATTTGCAGAAGCAGTAGCGTATTGGAGGTTATGCCAATCGGCTGATAATTGTCAAACTGCGGAAAACCTGTTTAGGCAAGCCAAAGAAAATAATCCGAATCTAGAACCTACAATCAACCGCTTGATTTCAACCCAGCCCTGTGGATGCAGATAACCAAAAGTAAACTGCCAAGCATACATCTGGTCCTCGCCTTTCATTTCTAATTTGTTGAATCTTCAGTTTGATTGAATAAACTCCTGAAACCGTTGATCGGTAACTGCATGTAGCCGCTTGGCAAAAGGATACTAACCCTACATGCACAATAAAAAACCGCATTATGCGCTATACAGGAATTGAATTAGTTGCTGAAACCTTTGATGGTGACTATTGGGCAATTCAATGTAAGTGCTATCAACCACTTACAGGCAGTTCAAAAAAGCACGTATTTATCGGGCTTAATTTAACAGAGATCTCACCTCATACGGTTAAATTGATTCCATCTAGGACGAAAGATTTTTTTTGAAAGCAATTTTACTAGTGAGTCAAATGGATTTAAGGAGTTGGAAGATGAGATAAATGCGTTTGAGAATGAAGGTGACGTATTCTTATAGATAAGCGGCTCCTCTTACGCGCCTATGCTAAAGCCTCACGGCCCAGCATAAAGCCAAAGCTTTAGTATCCCCACTGAGACAATGGTGTAAGATGTTGCGTAAACGGATAATTTCAGTGTAGTACGTGCCTAAAGAAAAAGCAAAACTTTTATCATGAAAATACTGCGGGGAAACGGAGCTTTTCGAAAAAGTAAAGCCCCTTACAGTTACGCCCCGCAGAATTTTTAGATTAACTCAGGCATTTTCAAAGTAATAACGCGAGTAGTTAACTTCGGCCTAGTTGCGGTTGTTAGTCTTACTCTGAAGGATATAGTTATCGAAATTGATACTTCATTTCCGGTTTCTTGCGCAGTTGAGGCGAACGGCTGCGATTCAATGTTGAAAATGACTCCCTTTGAATTTACAGGTTGGTGAGAAATGCTGAGGCTACCATCTTGTGCAGGGTTGTTATATGTAATTTGAACATCTGTTATATCGGCCGGTGTTTGAATATTGACACCATCGTCAGAAATAGTTCCTTCAATTTTCCAAGTAAATTTCCTGCCGACACCATCTGAGTATTGGCCTCTGAGTACATTAACGGCGTAATCATTATAGAGAAAGTCAGGTGAGGTAGTTACCGCAACTGGAGGCTCAGTGATGCGAATTCGGAGTTTATTTTGGCCAATTGAATTTGAGTTAACAAGATCATAAGTAAACGTCATATTGGAATTCGCTGCACTTTGAATGGCGGTTGCTCTGATCATTCCAGTAATTTGACATACACATTGAGGTAACCCTGTTTTTGGATTCGTGGTTCTGGTAGCGCTTACAGTCGGAGCATTCACCCATTGGGTAGTTGTCCAGTTTTCAATCGACCACGAACTCTGTTCACATAAGCTATTTGGAATGCCGTCAAGAGCGCGATAAATGGTGAATGGTAGAACTGAGGATGCAACACCTTTGTAAGGGTTAATTTCAAGGTTCGGCGCATTCTGAATCTTGCTGTTAATTTCACCTATGGAAGGCAGACGAGAAACAATGTAAGTATCATTAATCGCTGGGTTAAAGATATGAGTTGTGAAATCTTTCAGTGAGAAGGAAGAATTAGAAGTTGCCCCTGCGGCAACGGCACCTGATGCTGTGAAAATATTGCTACTAAATCCGGCATTTAGTTTTGATGATATTGCTGCATCTTGTGTCATTCCGCTTGCCTTCATTATAGCCACGCCCTTGAACTCAGAAACATAGTAAGCATTGTTCATTAACCGATCTTGTTCCACAGGATTGTTAATTGCATCATCAGCATAAATTTGCCATAGCAAAAGATGTGTGTAAACGGATTGAGCACCCCCTTCCGAAAGCATGCTTCGAAGGGGAGAAACAAATTGAGCATTTATTAGTGTAATAGAGGAACTGTAAGAAGCATCCGCTTGTAGACTAGCGGCTAATTCGCCAAATGGGGCTCGCACGCTCGCTCCAGCACTGGCTTCAAAAAAACCCGAACAGTTTTTCTTTTCTACAAATCCAGGGAAGCCGGGTGGAGATTGGATGATAGCCTCTGAGAATTTTGGCATAAACGGATCAGAGATTCCGATTACTCTTCTGCTTGCTACCAGACTGCTTTCGGTTAATGAATTAATCGTATTTTTTTCAGATTCTTTCATAGCTAAAAACAGGAAGTTTCCTGCCGATACATTAACTGTTACTAGTGTTGTATTTCTAAGCCTAGCGTCCGTATATGCATTAAAGACACTTCTCGGTATGTAGTTAACAGACTTGGTTCTTACAATACCGCACCCGTTAGCTTGAGTCATGAATTGATTTTGAAGAAGTTCGCCAAGCGTATTAGCGGGGTACGGAGTCGCTAAAGGTTCCGGGAAAGATTCTTTTCTCTTATTTTCTTCTGCGGTTAATACTTGGGCTCTATCTGAGTCTGTTAACTTTTTAAGTCTTCTTTCTTGTTTTTTTGATTGCCCAAGTATTTCTGAGTTCACCAAAAGGCAAAGTAGTATTGCTGCTGCAATGAAGGTAGATTTTGTTTTCATACGGAATGGGTTAAAAGATTTGCGCTTATAACTAAAGTTCGTTACCATAAGCAATACCTCATTAGAGGTATTTAATTCCATTACGCAGTATAAAATAACTCCTTTGGAGGTATTGGCAATGCAACCCTGTCCACTTTACTTTCGATGCAAAGCCCTGCGATTATGTCATCAAAGAGAATACCTGCAAGATTACCTGGACGAGTTCTGTTTTAAGCTCAACAGACGGTATTAATCCAATCTGTTTGATGCTCTTGTCCTTAACGTAGTTTAGTGCTATGATTGCGGACTATTAGAAAAAATAAAAAGGAACAGCGTAGATGCAAATACAACGTTTACCGGAAGTGCTTACCGGAAGTATTTGAAAAAATTACTGAACAGCAATCATCCATGTAATGGTAATTTCCTGCAAGTAATAAAATGTTTTCATTGTAAGAAATCAAAAATCCTCTTGAAAGATTATCCCCTTCTTACGGAGTTCGAATAGCTTTTGAATGAGGGTAGAAATTCAGACACTACAAAGGTTAAGCCTAAAGTAAATTAGCCATGCCACGGACTTATACCTGTAAATGGAGGTACGTTCACGTAAAAATGCTTATGCCATTTTCCTTTACATTTAATTCTGTATCGCTCAGCCATGAATGATATTTCTCTTCAGTAAGGCTATCTATCAACTTACGTTTTAATCTTTCAAGGAAATCTTCACTTAATTGACCATGCATAAAATTCTTTGCCGCAAAGCTTGCTCTCATCATGTCCAAAGATTGTCTTCTAAGGATCCATCACTGGTAGATTGATTAATATCAAAGTTTGAAAGATTCTTTCCAAGATCCATTACGTGCTCAATATCTTTGATTGATAAAATAGAGTCATAGTAATCCATTTGATCTCGTTGAATCAACAGGGGTTTTTGCTCAAAGAACTGTTCAAAAAAAATCTTCGCAGTAATAGGATTCAGCAACCCATCTAATGCACTCATAAATAAACTTCTTAGAAATTTCTGTCTGGTGTCTTACCAGACTATAGCTTCACTAAAGCCTCCAATTTATTCACTGCTTTTGATGCACCCATGGCTACAAGATCCATTTTAACTTGCTCAAAATTGATAGCGTTTATAAAATTTTCTGTCAATGCAAAACCAGGCTCTAAGTTCATTACGCAATGCCACCAACCAGATGGTGTGTAAACGATTTCATTAGCGCTTTGGATACATACCAATGGCCTAGCTTCCTGGAATGCCGGATACCTTTTATAATCAGGCTTGAAGGGATTTACTTCACCGTTATATAGAACCGACCTTTGATCGGGCGGATAAAACAACCACATTTTTTTCCCTATAATTACTCCGTTCCATGCACTTGTCCCATAAACATCAACATGAAGAGAAGAGTAAGAGTACCGCGTTCCCATGTAAATCCATGAAAGAATTAACTTTTGCTCGGATTTTGGCAATTTTTTATACCAACATGAAAAGTATTCAGGAATCTCATAATCCAAGACCAGGGAGGAGTTCAAATGATGGGAGAAGTGGCTGTATTGAATGCCCTCTTCATTCGACCTAACCTGTTGAATAAACGTAGAGAGTGTTGTTTTAAAGAAGGTTGGCGGATCATTTTTCTGTTCAGCAACAAAGATATCATGAGTCCCAATCGCATTTCCTAAATAATCATAATTCCAAAGCGAAGCCAGTCTCCACTTTGTCATAACGTTGGTAATCTTAAGCGGATAACTTGCCAGTCCATTGGACGCGCTAAATTCGTTTGCTGATGGATCACTGACGCTAGTAACTTGCTTAAAATCAAGGTATCGGTCAAGTAAAGCTGGACTAAACATTGTCATATGAATTCTTATAATCCCAGTTTTTGTACTAGCACATATAATGCAAGTGGAGGCATTTCATTGACTCGCCATTTATCCTGACTGGATTGGCGTGAATAAGTAGGTAAATTTTGATTGCCCTTACCATGAGTAAAGAAAAGTTGATTATCGCCTACTTTCCTATACCATATCCGAAGAAGTTCAATGGTTACAATAATATCTTCATTTACGACAATATCTTCTTCTTCAATTTTTCTTATTATCCATTTATCCCGCTTATAGCTTTTCACATAAATATCTTGCCGTAACAATGTTTCACCTGGTAAGCTATCTGTGCCGGAATAGATATTGATTCTAAATAGAATACTATCTACGGTATTGAATCTGGTGTGGAAGCCAATTTCATGAAGTTTAAAAAGTCCGGCTCCGATGGGTATCCGCAAACCCCATTCAATTCCTTTTCCCCATTCATAATTGCCACTATAACCCATTGTTGTTTTGGTGGCCTCCGGTAAACCCAGTTTAACAAATTCGATCAATGGTTCATCCTGTATAATAATTTCCTTTAACAATGTTACGGAAGGTTTGAGCGAAATGATAAGTTCCGAAGCGGAGATATTTGAAATATTGACACTAACTGTTGTATAGCCTACCATTGAAACGGTTATCTTTTCGCTTTGTGGTATACCAGATATGTCAAGTATGAATTCCCCATTTTCTCTAGATATTGTGCCAATATTGCGGCCCAGTACGCCGATGTGGACATAAGCGAGCGGGCGTCCGGATTGCTGGTCGAGCACTCTTCCGCTCAATATTTGTGATTGTACCTCAGCGCTTAATAGCGCAGCCAAAAGAAAACAATAAAATTTCATTTCCTGTTTTTAAAAATAGCTTACTTCACTAGATCTAAAGCTAAACTTAGGTGCAATGGATTCAATAAACGGTGTATTGAAATTCAATTCCAACTCCTTCTTAAGTAACTCTAGCACCATCTGGTCATAAGTTTGGCCATCATAGACATCTTTTATCATACCTTGCCTGAGCAGCCGATTATTTTTGGCCAATTTTGTCACAAAGCTTTTTACAATACTTGCCCAAGTTAAGTGTTGACCCCCAAACGAGATATGCACAGAGGCCCTATCGGTAGTTGTGACATCATGCACAAACCCGCGAGGTAAATACAATATATCACCTTGTTGCAGGTCAATTTCGTAGAGCAGTTTTAATCCGGAAAAATCAAAATTACGTTCGTTTTGTGGTTCCAGTGGTAAAAAAATAGGATTTTCATATATCCTCCAATGCTTACTTCCATAAATCTGTAAGATAAATAGGTCATGTTCATCGAAATGGGCTCCAAAACACTCGGCATTTGGTGGCGCTATAAAAATATTGGCGCCTGGAATTGTATTTAATTCCTGGGCATAGTTGGCGGCCAGTGTTCTGAGCGGAAGCCATTCATTGATGGCTTGGTTAATAACGATTGTGGCCTTATCCTGTATGAGTAACTGAAGGGCTTTTGAAATGTTTAGCGAAGACTTTATATGAACATTACCAACTGTCTCCACTTTTGCATAATCAGACAACTGATATTTTTTACCTGCATTTACCAATACAACATCAAGTCTTCCCAGATTCTCAGCATGTGACATCAACTCATTCAGGTCATATAATGTCAACAACTTCTCAAAATAGTGAGGATTGTTTCTACTAATGACCAGAGGCTGCTGTTCCAGGTAAAAGTCGAGGAATTCCTGTTTATCAAATGGACTAAGAAGCCACTCAAGGTTCATTTTCATTGTAAGAAATTTAGTTCTTGAAAATAGTTATTATTTGGATAACATTATAAATGTCCCCTTTCGATGATATCAGAAATGCAAACTTCACTTTCGTGAACAATTTTCTGCCAAAGTTTAGCCTTCACATCACTCAATTTGGTCAGTATTAATTTCCTTTCAAGCACTTCTTGAATTTTACTAACTACATCTGCCCGTTCATTAGTACTTTTTAATGCAGATACACCAAACCCCATTCTCAACACTTCTTCCTCATTGGCGATCTCCATTATCAATTCATGTACAACCTTCGTCATCGTTGTGGTGTAAACTTGAAAAAGTATTTGTGTCGCTATGGTAGGACCGGATAAACATTGGTAACCGTAACCCCTTGGTAGATAGACACTATCTCCCTGCTCCAACTTAAATTTCGTTTGCACTTGCAATTCCTGAGATTGAGGAGAATAATGCTGGTTGGATAGGGGAAGCACAATACCAGGAGGGAATATATTGACTTCGGTAGTACCATTCAATTGCAATATAAAAGAGTCATGCTGGGGAAACACCACTTGTGGTGTCACATCACCTTTTCCAATAAATAGCAATTGAATTTGAACATGAGCCAAAAATTCTTGGCGTAAAGACGTATAAAGGTCTTTTATACAAGGCAGCACTTTTTGAACAGATGTGAATGTGACCTGGGCTCCTGACTCCAGAAGGCCATAAAGCGCGATTGGATTTACGCCTACCTTAATCTCCACATTCTCATACGAAGTTAAAACGGCATATTCCTTCGGCTCAATAACACGATCAGGGTGTTTCGCAAAAACATTAAAGCTACCTAATGTTCCAACTTTATTGATTAAGGTATTGATATCTGACTTTTTAATCAGATGATCAAAAAATTCATCATCATTTCGTTTAGCCAACAACGGTTTTTCTTCAAAATATTCCCTAAAAAAAACTTCTTTGGAATGGGGATATATCAACCCTTCTAATGACATACTTTTCATAGTATTTACCTTATAGATATTTCAAGAATGTCCCTATTATACCATTGGTTTAACAGAAAAGATAGGATACTTTCTCCCATCTTAATTCTATTTGACCTCATCATATATTTCGAAGCAACAAAATCTAGTATCTGGCTGAGTGATTTGGATCTTTCTTTATTGAACTCGAGTATATCACGATGAATTTTTTGCATCGTAATTTCCTGTGTAATGTTTGTTTGCTTATCCGTATACCGCAGAATAACTGTATTGCTATGTGATTGCTTGAACTGAATATCATACTTTCGTGAAAGTCTAAAGCGCAATGTATGAATTGATTTTTTCCTTATTGTCTCAAGGTATCTTTCCTTAGAGAAATCCAGAGTGCTTGCATCTGAAGAAAAACCCATAAGCGAATTAATGCGGTCATAAATAGTCGGATAAAATCGTCTCAACGTTCTTTCTAATGACCGTAACACCATGGTGTCCTGCTTATATGAGCCGATTATATGAATATAACTAGATAGATTTGGAATCATATGGAATCGAATCAATTCAGCAAAAGAAGGAGACACCAATGGCAATAGAAATTTAACATCCAGGTTTCTTTTCATTGCCATTTGGTAGAACAGATATTGTTCCGCTATGCAATTGAATTCCCCGACCTGGATGGCATCCAATCGATCCGCATTCTTATCAATAAAATCAAAAGCCTTTCTGGAGTAATTTCTAAAGAAATCTATGTTATGGCCGCCCACTATACCCAAGTTAGCAGACTCTGCTTCTTTTGTTACTGGATTTTTAATTTCTTCAGGAATATCACGGAAGCTACTTTTTACTGAATTTAATATTGGTAAATAAAACTTATCCAAACCGCTCTCTTTACTCTGAACTAAAAGATTTCCTTGAAGAAACTGCTTACTAAACTTACGAAAAGGAATAAAATCACCATCGGCATGAATAAACGGAGTGGTCTGTCTGGAATAGGTGTACAATTTGCCAATTGCCCATAACTTAGGACTATACGTATTTAGTTGATCTAATTCAACAAAGACTTTTGTATAAGGCAATTTGAGTTGATCGACTAAAATATATTTACCTTCTTTATCTGTGAATAAAGTAAGATCCTCAAAATACTCACTGAATTTTAAGCTGCTTAATGCCCAGGCATAATAAAAGTATCTCAACTCGGGCCAGCCACCCATATTTCGCAAATTACTACCAGTACCTTGATCATTTGAAGACGGTTTTGACCAAAAACTCTGAACGATCTGCATGAAAGTTTGAGAATTGTGAGAAGTCAAATAAGTACTTCACTTTGAATGAAGTCTTTAATGGCTGGATTATTCTCCTTGATGACCTGTTGAATTAATTCTCTGCGTTGCTGCGGAGTTGTTTTATGAGAAAATATAGGGGCTAAATTCGGGTCAACCGGTATAACCTTGTAACGTATGCGGTCGAAAAGAAAATAACCACCGTTATACTTAATTGGGCAGAATCGCTTTTCATTAAAATGAAGTGAAGAAGATTTGACTAACGTTTCAAGCGGAGTAGATTTTGAATAAAAAACACTCAGGTCAGACCAATTATGGACATAAGGCCAATTGCACCATTGGCTGGGGAACTGTTTTACATGCGTTTCAAAGTATTTGAATATGGTTTGAATTGTTTCATTGGCGAATGCTTCAGCGTCCGATCCTTTACATTCAAATGGATGATAAAATTCAAGAAAGGATCTATTACCTTTCAAGTAACTTAGTGCAAATACAAGTGGCCGATGAGTTAAACAGGAAAGGGTAGCCAAGCCTTTTCTCACCCGCACCTTTCCTTTAAGGAAGTCAATATTAAGTAGGTTCTCATTGGATTTTACTTGCCCTCCGATTCCTTTATTTCCATCCAGGAAAGCCATTGTTGGAAATCCTTCCTTTATCTTTTTTATGACCCTGAAAATTGATCCAGGTACCTCGATATTTATCTTTGCGAAGTCTCCATTATTATTATAGCGTTGATTGTATTGATGTGTTACGTTGTGGTAATCAGTGATTTCTAAACTCTCTGTATCGGATAATGCATAAAATATAAAGCCATTTTTTAATAAATAGGCAATTAGCATATTGAATGAACCTGTATGAAGAGTAACGAAAATTGGTGCCTTATCTGTCTTTAACATACTCAGCACATTATGGGGATCCACAATGACCAGGTTATCAACTTCAAACGATAACAGGTCTTGATGGGCTCTGTATGCCATTTCGATTACTTCTTTATATAGCCTGTAATGTTCCTCAACATTTGTATCCCCCAAAAAATTAAATAAATTCGCGGATGTAGATGCATACAATAAACTTTCACTCTCGTTCTGCAAAGCCATAATCTATCATTAGTTTAATACGTTAAAAGTTGAATACTCCCGTGGCTAAATCAATCGGCCCCCTTAACACGTTCGGCTGATAATACATACAGAAATGTATCGCCTTTGGCTTCTATAAAAGCTACTAGTGAATTCGAATAAAGATTACAAAAAAAAGTTGCGTCAGAATATTCGAAATTGGAATAAAAAACAAGTCGATTAGGTTTTACACGGATTGGTTTGATGAAAAATGTTTCTCCATGATGATTAACAATTTTTCCGCTTAATTGACCCCGGTCATCCTGTTCAAACGTGATCAAGCCTGAAAAGTCGCCAAAGGGTGTTTCCTTGATTTCATATTTCCACTTACCCAAAAAAGGGGATTCAAATCGTTGGGCACAAAGATTATGGTTATGTGTTAGGAATAACCATAAACTCAAATTAAGAATAATAAATTTCCAATTGATGGACATATCTTGACAAATTGACTGAACGATTCATAATAATTACAATACGCAAGAAAAAAACAATGGTGCTATACACAATTAACGATTATATGCAGGGGATTTCCCTGAGATTTGTTTTAGAAAAGCACATCATCATTATCACCGGTTGATTCGAAACCGGTACAACCTCTTGGCCGTCTGCCAAAAGTGTAACAGAGTGACTCGAGTTCCTCCAGACTTACCTCTGGTTTACCATTTTTAGTGGCTCGTGTTGATTTTATCAACGTTGAGCTTTTGGATTGTGAATTTGCTGTTTTCATAAGATTAAATGTTTAGTAAATAATTAAATTGATTAATAAAAGAAGGACATTCCTGTCCTAAACAGGTTGTTAATTGTATAGAGTACACCATTGTTTTCGAAGTTGATAAAATTGGTCTTTCAGATTTTAAAACCTTGAGGCTTTAATTTCCACTGAATGATTGAATAAAATGCGGTCTATTTAGTTGATACCGTAGACTCATAAGCTTTATTCAAACTATTATTGACGTCAATCTGCTCTTTAAACGTTTCATAAAATAGGCCCCTTCTGGCTATTAAATTCGACAGACTTCCTTGTTCAGCCACTTTACCTGAATCAATAAAAAGTATCTCATCAAGATTTTTTAATGCACTCAAGCGGTGAGAAACGATTATAACAGTCTTAAACCGGGAGCGGGTCAATACGTAGCTGTATATTTTTTCCTCTGTTCGAGAATCTATTTCGGAAGTACCTTCATCGATTATAAGGATATCCGCCTTTTTTAAAATAGCTCTAGCCAAGGAAATTCGTTGACGCTGTCCGCCCGAAAGATGGTTACCCATGTCACCCGTTCTTTCTTGTGGAGCGGAAGCGTATCGTTCCTCAAGCTCAGTAAGTTCCAACACTTCTCGCTTTTCATGCTCAGCTATGTCGTTGTTTGCATAGCTGATATTTTCAAAGATGGTTCCATTGAAGAGCAAGAAATTCTGACTGTGCATACTTAGTCGCTGCATCCATTGAGAAAAAGATACTTCTTTGAGATTAATGTCATTTACCAGTACCTCACCAGAATCTTGCGCACTAAATTTAGACAGCACATCGAGCAGTGTGGACTTCCCTGCACCACTAGCACCAGCGATTCCATAATGCTTCCCTATTTTGAACTCAAGATTTAGATTCCGTAGTATGTGCTGATTCCCTAAGGATACTGACACATTCTGAAATTGAATTTTCTCCAATTGTCCCAATGGTCTAAAATCACGATCTGATTCATCACTTTTCTGCTCGAGTATGGAAAAGACTCGCTCCAACGAAACAGATGTATTGACTATATCAATGTATAGATTAATAATATTCCTAAACGGATCGTGTATTTTATTAGCGTACTGAAGGAAGGCAATTAGCGTTCCAAGGCTTAGTACTCCAACCAAAACCTGATGCCCGCCCCATCCCAATAATATAATGGGCATTAAAGACATCAAAAATACACCCGAGTTTTTGGAGGCTGATGTGATGACAACTTCCCGGATATAGGACTGAGATAGCCTTTTGAGTTTACTTGACAAGATTGAACGTTCGTGTACATAAGCCAGAAAGCTTTTTATCAATTTAACATTGGAAAATCTTTCGGTATAGTAGCTTAACATGTCAGATTGTTCTTGACGCAATTGATTAATGGTACGATTTATTGCCGGCTCAAACCGCTTTAGCACAGCAATCAATACAGGATAAAGCAAACAAATACCAAGAAACAATGTAATGCTCAGGTAACACATTAGTAGGACAAGACCAATGACTGTAATGATATTATTGAGTGCGCTGATTAAACTCCCCGTTAATGCCCGTTGAATCTGTTCTACTTCTTTGTCGATTCGATGAACCAAATCCCCCGCTGAATTTTGTCTAAAATATTGAATTGGGAGTCTCAAAATATGATCAAAGAGGGACATTGACATATTGATCATAACCTGATTTCCAATCCAGGTATATAAATAATCAGCCAAAAAAGTAACGCCAACTCGAAGCACGTAAAGAATACCCAGTGATCCTACAAGAGTCCACAGTAAATCGATATTACGTTCGGGAATAACTTCATCAATAAACAGTTTTAAGATATAGGGTGATGCCAATGCGGCTGCATTGCTTATCATCAACAACACAAACAATACAACTTGGTATTTCCAAAAAGGCTTCAAGAAGGATAAAAATTTTATCCATATCTTAACAGTGTTTGACATTTTAAATAAACTCATGCTGAAAGGTGCTCCCCAACAATATGCTTCATTTTGTTCAATGCCTTCAAATACCCATAATCCTGAAAATGCTGAATTACATATTCATAATTTTCTTCATTTATAAAATTTTCTGACAACGCGATACTCGGTTCAATGATGTATACCGCATGCCAGATGTTTCCGGGACAATAGATAAGTTCTCCAGGTTGTTGAATGTGAATGAGGGGTTTTACCTTCAAGAAATCTGGATACTTAGCAAAATCCGGATTGAAGGGATCTACTTTTCCTTGATAAGCTAGTGAGTGTTGTTCTTTGGTCAGAAAAAACCATAATTTTTTTCCTTGGAAAAGAGCGTTCCAAAAACTTGTTCCCCAAATATCGATATGTAGTGGGCTTTTTGCTCCTGTAGGGCCCAAATAAATGCAGGATAATTCAATCTTCTGCTCTTCATTTACCTGACGTTTGTATTGCTTGTACCAACATTTAAAAGGGTGCGGTACAGTATATTGGTTTCTCAAATCTGTTTTTAGATGTATAGAGGTTTTAGCATAGTATGGCACCCTCTCATTGCAGCTTAAAGTATAGTCTATAAATTGTCTGAATGTAGTGTGAACATAATGTGTCTTACCGTTCAGGACTTTATCCGCAGTCAAGCCATAATTTCCAAAATTTGATTTAAAAAATTCAAAGTTCCATACTGGATAAGAATCCCATGTTTTCATGAGATCAGTTATCACCAAAGGGACATCCTTGAATTTATGAAACTCTGAAAGGGTAACTACAGGAACGGGTTCGAATTCACCGCTATATCCAAAATGCATATCAAGAAATTTTCTCTTTGTTTAAATAAAATCCAATGGTCCTGGACATGATTGTAAGGTCTGAAAGAAAGTAATAATCTACCTCTCCATCCGGGATCTGAATTTGGAAATACTCCTCAATAAACGCTGTAAATCTTAGGGCAACTGTATCATTTTGACAAAAGAGAAAGAAGAGATTTAAACGAATTAATTCTTCTCCATAACCTGAAGGAATGTCTACAAATCTTTTTAGTTCCCTCAAAAGGAAAGACTCGATATCCTGATCAGCAGGCAACATGACCGAGTCCCATTAATCTTCGCGCAAAAAGAATACAGGGTTAAGTACATAGGCCTTAACTGAATGATACAGTGCAGTTAACACCGAGACGATCAACAATGCTACCAACGGAGTGAAAAAAATATTCATGGATAGATCAATCCGGTAGGCAAATTTCTCAACCCATTGTTGAATCAGTATATACGATACGGGTAAAGCAAGTGCTGCTGCAATAAAAATTAATTTAAAAAAATCCCAAAACAATACTGAAACTATGCTTTTGTAGGGGGCACCCAAAACTTTTCTAATGCTGATCTCTTTTGTTTTTTGCTTAAATGCAAAGTTACTTAGACCAAAGAAACCCATAATTGTAATTACCACAATTATGACGGAGAAAATTTTTGCCAAGACACCTGTTAACGATTCGTTTTCATATAATGAAGCAATTCTATCCTCCATCCACTCGAAATGAAAAATATCTCCTTGATTATAATCCTTATGCACTTCACTCAGCACTTCAATTGCTTGGGGTTCATCTCCGTGATTTACCCGACAGATCAAATACTCACTCTCTTCGGGTAGGTCAACAAGAATCAAAGGCTGCACTTGAGTGAACAGGGAATTAAAATTAAAGTCTTCAATCAAACCGGTGACTTTCACATCTGTCCCCCACACGTTGATAATCTCACCAATTAATTTGCGTTCACCCATCAAGCCCATAGCGGTTTCATTCACGACGACATTAATTAAACCAGGCGGGCTATATTTCGGCAGTTCTCCAACTATGGTTTTAATCTTCATAGTCTCAATAAAATCAGCATCCACGAAAAGCACACCAAATCTGCTGCTATCACCTGGTTGTTTGTTTTGCCAGATTACATCAGAAGTCATTGGTACACCGCTAATCAAATCTGATCCGCTTACCGAGACACTTGAAAACGCGGTTGACTTTTTTAGTTGTTCCTTTATAACATCTATCTTATTCAGTTCATCAGATGACAATGCTTTAACGAGCAAAGCATCTCGATCGTAACCCAAATCCTTATTCATAAGGAGCTGTATTTGTTCGGTTACTCCGAAAGTAAAATTTGTCAACAACAGGGAGATAAAGAATTGCAAACCAAACAGCACATTTCGAACTCCAATCCCTCCAACTTTAAAATTTCCGTGTGATTTTAAAAACTGTGAAGGATTTAATCCAGTTAAAAAGATCGCTGGATAAATCCCAGCCAAGATTCCAATGATAATACACAGGGTAATCACAAAAAACCAAAACATTCCATCTGACCATGGTAATAATATGTTGCTTTTAAGGCTGCTGTTAATTTCAGGTAACAGAAAATAAATTGAAATTAAGGCTATTGCCATCGCAAAAAAAGTGATAAATAAAGCTTCAGAAAGAAGTTGGAACATAAGGGATGTTCGGTTTGCTCCCATCACCTTCCTCATACCAATTTCTTTAATTCTCTTCAAGGAATTGGCAGTGAACAAATTAGTAAAATTTATTGCTGACATCACGATTATAAACAGTGTGGCCAAACCAAAAAGTTTTACATACGTGATTCGTCCGCCGTCGGGTTTCCCATCCTTAAAATTTGAGTAGAGATAGACTTCAGTTATATTCTGAAAGGAAATAGTTGCTTGAATCTTCTCTTTCAAATAGCTATTGACCGCGTCCTGAATCCCAATCATATCTGCACTTTTCTCGACCACCACATACGTTTCATAGTTAATACTGCCAATATGTTCTTCTAATGAGGGTTCATTACGCATGCAAAAATCAAATCGTACCGTGGTGTTCGCTGGAAAATCTTCTATGACACCACCAATTTGAATTTGTCTATTTCCCAACGACAAGATTGCTTTGTCTACAAGGCTAATCCAGTTTTTACCAAATAATTTATTCGCGAGACTTTCTGTAATTACAATGGAGGATGGACCTGCCAAAGCTTCAGAAGGGTTGCCATATAAAAAGCGATTATCAAATCCTGAAAAAAAATTCGGACTCACCATTTTGCCCAATGGGTACAACTTTTGGTTGTCCTTATACTGCATAGCTACACTTTCTAGCGGGGACGTTAGATGAACAACTTCTTTAACAGATGCAAGTTCATTCAGCTTTGTAATAATGGGATAAGATATTGATCTATAGGATTCGGTTTGGTCATTAATCCGAACGTGCATAATTACCTGATATATTCCTTCATTATTTGTGAATTGCTTATTATAACTTAGCTCCTCCGTAATCCAAAAGGTAAGAACGATTGCTGAGGCAAGAGCAATAGATAAACCCACAACGTTAATTACCGATGTCAGCTTATTATGCAATGTGTTTCTCGCTATCGATTTCATTAAAAGTGATATCATAATAGTAGTAAACCTAAGATATTAAATTAATGTGTGATTTTAAAAAACCTTGCCTTTAAATTGACCTTCAGCACTCCGCGTTGCAAGGATCACGATTTCTCTGATATATGAATCCAGGCAGACGAAGTTAAAATTCAGCTTAACACAAAGATCAATCAAAGAATAGGCAAAATAAATGTTAATAAGGTGCGGATTAAGTAAAAAGTTACCCAATACCACCGTTTTGGCATATTCGGCTATTCTTGGTGATAAAATACCATCAATTTCCCTGATGCCTTGACCCACATCCATATCAAAGCAATTCGCTGGATTTATCGGATATCTTATTACCAGCGTGACAACGCCAGTAATCTCCTTATAAATTTTTTTTAATTCAGGATCGTCCGTAGCAAACAAAAGTACCTTATCGTCTTGTGTAAGGAATCGGGAATAATTTGTAAGGGACTTGTGAAACACCTGGCCGAGATGTTGTGCGGCTCGCAAGGGTACCGACCGTTGTTTTAGTATTGACACCACGTCAGCGTAAGTCATCTCAGTGTCATGCTGAAGGATATTGGCAACATTTGCTGTAAAGGCAGCGGCAGCATAAGACGTTCCTCCGCGGATGAGGTATCCGTGTTCCCCGTTTGATAACCGTTGATGCACCCCCTTGGCCAATACATTTACATAGCCATCTCCAAGGTAGTGAAACTCATTGATTGCTTGTGTTAAAGCAATACCAACTCCGAAAACAAAAGGCGCTTTTGCCGGATAACATTCTACGTAAGGCTTCGGGTGTGTAGCAGCTACTATAATCATTCCTCGATCATGACATTTTTGTAAGGACTTAAGTAATGCCAAGGGGTATTGTTGGGCAAAAAAGCCCAGGCTAATATTAATGATACGGATCATTGGTTGTTCGGCCAAAACGTCTAATGCTTGACGCAAGAGATCAGGATATAAGGCACCCTCAGAAGAAAGCTTTACTGACACAAGCTTGTATCCCGATGTATTTGTTGCTATAATATTAAAAATGTTTGTGCCGTGTGCTGTTGCTTCATGCTTATGGCCATTCTTTTCGCTATCCTCTCCTACAACAACAATTTCCTCCACGTGCATCTTACTTAGATTTTTATAAGTAGCGTCAATACCCTGATCAATAATGGCGATAGCGTTTTCAGACATTAAGGCTCTAATTGAGGTATGCATGATTCTTTTCGGAGCAATAGACATCCTCTAACATGCAAGTAAGGGAGAGGAACTTTTTATAATTCGTATTTCCCTGTGATAAATAAATATTATTATCGACTTGTTCAGCAAAAATATTAAAGACATGAGTGCCATCAAATTCATTAAAAGATTCATTACTTCTTTGTAGCAATTCTAAAATTTCATTGAGTACCGGATTCTTACGGGACTGAACAATCTCAGGAATCAGTTTGATCCGTACCAACTTCAATGCATTTTCGTTAACAGCGTGTGGCTCGGTATAGATTGTAAACTCACGTATATAGTAGAATAGAGCCATGTCCTCCATTGCCAACTGCGATATAGTGTCAGACCAAGCCTCAAAATTCTGTTCAGGCACAAGTATATGAAATTGGAAAAAGGATTTAATTTGAGGAGGCAAATTTATAAATGCATGCGCCAATTCTTGATCCTTTTGCACTTCTTTATCGATATCAACGCCTAAGCTCTTCATGTGTAAAAATATCCCCTCAGCAAATGGATATGTATCAAAAGGGCCACCTTGGTTAAATCTCTCTTGCCATTTTTGTAAAAGAGCTTCTGCTTTCTCAATATGTGATGATGCCTCATTCGAGTTATTTCCAAAATTCTGAACTATTTTTTTACAAAACCTACCCAATGCTAAATTTGCATGATTAAGTGGTAGATAATTTTTTTTATCCTGATCAATAAGAGCTTGTAGGTCATGTTGTCTGTTATATAAGTACTGTTGCCAATGCTGATCAATCCCCGGGTGAAAGAGGGTTGCGAATTGATTTTTTTTGCTTATAGCTTCCACTTGTGAATTCATATCCTACTTCGTTTATTTATTCGAGTGAGTTTGGTGGGCTCTTTGCTCAGGTTTATGAAGAACCACTTGATCAGGGTTTTGTTTCATCCTCAAATACATTTCCTTGAAATACCGATCAATCTCCGTTTTCCAGGGAGTACAGGGAAAATTCTGCTCACTTAATGTATGGATAGTGTCGTAAGCACACGAAAGTCCTTCACAAATGGGATTAAATTTGCAGTTATAACAAACCGGATGAACATTTGTGCGTGAATAGTTCAAGTACTTTTTAAAATCATCAACATCCCAGTTCTTAAAGACAGTTGAGCCCGATGACTTTTCCTTTTCATGTATAGTTTCCCAGCATTTGTGAATTCCGCCTTCAGGGTCAAACGTAAAAAAGTAAGGTGAGACGTACGTTGCACAGTCATTTTGTTTTTCTGGCAATTTCCATTTTTGCTTAGCCATTTCGCGCGAATTACTTTTTGCCCACTTATTATACCGTTCTACCAGCATGGCACTAAACTGATTTTCGATATCGAAAAACTCTTGTTGAGCTAAAAACCTCATATTGGAGGTGTCAGCACCTGCATATCCCCTCAACCAGGCAAGTTTTAGTGAAACTTGATTCTGACGCTGAGGCCAAATTCCATAATCTTTAAGGTCATCCAGCAGTTTCGGTAAAGTAGCCGCAACTCGCTTATCTGTATTTATTCGAATAGTAGCACTTATACCAAGCGGCATCATGGATAAGTTTTCCAATATCTTCTCGTAGTTTTTTCCGTTTGCGCTCTTTAAAGGTCGGTAGCTGTCATGCACCTCTTTAGCTCCGTCTATGGTAATTTGTATCGAATTGACCTGATGTTTTAGTAAAAATTGCCATGTTTCACGAGTCAGCAAGATGCCATTTGTTACCATGGAGGCATCGTAGGGAATATGGTGCTGACTACACAAGGCCGTAAACTTCGTGGTTAAGTTTTCGATTACATCCATATTGATTAATGGCTCTCCTCCATACCACATAATCGATAAACCGGCCCACTTTTTTACAGGAGCCTTCTGAATAAGTCCTCCGATATAAGTTACAATGCCATTGATCACTTTTTCATCCCGAAGGGTCTTGTTGGGCTTTACCGTTTGAAAACAATATGGACACCCCATGTTACAAAGAATTGTTGTGCCGATTGTAAGCCCGATGTGTGAGTTATTACGATACTTCGCCAATTGACTATCAAGGTAGTCCTGCTGATACGATTCCTTCTCATCGATGTAAAAATCAACCAAAAAACCCTCGTCTAGCAATTCCTGAATAACATCATGATATTCATTATAGTCCTCAACATTAAAAGAGTCAAGGTTTGAAAGATCCAACAGCAACCTGCCCGTTGAGTCGTCCAAAACACGAAGACCCCCGTTAAGAATATTATACAATAAATACTCACTGGTTTCCTCTATGGGAATTAACTGGTTGTAAAAGCTAAACTTGATCTTCATCATTGAAATTTTTTAAATTATAAAAGAATTTTTACCTATTAAGAATTGTATAAGCCACTGCACAAACCTTGTCCTTATAGGGATATAAGTCATGAACTGAGGTTCTTGATACCAGAATATCAGGGGCAATTCCATGTCCTTCTCGATAGACCGACGGATTGAAAATAAATTTTCTAAACGCGCTGTGATATTCAACTTGCACTCCAGATGGAAATCTAAAGAAGTTTGGACTTGCAACGGCCCCCATGGTATTGCTGTCTCCGATAATTATCGTCCCTGGTCTTTTTTTCATCCCTATCAAAAAAATTTCCGAAGCACACGCTGTTTCCGAATCCACCAGGATCGCTACTCTTATGCCTGATGGTATTCGCAGTTCTTCTTGATTAGGAATAATGGTTATTGACTCACGAAAGTCGTCATGCTGCCTTTCCCCTATTGAATTTATGTTATTAAAGAATAATGAGAGGACATTGAAAACTTCTCTTCCATTGCCGCCTCCATTACCCCTAAGGTCAATAATCACCGTTCCCGCTTCCAGAATTTCTGCACGGTGATTAAGCAAGTTGTATATGTTCTCACCTGACCATGTCCGGATACGAAAATACGGAACTGCATTCTCGATCAATTTAAATTCCCCATGCCTTACCCGAAAATTCTGGGGAATCTTTAACCTTCTGTCATATCGGATCTGAAATTTTCTTTCTATTGTCGAATTGTTGGGGTGTATAACAGTAAGTTCTACTGCCTCATGTGCTTGTCTGTATAATTCTTCCTCCAGATTCCTTTTGCCTGTCATAAATTCGACAGCCGAAAACTGATTAATCGATGTAACAATGCTTCCAACAGGAATCTGTTCACAGTATTCTTCATCAAAATTGGCGACAACTTTTAAATGACCACCTATCTCCTTTATTCTTACCGGGCCAAAGGTTTTACGTGGAAGTTCTGCGGAAAATTCGGGGGGCAAAATCAACTTAAAATGAGGGTCTTTGAATCTACTTTCAATAAATCTGCTGACCTCAGTAATCAACGATCTATCAATTTTATCGCTCTGATTAAAAACATTGTCTAGTTCCATGATTACTTGGTTGACGTCAATTCCCTTCTCCTCGCTATAAGGATAATTTTTAATTGCCAGGCACAAGAAGTCATGTAGCATTAATTTTTCCTTTGGCTTATCTGTGTGGAATTGTGTAATTGGAGAAACCAGCCCTTGCTGGACTGAAAACTCATCAAACGATGGAATGTCTGTGAACGGTCGACTTACTGAATGAAGTTGTTGGTAGAACCATGTAGAATATGAATCCATGAGCGCATAACCTGCATGTTCTTTATCCTTAAACATAGGTGCTAACCAGGGCGCAACCAGACCTGGGCGATAGGCATGGAATTCTTGTACCCTAAAAGCTCCCACGATTAACTTAGAAGCAGAATCTGGCTTTGCTTTTAGAAAGTAGATTCCAATTCCTGTGATGTGGATTTTGTCACGTTGAAATTTGTCCACGTGCTCCTGATCAAACGTGATCAAATAGGCATGTTGAGCAGGTTGATATCCTTCTTGTGTTACAACGAACGGCCTGGCAATCCATTTATCCGATCCACTATGAAATACCACCAATATTTCGGTGACATTATGAGCCAGGAAATTCATTTCTAGTCTGGCCTTATTGAACTCAAGGTCTATTGGTTTAGTCAAAGCCATGAATTGACCATACAGCTGTTCACTGTCAATTCCAAAATAGTCTAAAATCTTTCTATTTAAAGAATGGGCTTCTAAGGCTTTTTTTGACTGTACACTGATAGCCTTGCAATTTCTTATTTCAGGGAAGCAGTGTCTCACAGATGCATGTTGCTGAACAAGGTCATACTCTACAGCAAGGCTATCTTTAAAGGTTGTAACACTCCACTTGTCTTGCCCCAGAAGTGCATTCGAATTAAAATATAGAATGGCCAGTATTAACTGAAATCCCTTTATCATGTGTATAGGTGCCCTCATTGGTTCGGAAGCAACACTGTTGATGTAAAATTTTTTAAAAAAACGGTAGGGTTACTTTGCTGATTCTTGACAACATATTTTCCCGCTTGCTTGCGATCAATCAATCTCCGATAATTGAGAATTAATGACTTTTTAAGAATGAGATCTTGAAAATTCTTTTCGTCTTTTACTTCAACCAGTCGGCTTATTAAGCCGTTAATTTCAGAAGAATACATTCCATCTTTATCAACTGCAAACTGCCTCTCACTTCCATCGTTATATTGAAATATCATTTCGCTTTCCGAGCCTCTCCACATTCCCCTTGAGAACTCAGGTTGCTCTAAAATTGGTATATCATGCTCAGAGCGATGAATTACACCAGATTCCAACTCATTACTCTTATACAGAAAAAACAGCTCACTTCGATTGGGGCCAATCTTTTGTATAAATATTTTATGGAGATGTTGAAAGTCATAGGTGTTCTCCATTCTCTCCTGGTCTTTATGACATAAGTACCGATGGCATAATTCTTCCTGTAGAAACTCGATATTAACGCCAGCCATCTTAAGTCGTAGGCTAAGGTCTGTATCTTCATATCCATATCCGGAGAACGATTCATCAAAACCGCCAATTTTGAAGAAATTATCCTTCTTAATGCACAGACGTCCAAAGTTGTCTTGCACACCTGTGTTAATGTTAGATATTAACGCTAAATCCGCTTGAGTAGAAAATTTCTCTTTAACATATTCTAGAAACCCAGGTTCAATAAAGTGGTCTGCATTAACACTTGTTAAGATATTCCCCTCTGCCAATTTAAAAGCGATATTCTTCGAATGCGCGTGAGAGAAGTAATCCGGTTTATTGGTCTGAAACTGATAATAGTTGAGTCTCCCAGACTGAATGTATTCACGCATATTTTCTCTTACCCAACTATGAAGTCCATCACGCGAATTGTAATCCAAAAGAACAAATTCACAACTTGAAAATTCATCTGCACTCTTCAGATTGTAGCTAAGAGTTTCCCGCAGGTCATGTAACCGGTTCATACAGACAGTACAGACAGAAATTTCCGGTTGAGTTTTGGATTTCATTCATGCTCCCCTTTTGCTCACTTCAGATCAGAAATGTGTGTTACCGCCTGCAAATTATAAGTACCTCCCAGTCGCTCAAGCAACTTGGTTTCAATAAATTCCCATTGGTCCTTTGGTGTATACCCGCTAAATCGTGATCGACAGATGGTAATAATCTGTGGCTTTATTTGGCGATGTTGAAGCATCTGACATAGCGTCTCAATTCGTGAGATAATTTCCTCTTTACTTACTTTCAACGGAGATATGTAGACATGTTGATAATTATTCAGGCAGTAATAATATTTCCCTTTACGCTGGATTACTTCCGTTCTTCCAAAATCAAAAAACTTTATTCTATGATATAGTGTCTGTTTATACTTTAAGTATTCATCGTAAGTAATTTCAATTCTTAATTCATTTCTGAGCGGGTCCTGAATGCAGGAGAAATAATCTAAATCAATGTCCAATAAAACGTCTGAAACTTTACTAATCCCATCAACATGTCGTTTATAAAACTGAAAAGGGACGATAGATTCTTGTAATTCTTTCTTTTCTTTCTCGAAATTCTCCAGAACAGAAAGCTTTCCAGTAATCAATTGTTTACCCTCATTTTCTGCAGAACGAACATAGAGTACGTTTCCCCTTTGACGAACTTTGTCATGTCGTTGCTTAATCCAATAGACATCCCTTATAATTTTATCATACACGGCCGGCACGATAAACGAGGCGATATTCAATTCCTTATATGTAAAATCACGCACCTTATTGAGATCTCCATTGAGCGAATGAAGGGAAACGTTCAAAGTAGGCGAGCCCATATCCGAATGTTCATCTATATGCAGCAGATTGTTTCCTTGCTTTCGAATGAGACCCTTTCTTAATGCGTACCGCCAAACAAAATAGGCTTCATGGTGCTCTTCCAACACAAAGACATGCGTTGATTTCTTCTCTTTCATCCTTCAAATTTTTGATCTCGGATTGATGATGGATATAGCTTTGCTACTGCTACTCACATTAAGTAGTTTGGTATGAAAACAATTCTATAAGAAGTCCCAACGAAACAGTTGAGTGAATACTTACCAATCTATTACCTACCTACACATTTACCGGCTCAATCCAACAACCTGGAACTTCAACACATAATGTCTTTTGAATTGATTCAATTGAAACAATAAAACGCTTTTTACCCTTTCTTAATAAAAGTCTCCCGGTAAGTCCTAATAGAGGACCACCTGTAACTTTAACCAAGGTTCCTATTTCAGCTTGATCTTCTGTTATCGGGTACCCACATGTTTCAAGTCGTCTGATCGTATTTAGCTCCTTATCGGATATTGTCGCCGGTGTTGTATTCGATCCAACAAATTTTATAATACCTGGTACATCAAAAATTCGAAAGCGGTTTTTTGTACTCAGGTGTACAAAGATATACCCTGGAAATAGTGGAGTCAGAATACTTTTCTTACGATCACTCCAGAATCGAATCTCCTTCCGAACAGGTAAGTAAGCATTTGCATATCGAAGATTCAGATTATGCGCAACTTTCTTTTCTTGGTTTGGCTTTGTGTAAACAACATGCCACCTCAAGTCAGTATCTGATGTTACTCTTTTCGATTGCAGCATCAACTTTCGGTTTTTTTGAAAATAAATTCCCCAAAAACGAATTGACTAAATCCTTTACAATGAAAAGTGTTGCGTGGAAAAAAATCAACCGTAGATTTACGGTATTTTCAAAATTTTTATTGATCGGCCATAGCTAAATACTAGTATTCTAGATCAGCTTCCACTTTGTTGCTTTGACAATAAATTGTTCCTTGTTACAAACTTGAAACTTCTCGTAAAGCCTATTCCTGTAATCCTCTATGGTGCGAGGACTTTTACCAATTAGATCGCCAATTTTGCTGCTGCTATACCCGTTACATATTGCTTTAACCAAGGTCTCCTCTAATTTAGACAAACTAATAGGGCAAATTTCAGCATCGCTCTCCTTATCAAGGTATTCCCTGAGAATCTTTCCAATTTTATCAGGAAGATATACCCCTCCTTCATTCACAATTCTAATAGCCTTAAATACTTCACTTAGATCATTTTTACCAAGAAAACTTTTTACTCCAAGTCTGCTCATGGCAACCACATGCTCCTCGTCTTCAAATATGGTCCATGCAATAATTTTGGAAGAGGGATCATCCTCAAGTATAATTCTTGTTGCCTCAATACCATCCATTACAGGCATTCGTATATCCGTTAGGATGACATCAGGCTTTATGTGCGCCCTAATTCCATCAACCAACTCCAACCCATCTTTAGCCTCTAGTACCACCCGCATATCCTTTTCAGTATGCAGATAACGCACAATCGATCTCCTTACATTCGGCATATCTTCTGCAAGAGCAATATTTATCATTCTCATATATCGGGGGACTTTCTATATGAACTTAATTACTTAGATAAAATTTCCATGTCCAGCTTTGAAGATAACAAAAGAAATACGCAAATGTTTACCTGTAAAGTCTTTACCTGGTCGTTACCCTATGCTCACCACCTATAGACTAGGAGTTACTCCTATTTCTCGGGTCGCTAAAAAGTAGTAATTTGAATTAAAAAACTGCATAATGGCACAAGGGGAATATACCATTGTTTATATCCCGATATCATGCACCCTTTTGATTGACCTCTCAACCAAATAAATAGTCTATGAAAACATTATTTAAACTACTCGTATTAACAACGATTGTCTTGAGTCATGAAAATCTATTCTCTCAAGCTAAGACAGACTCTACCTATCTGAAGCAGATAATTGATAACACACAATCTCAGCTTTCGGTATTAAATAAAACACTGAGTGAAAATCTTCAAAAATCTCAAGCTGAGATTGACAGATTAACAAGCATTATTGCTGACACTTAAAGTTCAGTCCGACAAGAAAATTGAAGCACTCAGTAATAAGCTAATTGAATTTGAGAAAATTCAAAAGACCAAGGAAGAGTACGAAAAGCAGCAAAAAGAGAAAAAATTTGAAGCAGGAAAAGCCGCTATTTCGAGCATGAAATCGGGGGTCAAGATTCTGAACTTTACATATGATATGCTTGATCTTGACCAGACAATTGAACTGACGACAAACATATGGTCAGACACAACTTTTAGAAATACATGGAACCGAATTGAAGATTGGGGAACAGTTGCAGGGACACTGATAGCAGTTGGTGGCGCTCTTCAATCAGATAATGAGTCAGACCAAATAGGTGGAATAGCAATTGGCGCGGGTGTAATTGGTTGCTCGAAACTGCTTGGTACGCTCCTTGGAATTAATGAAAAGAAACTTCGGAAAAAGATGGAGAAAATTGATTTATCCGTTAGGGCGTATGACGATTTAAACATGCGGAACAAGCAGCTAAAGACATTTATTGAAAATAATAGAGATTTTGAAGGCAGAATTAAAGATTTTGAAGTTGATTATATCAAGGCAGCCAATGGCGATATGTCACTTTACCTAACTAAGCTCGTTGATCTGCTTGACGAGTATAAAAGCATACTAAAGCAAATTCCTACTTACCTGGACGACATATCTTCCGTTAGCGTCAGCTATATTAATAACAAAGAGAAGTATAAGGAACTTCCTATGAAAAAGATATTTGATGTTATACTAACAAAGTGTGGAAAACTAAAGCAAGATTACAACAAGGAAGTAAAACCGCTTCTAGACGTTTCGCCTGAAATTAAGAGGTTAATATTTAGTACAAATTGAAGTGGCGCACAACAATGTGCATGGGCCATAGTGGGGCGCAGTGTGGCATTGTAGTATTTTATTTCTAAATTTGGTTCACCCACATGGGACAGGTCCCATCAGGTTGACCTTTGCATTCCGTTTCGCTTCATTGTCAAGTCTTCCAAAAATTCGCAATAGCACATGCACTTGCGTTGTGGACAATACGTAAATAAAAGAGTAGCTAACGAATAACAACGAATAAAATGTATAGCTCTGACGATATTGTTTGGATAAAAAATGTTAAAAGAAATAAAGGAGACGGATGGGCTTATGCTGACAAAAAATGCGGGACAAATTTTCTTTTAAATTGGCCAACTAAGAAAGGTGGCAGTGCAAAGACCCCAAAAGTCGGAGACATCATTGTGCTATTTCAAAAACCCAATGAAATAAATGGACGCCATAATAAAAAAGTCCATATAACACATTTAGTTTCCCCTGTATCGGACACAATTCATATCGATAATAACAGCCCTGACCATAAATATTGCAGAGAAGTATTACTTATAGCAGTAGCTAATCCTATCCACTCAATTCCAAACCCTGGATATTTTAATTTTTTCAAACCAAATAGAGGTTTAACCAATCCAATAGCTAATTTATCAAACAACATCGAACTAACTGGTATAGAAACTAAAGAGATAATTTGGGAGTTATTTCAAAATCATTTTTGTAAGAATCTAACTAATGAAATATTAAATCCCATAGAATCCAACAGTTTCTATGGAGAAGTAGAAGGAGATAAAGGCATTCGCGAGCATATCAAACAAGAATTTACCAAACGAAGCCCAGGGATAGTACAACGCGCAAAGGAAACTGCATTAAAAAAAGGAAATGGTAGAATTAAATGTGAATGTTGCAAGTTTGATTTTTACGAAGCATATGGACAATTAGGTGAAAATTTTATTGAGTGTCATCACAAAATTCATTTAGCGACTGGTGAGCGGATAACCAAAATTGAAGATTTAGCATTAGTGTGTTCCAATTGTCATAGAATGCTTCATCGAAAACAAAAGGATGGCAGTTATCATGACATTACTTCGCTACAAACTTCACTTAATCCAAGGTTTAAATATTAAATGGATTTAGAGATAATGTCGGGCAAACTTTAGAAACAAGTACCATTCCGACAGCAATCATTTGACTGAACACTGAGGCCAAAACTCCATAAACCCTCTATACCCTCCCAAATACTAGGAGTTACACCTATTCAAACCTGAGCACAAACTAAATATTTCCAATTTCACAGCCTGACAACAAAAAATTGAGTTAAATTCACCATGATGACATTAGAAATAAATGTCTTTTCACAAACTCAGTTGGTGGTAATTATCAGTAAATATAAATAAAATGAGTTTTCCGAAAGTATATTTTGATGAATCAGGAAACAGCGGAGAAAATTTATTAGACGCAGACCAACCGATATACTGCATTGCATCATTAAATATGCCTGATGAAAATGTGGATCTGTTACTTTCCCGAATCGAATCAAAAGGAACAGAATTGCACTTTAAAAACTTAAAAAAAAGTAATAAATACCAAAAGCAGATCCTTGAAATTCTTAACCATGATTCAATCCAAACAGCAAATATTAAATACTATACAGTCAATAAAGAATTTGCTGTCGTGGGACATATTGTCGACAGGCTAATTGAGCCAGTCGTATATGATACCGGAGAGGACCTGTATCGAAATAAAGTCAATTTACAATTAACCAACCTAATTTATCATTTTGGAAATTATGTATGGAATCAACATCTATATAAAATTCTCCTTTTGAGTTTTCAAGAGATGGCTCGCAAACAGACTGAAGATTCAATTAAGAATTTCTATACATTAACAACAGAACTTAAAGAACAAACAAACAAAGAAAGTGTAATTATAGATTTAATTCTTGCTAGCAGGGCCCAAATAGATACTATCTTAAAAGGACTTCACAAATATGCGATAGATTTATCATTGCCCTTGTTTATAGAAATTTGTGACAATTGGGGAAGACAATTCAATCAAGCATTCGACATAATCCATGATGATTCTAAACAAATATCTTTCTGGTCTAAGGCAATTGAATTCTATTCAAACACTAATTATATGATTCCTCAAGAAGTCGGATTTAACGATAGAAAAATAAAGTTTCCATTGAATATAAATTCTTTGTCCTTCATGAAATCTGAAAACTCAAGACATATTCAACTTGCTGACATAATTACAAGTTCAGTAACATATGCAGTTAAGGTAATTTATACCCAACGAAATCCTAAAGATGAATTCGCAAACAATATTTACAAAAGCAGGTTGATGAATATTGAGTCAAATTTGATGTGGCCATCGTTAGACCATAAACCGACAGTAACTCCGGATGATGAAATCAATATTCTTGACTATTTAGTTCAAGCTGCCGAGAAAAATATTGACGTATACAAAGATATAATAGAAAAAACGAAGAGAAAGTAACTGGCATTAACTAAACGCTATTTGCCATAAATCATGATGAATCTTCATGAAAAAAGTTGGAAGAAATGACCCTTGCCCCTGTGGAAGTGGTAAAAAATTCAAAAAATGTTGCCTGGATATATACGGAGAGGATTATAAACAACCAATCCTTTATTCAAATAAAGGAAAGTCTCAATTTTCAGAATACCTGAAGAAACACGAAACAGGTCATGTCTTGGATTTAGTTACAGCATTACAACTAATTCCGAAAAACTACGGTAAAAATATCCGCATTGAATTAATTGCTGCTGAGGCTGTACAAAGCCTTTCAACAGGTAAACCAGGAGATTATACAAAGCTCCGTTCTATTATTTCCAACGAATTCCCCAGTCATCACCATGAGGACCTGCCTGAAGATCTGTTTACCGAAAACATACTATTTCATGGCGGCAACTATATTGTTATGCCTGGAATAAATTCATATGCTGTGGATATTTTTAAGTATCTGACAGAAGTCATTTACACAACCCGAAATAACTTCTCGAAAGAATTTAAAGATGAAATTTATCAAGGAGTCTCACTCGTATTAATGACAGGAGAAATCCTATTCAGGCAAGCTCACTTGGAAAGAAACGTATTCGTTGAAAACCTTGAACAACCTCTGGAACTACCTGAAAAGCTCCTACATCTTAGCTTTGACAGAGATACGATTTTAGGAATCTGTAAAGCAGGTAACATCAACCCATCAATGCTTGAACGATTTGTTACCAAACCAGGCGAGCCGAATCTTGAAGACCCTTACCATTCCCCTCTACTCTATAAGCCCTTTGTGGCCTTTGAAGGTGAGTATTATTTTGTGCTTCCATCCTGCGAAGTTTTAGCTCTAAACGAGTTTATTCTTAACACTATAAAAAAACACAATGTCCGTGAAAAGATTCATCAGTTTTGCCACAAAAGTATTTGGGGAGACATTTGGGAGGCCTGTGATAAAATGGGATGGGCTTTGACTGACATCCCAATACCAGAAAAATCACCTGGGCAATCGATTATGGAAGGCATATTTCAATTTGATGCATATATGCTGGCTTATGTATGCTATACATTCCCTCCAACTCTTCAAGGTAATCAAGAAATGCTAGATCAACAAAATGATGATTTACTAGCGGGCAATAGCCTAAACCGCAGAATGAAAGCCGTAATCACTGAACTTAAAGCACGGAAGGAACTGGAGGGATATCAATTTCTAACGTTCATCCTTATCAATTCAATGGGTGGATTTTCTGCAATGGCCTTTGACAAACCGCAGGAATATGAACAAAGAATCTGGTTCAATGTCTTCGATTTTATCACACTTGCCTATGCTGGGGAGTGGGACAGATTGGACTTATGGAAGTATGCAAAGGTTTATGAATCCACAACCCAGAAAGCCAAAATAATGGCTACCTCACCACTAGATGCCTATGCCACATTCAAAAGAAATGGTGAAACCTTTTATCTTTCTGATGAATCAAGATTTAATTTTCTAACCATCGTGCCTGGCGATGGTGCGGATTTCACACGCAAAGCAAAGATTAATGCAGACGTTCATGGGGTACCTAGCTTGGTGGATGGTTCTTTAGTCTATCAATCTGTGAGACGTTGTCGGGAATATGCTCCTATTTATAAACCTGTGAAGCAAAGAATTCCGTACGAAATGCTGCTCGAATCTTATCATTTCCCGATATGGGTGCAGAATTATCAAGCCAAAAGCAAAACCGAGGCTGGATATGTTGAGCATTTAGCAGATGCAATCTGCTTCTGGCTAGACAGACTTCGCCCGGCCCTATATCAGCAAGTCAATGGAAATATTGCTCCTGTGCTAAACATTGTGCTTGAATTCGATCAATCATACTTCGATCCGATACCTCTAGAACAAGTAGATTCCAAAGAAACCCTTAACCTAAGCTTACAATGCTCCTACAACAAGGGAATATTAACCATTGCTTTACCGAAGCATATCCGAAAACTCTTTATTGGAGGTGACAATGCTGGTGAGAGGGCACTCATGACCGAAATTCTTAAAGCGTTTAATACTATACCTGGCATAGCTTTGAGCGATCAGTATATCTCGGAAAATGTCAATAAATTTATACCACTTGGGCAAGCCAAGATGATCCTGTTACTTGATACAAGAACAGATTTGCAACTCGATAATCGCTGGCTGCTTCCCTCACTTTACATAAGCGATGCAGAGATAAACTTGCTACTAGACAGGCTTGTTAGCATAATCAATAGCCCACATCCCATTCCAGAAAAATTTCAAAGTGTTAGTGACAAAAAGGAGTTTTGTAATTACGTTGTACTACGCTTGGTGCAATACCTCTTTGAAAAGCTAAAAGAATTCAATAGCGAATCCTTGATAAGTACATTAATCGATATTAATGAACGACTCGTGCACGACAGAGAGTTTAGCAAAATCAAAATCGCTGCCGAAATCCACTGCTTCGGAAATAATGAAAAAGAGCTGGAGAAAATTCTAATTAAACAAAAAAAACTGGTTAACACATCCCTTGCCACACGCTGCTTAATAGAATTCGTAGTCTTTGTGCCCGCTAAAGGCGATCGCAAGCCAAGCTTCGACCAATTGGATGAACTGCTCACCATTATGAATGAAATCCTGAACTATGGTATGCTTAGTGACACCTTGCACTTTGAGATGAATGACCCCGAAATGGGCCTGCTTCCTTCCGGCCGAATTGGAATATCAAAAGAGTTCTTCGATCAAAAACTGCAACCCTTTTATAGAGACAACACAGTGGCGAGTATTGAAGCACAACTAGAAGTATTTTCTAGTCAATTTGAAACATATACATCGAAGAAAAAAGATTCCCACACAGAATCCCTGTTGGACCAAATGGATGAAGCATTCTTGAAAGATTGGGGGATTGACTATACCAACCTGTTGGGCATATGTATACAGGCCGCGGCGATGGCAGAAAATAATGGAGATTCCGTTACTTCTATGCTTGAGGCGGACTTACTGGCAGAACTAAAGCAAATAATGACTGGCGCAGAAGATCAAGTTGAAGCAGGCTTGGAAAAGTTACGTTTTGAATATAAGCCAGATATCATCAGCGATCAAAAAGGCTATTTAAACCCGGACTATTTCCCATGGAAGTACAACAGGGAGTTTAGTTATGCCCGAAGACCCTTTGTAGTTGTGGATACAGAGAACGGTCGAAAATATTATTGGGGAATGAGGCAGTGTGTAGCAGCCAGCCAATACTTGAATCAACTGCTTCATTCGGGTAGATTGATAAACGGGGGAACGAAAATCAATAGCCTACTTGGCAGCTTTAACGAAGAAAACGGAAAGCATTTTAGAAATTCAGTAACTAAGTGGATAAAAGATAATACGGCACTAGTAGTTTGGGACTATGAAATTACCATTAAGCCTAAAGGACACTTCAATGCCGAAAAAGATTATGGAGATTGTGATATTCTCGCGTACGATCCAACCATCAATCAGGTTTACAATATTGAGTGTAAGAGAACAGAGGCAGCAAGAAATATTCACCAAATGAAAAAAGAAATGGATGCCTATCTAGGTCGTGCGGGACAAAAGAAAAAAGTGACAAAGCACGTTAATAGGGACAATTGGTTGCAAGCGAATCTAGATCAGGTAAAAACATTTGTAGGGGCAGAGAAATCCCCGAAAGTAAAGTCACTCATTATAACATCTGAACTCATACCGACACGATACTTGAAAAGTGGAGAATTACCAATGCCGATAATCAGCTACCACGAATTAAAAAGGAATGGATACAGCAGCCTTCGAAATTGCCAGTAAAATACAACAGACAACAACAACCGCTGTATTCATTTTCAAATGATCCAATCTTCAAATTGATGGACACTAGCGACCATCGACTGACTGCCAGCCAGCAACACGCCCTAAATAAAGCTAGTAACTCGAAGCTCTAAACTCTTAGCCTGTAACCATTTTACATGCACTCCGAAACCCACTTGCTACCATCGACTAATTACTAATTGTCAACTGCCCTCCTCCTCCTAAATTCCCACGGTGCCACGGGATTCGGCTGCGACCACAAACCCTTCTTCTGCCTTTTCGCCTCCGCTTCCATTTCCGCCCATTCCGGATTTTTGTCGTAATAAACATAGTGCCAGGCCAGTCCTTCTTTGAGTAACGCCTCATTCACATTCACTCCATCCACCGTGACAATGCCGATGACGCGTCCATACCGGTCGGTATCCGTTTGCTTCACGCTGACCGTTTTGCCAAACACCAGGTCCGACAGAAAGGTCTTGGCTACTTGTGAAAAATCCTGTCCGCGTTCCGGGCAGTCAATGCCGTGCAGGCGGATACGGATCTCCTTGTTCTCGGCAAGAAGGGTAAAGGTGTCCCCATCAGCAACGGCCACCACCCGGCCGGAGAATTGGGCAAGGGCCAGGATGGGCAGAAAAAGCAGCAGGAACACCAGTCGGTTCATAGGTATAGAAATGAGTGGAAAGCGAAGATGGGGAAAGCGCAAGGAAAATTCAAAAGAGCTTCAATATGGGTATATTGAATCAGATATGGCCGAATATTGCTCAAAATGCTCCCCTTTTGGTGGTGAATTTGATATTGACCTGTTTAAGATCGCACTGAAAATAGAAAATGGACGGTCTGAATCATTTATCTGTGAGGGCTGCAACATCAGGGCTGTTTATAAGGATGAAGTGGGTAATGTGTATTTAGCCCGATTAGAGAACAAGGAAATTAAGCTGCACCCTGTCGTTATTGAGGATTTGATGCACTAAGATTAATAGGTCACTACTTAATTTTAACCTTAAAATCAGTTTTCATAGCCACAAGGATGGAAAATGGGAGGAGAATTCAAGAAAGTGATTGAAGGAGAAAACAATAATCACTTTTCCTTCAAATAGTCAACATCAAAATTCAGAAGTTCCTTAGGATGCACTTTTAATACCTTTGCAAGCTTAATGATCGTAGAAAGTCTTGGCTCACGCTTACCATTTTCATACTTCGAAATGTTGCTCTCGTTCATATCTGAAGAATAGTCGGCTTCCAATAAGGACAGATTCTTCGACTCCCTGATCTTTTTAAGATTAGTGCCAAACTGCTTCTTAATTTTCGCCAATTCCTTTTCCGACATTTCTAGAGAACCCCTTGATTCATCTAAAATCTTCGGTTTAGTAAAAAATATCACGGTCGTATTAGACCGTGTAAAATGAAGATGCTATATTTGGTGTGTATGTCACCTGATAATCAAACACATTGAATTCGTGAACCCGTATCAAAACCATATGGATACGGAACTGCTCGAATTGTTTAAACAGGGCAACCGGCAGGCGTTTGAGGTCATCTACTACCGCTATACCAAACACCTCTACCGCTTCGCCCGTAAGAACGTTCGGTCCAAAGAAGACTGCGAGGAAATCGTTCACGAAGTGTTCGAATCGCTGATCAGCCGCAAGGACACGCTGTTGATTGACTCCCTCAAACACTACCTGTTTACGTCCGTCCGCTACAAGATCATCCGTTACTTCTCCCACCGCGAGGTTAAGCGGAAGTTTGCGGAGCACTACCGGAATTTTGAAAAAGAATACGAAGAGCCTGAATTAATATTGGAAAAAGCGCCAGAAAAACTGCACGCCTCCTTGCTGGATCACATCCAGGACCTACCCGAACGATGCCGGGAAGCCATCCGCCTGCGCATAACCGAAAACCTGTCCAACGGGGAGATCGCCTCACGCATGAACATCAACAAACGCACAGCCGAACTCTACATCTCCAAAGCCTTCGCCCACCTCCGTGCCTCCTACGACAAAATCTACAAAACCAGCTAACCCCAGTCCGGCTCGAAGCTCACAACTCGAGGCTCAAAGCTGGCAGCTCATAGCTCGCAACTTCACCAAGGAGCCTACCCTTAGGTACCTCAAAGGAGCTTGTCCTGAGCCTGTCGAAGGGCCCCTAAATAGTAGGAGTTACTCCTATTTTACACAAGTGCACAAAATAAATATCTCTGATTCAGCCATCTAAAAACAGGAATATGAGCTAAATTCACCTTGACGATATAGGGAAAATATGTGCAATTGCATATATTCATGTGTTGGCGGTAATAGCAAGTAGCTTTGTCAAAGATTTAATGACTGAAGACAGAATTCGAATTTTCACTGACGTAACCATTACACCTAAAACAACACTCGGTGTAAAACGCTATTTTAGTTCAATCGCAAGGAATTTACCGACTAAGTGGCGTTTTTGTAAAGAGAAATCATATGATGACAACGATTCATTTCGCATACTCATAGATGTTGTTTGCCTTGAAACACCAGCATTTGTTGACAAGAGAATGGATAAAACGTTATCAGGATTTATCTACTTAGGACTTACGGACGATTCCATCATTCTTTTGAAAGTTGATTTGAGCATCGACATCCCCAAAGAAGAGCGTCTTGAAATTATTGGTTACGTTCTTCATAATTTTCATGAGGCCGTTTTGAAACCTAATAAGCATTATCACAACTTTGAACATTCCTTCGAATTTGGCGGCCCAAGTGATGAGAATTGGTTCAAGTCTGACCTACGAGACGAGCGCTCGATAAAGTTGTTTTCAAAGGCGGATCAAAAGACATATTTCTTGGTAAGAAGTGAAAAAGCAAAACATCTCCATAAACAGATCAGTTATTCACCACCAAACAATATTTCACTTTCTCTTAGCCTGATGAAAAAATCAATGAGTCGAGCACATGCGAAACTTAAACAGTTACTTTCAGCGGGGGGCAAAGTTTTAAATATTGACAATGACCAAAAACCGTTACTCTTTGACTACCTCGAGGAAATACAAACTAGCGTTATCTTCTCTTACATCGCTATTGAAGGATTCGCAAATGCTGTAATACCAGAGAATTTTCAGCACGACCGAATAAATGAAAGAGGTATAAAGGAGACGTGGAATAAACAGAACATCGAAAGATGGATGAGCACAAGCGAAAAGGTAGGAGTCATTTTGCCAAAGATTATAAACTCGGGTGACATCAAGATTCAACCATTCTGGTCAGACTTTAAAGGGCTCGAAGTACTCAGAAATGACATTGTGCATCAGAAAACAATTGATAGAGGGACAAAACTTGATCCTGGTATATACGCTCAAATGCTAGGTGATAAAATTTTCCAGACAATAAGCTCGTCCATCAAAGTGATTGACTTCTTTTACAAAGTCGACAATGCGCATCCTTATTTTCCCCTTGGACTAGGTATTGCTAAATTTCAAGTTCATGAGATTGAAAGCATGGAAAAACATTTTAGGCATGTCAATGACGATGAATTATAATGTAGCTACTACCGCCAACACAATGTATGTGCCATTGCGGGGTGAAGTGTAAAGTTGTAGTTTAGTTTTAAGCAACGTTCGGTCACGTGGGACAATTTCGGAGTAGTCGGGCAAATCAGTCGTTCCTCCTTCATTTGCCCTCCAAGCCCGCAACGTCACATACACAAACGTTAGCAAGACAAGACAGGCTAGTGAACAGAGCCCTATCAACACAAAGCCGGGAAAAAAGTTGTGGTACTACCAGAGCCCAATATCAAGTTAAGCTATGTAATCAGATTACGTTCCGAATAAATTATGAATGGAATACAGGAAATGGTTTTTATCAGCGAAATTGCATTGCAATCAAAAATTGCAATAAGAGCTGCTGAACGCCTGCAGGCCACCCAAAACAAGTCTGACCAGGTCGAAGTCTGGAGTTCCATTCAATCCATGCTCGTGGCTTCAGCAAATGTATCCAAGCTACTGTGGCCACGCCAGAAATATAAAGCCCGTGGGGAACGATTACGCCAACTACTCAACGTAAACAAGGACAACCCCCTCGCGGACCGCAAATTCCGCAACTATTTCGAGCACTATGATGAACAAATAGAAGACTGGTTCTGCAAGCAATCCAGTGCGGTGTATACGGACTTGTCCATGAACCCAACCCTCCGGGGATTCAGTGCATCCAGTGATCACAGAGGTTACAACACATTTAACAATACCTTGATTTTTCGAGGAGAATCTCTGGATTTAGACATAGTACTGAAAGCCTTGGAGGAATTACTTGGTAATTGCAAGCCTTATACCCTCACTTAGTAGAACAACCAAAGTCAAAACCTCTCAATAATTACGAAATTACTTGAGGGCAGGCTGATAAAGGGTTAACCAAAGACTGGGAGTTACTCCTACTCCCTCCACATGCACAGCATAAATCTTCCTTATTATGAGCCGGAAATAGCATGATGTCACAGATTGTCAGTTGTACCAGTGTACCTTAACCCCAGATGCACAGGCGTCTAACTATTAAATCAAATTTATTCTATAATTGCATGAATGAGATATTCTTGATTGTTGCCGATTACTTCAAAGGTAAATCCATTTATCACCCCTTACGTAGAGCGCTAAACCTACTGTTTTTAATAAGCATATCATCCTTTATTTATGAATACGCCTATGGCAAATATGAATGGCTGGACATAACAGACTATAAAGGAATACTAACCTTCTTGATCAAAGGAAATTTCTTTATTCCACTAAGTATTTTTATTGCCGTATATACGCTGACTGAAATAGTTTCCGTTACGGTTTTTAGTGTATTAAATTACTTCGCCACAGTGCGGATGACACGTCAAATAATTCACTATCAGATTAACAAAGATACAGTTGACCAAAACATGAGTGATTTAGCTGTAGCTACTAAGCACTTGAGTCCCATAACGCTATCAGGGCCTCAAATGCTGGAATTGTTCCAATATCTTCGGGCATCCATTACAACAGAAATTATTCATCAAATCGAAGAAGGAATAAAGGTTCCCAAAAGAAATATGGAGGCTACTTTTCATACCACCTTCAGGGCTATGTTGGCTTCCATAATCTATTTCATTTCACTAGATCAATTTGGGTGGAAGCTTTTCACAATAACGTTGATCACCCTGCTCATAGTAATGTACCTGACTATGCTTGCATATCGGTTACTTGATTTATTTCCCACATTAGTACGAAAATTCAACGATGAGGTGATACGCTATTTTGAACAGAATAAAACAAACAACACAGTAACTACCCATAAATCAAAAACCGAATAACCGAATGTTGGTCATGAAAACCATAACCTGGAAAACCAATGAACTGCTTTCAACCTATACATTAAGAATAATTTAATCCTGGCTATATTTGTCAAATAGTGACAAGTCATGATTAGAAAAACCATGCAACTTGGTAAACGGGTAAGGCAGCTACGGGGGATGTAGCGCTTCTGCAAAGACAATTGCAGACTAGGTTTATAAGCTTGTAAAGGATAAGGGCATAACTAATGCGATTTTAAGGTAGCCGAACAAAAGTTAAGTATGCAAGAAAGAAAAGGCATAAAGACAAAAAGAGAATTAACGCCAAAAGACAAGGAGTTACCAAGTGATTATGCGGATCGATTAGGATTGATTTATGCCAAGGAATCAACGGATGATGCCAAGAAATCGAAAGGACAATTCTTTACCCCACTTGCTATTGCAAGATTCATGGCATCAATGTCATCCAGCCAAAGTGAAAACGTTTCTATCCTCGATCCTGGTTGTGGGACAGGTGTATTGTCAATCGCACTGGTTGAACATTTGGTTTCCGTAAACCCACAGATGAAGACAATCCGACTGGTAGCATACGAAACCGATGTAAAACTTATCAAGTATGCACACCTTACATTGGCATACTTGAAAGAGTGGCTCTCTGAACTGGAAATTAAATTCGAAAACACACTCCAATCAACGGATTTTGTATTGGACAACCAGGATGCGCTGAACGCATTTACTAATCCTTTAAGGAAACAACTTGATTCATTCGATTATATCATTTCAAACCCACCGTATTTCAAACTATCCAGGAATGATGAAAAGACAAAAGCGGCAAAAGGTGTGGTCAATGGACATGCCAATATCTATTCCATCTTCATGGCAATAGCTGCACAGCTTCTTAATACCCACGGTGAGCTGATCTTCATCACGCCTCGAAGCTTTAGCTCCGGAAACTATTTTCAGGTGTTTAGAAACAACTTTTTCAAAAAAGTCGATATAATTCAAGCTCACCTATTTCATTCACGAAAAGACACATTTAGTCGTGACAAAGTACTTCAGGAAACAATAATCATGAAGTGCCAGCCTAAAATACACGACATAAACAGAACAGAAATACAGATTTCTTCATCAAGTGGTACCAAAGACTTGAAAAACCCGGAAACACTGACGCTACCTTCAAACCTTATCATTGAATATGATTCAGCGGATAAAATTGTCTTTTTGCCAACTACTCAAAAAGAACGAGAAATTGTTGAGTTATTCCGCGCCTGGAACGGAAACTTAAACAAATACAACATTCAAATCTCCACGGGTCCTGTAGTAGCTCACAGAGCTTGGGATTTTATCCTTGACCAACCTCAAAATACTTCTGCTGATATCGTACCGCTTTTCTGGCTGCATAATGTTTCCAAAATGGAGCTAAAATGGCCAGTTGAAAAACCCAATAAAGGTCAGTATATAAAGTTTGACCAAAAATCACGTTCCATTTTGATAGAGAATAAGAACTACCTGCTATTGAGAAGGTTTAGCAGCAAAGATGATAAAAGCAGGTTGATCGCTGCCCCTTATTTCCGCAATCACAAAGCAGCAAATTTTATTGGCGTAGAAAATAAACTCAACTACATATATCGTCCAAATGGACACCTGGACAAAGCTGAAATCATGGGCTTGGGTGCATTGCTAAACAGTACATTGTTTGACCAATTTTTTAGAATCCTGAATGGCAATGTTAATGTTAGTGCCACAGAATTGCGCTTTATGCCGCTACCTCCACATGACCAAATCATAGAGATTGGCAATCAGCTCATACGCAGCAATTCCTTCGACAATACAACCATTAACAACTTAATCGCAACAGCTTTTGAGCTTGAAACTATTTACTGACCCAATGAGCAAATTAGAAGAATCACAGCAAATCTTGAAGGAACTAGGAATGCCTCCTGCTCAACAAAATGAAATCTCTGCCTATACATTACTGGCATTGGCAAGTATTAAGGAAGAGGACAATTGGAGTAACGCCTCGAAAGAAAGTAAAAAAGTCACCAAAGGGATAATGCAATTCATTGCAGAAGTTTACAAAAGAGAATATGCCCCCAATACGCGCGAGACTGTAAGAAGACAGGTTCTTCATCAATTCGTTCAGGCCAGAATTGCTGACCTCAACCCCGATATTCCCGACCTGGCAGTAAACAGTCCGAGAACCCATTATGCCTTAACCGATGAAGCGCTCGAGGCGATCAGGACATTTGGCTCAAGAACCTGGGAGAAAGCTTCAAAAGCATTTGTGGAAAGCGTCGGCTCGCTTCAAAAGCGCTATGCTAAAGAAAGAGAAAGTGCTTTAATTCCGGTTAAAATCAATGAGGTTATCGAACTTGTAAGCCCCGGTAAGCACAACGAAGTTCAAAAAGCTATAGTTGAAGAGTTTGCGCCACGCTTTGTCAAGAAATTCAAAGTCCTGTATTTCGGGGATACCGCAAAAAAAGATTTACATATTAACGAGGAAGCGTTAGCCTCATTAGGCATTCCAATTAACCAACACAGCAAACTACCTGATGTAGTGATATATGATGAGGAAAGAAAATGGCTGTACCTGATTGAAGCGGTTACCTCGCATGGTCCCGTTTCTCCAAAAAGAGTTAATGAACTTGAAGCTTTTCTTGCCAATTGCAGCGTAGGAAAAATCTACGTGACTGCCTTTCCGGACTTCAATGAATTCAAAAAACATTCCAAAGAAATAGCATGGGAAACAGAAGTATGGATCATGGAGATTCCAGATCACATGATACATTTTAATGGAGACCGATTTATGGGACCTAGATAACACAATTTAAAAACAGGCTATCGCTGTAGTATGGCAAATGCCAGTATTGTCTGAATCCTGTAAAAAACTTTTAACGGTATGGATCAGAAATTATTAAACAAGTACTCAACAAGCCAACTGCTGGACAAATTTGGGGCTGGCCATCACAAACCAGGATCTGGAAGCGCAGCTGCGCTTCAAGGATTGCTTTCCGCACAATTGATTCGGACAGTAATAGACCTGAGCACCGATGAAAAGCGAAGAGACTCTTTAAAAGACCACCAGGAAGAATTTCTAAAAATAAAAGCAGAAATCGAAAGCCGTATATATCCTGAATTAGAACAATTTCTCCAACAAGACTCTGAACAGTTTGATAAAACAATAAAACTAAGGATTGCCCGAGACAATGAAATAAATCCTGAACGCAAAAGAGAATTCGCAAAACAGGCCTTGGAAGAACTTAAACCCGCTACTGAAATACCCATTAAGATTGCACGTCTATGTGCAGAATTAGCTCAATTCGCCACTTTCATTTTTGATCATGGATTTAAATCGGTTCGGGGTGATTCCGGTGTTGCACTGAATGGTGCAATTTCAGCGATTGGAGGATGCCTGTCCATAATTGATTTGAATCTGCTATCATTTACATCAACCAAATGGGCAAAGGGAATTACTGAGGACTCAAATCAAATAAGAGAAACATACAATCATTTAGTTGATGTAGCCAAAACCAGGCTTGACAACCTGAAAATAGAAGTGAGGCAAAAACAAGCATGCTACGACGAGCTAATTGCATTAATCTCCAGTATAAAAGATGAATCAAAATTATCCTACCCGGATTTAGAAGAGATTGCAAGAAGATTGCAAAATACATTGTGGCTCAATCGAGACATTCTATGGAAGAAGAATCCACCAGACGATCCATTACAAATTTTAAATCCTAAAAATGCACTGATAACCCTAGGATATCATGTGGATCAGCCCGAATCACTAGGCAGGCATCGCGTTCAAGGCGTCCTTTATGAAATTGCTGGTGTTATTGATAAACCAAACAAAGCAGTCTCTATATCAAAAAAGTTTCCTCCAGAAATCCGAAATTTCACAATGGCCCATGAACTTGGACACGCGCTTTTACACAAACAATCGGTCTTGCATCGGGATAGACCACTAGATGGAACGTCAACAAATATCAGGGATGCGCAAGAACTCCAAGCCGATAAATTTGCTTCCTATTTTTTAATGCCTAAAAAACAGGTTGAAGCGGTATTCAAAGAACTTTTCTTGCTTAAGAAATTCATAATCACAGATGATTCAGTTTTTGCATTAAATCAAAAGTCAGTTAGTGAGTTCAGGGAAAAATGTCACGACTTACGTGGGCTAGCGAGATTTATTGCAGCTGCGGAACTATTTCAAGGTCGCACATTTCAATCCTTAGCAAAAATATTCAAGGTATCAATCGAAACGATGGCCATCCGATTGGAAGAACTTGAACTGGTAGAATTTTAAAAAAACGATGACAGGCATCTCCAGTTGTCTCAATTATTCAGGGTCAAAAAAAAACGGGATTCTGATCTCGGCTATCCTATTCATTTGCATCCTACAGAATGGGATAGCACAAAACAGCATAGGCCCTTCTCCTTTCAGCCTGAAAGGTGGTCTAAACAGAAGCATCATCAACGGCAAGGAGTTGGACGGTACCCCGACAGGGTTTCTGGGGCTTGAACTTTATGTCTCACTTGCCATGGATAATAGACTAAACCAAAAATGGCGTTTCGAAAATGAGATTCTCTTTTCATTCACGGACGACTACCACTTTATTGAAATACCCCTTCGCCTGAAACATCAGGTGCATAAAAAATGCTCACTTGCAGCCGGGCCAAAACTGGACTTCATTTTGAATAAAGACGATCAAAACTACAATTTTAACAAGTTTGGAATCTCCATCGAAATAGGAGTTCAATATGACGTAACAAGGAGGATTCTGGCTGAATTTAGATATGCATTCGGTCTCCTGCCTCAAATCTCTGACTTTGTGTTGGACATATACGATGGCAAAAGAAACACGATCCGGCTCGGACTAGGCTATCGGTTCTAGGCCATTATGATGCATTCACTGGTCACCGGAAACCAAAAGCAATCGCCCCCCAAACGCGTTACGATAAGCCCTATACATTAAACTCGCAACTCGTTAATACCAGCTTGCAACTCAAACCTAAATATCGGCAAACATCAACCCGCCCAACTTCATGACTCGAAGCTATCATCAAGTTGAATCGCTGGCAAAAACTTCTCCAAACGCTCCCGATCAGTAAACCCTTCAATCTTCTCCATTCGGTTTTCACCAGGGCGATAATAGATTTCCACGTAATAGCCTGGCATGGCATACAAGTTGACACGATACCCATAGTAGTCCCGCGTGAGCACATACTCCCCTAACTCCCACACCATCACCGCCCGACCATGATCGTCCAGGGAATTGAAAAATTCCATATCGCGCTGCATCGCCATTTGCTTATAAAAATACTACATAAATAAAAAGAACAATCCCTCACCCCCATAGCTGCCTACAACTGGAATCAACAAGTAGCGCTTTAAGCAACTCTTTGTTTACATATCCGATACCCCTTTTCAAATTTTCAGATCAACGAATTGCTAAATATTTATGACCTACTATCCACCGATTGAGCATCCTTAATTGTTAAATGCTAACTGCAAACTGTCAATTGTTAACCTCCCACCTACTGGGACTAACTCCTATTGTTTATACTGATCCATCAGGCTAAATTAGATGTAGGTATTCGCTTTCCCTTTTGCGAAGAAAAATCGCCTCTGAATACCTAAAAACACGACCCCATGCGAAAATCAGCAAAATCAAATGGCCTGATGGTTAATGTCATCGCCGGCTCCTACCGGGTCATGTTCGGCCTCGATTTAACCAAAACCATATGCAACGGATTCCTTGGTTTCTCCATTCATCGCCTTGATCAAACTGAAAACGAGTCCTACTACATGAAAGCCTTTCAGAACAACGATCCCCGCAATCCAGCCGCTTCACAATACCCACCCCTTGCAAGGATTCCAATGGGCAGACTATTCCACGAAATCTGGCTATACCTATACCTACACCGTTACCGCCTTGGGTTACTTTACAAAATTTAAGAATCAATGAATTTTAGTAAAATCAACATACAAGATCTTCAACTTCAACATGCTCTTGAAGTCAACCCATCTTCAGGGAGTGTATCGGGAATGGTTAATGTACCCTTAACAGAAGGAAGAAATGGTTTTGGTCCGGAGCTGTCATTACAGTACAGTTCTTCGTCAAGAAACTCCATTTTCGGATTGGGTTGGAGTTTGAGTGGACTTCCTTTTATTTCGGTTGACACTAAAAATGGTTTACCAAAATATGACGGCTCTGATAATTATGCTTTCAATGGGTCGATTTCAATAGTACCCCAATTGGTAAAATCAGGTAGCTCATGGGTGCAAAAGATTGAAGAAAATGCCGACTTCTGGATTTATTATTTTATAGCTAAAAATGGAGATGCCTTCACCCGGTTTGAAAAATGGATTAAAAAAGCCAGTGGAGAGATTCACTGGAGAACAAGATCAAAAAATAATGTGCTATCCATTTATGGACTTGAAGCAACAGGATTAACAAAAATTTCTGATCCTGAAAACAAAAGTAAAATATTCATTTGGCTTCTGGAGGCCCAATATGACAACCTGGGGAATGCGATACATTACAAGTACAAAATAGAAAACAACGACAACATAAACCCCTTAACATCCTATGAAACCAACAGAGTAAGAAAATTCTCCAACTCAGGTTTCGCTCAGAAATATCCCGAAAGAATACTCTACGGCAATACAAAGCCTATTCTCGCAGATGAACCTATACCTGCTAATAACAAATGGCTATTCCAAGCAGTCTTTGATTGTGGAGAATACCAAAATCGCCCCTATTCACAAAGTAATCCGTTAGCCACAGCAAAATGGAGCCAAAGACAAGACCCCTACTCTGTTTACAACGCTGGCTTTGAAATCAGGACCTATCGCTTGTGTCGAAGGATACTTATGTTTCACCATTTTGATGAGCTGGGGGGTACATCTTTGACTGGAATTCTTGAATGCAAATACAATGAAAAAGATTCTGGAAGTACACTCAATTCCATTTCTTATACCGGAATAAGAAGAGATCTTAATACCGGGCTTTACACTGAAAAACAACTACCTGAATTAACGATCAAATACACTGAGCCGGTTATCGGGCAAAGCTTTAAAGGAACAATTAAAGAATCAAATGAAAACCTGCCTCAAGGGTTTAACCACATAAAAACTCGGTTGGTCGATTTGTTTGGAGAGGGGCTACCCGGAATACTTACCGAATCAGCTAATACCTGGTATTATAAACCCAATCTGGGGGGTGGCGTATTTGGAAAACAAGAAACAGTTATTCAAAAACCTTCCCAGGATATGGGTATCTATTCATTGGGTGATTTTGATCAAGATGGGAATCTTAACCTGTTCGCGCTCAAAGGTAGAACCGCAGGCTACTATGAATTTGACAGAGACAAGGAAAAATGGTCTGGCTTCAAAGCATTACAAAACATTCCGCAAGTCGGGCATTCCAGGTTTATGGATATAGATGGCGATGGCTATCCTGATTTAGTGGTTGAACTGGACGATAAAATTATCAGCTACCCATTCAAGGGCAAAGAAGGATTTGAAAAACCCTTTGAATTTTCTAAGCCTGTTTCAAATGGAGTTGCCCATGCCCCTACAATAGGTGATAACCTGGCCTTAGATTATTTTCAAGCAGATATGACGGGCGATGGCCTACCGGATCAGGTTAGGATAAAAAATGGTCGGGTAGAATATTATCCAAATTTAGGCAATGGACATTTTGGTGAAGTTGTCTTGATGGAAAATTCTCCCGTGATTGATTTTGACAACACTTTTGATGCAAGTAGAATACGGCTCTATGACCTGGATGGAACTGGTACAACCGATATTTTATACATCGGAAATGGGGAAATACGGTATTGGTTTAATGCTTCCGGAAACAAATTTATTTATGGAGGAAGAATCACAAATCTACCATATATAGACAACCTAAGTTCAGCAATCATTTTGGACCTTCTGGGACAAGGAACGCCTTGTTTGGTTTGGTCCAATTCTTTGAATTATGCTCAAAATTCTCCTATACAATATCTCGAGTTAACGAATGGAATCAAACCTAGAATACTGATCTCGATTCAAAACGGACTAGGCAAAGAAGAACAAATTGAATATGGCTACTCAGGCTTGCATTTTTTGAATGCAAAAAGAAACGGCAAACCCTGGATTTCAAAAATACCATCTCATTTTACTGTCGCAGATAAGAAAATAGTCATTGATCATATAACCAACACACGCTTTATTACAGAGTATAAATACTATGACGGGCATTATGATGGAAATGAACGGTCTTTTGTAGCATTTGGTCTGGTAGAACAATACGACACCGAACTGTTTGAAAATGCTTCTATTACACATGAGAAAGGTTTTGCCCAACCAAGTTGCACAAGAACGTGGATTCACAACGGTATTTTTGGAGGGCAGAATAAGCGATCAAAGCAATTTTACAGCAAGGACCCACAGCATCAAGTATTAATTGCCCAGACATTTGAAGATACAGACGCACTCGACTCAGACGAGTTTCAACACGGATACAGAACCCTGGCCGGTAAAATTATTCGGCAGGAAATATACGCCACCTCTCCTGAGGGTGAGTTAGCTGAACATCCTTATCAGGTCTCTCAAAATTCATATAGAATCAGAAAACTACAGCCCAAAAACAAAAAGTACGACTCTTGTTTTTTTTGCTATCAGTCCGAAACGCTTAACCAGACGTATGACCAACAAGCAAATGATCCGAAAATCAACCACCATTTTTCAGTATTGGTGAACGAATATGGCGATATAGAAAAAACCTTGAATGTTGCTTATGCCAGAAGAAGCTCCGCAATTGGAAGCGAAATCGCTCAAAATAAGGATTACATCACCCTATCCAGGCATAGTTTATTAAACAAAAACGCACTGAACGAGTACCAAACAGGTATTCTCTTTGAAGCACAAGACTATGAAGTCAATTTCTTAATCAGAAATCAGAATGAATTACTGAATCCCGAATACATCCAATCTGCCTTTGATGGATTAATTGCCAATGCCATTTCTTTTGACCAAGTTCTTTCTTCAGGTGGTTCATCACAAGCCAGGCTTATCTCGTGGGACAGGACGTTTTTCTGGAACAACAATTTCGATGATATATTACCACTTGGTCAGACCGGCAATGTTGTCTTTGCCCATCATGAAGAGTCAGCGTGTTTTAATGACAACCTGATTAACCAAGCCTTCAATGGAAAAGTTACTCCAGCAATGCTTGCTGATGCAAATGAGGGCAATTATAGCCAGAAGGATGGCTACTGGTGGCAAACAACAGCTATTAATCACGTTCACGGTAGTGACAGATTTTATAATCTGGAAAAGGTAGAAAGAGCTACAGGGAATGTTACTAACTACAAATACGACTCCTATCATCTCAACATAATTGAAATTACAGATCCCCTGGGCAATGTCACCAAAGGTACAATTGATTACAATATTGTTGAGCCCTGCAAATTAATTGATCAAAATGATAATGTATCTGAAGTGCTCTATGACCCTTTAGGTGTAGCTGTAGTTACAACGCATCAGGGAACAGTTTTGGATGATTCCAATACTGTGAAGAAGTATGGCAACAACCTTATTGATGACTACGCCAAAAGAAATGATGAAAGTTTTGATAACATCTTAGCTAGTCCGTCTAATTATTTACAACAAGCGGATAGTTTTCTGTATTACGATTTTGATTGCTGGAGAATTGAGAATAAGCCACTTCGTAGCATTCGCTTAACCCGTGAAAACCTGGTGCATGACGGTAAGGGTAATGTCGACAATGCTTTCAAGATTCTAATTGGCTTGGATTATCAGGATGGATATGGTCGAATTATCCAGAGCAAACAAAAGGTTGAGCCTGGACAGGCCATTCAGAGAAAATTGGATGGTGGCATCGATTTGGATACTGGTGGAGAACCCATTCAATCGCACAGTAATGAAAGGTGGTTGGTATCAGGTCATGTGGTGTACAACAATAAAGTTCAACCTGTAAGGCAATTTGAACCATTCTTCTCAAACATAGTTGAGTTTGAAAATGATGCCGCACTTGAAACCTATGGTGTTTCTGCTCAATTGTATTACGATGCAGTGGGAAGAAATTACCGAACCGATTTTCCAAATAGCACTTTCATCGAAACGAAATACACCCCGTGGGAAGTTACCTCTTATGATCAAAACGACACAGTTGATCGCTCCTTGTACAAGACATTCAGAGAAATATTGCCAAGTACCGCTCCGGAAAGAATGGCATTGGATAAAAGTTTAGCCCATAAGGAAACACCTTCCATTATTAAGTTTGATCCCCTGGGCAGAGCGATTGTAACTATCGAACAAAATAATGATGAAACAGAACGAAAAATTGAAAACCGTTTTGATATCAATGGAAATATTTCAGAAATCATTGATGCCCGTAACCTAAAAGCCTTTGAATACAAACGGGATATGCTCGGCAGACAATTGTTTGAAAAAAGTATTGATGCCGGAGAAAAATGGGCATTTCACAATAATCTTGACCAGACCATACATCTTTGGGATAGTCGCAATATCCATCAAAGAACACACTATGACCAGTTAGACCGTGTCATCACAATACATGTTGATGGAGCCCTGGGCTTAAATCAAATTACTGAACGGTTTGTTTATGGCGAAGATGCTTCTGTTGTGCAGGCTAAAGAAAAAAACCTAAAAGGTCAATTAGTCATTCATTATGACCAGGCAGGTATACAGGAACTAAAACTTGCTGCACCCGGAGGCATACCGCTTGTAACAGAACGAAAACTATTGAATCAATTCACCTCAGAACCCAATTGGAGCAATCCCGCAACAGTTGGCCTTGCACCGGAAATCTATATTTCGAAATATACCTATGATGCCTTGGGGCGCCCTGTTCAACAAGAGCTTCCTGATAAAACTACCAGAAAATTTCTTTTCAATCAGGGTGGCGGTGTCCAAAAAGTATTGGTTTCCACGGCTGATGGAGTGATGAATGAAGTGGAAATTCTAAAGAATATTTCCTATGATGCCAAAGGCTTACGCGAAACTGCTTTATTGGGCAATGATGTAGAAACAGTTTACACCTACGACTCGGAAACTTTCCACTTGAAGCGATTGCGTTCGAGAAAAGTATCCGGTGTTGCTCGCAACTACCAGGATATTCGTTACACCTACGACCCGGTCGGCAACCTGATTCATTTAGTAGATGAAGCCCAGCAACCTACAGCACCTAATCCACATGTGCTGGAAGGTCTGAATGTTTCGGCTCATTCAGAGTTTGAATACGATGCCCTTTATCAACTTAAATCTGCCAAAGGAAGAGTACATCAGGCATTGCTGCAAAATGATTACGCTGATCGTAGTCGGGAAGCCGGAGTACCTGCCAACTGGGGCAAAGGCACAAGACACATCACATTAAACAACGCTGCAACCGTTGAACGATACACCCGAACCTATGAATATGATGTAGCAGGGAATATTAAAACCATTCGTCATAATGGTGCTTCTAAAAACTGGACCAAACAGATATGGACATCTGATTCGTCTAATCGCTCATTACCGCTCCTCGATCTGAACGGCATAGCTGTTGTTAATCCTGAAAATCGTTTTGATGCTAACGGAAACTGCATATACATGCCTCACCTGAGAAGCCTGGAGTGGAACTATCGCAACAACATTTCAAAAGCTGTCGTGATAGACCGTTCGCTACAAGGTACACCCAATGATGAGGAATACTATGTATATGGTGGCGATGGCATGCGTGTACGCAAAATAACCCAAAGAGTAGTAGATGTAGCCAACAATACCGTAGAGCTTACGGAAAAAGTTTACTTAGACGGCTGTGAAATCAAAAGAATAACACGTGGTGGAACAGAAATACTCAAGCGCTTTACTTCCCAAATCTCTGATGGCACCAATAACCTGGCGTTGATTCATTCTTGGGAAAAGGATACCCAAGCAAGAGAAACAGATGACCTCACCCAAAAGAAAATTCATTATCAATTAGCCAACCATTTGGGCTCAGCATCCTTGGAATTGGATGAAAATGGGGATGTAATAACCTATGAAGAATACTTTCCTTTTGGCGGCACTTCCTTTATTGCTGGCAGAAACAAACGAGACATTGACCTGAAGCACTACCGTTATTCTGGCAAAGAGCGAGATGACTTTACCGGCTTGTATTATTTTGGATACCGCTACTATGCCCACTGGATGGGTGGATGGATTAATCCTGACCCTTTGGGGCCGGAAGATTCCGAAAACCTTTATCTCTATGTGCACAACAACCCTATCAATCTGGTGGACCCAAATGGGTTGCAAAGTCAGCAGAGGCTTTATCGTAGAAAACAACTTCGTACAGCGGAAGAGGCGAGAAGGCATTATGAAGGTAGAGTTGTAATTATGGATGGTCAAAGGTTTCGCTTATCTAATGTTACTATAACACCTTCAACAGAAGAAGGTACCCAATGGATTGTTGACGGTACTCGTACTCCGGTTGATAGACAAGGCAGACCCATTCCTCCACCGATCCCTCAAAATACTGAAGCCTCTGATGATGGCACAGGGGACCAACCAACCACTACAATTGAACCTGCACCTGACAATGGAAGTACAGGCGAAACAGCATCTGCATCTGAAAACCCAGACAATTCATTAGGTGGAACTACTGCAACAGGGCCTACGGGCGAAGCAGCTGATTCCACAGGCACAGGTAGATCGGATGATACCGGAAATGGAGGAACAAATGACGGAACTGGTGAAGGTGGTAGCCAGGTTCAAAACAATCCAGGCGGTGGTGGAAATACGGGTGACGGAAGAGTTGGCTCTGGAACACAAGGTCCTGGTCACGGAGAAGGACAACGAGGAACGGGTACAGGCGCAGGCGGCAACAACACTGGACCAACAGCAACAGGAACAGGAACCGGAACAACACCAGGCAATGGTGCTGGGGCAGGAAATAGACCGGGAAGTGGAACAGGTTCTAGTACTGGTACGAGAGGTGGGCAAGGACAACAAGGAGCTGACAATCCCGGAAATGGTCAGCAAGGAGGTCAAGTTGGTGGCTCTCAAAATGGAGTTCAAGGGGGACAAATTGGTGGTTCTGCCGATGGAGCACTGGGTGGTCAACCTGAAGGAGACCCAAGAGGCAGTTTGAATGGAGACATCAACGGTGTACCTGATGGAATACCAAATGGGACATTGGATGGATCTCAAGACGGAGCAGAGGGTGGAACGGGTAATCAGCCAGTTAATGGAACACCCCCTTCAGGACAAGGAACTGGTGAGCAACAAGGAGATGGTAACGCCAATCAACAGAGGAATAATGATCAGCAAGGGCAACAAGGACAAGGGCAACAAGGTGATCCAAGAAGAAATTTCATGGATGATGTAGTCAAGGTTGCGGGATATTTCAACCTTGAATTTGGTAGTGACGCACCAGGAGGCGAAGCGGGAGGCGTACCCGGTGGTATGGATTTGTTTGGATGGCGGCCACCGATGTGGGTAAGAAGAACACTACAAGTTGTCTACGTTGCGCTTACTGTAATAACCACTATTATACCGATAGGAAAGGCGGCTTTAGCTGCAAAGGTAGCCTTACAAGGTGCATTAAAGGTTGGCTTAAGGGCTGCAGCAAGGCAATTACTCACCAGAGCTGCCGCATTGATCCCTTCAAGAGCAGCTATTCGAGGAGTTCTAACAAGGGCTAGAGGGGCTATAGGTTCTGTCATGTCAAGGATAGGTAGTTTCTTCTTGGGTAGCAGAAGAGTGGGTCAAAGAACTGGTTTAGGTAGAAAGTTATTTAGATTTTTTCTAGAAGAAAGACGGACTTTTGGCGCAAGTAGAGACTTTTTTAACAGATGGAGATCCATTTTTGGAAGAGGACATGGGTGGAGTATGGAACATATGATTATTAAACAAAGGTGGTATCGAGGCGCCAATCCAATATTTGCAAGAGGTACTTTTATGAATCGAGCCTTACAACGCCTGGGCGATGCTGGATGGAATTTAGTGCCGCTTCCAAGGGGGTTAAATTCATGGCTATATAGACATCCTATCGTTTCCGGTCTTTTTAATTGGGGAACCTACGGCGGCATTGGTTATGGAACTTATGCATACTACCGATGGATGGATAGACAAATTAACGGAGATAATGATTGAAGAAAATATGATACCATCCTTCACATCCATTCTCAGCACCGCCAAAGACCTTGAAAGTCTTTTTGGCTCGGTAAAGAATAAGCTTCTGAATAACCCTACAGAAGCATCTGCAAAGTTAGCGGAAGTTCTCGGTGAGTTGAGCTTAATACTGGAGTTTGTAGAAAAGGAAACGGTAAGATACTTGGAGATTTATTTTCTAAATGACAAGAGCAATTTCATTCAATGTCGTTCCGCTTTGCTTTCACTGGAGAGCGGCTATGTAACCATTAAGGGGTACGAAGCTCGTGGACATTGCCATAAGATTGCCAACATCTATGAAAAGTATTTAGATCGCTGGTTTAGTAAAGTGCTGGATGCAAATGAGGCTCAGTAAATAAAATGGTTATTTGAAAGAATGAATACCGCTGATGGGGATATGATAGAGGGTATTAAAGAAATTACCCTATGGCTAAAGGACGAAGCTGATGCTGTTCTCCTGTTAGTGGATGGAGACAAACTTTCAGAGGCCAACGATAAAATCAAATCAGCAAGAATTCCCATACAACAAACCCGCAGAAATATTGTGGAGGCATTGGCAGAATTGAAATTACTTCAGGCAAGTTTTATTGTTTCCTCCCAAACCGTTTGAGATCAAAGAATTCAAAAACCTTAAAAGAAAAATATTATGAATAAGCAAGATCTTCTCCAACTCGAAAAACTGGGAACACGCTCACCAAAAGAAATTGAAAAGATGCAACCTGCTTTGTTTACAAAGTTGAGTGAACGAGCAAGTATCAGTCTCAAAAATACAGTTGAGGCAAAACTAAAAGATGCCTCACCGGAAATAAAAGCCAGTCTTAAAAAGATTGACTTCAGCGCAGACAAACTCGGTAAAGCGGACTTGAAGGTAGCGATATCCGAAAACCTCCTGGAAGGACGAATTCCAGCAGAGAAGAAAAAAGAATTGGAAGAAGTTACTGCCAAACTTCCCAACCTGGGCAAATTGGATGATATCATGCAGCCGGAATTACCAGTATTTATCAATCCCGCTTTCCAACCCGATTTGATGAAGGCTAAGGTGTACCGCTTAAGTGATATTGCCGGGTTATCCCAAATAAAAACGGATAAAGCACTGGTAAAAGAGCTAAGCCTGAATTCCATTTCCAATGATAAACTAGATGAACTCGTAAAAGATAAAATCTTTAGTGCTAAAGAAGCCAAAGACCTTGGATTCGCATCCAATCTATACACCCTATTTGACTCAAGTTTTGAATTGACAGAGTATGTAAAACAAGCCATACCATCCGTTCAATCAATGGAAGACCTCATTACGCTTGAAAGGTCTGATTGGGAGAAATTAGTGAAAGAATCAAAGATTGAATTACCTGCCGATTTAAAGCAGAATGATTATGCCGAAGTGCTCTATAAAAAAATAGAAAATCTTTTTCCCGAGGAAACACTTATCCATCGAATTTCTCAAGTGAAAGCTGGTGAAATAGCCAAAGGACTGGATGCATTAAAAACAGTAACTGAAAAAAATGAAAAGGTATTTGGCAGGCCCTTTGATGAACTAAAAACCGAAGGAATAAGTGCGGCAGAAGTCAAAAAACAGAAAGTACAATTCGAAACCATTGACAGGGTCTCAAAAATCCATCCAGGTTTAAAACTTAACGAAATACTCAATGATAAATCACTGAGTAATGCAGATAAAGGGAAAAAGATAACGGAACGCATTGGCCTGTTGGACAAATTTGTTAAAAACAATCCTGAGGTCAATTTTCTTGCAATTAGTTATACGCACGATAGCGAAGATGTTAAAGCTCTCAACTTCCAGGGTTTTAAACCAGCCGAAAAAGCCATGGTGCTCAATTCTGCCAAATCTTATCAAAGAGTTTATTCTTTTACGCAGGACATTGAACATACCGAAGCCATCATGGCAGCTGGGTTCCATTCCTCATTCCATATTACCTCGACAACACTTCCAGAGTTTATTAAAGCAACTAAACTGGATGCCACTGTTGCAACAAAATATTTTGAAAATGCCCACATGGGTATCATCCGTACTTCCGGAGTAATGGGCTCCATTTTGGATATTCTTACAGGTAGCTTTGATTGGACCGCAGTCGGCAATTCAAGCCCTTCGATTAAAGATTATCTTAAAGATATTCCAGGATACCAGGATTTATTTGGTGATCTGGCATTTTGCGATTGCGAACATTGTCAGTCCATCTACTCTCCGGCTGCCTACTTTGTGGATTTAATGCAGTTTGTGGAACGATACGTTATTTCAAAATATTTTACAGGAGCAAAAACTAACCATGTTTTAAACTTAAAAGTAAGAAGACCCGATTTATGGACATTACCACTCACTTGCGAAAACACCAGTACGCTTGTTCCTTACCTGGATATTATCAATGAAATTCTTGAATCTTACATTGCTAAAAAGAAAGGCTTTGCAGGAGACCTGAATAACCGTAGTGCAGTCGAAGACTTTGTTTATAAAGGCGAAATCGCATTAGATAAACCTGGAACTTGGAAAGATAATATTCATTCATTTACGCAACCTTTTCACCTGCCGTTAGAATCGGTTTCCACTTACCTGGGTCATTTTGAAAAAACAAGAGAAGAAATCGCTATACTTTTAGGAAAACCTCAGGATGAAATTTCCAAGTCGAGATTAAACCTTTCAGAAAAAGAATATCAGTTAATTACAACGCCTGATGTATCACCAGCATTCATCAACAGAGTATATGGGATAACCTTTACAGTAACCGCGGGTAAAATCACGCCATTCAATGCCCAGCTATTACTGAAACCAATGGGTATTAACCGTAAAGAACTTGGTAGGATACTCAAGAGTCAATTTGTTACCAATAAGGGTGCAGATAATATTGTCATTCAAGGCGAGAAATTAGATGCCAATAGCATCCAAAACGATATTGAAAGGGTTAAGAATCTTACCTATAATGCCCTTGACAGAGCACACCGGTTCGTTAGACTATGGCGAAAAACCAACTGGAGTATTGAAGAGTTGGATTATTTGATAATCCAACTGAATACGGCAGGGGTCTCAATAGATATCGATCAAAATTTTGTGTCAAGTATTGGAAGTCTGGTAAGACTTCAGGAAAAAACAAAAACATCCATCGAAGAGCTGTGTGGAATATGTCTTAAAATTCCAAGTGTTTCACTTAAAGTTGTTGAATCTCCCGGAATAATTAATGATAAACCTCTTGATGAATTATTAAATAATTCAAATCTGGAGTTAGCTAAACCATTCTTCGACAAACTATTTAATCACGAAGATGTAGTATCCGCAGAAGGAACTTATCCAAAAGAAGCAACAAAATTTATTCATCCTGCACTAATTATTAATAAATCTAGCTCACCGGCCGAATTTTCATCATCCCGCCTAATGACTGGTCTCAACCGCTCGGATGACGAAGTGCTGGCGTTAATTAAGAACCTTGCCTCTCCTCTTGGAATCATTGCAATTGATTCAGCAAATGAAGGCGATAGAGGCTTCAACCTAACAATAGCAAATCTCTCGCTTTTATATAGACATTCAAAAATTGCTGATATTCTTAAATTAAGTATTGATGATTTTTTCAGGCTCATTAAACTGATAGCTACTATACCAAATGACTACCTGGAAAATGTTACTCACATTTATGATCTTTTGAATTTCCATACCTGGTGGAAGTCAACAACATTTTCCATTGATGAGTTGAACTTTATTATTGAAAGTGGAAATGTTTCCATTCCGGAAAATTTCAAAACAAAAGAAGAAATCACTTCATATATTCTTGAGCAGTGCAAAACAACGGGTGCTTTATTATTTGCTGATAAGATTTTTGCATCCCCTGGTGACATAACAGAAGAACAATCAAAGGCAATTATTTCTGCAAACAACGCTGTACTGGAACAAGCGCCTGACCAAATAAATTATTGGTTGAAGCCTGCATTTAACCCAAACGCAGCACTCACCATACCGGCGGGAATAACAAAACCTGAGCCTGACATTAGGGCACTCCTGACAAAGTATCATCCGCAATATTTAATTCCATTTTACTTGTCAGGTCAATTGCGATTAAGCGAACAGGCAATTCGTAATATAGCCAGCGCATTAACATTGGATTTGGACGCTGATGCATTCGCTTTGGAACTACAAGGTACTACTACTCCTGCTGTGGCAATACCGGCCTTGGTTGAAAAATTGTTGCCGTTTGGTGTTTTGTTTAAGGACAAAAAATTCAATTCAGATGCACTGGCCTACATTCTGGGGCATTTATCTGTTTTCGGAATCACTGACCTTGACAACCTAACAATTGACAATATTCAAAAACTTCACGCGTTCGCGAAATTCATTGTTATCAATGAAGACGAGAGTCATAATGTTCAGCATTTGTCCGAGATACTGAATTCGTTCGTTGTAGCTACTCAATTTCAAACGGCTGACCAGGAGAAACTTGCGGTACTGTTACAAACAAAACCGGAGCAACTGGCATCAATACATGCTGTTGTTAATTCATCTTCGAATGCGATTCATTCCCTGGAGAATTATAAAAAGGTAATAGATGTTTGCAGTTATGTAGGTATCGGAGGCGATATACTACCTAAAATTGTTGCTACTTCATATGTTGAATTGAATGAAGCTACCAATTCCATACTAGCTGCCTTTAGAAGTAAATACAAAACTGAGAGTGAACGAAAAGAGAAGCTGGAAAAATACCAGGATAAACTTCGTGGCAAGAAGAGGGCCTCTCTTACCACGTATCTTATTCATTCAGGATTCCCTCAGTTTGAAAATGAAAACGATCTTTTCCATTACTTCCTTATTGATACAGAATTGGAAGGCTGTGCCAGAACTTCAAGATTAGTGGCCGCAACAATGAGCTTGCAATTATATATCCACCGAATACTTTTGAATTTAGAACAAGATGATCAGGAACCTGGAACTGCCGGAAGAGTTCATGTACAGGCGGATGATATCCCAGGAGACGAATGGAGTTGGCGAAAAAATTACAGGGTTTGGGAAGCCAATCGCAAAGTATTCCTGTACCCCGAAAATTATATTGAACCAGAGTTAAGAGACGATAAATCTCCGCTGTTTAAAGAACTAGAAAACGAACTTCTTCAACAAGAAATCAATGCAGATACTGTTTTAGATGCCTACGCAAAATATATGCGTGGATTTGATGAAGTGGCTCATTTAAAAATTGCCGGTTCTTACCATGAGAAGGATGAGGAAAGCGAAACAGATGTATTGCATCTCTTTGGTGTAACAGCTGATGAACCACCGATGTATTATTACAGAAAAGTGGAAAATCTTTATTACTCAGAAAAAAATGACAACAGAGGAGTGGTCTGGAATTCATGGGAAAAAATCAACGTACAGATACCGGTTCGAAAAGTAGCGCCCATAACGTACAATGGGCGGCTTCATACTTTTTGGGTAAGGGTAACAACATTGGCCAATACGGTTTTTGATAATAATCGCTCCATATTTACAGGATACAGCCACAAATTCTCTATTGAATTCACCACGCTAAAACTAGACGGTACCTGGACTCCGCCACAGAAATTAAATTTGAAGGATTGCTACCCATTTGAAGGTAATGGTACCATCAAAGATCCACTTGTAGATGAATACGAAATCGGAAACTTACGCAATCAGTTACCGTCGTTACTACGACAAAGCCCCTTTTTTGACATTATCTCTTTTGCTCATCCTCCTTTAAGAACACCAAGGTATGATAATATAATACATTGGGATGCAATTGATGAATATACGTTGCAAGGTTTCTTATGGGATCAAGTGTATCCAGCCATTGACAACAATAACAGATTGAACCTTACAGGTGCTGGTTATCAACTTAGGGCAGCTATTGACTTTTACAATCTAAATATCAAAGATAATGCAGGTAGGTTATCTAATATTACTGGTTTTAGTGATCCTTCCATGGAGAGTTTAAGGATAATTTCTGATAAACCTGGAAAAATTGTATTGAAGACTGGTAACTCAATTTATAGAGCAAGTTCTCCAGCAACTCAATTGTTTGATAATTATGCTTATGGCTCATTATTGGTTAATACGTCAAAAACAGACTTTTTATTGTCAAGACATTGGAATCAATGCACCTTAGATAATAGTTTTGATAATGTTCGGCAAGAGCAAATAGCAATCCTTCATTCGGGAAGTACAGTTCAGATAGTCAATGGAGCTTATGGAGATGCCATCATAGATGCACAAGGAGATCTCTTACTTTTGCAAGGCACACCCATTGATGGCAATGGATTTGTTTTAAGAAGATTAGGCACTACCTTAAGCGAAACACTTACAAGAACCTTGTTTACAAGCGGTGTTGAAACAACGCTGAACATTGAAACACAAAAAGCTTTGAAAGAGGCCGCCGCTCCTATTACAATTACGAACAACAGAATAGAGAACTTGGTAATAAGGGATAAAATTGATTTTAAAGGAGCGTATGGCAATTATTACCGTGAAATATTCTTTCACATCCCCTTTCTGCTTGCCAACCATTTAAACAGTCAGGGCAAATATGCCGAAGCCCAAAAATGGTATCATTACATATTCAATCCTTCTGCTACGGAAGTCATTGATTTTTCCGCCCCCGGCCTTACACCAGCGCAAAAGAAGAAAATGGAGCTGGACAGAAACTGGCAATACCTTGAATTCAGGGAAATCGATACCCAAAAACTTCGTGACCAGCTCAATGACAAGCACGCAATTGAAGTCTACAAAAAAGATCCATTCAATCCACATGCAATAGCCCGACTAAGGATGAGTGCTTATCAAAAGAGCATTGTGATGAAATACATTGATAACCTATTGGATTGGGGTGATCAGTTGTTCACTCAGGACACCATGGAATCAATCAATGAAGCAACCCTCCTGTACATCATTGCAAAGGAAATTCTGGGTGATCGACCAGCACAAATTGGCGAATGTGGAGAAGGAAAAGTGGATCCAAAAACCTATGAAAATATCCAACCTTTATTGAATAAAGGTTCCGAATTTTTAGCCGAGTTGGAAAGCTATACCGTTGTAAGAACGCCAAGAAAAAAAGTAAAGCAGAAAAAGAGTTACTTTGAAAATGTTTCTATTCTTGAAAATTCAAGAAAAGTGGCCTCCAAAGTAAAATATTCCAAATCAATTTCATATGCTGGGCCTATAGCAGGCATCAATCTAAATCAGTTAGATCAGATAAAAGCTATTGAGTCCAAATATATACCTGAAGTCAGTATAAAAACGGTTGACGATAAAGTTACTGGCGCCTTTGCAAAAGGTACAATAAGAGGCCTTGATTGGAAAAAAGATTCCATTTATGTAAAAGACAGGTTCAAAATTCCTTCGTTTGGAATTAGTATTATAAAACATGTTTCTCCTGTTTTCTGTGTACCGGGCAACAAAGATTTGCTGGATTATTACAACAGAGTAGATGATCGTTTGTACAAAATCAGAAATTGTATGAACATTCAAGGACAAAGAAGGCAGCTTGCTTTGTTTGCTCCTGAAATAGATCCCCGCATGCTGGTAAGAGCAAAGGCAGCCGGACTTTCGTTGGATGATATTTTAAATTCTATCAGCGGCAACCTTCCACCCTACCGTTTTGCTTATATCCTTGAAAGAGCAAAAGCATTCACATCTATTGTGCAAAGTTTTGGAGCCTCCTTATTGAGTGCCATCGAAAAGAAAAACGGTGAAGAATTGTCTCTGTTACGAATGACACAACAGCAGAATATTCTTGAAATGACTTCGAAGAGCAGACTACTGGAAATCAAAAGCGCTGAAGAAGGAATAAAAGCTCTGAATGACAGAATTGAATCGTTGAATTATCAGATTGGATATTATGACAACCTAATTAACCAACGATTGAATGATAATGAAAGGCTACAATCTGACATGAGACATGGTGTAACGAAAATAAGGGTTACAGAGGCAGCATTAGGGTTTTTAGCGGGAACTCTAAATCTTTTACCGCAATTAGGATCTCCATTCGCAATGAAATATGGTGGCGTTGAACTTGGTGAATCGGGCGGAAAATTTTTCAATGCCACCTCATCTCTTGCAACAATTATGGAAAACATTGGTGCTTCTTCAGGTTTAGAGGCAGGTTTTGACAGAAGGTCAGAAGGCTGGAAACACCAGAAGAAACTATTACAACATGAGTTAAAGCAAACCGAGAAAAATCTGAAAGCATCAGAAATCAGAAGAGATATTCTGATTGAAAGTGAGAAAATTCACCAAAAAAATATTCAGCACAATCAAGATGTAATGGATTTCTATGGAGAGAAGTTTTCTAATCTTGGCCTCTATACCTGGTTATCTTCCACCATGCAGCGTTTGTTCAAGGAAGCATATAACAATGCATTATCCATAGCCCGTTTAGCTGAGCAGGCCTATCGTTATGAGAGAGATGATAACAACATTTTCATTGATGGTAGCTACTTCGAGTCTTCCAGAGCGGGTCTGTTAGCAGGCGAACGTTTACAAATGGCCCTACAAACCATGGAAAGGCGTTATTTAGAAACCAACTATAGGAAGAATGAAATCGATCAGGCATTTTCACTTACACAAATAAATCCTGCCGCACTCATGCTATTAAAGCAAACAGGTACATGTAATTTCAGTATTCCAGAAATTTTCTTTGATTTATTTTATCCAGGTCAGTACAGAAGAAAAATTCAATCGGTACGGCTAACCATTCCATCCATTACAGGACCCTACACCAATGTGAGTGCTACTTTATCCTTAACCGGGAGTCAGATCCGTATGGAACCAAAATCAGGTGCTGCAGAATTGAAGGAATTCCCTAAATCAAGAACAACCATTATTTCTACAAGTACAGCTCAAAACGATGCAGGCGTTTTCCAACTCAATTTCCGGGACGATCGCTATATGCCGTTTGAAGGTGCAGGTGCTATAAGCTCCTGGAAGTTATCGCTCCCTAAAAACTTTAGACAATTTGATTACAGTACCATCAATGACATTATCATTCATGTGAGTTACACTGCCGAATATGATGAGTTGTTTAGGGATAATGTGGAAAAAGCGAATGGAGAAATAGAGACGCTATTAAAGTCCAACTCATCTCCAATGCGTAGAATGATTAGTTTAAGACAAGAATTCTCGAATGCCTTCCACAGATTAACTGAACAAGCCGTTAATAATCCGGTACTGATCAAAATTGAGAATAAGCATTTCCCATTGTTTATGAATGGCCGAGATTTGAAAATTACCAAATCGAAGTTACTTCTAGTCACACCAAATGGTCAAACAACTGCAGGCGTGAATATCAATATCAATACGGTATCTCAAACTGGATTTGCAAAAGACCCGGCATTAGGTGATTTGTTTGCCAAAGATTTGGGGAATTTATTTAATGCAGGCATTCTGAAAGACCACACAATCTCAATAATTGCTGGTGGTGATTTATCTCCAGCAGCACCTCCGGTTGGTCAAGTGGCTGCAATTGATGTTGAAAAATTAGAAGATATTATACTATATATTGAGTATAAGATCGGATAAAAAAGTATGGGTTGGGGATAATATGATCCTCAACCCTCTCCCGCTTTCAAGCACATTACCAAGCCCCTCAAGCCACCTGGGCAACCAAAGCTTTTCAAAGAGCTTGCAAAAAGCTACCCAAAAGAAATGGAGTAACACACAGAACGAAACCCGATTCCCAAATCAATTAATTTTCAAACCGCAGCATACAGCTTGACGCTAGTCGCTTGAAGCAGTCGCACAACAGACCAGAAACCGGCAACTGGCGTCCACAACCCGCAACCCGTAACTCAAACCCCTGCACTTAGAGTGTCGAAGGAACTTGCCCCAAAAAATTCCCAAATTCCCTACGTAAATCAATTCCCTCCGTCACTAACTTCTAAAAGCGCCCCATACTCCGTAAATTAGAAGACTCGATACCCAAAACCGTTGTCCCATGCAGAAATCAGATTTTGACCGCTTAATGGAACGCTACGTCCGGGGTGAAGTCACCGAACAAGAACGGGTGAAAATCGAAGCCTGGCTCGAAGTCCAGAAAACCGATGACGACACCGACCTGGAGATGAGCAAACAGGATGAGGACAGGATTTTCCAACGCCTCACCGACAAGTTCACCAGTGTGGAAGATGTAGTGAAACTGAAACCCAAGCGCAAACTCCGCTTGGATCAGTGGATCGTGCGCATGGCCGCAGCCTTGGCAATCATCTCCGCACTAAGCTATGCAGCGTGGTATTTTTCAGCAGGCAACCCTTACCAACTGGAGGTAACCTCTGAAAACGGTGTGGACAAGATCATCCTCAACGACGGCTCCTTGGTATGGATGCACGAAGGTAGCAACATCAGCTATGCCGAAAACCCCGCAAACGGTTTGCGATATGCCATTTTTGAAGGTGATGCCCTCTTCGAAGTGGCCAAAGATGCAGACCGCCCGTTCATCATTGAATGTGGAGAAATGAAAGTGAAAGTACTGGGAACAAGCTTCAACCTGCGCACCAGGCAGAAACACATTGAACTGACCGTGCTAACCGGAAAAGTCAACCTGTCCTCCACCACGGATGAAGTTGGTATAGACGTGCTGCCGCACGAGAAAGTCATCTACCACAGCAGCGGAGAATTCGAAAAACAAACACCGGCTGAAACGGAGATCACAGACATCACAAAAAATACACAGTACGACATGCAGTTCACCAACCAGGAAATGCGCGAAGTGCTGGCACGAATGGAGAAAAAGTTTGACATCACCATCAAGCTATCAGAAAAGAGCATTCAGCGATGCCAGATCACTGCTGATTTCACAGATCGCCCCTTGGAAAGCTCCCTGCAACTCATGACCGAAATACTCAACGTAGAATATAGCATAAAAGACAGCACCGTAACCCTGACCGGTACGGGATGCAAATAGAAACCACAAAACCTTACAGATTATGAACGAAAAGCTATGGTTTGACTCGACATAAAAAAAACGGGAGTGATGTGATCACTCCCGCCTGTCCCCCGTGATGCTGGTCTTACTCACCTGCACCACGAAATCCCGCGCTTATCAATCCCCTACCGGGCCTTGACATTTCCATCCGTAGATGGACACGGGAAAGCTTTGCCTTATTTCAAATACAGAAACAGAACAAAACCAATTCAAGTTATGAAAAAAAGTTTTACCGCAAAACTTTGGACAGTTATGAAAATAGGTGCGGTTCAGGCTGTAATAGCCATCACCTTCTGCGGAATTGCGTTAGCGCTTCCGAACCATGCCCAGGTGTTGGACAGAGAAGTGTCCATCACCATAACCGATCTGTCTTTTGAAAACGCCCTGCACGAAATAGAACGGGCGGCCAATATCAAATTTGCATACAGCATCAACCAGTTTCACGAAGAACCAAACGTATCGTTATCAATAGACAAACAAACCCTTCGCAACGTGCTGGAGGATTTACTAGGCCCGCGCAAGATCCGCTATAGCGTGCACGAGAAAGAATCAACCATTGCCCTCAAAAAGATTAAGGTTGAACGGGAAGACGATCAATCATCCTTGCACAACGGTTCCAACGGCACTGCCCCAATGCGTTCATGGATGCAGATAACCGGTACCGTCACTGAAGCGTCCACCCAAACACCCATGGCCGGTGTGAACGTATTGATCAAAGGAACCACCAATGGCACCACCACCGACTCCAACGGTCATTACAGCATCAACGCAGAAGAAAAAGACATATTGGTGTTTTCCTTCATCGGCTATGCACCCCAGGAAGTGCCGGTCAATGGCCGAACGCTCATCAACATCGAATTGCACGAAGATGCCACCAAACTCAGCGAAGTAATCATCAACGCAGGATACTGGGAAGTGAAAGATCAGGAACGTACCGGGAACATCAGCAGGGTTACAGCAGAAGTAATTCAACGGCAACCGGTAAACAATCCCCTTCAAGCATTACAAGGAAGAATGCCAGGCGTTTACATTCAACCACTCACTGGAATTCCTGGGGGCGCGATTCGCATTCAGATTCGAGGCAGAAATAGTTTGCGCGCTGAAGGAAACGATCCCCTTTACGTCATTGATGGTGTGCCTTTCACACCAAGTTCCCTCTTGTCAAGTTCGATTAGCTCAATCACACAAGGTGGCAATCCATTGGCCTCAATAAATCCTTCAGATATCGAGAGCATCGAAATACTGAAAGATGCAGACGCGACTGCCATTTATGGTTCGCGCGGAGCAAACGGAGTGGTACTGATTACAACAAAGCGCGGCAAACCGGGCCAAGCCAAGATCGAAATGGAAATCAACAGAGGAATGGGTAAAGTCAGCCACTACCTCGAGTTGTTGAATACACCCCAATATATAGAAATGCGAAAAGAAGCATTTCAAAATGACAACGCATGGCCCATTCCAACATTTCTGCAATTTATCGCACCTGACCTGTTTGTCTACGACACAACACGATACACCGACTGGCAACGAAAATTGCTAGGCGGAACTGCAACAACAACAACTGCACAAGCCTCCTTGTCCGGTGGAACCCAACAGGTACGCTTTCTATTTGGAACAGGTTATTACAATGAGTCCACGGTGTTTCCCGGTAACGGAAACTTTGAACGGATTTCCGGAAACCTGAACGTTCAATACAACTCAAATAATTCGAAATTCTCGGCTTTAATTACGACTAATTATTCCATTAACAACAGCAACTTGTTTCCCGGCGACCTCACCCGTGCAGCCGTCACATTACCACCCAATGCACCATCCTTGTATGATTCCAATGGTGGCATCAACTGGAATTGGCAAAACCCCTTTTTTCAAAATCCATTGATCAACCTCCAAAAAGACTACCAAACGCGGATTGAAAATTTTGTATCCAACCTAACCTTAAGTTATGAAATACTGAAAAACCTGAAACTCAAAAGCAGTTTTGGGTACAGCAGGATGTCCACAAAAGAAATTTCAACCAATCCGCTTAAGGCAATTAATCCAGCATTGTTGGCAGGTCAAACAGGTTCCACCACATTTGCTGATGGGTATGTTAACACATGGATTGTTGAGCCTCAACTGGCTTATAACAGGAAACTTGGAGAAGGTCAGCTGAATATACTTGTGGGGAGCACACTTCAGGAAACCATTCAGGAAGGGAATACACTTCGGGCCACGGGCTACACGAATGATGCCTTGTTGGAAAATATACGCGCAGCAACTGCGATAAATGTGTTAAGTGCAGCACATGCGCAATACCGGTACATCGCATGGTTTGGACGAGTAAATTATGATTGGAAAAGTAAGTATATTCTTAACCTTACAGGTAGACGGGATGGATCAAGTCGTTTTGGTCCAGGGCAACGCTTCGGAAATTTTGGTGCAGCCGGTATTGCCTGGATATTTTCCGAAGAAGAATTTTTTAAACCCTTAACCCGATGGATCAGTTTTGGAAAACTCCGCTCAAGTTATGGGGTTACAGGCAGCGATGCGATTGGCAATTACCAATACCTCGATACCTACTCGTCAACAACTTATCCCTATAATAACACCAGTGGATTGATACTGACTCGCCTTTCTAACCCAGATTATTCCTGGGAGACGAATAGAAAATTTGAAATAGCCATCGCGCTTGGATTGTTTGAGGACAAGGCACTTATTTCAGCCAGTTGGTTTGATAATCACGCCACAGATCAATTGGTAGGACTGCCGCTTCCGCTACTTTCCGGACAGTCCAGCGTTCAGTTCAATTTGCCTGCCACCGTTGAGAATCGTGGATGGGAATTCAGTTTGAGTACGACCAACTTCCAAAGAGGAAAATTTACATGGACGACCGATCTGAATCTCACCATCCCCCGCAATACACTACTTGAATTCCCTAACATTGAATCCTTTCCGGCCTATAACAACCTGTACAAAGTAGGGGAATCCATTTTTACAAAAAGAACACTGAAATCAACAGGTGTTGATCCCCAGACTGGATTATACACCTTTGAGGATGTGAATGGAGATGGAAACATTTCATCCGGCAGTGACGGACTTTTCATCAAACAGGTTGCTCAACAATACTATGGAGGAATCAACAATGGGATTACATTTGGAAACATCCGCCTGGATTTCTTCATCCAATTTGTAGGTCAGGATGGATACAATTATTTGTTCTCATTCGACAGTCCGGGTAACATGTCCAATCAACCTACCGATGTGTTAAGGCGCTGGACGGAATCAGGCCAGGTTACGGATATTCAAAAATATTCATTACTCGGACCGGGAAGTGTACAGTATGTCAACAATAAATTTTCTGACAATGCCATTTCAGATGCATCCTTTGTGCGCCTGAAAAATGTATCCCTTACTTGGTCGCTCCCCGAAAGGTGGCTGGCCGCAATCGGAATTCAAAAACTCAATGTATTTGCACAAGGACAAAACCTGCTAACCACTACCCAATACATTGGCCTTGATCCGGAAACACAAAATGCCACCACGCTTCCCCCATTAAGAATGTTAACAGGAGGCTTACGTTTAACCCTTTAACAAGAAAATTATGAATGCAATCATACATAACCATTTCAAATGCAGGATTACAAGAATATTGCTTATTGTGACCCTCGGACTATTAATCAGTTCGTGTGCTGATTTTATAGAAATCGATTCTCCAAAAACGGAGATCGTCTCGGCAAGCGTCTATAACAATGACGCTTCTGCTATTGCTGCAATCAGAGGCATCTATAGCCTCATGGTCACTGGGCAAAGCTTTGCCAATGGTCAATTGGAACGGTATACTGGATTATCTAGTGATGAGTTACAAAACCATTCCCTGAATGCAGAACAACAACAGTTCTTCTTCCCTGCACTGCAGGCACAAAATAGCGTAGTGCTGAATGTTTTCTGGAAAGAGGCATACCGCTATATCAATAACGCCAATGCCATGCTGGAAGCATTACCAGCATCTGAAGGACTTTCAGATCCGGTTCGCAAACAACTGGAAGGTGAAGCAAAGTTTGTTCGAGCGTTCTGCCATTTCTATCTGGTAAACCTTTTCGGTGATGTTCCCTATATCGCAACATCAGACTACCGAATCAATGCAACCGCGAAACGTATGAAGAAGGAAGAAGTATTTGCACATATGATTGATGATTTATTGGACGCAGAGGAATTGCTTTCAAATGACTTTGCTTCATCTGGAAATCAACGCACCCAACCCAATAAATTCGCTGCCGCTGCCCTCCTGAGTAGAGTATTCCTTTACACCAAAGAATGGATGAAAGCAGAGGAATACGCCTCCAAAGTAATTTCCCAATCCATTCATTTTACGATGCAGACGGATTTGACACAAGTATTTCTGGCAACAAGCAAAGAAACCATTTGGCAACTTCAACCAGTTATTCCAGAGAAAAGTACCGGTCAGGCCAGGCTATTTATTTTGACCGCCAGTCCAACACAATCCGGAGCGCCAGGGGTATCCCTTCAAGATGCCTTTATCGCATCGTTTGAAACGGGGGACGAGCGGCTTGACGCATGGGTTGGAACCTATCAATCCGGTGCAGGTACCTGGTGGTTTCCATACAAGTACAAAACATACTCCAGTAGCACGATTATAGAAAATGCCGTAGCGCTCAGATTGGCAGAGCAATACCTGATACGGGCAGAAGCCAGGGCGCAACTCGACCAATTAAATGAGTCTATTGAAGATATTGACGTAATTCGGTTACGTGCAGGGTTGCCTGCCCTGATGGATGTTATTCCACAATTGAGCAAAGAGGAAATAGTAAAAGCCATCGAGCAAGAACGAAAAATTGAATTGTTCGCAGAGTGGGGCCACCGTTGGTTAGACCTCAAACGAACTGATCGCGTCAATGACATCTTGAGCTCGACTAAGGCAGATTGGCAATCACACGACCAATTGTACCCCATTCCATTTTCCGAAATACTGGTAAATCCACAACTAGACCAGAACACGGGTTATTGATCCGCAGAAGCTAACAACCCTAAATTTTTTTAACCTTATCCTGATTCAATATGAATTCAATACTAACCCTATGCCTATACGGGCTGATATTAACAACAACTTTCGCACAACAACAGCTTTCTGTTGGTGATCCGGCACCACCTTTCATCCCACTTGCTTGGCTAAAGGGTGATCCGATCAAGGAATGGAATAATCAAAAAATATATGTTTTAGAATTTGGATCTACATGGTGTGTACCGTGCGCGGCTGCCATACCGAAACTAAATCAACTATCGAAAGACTACGGGGCTCACGTGGAAGTAATCAGTGCATTTGTGATGGAACGAAACTCATCCCCTGACGATGAGGTGCCTTCCTATATAGAAAAGGTTAAGAAATACATTAACAAAAAATCAATGAATTTCTATGTAGTTGTGGATGATGCCCAACAGACGCTTGAGAAGCAATGGCTTAAGGCATCCGGGCGAATCGGGATACCTCACATTTTCCTGATTGACGCTGATGGAAGAATTGCCTGGATCGGAAGTAATCCAGATGCCCTTAAGCCTGCTATTGACGAATTGATACGCAACAATAAACGGGTGGTAAAAACTGGCAATAGATCAATGCCTACTTTTAGGGATAACCAGAATATTATCCGGGCTTTTCAGGATACAATAAGTGCCTCGGCTATTGTCAAGTATACAAACCCTAAACAACCCAACTACGCACAACCGTATATCAAAGTGACTGCAGGCGAACTGACAGGTAAAGATACCTATCGTCATCAAGTGGTGGGAGTAGAGTTGGTTAAATTATTTTATATGGCTCATGGCGATACGCTATGGTACCAGCTTCCGACACGCAACATCCGGACATTGGAATTCCCCGATACAATTAAGAACCCCCTCCAGAAAAGATCCTATGGAAAATACTGGCATGAACCCATCCTGGAGGTCTCCGATATCTCAACCTTTCAGGAGCGATACAATTATTCTCTGACACTGCCTGCAAAAAATATCTCGGCCGCAAAAATCAAAAAAGCCATGCAAGCTGATCTGGCCGATAGCTTCGACTATGAAGTAGGTGTTGAAACCCGGCTTATGCCCTATTGGAAGTTGGTTGTGCAAAATGAAAACCTACTTACAAAATACAGGTCGACTGATCAACAACGCAACTTCCATTTCCGCGAGCTGGGCGAAGAAACGTTCTTGCTTAAGAATGCCGAGATGCGTGATGTCATCTGGATGTTAGGCTCAAATTTCGGCTTCCTGGACTATGACTATGGAAAACTTAATAAGAAAGACCAAGCTCCTTTTATTGACGAAACCGGAATCCACTGGAAATTTGATTTTCGATTTTCGAAATATGACACGTTTGAACAATTTAAAGCTTACTTGAATTCTATCGGTTTGGATCTTCAACGCAAAACCAAGCCCATGCGTGTTGTAGTGATCAAAGATAAGACGACCTGATGTGATCGAAAGTACATTACAATTGATACAACAGGAAATGATCCCGATAAAGGACAATTAGCTTCGATGCGCAAATGGATATTCCCATCACAGGATCGGTTGAAAGCAAAGGGATGAACTGACTAAACAAGTAGGATCCATCTTGAAGCCCATAAATATCCAGGGTCAACCCGTTTTCAAAAGTGTGTTGCATTTGATTGTCCGCACGAATAGCTGACACAATGAATAGCCGATCCCCATAAGTCTCGGCAAAGCGGTTGACCACGGCTTGCGGAGAAGCCAACGAAACATACTGCCGGGAATGTGATACCCGTATTCTCGCAGTATGTATTGTATCTAGGGTGTGGTGACGGTACATAAGTCGAAGGGCCGTGTCAAGGACTACAAACTGGTTACGATAATAATAGGTATAAATAACCCGCTTAAGTGTGGGGTTATAGGACAACATTCCGTCTGTACACATAAATCCATCAAGTTGCTTTTCAAGAATACCGGGCTTACGAATCACCGTGTCTGGCTTCCATAAAGCCAAGACCAAGACATCACCGAGCCGCGAGAAAGTGCGGGTGACAAGCGTAGTAGAATTAAGCGGGAGGATATCCAGGTGCCGGGTGGTATCCTGAAAGGCCAGAGGTTGAGTACTATAAGCAAGCGTATGCCGATTAACCTGGCGGCCACGAGGATGGTGCGTAAAAAAATAAGGTAACGCGCTTCGGCCTGTATAATTATAAGAGTCATCAAACTTAAAATCCTGTAATACCTTATGCCTGTGTATATCGTATAAGAATCCTGTAGCGCTAAATGAATTCCAGAACACAAGGACGGAATCTTCACAACCGGCAAACTGGTAACCTATTGAAGTCAAGTCATGACGACCAATATATCCCGGGCTAGTTTCAAAAACCCGGATAAAGCCTCCACCATTTCGCTTACCCACATTGGAAATCCAAAAAAGTGCAAGAACACAGCTCACTGATAAGAGTGCAATTAGAAGAAGCGAAGTTTTCATAACGATAAAAGAATGGGCGAATTTTAGAATTCGCCCATTCTCAATTCAAACTTGGTCAGTTTGGTGTGTAACGCAACAGCCCGTTCTCATCAGCATTTTCGGCAGCTTCCTGAGAGTTATAGGCATCAAAAAATCCGATCTTACAAACTTGCTGTCCAAGACTTCCACAAACAGGTGTATCACCGGAAGGAGTTGTAATGGATCCTTCCATTCCACCACCAGGAACTCCTGGGCCATTGGAGTCATACCAGCCACTCTGCACAAGCATAGGTGTAGCTAATGCTCCTGCAACAGCAAACAAAACCGCTAATAGCGGCAACAGAATTTTACTTTTCATAATCGTTACTGCTTTTATGATTCAAAAAGCAATTGAAAAACTTTAGGTTGAACATAAATTAAACACACACCCCGCTGCAACCTGGGGTGTTCGGGACAGCTGATAGGCAGTTGCAGTGCCCATCAGGTTCTTGACAACCGACAAGCGGTTGATGATATCGGTTGTGTTTCACGTTACACATGGTCGGGTGTGGAGTACATTGTGCGCAGCTTAGGGTAAAGTAGAATCCCGATAATTCCCATGAGCACAAATGCCACGTTAAAGAACAGGTGCTGCGTCCAGGTCATCCCTTCCAGTACACCGCCACAAGAGCAGGGAACAAAATCACTGAAGCGCGAAGCCAAAACTATATAGGTGGTGAACATCACAAGCAAACTGAATCCGGCATACAAGCCCACCAGTCTAGTACCAGGGACAATCAGCAGGGCACTGATCACCAGTTCAACCAGCGGCACTGCCCACGCCAGAAAAACTGCATAATCGGTAAGGATCGGAGATTGCCCCACCTGCACAACAAACTTCTCATGATCAAGCAGCTTGGTCACCGCAGCATACACCAACAGTACGATGTACAGAAATACAATGCCCTCACCGATAAATATGCGCGTCATTTTTTTCGTGCGTTGAACCACAGGGTAAAAGTAGGTCAGGATTAAAAACAAATCCATTGACCTGGGTTCAGACGTGTAGCAACAAAGGTGAAGAACTGGGCTAACAAAGGTTAACGACCCCGTTGACGCTTTTTTAGCCGGCTAAAAGACTGTGGAGCAATGCCCAGGTAAGATGCAAGCTCATGCTGGGTCAGGTGTTGCTCAATATTCGGGTAATGTTGAATCAACTTCTCATAACGCTCCACAGCAGTGAGGTGTTGCAGGTCTCGCGTTCGCTCACGGCTATGTTCATAGTATTGATTCATGATGACACGGTAAATAACATGCGCCTCCGGGAATACCTCAAACAGGTGGTGGATACGCGGATAGCTCATACACAACAACTCACAAGGAGCACGAAGTTGGATGAATTCCTGAGAGGGTACTTGTTCAAAAAAACTGCGTGCCGATACCATGATCTGGCCGGAATGCCAAAAACACTCCACCTGTTTTTTTCCCTTCACAAACGTATAGGACATGGCAAACCCCTCCTCCAGAAAGTAGACACATTCCGCAACTTTAGTGGCCTCCAACAACAAGTGATCCTTGGGGAGCGTAAGTGCAGTGAGGGATTGCTCAATAGCGGTTCTGAATTCCGGTCGGATCAGATGTATGGAAGATAATACCGTAAAAAGTTTTTCGGTCATCATGAGTGAACACATGGATAAGCACCAGGCAAAACAACTTCATACTACGCTCCCCCACCCTATACTCTGAAATGCCTTCTATTCTCCTATGCTCCCCTAAAAAAAATCTTTCATTAGTTCTCCACCTAGAGGGAGAGTTAGAGGGGGTGTTTGCTCCCGTTTAGGGATCACGAAGCCCTGAGGCTCTCGAAGGCGAGCTTGTCCAAATCTTTTAATCCCCTTCTCCTTTAGAGAAGGTAAGGGACGAGGAATTAAATTTTTTCTCCCTGAAAATGAACCGCTTACCTGGGGTTCCAGAACCCTTGTAACTGTTTTAGTAATCACGTTGCACGCTCCTTTGCGTCAACATCAACGACACGGAATTTATGGCCGCAACCATCATCACCCCCGAAGACCTCCAACGATTCAAAGAAGAACTGCTGGAAGAACTACGCAACCTGCTGGCACAACGTCAAACAACACCGGTCCGAAAATGGCTAAAGTCACATGAGGTCAGAAGACTGCTGACCATCTCACCGGGCACATTACAAAACCTCCGCGTGACCGGTAAGCTTCCATTCACCAAAATCGGGGGGGTAATCTTCTACGATTACGAGGACATCCAGACGATGATCCAGGAAAATAAAAACAATCGTGATTTTCCCAGTCGCAAACACAACCCCTGGAGAAATGTTTAAGCCCGTTGTCATAATCACTCCATGGTGGGATAGAACATCATCTTCTACCCTACCCGTATCTTCCCCTCTCCTTTGGATAGGGAATCAGGGTGAGGCCAACCATGAAAGAATCCTCAGTCTCTTTAAAGAGTCTTTAGTCTGCCTCCCTCTCCTCCGGAGAGGGACTGAGGGTGAGGCCCCAAAAATCCTCAGCCATCTTAAACCCATCGATACCGGCTTTTCGGTATCAGCAAGATGTACGAATGCTGCTGCATTCGTACACAAGACCCTGACAACGTCAGTCCCGGAAAGCCTCGAAACTCGGCTTTCTGAGATCGTACATATAAAAATCTTTAGGTGTCTCAATACTCCCGATAGCTATCGGGACTCACTACTAAATACTATTCAATGACGCGCAGGAAAGTTGACCCAGCCACAAAGATTACCCACAAGGTAACCGTCCACCTTTCACAAGCATACTTTGAAAAGTTGCAACGCTGGCTTGACCATTCCAACTGCCGGTCTGTTTCTGAACTCGCCCGCAGCATCCTCTACAAGGAACAAATCAACTGGTATCACAAAGATGCATCACTGGAGTCTACAGCCCTTGAACTGGCCGGAATCAGGAAAGAGTTGAATGCCATCGGCAGGAATATCAATCAACTTACGCGACATTTTCATAGCACGGAAATTCCCGGTCATAAAATGTTTCATGCGCTGAAGGTGGCCGATGAATACAAGAAGGTAGGCAGCAAGGTGGACGAAATACTGAAGACCGTTTCTGAAATCTCTAAAACATGGTTGCGAAAGTGAACAGCGGAAAAGACATACGCGGCATTCTCAACTACAACGAGAACAAAGTCATGGAAGGTGTGGCGAAGTGCATCCATGAAAACCTGTTCGGACAGGAAGCGGAGAAACTTTCTTTCAATGCAAAGTTGAAGGGCTTTGAAAATTTTATGAACCTGAACCGGAGAGCGACAACCAAAGCGGTACACATTTCACTCAACTTTCATGCAAGTGAAAAACTTAACCAGGACACGCTGACTGAAATCGCTTCAACCTACATGGATAAGATCGGATTTGGAAATCAACCTTACCTGGTATATCAACATTTCGATGCCGCGCATCCGCACATACATATTGTCACCACCAACATCCAACGGGATGGCAAGCGCATTGAGTTGTACAACATTGGAAAGAACCAATCGGAGAAAGCACGAAAAGAAATTGAAGAAGATTTTAAACTGGTCAAAGCCTCCGGAAGAAAGCAAGAGGTTGCTGAGAAGCAAGCTACCAACATAGATAGAATTGAGTATGGCAAAGCGGAAACCAAGCGAAGCATCTCGAACGCAGTACGGTTTGCGGTTCGCGCATACAAATACACATCACTACCAGAATTGAATGCGGTACTGTTTCAATATAACATCATCGCTGATCGTGGAAGTGAGCGGTCGCAGATGCACGCAAAAAATGGATTGCTTTATCGGCTCATGGATAAAGATGGAAACAAAGCAGGTGTACCCATCAAGGCAAGTTCGATCTACGGAAAGCCAACGATGAAGCATCTCGAAAAACAATTCAAACTAAACGAGGCCTTGCGCGCTCCGCATAAAGCGCGCCTGAAGAAGTGCATTGATGAAGCATTCAACGGGAAGAAGTCCGTAACGCGGGCAGCGTTTGAATACGCCTTGAGGAAGGAGCGCATTCGCGTGCTTTTTCGCAAGAATGATGAAGGCGGGATTTACGGGATCACGTTTGTCGATAACAAGATGAGAGTTGTTTTCAATGGCAGCGACCTCGGCAAAGCATACAGTGCAAAGGCCATTACCAGTCGACTGAGCGATAAGAAATATCCTGCCTTTACTCCCCTCTCTTCTGGAGAGGGGTCAGGGGTGAGGCCAGACTTTGGAGCAGAGCAGATGATTATCGATCTGACCAAAGCAGAGGTTTTCGACCACACTTCACCCGATGCAGCAATGAAAAGACGCAGAAGGAAGTGCAGTAGAAAAGGAAAATCACTTTAAACGGAAATCAAAATGGCACAAACGGGCGAGAACGAGCAAGCATTGCGCAAGATCATTGACTTTATCAGGTTGCTGAGTATTGTCATTCTTCTGTTTCATTTCTACTTCTACCTACATGGCATCTTGCGCGGATGGAGTTTAACATCAGAGTTTGTTGACCGGATTGTGCTCAGTCTCCGGAACACGGGAATGTTTGACAGTGTCTATCATGCAAAGCTGTTCTCTTTTGGCTTGCTCATCATTTCATTGATTGGTGCAAAAGGCAAGAAAGAGGGAAAGATCAGCGTGAAGATGGTAGTGCTCTATATTATAGTTGGTACGCTGGTATTTTTCCTGTGTCACGTTATCCTTTTCACCCCTATTGATTGGACAATGGCCGGAGGGTTATATATCGGATTGAGTATCCTGGGATACCTCCTGATCCTGACAGGCGGAACGTGGCTGTCTCGATTGATCAAACTCAACTTCAGGAAGGACATCTTCAACAAACTCAACGAATCTTTTCCGCAGGAAGAACGCCTGTTAGAAAATGAATACTCGATCAACCTTCCGGCAGCTTATTACCTACAAAACAAGAGACGGAAAAGCTGGATCAATGTGATCAACCCGTTCCGTTCTTCATTAGTGATCGGAACGCCCGGAGCAGGTAAATCCTATTTCGTAGTACGGCACATCATTACGCAGCACATCCGGAAAGGATTTGCCATGTTCATTTATGATTTCAAATACGATGACCTTACGCGGATTGCCTACAACACCTTATTAAGAAATGCAAAGGTGTATCCTGTGCTGCCCAAGTTCTATGTGATCAACTTTGAAGATCTCTCCCGTTCACACCGGTGCAACCCGTTAGACCCTGCCACCATGGAAGACATCACGGATGCAACCGAATCATCAAGAACAATCATGCTCGGACTCAACCGGGAATGGATCAAGAAGCAGGGAGATTTCTTTGTGGAGTCACCCATCAACTTTGTCACGGGCATTATCTGGTTCCTGCGTAAATACGAAGACGGAAAGTACTGCACCCTTCCGCATGTGATCGAACTCATGCAACTCGACTACCCGCAGCTTTTTAAGCTGCTTCGAACCGAACCCGAAATTGACGTACTGATCAATCCCTTTGAGTCTGCTTTCAGGAACGAGGCCATGGAACAGTTGGAAGGTCAGATCGCCAGTGCCAAGATCAGCATGGCTCGGCTCTCATCACCCCAGTTATATTATGTGTTGTCAGGGAATGACTTCACACTCGATATCAACAACCCGAAAGAACCCAAGCTGGTATGCATGGGAAACAACCCGCAGAAGCAGCAAATCTATGGAGCCGTGTTGTCGCTCTATATTTCAAGGGTGATCAAGCTGGTCAATAAAAAGCAGCAGCAGAAATGCAGTTTGATCTTTGATGAGTTTCCCACCATCTACTTCAATGGTATTGATGGATTGATTGCAACAGCCCGCGCCAACAGAGTAGCTACAACACTGGCCGTGCAGGATTACAGCCAGCTTAAAAAAGATTATGGAAGAGACCAGGCCGAGGTGATTATGAACATTGTTGGCAATGTGATCAGCGGCCAGGTGGTTGGCGATACTGCAAAACTTTTATCAGAACGGTTTGGCAAGATTGTTCAGGAACGCGAAAGCATTTCCATCAATACGTCCGAGACTTCAATCAGTCGCTCCACCCAACTTGATTCCGCGATTCCACCTTCAAAGATTGCGGCACTTTCTTCCGGTGAATTTGTCGGAACAGTGGCCGATGATCCCGATCAAAAGATCGACCTGAAAGTTTTTCATGCTGAAATCCTGAATGATCACGAAGCGATCAGGAAAGAAGAGCAGGGCTATAAATCCATTCAGCAGATACGCAGCATCAGTCACTATGAAATCCAACAGAATTATTTCCGCATAAAGAACGAGATCAACCAGATCGTTGAAGACAGACTTAAATCTACGAAAAAATGAAGGCTATGAATATCATTGAATTTTCCGAGGGCCTGCAAGCTAAAATAAAGCAGGAACTTGATACCCTCAATACCGACCAGGATGAAATCATTAAGATCGGTAAAGTGCTCACCTTTATCAGAGGCATGATCACCGAGCTAAAAGAATTTACCAGAAGTTATAAATTCCAGAGCACGTCCGAGGAAATTCAGTTCTTCAAAGAAATCAAACCTGTGTTCATGAGCCAATACTTCTATTATAAAAAAATATTCGCAATCCGCCTCTTTGATTCATTCAAGGATGCTAAAAGCAAACAGGCGAACTATTACGATTTGCTCAATCGACTTGAAGTGTACGTAAAGAAAAATCTTGAGTTTTACCAGTACTGCATGTCCGGTAAAACCTTCATGGATGCACATTACTTTACCCGGCAGAACACGGCTCACCAATCGCTTGATCTGGACGAGAACTTTTCGACCGGGTATGACACGAGGCTGGCAAAAATTCTGACGAATGAGTTGGTGAAGAAGCATATCTTAACGGCACTACATAAATGCCACTCAGAAATTAGCAATGGTCCAATATTGACCTGGACTGATTCAAAAGCTTCTTTAATCGAGCTTATCTATGCCCTTCATTCCGCGAAGGTTTTCAATAAGGGTGTGGCAGATATTAAACTTGTAGCTTCGACCTTCGAAAACTTATTCAATATAAGCCTGGGTAATTATTACCGTGTCATTCAGGAAATCCGTATTCGGAAAAGTGGCCAAACCAATTTTTTGGATCAATTAAAGGCCAAACTTCAACAGAGGCTGAATGACTATGACTAGTAGCTTTGGATTCTCATCAGCAAGATCCCACAGCTTTCCCATGAAGAAACGAGAGGATATACATTGCGGTACTCCCCACAAACGCCTTTCGATCAAATTCATAACCCAAATTTAACTTTCCGGTGCATTCGTGTCTTTATATTTGTAAAGCACTTCATCCATTCTACGGTTAACTTGGATATTATTGTGCGACTACCTGCAGGATTTGCCTTTCCCATGCCGAATAACCGAGGGGATCATCTGTGTATTTCTTCCATGCGAGGTTTATGAGCTGCAAATAGTTGTCCCGTTTTGGATCATAATTAGCAATTTCAGGTAAAGAAAAATCAGTGAAACGCATCGGGGAAGATTCTGTGATCATATCATCAAGAATATTGTTAATGTCGTTGTGGTATTCATCGGCATAGTATCCGAAATAGTCTTCTTTCATGTTCAACATCGTGGCTACGCTTTTCCACTCAGCTTCCAATTGATTTGCTTCCTTTTCAAGACCTAACTTTTTAGCCCTCGAGATGAGGAACTTGATCCGTATCATTGTGACTGGGTGACTTCGTTTTGCAAGATCTGCGACTTTAACATAAAACGCAGTCTTTCCTGAAAGTAAAAGATACTGTGAAAATGTTTTCAAGTAAGTAGCTCCTCCGATTTCCAACCCGACAGCATCGCAATAGAGCTCTTGTGCCCACTCATACCATGTTTCAACGACGATCTTAATACGTTTCTTTTCCTCCTCTGAAACCAGATCGTTGTTTTGAAATGGCGTGGTAAGTCGCTCTTCAATTTTCTTTTGAAGTTCATTTACCAGTTGATTCATTTCACTATCATGGTAGGTGTATAGGTAGTGTCCCAGCTCATGGAAGAAAAGTGGCGTATGCAAAAGACTGTATTGTGACGTAACAGGCAGTGAGTATGTTAGGGGTGACTCGATTGTCGGATAAATCCCAAAATCGCCATCCACGATTAGGAAAGGCTTATTGGTGGTTTGGGTGTGAAGCGTGTGAATCCAGTCCAAGATTTTTAGTGAGGCGATGTCTCCATTATTGTGCCGGTGTAGCGAAGGCAAATACCTTGAATTCAACAAGCGAAAGTAGCGTTGAAGTTTCGAGAGTTCGAGAAAAATATCTGGATATATACTTGGATCATTCAGTGTAATCCAATATGAAATTCTTTTCAACTCATCGTTGATCTTGCCATAAAAGGCATACAACCAGGTCTTAAAAAGCTCAAGCTCGTCTGGAATTTTTTTTGATTTGACGAGATCGATAGCAAGATTGACCTCACGATGAAACTCCTGTGTCGAACGCTCTAAAATTGCCTGCATCAAATCTCTCCTATTAAATCCTGAGCATCCATCGCAACGTGCTCTTCGAGCAGTCCGCGTAATTCGGTCAGTGAATTGATTAGTTCCGACTTTTCGTCATTGTTGGTTGAGTTCATCATTTCCAATACTTTGCTTGGAGAACTCTTGAACAAGTCTGATTTGAATTTAGTACCGCCTCGTCTTGCCTCCATGAAATTTCTGATAAGTCGACGAGATCTCAGGTCGATACCCGTTAACGTGTCTTTTCCACTCTCAATTCCGTGAATTTGAAGATTGAGTTTCTTCAAGAAATTTGTGAGAGCCTTTTTAGACTCTTCAATTTCTTCGTTACTCATTTTGTCATCAAGCCCTTTCTCTGTCAGCTTGAAATGAATCAATAGTTTATTCAGCAATTCCAACAGATTTTGATTTTTCTCAAAACTTTGAATTGTCAGCCATTTATTCTCCATAAATTGTTTGTCTTAAACATGAAATTTATTTTAATCTCATCACTTCTTGAGCAATCCGATCTTTTAATTGTTCATCTGCTCGTTTCGCTGCAAACGTTAATCGTTGCGCGACACCTGGACTTGAAAAGTTCAATTGCGATGACACGAAAACGTCATGTAATACTTTCTTCAAGTCACAGTCACCATAGCCACTTTTCAACATAATGGGCGCTGCTGTCCCTTGATTGAGTGTGCCTGATCCGGTTGATGCCAGGATGGCGGTGTGTTCGTCCGGGATAAAATAAGTTCCTTCAAGAACGTTGACATACTGATTGCGTTGACGCTCGATCAAACGAACCTCTTTCAATGTCGTTTTATGATATTCAACGAACGTCATCTTAAAAGAAGAGTCCAACACTCCCATTTGAACGAGCTTCTGAACAGTCGACAATAGCGCGCTGTATTCTTCACCGCAATTTTTACCATCGCGAAGTACCAACAATGAATTCATATGATGTTTTCCAATCACGCTTTTGTGATTTTGGAACATTTCGGTCACATACTTTTCAATATATGCCGGATTGATTGTTTCCTTTTTCGAGTCTGTTTTCGGCTTCACCAGGGAATCGAAAATCGGTACCTTCATCCCGGCCTTAAACATTACCAGTGAGAAGACTATGTGTGACGACTTCTCACTGACATCAATAACGAGTTGCATGTCATTATGGAAGTTCGGCTCTATTGTAAACGGAAGACAACCTAATTGCTGCACAACATCAAAGGAGTTGATCTCAATGAAAGAGTTCCAGCCTTTCAAGCCCTTTTCGAATTTTCCGTCCTTATATGCATTTAATCCGTTGTACTTTTTTCCCAGCTGACGGGTGGTAACTCGTTTTACTCTCCAATTCCGCAACTCAAACCGAATGTTGAAATAGGTTGCCGGATCCACGTCCTCGAAAATGAAGACAACCATACCCGCCTCATGGTTATTCTTTAAGTCAGCGATGCCCAACATATAATTTGCGTAGGCGACAATAACTGGCGTAACGTCAATTTTTGTTAACTCTTTGATCTTTGCACAAAGATCGTTCGCGAATTTTTCTCGAATCGAAATCGAGGACTGCTCAGGAAAACAGAAATGAATTTTCCTAGGCATGGTTTGATTGACAAAATAACAGCCGAATTTAGTCAGATATTCTTTCCGGCTTCTGAAACTGCTTCGGTAGCCATCAGTCGTCAATGTCACCGGGGCAGGAAGGCTGTTTGTTCCTCCAAAGCGTATCTCAGGTAAGGCAATAGTTCCACTATTTGACATATCCGGTCGATAAAAACCCGCTTGGATGTTTGCGTAATTCTTGCCGAATGGTTTTTCTCCAAGCAAGTTCCATAGAGCGGATACCAGGGACATGCGATTATTTGCGCTAATTTTGTCTTCATTGGACATGCTCGAATCAAGCATGTCATTCATCACTCGAATGAATAACTTATTGGCTGGAACATACACCTTCGTTCCCATTCCCGGAAAGGATACCAGGGCAACCTTGTCGTCCGGCTTCACTTCAAAATTCGGATAGACTGATCTAAAGTATTCGTACGGATTCCGATAGGTCTTGCCCTTGACCTTAAACGCAGGTGCTGTTTGAAGGGTAAGTTCGCCCTTATAACCTTCAAAATAGCACTTCTTTCTGCCCGTCGGCCCTTGATATATTAGTGTTCCTTTGTGCTCGGTTTGGCGGCCAAGTAATTTTTTTAGTCGTTTATCCAGCCCTGAACTATAATACTCTCCAACAGACAAACTCGTAATAAATGCTGTGCGAACACCTATCGAAAATGCCAGACCAGCCTTGTCAACAAATAGCTCTGAAATTTCGTACCGGCGGTATGCGTCAATATCTGTTACCTGCGCCGAAAGATCATTGGTGAAGTCACTCTTGATGAAAGGCGTTTTTTCATAAAAAATGCGTGGTGTATCCAATGTCCACATACCGGTTCGCGACGCAATCTGGATGAGCAGGCTTCTCTTATACAAGTCGGCTACAAGTGATCTTTCATTCCTCTTTGCAACTGAGATCGGAAATTTATCTGTTGTGAAAACCAACTCGATAACCCAATCGTCAACAGTAAGCGTGGAAACAGGAATGTGATCATGGACCTCTATGAGAATTGACTGTTTTCCATTTTTTTGGTAGGGAGTCGCCGCAACCTTGTAAACTCTGCCAATGATCGAACAAGCACGCTGAATTTGTTCGGTGGTCAATAATTGGCCGCACAGTTCAACGCGTTTTACGATTAATGCTAATCGCTCACCGAATTCTACAATTTTCAAATTTGTCTCCATACTCTATTTACTTTTTTCACATACTTCCTGAAACGGACATAAGTCGCAGACTCTTTGTTGTTGACATTTTGTAAAAGCCCCAAAGTTTCCATCGATTCCGAAATCATGAAGCTCCCGTAGAATATCCACATCCTGAATAATTCTCACTTTTGCCCTGACTAATTGCTCATCGGAATATTCCAAAGTTTCAAGTTTGTTGTCCAGTAAGTAAGCCTTTTCGATGACAACTGCTTCTTTAGAAATTCCTTTTTGTTTGGTTGCCCACAACGCATAAGACAACAGTTGCAGGCTTGTTTCTTCTTGATCAGCTTTTCCGGTTTTCCAATCTGCAATCCAGAATTTGTCCCCATAATCAAAAGCGATGTCTATCACGCCATCAATCTTAATGTTGTCCGGAAGGGTGTAAACACATTTGCCTTCAATGATCGAATCCTCACGCTTTCCGTTTTGTCGTAGGTGAGTGAAAAGTTCAGAGTCAGAAAAATTTCCTAGACTGATTTTCAGCCGTTCCGCTATTTCATCAAAAACCTCTTGGTCATTCATTGTTCCATAGAAAACCTCTTTTAAGAGTGCAGGTGGATATTGATGTATATTATGAATGCCAGCGCGCTCATCTTTCGAATACTGGATTGAAGCCCGAAGCATACTGATTGCGAAGCTTGTCAGGCGATCTGCTGTCCAGGGGTCACCCTTCTTTGCTTTTCTGAAATAGGTTGCAATCACTGAGTGAATGATCTCACCGGCAACAAGGCTTTTGTTGGACAAGGCCACCAAGTATCGCAAGCGTTCCTTGTTCTCGTCGAACTTCGCTTTGGATTGTTTACTTCCATAATACTGATAATAGAACTTTCGCGGACACTGCTTGAGCGTCCCGATTTTCGATGGTGACCAGGAGATTTTGGTTACCTCCATGACAGTCGGTGTCGTATCAATATCAAAGAAATCTAATTGCATGTGTTACCTTAACTTCTTTAGTTTGGTCGTTAGCTTGTCCCACTCCTCATCTGTAAGCTGCATTTCTTTGACAGCGTTCAAAAACTTAATGGCCGATTGACTGGAGGTGATAGTATTGCGTATTTCGCTACTCACTTTTCCGGAAAGGGACAGTAACACCTCACTCGGTACATTCAGAACTTCACAAATCTTGATCGTAGTATCTGCAGATGGTGGTTGTAAACGATCATTCTCAATCTTGCTGATATAAGAAAAATCAACCCCGACCGCCGCTGCCAGATCGCGTTGAGCCACGCCTTTTTGGCGCCTGAGCTCTTTTAATAGTTTGCCGTATGTCATTTCATCCATATGGTAAAACTACAAAAAGTTGAGTTGTTAGTCAACTCAATATGTAAAATTTTATTATATTTGGGCTTTTTACACTTATTTTGAACGAGAATTGATTCTGAATGGCCTATAAATTTGTAAAGCGAAAAGGACAAGGTGGGTTCGGTATCGTAGATATCGTCGAGGAGAAAGGCAAGCAGTATGCTCGGAAGACCTTTCATATTAGCCCCTTCATGGCCGAGCTAGAAGACATTGCAAAGAAAAGATTTATAAAAGAAGCGAAGTATCAGGAGCAAATCGATCATCCCAATATCGTGCCTGTGCTGGAGGTGGAACATACCGAACCGCCAGCATTCATCATGCCACTTGCCGAGGCGTCTATGCTGGAAGATATTCAATCAAACGAGCTTCATTCAGGAAATTTCAGGAATTGCTTGTCAGACATAATGGCGGGACTTGAAGAACTTCATGCACTGGGGATATATCACAGGGATTTGAAACCTGCCAATGTACTACGGTTCAAAAAGACCGGATATGCAATCGGAGATTTTGGCCTCATGTCTTTAAATCAGACCGGAGTTACGACCATTACGCAAACTGGAATGGCGAAAACGACCGACCTTTATACTGCTCCAGAGATTACCCAGGATCTAAAGTACGCTAGCGTTCAGTCAGACATCTTTTCACTTGGCTGCATTCTACATGACTTCGTGGGGCAAACCAATAGAATTGCCCTTCATGAAATTTCGGAGACCAACGAATACTCAGACATCCTTGCAGGAGCAACAAGGATGAATCCGCGTCGAAGGTTTTCTTCAGTAGCAACTTTTAGAGAAGCTCTAGCTTCAATTACCAATATACCGGCAACTCCGAAGACACGGGCGGCCGAGATAGTTTTAGAATCACTTGCTAAAGAAACCAGTGAGTTTGATGAAAAAGACATATCGAAACTTTCAAACTTTTTGAGTTCTTCGGTGAACGCAACCGAAAAAAGTTCTGTCTTGGAACAAATTGGTTTGAAGCATATTGGAATCATTTTGCAAGACGAGGCCAACTCGTCCTTTATCGCAAAGGTCTATTGCGAGCATGTGCGGACGGCATCATTCAACTTTGAAATGTGTGATACCATCGCTAACAGAGTTTCGGCATTTATGAAAAATAACAGCGTAGATGTCTTGGCAGAAGGGGCGTTTGCACTACTTTATATGGGCACATCGCATAATCGTTGGTATGTTGAAAGAAAAGCCATTAAGTACTTCGCAGGGGAAATCGAACCGAGATTGTTGCAGAGAATGATTATGGAAATAAGAATCGATGATAAAAAATTCTGCCGGGCCCTCGATCATCTTTCCCATTCAATCAGTTACTCAAAGTCGGATTTGCACCCGGACATTCTAAAAGCGGTTAAACAGATTTGTAAGAAATGAAGGTCATTAAATACACAACAATAGGTTCAAGGAAAACCAATGAAGATTCGCTATCTGTGATAGAAAGAAAAGAGACGATTTTTGCGTGTGTTGCTGACGGTGTGGGTGGACTTGATAACGGGGAATTTGCAAGCCACTTTGTAAAAGAAGAATTTGAATGGTATTGTAATGAATCTTCGAATCCAGACTTAGTTTCATTTCTCAAGAATGTTAATGCACGGTTGATAACGGTCGCAACAGAAAAATTTGGTAGTGCCAAGTCAGCAACTACATTTACCGGGGGAATTATTACTAACGCCGTAATTCGAGGGGCTCACGTAGGTGATAGCCGAGTTTGTGTATTGCGAGGAAACGGCATTAAGCAACTTACGGAGATCCATACCGAATTAGGAAGACTGGTACGTGAAGGAAGAGTTGATTTAATAGAAAGTCAACATCATCGAGGTAAAAACGTTTTGGAGCGTGCTGTTGGTCGAGTAGAAAACTTTTACCCACAGGTATTTGAATTTGACCTCTCTCCAGGCGATCGAATATTGTTTTCAACTGATGGTTTTCATGATACACTTAGTAAAGAAGATATTCGAGATATATCAATCAGGTACAAGTCACTCGACGAATTTGGACGGCAGCTGCTAATCGAGCTGGACAATAGAATTCTAGGTGACAATACGACGTTCATCTGCGTGGAGGTGTAGTTATATTACGGTAGTCGACAAGTGGTTGAATCTATTTAAGCCACGTGCATAAATTTTCGATACAAGATGTTTTTAGTCTGTCGACAAACAAATCTTTCACATCTTCCCCCGAACTTGTGAACATCAGTCTTTCGTAGCACACACCTTTGCCTTCGTAATCAAACACGAAGGCAATGCTCGAATCAATTTCCTGGCAAGAGTTTTTTACAACGGTTGCCGTACTTCTTAGTGGCTACTACGCTATCACCACGCTGTTGCTTTACAGCAAAGAAATCACAAGCATCTTCAAACAAAGGCAACCAAATCATTCAGTCCAGAAGAATAGAGTAAATCAAATCGATTCAAACGAATCCAATTCACTAATGGGCATGGCTCGATACGAGCAAGGAAGTGAAAGCATTGTTCCACGTGAAGAAGTAACAAACGTGGATGAACTGAATGTTGCGCCATTACTTCAGGATGAAGAACCAGTCACCGTCATTGATCTAAGAGAAGAACTTCTGTTGGATGACTTCATTGCCATTCAAGCCGAAATCAAATCACTTTCGGAAATAATCACACTCGGCACAAAGGAAGAAGGAGTGTCTCTATTCAAAACACTGATCTCTAACTATCCGCAGTTTATCGGAACACATTTCCAGCCGCAAATAGTCCAGTTCATTTATGAGTCCTGTGAAAACACAAATACACATCACTTTGATCAACAGGAGATCAACTCATGGTGGACTGCAATAAATGATCATCAATAACCAACAAAACAATATCTTATGGAAAAAGTAATCCAATTCACAATCACAAAAGGTAAGGCATTTGGCCTTGCTATACTGGTGTATCTCATCACCTGGACATTAGCGGAAGCGCAAGACGGCAACGCAGGTATCAACGAAGCCACTATGCGTGTACGCAGCTACTTCACCACGGGAACAAACCTCATGTATGCCATCGGGGCAGTGCTTGGACTCGTTGGAGCCGTCAAAGTTTATCAGAAATGGAACAGCGGTGATCCCGACACGGGCAAGGTTGCAGCCGCATGGTTTGGAAGCTGTGTCTTCCTGGTCATTGTCGCTACCGTACTCAGATCATTTTTCGGACTCTAAACTTAAAAAGCCCTCTCCTCCGGAGAGGGTTAGGTGAGGCTTATGGCAAGCGTATACAAAATCAACAAGGGGATCAACAAGCCGATTGAGTTCAAAGGCCTCAAGGCGCAGTACATCGCATATCTCGCGATCGGACTCATCGGCCTGTTGATCCTCTTTGCAGTACTCTACATCATCGGAGTGAATATGTTCATCTGCCTGGCGCTTACAGCGATACTTGGAACATGCTTGTTCATGTTCGTCTATCGCATGAGTGATAAATACGGCCAGCACGGACTACTCAAAAAGATGGCCTGCCGCAGCATTCCCGACTTTATCAAATGCACTACAAGAATATCCTTCACAAAACTCCGTAAGTAATTGTATGGCAAACCCGATATCATTTGAAAAGGTATTCCCCATCTGGAAAGTGGAAGATGATTGCATTCTCTCCAAGCAGGGCGATATCACGATTGCTTATAAGGCTACACTCCCGGAGATATTCACCTTATCAGATCAAGAATATGAAGCCTTTCACCAGGTGTTGGTAAAAGCAATCAAGGTTCTTCCCAACCAAACGGTGTTTCACAAACAGGATTGGTTTCTGTCAAGGAAGCACAAGCCGGACTTTGAAAGTAACGAGTTGTCCTTTCTTTCCAGATCAAGTGAACGGTTCTTCAATGAACGTCCATACCTAGATCACTCGTGTTACATCATGCTGACCCGGAAGGCTGCAAACCGAAAACCGTCCAGTTCCATTTTCTCAAACCTCATTCGCACCAGTATCGTCCCGGAAGGGACAATGAATCCACAACGTATGCAGGAATTCTTTGATGGTGCAGGGCAATTCGAGAGGATACTGAAGGATAGTGGATTTGTCAAACTGAAAAGACTTACAGACAATGAAATTGCCCCACTCTCCTCCGGAGAGGGGACGGAGGTGAGGCCCGGCTTATTGGAACGCTATTGTTTCCTCCTTTCCGAAACCGCTCCGGCAGTGATCAAGGATATTCATTTCAAGGACGATTTGAAGATCGGTGACGCGCACTGTCAGTTGTACTCGCTCTCCGATGTGGAAGACCTTCCGTCATTGTGTGGTTCACGAATCAACTATGACCGGTTTTCTACTGACAAGACCAAGTTCAGCGTAGGCTTTGCCTCACCGCTCGGACAATTGCTTTCCTGCGATCACATCTTCAATCAATACATCTTCATCGAGGATGCCCATAAGACCATCAAGCAACTCGAAAGCAAACGTCTTCGACTACAGTCGCTGGCAACATATTCCAGAGAGAATGCCATCAGTCGGGATGCGACCAATGATTTTCTGAATGAAGCCATTTCAGCACAACGACTTCCGGTTAAGGCACACTATAATATACTGCTCTGGACGGACAACAAACCCGAACTCAAAGAACTCAAGACTCAGGTCTCATCCGCGCTGGCTCAAATGGATGCCATCGCCCGGCAGGAAACAGATGGAGCGCCACAGATATTCTGGGCTGGGCTTCCGGGGAACGAAGCTGACTTTCCAATGAATGACACGTTCGACACGTTTACTGAACAGGCTACATGCTTTTTGAATCTTGAGACTACTTATCAGTCATCGCCCAGTGCTGTCGGCATCCGGTTGGGTGACAGGCTTACCGGTAAGCCTGTCCACGTGGATATCTCCGATGAACCCGTCAAACGAGGTGTCTGCACCAACCGGAACAAATTTATCCTTGGCCCTTCGGGTTCAGGTAAATCCTTCTTCACCAATCACATGGTCCGCTCCTATTATGAACAAGGCACCCATGTCGTGCTCGTGGATGTAGGCCATTCCTACAAAGGACTATGTGATCTGGTGAATGGGTACTACTTCACCTACGATGAAAAGAACCCGATCCGCTTCAATCCGTTCTACATCAGCCAGGGTGACACGCTCGATACGGAGAAAAAAGAAAGCATCAAAACGCTGCTCCTGGCTTTGTGGAAAAAAGATGACGAAACATTCAACCGCTCCGAGTATGTGGCCTTGTCGATTTCACTCAAGATGTATTATGAACATCTAGAAGCTAACAAGGAGTTATTTCCATGCTTCGACACATTTTACGAATTTCTGAAAGAACAGTTTGTTGCCGTTCTAAAAGAAGATCGCGTAAAAGAAAAAGACTTTGATGTTGAAAACTTCCTGTACGTGCTCCGTCCATATTACAAAGGTGGAGAATTCGACTACCTGTTGAATGCCCGTGAAAATCTTGAGCTACTCCGTGAACGCTTCATTGTCTTTGAACTTGATAACATTAAAGATCACCCGATCCTTTTTCCGGTAGTTACCATCATAATTATGGAAGTTTTCATTTCCAAGATGCGTAAGCTCAAAGGTGTGCGCAAGATGATTCTGATTGAAGAAGCATGGAAAGCCATTGCCAAGGAAGGAATGGCCGAATACATCAAGTATCTGTTCAAGACCGTCCGCAAGTTTTATGGCGAGGCGATTGTGGTGACACAGGAAGTAGAAGACATTATCAGTTCGCCTATTGTCAAGCAGGCGATCATCAACAATTCCGATTGCAAGATTTTACTCGATCAGTCAAAGTACCAGAACAAGTTTGATCAGATACAGGAATTACTCGGACTCACCGAAAAAGAAAAAGCACTTGTGCTCTCAATCAACAAAGCCAACGATCCTACCCGCAAATACAAAGAAGTATTTATCAGTCTGGGAGGTATGATGTCCAAGGTGTACGCGACAGAGGTATCGCTTGAAGAATACTTGGCCTACACTACGGAAGAATCAGAAAAAATAAAAGTACAGGCCTATGCCAAAAAGTGGAGCGGTGACATCCGCAGAGGGATAGCTGAACTCGCCAATGAAATACGTAACCAAAAATCTTAAAGCAAATACCTATGAATTCTTTTAGAAAAATATTCTTCATCCTGCTTATGGGCACCCTAATGTTTACGGTAGCACCCATTCAGGAAACACGGGCCGCCATACCTATCGCAAAAATCATTCAGGAAGGTATAAAGAAAGTGATCAAGGCGGTTGACCTGATGATTCAGCGGCTCCAGAACAAAACTATTGCGCTGCAGAACGCAGCCAAAGTTCTGGAAAACAAACTATCGCAACTCAAACTAAATGAAATTGCAGACTGGACGGAACGTCAACGCGAACTGTACCGGAAATACTACGATGAACTGTGGAAGGTACGCAACACCATTGCCGTCTACCAACGGATCCGCCAGATACTGGCACGGCAGGAGCAGATAGTGGACGAGTATCGCTTTACCTGGCGCATGATCAACCAGGACAAACATTTCACAAGAGCGGAGATTGATTACATGTATCGCGTGTACACGGGTATTCTGAATGAAAGTGTGTACAACCTTGATCAGATAGTATTGGTCATCAATTCCTTTAAGACGCAAATGACCGATGGCAAGCGACTGGAAATCATCAACAAGGCAGGTGACCAGATCGAACAAAATTATGCCGATCTCCAGCAGTTCAACAACCAAAATATTCAGCTGAGCATGAACCGCGCGAAGGACGAACACGAAGTGCTTACAGTCAAAAAACTCTACGGGTTGGAATAAGAGCATGAAAAGGTTGCGCGCACATATTGACGAATTGGAAACGCTGATGAAGGCGAAGGGATACGATGGTCATTTCTTGTGCAACAGCGCCCATCCCGGCAAGTTGAAAGATTCAATGTATGCGCACCTCTTGGAAACATTTCAGGGCCAGACGCACGTACCTCAATTCTACCTCACCACCTATTCTCACTGGAAAGATGAAGAAAGGCCTCATGTGAGGTGTGATTTCAAAATGAAGTACGACCCATGGCTGGGATTCCGGGTGGACAAAATGGAGGTGACACGTGCCAATCGTTTCGGCACAATTAAACGTGTGGAGTTGAGGCCGAACAAAAACGAAGATGTTCCCACGTGCGAAAAGGCGAACGCATTGGTGGGGCAGAAAAAGAGAAGTCTGAAACTTTAAAAAAGAAGAACTATGAAATATCTATTGATCGTAATAACGGGAATATTATTGAGCACCAATGCACCGGCTCAAACATGGGACGAATGGTTCAAACAAAAGAAGACCCAGAAGAAGTACCTCGTGAAGCAGATCGCTTTACTGAGGGTTTACCTCGGCTACTTGAAGAAAGGCTATGAGATTGCCGATAAAGGACTGACCACGATTCATAACATCAAGAACGGTGATTTCAATTTGCACCGTGACTTCTTTGGATCGCTAAAGAACGTTAACCCGCATATCGCAAATTCAGCGAAGGTCGTAGACATCATTGCCTTCCAGGTCTATATCATGCAGAACATGAAACGGGTAAACAATTTCTGCCGGGATAACGAACATTTCACACCAGAAGAAATCCGGTATGTCGCGGCTGTGTATTCCAACATGATGCTTTTATCGGATGCTTCCATTTCGGAATTACTGATGATCATTCGGTCGAATGAGATGGAAATGAAAGACGATGAACGACTCATGCGTATTGACAGACTGTATGATGATATGCTGGACAAACATGCATTCGTAAAGTCATTCGACATGGATGTCAGGATCATGGCAAGTGAACGTGAACGTGAGCAACGGTCAATTGAGCAAACACGCAAATACTATGAAATCAATATATAAAGCCATGAAAAAATTCCTCGTGATTGGATTTGTATTTGTATTCACCCATGCAGGTGTGTGGGCACAGAGCCAAGAGGCACAACAACTCATATTGAATTGGGAGAAGCTCCGCCAACTCGAAGAGATACTGGACAACATGTACAAGGGCTATAAGATCCTTGACAAAGGCTACACCACGATCAAGAACATCGCACAGGGAAACTACACAATACATCAACTGTTCATTGATGGGCTGATGGCGGTCAATCCGTCCATACGGAATTATAAACGCATTCCCTTTATTATAGAGTATCAGCAACTGTTGCTGCGAGAATATAAACACGCCTATAACCGTTTCCGGCAAGACCCCAATTTCAAAATAGAGGAGATCGAGTACCTGGCTAATGTGTACAAGTTTCTGTTCGATGCTTCCCTTCGAAACATCGATGAACTGATGATGATCATCACCGCTACGAAACTCTCGATGAGCGATGATGAACGCATGCTCACTATCGACAGGATTTTCTTTGACATGGAGGATAAACTCATCTTCCTGAGAACCTTCAACAACAATACACAACTCCTTGCCGTCCAACGGGCTCGTTCACGCAACGATGTAGAAACCATGCGTAAACTCTACGGTGTAAACTGAATCGACAGTTATGAAAATATTTAATAGAATCTTCAAAGTAAGCCCTTCTCCCTTCGGGAGAAGGGTTGGGATGAGGGTATTTCTCCTCGTGCTCTTTTTGCCTGGCGTTTTACAAGCTCAGAGTTTCGCAGGAGAAATCCACAGCCTGCAAAGTGTTTTGGATCAGCTATACAATGACATGCTGCCACTGTGCAGCAAACTGATCGGGGTTGGACGAGGGCTGGCCGCCTTTGCAGCGCTGTGGTATATATCATCCCGCGTGTGGCGGCACCTCGCTAACGCGGAACCAATAGATTTTTATCCGCTGTTGCGTCCGTTTGCCCTGGGTTTCTGCATTCTTATTTTTCCTTGGGTAATCGCCTTGATGAATGGGGTGCTGAAACCAACCGTTACAGGAACGGCCGCCATGGTAACGGGTTCCAACAATGCAATTGCTTATTTACTCAAACTGAAAGAAGAAGCAATCAAAAAGACACCTGCCTGGCAGATTTACGTGGGAGCCGATGGTGCGGGTGATCGTGACAAGTGGTATCGCTATACTCATCCGAGTGGGGCTACCGAAGGTATGCTTGATGGGCTTGGGAACGACATCAAGTTTGCCATGGCAAAAGCGGCCTACAATTTCAAGAACTCGGTTAAGCAATGGATGAGCGAAATACTCCATATATTATATGAGGCGGCTGCGCTCAGTATCAACACACTTCGCACATTCTATCTGATCGTGCTTGCCATTCTTGGGCCGTTGGTGTTTGGTTTTGCCGTCTTTGATGGATTCCAGCACACACTCACTGTTTGGATTGCGCGGTACATCAGTGTATTCCTGTGGCTCCCCGTGGCTAACATCTTCGGCGCCATCATTGGTAAGATACAGGAAAACATGCTGAAGGTAGACATCCAACAGGTGATTCGCTACGGTGATACATTCTTCAGTGCAACGGACACGGCATATCTCATCTTCATGGTTATTGGCATTGTAGGATACTTTACCGTGCCAAGTGTTGCGAACTACATTGTTCATGCCGGTGGCGGATATGCTTTGCTGCACAAAGCCTCCAATGTTTTTACAGGAGGTGCGCGCACCGCTACGACAACAACAGTCGCTGCTGCTACTGCCACAGCAGGTACAATGGTAAGCCTGTTCGGAAGCGGAAGTGCAAATCAGCCAAATGTTCAAACCCAAGACCCGAAAATGACCGAAACCCAACCCGGACAAGGCTACATGCACGACAAACTCTCTGGTAAAACATAATGAATTTAAAACTAAAAGCATTATACCCATTAGGGCGACTAGAAGCTTGCAGCTAACAACTAAACCATAGACTATTAACCATTGACTATCGACTAAACTATGTTCCACCAACTCCGAAATATCGACTCCGCCTTCAAGCACATCCGGTTATTCTCCCTTGTATTGATTGTTGCCTGTGTAGGTACAGTCTGCTTTACGATCTATAAAAGCTTCGCGCTGATTCGGGAAGCCGAAGAACGGATTTACATTCTTTCCAACGGTAAAGCCCTTGAAGCATGGTCGGCAGAAAGGAAAGACAACATCCCTGTGGAAGCCCGCGATCATGTGCGGATGTTTCATTTTCATTTCTTTACACTTGATCCTGACGAAAAAGTCATTCAGGCCAACATAAAAAAAGCCTTGTACCTCGCGGATGAGTCTGCGAAACGCCAGTACGATAACCTGAAAGAGAATCGCTATTACTCCAATATCATTTCAGGTAACATCAGCCAGGAGATCAGCATTGACAGCATTCGCATCGATACCGAAATGTACCCATTCTATTTCCGGTGTCATGCCCATCAGAAACTAATCCGGACTACTTCGATTGTGACAAGAAGCCTGGTGACGGAAGGCTACTTGCGAAACGTGTCACGATCCGATCACAACCCGCATGGCTTCCTGATTGAAAAGTGGAACACGCTTGAAAACAAAGACATCAAAACTGAAATGCGCTAGCATTCTTGCGTGCCTTAAAAATTAATTGAACAACGAATAAAATATAGATAATGAAAGAGACAAAGGAAAAAGTAAAGGGCTGGTTTGCCAAGGCAGGTCAATCAGTCGCAGACAAGCTCAATGAATGGATCAATCCGTTCTCACATGCAGCCAAGAAGAAAGGGTTGATTGCTATGGGTATCCTGACCAGTATGGTTTGTGTGATGCTTGTTATACGCTCACTCCAAAGCAACGAAACCTCACCCTCGTTGAAGGTAGAGCAGATCACAACACCTGCGGACATTCATCCGAAAGAAAACGCAGTCACTACCGATCCCGAACGTAGTATCATGGAGCAGTACAACCGGATGATCCGGTTCAAAGAACTGGTTGAGAAGTTGAGTTCATCCCGTGATCACCTGAAACTCGACAGCCTCATGAAAGCACATCCGGGATTGCGTGACAGCCTGAATGAATTTATTAAGCATTACTACTAGTCAATCGCACCACGACAATGCAGTCACAATCCAACAGACAACTACTTACACCCATCGGCAAGATGAAAGGTGAAATCAATGATGAGTTTGAATCATTTTATCTGGCGAAGGACAAAAATGACCAGGTATATATGAACCGCAACCCTGAATACACACAAAATCGGTATGATCAGGCGAACGGATGGCAAGCCATTTCACAAAAACAGCTTGACGACTACAAAAAGAAGCTTCATTTCATTCCTCAGAAAAGCAAGGGATTAAAGCCCTGGATATTTCTTTAACCATAAAACACTACAACGATGAAACCACATTCAGAGAAATTTTTACAGAAGCGGAAATTCATTATGGTCCTACCTCTATTGGTACTGCCGTTCCTCACCATGATCTTTTGGGCGCTTGGCGGTGGGCAGGGTGTTCCGGCACAGGCAACTGCAATGGACTTTGCAGGTTTGAACCTCACATTGCCGGATGCGCATTTTGATGAGAAGGAGATATGGGATAAGCTGAGTCTATACGAGACCGCTGATCGGGACTCAGCTAAATACAGAGAAGATCGTGAGAGCGATCCGTATTTTGACCTGATTGCGTTTAAGTCCCGGCAGGAATTGCGACCGCAGGTCGATACGGTAAAGAAGGACAACAAGCTTATCGATTCCTTCAAGCAAAAGGAAAGACTTGCACATGATCCCAACGAAGATCGGGTTAACAAAAAGCTGCAGGAGTTGTACTCAGAAATCAATAAGACATCCGCACAGACAGCCAATTCACAGTCAACAAACAATCAGCAATGGAAATCAGACGCGCCTTCCGATCTACAGTTTACGGCAGACGTGGATCGTTTGGAGAAGATGATGGAAATGATGCAGGGTGGCAGTGAATCCGACCCTGAAATGCAACAGATCGAGAGTGTATTGGAAAAGATACTCGACATTCAGCATCCTGAACGCGTGAAAGAAAAACTAAGAGCCCAAACGGTGCAGCGGAAAGAAAATGCATTTTCTGTTGAAACAGTGAATACGAACGATAACATTTCACTTATCCCACAAAAGTCTTCCACGCTATTTCCAAACATGTCGGTTGATAGCGCACTGTCCATGCAAACACTGATTGTATCACGCGCTATTCAGAATGGTTTTTATGGATTGGAGGATGATCTTCAATTGCAACCGGAAGTGGGAAATGCCATTGAAGCCATCATTCACGACACGCAGGAACTCGTGACGGGTGCAACCGTCAAGATGCGATTGCTCAATGAAGTGACAATCCATGGAAAAGTGATTCCAAAAGATCAGTTTATCTATGGCACGTGTGGCATCAATAGAGAACGACTGACCATTGAGATCAATTCGATTCGTTCGGGTAATTCATTGCTTCCGGTTTCGCTTTCTGTATACGACCTCGATGGCTTGGAAGGTATTTACATTCCCGGTGCCATTACGCGGGATGCCGCCAAACAAGCCAGCGATGATGCCCTGCAGAACATTCAGTTGATGTCACTTGATCCAACCATCGGCCAGCAAGCTGCCAGTGCAGGCATTGAAGCGGCAAAAGGGTTGTTCAGCAAAAAGGCAAAGCTGGTGAAAGTGACGGTAAAGGCGGGATACCAGATTCTGCTTATGGACAAAGTATAGGTTCTAAACCAATGAATTTTGTGTGTGAGGAAATTTACTGTCGGTCCTCATACAGTTGCAGGCGGTAAATGAATCCGGATTCGATCTACTGTTACCGGTGTAGCTACCCGGTAAGCAGGTCATCTGCCTTTAAATAGGTTACGTAAATTTTGAATAATGTTTTTTAAACCATAAGAATATGTTCGCATTTCTTGGTGCACTCTTCGCAACAGCGGTCGCAACGGTAGCACCCTTCTGGCCGCTCCTGACTTTTCTGCTGTAAGTAAACCGCTTACCGAAAGCAGCTTCCCGACGGCTTAACGGCCGTGGGGCCTTATCCTATTAGATTAGAAGTTCAACTAACTATTAAATCAATTAATATGCTTACCAAAATGTATCTGTTACTTGTCGTCATCTGCCTCAGCATGGCTGGGCGCTCGGATGCACAATCGACCATTGAGTCTCATTCGCTGGAAATTACTTACAACAAGACTTCCAGTATAATTTTTCCCGCTGTGATTAAATCTGTTGATAAAGGAAGCCGTGACGTGCTTGCTCAAAAGGCCAAAGGTGTGGAGAATGTACTTCAACTTAAAGCCGCACGTGAGAATTTTCCGGAAACAAACCTTACGGTGATTACAGCAGATGGAGCCATTCATGAATTTGCGATCCGTTTTGCAAAAGCACCTGCTCAACAAGTTATGACTTTAGCCATTACTCCCCTTTCCCGCTGTGGAGAGGCAGGTACTGTCTCGGCTAATTCGGGAGGTGAGGCTTTGATCTTTCAGACGGACATGACAGAGTCTGATATGGAGCGATTTTCCCAGGCGATCATCAGGGCAAAAAAACCTTTGAAGCCACTGCGGGAAAAACAATACAAGATCACCCTTAGGCTTAGCAGCATTCATATCAAGGACAATATGATTTTTTTTCATTTGCAGTTAAGAAACCAATCTAACATCGATTACGATGTCGACTTTATAAGGTTTTTCATTCGCGACCAGGTGAAGGTGAAACGGACAGCCTCCCAAGAAGTTGATGTAGAGCCTGCCTATGTCTTTGGTGAGGACAAACGGGTCAAAGGCAAGTCCACACAGGATATTGTGTATGCCTTAGGTAAGTTTACCATTCCCGATGCCAAACGGCTCGTGATTGAAATGTTTGAAAAGAATGGAGGAAGAAACATAAACCTCTCCATCAAGAACAAGACCATTGTGAAGGCGAAGCTGATTGAATAACCGCTTCACAAAATTTACATGAGTCCTGACAACTATGAACTAACGACTATTGACCATTAATTAAACAATACAATCATGAATGTCAAGAACCTTGAATTTCTCAAAGAAGGCCTGAAGTATTTAGGCTTTGGCGACAAACTTAACGCTGATCTTGAAAACAAGATCAAGGAGCAACCCGCGGAGTTCAAACTCCATTTGACTGGTGAATTCAACAAAGACAACATCAAGGATAAAGTGGACTACACCCTGGACTTTAAAAAGTCGGATCAGACCGACATGTACTTCCTCAACCGCTACCAAGCTACCTTGAAACACGATGATCCGGCACAGGAAAAAACCCAAACGTTTTACATCAACAAAAATTCAGGGATCACGGCCAAGGAAGCTTATAACTTGTTAAGTGGGCGGGCTGTCAACAAAGACCTGACCACCAAGGAAGGCCAACCCTACAATGCATGGCTCCAACTTGAATTTAAAGAGGAGAAGGATAAGAACGACAACTATAAGGTGAAGCAATACCATGCAGGCTACGGGTATGACCTGGAAATGGTGCTGGCCAAATATCCGATCAAGGAACAACTCAACCCAGATGAGAAAACCAAGGTCATGAAGTCCTTGGAAAAAGGCAACCTAACCCAGGTCACCTTTGCGCGTGAAGGCGGAGAAGATAAAATGTACATCGCCGCCAATCCGCAGTACAAAAGCCTTGATGTCTACGATGCCAACCTGCAGAAAAAGTATCAGGGAATCGAACGAAAAGAAAAACCCGATCAGGACAAATCCCAGGAAAAGAAAGAAACACAAAAGCAGGACGTAGACGAAGAAGGTGAGACGAAGAAGAACAAGAAAAGTTCAAAACGTAAAGGGATTGGGGTATAATCTCCCAAGGTACTCTTACAAAAGGCTGTCTTTAAAGGCAGCCTTTTGTACTCAATGGTGCGGGGAAGATTCCACTCATTGATTCCTCCCTCTGACTTGGTCTTCTTATTCTGCATATCCCCGTCATTTTTATTTTTCTGTTCGCTCAAAAAGTGTTTAGCAAAGGTAAGGCTGGCTTTGCACAATCCCCACTGCTTTGGTCAGACAAGGAATTTCCGGCATAAACCCTTCAACCTCCCCCCGCACACATTCCATTTATTCCTTTCCTCCTTGCCTGACCAGCTCCACCAGCCTGTGAGGTCGCTAATCCTTGTTGATCGCATAGCCCAAAGGCAAAATAAAAATGTCGTGGACTATGCAAGTACTAATCAAAACACATCGAATGAATCGAACCTACCGCGGAAACCATTTCTTCGTGCTATCAAAAGGCAACAATGCAGGAAGACCAATGGACAAACCGTGCCCAAACTGCTTTGTGATCATCACCAAATGTCCACATGAGAAACAACTATTGTACTGGCTTTGCTCCGCACTGTGGCAATGCGGGTATTTCAAACCCCATCTATGTGGTTCGGTGATTCCTTTCCTAAGGCTTCCAGAATTGAAGACAATCATCCGAAATACACATATCCGGATCGAAAACCGAAAAGCAGCATACGAAAAGGCAGTTGATACATTGAACAAACTGCTGGCAGTTCAAAAAAAACTGTCCAACCAACTACACCTTATCCATGAAACCAAAAAAAAGGTTCTGTGGCAATTCCTTCGGGTATAATGCCAATCATTTTGGTGAACCCGTGTCGATTAACTTGCCTTTGCTGATTGCGGCGCTCACCAAAACTAATCCTCAGTTTACTGTATACCACTCAGAAACAGGCCGATTTTAAGGGTTGTTAAAGATTTTATGGGACTTATTCCTATAACCTCCACATCATACAAAATCAAATGTATCACCTTCCTATTGTTCCTCACGTAACCCGTCTCGCACTGGAAAAACGGGGATTAGGATACAATTAATCTCATATGTAACACCTACCAAACTTCACCCAAATGAAAACAACCAAATTTCACTTATTGATTGCCATCCTTATATGCCTCCTGTTACCGATTACTGGCTTTGGTCAAACAGAAATTACCTATGATTACTGCACTGGCAAGTTCCAGGATAAGATAAAGCCTATACCAACCAGCGAGTTTGTCGTCTTAAAAATTGTCAACATAAATACCTTTCGTTATGAGGTAGAAATAAAAGGGAAGAACATCAATTATGCCACACCCGTGCCATCCGAGTTACAGGTATTGTTCCGCTTGCCTGAAGGAACTTCTAAAGATGAAATTCAACGCGCGCTTTCTGAAACCAGTGAGGGGGTCGGTCAATTGGACCGTCTTCATGAAGCAGCCAAGTATGAGTCCGCAAATGCCGAGAATCAAATCGATCAATGGGTCCGAAAAGAAGACGAGCAGCTAGCTAAAGCTAAACAAAAAAAGCTTGAAGAATTTGAGCAGGTACTTAATCAATTGCTGGAAAGTTCCAGGAAATATCAGGATCTGGCCAAGAAGATAGCCACCATTCAATTTAGTCGCATTGATCTCATTAACATCTCCAAACAGGAATGGTGTAATCATGCTGAGATGAAAAACAAACTTCCTTCTCTGGCTACAGAACAGACCATGAAAGCAGATTTCCTTGCCTTTAATGCGCATTATGCGCAAATCAACACATTGTATCAGACTGCGTTGATAGCAGCCGGGGCAACAGAGCAATGGGAGGAGAAAACAAAACTAGTCGAGAAAATCTATGGGTTGATTAATGCAAGCTATAACAAACTCAGTGATGAAGATTTTCTAAAAATGATTAGTGAATTATCCATCTTATACAGGGCCCTTGATAACCAACTTTCGTTTGAAGTAACCAGTCCACCTATTCAGGTGGACGGGGATTATGTCCGTTTCGAAGTAACAACAAAACCAGTCCGGGTCAGTGACCTGATGAATTTTTCGTTAGGCAAATCCTTCGCAATTGAAGTTCCAGCGCGGCGCGGATGGAAAGCTGATTTTAGTGTAGGGCCAACATTCTCAATGGGCAGAAATGCGGTGGATTACAGATACAATCTGCAAAATGAAACAGACTCCACAATTATGTTGACCAAAAGTAAAAACCGAAGCGTGATATTTCCCGCGGTGGCTGCCATGTTTCATGCCTACAGACGAAGCGGCACAGAAGTCAACTGGGGAATCATGATGGGTGTGGGCGCAGGGTTTAAACCAGATGAAACACTAAATGCGAGTTATTACCTTGGACCTACACTAATCTTAGGTAAACACCAAAAGATAATGTTCTGTGCGGGCGTGAGTTTTCTTCCGGTCAGTCGCCTCAAGTCAATCTATCAAAATAACGGGATCTATAACTCAGATTTGAATCTCAGTGATATAACTGAAAAAGTCATTAAGGGCTCATTTTTCATTTCATTGTCCTACAACCTCACAAACCGTATTGAGGTCAAGTAAACGCATCCTTAAAAACTGAAAATTACCACAGAAACATTGGGATAACCATCGATTAACAACAAGAAAAATCAGGGAAGCCGAAAACTGATACCAGAGTAGGCAAAAAGTAAAAACCCACTCCTATGTATTACTCAAAAAACATCCTCACAATCCTGCAAATGATCGTGATGATCACCTGTTCTATCTATGCCTCCGCTCAGCAAAAACCTCCACAAAGAAAGTGTGCCAATGAATATGGTTTTGGAGATATGATAAACCATTATAAGGGATTGGATCAAACCCAATACGAACAATTGGAAAAGTTTACGCAAGAATACATTAAGAATCTAAAAAATCAGGATAAGCGTGATCGTTTCTTCGGTGATTTCGATCGTGCTACACCAATAGTCATTCCAGTAGTCGTTCACATTGTTTGGCGCACCAGTACGGAAAACGTACCGGACGCCAGAGTACATCAACAGATTGAACGATTGAACCTTGACTTTCAGCGATTGAATGCTGATGCAACCAGTGTCCCCGCAGAATTTGAAGGCGTTGCGTCTAATATGCAAATACGATTTCAATTAGCGGTGCGCGACCCAAACTGCAATCCTACTACAGGCATTACACGTAGAAATACGACCGTCACCTCTTTCAGTTCTCCGACAACTATGGCTCAAGCCACGGATCTCAGTTTTAATCCCGTGAAATCAAACGCAACTGGAGGAGTTGATGCATGGCCCGCTGATCGTTACCTGAACATTTGGGTTTGCAATCTGCAAGGCGGAGTATTGGGCTACTCCTCCTTTCCAGGTTTTCCGGCTGATGTAGATGGCATCGTAGTCACCCATACGGCATTTGGTAACACATCCGGAGACTTTAACCTGGGCAGAACAGCCACACACGAGATCGGGCATTATTTCAATTTATTCCATACGTTTCAACCTGATGGAAATTTCTTCGGATGTTTTGGTAATACAGCCACTACCTGTGCCACTAGCGGAGACTTGGTTTGTGACACTCCTCCAACCTCCGGCCCAAACTCCGGATGTCCGACCAGCACATTGAATTCCTGTACGGAAACACCCACCGATAACAATGACCAATGGATGAATTACATGGATTACGTAAATGATGCGTGCATGTATATGTTTACCAGCGGGCAGCGAGAGCGCGTAGACGCCTGTATTTATGGAGCCCGTTCCAGCCTACTTTCCAGTGACGCCTTGATTCCCGTATCATCCGGTGGTGTGGCTGATCTGTGGAGCCAAGATATGCCGGACGATCCCGGAACCGAGCCCAATACAACTTCTGCCATAATGTACGTGAGTGAAGATATTTGGATAAGAAATGCTGCTGGCACTACTATCCAGCAACACCAAAATCCGATCTCCAATTCAATTAACCATGTGTATGTACGTGTACGTAATCAGGTTTGCGGAACAAATGGAACGGCAACTGTACGGTTGTTTTGGGCCAAGGCCTCACCATCGCTCTCATGGCCTGCCCCTTGGGATGGATCAATCCCGGGACCTCCGGTAATGGGTGGTGAAATTGGCACAGCAACAGTTACGGTTACTGGTTCTTCTGCAGAAATAGTCCATTTTACTTGGAATACACCTAGCGTTTCAGATTATGCTGCAATGGGAGCAGACGCGGGCCACTTTTGCTTACTCGCGCGCATTGAAACATCAGCTGCACCAGACTTTGGACTTACCTCCCCAGACGGCACCGGCAACCTGTGGAATTATGTCAAGAACAATAACAACATCGTCTGGAAAAATATTGATGTGATCCCCTCTTCAGGAATGCGTGAAGCGGCCATCGTAATTGGAAATATGGATAAAGAGCGAATGAAGAATGTCCGCTTTGTGTTCTCAGACAAAAAGGATGAACACGGTATAGCATTCACAGAAATTGGAAAGATAAAGGTTACGTTAAATGAGAGATTATATGCTTTGTGGGAAAAAGGCGGAAAACAAGCTGAAGGTATTGTTGAAAGCCGTGATAAGTTAACTCTTGAAGTGCAAAAAAGTGGCGCCTACATAGGTGGCATTGAACTCGAACCCCGGCAGCTTGAAACGATGCGATTGGCATTCCAATTTGAAAAGCAGTTGCCCTGGGCAGTACACAAAGCTTTTCGCGTAGTGGTAGATCAATTTGCAACCACAAGTTCAGATGTAGACCGTCACATTGGGGGGCAAGAATATAGTATTCGCAACCCAAAAACATCGGATGACGCATTACGCTTAGTGGATACCGACAAACCTGAATCAAAATATCCTTGGTGGATGTGGACACTTGCGGTACTTATAATTGTTCTAATTTTGTGGTGGCTACTCAAGAAAAAACCTAAATAGTCGTTAAGGAAATTATATGTCGTTTACAAGCAATCTTGTGTTTATACTTTTTTTACTGGCCTGTAATCAGATCAGCTCCCGCGATCAGGATAAGACTGAATTGTATGAGCACTGGATTCACTCATATGAAGAGGACGATGCGGCAAATCAATTGGTTACATATCGTCCCGCTTCATATGAGTTTCCTCCAGCGCGCGGGAGAACTGGTTTTGAAATTAAGCCTGATGGCATCTTGATCAACTACCCCATTGCCCCCTTTGACGGCAATCTGAGAATTATACAATCCTGGAAACTGGAGAACAACCGTCTGATTTTCATAGGTAAAGATGAAATTATTCAGTATGAAATAATACAGCTATCAAAAGAGAAGCTGGTTTTGAAAACCATTAAATGAGTATTCTCTACAGGCCTGATCACCGTGATGACCATTTCATCCGTCAAGCAAAATTAAGCCTGTTGCGGAACCTTAGTCAAGGGCCATGTCGAGTGTCGATCTTGTGTTTTACTTTATTTATATGGAGATCGACACCCTTGACTAAGAACCCGCAACATGCTCATGGGTGGCTTGTCGGAAAAAATGGTCGGGTGTGATCCTTTAATTAAAAGCGTCATTTAAGATCTTCTTTCGAAGGTCTGCGCTTCCTGTGTAATCCTCCTGTATCTCACTTGCTACGGAAAGAGTTTGCATTTCAGGTCTATACAATATACTTTTTTCCAGGGAACGGTTTAGTAAACTATCATTATTGGTAAAAGCCAATGTAAAGATCATAATCGTACACGTCTCCGAAATCTTTAGGATCGAATCTGCAATAGTGCACATGGTGGTACCTGTGGTCAGAATGTCATCAATGAGCAATACTGCTTTGACCGAACTACCCACAAATGAATAACGATCTGCTAATGCTTCTGCTCTTTCTTGGCGTTTTAATGTGGTCAGTTTTGCGGTGACACCGGATTTCACTAACAAGGAGGGCAGGTAGTTAAGTTGGAATTTTTCTGCCAATGCATTACCAAGTAGATCAAGTGACGTATGGCCGCTTGCGGACTGCTCCAGATGGCTTAGGGCCCGAACAATGGTACTACCCTTCTGAAAGTTAGCTTTTTCAAGCTCAAGCAAAGCACACTCAATCCAGACATCAACATGCATGCTATTCCCAGTTTTAAATTGAAGGAGGCTTCTGGATAATTCATCTGAACCTGAAGATTTTGGCCTATAGTTGCATAGGTAATAATGCATAAATGAATTCGAATTGCACAGCAAGGATTGATTTTGCAAAGCCATAGGAATATAACTGAGATTAATTCCGGTACTAATTTAGGCCTATGCCGGAATATGCTGGCAAGGAACTACGGCATAAACCCGCAAACCTACTCCCCTTGGCCATTTATTCCGTTCCTCCTTGCGCATATGCTCAGGCCTATTGCCGCCGCGCCTTCCGTCATAAGCCAATGTGGGCACCATAATTAAATCTTACAATTATGGAAAACACAAAGGAAACAAGACTGTATCAGGTAGCCGAAATTCAGCTCCTCTACAAGTCAAAGGTAAAACCCTCCGAACGTCCAAAAATCAGCACCTCCAGAGATGTCCATGATATATTCAGGGCCACATGGGACGATACAAAACTCGAATTGGTGGAACAGTTCAAAGTGATGCTCACCAATCGGGCCAATAAAGTATTAGGGATTTTTCAGGTATCAACTGGTGGAATCAGTGGTACCGTAGCCGACCCCAGGTTGATCTTCGCGGCCGCAATAAAGGGCTTAGCCAGTGGAATCATACTGGCCCATAACCACCCTTCCGGAAATCTACAACCAAGTCAGGCAGACATTGATCTGACCAGAAGAATGAAAGAGGCCGGGAAGCTTCTGGAAATACAGTTGCTTGATCACATTATCTTAAGCAGTGAAGGATATTATTCTTTCGCAGATGAAGGAATTCTGTAAATCCTTCTGCTTAGAAAGAATGAATAGAATGTGATTCAGATTGCATTCTTTTCATTCATCAAACCTTAAAATTTCTTATCTTTAACAATAAGAACTCGTTCTTCAAGAGATTGGAAATGACACCAATTTGATCAGGTGACCCTGTAGGTTACCTACCAGTTTAGGTTGTTACAAAGCATTAATTCTGAGGTAGTTAGTGTTGGCATTCTGTTCCCAGCGGGATCACAGAGAAGTTTAAGAAGGTCGCAAGACGATAGTCTCCTGCGGCCTCTTTTTTTGCGGGTCCTGTGTGAGGTCGCGTGAGACCCCCCTTGGACAAATTCAGGTGATATGGTTGACGCTGGCACCACTAATTTTAATTTCTTCATTTCTGAGCATCCTGTGTAATAAATCCTTACATTATCTCCTTCCACATAAAGAAAAGGTCTCCGAAGCTTCGATGCAATAATTGGTTACTCCACGGGTACCGAGCGGTACCTTTTGATACCTCACCTTATTAATCTACCGTCCTTTGCCAAAAAGGTCAAGGCGTGGAACTACAGCTTTACAGGATAATAAAAATACTTCTCCTTCGGGCATTCCGGGAGATTGCCTATCAGGAAGTTCCTGACCTACTCAAGAGGTATAAGATCGAGTCTGCACGCCAGTTGCTAACCTATGAGCAGGCGCGGGCAGTATTAAATATCTCAAAGCCCACCTTTTTCAAGATTCTCAACGAAAAGCGATTGCCTGTAATTGAATTGGAGGAACGCACCTTTCGCATTGACCCTGACGATCTCAAGGAATTTTTAGAGAAATCAAAAAAGCAATAACCTAACCAAAACAATGGATAAGCTAAACGCAATACTTGAGAGCACTGAGCTTCCGGGCGCACCCGATGGCGAAGCCCTGTACAACAAATCACTAATCACCGATCGTGATGGTGAAAGTCCATTGCGTCCGTTTTTCAGAATTAGGCAAGGCGATAAGGAGATTCCATTCGGGCATCCGCGTAGTGCAATATTGAATCATGGCTCAGATAAAGGTGGGAAAGGTAGATTAAATGCCTCCCTTTCGGTCGCGTGGCTGAATGGTTCATTTGGACCAATACTATGTGAATCAAATGGACGTAAAGCAGCAATCATACATTCTGATGACCACAGGTATGGTCTTTGGAAACTTGATAGGGAAATATCAAGGCTTGCTGGTGTTAAAGATGGGTTGCACGAGCGGTTGCTTGTGTTTAGTGTTCGTGCTTGGGAGCCTCTGGATATGATGTTTCTACTGGAGACTATTATTAAGAAGCATCCTGACATTGGCCTGGTAATTTTAGACTTGGTTTGGGATTGGGTTTCATCTGTAAACAATGAGGAAGAAAACAAGCTACTAACGGACAAAATTTTAGGCTTGGCTGATAGGCATAATTTTCTTGTCGTAGTAACGACCCATGAGAGTCGATTGTCTCGCCAAGCTAAAGGACACCAAGGCGCTATTTGGAGTGCTAAAAGTGAAACCGTGTTTGCGGTGAAAAAAAGGCGTGGCACATTCATTGCCACGCCTGTCCGCTGCCGTGGTGAAGAGTTCGGGAGAATTGTGTTTCAGTATAACGGCAGCAATTTCACATTTTTAGATGACCACGATTTTCAACCCAAGGAAAAACAAATCCTTGGAGACTTCACACAAACCGGTGATGAGAAGCACGTTGCAATTTTATCCCGATTAGCGAAAGAGAGGATCACATGGAAGCCTGGTGAGCTTAGAAATCGCCTCCGGACAGAGTACTCCAAGGCCGTTGCACCCATTGGAGTCAACCTATCAAAAAATCTCCTCAAATACTACCGTGATCGAGACTGGATTTTTACCAACCGAAAGGAGTACAGCATAAGGAACGGTCTGGAACACGCTTCATAGAAGCGTGTGTACCATACTACCATACAAGAAAAAAAATAAACAATCATACGACAGAAAAGACAAACCTAAACGACCATTACCATGACAAGAGAACACCAGCAACACCCAGCCCACGAGGAGAAAGCACAGCCCGCCACAAACAGAACGACAATAGAAGGCGAACTAATAACCACGTGGAGCCCGATCCTTACGAAGACACTTTACCAGAACGGGGAGTTGAACAGAACAGTTACCTATCACAAACTCATCAAGCGTTGCAACTTTGAGATCACCCGAAACGAAATAAAGACACTGCTTTGTGAAATCAATGAAGAAGGGTACCGTAGATACAAGATTTTCCTCATGAGCCTGGCTGTTAGAGACAGTGGACCTCGGTTGCCAGACGAAGAGTGGTTCTATCCAATCTTAAAGGAAAAAAAAGATACCCAAACATACTGATCTGAATTTTAATGAGATATGTCTATACGAGAAGGAACGTGCTATCCGATTTATCCATGAACTGAAACGAAAGGAACGAAAACCAAAGCATAACCTTTGGTGACAACATAAAAGGAATAAACGCAGGACTATAACCAGTAAATAGAGTAATCATGAATAATCAAAAACCAATACGTAACAAAGAGAAAAGATTCACATGCTATGTGGTGTTCCGTGGTAGGAGACCGGGAGTTTATAAAAAGTGGGCAGACGTCAGTAAGCAGATTGATGGGTTCAAGAAGCACTACTATAAGGGTTTTCGCTCATTGCTCGAAGCAACCAAAGCCCTTAACCGCTATATGGGTGGGGAGGGAAAGAAGAAACAGGAAAAGTCAACACCTAAGAAGTACACCCACGTGTGGGATCGTAATTATTATGAAAATGAGCAGATCAAAGAGACGCCAACCTACTATCTCAGGTCTGAACAAAAGAAGACAACGATGGTGGAAGATAAAACCTCATCAGGTTCATTCCTCAAAATCGTCAAAACAAAATAAAACACTCAACCGCCATAGTGTGAGGGAGATGTAAAACCTAACCAACTATACAACATGGAGACCAGCACATATTCATTTCTTGGTGATCTAACCAATTCTGAACTAATAAATTTCCGGCAGCGACTATCAAGGACAGCAAAGGAAATAGAAGAATACTTTACCGCTGGCGCATCAGAAAACACCTGCTTCATTACTATACTCTTGAGCTGCTGGAAATGTTCAATCGTTTCGGACAGGATATTGTATGCTTTCCCTTCAGGGTACCTGAAGAGTTCAAACTAACTGACCACGAAATAAAGTGCCAAGCGGATACGAGACGCTCAAACTACAATCAAGATGAAATTTCCTTCTGACGAAAAGAGAATAATTATTGGCCAGCTTCAACGGTAGCAATCCTACGCAGTTTGCTTTCCAGTTTCTCATAGTCCCCCAGATACGCCCTCATCAAACTCTTCCAGAGCTTTCCGTGGTTGGGTACGTTGAAGTGAAGAAGCTCATGCACGATGATGTACTCACCCAACTGTCTGTCGATGGTGAGGAGGTCTTTGTTAAAGTTCAGGTTCCCATCGGTAGAACAGGAGGCCCATTTATTGGTCATCGGGCGCAACGCCAGCGTCTTAACTTTCACATCCATTTTGGATGCGTATTCATGTACACATTCTTTGAAGTCCTGCTTGTCCTTCCACTTCCTCATTTCAAAGCTTGTAAGTGATGAATAATTGATTGAATAGTTCGTCCACCAGATTGGCTACTTTGTCGATGTCGTCTTCTTCAGACATCAATGCAAAGTAAACAGCTTGTCGCAGTTCTCTTAGTTCACGTTCACTCGATTTCCAGTTGGCGTGATTTACGAATTCAGTTTTTATTTGCTTGGTTAGTTCTTCTGGATTCTTCGCCTCCTTTGTGAGCAGTGTCTTGTAAATGAAAAACGTGAGGTCATCAAACCCTTTCTCTGCTTGTTGTTTCTTCCGCTCGATGTCCGACTCATAAATTCTCTTTAGCTCGTCAAGTGCTTCCTGTGTTGAAAGTTGGCGACTCTCATAGTTTGATTCTACTACTTCGGCTCGTTCGCGGATTCCTATCAAGAAAGGATCGTCTGAATTTTCGTCAGCAATCTTTTCAATGCTCTTGATTAGGTTAATGACCTTTGTGTTGTCATTTTCATTTTTCTTCTTGATGTACTCAATGGATTGCTCATTTATTTCTAAGAACTCCTCCCCGAAATTGGGATAGGTGCCCGCGATTTTACTTTGCACAAGCTCGTTTGTCTTACGCTGGAATTCCCGGTCAACCTGTACACGCTTCGTGTAGGCGTTCCGCACCACCTGATAGATTGCCGACAGGGTAGCATACGTATCAATGTAAGGCCGGAGGAATTTGTCAGGAGAGATGATCTCGTACAGCATTTCAATTTCCTTGTACAACTTAAAGAACTCCTTGCGCTTGGACTTATCGCGGAAATGATCGATTAGATTATCGGTGTCCTTGTCGTTAAAGTTGTGTTGTATCAGTGTTAAGTACGGAGGGACATCCTTCTCCATCTTTGCTTTGAAGAGATGCTTCAGTAGTTGGATGTCTTTGACAATAGCGTTGATCTCATCACTATCGAAGGCAAGCGCCTTCTCCAGATTTTCAAAGATGCCGACAAAATCCAGCACGAAGCCGTGTGGCTTCACCATTTCTTTCTCTTCATTTTCATAGGGGCGGTTCACCCGTGCGATGGCTTGCAATAAGGTATGATCACGCATTGGCTTGTCAAGGTACATGGCATACAGAATGGGAGCATCGTATCCCGTCAGCAATTTTTCGGTAACAATGAGAATCTTCGGCAGTTCGTCCAGCTTGGTGAATTTCTTGCGTATTTCTTTCTCAACTTTTATGTCGTTGTGGAAAGCTTTGAGGTCTTCGGTGTCATTATTGTTCCCAGTATAGACTACTGCTGAATACTCAGGGGGTAGAAATTTATCAAGCGCCTTCTTATACATTGCACAAGCTGGTCGATCAACGCCCACTAAGAATGCCTTGTATCCAAGAGGTTCGACATTTTCTTTGTAGTGCTTGGCAACATACTCCGCTACCTTCTCAACCCGCTCCTTACCTTTTAGGAAGTTCTTGGTGTTAACAGCACGTTCCAGAATTTTATTCAATTCTTCTATGTCACTTACTCCGTATGCATCTGCCAAATTCAGAAATTCTTTCTCAAGTATTTCTTTCGGAACGAGCAATTCATTCGGTGCCATTCCATAGAACAATGGAAGTGTTGTTCCATCTTCAATGCTGTCTGCAATTGAGTACTTGTGCAGGTATCCCTGATTATCATCAACTCCAAAGGTTTTGAATGTCCCCTTACCGTAAACAGTTTTATCAATCGGTGTCCCGGTAAAGCCGATGTAAGTTGCATTGGGAATAGCGGCCATCAGGAAGTTACCCAAATCTCCACCGGTTGTCCGGTGTGCTTCATCAATCAGCACGTAGATGTTTTTTCGCAGATTAACATTCGCAGGCATGTCACGGAATTTGTGCACCATACTGACAATAATGCCCCGATAATCTTTCTTTAGTAGTTTCTGCAGAGCCTGAATACTATCTGCAGGCTCTACGTTGTTGATGCCCACGGATGTTAGGTTTTTCAATAGCTGATCTTCCAGTTCATTCCGGTCGATCATCAACAACACCGTTGGTTTTTCGGCCTGTGGTGCTTTAAATAGCAACTCAGCCGTTTTTATCATGGTGTAGGTCTTACCACTTCCTTGTGTATGCCAGATCAATCCTCTCGATTTCGTTGGGTTCAACGCACGTTCCACAGCTTTGTCAACGGCTGTCTTCTGGTGCTGGCGCAGGATAAATTTATTTAGTTCTTCGTCCTTCTCGGCAAAAATGATGAACTTCTTCAGGAGGTCGAGTATATGGTGTCGATCGCAGAACGATTTCACTTTGGCTTCCAGATTGCCGATCTGTTCATCCTTCCAGTTGAAAATATTTCTACGAATCGTATTCCACGTAACGCCATACGAAAAGCCGATACTTTCCGTAGCAGTGAATAGTTGCTGAGGCACCATTAACTCTGGTGTTTCGCGGTGGTACCTTCTTAGTTGATCTACCCCAATGGCAATGGCTTCATCCTTGGTGGCATTCTTACATTCAATGACCAGTACCGGAATGCCGTTGATCAGGAATACCACATCTTCCCGATTGGCAAACTGGCCATTGAAGAGATAGTATTCCTCTGTTACTTCGAACGTGTTATTCTCCGGATGCTCATAGTCGATCAGTATAAGATTGAGCTCTCGGTTTTCTTCCTTACTAAAAAATGTTTTTTCTCCTTGGAGGTATTGTAGAAAAGTTCGATTCCCTTGTATCGTTGCAAGGGGTAGGTCCAATAGCCTGACGAGTTCCTCAGATGAGTCTTTATATTTCTTATTAAACTGATTTACCTTTTCAAATAGCAAACCATCGAAATACCTACTGGCATTCTTTGCTCGTTCTCTCGGTGACGCACCGGAGGTTTCAAATCCTCTTCTGCGTTCGGACTCTTGTTGCGTTACAATAGACCAACCGATCTCCTCTGCATACTTAAGTATGCGAGCCTGAACGCTTTTATGTTCGGTTGGTTTAGCCATTGATTGACTTAATGATTTCTGCTGATGAGATATTTTTACCTTGCGTTAGTTGAGTGGCGGCTCTTGCAAATAGTTGTGCTCTCTTTCTTAGAAAGAAATCAAAATCAGTTTTTATTTTTTCAATTCTCTCAGATTTCGACTGACCATCATATCCACCATTGGCGAGTTCCGCTACCGGAATCAAATGCGAATTGAGTCGCTCGTTGACTATTTCCTCTGATACCCATTTGTAACGCTCTTTCAAATATTTCAAGGGCTCCTTCCTACCAATATTTTGATTCGTGTTGTCAGCGATCAGAGAGCAGTTTAATGCCAAGAAGCTTTCGATCTCAGCTTCTTTTAGTAACGCATCAGGGTAGATATGGTGGTAATGCCGCTTAGCTATGTTGACCCGATCAATCCTATGCCCGGTCGCGAAATCGAATGACCCTAATCGACAAGCCACCGCAAGGACTGCTTTACCACGAATAGTGTCACGCTTCGGCCAGCCAGCAGTTAGGAGTTCGTCAGCATCTGAGATTGGATAGTTTTGACGATTGAAGACAGGAACATCATCTTCAGTATATTGGTCTCCTCCTTTTGTTTCCCAATATTCCCCTGTGATAATCCTCTTTAAAGCTATGTAGTCGTAATATGCATGAGTTGCCGCTGAATTTTCATACCGATCTGTAAAAAAGGCCGACCAAAGATATTTCTTCAATAGAAGTTCATGCATACCACGCTTATCACCTTTCTCCGGAATAAATGGATACAGGGCGGCAATCACCGCTAATACAGCATTTGTTGGTAGCCTGTCATGATCGATAATACCTTCATTGTAAAGAAAGACTGACATTTCGTGTAGACCTCTCTCCATGTCTGCCCACTTATCAACCATCAATGACTTATCCATTTCCCAAAGTCCGCGTTGATTAGGTAGTTTTTCTTGCAGAAGAGCTGACGTGTTTAATATTAAGTATGATAGGTCAAAGTAATGTTTGACATCAGGATGCTTCTTGTCCAGTTCATTTTGAAGTTCATGGATTGATTTACCCTTCACACTTTCAACTTCTGCAACAATAATATCATAGGCGGACAACGGCTTGCTGTTGGTATTCATGTTGATGAAGACATCAAGCGCCACGTCCTTTCCCGTTGAAACGGGCAACGAGAGATATGGAAGGTTATAATTCTTTATAACTGACCTAAGCTCATTGATTTTATCGCTGATGGTTTTCTTCCAATTAAAGAACTCCTCCAATTTGTCAGCGTCTTCGGGCTTTCTGTAATCTGTGGCTGACTTTATCCAAGCGTTTATTTCATTTTGAATGTCTTCGGGGCGAAGCAATTCAGTAGGGATCATACCTCGCTTAAGGCAGTCTTCGGGTACATCGCACCATAGAGGATAACGTTGCTTGTTCTTTTTAAAATATCGGCCACGGCAATACACAAATTGCTCGTCACTTTCCCGTTCACCATGTTCGTCAAACTCTGGGATGTAGATATAGTAGGTCTCCCATTCGTAGTTATTATGGAGCACACGCCACAAGGCAGTTAACCGCTGCTGGCCATCCAGAAGATGTTCCATTACTCGGTTATTTGGTTCAGGAGCGGTAGATAGATAGCGCGAAATGAATGGTTCTTTTTCTCCAATCTCTAAGACGAGCGTGATACCAAGTGGTAGGTTTTGTGAAATGGTATTGACCAAGCTGCTGATCCGTTTCCAATCCCATGCTTCGTAGCGTTGAAAACGTGGGAGTTTGATTTCTCCACGGAGAATCTTCCCATACCAGTCGTCAAGTTTTCTGTTTCTTGCTTCCATAGTTAACGTTCAGCCGCCATACTTAGCGGTACTTCTTTTAATGCATACTCCTTTGTCATTCCCGGAAAGTCAATTTCATGTACTCGCCTTTGCCCCGTCATTAATTCATGAAGCAAAGTTTTAAAAAGATCGGATAGAATTCTCTTTTTGTTTTCGCAAAAGGAAACCTTTTTATCGAGAGCAATAAATGTACTTGCGACTTCAATTTGTTCTTCAATAGGTGGCTTAGGGATTAAAGTCTCCCCAAGCACTGTTTTACTTAATCGCTGCCGCCCAGTAGAACCTTCCATTTTGTCAGCAAGCTGTTTCCTAACATCGTCTTTCAATAGGTAGTAGTATAGAAAATGCAAATCTGAAATTTCTACTTTCCCTTTCATAGGAATCACTTCTGTGGTAGCATAGGCGTATTCTTTGTCAATCGAGACAAAACCCTGCTTACCATTTTCGAAGGAAGGTGTAATTTTTGCAACAAGTAAATCTCCATTTTCTACATATGTGCCACTTGAAACCTGTTGCCGCAGTTCATAGGTCTCAATGAATCTTTGGCTTATAGGAACAAGTTCCATTGGAATGAAAGGAGTTGGCGATACGATTTCTAACCCTCTTGGTTTTCCTGTGAAGTCATACATCGAGCCAATCTTCGCCACTTCCCAACTCTGCGGTACCAATCCAATTTCCGTTTGCTTTTGCTTTTCACTTTTGGTGCCTTCGGTGAAGAGCCTTTGCATCAATGCTTTTTTTAGTTCAGTGGTTTGGCGGATGAGTTTGTCTTGCTGTTCAATGGCTTTTTGTATTGTGCTTAGGATGTAGGCGATTTTCCGTTGTTCTGAGGAAGATGGAATAGGAATAGGTAATTTATTCAAGTTGCCTTTTGATATGCCATAAACAGACATTCCAGTTGCCATTGAACGAAGTTCTTTGATGACCTCATCATGTTTAAAAATGTAAGCTCCGAATCCTTTTTCGATATTGTTACCCTTATCTCTGGCAACAATAGTGTGAAGGCCTCCGATAATCTTTCTCTTTTTAACATTTTTAAGCTCCACACATTTTCCAATGTCGATTAAGTCTTCGCTGACATCTGCAATTACAATGTCGCCATTCTCAAGAAATTGATTTTCTTTTTCGGTAAGAAACTCATCTTTAATAAAGGGAACTAACTCAATATCGAAGTCAAGGTGATTGCCGACAAACTTTGAATGAATATCCCCATAGTGTATGTTATGAACTTCCGAAGAAGTTGCTTCCATCGTAAGTTTGTCTCTTGAGAGCGAATAGGATTTGATAATGTTAAAGATTTCTTCAAATCTTGCAACTTTCCATTCAAGAGGAATAGGGCCGATTACCGACTGTTTGAATGCATCCGTCATATTCCCAATTTCTGAAATATGCTTTTCATTTCATTATCAATAGCGGTAGCCTCCCCTTCCAATGCTTTCAGTTCCTCAACGATGTTAGCAATCGGTCGATGGGTTGCCGCATTGGTTATTTGAATGTAGCGACTTGGGCTAATGTTATAATCGTTCTTAATGATTTCATCTTTGCCCACCAGTTTGGCAAACTTGTCTTTCTGTTTAAAGGCAGTGTATGCTTCTGCAATACGGTCAATTTTATCTGGGGGTATGAAGTTCTTGGGATCGCCCTTTTCAAACTCGTTGCCTGCATGGAGTAGATAAACTTTATTCTTGTGCTTCTTCTCTTTGCTCAGGAAAATGATAATACCGGGAGCGGAAGTATTGTAGAAAAGATTTTCGGGCAAGTAGATCACGCCTTCAATCAGATCATTATCAACAAACCACTTGCGGCAATCTTTCTCTTTGTTGTTGCCTTGGTTGCCACTACCCCGGCTGGCGGCACCGGTATCCAGAATAATAGCGGCTCGCCCTGTATCATTCAGGCTGCTGTACACATGTTGCATCCAACCCCAATCAATCTTACCACCACAACTTCCAGCAGGGAAGCGATTCATTTCATCGTTGATAAAGAAATCATCACTTATGTAAGAGAGACTATCCTTACCCTGATTCCACATTGGGTTTGCCACTACGCGGTCAAACGTCTTGAGTTTATTTCGGCTCTTGAATTTGGGGCTTTTCAGTGTATCACCTATTTCAATTTCACCCTCCATGTCGTGAATCACCATGTTCATTTTACTCATGGCCCACGTGGCGGGTGTAAATTCTTGTCCGTATAGTTTTAATGGTGCATACTTGGCCTTACTCTTCAGTTTCATTTTCTCCTCCATCACTAACTCACACTTGATCAGCAAGCCACCACTGCCACAGGTTGGGTCGTAGATTTCCATTCCTGGCTCCGGGTCCATGATCTTAGCCATGATAATCCCCACTTCTGCTGGTGTATAGAATTCACCCGCACTCTGGCCGCTGCCTTCTGCAAATTTCCGGATTAGGTATTCGTAGCTGCGACCAATGATGTCAGGCTCAACGTCTTTTAAGCCAAGTCTTTTCTCGGCAATCTTTTCAATCAACTTACTCAGACGGTCATCGTCAATATCGCGCTGGCCGTGTGTGGTGGCATTGAAGTCGATGCGATCAATAATACCCTGCAGGCTGGGATTCTCTTTGGCAACTGATCGGAGGATGTTGGTAAGTTGTTGACCAATTGTTGTACTCAACGTGCGGATAACATCCCAAGTGCTTTCCTTTTCCGGGTCTTTCGGTTTGATAGGAAGATAGAATCGAACCAGTGACTTATCACGTTGCACCAACTGCAAGGCTTTTGTTCTGGATTTTACTTTCTCGGCAATGCGGTCGATCTCATCATCGAACACATCGCAGAGGCGTTTCACAAAAATCAACGGCAGAATATAGTCCTTATACTTGGCAGCATCGGCAGCGCCACGGATGCTACAGGCCGCATCCCATATCCACGACTCCATGGATTTTACTTTCTCTCCGTTTCCGTTTTGTTTTTTGGCCATAGGTCAGGCAGTGCCAGTGTTAATGGGAAAATAATATCATTAAAGTTAACGATTCAAGCGACCAGCCAAAACAGGAGCTAATCGAAACGAGCAGGGGAATGGCTGCAGCGGTTACCTCAGGCTAAAAAATCCCAGATTTACCATTCTGAAGGTCATTGCTTGAAGGCTAACGTTAAAGAGCTTAGCCAATTCCTTCATTGCTGACTCATCACCTAAATCAAAATTGTGTTTTTTGATTTCCGTCATCAATAATTCTTTGGGCATTAGGATCGCAGCGGCAAACGCGTTGGCTTCTAATTCCTGAATGTCTTGTCCTGTTGCCGAGTTTTCATCGCGGAAATGCACTTGAAATTGTTTGTCCACAAAGACATCCTGAGTTTTCTTGTGCAGCAGGAAGTGCCCCAACTCATGAGCAATTGTAAATCGTTGCCTAACCTGCGATTCTGTTGGATTATAACTAATGATTCCATCGCTGTCTTTCACAAACAGCATTCCCGAAATTCTTTCTCCCAAGTCATAGGGCTTAATGGTTGCGCCTTTATGCTTGGCAATTGCTTTGATGTCTACCGGTGCGGTTTTGATGTTTAATTCAGACAAAATTGATGATGCAAGGTTCTCAATTTTCTTGATTAACATGGTTATGATTTGTTTAGGGTTTCGAAGAATTGCTCGATCTCCTTTCTGATCGCATCTTTTTCTCGTTGTGTAGTAAAAGAGGCATCAAACTTCATTCGTTGCGTTTCGACCTTGGTCTCCATATGTTGACTTAGGCCTTCAATGAAATCAGAAAAGTTAGTGGAAAGCAGCGTTGAAATCTGCCACAGAGTGTGCATAGTTACGTGTTGGCGCCCTTTTTCGATGTTTACCACCGAGGCGCGAGACAATCCAAGCATTTCGGCCAACACGTGTTGTTTTACCCCCTTCTTTTCCCGTGCAGCCTTAATATTTGCCCCTATTTTCGAGTAAAAATCCGCTTTTTCCTTGTCGGTCACGTTACTTAGTTAGGTCTTACAAATGTAGAATAAATGTCAAATATTACAAACGTTTGTAATACAAACGTTTAATTGTAGTTTGTATAATTTGCATTTGTCGGACAGACGGCTATATTTGCTTACGAAATGCAAATGATTATGAACATTATACAGATGAACAACATCAAGCCGGGAGATGGTTTGGTTAGAAGCAAAAGCTTTTTGGGTTTGATTGATCACTATGGCTTGTACGTTGGTCAGTCGAAGGTGATTGAAAACCATCCGCTTCATGGGGTGCGGCTAATCACCTTAGCTGAGTTTCTTGACGGTCGACAGCTATTAAGAATCAAGCGCTACACAGGCAGCGAATGGAGCAGGAGTAACGCTGTGAACAAGGCGCATAGAATGATAGGCACCCGCTATGATGTACTCGATTTTAATTGTGAACATTTTGTGAATCACATTCACAACATTGGGGTAAAGAGTAATCAAGCTGACGTAGCTAGGGGACTGTTCTTCGGTGTTCTTGCAATTGGTTTTATAGCAGCTATTTCTGGGGACTAAGAAGATGGATATTATTGAGCAGTCAAGGTTCATAATCAATAGGTTTGATCACTACTTCGATAGTATCAACAACAAGGGTGTTTTTTACATTACCATTAATACCTTTCTGTTAGGTGGTTTGCTAAGTCAAATCGGGGTAATCATAAAAAGTGGCAACGACAGTTGGTGGATTTATGCGCTGGTGTTGGGCTTCATCCTAATGAACATCGCCTCTACGATACTCACTATCCTTTCGATTAATCCATTCAAAGGGCCTAAGTGTGATGGTCCTCCATCATTGATATACTACAGTGACATTGCTTGCAAAGACTTGAATAGCTTCAAAACAGAATACGAAGGTCAGACGGAGGAATTTATGAAGTCAGATTTCACCAGTCAGGTTCACCAATTAGCTGGCGGATTGAAAACAAAGTTCGACCGCCTCCGATATGCTGGTGTTCTTCTGCTATTCGAATTTGTGTCACTCATTCCAATCGTAGTAACCACCATTCTAAGTGTAAAGTAAGAGCCATGAAAATATATGACAGCTATCTAACGAGGATCAAAAATGCAGTTGGTACAAGAGACCAACAACGCAATCTCAGTCACTATGAAAGCATGAGGCCAGATTTAGTTAAGGCCATGAACGAGAGTGTAGCACTGGAGCCAAAAACTGGTCTTGAAACGTTGGCAAAACTCCTGGGCATTCAGGAGATTAAGAAGCCAGTGCTGGGAGATCATCCAGATTTTAATCATCTACGTCAAACCGGAGGATTCGATTATCATTACATCGTTTCAATGTTCATTGATGTGAAGGGCTCAACAAACTTCCATAAAAAGTACACGCTTGAGCAAATCGCGGTTATTATCCAAACCATTGTAACCGCGGCTACACATACATGTGCTTTATTTGGCGGTCACATACAACGGCTTCAATACGATGGTGTATTCTGTTACTTTGGTGGGAAGGCCGTGGCTAAGGATGATGCCGTAAAAGCCGCAATGAATGCTGCCACATTCTTTAGCTATTTCATTAAATATGAGCTAAGGGAGATTTTTGAACTGGAGGGTATTGACAATGTTTACACACGCATTGGTATTGATTTTGGTGAGGACAAGGATGTTCAGTGGGTAATCTTTGGAACTGACCAGTGTACAGAGCTTACAACCAACAGTCTGCATACCAGCTTAGCGCCCAAGGTGCAGGCAAACGCGGTTGCTAACGGAGTGATGATTGGTGACAATGTGAAGAAGAGGTTGAAGACACTTGAAATCTACTGCGATCTGCTCCGTGATGACAAGGGAAACGTTGATGAGACCAACAGGTATATATACAGGGATGTTGATAAGTCACTTTACTACACACAATGGAGATTCAGTTGGTTTGACTACCTGAAAACTTTCAGCTTTGTCACTACCACCGCTGATGGAAAGGTTTTTATTGATTATACAGCTAATACGATCAAAGCTGATGCGGAAAGAAAAAGACTTGAGAGCCTTTACGAGAAAACAAAAATCATTGCCAGTGGTGGCGCATTCGTTACTCCTGAAAAGAAGATCACTGGGCAGCAAACCAATGTGAAGCTGCAAGATCACAATTTCTATTATGACCCTACCAAAGATTCAAAGTGATCCCGGTGGGGAGATAGAGATTTCGATACAGAAGTTTTTAATTGACTACTTTTTTCCCGGAACGTCTTCAGTACAGAATGGAAATGAGCTGATAGTAAAGTATGAATTGAATGACCCTGACTGGAAAGCCACCTACACTATCGGTATTTTTCTGAAGGCTTTTAAAGAACCGAAAGTCTGGGTGCTTCAACCTGATATCAAGCCTACGTTGTCCATCCACATGTATCAGGATAAAAGTCTTTGTCTGTTCCATAGGACTGACTTCAGGATTTTCGAAAAGATCAGCCTTGCCCGGCAGATACTACCTTGGACAATAGAATGGGTGCATTTTTATGAGCTATGGCTTGTTAACGGGAATATTTGGAAGGGGAAAGAAATTGGTCATGGCCTTTGATTCTGCCAAAATGCCACACTAAGAACAACGGAGAGGTTATTGCTGTATACTATATGCCCTCAGTATTGATTGAGGGGAGGATTGTTAAAGTTAGTCTTTCTTGGTAACCTTATCAAGAAGGATACCAAAGTTATCGCTTTGGCTGCCATATAGGCAGATTCCCCTGAGAACGGGGAACAAACAAGGTTGATGATGGCGGTTGTCACTGTCATAATCTTATATATGTTCAATTTCCCCTATTAACCAACAATTTTAATCGAGTGTTGGTCTAAAGTTCCCCAAGGGTAATCTTGGGTCCAGTGTCGTAAGGCACAAAGGAATAAGGTTGAGTCCGGTTTGTCCGGAAAGGTTGCCAAATGAAGTGCCTCATTAGTAGCGATACCGGTGAGGCCAAGTGTGGAGTGAAAGGGTCCTTGTCAAAGTTGGTACTGTACGTACCATGTGGATGAGGGGGTGCGCAATGCGCAGCAAGAGGAGCAATCCAATTGTATCCATGACCCTACTCCCCTTGGAAAAAGATGTTGTTTTCTGAAGATATCTGGAACCAGTGGGTCGCTCGAACTGAAGATAAGTTTGAGCGCAAATCGTATATACATTTTGATCACCCTTTTGATTTTGTTAAACGGCAGAATGAAATCAAATCATTCTTTACAACTTCCGGTAAAATATCCAAGCATAGCTTCCTTCCATTAATTAAAATCATAACCAAAACACCCAGATTCAAATTTCAGGATGACTTGCGTGAATATGGCCTTGAGACAAAGGAACGACCAATTTCATTTGCATCGCACCTTGACACATTCCTATATGGATTCTATTCTTACGCATTAACAGAGGTTTATCAGAAATACATCAAAGATCGTGGCTTTGATGATTGCGTTCTCGCTTACAGAACAGACCTGAACGGCAAGTGCAATATTCAATTTGCAAAAGAAGCGTTTGAGACGATTCGTGCGAAGGGGCCGTGTACAGCTCTTGCATTAGATATTAAAGGATATTTTGATAGCATTGATCACACCATTCTTAAGAGTATGTGGTGTAGGGTATTGGGTCAGTTGAGTTTAGCCCCTGATGATTATGCCATCTATAAATCGCTGACTAAGTATGCGTACGTAAAGCAATCGACTTTGCTCAAGCACTTCGGATTGAAAGTTAGAGGAAAGAATATCAAGAAGCCCTCATCATACTCAAATATTCTTAAGGGAAAGACGCTCTCCGAGAAGTTAAATTCCCTCCGAGAAGACGATGTAATCGTTGTCAATAGAGCACATGAAGTTTTGGCTAATGGAAAGAAGCGGTACTTCGGTATTCCACAGGGAAGTTCACTTAGTGCATTGCTTTCAAATGTTTACCTTTTAGAATTTGACGAGTTCATGTTCAAGATAGGGCAAGAACGAAATTTTGTTTATCGAAGGTACTGCGATGATATATTAATCATCTGCCCAACGAGAGATGCTACAGACATTCAGAAAATTATTATTGATACGATTAGGAATGACTTTCATTTAACTATTCAAGATAAAAAAGTTGAAATGATTGAATTTGCCTTCAACTCAAAAAAGCAAATACGCGCATTTAATCTAAAGAAAATATCGCAGGACTTGCCATCCCAGCTCAATTCATCCAACGAGCAACGCTACTATAAGAATCTCCAGTACCTCGGTTTCGAGTTTACCGGGCAGACAATTTTGATTCGAAACAGCAGCTTGTCTCGTTACTTCAGAAAAATGAGAGCAAGAATAGTTAAGACTATAGGAATGGCCTACGGCAAGAGGGCTGTTTCGGATAGAGTATTTAAAGAGCAAATTCTCCACAGATACACTCACTTGGGGAAGCGTAATTTCCTTCATTATGCTTATCACGCTTCTCAGAACGAGTATCGTGTGCGCAAAGGAATAAGAACCGGTATGGATTCACCTGCAATACGGAAACAACTTGCGAGGCATTTCCAGATTATCTTCAAGTCGCTCTCGATAAAGAACTCAAAAAGATTTGCCTTCAAGATTGCAAGTGGCAAAGGAACGAAGTTTAAGAAAATATAGATATTGTCCGGTTAATCAAGCCTTATTTTCTTGCGGGTATGAAATTTATTTCAATGTATATCCGACCCCTTCCTTTAGCTTCCGTTTCACGTGAACAGAAAGATTGGGCTGAAATACCACCAAGTACTCCGAGGGCCTCAGAGATACCTTCCTTGAAGTTGGAAATATATTCCTTCATGATCCAAATTCCCTATGATACTTTAATCGATACCCATGAGTTCTGGACTACTGCCAGAGGATGGATTTCACCATCCTCTTTTTATTTCCCCGGTACCTTACCTATACCAGATTACCTATCGAACCAGTCGGAAATTCGATCAGGTAATTTACTACACCTCTCCACATGAGGTAATACTAAACCTATACTGCTTCCGGGATGATGATAAAGTCATGTACCGGGATAAGACTACCGAGGATGAATTATTTACTATTCCGGTGGATCGCTTCAAACTGGTGATTGCCGAATCCCTATTGAGCGCCACACAAGACAAACTCGAACTGCTCTATATGCGGTTAGTTCTTACCAACAGGTACTCCAAATCAATTCCAGACAGGGGTCGGTTCAGACAGTATGACTATACCCTCAAGAAGTATCTTTTGACAATAAAGGGTGGATACGACTGTTATTTGTCAGCCGAAAGGGGTCGCACAATATTCTACATAAAGGTTAGGAGACTATCATGTCTACATCTTCTGGCAGTCATTGATCATTGGAACCAGCAGAACGACATCTACCTGAACCACATAAATCTACCTACTACTATGGAGAACCGGGGGTTGGTCTACGAGTGCCTCCGGGTTATGTTATCCGAGAAGGGGTTCCGCCTCTATTCATACACACCAGTCGAGGAAGATAACATTATCACTACCGACATATCCACAGAGATTATTCAAGTTATTAATCAACTAATCAAATAAGTCATGACCAAATTCTTTGAACAAATCGGATTTGCCATCACAAGCATGGCAGCTGTTATTTTCGTCTTGATCCTGACCCTGTTGGGGTTGCTGATGTTTACCCATACCTTGTTCTTTGAGGTGTTGCCTTCAACTATTACGGGCTGGGAGAGATATGCAGCAAGCTGGTTGCTGGCGTTGGGCTGGGAATTCACATTATTAATCACCACATGCAATACTCAATTTCTGAATCGAAAAATTCCAGCAATAGCTGCCATCGCTTCCGGAATAATTGTGTTATTCTTTATCGAAGCTTTTGAATTCAATCAACCGGGAATCGAATTGTTCAAAAGATGGTTCATTGGAATTTTAGTGGCGACCATCAACTTCATTTACACGGAGCTGTTCTATGCCAAGTGGAGTCGACTTCAGAAGCAGCGTGATTTTGAAGAGAGGATATCAGAATTAGAATCACAAGTTGTGGCTAAGGACAACGAGCTTGGAGCAACTTACCTGAGGTTGGAAAAAGCTAACGCTGATGTCGAAAGATTGGTTGATTATGTTGCCGAGTTAGAAGTGTTTAAGAAGAATGAAATGGATAAGTTGACGTGTAGCTTCTGCAAACAAATATTCAAAAGCGTTTATCATTTGAATAGCCATCGAACTAATTGTGAAATGAATCCAAAGAAGGGTGAAAGGGATTCAGTATTTGAGGCAGTGGTGTAGTCAACAATAGTCGTCTATAGAATCTCCCCCTGTCCATTCAAGGCCCTGCGCAAGACAAAATTGTTTTTCGGCTCCCTGTTGAGTGAAGAAGGAGCCAAGGTTCGTATGCACAAACAGTCCGCCCTCATGAGTGACCTTTGCGAGAGCCCAAGGTTTAATAGTGCTTTCATTTTCTACTGACTGAGTTACAACATAGAGCGATTGGCGATCGGTTGACAACGCACTCTTAAATACCAGCGATGAATAGACACCATTGCGACAAAATATGGAACCTGCTTTCAGCTTCTCTACATAGGTAGCAACTGGCTCCCCCTCATATTCCAGCGGACAACATGGAAATTCTGAAGGCATTTGCCAGTTCCGTTGGACTGCGTTCACGGTCTTCGACTCTGTTAATTCTGGAGTTGGCCCAATGTTTGAGTTTTGTAAAACTGACTTGAACACCCATTCACCTAAGCTACCACCGGAAGGACGTTTATCACTTCTTACCCAACCTTGCATATTTTCCAAACAAGCTTTTGCCTCCTCTGCACTAACAGTTCGCATCCAGCTAAAATTTGGCTCTTGAAATCTATCACGATATTTTGAAGGATTGGAAAGAAATTCTTCAACACTACAGCCGCAAACGAATTCAATTTTCTTTCGCGTTACGGGATTCGATATAGCATTTTCTAATCTTGTTAGCCAACGCAGATTTTCTGGGCGATTGTTTCTGCGATTTGTGTCTATATGATCTACAACATACACTTTTGTTGATCGCTCGCCATGGAATGCTGTTGCTACTATAATGTGAACACGAACAGACGCAACTTCCATGTAGCCGGTCATATCATTTGCCTTGCCAAAAGTCCATTGATTATCTGTTGGGCGAGGTCGCTTGCCCTCGCGTGAATGCCTAAACACGGCTCCATTATCACGAACTGAATACCGTTCCTCTTTATAGAGACACTCTACTTCTCGCTTGAAATGAAGGCCAGTAATTTCGTCTGTCATCGTTTCTCTTTCTTATGTTGTACCGGAATGGACAAGACTCAGTGTCAAAAATATAGGAATGCTCTGACAAGTCATGTCAAAATTTACACAACTGAGGTTGGGATGGATAATTTCTGAAATTTGCTCTGAAGGGGAAAATTTATACTTATTATCTGCTGGGCCTCTCGGCAAGCCTTATGTCCCTTCCAAGTATTGGGAAGCGGCCTTACATAGTCATCGATTCTTTTCCAAAGAATCCTGAAATGAAACCACGTGTTGTTCATATCCTCGTACCGAAATCTATCCTATCGATTCAAGCACGATAAATATCACAAGAGGTCGAGGGGGGGATTGCGGATTTAGTCAAAAGCAATTTGAGCATTGGCACCGCGCCCTTGCTCCACCTTAATCCTATCTTGTTACTGCGCTAATTTAGAACTCTACCAAATCAAGCTCTTCGAGCCTGATAGCCATTGCTCCAACAGAAACTCCAAATACTTTGGCGAGCGACTTAAATGATTTTCCTGAAAAGTATTCCGTTGAGGCTATCACTTTCGCGAGGCCACGCTGGTTTCTGTGTTCGGTTCTAAACGCTTGTAAATTGCCACCTCGTGACGTTAGGGCGAACAAAGTATTTTGGTTGAGAACAAACCTTTCAATACCAAACAACTCCAGAAAAATACTTCGAACCTGTTTAGCAGGCATTAGGAAGTAGGCTGCAAATTTATCAGCCTGGACTTCTCTAAAATCACGGTTGGCAGATGATCCATCCATTGGCTTGTCTCTATGCAATATCAGGCCCCTATGAAGCAGTGCATGACCAAGTTCATGAGCAGCGGTAAAATTTTGAACTTCCTTTGGATAGGCTTGTGATACTAAAACAACTCTGTTCTCTTTGTCAATCTGCCCGGCAGTTTCGTAGTATTCCTCATTTTCAAAATGGCGCTCCAACGTGGCATACTGAAAATTATAACCAAGCAATTTTGTCAAAGCAATATCTGGCTTTAAAACTTCTATTGGCATGTCAGGAGCAGCTTGCCCCCATAAAAAGTCACGATATTCCCATAACACATTTTGCGTTTGCTTGGCTAAGTCCTCAATTGCCCTGTTAGACATTCTGCGATCACTCCACTTCTCAGACTGAATCTCAGTCAACTCCTGATCAAAAGATTTTGTTCGGCTGGAAGAACGAAGGTCGTTCAAACATTCGGCAGCGTTGGTCAGAAGCACTTCATAATCGTGTTTGATATCACTAACATCTGATCTAATCTTGCGCGTCCATTCGTTCACCTCAAATGACAGCAGGTTAAGCTCAATGATTGACAAACAACCGGCAATCGTAGAGACCGCACCATTCAAAGCAACACCAGAATCACCTCTCGCTGCCTTAAAGCCAGACTTAAATATTTCAGTTCCGTAATCAGCAAGTCGCACAGCGTGCTTTGCGATTTTGATAAGTATGTCTGTGGCGGGAACCAGTGCTTGTAATGCTTGCTTGGCAAGCTCTTCTTTTCGCTTCGGATCAACCTCATTGTTACGGGCGGTTCGAAGCTGAATTACCTTATCAAACAGCACTGAGTCTTCTTCACATAGGTTCTCCAATTCAGGATAAATGCGTTCTGAGATATCCTTATCAATTTCAATAAGCTTTTGGTTAGGTTCCTTTCTTCGATTGGTAAGGTCTATTACTGTTCGGATTAATTGAGCGGAAAGGAGGGCCTGCAATGCAGCCGCGCTCCCAGAACCAGGCTTATGGTTTCCGGAGCCGAATTTCCGAAGCAATTCGGATGCAGGCAATGTCAGCAATTTTCCGCTCATGATTTTCCAAATGAAACTGAAATTGCGTGAATTTAACTATTTCTAGCCTGAATTGCAGGTGCCGGGTACCTTATGATGCTTCTGGAGTTCCGAATAGATTAGTTAAAGCAGAGGCTATTGCTTCATTATCTAGCGCCATACTTATAATTTTTTCCCTAACGCCATCAAGCGAGAGGCGCTTTGCATTTTTGGGCTTTCCTGTCTTGGTTACAGCTCCGAGTTTAATTTCATTCCCTTCCTTAAACACTTGCTTTATAGTTCCCGATCGTTTAACACCGTCAATCGTGCAATTACTTGTCAGATAATTTTTGGTTGTTTCATGGAGCGAGCTGATAGCCCTGAATGTGGTAAGGTGATAAAACAAGCTACAAATTAGATTGGCCTTACCAGAGAAATTAATCGTGACACTCTTATCAAACTTGTTGTCAACCAAACTCTGAAGCATCTTATGCATATTTTTTGGCGTAAAAAGCGTCAGCACTAAAAAAGTATCGTTTCTTTTTTCTGTAGGGATGTAAATGGAATCTGTCTTTCGGATTTCACGTATGTTGTAGTCATAGTTAAACTCCTCCACCATTTGTTTAACCAATCTTATTTTGGTAACGATATATGGATAGCTCCAATTTTCTACTACATAACCCTCTTCAATTAGAAATGGGCTGTTTAACTCCGACTCCTTATAAATTAGCTGATCTATAATTTTGTTCCGATACGCCACGGTATTTGGCCTGTCTGTTGCTTCGAAATGGTGCTTTAGAAACGGGTTGACGTCTGGATAGTCAAGAAGACTGATCAACATTTGCACGAGAACCTCAACAGCCTCATCATCATCTTGTAAGTCATTTACTAAAACATCAAATCGATTTACATCCTTTGATCTCCATTCTTTCCACTGACAGTATAGTCCGGCTTTCGAAGTAGCACTTAATTGTAGTTGGTCGCTATTTGTATTAAAGACCTCCTTTATTCGTTTTCTCTTTATTGCTTTCATACTGTTTAAATTCAAAATTTAGCCCCATGCTTTTGCAACTTCCTCCTGTAATCGCTTTTCACTTACGTTAATATAACGCTGGAAACTGCGCATATCTTTGTGTCCTGAAATTCTCATAATATCAGATGCCAACATTCGTTTAGACAAGGATAGGGTAATGAACACACGCCTCGAAGCATGTGTTGTAAGCATCTCAAATAGTTTTTTGTGCTCAACCTTTTTAACTCCTCTGGGGAATCTAACAACCTCAACGATCTCGTTGAAGTCTGCATGCCGTCCCACCTCTTTGAGCAAAGCATTTAGCTGTCCATTGTCAAACTTTGGAAGCCCATTCGGATATCTTCTCAGAATTTCTCGTGAGTATTTGTTCAATGGAATGTAGACAGTCTCACTTGTTTTCTTTGTATTGATAATTATATGATCACTCTTAATATTCGCTTCGGTTAGTCGGTTGTAATCGCTAAATCTAAGTGCAGTTGACGCACCCAGGATGAACAAGTCTCTGGCCTTGCAGAGTTTTGGATGTTCACTTAAGTCCAGCTCTAATAAATGATCAAGTTGCTCTGTACTCAGGGTAACAATGGTCGTTGGGTTTGTTGGTTTCGAAAACTTTTTGAATGCTGTATGGGAGGAGAGTTTTTGTTGAACTGCCCACTCTAAGAAGGTTTTCAACATCTTAATTTTATTACCAACCGAATTTGGGTTGCACCCTTTAGCCCGCCCATTATGTAAATAATCCACGTACTCCAAATACCAGTCTTGATCAAATGACCTAAATGTGAACTGTCTTTTCAAGACAACCTCAAATTCCAGGAGGTTTTTAAAGAAGCCTTTGTACTGTCGCATGGTGTCATACCCAATCTTGGTATGTCTTTCCTTATATGCAATAAATGCTGCCGAGTAAGACAAGGCACTTTGGCTCCGTTCGTTTGACTTGCTGGTGTGGGTTTCGAGGTATTTCTCTTTGACGGCCTCCACTGTCGGGTTCTCTTTTGCCATTTGAAGGTCTAACCGGATGTCGTCTATCTCCCTTTTCTTGATTTCGAGCAGGTTATTAAATTTAGTGAAACCAGGAAGGGATTTTTTTGCACGTCCTTTGGGATCAAAGTGAACCGGATCAATTCGCTGGCCCGTAGAGAACAAGATTGACTTTTGTTCATGGGTGTACTTCACGAACACAGGTGTCAACCCCTGTTCGTTAACTCGTCCTTTCCTGATGATGATTTTAGTTGTTGCCATTAATAAACGATGAATGCAAAATTATTTGAATGTTAAGTGCTGACCGAAAAAAGCCTGTTAAACCTCCGTTAAACGTTGAGGCTCGGAAGTCCTGTGTGGGGTCGCGTAAACAGTGGTAAAGGGGGGTAAAATGAAACCCAGATTCGAACCTCTGGGGGTTCCAGTCCATCGTCTCCGGTAAATTTTGGTAAAGGGTGGTTAAACCCAGAAGGCATCCAGCGGGATCACAAAGGCCGGATAACTTCCGGCCTTTTGCTTTTGTAGCCATAGTCAGTCGTACATTATTCAGTTAACAGGCTGATTTTCATCACAACAAATACAGGTGTTTTCATATAACCTTGTTCATAAACGAGATTATCTAACCGATTATAAACTGTCATGAAAATCACAGGATTTTACCTGCAAACGTGGGAAGAGGCCCGTACACGCTTCACCAATCTGTTAAAAGACATCAAAGAAGAGAACCTGACACTAAAGCTGATCAACACTAAAAACTCTGCTGGTTTTCTGATTCGCCATGTGGCCGATGTGGAGTTATTGTTTGCTAAAAATGTTTTTAACGCTCCTAACCTAAGTGTACAAGCTAAAACGGTTATCGCACAACGCGACACCGGAGAGTGGATAAACCTGAAGGAACTGCTAACTTATCAGGCGGAAGCCCATCAACAACTTAAAGCAATACTTTCAATGCAGTCCGATTCAGACTGGGAACAAACCATAACCACGAAAGAGTTTGGCTCTAAAACAAAAGCAGAAGCCATTGGCCGGATTATTTCACACACGGCTTACCATGCCGGGCAATTGGCCCTTACGCTAAAGTATGGTTCGAAGTCGTAGCAATTGGACATAAAAAAGGTGAACGTTTCCATTCACCTTTTTTTGCATTGGTAATTACCAATTACTTGCTCACGTGAGCGCCAATGATCTTGGCCAGCTCGAACATCGACACCTGATCTTTTCCGAACAACACTTTCAATTTGTCATCCGCATTGATCATGCGCTTGTTGGTAGCATCCTGTAATCCATTCTTGCGAATGTAATCCCAGATTTTCTTGATGAATTGGGTGCGAGGTGCCGCGTTGCCTCCTACCACAGCTGCTAGAGCCGGGCTGGGCTTAAGGGCTGCCATGAATGCTGCGTTGGGTTTACGCTTTGCCTTAGGCTTAGCGGCCTTCTTTGCAGGCGCAGGCTTAGCTGCTTTTTTAGGAGCTGCCTTCTTAGGCGCTGCTTTTTTAGCTGCTTTCTTTACCACTTTCTTAGGAGCCTTTTTAGCCGCTGCCTTTTTTGCTTTTTTAGGGGCCTTCTTGGCCACTGCTTTTTTCTTCTTAGCCATGTTTAGTCAAGGGTGAGTTGAATTTTATACTAGTGCTTTTCCCTATGGAATAGCGCGCAAATATAAGTATTGGTTGTGCACTTCAATACTATGATAGCCATGAATTATCAGGTATATGATTAAATTCATGTTCATAGGGAAACGACATGAAAGGGTATATGTACATATTGCTTTGCGCAGATGGCAGCTACTATACCGGAAGTACGGTAAACCTTGATGCGCGCGTAGCCCAACACATCAGGCTGGAGAAGGTGCCAACCATACCCGAAAGCACCTGCCTGTGGAGCTTGTTTATTATGAAGAATACTCAAGAATTGATCTCGCCTTTTATCGGGAAAAACAGATCCAGGGCTGGAGCCGAAAGAAGAAAGAAGCCTTGATAAATGGAAAGTCCGAATTGCTACCCGAACTAGCGATGGCTTATAGAGATAAGAAGGCATTGGAGAAGGTGGCTTCGAGGGCTTCGAGACCCTCAGCCGTCTCAGCCACCGAGAACAAAAAGTCATCATAAAACTTATCCGATTGTCTGAGGTACTCAAAGGCAACAACTCAAACCTTCCCAGTTGCCTGAGGCACTCGATGGCAACTACTCAAAACCTTTTCAGTTGCCTGAGGCACTCGATGGCAACTACTCAAAACCTTTTCAGTTGCCTGAGGCACTCGAAGGCAACTACTCAAAACCTCCCCAGTTGCCTGAGGCACTCGATGGCAACTACTCAAAACCTTCCCAGTTGCCTGAGGCGCTAGAAGGCAACCTCTTCTTCGGTGGCTTCGAGAACCTCAGCCACCGAAGGCAACTACTCTACTACTTCCCACTCCGTTCAATCTCCTTCAAGTTCTCCAGTTTCTTGTTGCGAAGGAAGCCATTGATGTCTTCGAAGTGCTCTTTCACCCGCTTGTTGCCGAACTCAAAAACCTTGGAAGCGAGGCCGTCCAGGAAGTCACGGTCGTGGGAGACGAGGATCAACGTTCCATCAAAGGCACGGAGGGCATCTTTCAAAATATCCTTGGTTTTAATGTCAAGGTGATTGGTAGGTTCATCCAGTATGAGCAGGTTAACTGGCTGAAGCAACAGCTTGATCATGGCCAAACGGGTGCGCTCACCACCCGAAAGCATCTTTACTTTTTTATCGATGGCATCGCCACTGAACATAAACGCGCCTAGAATATCTTTGATCTTGGTACGAATATCACCCTCCGCAATCTGGTCGATAGTCTGGAATACGGTTAAGTCTCCATCCAATAATGAAGCCTGGTTCTGCGCGAAGTACCCAATCAACGCTCCGTGCCCCAATTGACACCGCCCTTCAAAATCAATTTCACTCATGATGGCTTTTACCAGGGTAGATTTACCTTCCCCGTTCTTACCCACAAAAGCAACCTTATCACCTCGTGCAATGGTCAACGATACGTCCTGAAACACGAGGTGATCACCATAGCGTTTGGTCAATCCATCCACAATTACCGGATAATTTCCAGAACGAGGTGCGGGCGGAAACTTCAGGTTGAGTGCTGATGAATCTACTTCATCAACTTCCACAATCTCCATCTTCTCCAACATCTTTACCCGCGACTGCACTTGTAGCGTTTTGGAATACGTGCCCTTAAAGCGTTCAATAAATTCCCTGATCTCCGCAATCTGTTTGGCCTGATCATCAAACTGCTTTTGCTGCTGCTCTCTCCGCTCCTTGCGCAACTGCAAATAATGGCTGTAGTTGGTCTTGTAATCGTAAATGCGACCCATGGTGATTTCGATGGTGCGGTTGGTCAGGTTGTCTACAAAGGTCTTATCGTGGCTGATTACAATCACAGCCTTAGCGTTGTTCTTTAAAAACTCTTCCAACCACTGCACCGATTCAATGTCGAGGTGGTTGGTGGGCTCATCCAATAAAATCAAATCGGGCTTTTGTAACAGAATCTTAGCCAACTCAATGCGCATGCGCCAGCCACCACTGAATTCACTGGTAGGTCGGGTAAAATCGGATCGTAAAAATCCAAGTCCCAATAATGTCTTTTCTATTTCAGCATCGTAGTTGATGTCTTCAATAGAGTAATACTTTTCACTTAGCTCCGAAACTTCTTCAATGATTTTCGCATACGCATCCGATTCATAATCGGTTCGGGTTTCAAGCTGATGGTTCAGCTCATCCATGCGTTGCTTCATCCCATGTATTTTTGAAAAGGCCTTTGATGCTTCTTCAAATACGGTGGCATTATCCGCTGTTAACAGGTGCTGGGGCAGGTATGCTATTATGGCATCCTTCGGGGCTGATATTTTTCCCTGGGTGGGTTTGTTCACCCCGGCCAATATCTTTAACAAGGTCGATTTACCCGCCCCGTTTTTACCCATCAGGGCTATCCGGTCGTTCTCATTAATATTAAATGTAATGTTGCTGAACAGCACCGTTCCGCTGAACTCAACACCTACAGCATCTACTGAAATCATTGCGTTGGAATAAAGGGCGCAAAGATATTATTTTCGGCAGTAGTTTACCGGCTAATTTTACCGGATGTAAGGTTACTCCTGCGATCGACCTGAATCCTATCTGATTTTTAACCAGCTTTGAGCAAATTCGTGCACATGATGTTAACCCGCTATGTTCTGCCAGGCATACTGTGCCTGATTTTTTTGCAGACGGTACACGCACAGGAGGAGCCCTCTGCCACTGCCTGGTATCGCCAATACTTCACTTCGCGCGACCATGCTCCCGTAGAAGAACTACTGGAGCAAAAAGAAAAAGAACTGCTGGAAGCACGGGAAATTCAGGATGACTCAGCCCGGGTTTTCGTATTGCTGCAGAAAGGATTGATTCAGCTCAACTATGCTTACAACTTCGAGGCGGCCATGGACTGTTTTCTACAATCACTTGGCGCTGCTGATTCAGCACGCTTGCCTTCTGGCGAAGTGTTCTCCTACCTGGCCCTGGCGCACATCTTCGAACAAGTTGGCAACCCAGAAAAAAGCTTGCAGTTTCTGGAACGCGCCTTCGCCATTGCCTTTGCCCTAAAGCAGCCGGAAATTTTGGCGCTAACCCTAAATGAATTGGGTAAAGCAAGTGCATCAGCCGGAAGGCTTGATGAAGCACAGGAACATTACGACCACGCACTGCGATACAAACAAGAACTGCCCGACAACGGACTGGAAGCAGAAACGCTTTACAACCTGGCCAACCTGTCTGTTACCAAACGCGATTTCATCCAGGCACTTGAATACTATAAACAATCGCTAACCATTCGCAGAAAACAACGCCTCAGACTGGAGGAAGGAATTCTGCTGAGCGAAATCGGTGACACGTATAACAACCTGAACAACCGCGAGCGTGCTTACGCCAACTACAAGGCTGCGTTGGAAGTATATCAAAGCATCGATTTTAAAAAAGGTATTGCTGAAGCCTACAACCAGATTGGTGAATACTACTACAATCAGCAAAACTATAAACAAGCGCTGGCCAATCTTGAGCTGGCACTGGCTGCGGGACAATCGGCTCAAACAAAAAGTGCATTGCGTAAAAGTTACGAATACTTGAGTCTTACCTGGAAAGCGTTAGGGGATTTTAAAGAAGCATTGCGCCACAAAGAATTGCAACTGGCCATCAACGAGTTTATTGTGAAGGAAGAGAGCGATCAGAAGTTGCTGGAAACGCAAAGCACCTATGCCTTGCAACAAAAAGAATCGGAGATTGAACGGCTTGAACGTGCCAAACAAGATCGTGAAAGGGAACTGGCTGAGCAAAAACGAATTCAGATGTATTTGTATGCACTTCTCGGTTTAGGTGCTGTGATTGCCGTATTGATTCTCTATTTGTACTTATTAAAGCAACGATCAAATCGACAGCTTCAGGCCATTAACGCACAGATTGAAGCACAGAACATTCAGCTTCAAACCCTCAACACCACCAAGGATAAATTTTTCTCCATCATCGGTCATGATTTGAAAGGACCGCTGAACTCCCTCACGTCTTTTTCAAATTTACTAATCAACCATTTCGATGCGTTGAGCAAAGAAGAAATTCAAAATATTGCCAAAGACCTTGATAAATCATTAAAAAATCTATTTGCATTATTAAACAATTTGCTAGAATGGGCGCGTTCACAAACCGGAAACATTGATTTCACGGCTTCACCGATTAATCTTTCAGAAGTGCTGGAGCAAAACAAAGAATTATTAAGTCAGCAGGCAGCCGCCAAAGACATTACCATTTTATATGAGCCCGGTGAAGTTATTATGGCTTCCGCACACATGCCCTCTGTAACTACAGTTGTGCGCAACCTCATTTCAAATGCGATCAAATTCACCTCACCAGGAGGTGCCATTAAATTAAATGCTCAGAAAAAATCCAACGAAGTAGTTGTTTCGGTTGCCGATACCGGTGTGGGTATGAGCAAAACGGTGATGGAAAAACTTTTCAGGTTAGATGCCAAACACTCTACCTTGGGCACCGCCAATGAAAAAGGAACCGGCCTCGGGCTCATTTTGTGTAAAGATTTTGTAGAAAAAAATGGCGGCCGACTTTGGGTTGAAAGTGAGGAAGGAAAAGGTTCAACATTTTATTTTAGTCTGCCCGTAGCGTGAGTTTCAATAACACGTTAAAAATCATTTTTAGTTGTAAGTGATATTAGTCACGTTGATGCGCTCGGCACGACCGTAGTTTTGCAGAAATTTTTATTAGCTTTTACACATGGAATTAATCGGTTACGCTGCTTCAATTGTTATGGGATTAACCCTTGGTTTAATCGGTGGAGGTGGTTCCATCTTAACGGTGCCCATTCTGGTCTACTTGTTTGGTGTCGACCCGATTTTAGCCACCGCCTATTCTTTATTTGTAGTGGGCCTCACCAGTGCGGTTGGGTCAGTAAGTCATTTTAAAAAGGGAAATGTTGATGTAAAAACTGCGTTGGTATTTGGAGTGCCCTCCATCATTGGCGTTTATGCGGTGCGTAAATTCGCAGTGCCGGCCATTCCCGATCCGGTATTCTCAATAGGAACTTTTCCGGTTGAAAAAGGTGTGTTTGTCATGGTGCTGTTTGCCGTTCTCATGCTGCTGGCCTCCTTCTCTATGATCCGTAAACCAAAAAATCAGGCAACAACATCGATCGAAAAGAAATACAATTTCCCCCTCATTTTTGTTGAAGGACTTTTGGTTGGAGGTATAACCGGATTAGTAGGCGCTGGCGGTGGATTTTTGATTATACCCGCACTGGTGTTGCTGGCCGGCTTACCGATGAAAGAAGCAGTTGGCACCTCGCTGCTCATCATTGCGCTGAAATCTTTATTGGGATTTACTGGCGATTTGGGCGGAGAACTGCCGATAGACTATTCCTTTATGCTCATCTTTTCGGCCTTTGCCATGGTAGGCATTTTGATAGGCAGCTACCTCACACGATTCATTTCCAACGAAAAACTAAAACCGGCTTTCGGATGGTTTGTGTTGGTGATGGGCGTGTATATCTTGGGAAAAGAGTTGTTTCTATAACATTCGGCATGTTCCGTGACAAAAGTTACGGAGCCCCGCTATGCACAAACCGTACTTTTGTAGTTAAATTTCAATACTAAAATCAAACTAGCCACTATGTTAGAGTTTATTCGTCAACCCTGGCCTTGGTATGTCGCAGGTGCGTTGATCGGTCTTACTGTGCCAGCCTTATTATTACTTGGTAACAAACACTTTGGTATCTCCTCATCGCTGCGCCACATTTGTGCAGCCTGCTTGCCGGCCAATATTCCGTTTTTCAAATACAACTGGCGTAGGGAAATGTGGAATTTGTTTTTCGTAGCCGGAGTATTGTTGGGCGGCTTGGTAGCCACACAGTTGTTGAGCAACCCTGATCCGATTCAGGTTGCACCGGCTACCATTGCCGCATTGGAATCGCACAATGTTGTTGTCGACAGCAATCTGATGCCTTCATCCATTTTTAGTTTTGAAAATCTGTTCAGCCTGAAGGGACTTATCTTCTTTGTGCTTGGAGGATTTTTAGTTGGCTTCGGCACTCGCTATGCCGGTGGTTGTACCTCCGGGCATGCCATTATGGGTTTATCCACCCTTCAATGGCCTTCGCTGGTAGCAACGTGTTGCTTTATGACAGGAGGCTTTGCTATGGTGCATGTGTTCTTTCCGTTCATTATGAAATTATTTTAATCGCTGAATTCCATGAGTACACAACATATATCAACCACTGAAGAATTTGTAACAAACCCGTTGGTAGCAGAGCACCCGATTGAGTGTGAAGCACCCAACGATCAGCTTACACGCGAAACAACCATTACTTCCAACATCAAATACCTGATTGTGGGCTTGTTGTTCGGAATTGTATTTGTTAAGGCAGAAATTATCTCCTGGTATCGCATTCAGGAAATGTTCAGGTTGCACTCCTTCCACATGTATGGCGTAATTGGTACAGCCGTAGTAGTGGGCATGATCTCTGTATGGCTGATTAAAAAATTCAAGATCAGAACCATACAAGGCGAAGAAGTGGTGTTTCATAAAAAAGATTTTCACTGGGGTAATATCATTGGCGCCTCCATGTTTGGATTAGGTTGGGCGATTACAGGCGCTTGCCCCGGACCCTTGTTCGCACAAATTGGTAGCGGATTTTTAGTGGTGATCGTAACCTTGCTCAGCGCGATAGCCGGAACCTGGACATACGGATTGCTGCGCGACAGACTACCTCATTAATCGATTGAATTTCATTGATCATGAAACCAAACGAGCAACCCGAATCAAACTACCTGGTAAAGCTCACCACATGGTTGGTAGCCTTAGTGGTGATTATGGTTGCGCTTGTGGTGTTGATGACGGGTTCACTGATCTTTGCTCCGCAGCTCACGGCCTGGTTTTCGAAAGAAGAAGCACAACCGGTTCGCATTGAAAAAATTTCGAAGCTTGTAAATGAATGGCATGCTCCGGACGAATCAACACTTCCACAAGGTGAAGCTGGTGAAGAAATCCGGTATGGTCGCGAGTTGATTGCGCACACAGCTGAATTTCTTGGCCCGAAAGGAAAGGTGATGTCTGCCAGCAACGGCATGAACTGCCAGAACTGCCACCTCGATGCAGGCACACGACCCTTTGGAAATAATTTTGGCGCTGTGGCTTCTACATACCCAAAATTCAGAGCCCGTTCAGGAACAGAAGAAACCATTGAAAAACGGGTGAACGATTGCTTTGAGCGAAGCCTGAATGGTAAGCCTCTGGCAGAAGACAGTCGCGAAATGAAAGCGATTGTAGCATACATCAGGTGGCTTGGTAAGGATGTTCCGAAAGGAATTGTCCCGGAAGGATCCGGCATATTGGAATTAGCCTTTCTTGATCGGGCTGCTGATCCGCAAAGTGGTCAGCTTATTTACGAGCAGAAATGCGTGACCTGTCATGGCACAAACGGAAACGGTGTCATCCATGTTGATGGAACTACCTATACATACCCTCCACTTTGGGGTGAACACAGTTACAACACAGGCGCAGGTTTATACCGGCTTTCGCGCATAGCTGGATACATAAAGGCAAACATGCCGTGGGGAGCAACGTATAATACCCCTCAACTCACTGATGAAGAAGCATGGGATGTGGCCGCATACATCAACACCATGTATCATCCGGTAAAAGATTTCTCTCATGACTGGCCGGATATTTCCAAAAAGCCAGTCGACCATCCATTCGGTCCGTTCACTGATCAGTTCCCGGAAGAGCAACACAAGTATGGCCCTTACAAGCCCATGGTTGAGAAACAAAAGAGCATCAACAAAACACTAGCCGAAAAGAAGTGATGATGAAAAGAATATGGTTGATGCTGCTGATTGGCAGCAGTGTTTCTGTTTTTGGTCAACATCAGGATCCCTCGTGGTCGGCCAGACGCGCCATCATTAACGAACAATGCGTGGAGAGGGACAGCCTGTGCAACGTATTGCATAAGTTAGGCACGTTTGAAGGTCATCTGCGAAATTTTTTTATGAGCACTGTTAACCAAAAAAATTTTCCTGACTACTATGCCATTGGCATCGGTGGAGGTTTAGGATACTATTCGCCCATCATCAAAAATTTTCAAGTGGGCATGTCGGGGTTCATCATCTACAATGTTGGCTCATCGCATCTCGGCACAAAAGCGCCATACGCTAATCGTTATGAAATTGGTTTATTCGATGCCGAAAATCCAGACAATCATGAAGATCTCGATCGTTTGGAGGATTTGTATCTCCGGTACTACTTCTCACAACAAAGCAAATCGCTTGCTCAAGTTGGAAAGTTTCATTTAAAAACACCGCTCATCAATTTACAGGATGGACGGATGCGACCCAACCTGCAGGAAGGTGCGTGGTTGGAGTTCAATGAATTTCAAAAGATAAAAATCAAAGGTGGCGTGTTGTGGCGAACCTCTCCGCGCGGCACCATTCACTGGTATTCGATGGGTAACTCCATTGGTGTATACCCCATGGGGCGTGCCACCAACGGAAATAAAGCGGATTATGCAGGAAACATTTCAACAAAAAACATATTCATTGCTCACGTTACAGTTCCTATAACAAAAAATTTATCGTATCAACCCTGGAACTACCATGCCGGTAACCTGTTCAACATTTCACTACAAAAGCTGGAGTGGAAAAAGAAAACGGAACACAATACTTTTCTGGCGGGCTTTCAGTACCTCTGGCAAAAATCCCTTTACAGCGATACACTCGCCCTCGAACGACAATACATTACAAAAGACGAACAATCGCATAGCTTAAGCGCAAGGCTGAGCATGCAGCACAATCGTTCAGGAGAAGAATGGAACATCAACTACACCCGCATCACCGATCATGGACGTTTTTTATTTCCCCGGGAATGGGGCATTGAATCATTCTATACATTCCTTCCCCGCGAACGCATGGAAGGTATGGGCAATGTGCATGCAGTGATGGTTCAAAATAATCGCAAGCTGGATAAACACAAGCATCTGACTTTGCAGACTTCAGCAGGCATGTACATGCTTCCTTCGGTAACAGATGCACGGCTAAACAAATATGCGCTACCTTCCCTTTACCAGGTTAACACCCGGCTTGGTTATACCTTTTCAGGATTTTTGCACGGTTTAAAAGCTGATCTGTTGTACGTATACAAAGGAAACTTGACGAAGGACCTGGAACAAATACCTGCATACTATCATAACAAAGTAAATATGCACCACATGTCGCTTACGCTTGATTATTATTTTTAAGTGTGACGTTGTTGCAGAAAAGTGTAACTTATGTCACATACCAATAACCATCCCGTTTAGCATCTTTACCAGCTCTAACCACCCATTATGAAACCTGTTATTTCACTCATATTGCTCCTCATACTTGTGGGTGAGGGTAATGCACAAGAAGCCCCTAAAATTGTTATGCACCTGCAAACAGCAGACACCCTGGTTCATAAATCATTGGTTAATCAGATTACGAACATGAAAAAAGAAATTCCTGATGCGCAAGTAGCTGTTGTGTGCCACGGGCCCGGCATGGACTTTCTGCTTAAAAACAAATCTTACTACGTTAATAAAATTAATGCATTAAAACTAAGCGATGTATCGTTTATCGGCTGCCAGTTTACCATGAAGCAGAAAAACATTAAACCGGAAGACCTTGTGCCTTTTGCACAAACTGTTCCCTATGCCATGGTGGATATCGTAAAAAAACAACAAGCCGGATGGATATATGTAAAGCTCGGCTTCTAAAAAAGAACAACTGAAAAAACTAAACTATGAATAAGCGATTTGTTTTTAATCTATTTGGTATACTGGCATTGGCCAGCGTGGTGAGTTGCCAGGGACAAACGGGCGTGCAGGTGTTGAGTGTTGATGCCTTTGAACAAAAACTGAATGCAACACCTGAAAAAATTATTCTGGATGTGCGTACAAATGAAGAATACGTACAAGGCAAAATGAAAAATGCCACTCAAATCGACTACTATCAACGTGATTTTAAAACGGAAGTAGCCAAGCTCGACAAAACCAAGCCGGTATTTGTGTACTGTGCCAGCGGTCTTCGCAGTAATTCGGCCGCTAAAATTCTAAAGCACCAGGGCTTTACGGAGGTCTATGATTTAAAAGGTGGTTTAAACGCATGGGCCCGCTCAGGTAAACCCATTGTGAAGTAATCGAATCCGTACCCACCTTACCAGAGCAATCATGAGTCATTCCAAATCCTGCACCTGCTATTCATGTCAAGCTGAAGTTGTTTCTGAAAAAGAAAAACAACTGCATGTTGAGCTCTCAGAAAATTCACGCAGGGAGTTTTTAAAAAAGGCTTCGGGTTTTGGATTGGCACTGGGCATTGGCGGTGGATTGGTAACTCCGCTTTCGGCTTCGGCATTGCACACACCCGACAGTGATTTGAAATACAAGGAAATATCGGGAAACCGCGCTGTTAAGAATGGAAAGGCTTCAGTGGTTACGCTTTTACAAACAGCCGACATTCACGCGCAACTGCTCGTACACGATGAATTTTTTATTGAAGACGGAAAAACCGTTTATAAAAAGCGCGGTGGTTACGCCACCTTAAAGGCGATGATCAACTCACTGCGAAAGAAAAATCCTGCAAATACATTTTTAATCGATGGAGGGGATTGCTTCCAAGGTGGTGGGGTGGCTGCACTGACTGAAGGGCGAGCCATTGTTCCGTTGATGAACAACATTGGTTATGATTTGATGCTGCCCGGAAATTGGGAAGTGGTGTACGGCAAGGAAATGATGATGAAAGATATGTTTGCTTATACCTGCCCAAAGGTGTGCGCCAACATGTTTCACCAAACCAACGATGTCTTTAACGGTGATCTGATCTTTCCGCCTTACTTTGTAAAACATATTGGCGGAATAAAGATTGGGTTTATCGGGTATAACGATCCGCTAACACCGAAACGGCAATCACCGGCATACAGTCATGGCATACAGTTTACCCATCCGCAGGAAAATGTGGCCAAGTATATTCGTGTACTCAAAGAATACGAGGGTTGTCATCTTGTAATTTTATTAACACACATGGGCTTAGCGCAACAAATTGGTTTGGCCAATATGGAATTTGTTCGTGGAGTAGATTACATTCTTGGTGCCGATACACATGAACGTGTGCGCGAGCCGTTGAATGGAACGCACGCCAAAGTAACGGAGCCCGGTGCATTCGGTTCATTCATCGCCAAATTTGATTTTGTGATTGAGAATGGGGTAGTTAAAGATCAAAGCTATCAGCTGCTGGATGTTGATCCGGAGAAATACGGTGAGGATGAAGAGATGAAAGCACTGGTGAAGGAAGCACGCGAACCATTCAAAGCAAAACTTGATACGGTAATCGGTAAAACAAAAACACCATTGGTGCGCTACTATGTGATTGAAACACCGATGGACAACTTCATTACGGATGCCATCATGTGGAAGTTTAAACCGGATATTGCCCTGAGCAACGGTTTCCGTTTCTGTCCGCCACTGGTGCCCGATCCGAAAACCGGAGTTGCCGAAATCACCGAAGATTATTTATGGAGCATGTTACCGGTAGACAGCGAAGCCAAAACCGGAACCATCACCGGCAAACAATTGTGGGATTGGATGGAGAAAGAATTACACAATGCATTCGCGAAAGATCCGGCCAAGCGCTTTGGCGGATGGGTAGTGCGCTTCAAAGGCATGGAAGTGAACTTCACCATTAACAATGAACCGGGCAAACGCGTAAACTGGATCAAGATTAAAGGCAAACCCATTGACCTATCAAAAACCTATACGTTTGTTGCGTGTGAGCGCGAAGGCGATCCGGATACAACCATCTGCCGGGTGGAACATGTTTCCGAGCCAAAAAAACTTGGCGCATCGTTGCATGCCGTAATTAAAGAATACCTGGCCAAACATTCGCCCATTGCGCCCAAACTTGAAGGTCGCGCTACGGCCACAGACGCACCCAATACGTTGCTCACCCAACTGATGGGTATTGGGTATGAATTCCGGTAAATCGCGTTACTTTGTTACTCTAAAATTTTCATCAGGTGGTTTTACAGGTTTTTATTGTCGGTTTTGTATTTAGTTTTTTAGGTTCCATTCCCCCGGGCACGCTTAACCTGATGGTGTTGCAACTGGGCCTGGAGCACAAGATTAAAACAGCGCTTCGTTTTGCACTGGCTGTTTCCATTGTTGAATATCCGTACGCATGGATAGCGGTTGAATTTGAGCAGGTGATCACCTCCTCTCCTGTCATTATGAAAAATTTTGAGTTGTGGGGCGCCATCATCATGACAACCATTGGCGTGGTAAGTTTATGGACCGTACGCAAACCTTCAACCATTTCCGTTAAACTTCAGGACAGTGGATTTCGAAGAGGAATAATTCTCAGCATTCTCAACCCGCAAGCCATTCCGTTCTGGATTGCCCTAACCGCTTATTTAAAATTTCAAGGTTGGATTGACATCAGCACAGGCTGGCGTTTGCACAGCTACATTTTGGGCACATCGGTTGGCGCTATGGCCTTGCTCACCTTGCTGGCTTTGCTGGCGAAACGTGTGGCATCATCCTTCAAAGACAACCGCATTATCCGCATGATTCCGGGCCTCGTATTATTAACATTGGGGATTCTCGCATTCATCAAATACCTGTTCTGAAATCATCGCTTTTAAGTGACAAAAATCACGGAAACTCTTTCGTTCCAACTGTAGTTTTGTATTCGTATTTAAGATGCTATGGAGCAAAAGAAAACCTTCAGTGAACTGATTCGCAGCGAAAAGCCTGTGTTGGTAGATTTTTTTGCCACGTGGTGTGGGCCGTGCAAAATGATGCAGCCCATACTGCAGGAACTTGCTACGCGGATTGGCGATCGTGCGGCCATTATCAAAATTGATGTGGATAAAAATCCGGTGGTTGCGGGCACGTATCAGATTCAGGGTGTGCCTACCTTAATGCTTTTCCAAAACGGACAAGTATTATGGCGGCAATCAGGAGTATTAAATGCCCATCAACTGGAGCAAGTTATTAATCACTTTACCGGAGCGCCCGTGCATCACTAAATTTTAAGCGGGCAATTTTCAGGTTGAACCACTACCTTTGTGTAGTCGTTTCAACCAGCCCTCAATATTGTAATTTTAAACTTCGAACCGATATGTATTTTCAACACGTTTATGACAAAAGCCTGGCTCAAGCCAGTTATTTCATCGGCTGCCAAAAGGCAGGTGTGGCCATTGTGATTGACCCCAAGCGCGATGTAGACACCTACCTGGAAATTGCTGCTCAGAATAAAATGAAAATCACGCACATTGCTGAAACGCACATCCATGCCGACTTCCTTTCGGGATCGCGTGAACTCGCTGCCCTTACCGGTGCGAAGATGTATTTGTCGGATGAAGGTGGTGAAGGATGGCTATATGAGTTTCCGCACGAAGGCCTGAAGGATGGTGATTCATTTATGGTGGGTAACCTCAAGTTTGATGTGATGCACACCCCGGGTCATACACCTGAAAGCATTAGTTTTTTGTTAACCGATACTCCGGCCAGTCCTGAACCGGTAATGTTATTCACTGGAGACTTCGTGTTTGTGGGGGATGTGGGGCGTCCGGATTTATTGGAAAAAGCAGCAGGTGTTGTTGGAACCAAAGAAGCAGGCGCTAAGGAAATGTATAAATCCATCAAGCGTTTCAATGCACTCCCCGATTACATTCAGGTGTGGCCTGGCCACGGTGCCGGTTCTGCTTGTGGAAAAGCATTGGGTGCGGTGCCCAGCTCAACCGTAGGTTATGAAAAAATCAGGAACTGGGCATTTCAATACGAGAAAGATGAAAATGGTTTTGTAAAATATTTACTGGAAGACCAACCCGAGCCTCCAAAATATTTTGCGATGATGAAAAAACTCAACAAGGTTGATCGTCCGCTGTTAACGGAAGTTCCACAACTCAAAAAACTTTCAAGTGCTGAATTTAAAACTGCCTTTGATAAAGGTGTAAAAGTTATTGACACCCGCCTGAAAACGGCATTCGCTGAAGGGTTCATTCCGGGCACGTATAACGTTCAGGGCAACAACTCATTTGCAACGTGGTGCGGATGGATTCTTTCATATGATGAGCCGTTCATCCTGCTTGCTGAAGAAAGTAAACTGGATGACTTTACCCGTAAACTGATGCGCATCGGATTGGATAACATTTATGGATATGTAGAAAACACCGATGTTTGGACATCGCTTGGAAACAAACTTGAAAAAGTAAACCAGGTTTCAGAACCTGAGCTTAAGCAAATCATGCAATCGAACCATACCCAGTATGTTGACTTGCGCGGTGAAGCTGAATTCAAGTCAGGCCACATTAAAGGAGCCGATCATGTATTCGTAGGAACGTTGGAAAAAAATCTGGATAAGGTAAAGAAAGATGAACAGGTGGTGGTATTCTGCCAGGCCGGTGATCGGTCTTCTATCGGGTATTCAATTCTTGCCCGTAACGGATACAAGAACATTAAAAATTACGGTGGCGGAATGAGTGAGTGGATTAACAAAGGCAACCCCGTAGTAACCGACTAGGGGCCATCTCAAAAATCAGTTTCACATGTCAGCCTGAGCTTGTCGAAGGCTATTTCGAGTTATCAAATCGGGTTTCGACAGGCTCAACCTGACATTTTTGAGATGGCTTCTAATTATTTTTTTCAGACAAAGTTTAAGTGAAACAAAAAGCCCTGGCGAAATTCGTCAGGGCTTTTTTAGGTGTTACAAAGTGTAACAATAATTACTTCTCAACAGCCTTGCTCATCGTCATGGCCAGCTTTACCGCTTCATATGCGTTCACCAAACCACCGCTGCGGCTCAATTTACTGAACTCCACTTTTTCATCTTTGCTGCCGGGGCGTGTTACTTCAAGACCATCGAACTTGCGGGTTGATTGCGTTAAAATTTCGCGTACCTGAGCCGCAGTAAGATCAGGGAAGTATGACATGATGATGGCTGCCACACCTGCTGCTGCCGGGCTCGCCATACTGGTACCCTGATTGTCCTTGTACTGATTATCCGGAATGGTGGAATAAATTTCTACACCAGGCGAAAACAAATCCACCGACTTCTTGCCGTAATTGGAGAAAGAGGCCACAAAGCTTTCATCGGCCCCATACGAAGAGGCCCCCACTTCAATCCACGTTTTAGCTTCCTTGCCATCGTTATACACGCGTGTAGGGAAATTGTTTTTCTTATCGATATCGTCACCATCATTACCGGCTGCGTGCACCAGTAGCACACCTTTAGATTCAGCATACTTTACCGCCTTGTCTACCACTTCCTTTTGAGGTGAGTATGATTTACCAAAGCTCATGTTGATGATGTGCGCACCATTATCGACTGCATAGCGAATGGCATTGGCCACATCTTTATCGCGCTCATCGCCATTGGGTACGGCACGTACGGCCATAATTTTCACGTTATCGGCAATGCCACGCATGCCAATATCGTTTTTGCGATTTGCGGCAATAATACCGGCCACGTGTGTGCCGTGCTCAGCATCCGGGCCTTTCACATCATTATTTCCGTAATACTTCTCATTTAAATCATTGTAGTTATCACCTACAATCTGGCGTGAGTCAAACTCTTCATTATAACCAAACAATGCCTGTACACGGTAGTAGTCGACCGCACCTTTCAAATCTTCCAGCACTTCATCCACATCTACATCAGGGCCAAAGTTTTGAAAGATGATGGAGATGGCATTTTTAGAAAATGCCAATACAGGCGTTGAAGCCTTCAGGGTATCCAACACGCCAGCGGTGATCTTATCCACTTTCAGAATTTGCTTCAGGGTATCATTACCAAAGGTGATGTTGGTATAAATGGTATTGTACATGTTATACTGCTGGGTAGCTTCTTCGGCACGTTTCTCAAACTTCGATTTGATGTCCTTGTAATACGCGTACTCAGTCTGGCTTTTCTTGGGCACCTTCTTCTCGTCAATGCTTTCGTACTTAGCCTTCAGACGAACGTACTCGCGGGTAAGTTCATAGGTATCTTCGTTTACATTATCTTCTTTTCCCCCAATAAAATTCCATCCGTACACATCATCCACATACCCGTTTTTGTCATCGTCAATACCGTTATCCGGAATTTCATCTTCATTGATCCAAATCACATCCTTCAGATCCTCGTGGAATACATCCACACCAGAATCGATTACCGCTACAATAACGGTGCGGGAAGGCTTACCCTTCAATAGGGTATTGTACACCCGATCGGCACTTACGCCCTGAAGTTTATCGGTTTCTGGATCGCGCAAAAACCAGTCTTTTGGAACTTTTGTACTATCCTGAGCCGCTGCGGCATCCTGAAATGCCAGAACATTACCAACCGAAAGGCCCGATATCAACACAAGCCCCATCCAGAATTTATTGATCATAGTGATTTGATTTACAAGGTTTAATGTGCGCAAGGTAGAAGTTCTAATGAAAATTTCCGTAAAAATTGTTCAAGCGGTGAAGACGCAAAACCGTGCCAAAACTTACTTCCGTGCTGCCTGTTCCAAGAAGCCCAGTCCCGAACCTGAAAGTTCCTGCAATTTTGTATTGTTAATTCGAGAAGACGATGATTTACCTGGCCGCCATTACCATTTCTATTTTCTACGGGATTCTGTTTTATAGCTCCATAAAATTTCAGAAATCCGGTGACGAGTCTACCGTGCGGGTCACGCCCAACTGAACAGCACGCCCTAACAAGGGTAAAAAATCCATCCCTAAAAGAGAGCCATTGAAAGCTTAGGCTTTTCCAAAACCCAAATTGTTTTAATGTATAAAGGTTTTTACCTTTGCCACCCTTGCAGAAGGAGCAGGATGCCGAAGTGGTGGAATTGGTAGACACGCACGTTTCAGGGGCGTGTGTCGCAAGACGTGAGGGTTCGAGTCCCTCCTTCGGTACAGTAAAGCCCAGGTGGCGAAATTGGTAGACGCACTACTTTGAGGTGGTAGCGCCCGAAAGGGTGTGCTGGTTCGAATCCAGTCCTGGGCACTTAAAATTTAATATTCAAGGTTTACATTCAAGATTAAACCTTGTACTGTGTAGAACCCACGCACGCTTCAGAGCCGTGTGTCGCAAGACGTGAGGGTTCTGCCAAAGGCATTCCTTCGGAAGAGTCCCTCCTTCGGTACTTTTTTACTTGAGCTGATATACAGCGCCTATCGAAAAGGAATTCCCTTTTGTCTTCATTTCATACTGCCTGCCTTCCAGTTCACGTTCATAAAATGGAGTAAAATCAGACAGGGCGGAAGCGTCAACCTGTAGCGATACGGTTTCATTTAATTTATAGCGAAACGCCCCGCCAACCGAATAGCCTAATATGAAGGTGTTGCTTTTCTCGGGCTGTAAACCATCTGGGTTAGTACCCTTTAAAAACTCTTGTTCAGAAAATACTTCTATGTTTCCGGTAAGTCCGGAGGTAAAGAAAAGCGAAGCTTTGCCGGCATTAATTGGGTTAATAGCAACGCCTAAAGGAATAGATAAATAGTTCAACGTTACATCAACCGGATAAACGGAAGCATCATCAATACCCCCGCCCTTTTGAATGAACCCGAGGCCAGAAACCAGGTACACCGGTTTGGCTATTTGCAGGGACGCTAAAGCAGCAACTTCAAATCCTTGCTTATCGCGTAAGGTATACGGATCTCCAAACGAAGAATTCCGTATATACTCAACATATGAGCCATGTAAAGAAGACACAACATAACCTGCCTTAAATAGCAGGCTCAACTTTCTATTTTCATTAAATGAATCACTGGAAAAGGCTGACACTAATCCAACAGAGAGTACCTGGCCTTTGGTTTTCATCTCGAAATTTTCATTCTGATCTGATGCCGTGAAGAAAGGGTTAAAGTCACCGACAAACTGAACATCGCCCTGCAACGCTAGTTTTTCATTTAGCTTGTAGCGGAAAAAGCCACCTACAGAATAACCGAGTATCACTTTGTTATTCCTGGCAGTTTCAGAATAATCGATCAAATACGGTTGTTCAGAAGTAATCTGAATGTTGGTAGTGATATTTACAGACGCGTGAACCGAAAACCGCTCCAATTGAATAGGCTTAAAGTTTATGCCTATAGGAATGTATAAGTAGTTTAATGTTGGATCTACCGTATACCCCAAATCCCGATTGTTTAGAGTTCCGCCTTTCTGTATAAAGCCCAGTCCGTAGTTCAGTTCAAGTGCTTTACCTAGACTGTAGTAACCTAATGCAGCAAATTCAAATCCTTGTTTATCAGTTGGTCTATAAGGAGGAACATTACCCGGAACAAAATTTCCAATGTAGTCAATAAAAGAACCATCAATATTGCTTTGACTTAGTCCAACTCTTAGTCCTAAAACTCCACTCTGTTGAGCATAAAGAAAGGATGAACAAAGTATAGAAAATTGAAACACAAGAGAAACTCTTGATGTAAAATATGTAGCCATATGTTATTCAAAAAGGGACAGTGACTCACTAAATAAGCAAATAATTACCTGTCAAAAAAGCCTGATTCTGCAAACAAGCACTCAATACTTAACCGAAACCGTTCCCTTATACTGCCGGTGTGTGTAGGTAAGGTGGTAAAAGTAAACGCCCGAGGCCAGCCCCTTCGGGTACCATTTAAAATCACGATCTGAACTTTCAAAAACCTGCTTGCCCCACCGGTCGTAAATGCGAATGTTTACGTAGCTACCAATGCAATTGTCTTTTGGTAAGATGCTTTCATATTGACCGGGAGCAACCCATTTGATCATGGCAAAAAAATCATTTACATCATCCCCATCCGGAGTTACGATGTTGGGCGGAAGAAAATCCTGGTGATCACCTTCTTCATCTAATATTTTTATATAAACAGTCGTGGATGCTTGCTCCCCGCTGTAGCACCGGCCATCGTCTACCTTAAATTCAAATTCGTAATCATTTTCAAAAATTCCGTTGCGGAAAATCGAACAGTCGGGATTCCAGGTAAAGGTAGTTTCTATTTCACCAGTGCCTTCAACCGATGAGAATGAATAATCAGCTGGCGGAATAGCACCACTGGCGCGGGAAAGACTGATACGCATAACATCCTGGGGAGAAACATCTGCATCCGTTCCCTGTATCTTCAACCGAACTTCACTACCACGAACAACGGTAAGCGCCCCACTTTCCAACAATTGATCAGGGTTCAGGCTCTCTACAAAAATTTCAGGTGCAAGGTTGTCCGGAGGTTCCACATGCACCACAACGGTAAGCGTATCGGCTTTATAAAAGCGGCATTTGTTAGCATTGTCAACTACAATAAACTCCAACTCATACGTTGATTTAGCATTGAGGTTAATCTTGTCACAGTTCAGGTACCAATCAACCGGTGATGATACTTCACCGTAATCTTCATCACCCGGAAAAATAATTCCAACCGACTCCCTGTTAAATTGCTTACCATTTAATGTAAGCACAAGAAAATCCTGGTCGGCATCTGAACCAAATACATTAAATCCGAGTGGTTGGTAAATTTTACGGGTTATCTCTACACGTTTTTCATTCGCTTGCTGAATATCTGAACCGATTACCGGATCGGCATTTCCAGGCAATTGAATGCTCAGGTTAAAGTGCAACGTGTCGCCACTTACAATCGCGCATTTGTCGCGATCATCAACAATCACTTTAATATTGAATTGCGTTTTTTGGGTGAAGTCATATACATCGCAACGTGAATCCCAGGTGAACAATCCGGTAAGTTGACCGGGTTGTGTGGGGTTAAGATTTAACGTCATGCCCACATTGCCGATATCGAACCCATCCACCAGCACAAATACATCTAACTGATCTCCATCGGCATCATTCGCCTGAATGGGTACACTGATGAGCGGATCGCCCTCATTGATATGAATGATTTGATTGGCTGTTACGAACTGTGGCTTGCTGTTTACCGGTGGTTGCACAAACACATTGATCACCAACGTATCCGACAACGGTAAACTACACGCATCATCATACGCAATGATGCCTACCTGGTAATTTCCACCGGGCACATACGAACACTCCGGGAAACAAATGGTGAAATCAGCAACGCTGCCATTGATCAAGGTTGCCCTGTTTACAGTTGGCAATAACTCGGTTAAGTATCGCGATGTATGGCGGAAGTTCATCGGGAACACCCGAATGTTAACTTTCTCCTGGAAATTGTCGTCTGCTTTTTGTGAATCGGGATCAGATACCTGCACTTCAACACACCGATCAGCATCAGAAAGAGAATTCGGAAACGATACGGAGAGCGTTTGATTAGGTTGACTGAATACTACCGCCCCTTTCTTTCTTCCTACAATCTGCGGAGGTTCAGCTACCGGGCATTTATCCACCACAAACATTTGAAAATCTCTTCTCACCTCACCAATCTTCACACCATCTCTGAACTCCTCACACTTCACAGCAAATACATAAAGTCCCAACCCAAATGCAGGGGGAGTTACCGTCAGAAATCCATCATCGCTGATCTTCAGATCGGGTTGCCCGTTTATAATGTTATTCACCCCAAAACCAGGGCGCCAATTCACATCCGGATAAGGTCCGGGACGGGGTAACCCACCGGGGGGTATAGCATCGGGCGATTTTGTATTTAAAGGCGTTACGATAGAGTAAACCAAAGAGTCGCCATCATCATCCGTTCCGGCAAAATCAACATAGTAATTTTTTCCGGGGCAGGCATAGTCGTTAAGTGGCGGAAACAACCGGGGCGATGAGTTAACAAATGGTTCACCATTCTTTACCACCGGAGGGAACTCCAGGTAAAACGTTTGGCCAGCATAGCGTGAACCCAGCATCGGATCTTCGCTATAAATATTGGTAATGCTGTAGTTACGACAGCAGCGCTCCCACGCTATGTAATATCCATCCGGATCATTGAACTCTGCCGGGGATAAGTTCAGGTTTATGCCGTAAATAATCTTTGTAGTAACAATTTCTCCGCTCGAACACTCCGGTTGGGTATAGGGCACATTCTCGATACTGGTCATGAATAACCGTATCGCGTTGATCATAATAAAATTGTCGCGCTTTCGAAAAATGCGAGCATCCACAAACTGATCGCGTGCTCCGGGGTTACCGTTCAGTTCATCGAAATAAAGGATCATGTTAAGCCGGTAGGTATTACCGGAAATGTAAATGAGTTCAAATTCCCCACCCACAATGTGCGAAGCCCTTGCTGAAAAGCAGGCCAAAAGAAACAAACCGATTATAAAAACAGCTCTCATAACAACAACACGAATGGAAAGATAAGAAAACCCGATCAAGCATAAAACACCCTGAATTGGTTAATTTGCCGCCATGAAGAAGGGGGAAATACTGGAAAACATCCATTTGGAAAGTATGGCCGCAGAAGGAAAATGTGTGGCGCGTCTGGACGGAAAGGTACTTTTTGTAGAGGGTGCCGTGCCAGGCGATACGGTGGATGTGGAGCTGACTAAAATAAAAAGCAATTTCCTCGAAGGACGTTCGGTCTTATTGAAAAAAGCTTCCGAACACCGGGCGGAGCCTACCTGTTCGCACTTTGGTTTTTGTGGCGGCTGCAAGTGGCAACACCTGAACTACGACACGCAACTTCAGTACAAGCAACAACAGGTAACCGATAATTTTAAACACATTGGCGGGCTGGATTTTCCGGAAGTCAACCCTATACTGGGCTCAGCAAAAACCTATCAGTATAGAAACCGGTTGGATTTCAGCGCATCAGCGCAACGGTGGCTTACCCGTGAAGAATTAAATTCTGGTGTTCCGTTCGGAGAACCTGCGCTTGGGTTTCACGTGCCCAAAAGTTTTGATCGTGTGTTTGATGTAGATACCTGCCACCTGCAACCTGAACCCAGCAACGCCATTCGAAAATGTATAAAGAAAGCTGCGCTTCAACACAACATTCCATTTTTCGATCTGCGCAAGCAAACCGGATACCTGCGCACGGTTACGATCCGTTCTACCAGTATTGGTGAAGTCATGGTGATCGTTCAGGTAGCACAGAATCAGGAAGAATGGCTTTCACTGATCATGGCTGCGCTTGAAAAGCAATTTCCGCAGATTACCTCTCTATTATATATTATCAACACCAAACGTAACGATACGTTTCAGGATCAGGAGATCTTAACCTGGAAAGGCAGACCTTATATTATAGAGTCGATGCCGAAACCTGATGGATCAGGAAATCTCGAGTTTCGCATCGGGCCGAAATCATTTTACCAGACGAATTCTGAGCAGGCGTATGAACTGTACAAAGTGGCGTGGAAACTAGCTGCCTTAACCGGAAATGAACTGGTGTATGATTTGTACACCGGCACCGGAACCATTGCCAACTTTGTGGCGGATCAGGCAAAAAAAGTAATCGGACTCGAGTATGTAGCGGATGCGATTGAAGATGCTAAAATCAATTCGCAGATTAACCACATAACCAACATCGACTTTTACGCGGGCGATATCAAAAATCTGTTAGATGAAAATTTTCTTAGTCAGCATGGCCGCCCTGATGTGGTGATCACCGACCCTCCACGTGCCGGCATGCACGAAGATGTTTGCAAGATGTTGTTGCAAGCTGCTCCAAATAGAATTGTTTATGTAAGCTGTAATCCGGCTACGCAGGCTCGCGACCTGAAAATCTTATCTGAAAAGTATAACATCAGCGAAGTGCAGCCGGTTGATATGTTTCCGCACACGATGCATGTTGAGAATGTGGTAAGGCTGGATATAAAGCGGGAGTGATTTCCGGGGAAATCTCCTTATCTTACTACCTGAATCTTGTAAAATTTATTATTATGTTGAAACGCATCATACTCAGTGTTACTGTTTGTTGTTTTGCTTTTCTGGCAATAGCTCAGGACACAACCGCTTTTAAAGCAGAAACCTTTACGTCATCGGCCGATCATGTATTACCGTATCGTATTCTGTATCCTGATGATTTTAAAAAAGGAAAAAAATATCCAATTGTTCTGTTTCTGCATGGCGCTGGTGAGCGCGGAAACGATAATGTGAGTCAACTCATACATGGTTCAAAACTCTTTGCCGATGCTGCAAATCGTAAAAAGTTTCCGGCTATTGTAGTCTTTCCTCAGTGCATGAAAGAATCCTATTGGTCAAGTGTAGAAGTTGATCGTACCCAAACGCCTTTTACACTTAGTTTTGATTACACAAAACCAATAACACTTCCTTTACAGGCCGCTATTGAATTGCTTCAACACATAATTGCGCAAGGCTCTGTTGATCAATCGCGGGTTTACATTTCTGGTCTCTCCATGGGTGGCATGGGTACATTTGAGGCTGTGTATCGTTACCCTGAATTATTTGCTGCTGCGATGCCCATTTGTGGGGGTGCCGATGTGAACGCGTATGATGAACGTGTGGCTAAAGTTCCGTTCAGGGTGTTTCATGGAGCTGATGATGCTGTAGTAAGCGTAGAGCAATCAAAGAAAATTGTAGAAAAATTAAAAGCCTTGAATGTATCAGTGGAGTACATAGAGTATCCGGGTGTTAATCATAACAGTTGGGATAATGCCTTTGCCGAGCCCGATTACCTCAGCTGGATGTTCAGTCGTAAGCGCAAGAAGTAGCACAGACCCACTCACTACCTAACATTCGTTTCGATAAAATATTTTTCTTTTTTCTTGAATAGTAAATTTTTATTACTGACACTTGTATTAAATCAGAACAAAATGAAAAACACAACGCACAATGTAACACACTTTGGTAACCTTAACGGGTTAACACTGGGTAGCATCGTGCTAGTCATTATCGTCATTATTAACCGAGCATCGGGGCGATGGTGATTGACTATATAAAGTAACTAACACAAACCGCCTCGATGAAAACCATCGGGGCGGTTTTGTTTTAAACAGGTTGATCCAAACTAACAATTGTTATATGTACTACACAAAAAACACAGTTCTTTACCTCAACGGAAAATTCATCAAAGCCACAGACGCCTCAACGGATTTATACAGCCAGACACTACACTACGGATACGGAGCTTTTGAAGGCATTCGCGCCTACAACACAACGCAGGGAACAAAAATCTTTAAAGCGTACGAACACTACGAACGCTTACGCCACAGCTGCATTTCCGTTGGCATTCCGTTCGATTACGATACCGAAGAGCTTATACAAGTCACCTACAAACTCCTCGACAAAAACAAATTAAAAGACGCCTACATCCGTCCGTTGGTATACTGCAGTCCGAATATGTCGCTTACCGCGCCTAAGGAAGTGTACATTATGATTGCTGTTTGGGAGTGGGGAAAATACCTGGGCGATAATTTGTTGAAGCTTTGTGTCTCATCGTATCAGCGTCCGAATCCAAACTCAGTTAAGGTTGACGCAAAAATAACCGGGCATTATGTAAATTCTATTCTCGCAACAAGCGAAGCAAAAGTACGCGGCTATGATGAAGCCCTTATGCTTGATATGCATGGCCATGTAGCAGAAGCACCTGGGGCCAATTTCTTTTTTGAAAAAGATGGTGTGTTGTACACACCTCCATTGGGTCACATCCTTCCTGGCATTACACGATCAACAGTAATCAACATTTGCAAAGAGCTTGATATCCCTGTTCAGGAAAAACAATTCAAACCCGAAGAATTGGCTGGTGCCGACAGTGCTTTTCTCTGTGGAACTGCAGCCGAAGTTGTAGGTATTGAATCGATTGATGCCAAGCCATTTGCAAAAGATTGGAAGGATAGCCTCGGAAGTATTATCCAGGAAGCCTACAAATCACAGGTGTTGGATAAAACTTTTAGTCATGTAATAATCTAGAGTAAAGCAGCCATACGTAATGCCCTTAAATAAATACAGTCGCACCATCACACAAGACCCAACGCTGCCCGCATCGCAGGCGATGTTGTATGGCATTGGCCTGACGGAACACGACCTTACCAAAGCACAGGTAGGTATTGTAAGCACAGGCTTTGATGGCAACACCTGCAACATGCATTTGAACAAACTGGCGCAGGAAGTAAAAACAGCTGTATGGGATAATGAACTGGTGGGATTGGTATTCAACACGATTGGCGTTAGTGATGGCATCAGCAATGGAACAGAAGGCATGCGCTATTCGCTTGTGAGTCGTGAAATCATTGCCGACTCCATTGAAGCCGTGTGTAACGCACATTATTACGATGGGTTGATTGCCGTAGTTGGCTGCGACAAAAACATGCCGGGCTCACTCATTGCAATGGGCAGGTTAAACCGACCATCCATTATGGTATATGGCGGCACGATTGCCGGTGGAAACTGGAAAGGAAAAGAACTGAACATCGTTTCGGCTTTTGAAGCGCTGGGTGAAAAACTCGCCAACAAATTATCCGATGAAGATTATAAGGGCATCATTCAACATGCATGCCCGGGCGCTGGTGCATGCGGTGGCATGTATACGGCCAACACTATGGCTTCAGCAATTGAAGTGTTGGGTATGGCACTACCCTACTCTTCTTCCAATCCGGCTTTAAGCCAGGAAAAATCGAAAGAGTGCCATGAAGCAGGCAAGGCAATTTTCAACCTGTTAAAACTCGACCTTAAGCCCCGCGACATCATGACACGCAAGGCTTTTGAAAATGCGATTACCGTAGTGATGGCGCTTGGCGGAAGTACAAATGCCGTACTGCACCTCATCGCGATGGCCAAAGCCGTTGGCGTCTCCATCACACAAGAAGACTTTCAAACCCTCTCTGATAAAACTCCGGTGCTGGGCGATTTGAAACCCAGCGGCAAGTACCTGATGGGGGATGTACACCGCGTTGGCGGTGTACCCTCCGTTATGCGCTACCTGCTTGAAAAAGGATTCCTTCATGGCGATTGCATAACGGTTACCGGTAAAACGGTAGAAGAAAATGTAGCACACGCACACAAACTCAATTTCCATGAACAAGATGTAATACGACCTGTAGAACAACCCATCAAATCAACGGGCCACATACAGATTTTATACGGCAACCTGGCAGAGAAAGGGTCGGTGGCCAAGATCAGTGGAAAAGAAGGTAATGTATTCCAGGGAAAAGCGCGTGTGTTCAATGGCGAATTTGAATTGATCGATGGCATTCAAAACGGAAAAGTAAAAGAAGGCGATGTGGTGGTGATCCGCTACGTTGGGCCGAAAGGCGCGCCCGGTATGCCGGAGATGTTAAAACCAACTTCTGCCATAATGGGAACGGGCTTGGGCAAGCATGTAGCCTTAATAACCGATGGAAGATTTTCAGGCGGCACACATGGATTTGTTGTCGGCCACATTACACCCGAAGCCTTTGATGGAGGAATATTGGCGCTTGTTGAAGATGGAGATGAGATTGAAATTGATGCCACCAAACACGAAATCAATTTACGGGTAGATGATGCCGCACTTGCCAAACGAAAAGCCGACTGGAAACAACCGGCCTTGCGCGTAAAAAGCGGAGTGCTTTTAAAATATGCCAAACAAGTAAAAACAGCTGCCGATGGATGCGTTACTGACGAAGCATAAGAAAAGTTTACCAACTGAACCGAAGAAAAAAATTTCGGGATCAGAAGCCTTGCTGCGCTGCCTCGTGGCTGAAGGTGTGGATACTCTCTTCGGTTATCCAGGTGGCGCCATCATGCCGGTTTACGATGCGCTTCACTCCTATCACGATAAACTAAAACATTATTTAGTTCGCCATGAGCAGGGCGCCATTCACGCGGCACAAGGCTACGCGCGCGTATCTGGAAAAACAGGTGTGGCGATAGCTACTTCTGGTCCCGGTGCCGCCAACCTCATCACCGGTTTGGCTGATGCACTGATTGATTCAACTCCGGTGGTTTGCATTACGGGGCAGGTGGCCGAGCATTTACTCGGCACTGATGCCTTTCAGGAAATGGATGTGATCAACACTACGTTGCCGGTTACCAAATGGAATGTCCAGATCAGCAAGGCATCGGATATTGCTTCACAAGTAGCAAAAGCGTTTTACATCGCGCGAAGCGGAAGACCCGGCCCGGTAGTGATCGACATTACCAAGAATGCGCAATTTGAAATGATGGATGAGTTTGAATACGAGCAGTGTCATCACATTCGTACCTATTCACCAAAACCTTTGCTCGATCATACAGAACTTGAAAAGGCTGCTGATCTGATTAATAACGCTGAGCGTCCGTACATTCTTTGCGGACAAGGTGTATTGTTGAGCAATGCTTCGAAGGAATTGATCGCCCTTTCAGAAAAAGCAAACATTCCGGTGGCGGCTACGCTACTCGGACTTTCCGCTATGCCGGTTCATCATCCGAATTATGTTGGGTATCTGGGTATGCATGGCAACTATGGCCCGAATATTTTAACAAACGAATGTGATGTACTGGTTGCCATCGGCATGCGGTTTGATGATCGGGTAACGGGCAATGTTTCAAAATATGCGAAGCAGGCGAAAGTAATTCATATTGAAATCGATAAAGCCGAGATCAATAAAATTATTAAAGCAGATGTAGGCATTCATGCCGATGCCAAAGAAGCTTTGCAAGCATTGCTTCCATTTATAAAAAAGAATAACCATGCTGTTTGGTGTGAGAAGTTTCGTGAAGCAGCAAGAAAAGAACACGAAAAAGTCATCCAGTTTGACTTTTACCCGTTGTCGGATTCGTTGAAAATGGGTGAAGTAATCCGTGAACTTTCTGAATTAACCAAAGGTGAGGCCATCATTGTAACCGATGTTGGGCAGCACCAGATGGTAGCTTCACGATACTACCCCTTTAAAGACACACGAACCAACGTGACTTCAGGTGGCGCAGGTACTATGGGCTTTGCATTGCCTGCAGCTGTAGGGGCCAAGGTAGCTCAACCCGAAAAGCAAGTGGTTGCCGTTATTGGCGATGGCGGATTTCAAATGACTGTTCAGGAATTAGGCACCATCATGCAGTACAACATTCCGGTGAAGATGCTCATTTTGAACAACAACTTTCTGGGCATGGTACGGCAGTGGCAACAGTTGTTTTTTGAGAAACGTTACTCATTTACTGAGTTGCAAAATCCTGACTTCACCGCACTTGCCGATGCGTATGGCATTCCGGGTAAAAAAATTTCTTCGCGAAATGAATTACGGAACGCACTGAAGGAAATGCTTGAGTGTACCGGGCCGTACCTGCTCGATGTGCACGTAGAGAAGGAAGAAAATGTTTTTCCGATGGTGCCAACCGGTGCCGGAATTGGCGAAATATTATTGGAATCACCAAAATCAACAACAACATGAAACAGGATTTCACCATAGAAGTTGCTGCGGATAACAACTTTTCGATTCTGAACCGGATCATCAATGTGTTAAACAGAAGACGCGTGCGTATAAAAAGATTGGTAGCCCATGAAGATGAAAATGATTTTCGGAGAGGTGGAGCAACCATGCTGCTACACACTACGCCAGACATGATCGAAAAGGTAAAACATCAATTGGAAAAACTGATTGAAGTAGAAAGTGCGGTATACTATGAAGGCAGTTCAGTTTACACCGAAATCAGTTTAAAGAATAGCAAGCAAGTAGCTTGAGCAAACATAAGCACATAAACACAGACGAACATAAACACATTAAACATGGCTAAAATAAATTTTGGAGGAACAATTGAAGAAGTGGTAACCCGCGAAGAATTTCCGATGGATAAGGCATTGGAAGTTCTGCGCAACGAAACCATTGCCATTCTCGGATACGGGGTACAAGGACCCGCACAAGCATTGAATTTGCGCGATAATGGATTCAATGTGATTGTGGGGCAACGCAAAGGCAGTAAATCCTGGAATAAAGCTGTAGAACACGGCTGGGTTCCGGGTGAAACCCTATTTGAAATTGAAGAAGCAGCCAGGCAAGGAACCATCCTACAATTTCTACTTTCTGATGCAGGACAGATTGCCTCGTGGCCAACCATTAAGCCACTTCTTACAAAAGAAAAGACCCTGTATTTCTCTCATGGTTTCGGCATCACCTTTAATGATCAAACCGGAATTACTCCTCCTGCCGATGTGGATGTGATATTAGTGGCACCAAAAGGTTCAGGCACATCTGTACGCAGATTATTCCTTCAAGGCAAAGGCATCAACTCCAGCTACGCTATCTATCAGAATGCTTCGGGAAAAGCACGTGAAAAAGCAATTGCACTGGGTATTGGTGTGGGGTCTGGTTATTTGTTCGAAACGGATTTCAAAAAAGAAGTGTACTCCGACCTTACCGGTGAACGCGGCACCCTCATGGGCGCCATTGCCGGAATCTTTGAAGCGCAGTATGAAGTACTGCGTTCGAAAGGGCACTCGCCTTCCGAAGCTTTCAACGAAACGGTAGAAGAGTTAACACAGAGTTTAATGCCGCTGGTAGCGGAAAACGGCATGGATTGGATGTACGCCAACTGCTCCACCACAGCGCAGCGCGGTGCACTTGATTGGAAGAAACGATTCAAAGAAGCCACACTTCCTGTATTCAAAGAACTCTACGAAAGTGTAGCCAGTGGAAAAGAAGCAAAACGCACCATCGATACGTGCAGCAAACCCGACTACCGTGAAAAACTTGGAGAGGAGTTGGCAGCACTTCGTGAAAGTGAACTGTGGCAGGCAGGTGCGGCTGTACGTAAGTTGAGACCGGAGAAGGCCGGTGTGGAGGAAAGTATGATTAACTAAGTAGACATAAGTAGTAAGATAGATTCTTGTGTCTTGCTACTTGCGTCTAAAGTCCAATAAAAATGAAAGAAAAAACTGCATCATACTTAGATATTACTAAGGCACACGAAACACTCAAAGACGTTGTGCTCAAAACTCCTTTGCAGTTTCATCGCAAACTTTCAGAGCGGTTTAAGGCTGAGATCTATTTGAAGCGTGAAGATCTTCAGGTAGTGCGCTCTTATAAAATACGCGGTGCGTATAACCTCATCCAGGGTTTAACGAAAGAAGAAAGGAGTCGAGGTATTGTGTGTGCCAGTGCCGGCAATCATGCTCAAGGTGTTGCCTTTTCGTGTAAACTGCTGAACATACACGGCACCATCTACATGCCCAGCATTACACCCAAACAAAAGATCAACCAGGTTAAAATGTTTGGTGGTAATCAGATTGATATTGTGCTGGTTGGCGATACGTTTGACGAATGTCAGGAACATGCGCTTCAGCACGCAGCGGAATTCAACAAAGTTTTCGTACCCCCGTTCGATCATCATAAAATAATTGAAGGCCAGGGCAGTATGGGGATTGAAATCGGAGAAGAGTTGTCAGGTATTGATTACATTTTTATTCCCATTGGGGGCGGTGGTCTCTGTGCAGGCGTGGGCAGCTATTTCAAAACATTCTCTCCCAACACAAAAATCATCGGTGTTGAGCCCCAGGGCGCCCCATCCATGACGGAAGCCTTGAAAAAGGGGAAACCAGTTGTTCTGGAATCCATACAGCGTTTTGTCGATGGCGCTTCGGTTAAGAAAGTGGGCAACATTACCTTTTCATATGTCAAGGACTTTATTCATGAAATGCTGTTGATACCCGAAGGCAAGGTTAGTTCAGTTATCCTGCAGCTCTATAATGAAGATGCGATTGTTGCTGAGCCGGCAGGAGCGTTGAGCATTGCCGCACTGGAACAGTATCAGGATAAAATTGAAGGGAAAAAAGTGGTGTGCATAGTAAGTGGTGGGAACAACGACATCGACCGCATGCAGGAGATCAAAGAACGATCACTCCTGTATGAAGGCTTAAAGCATTATTTCATCATCCGGTTTGCACAACGCCCAGGCGCCCTGAAAGAGTTTGTAAACCACATACTAGGGCCAACCGATGATATTGTGCGTTTTGAATTCATCCAGAAGCACAATAAGGAAACAGGGCCTGCACTGGTGGGTATTGAAGTGAAGTCGCGGGAAGATTTTGAACTGCTTCGTGCCCGTATGCATGAACATCAACTGAACTTCACGGCTATTAATCAGCATGAAAATCTTTTTGAGTATATTATTTAAGAAACCAATTTCTTGTTAAAAACAAATTTTGGATATCAATATAAAATTAAGGTAATTCAACACCATGTTAACGCAAGCAACCATCATCACCAACACGGCAGCCATCACGGCTACAGCTTGCACATATACTACTATTACGGGGTAACCCGTCATCACCACCATATTCCCTATTCGTCAGGGCTTCTCCAGGAGTCGCGCTGCTCTTATGATTATTTTTCAAGGCATCTAAAATAAGTATTATGAACATCTTAAAATTCGGAGGTTCATCCGTAGGAACCCCGGAGCGGATTAAGCAGGTAATCGCCATCATAAAAAATAAACTACCGGGTGAAATGGCCGTAGTGTTCTCAGCCTTTGGTGGCGTTACCGATCAACTCATTCATTGCAGTCAGCTGGCGCTGAACGGCAATCTTGAGTACAAAGCAGAACTTGCCCGGCTGGTCGACCAGCACCTCAATGCTGTACGTAATCTGATTTCCATCTCCAGACAAAGTGGAATCCTTGCGCAGGTTGCCATTCAATTCAATGCTCTTGAAGATGTACTGCACGGTGTTTACCTGGTGAAAGAACGCACACCCCGTACGCTGGATTATATCATGAGCTTTGGTGAACGCATTAGTGCTTACATCATCAGCGAAGCCATGCGCGAACAAAGTATCGATGCCGAATTTCTGGATGCACGACAGGTGATCTGTACAGACGATCAGTTTGGCTCGGCACAAGTTGATTTTGAAATTACCAACAAGCGCATTGTTGATCATTTCAATCAACATAAAAAAATCCAAATCGTTACCGGTTTTATTGCTTCTTCTGAATCAGGTGAAACCACTACGTTAGGTCGAAGTGGTTCTGATTATACCGCAGCACTAGTGGCCGGTGCGTTGAAAGCAGAATCACTTGAAATCTGGACCGATGTAGATGGCATACTTACGGCCAATCCAAAGCAAGTTAAGAAAGCGTTTACGGTACCCGAGTTAAGTTACGAAGAAGCCATGGAGCTCTCACACTTTGGCGCTAAAGTAATCTTTCCTTCTACTATGCGGCCGGCCATGGCTCATCATATCCCCATTTGGATAAAAAATACGTTCAACCCCAATGGTCGCGGAACGCGTATCAGCGCACAAAGCACAAATGGAAAATTAATAAAAGGCATTTCATCCATTGATACCATTTGCTTGTTAAACATACAGGGCAGTGGCATGGTTGGTGTAGTGGGTGTTTCGATGAGGCTGTTCGGTGCATTGGCACAGGAGAAAATAAATGTTATCCTGATCAGCCAGGCGTCATCGGAACATTCCATCTGTCTTGCTGTGGAAAAGTATCAGGCAGGAAAAGCTAAAAAAGCAATCGAGAAGGAATTTGAATATGAGATCAGCAGCAAACGAATTGATGGCATTGAACTGAACGACAACCTGAGCATCATTGCCTTGGTAGGCGATGGTATGAAGCACCATTCCGGTACCAGCGGAAGAATGTTTTCTGCCCTGGGGAAAAATGGGATTAATGTGGTGGCCATAGCACAAGGCTCATCCGAGCGAAATATCTCCGCTGTTATTTCTAAAAATGATACAGCAAAAGCTCTATCCGCTCTACACGATGCTTTCTTTCTGTCAAACACAAAAACCATTCACTTGTTTTTAATTGGCACCGGACTGATCGGAAAAACATTAATACAACAAATTCATCAGCAACTCAATAAACTGCTCACATTCAACAATCTTGAAATTAAGCTTGTAGGACTTACCAACAGTCGTAAAATGCTATTGAATCAAGATGGTATTGCAGTAGATGGCGCTTTACAACAACTTAACGATCATGGGAATGAAGCTAGCCTGGAAGCGTTCAAAGAGACCATTATTCATTACAACCTTCCCAACAGTATTTGCATCGACTGCACCGCCAGCGAAGCCGTGGCCTCTGTTTATGAATCGTTGTTGGCTGAGAATGTTGCGATTGTAACACCCAATAAAAAAGCAAACTCAGCAGCTTACGATTCGTATGCCTCCATTCGTAAAACCGTTCGCGATCATGGCATTCAGTTTTTGTATGAAACCAATGTTTGCGCAGGGTTACCGGTAATCAACACCTTAAACGATTTGCTGTTAAGTGGCGATTCCGTGCAACGGATTGAAGCCGTGCTGAGCGGCACATTGAATTATATCTTTTCGTCATTCACGGCCGGCAAGCGATTTAGTGATGTAGTGGCCGAAGCAAAAGCTTTGGGGTATACCGAACCCGATCCGCGCGATGACCTGAGCGGAATAGATGTGGCGCGTAAAATCCTTATCCTGGCGCGAGAGACCGGGTTGAAACTGGAGTTATCGGATGTAACGGTGGAGAGCCTTGTTCCGGAAAATTGTACCGGTGAACTTACATCGGATGAATTTCTCGAGCGATTAAAAGAATCAGATGATTATTTTGACCAACTTCGATTGGAAGCGGAGCGCCAACAGAAAAAACTCCGCTACCAGGCATCGTTGAACGATGGCAAGATCAAGGTCGGCCTTGCTGCCGTTGGGAACGATCATGCATTCTATTCCTTGTCGGGAAGTGATAACATCATTCAGTTCATCACCGCTCGCTATAGTGAACGGCCCATGGTCATCCGCGGGCCCGGTGCAGGTGCAGAAGTTACCGCTGCCGGTGTTTTTGCTGATATCATTAGAATTGGAAATAATATCCGGTAATGAAGGATACGAATTGGATAAAAGCATTTGCTCCCGCAACCGTAGCCAACGTGTCGTGTGGGTTTGATGTGTTCGGCTTTGCCTTGCATCATCCTGGAGATGAAGTGCACGTTCGGTTAAATGATTCCGGTAATGTTACGATCACTAAAATTACAGGCGACAATAATTTGCTTCCACATGAAGCACACCTGAATACGTGTGGAGTTGCTGTGCAGCAGTTTCTTCAAGCGGTAAACCTTCCATACGGTGCAGAAATTAATCTTCACAAAAAATTACCTCTTGGCAGTGGCATGGGTTCCAGTGCGGCCAGCGCAGTAGCAGCACTGGTGGCTATAAATCATGCCACCGGAAATAAGCTCTCTAAAAAAGAATTGCTACCCTTTGCTATGGAGGCCGAACGAATCGCTTGTGGTTCGGCCCATGCCGATAATGTTGCGCCTGCTCTATTGGGTGGTTTTGTATTGATCCGCGATAAAGAAACGTTAGACATCATCAACATACCCGCTCCTCCTGAATTAATGGCAGTTGTTATTCATCCCCACATTGAAATTAAAACCAGCGATGCACGTCAAGCACTGCGCAAAACACTTTCTCTTGGCGATGCAGTAAAACAATGGGGCAACACAGCCGGGCTCGTTGCCGGCTTGATGAAAGAAGATTATGAGCTGATCGGTCGGTCGTTGGAAGATGTAGTAGCCGAGCCGGTTCGCGCTATTTTTATACCGGGCTACTATAACGTTAAACAAGTTGCACTGCAGGCTGGTGCATTGGGTTGTGGCATATCCGGTTCGGGGCCATCGGTTTTTGCATACTGCAGAGGTGAGGCAAATGCGCATGCTGTTGCAAGCGCCATGCAGGCAGCATTTCAAGAAATACACCTTAAGGCCGACAGTTATATCTCAAGTATTAATTCAGATGGTGCACGGGTACTATCATCTAAATAAAGTAGCATGAAGTATTACAGCTTAACTTCGCCATCACATAAAGTTTCCTTTCAACAAGCCGTGCTGCAAGGACTAACTCCCGATGGCGGTTTATACATGCCGGAATTCATACCTGAATTATCAACGGACTTTATCCGTCAGTTACCTTCACTTTCTAAAACAGACATAGGTTTTACTGTTGCGCGGTCTTTCGTTGATGAACGAATTCCGAATGAAACACTTCGTGAAATTGTTGATGAAACTATCGCCTTTGATTTTCCGCTGGTTACTCTGGAAGAAAATGTTTTTGTACTGGAGTTATTTCACGGACCAACACTTGCTTTTAAAGATGTAGGTGCACGGTTTCTTGCGCGCATACTCCAGCACATCGCACAAACCACCCATCAGGAAATTACTGTACTGGTGGCCACCTCGGGTGATACCGGCAGCGCAGTAGCGCATGGCTTTTATAATGTGGAAGGCATTCGTGTGGTCATCTTGTACCCAGCGGGTATGGTGAGTGCACTGCAGGAAAAACAATTCGCTACACTGGGAAGAAACATACAAGCTATTAAAGTAGCGGGCACGTTTGACGATTGTCAACGGCTGGTCAAACAAGCCTTTCAGGATGAAGAACTCCGTAATAAAATATTTTTAACATCGGCCAATTCCATAAACATTGCGCGATTAATACCTCAATCATTTTACTATTTCTTTGCCTTGTCTCAACTCCATACACTTAAACATGTAGTCTTTTCTGTTCCGAGTGGAAATTTTGGCAACCTTACAGCCGGGGCGTTGGCTAAGAAAATGGGATTGCCCATAGATGCCTTTGTTGCGGCAACCAATGCAAACGATGTGGTTCCCGAATATCTTCACACCAATGTATTCACACCACGTGCATCAACGCAAACCATCAGCAATGCCATGGACGTAGGCAATCCCAGCAACTTTCCACGGTTGCTTGCCCTGTATGATAATGATTGGGATTACATAACAAAGGAAATCTACGGCTACGCATTTACAGATACCGAAACCCGAAAAGCAATAGCAGATGTCTTTACAAAAAGAAATTATACTCTTGATCCACATGGGGCAGTGAGTTACCTGGGGCTAAAAAAATATTTAGCCAATAATCCTAAAGCAAAGGGCATATTTCTCGAAACAGCGCATCCATCAAAATTTCCGGACGTGGTAGAATTCGCTATTCAGCAATCCATAACGCTTCACCCGGCTTTAGCCGAACTTGCCCACAAACAAATTCAATCCGTATTGTGTACTTCAGATTTCTCAGATTTTAAAAAACTGCTGATGGAGTACTGAAATAACAAACTACCAAACACTCGTCAGTTAAAATTTTTTACGATTTCGTTTACATTAATTCCATGTAACGCTTATGTTAGCAGATCAGATGATCAGTAATAGAAATTAAAATAATATTTAGTCATTCATAGAAACCGCCTCGCTAAAACCGGGGCGGTTTCGTTTTAAATAAGCATCGACTAACTAACAGTTGTTCATGAATAAACCCAAAACATTGTTTGATAAGATCTGGGATGCGCACGTTGTAAAACAAAAGGAGGGCTACCCCGATGCACTCTTTATCGACAGGCATTTCATTCACGAAGTAACCAGTCCGCAGGCGTTTGACGGGTTGCGCAAACGCGGTATACCTGTATTCAACACCTCGCGTACAACTGCCACAGCCGATCATAATGTGCCAACTAAAGATCAGCACCTTCCCATTCGGGAAGCATTATCGCGACACCAGGTAGAAACACTAAGAAAAAATTGTGCGGAGTTTGGTATTGAGCTTTATGATCTCGGTCATCCGTTTCAAGGCATCGTGCACATCATCGGGCCGGAGTTAGGTTTAACCTTACCGGGCATGACCATCGTCTGTGGCGACAGTCACACATCAACCCACGGTGCATTTGGAAACATCGCCTTCGGAATTGGCACCAGCGAAGTAGAACAAGTACTTGCCACACAATGCATTTTACAACACCGGCCAAAAACCATGCGCATTGAAGTGAATGGAAAACTTGGCAAAGGTGTAGTGGCGAAGGATATCATCCTGTATATCATTTCAAAAATATCTGCGAGTGGTGCCACGGGGTATTTTGTTGAGTACGCTGGCAGTACCATTGAAAGTCTATCGATGGAAGCGCGCATGACCATCTGCAACATGAGCATTGAAATGGGTGCCCGTGGCGGGTTGATTGCACCCGATGACACTACGTTCAACTACATCCGCGGAAGAAAGTTTGCACCACAAGGGGAAGCTTTTGAAAAACTAGTTGAATCATGGAAGCTATTAAAGACCGATAAAGACGCAGCATACGATAACGTATTGACTTACGATGCAGCAGACATTGCCCCGATGATCACCTATGGAACCAATCCGGGCATGGGCATTCGGGTTACGGATAGAATTCCCACAACTGAAGAGTTGAAGGAGATTAATGAAAAAACATCTTTCACAAAGTCATTGGAATACATGGGGCTTGAGCCCGGCTCAACCTTGCTTGGTAAACCAGTCGACTATGTGTTCATCGGCAGTTGTACGAATGCGCGTATTGAAGATTTGCGCCTGGTGGCCTCCATTGTAAATGGAAAACAAAAATCGCCCAATGTGGAAGTCTGGGTGGTGCCCGGATCAAAGCAAGTGGAAGAGCAGGCGCGCAAAGAAGGGCTTGATAAAATTTTTGAAGCAGCGGGATTTGAATTACGCAGCCCGGGGTGTTCAGCATGCCTGGGCATGAATGAAGACAAAATACCCGCGGGCAAATACTGCATCAGCACCTCAAACCGAAACTTTGAAGGAAGACAAGGTCCGAAGTCCAGAACATTTTTGGCAAGCCCGCTGAGTGCAGCCGCAGCTGCGATTACCGGAAGGATTACCGATGTACGAGAATTAGTTGACTAATAAACAATTGACAACTGTCAACGTAATTGTAGAACAATGAAAGAAAAATTTATAAATCTGAAATCAACAACAGTTCCCCTCCCGGTCGAGAACATTGATACCGATCAGATTATTCCTGCTCGTTTCCTAAAAGCTACTACGCGTGAAGGCTTTGGCGAAAATCTTTTTCGCGATTGGCGGTACGATGGTGATGGAAATCCGAAAACGGATTTCATTCTCAATAATCCAACGCATCAGGGTAAAATTCTTGTAGCCGGAAAAAATTTTGGATGTGGAAGCAGTCGCGAGCATGCCGCGTGGGCCTTGTATGATTACGGATTCCGTGTTGTAATCTCCTCCTTCTTTGCCGACATCTTTAAAAATAATTCACTAAACAATGCCTTGTTGCCTGTTCAGGTAAGCGATTCATTCCTAAGTAAAATTTTTAAAAGCGTTGAGAATAATCCGAAAACAGAAATTGAAGTGAATCTTGAGACGCAAACCATAACACTTCCGGATGGAAACTCAGAAACATTTGAGATCAATCCATACAAGAAGGCGTGTCTGATAAATGGGCACGATGATATTGACTATTTATTAAGTCTAAAGAAGGAAATAAAGGAATTCGATTTTAAAAGTTACGAGCTTCAAGCTACGAGTTACTAGCTAGTAACTCATAGCTAGTGGCTAGCGGCTTAATAACGCGTGATAAAGAAATGAAGAAAAGAATCACCATACTCCCCGGAGACGGAATCGGCAAAGAAGTAACAGCGGAAGGTAAGCGTGTATTGCAAAGCATTGCCGAGTTATTTGGTCATGAATTTGAATTTAAAGAAGGTTTGATCGGACACGAAGCAATCGAAAAAACAGGAGTTGCCTTACCTGATGAAACGCTTTCACTGCTAAAAAAATCAGATGCGATTTTATTTGGCGCAGTGGGCCACCCGAAATACGACAACGATCCAACCCTGAAAGTAAGACCCGAGCAAGGGTTGCTGAAAATGCGAAAGGAACTGGGTTTGTATGCTAACATTCGCCCCATTAAACTTTTTGATGAATTGCTTCATGCCTCCAGCATCAAACCTGAAATCCTAAAAGGATCTGACATTCTTTTCTTCCGTGAATTGACGGGCGATGTGTACTTCGGTGATAAAGGACGTAAAGACGATGGCAATACCGCGTATGATCTGATGATCTATCAGCGCTATGAAATCGAGCGCATTGCACACAAAGCCTTTCAAGCAGCACAAACACGAAAGAAAAAAGTTACTTCAGTGGATAAAGCGAATGTACTGGAAAGCTCGCGACTGTGGCGCGAAGTGGTGCAGCAGGTGGGGAAAGCGTACCCGGATGTAACGCTGGAGCATCAGTTTATTGATGCGGCCGCTATGAAACTCATTCAAAATCCGCGAAGCTTTGATGTGGTGCTCACCGGAAATTTATTTGGCGACATCCTTACCGATGAAGCCTCACAAATTGCTGGCTCAATGGGCATGTTAGCCTCTGCTTCGGTTGGCGATTCCATCGGGTTGTACGAACCCATTCACGGCAGCGCACACGACATCACCGGAAAAGGAATTGCCAATCCATTGGCGTCCATTCTTTCTGCAGCCTTTTTGCTGGATATTTCTTTCGGCTTAAAAGAAGAATCCGAAACGGTAATCCATGCAGTAGAAGCCACATTGAAAAACGGCTTCCGAACAACAGACATTGCCGATAATAAAATCAGCAAAGAAAATATTTTAAACACAACCCAAATGGGAAACAAAGTACTGCAGCAGATTGAAAAAGTGGCGAGCAAACAACTGATTAAGCAATAATTCTAACTCCTAAATGCTATATCCTAACTACTGATTTATGAGCAACAAAATACAAATCTTCGACACAACCCTTCGCGATGGCGAACAGGTACCGGGATGTCAACTCGCAACAGAAGAAAAAATAACCATAGCCCGTGAGCTCGAAGCACTTGGCGTTGATGTTATCGAAGCAGGCTTTCCGATTTCAAGTCCGGGCGATTTTCTTTCGGTGATTGGTATTTCACGCGCGGTGAAAGAGCCTGTCGTCTGCGGACTAACACGAGCGAAACAAGAAGACATTGACGTTGCAGCAGAGGCATTACGATACGCCAAACGTGGGCGCATTCACACCGGTATCGGTTCAAGCGATGTGCACATCAAACACAAATTTAAAAGCAACCGTGAACAGGTGTTGGAACAAGGCGTATGGGCCGTGCAGTATGCGAAGTCGAAAGGATACGAAGTAGAATTTTATGCAGAAGATGCGGGCCGTGCCGACCTGGCATTTTTAGCGCAGATGATTGAAGCGGTTATCAAAGCCGGTGCCGATGTAGTCAACATTCCGGATACAACCGGATATTGTTTACCACATCTGTATGGAAAGCGGATTCAATATTTATTTGATAACGTGAGCAACATCGATAAGGCCATTGTCTCTGTTCATTGCCACAATGATTTGGGTATGGCTACGGCCAACACCATAGAAGGTTTGTTGCATGGTGCGAGGCAAGCCGAAGTTACCATTAACGGCATAGGTGAACGTGCGGGCAATACTTCACTGGAAGAAGTAGCCATGATTTTGAAAACGCATCAGGACTTAGGCTTGTATACAGACATCAAATCCGAAAAAATTTATGGTTTAAGTAAACTGGTGAGCAAAATGATGCGCATGCCCGTACAACCGAACAAAGCCATTGTAGGATCAAATGCATTCGCGCACTCATCGGGTATACACCAGGACGGCTTTTTAAAACATGCTGAAAACTACGAAATCATCAATCCGGCTGATGTGGGTGTAAACTCATCCTCCATTGTACTAACCGCACGGAGTGGAAGGGCAGCATTGAAACACAGGCTGGAGGTGCTGGGTCATAAAATTGAAGGTCAGGATTTGGATGTCGTGTACGAAAACTTCCTGATTATGGCAGATGAAAAGAAACAAGTGAACGATCAGGATCTGGAGGTGTTGGCTGTTAATATTCCGGTATTGGCGCGTTAGAGAGCGTCTAACTTTTTCTGCAGCACTTCAGGAACCATTGCCATCTTTCTTTTTTCATAATCAAAGCAGATGATACCGGTTTTGCCGCGTGCCGTTTCTTTACCGGTGGTATTGTTGGTGATTTTATAAAAGAGGTCAAACCCGTATTTATGAAATTCACCCAGGCCGATTTCAATGCATAATTCATCACCGAAAAAAGATTCTGACTTATAGACTATGGCTGCATCGGCTACTACCTGACCTATTGGTCCATCCAGTTCAATTTCATTTTTAAAGCCCAGGCTCCTGTAAAACAAAGCACGCGCTTCCTGCATGAGTGTAAGAATAGAATCGTTGCCTACATGATTTCCATAATTCAGATCGGAAACCCGAACGGGTAGGTCGATTGAAAAAATAAATTTTTCTGGTAAGTCGATGTGTATTCTTGCCATAAGTAAAAACTTGATAAAAAATATCACGCAAACCTGCCTGCTGCAGGCAGGGTCGCAAAGGGCTCGCAAAGCGTTATTTACTTCTCCTTGCTTCCTGCGTACAGTTCATACTCCAACAGCCGGCAATCTAACTTGGCGTTATAAAATTCAATTCTGCGTTTTGCCTTCAATCCTATTTTCTTGGCAAGATCAAGATTGCCCGTGAAAATATATCCCATGTATCCCTGGCACTTTTGTTTTAGAAAGTCGCCTAACCGCTTGTAGGTTTTTTCCAGATCGGCCAGCTCGCCCATGCGTTCACCGTATTCCGGATTGAAATAAACCACTCCATTCCCCTCCGGTATTTGCGTGCGCTCAAAATCACATACCAAAAAACTGATAAGTTTTTCAACACCTGCCACTTTCGCATTTATTCGTGAAATGTTAATGGCGTCTTGTTGTATATCCGTGGCCACGATCATCAACCCCGGTATATCCTTTACTTTACGCTGAATTTTCTGCAGCTCATTTTGATACACGCTCTCATCATAGCCCAACACATGCATGAATGAATAATTCGTGCGGAATAATCCGGGTTTTCGGTTAGTCGCCAGCAAGGCTGCTTCAATAGCCACCGTACCCGATCCACACATGGGATTTACAAAGGGTGAATTCCTATCCCATTTCGTAGCCATTACCGTGGCACAGGCTAACGCCTCCAGCATAGGCGCTTTCCCCGGAATTTTCCGGTAGCCATGCTTGGCTAACGTTTGACCGGAGGTGTCTAGAAAGATTTCAGCCTGATTATCTTTCCAATATAAATGGATAACCGTTTTATCTAACTCAGGTCCCGAGTTCGGGCGCTTGCCGGTTTGCTTGCGCATGCGATCCACAATGGCATCTTTTACCTTTACATTAACAAACAATTCGTTGTTAATGGTGGGGTTATCGACATTGCTGGTCACGGAAAAATACCCCTCGGCATCCAACACATTTTCCCACGGATAGTTGACCAGGTGGCTGTAGAGTTGATCGGCATCCTTGGCCTTGAATTCCTTTAATGAATACAACACCTGACTGGCACAACGCAGGTTCAGGTTGAGTTTGATGCAGTCGTTTATGGTGCCCTGAAGTTCAACCCCGGTTTGAAAAGTTCGCTCCGGAAAAAAGGACAACTCCTCCACCTCCTGTTGCAGGTAGGGTGCCAGGCGCTTGTTGCAGGTGATAACGATGCGGGAGGTTCTGGAAAAATCAGGCATTTCGATTCAAACTTAGGTATTTCGCTTTTAAATCTCATTTACGATTATGTAAATTCACAGGCGAATTTCTGATCAATTTATGAGGCTGTCCCTGAGCATATTTTTAATGCTGGCAATCTGTGCAATGTCAAATGCACAAATCAAGAACTTATCCCTAAGTTTCTCTGGCAATTATTCCTTGAATGGAACCACAATCAAATCAAATAAATTACAAACCATGCAATCAGACCCCGCTACAGGTTTTACTGTTACAACCGTAAACGTTGGGTCAGTCCGGGAGTCCTATTCGGGAAGACCTGGTTTTGATTTTAATGTTCGTGGACAAGTTTATCAGTTCAATAAATTTTTTATTGAAACAGGCTTGGGCATAAACTATGCTCGCTTTAAGAGAACCATAGAGGTTGTTGAACTACTCGGGTCTCAGGTTTCCATAGTTCCAGGAGGTCAGGTTGGTTCGATTGGTGGAAATTATGGTGTTATTATTGGATCACCGATAGGCAGAGATTCACTAAACCGAATTATCATAGGCAGGCAACCAAGCATGATACCTGAACCGGATGAAAAACTCGGAGAGACCTCAACGTTATATTTACAGATTCCGGTAACCATTGGTCATAATTTCTGGAATGAACGCTTTCAGGTTAGAGCGGGATTGGTGATGTCGGCTTTACTTCGTGCTACTGAGCATAAGTCAGCTTTTTCGAATTTTCCACAACCTACGCTGTATACCTACAAAGAGACCTCCGGAGATGGGTTCAACAACTTGCTCATAAGCGCTTCAACTGAATTTACTTATAAGATCACCAAGCAGGTTGGCCTTTCAACCAGCTTACTTCATTCATTTTCAGGAATCTGCAACGAAGACAACCGGCCCGGTGGAAAAGCCAAACTAACTACGGTTTCCTTTGGCATGAGGTACTCGCTTAAGCAGCATTAATCACCGATCCAACACAACCACTTTCTTTCTTCTGCCCAGCACAAAGTAATCGTTGTTTACTAATTGCATCAGTAAGCCTGAACCAACCAACGCGGCTGATACACCGATCACGCCCGCATTGGCCGTATAGTTTGCATCGTTGATTACGGTTTCGTTAAACAGATCGCCCAAAAACAAAACACCACCGGCTACAATAAAGGTTGCACCAATGGCGCGGGTACGGAAACCTGAATTATCACGATCGCTTAAATCAATTTTCTCCAACCGATAAATAAATGTGGTGTCTTGCCCGATGCGGAAATAATCTTTGGTGAGCCCTGCGATAAATCCAACGGTAAAATGTTCGCGGTCTTTTCGCTTAAAGCGAATGTAATCACCCTCCTGAAACCAGGTGATAACTTTATCCCCTTTCAGAATAACCAAACGGGGTTGTGCCACACCGGTAAAAACCGATGCGAGAAAAAAGCAAATGAGAATTACATTTTTACTATCCATCCAAACGGATCTGGCTTCTGGCCACGCTTGATGCCCTCCAACTCGGCATACACTTTATTGGAGAATGTGCGCTGCTCTACAGGCGGAAGATAGTAATCCTTATCGTTATAACCGATTAATTCTATGTGCGCAATAGTAGCGGCCGTACCGGCACCAAAAACTTCGGTTACTTTTCCGCTTTCAATGCCTTCAATTAATTCCTTTACAGATATTTTCCTTTCCTCCACCTTCATGCCCCATTTGCGGGCCAGCTGCAATACGCTGTCGCGGGTAATGCCCGCTAAAATAGAATCGCTTAGTGCGGGTGTTACCAACGTGCCGTCAATTACAAACATGACGTTCATCGTTCCCGACTCTTCAATGTACTCGTGGTTTTTTCCATCCGTCCATAAAAGTTGGTGGTATCCTTTTGCCTGCGCCAGCTTTGCCGGATAGATGGCAGCCGCATAATTTCCGCCTGCCTTCGCATATCCGGTGCCGCCTTGAGCCGCACGTGTGTAATGTGTTTCAATGCGCACTTTTACCGGAGTGGAATAATATGATCCTACCGGACAAAGAATAATCATGAACGTAAAATCATCCGAAGGCTTAATGCCGATGTATTCATCGGCAGAAAAAATAAACGGACGAATATAAAGGGATGCTCCGGCTGTATCGGGTATCCAGGCACGATCCAAATCAATCAGTGCCGAAAGGCTCTCCATAAATAATTCTTCCGGAAGAGGCGGCATACATAAACGCTCGCCTGAAATATTCAAGCGTTTCCAGTTATCCAATGGCCGAAATACCAAGGCCTCTCCTTCCGGATTTTTATAAGCCTTCATCCCTTCAAAAATTGCCTGGCCATAATGAAGTGCAGGTGTTGCCGGACTAATCGGCATATAGCCATACGGCATGATGCGGAAATTCTTCCACTCCCCGTTTTTGTAATCGGCCATAAACATGTGGTCGGTGTAAATTTTGCCAAACGGAATGTTGGAGAAATCAACCTCACTGATCCGCGACTTCTTTACCCGCTCTGTTGCGATTTTCATCGTTTCCACCATTTTCTGAAAGGATTTATTTTGGCCGCAAGATAAAAGATAATTCCAAACAGGGCTAACACATGTTAGGATAATTCACCCTCAATTTTATAATTAAAAAGACGAATTTTAAATTGAAACTGAACCCAAAGCCATGCGACCGCTACTCATATTTTACAGTGTATTTGCTGCCATAGGTGGCATATGCCTGTTGATCTGCCTCATCACAGCCTACAATTCATTCATGCAAAATTTAACCTGGGAAGAGGCCCCCGGAACCATCACCGGCTTATCGGATTACCCCGCCATTACATTTGAATATTATGGCCAGCCAATGGAGTTCTATTCATTATTCAGCAGCTCAAACATGAGTGTTGGTGATGTCGTAACCGTACACTACCCACCCGGCAAACCAGAGGAAGCCGAAATCAAGAGCTTCTTCAGTCAGTGGTTTGTGCCGTTATTTCTTTCAGTATTTGTTCTTTCGTTTGGCGGAGTCGGATTCTATGGTCTCTCAAAACAATTGAAACTGATCAGGGCCAAGCGCGATTTGTTCACGTATGGAAAAGGGCGGAAAACTTCATTACCTGTAACGGACATCATCCACGATACTTCATTCAAAGTAAATGGAAGAAGTCCGTTCGTGATTGTATGCCAATATCATGATGCTGTTTCAAACAAACTGTACGAATTCAAAAGTGACCACATCTGGTATGATCCTGCTGTGCTGCTGAAATCAAGAGAAGGGGTTGATATTTATATTGATCCGAACGACCTCACGCGGTATTACATGGATACATCCTTTCTGCCAAAGAAAGCTTAGGCTTACATCCGGGCAGTCCACGGTGTTTCCGTTGCACCTGTTTCTTGCGCTATTTTTCGCGAAAGCATAAACAGAAAATCAGAGAGCCGGTTCAGGTATTGAATCACCAGGGCATCTGTTTTTTCAACGGTATCAAGTGCAATTACCAAACGCTCGGCTCTACGGCACACGGTTCGTGTAATGTGGCAAATGGAAACGGATGGATGCCCACCCGGCAACACAAACGAACGCATGGGCGGAAGTTGTGCATCCATGGCATCAATTTCCTTTTCTAAAACGGAAATATCATCAACCAGCAAAGCAGGCACTTTTACTTTGGTATTGCCCGGTTCAACAGCCAGTATGGAACCGATGGTAAACAACCGATCCTGGATCTCCACTAAAATTTTTTCTCGCTTTTCGTTTACGTCCTGATCGCGCAGTAAACCAACATGTGCATTCAGCTCATCAATGGTGCCGTATGCTTCAATGCGCAGATCGGCTTTGGATACACGCTTACCGCCAAACAAGGAAGTACTCCCCGTATCGCCTGTTTTGGTATAAATTTTCATGGATCGGAATTTTGGACCAAGATACGGCCCAATACCGAAAAATGTTAGTGTGCAGCCTCTACTGGCTTGCCCCGTGTAATGTGCTCATTCTTCTTATCCCACTCTACAAGACCATCGCGCAAACGAATGATGCGGTGTGCATAATGTGCAATATCATCTTCGTGTGTTACCATAATGATGGTGTTGCCTTTATCATGAAGTTCCTGAAACAGGTTCATGATGTCGTAAGAAGTTTTGGAATCGAGGTTACCGGTTGGTTCATCAGCTAAAATTATAGAAGGATTATTTACCAATGCCCGTGCAATAGCCACACGCTGGCGCTGCCCACCCGAAAGTTCATTAGGCCTGTGATGCCAGCGATCTCCTAAACCTACATTATCCAATGCGGCATGCGCCATCTCATCACGCTCTGATTTTCCGTAACCTGCATAAATTAAAGGCAGTGCTACATTCTCCAATGCAGTAGCGCGCGGCAACAGGTTAAAGGTTTGAAACACAAAGCCAATCTCTTTATTGCGCACTTCGGCTAATTCATTTTCCGTCATGTCGCTCACCAGGTGGTTATTGAGCATATACGTTCCCCCGGTTGGTGTATCAAGGCATCCGACAATATTCATCAAGGTAGATTTACCCGAACCTGACGGCCCCATAAAGGCAACGTATTCGCCCTTGTCAATACTAATGGAAACCGATTGAAGCGCGCGCACTTCTGTTGAACCCATTATATAAATCTTGGAGATATTGTGTGTTTCAATGATTTTCATAACTGCTATAACGATGAACGATTACTGATGAAAGTTCTATAAAGTCCGATTTCAATCAAAAATAAGCCCTTTTTCGGATGATTTACTGGATAATTTCCTAACGGTTACACACCCCGATAAGCGGCTTTGCCCATTAGTGTTTACCTGCCTGATTAAATTACACCCGATTCAGCCTTTTTGCTTGCTTTATCATGACGCATTACCCCTTATAAATGTTACGATTTCCTGAATAACAGCATCATCTTTCAAAATACGGGTATGCCCCAACCCACTTGTTTTCAGTAAACGCGCTGAAGGGTAAGCTTTGCATAACGCAAGCGGATGCTCCATGGAAACCTCGTAATCCTTTTCATCATGAACAAGCAACAGTTCCATCGGTTGCTTAATGTGTTTGATAATTTCCAGAGCAGTAAACGTATCAAAAGGTTGCCCGTATTTTTTTACAATGAAAGCTTTAAAAAATGTTTTTGTTTTCTCCGATCCGCCAATGGCTTTTAAATAGGTGTTGATAATTTCATCACCAATGGTTGGACTGGCAATGTTGATAAGCTTTTTAACGGGCAATTCGTTTTTTGCTGCAAACAATACGGCTCCTCCTCCAAATGAGTGGGCAATGATAGCTTCCGGAATACCCACTACCTTATACAATTCGCGCAAGGTTTGTTCAAACTCCACAATCGTTGTCTTCTTTCCTCCCGACTGGCCATGAGCTGGTCCGTCAAAACCAACCACTTGGTAGCCTGCCTTAATTAAAGGTTTAACAAATCTTCGAAACTGCGTGGCCCTTCCCGCCCAACCGTGAACCACAATTACGATTTTATCCGACTGCCCCCAACGGTAACACTGAATGCGCTTACCTGCTGCATGTACTTCAAATTTTTCTGCAAACGTTTCAGCCTTGCGTTCCTTTTCTGTAGCCCGATACTTAAGCGGTGTAAAAAACAATTTGGTAAAAAACCGATAGGCCAACGGTGGGGCAACAACCTCCACTTTGGGGTACGCCCAACGGATGAATTTCAATAAGGGAGGTGTTTTGTCTTTTTTCTTTCCCATAGTCTCAACATACCAAACCGAAATGTACGGACTACCCTTTGGATTTAAGCTCCTGGATCAGCATTCAGGCAAAACCGCGAAAGCTAACACCTGTTATTCAGTTACTTAGTTGAAATATTTTGAATAAAACCTGAACTAGTCTGATCAATTAATTAAAGCAATTGCCAATATTTATGGGTCGAATTGTTGTCTATGAAAAAAAGCTTTACTCTATCAATTTTTGTGTTCTTAGCCATTGCCGGGTTAGCTCAAAACCGGTTTTGGGTGGCTTCAACCCCCGGTAATTGGAACGATCCAGCAAATTGGTCGACTACCTCTGGCGGGGCAGGCGGGGCCTCTGTACCCATAGCTGGCAACACAGCCATCTTTAACAACCTGGGGCTAGGTACCTGTATTTTGGACATTTCACCTGACCTTAGCGCCCTAACAATTAACGCAACATTTACCAGTAGCATTGACCTTCCGGGAAATCGTACTCTTACAACTACAGGCACAAATACGTTTGCAGGCGGGACTGTAACTTCAGGAACAGGCGCCTCATTAACATTAAGCGCATCCGGAACAACCACCTTTAGCGGAACTCAATTCAACGTTCCGGTTGACGGCAACACAGCCGGATTAAATTTTAGTGGTTCTGTTTTTAACGAAATTGTGAATATCACAAAGACGGACAACAACACGTACAATGGTCAAGGCGGAAATACCTTTAACAGCACATTAACCATAACCACCTTAGGAGGAGGAGAACTTCGCCTGAGTGTTGTCAACCCCGATATTTATTCTTCTGATGTAGTACTGAATATTAATGGCACCGGTTCAATACTCATGGCTAGAAATGGTGCTGGTAATCAATTTAATGGCAACATAATCATTAATTACAACGCCACAGGCAGCGCCTTGTTTGGCTCTAATGGAGGAACAGCTACGTTGGCGAGCGGAAGAACCATTTCTGCTTCATGCGGAGCCTCAGGCTGCAGAAATCTTTCTCTTGCAAACTTCACGCAGGATGGAGCAACACCACAAACACTCACCCTTTCGGGAAATCCAAACGCAACACTTACACTCGGACCAAACAGTACCTTTAATGGAGCACTGACATTTACATCATCAGAAATTGTGTTTAACAGCAGCGCTTTTAATGGTACCAGCGTTTTCACACAAACCGGTTCTAATTCGATCGGATCAAGGGGTGGTAATACTTTTCAATCTGCTACATTCAATAATGCAGGGCCTGGCGACATTCATTTAGGTAATAATGGAGCAGATGCAGGTGATATTTTTAATGGTGATGTTGTGTTCAATAATACCGGTGGCGGGCGCATCCGTATTGGCAGCAACACTGCAGGTAATGTTTTTAATGGCAACCTGACTTTGAATAACACATCTGTTGTTGATGTGCAAAACCGTATTCAAATTAGTCGGTTCAATGGCGCCTCAACTACCATTCACGGAACCACTACCGTAAACAATTTTGGTGAGGCCAGTGATATTCAAATCAGTTTTGAAACAGGTACACTAACAACATTTAATGGTAATGTAATCATCAATAACGCTACCAGTTCACCGTGTGATTTTTATTGGGGCAATGATGGCGATGTAGTGATGAATGGCAACCTGGAAATCAGCAACACGGTTACGAATAACAACCTGCAGTTTAGCACTGGTAACGGAAGCGTAACTTTTGGCAATGGTACCATCAGCATTGGTGCCGGTGGATTTGATATTGGTCAGCTCAGGTTCAGAAATTTTACGCAAACCGGAACCAATGCGGTTAACTTAACGCTTACCGGAACATCAACACTTTTACAAGTTGGCCCTGCTGCAACTTTTGGCGGGGACGTTGACTTGCGCGCTCCCCGTATGTTTTTAAGTGGCGTTACTGTTGCTGGAACTGCTTATATAGAAAAAAATGGTGCAACTGAAGATACCGGATCTGGAAACAATACATTTAATGGAACGACCGCAATCGTTAATACTGCCAATGGCAACCTGAGAACCCAAGGAAACAACACATTCAACTCCACAACTAATTTAACCAATAGCGGTACCGCTTACATGTTGCTTGAACTCTCCTCCGGAAGTATATATAATGGCGCTGTTACATTCACCAACACCAGTACAAGCAACATTCGTGTGGCTTACGCTGGAGCTACCACCTTCAATGGCAATCTTACTTTCAATAATCCTTCTGGAACTGGAGTCGTTTTTTGTGAATCAGCAGGAGCCACAGCAACACTTGCCGACACCTATACGATGGCCGTAGGAGGATCAGGCTTTTCGGTGGGCACTTTAAATCTAAACCGCTTTACGCAAGTCGGATCAACTGCACAAACCTTAACATTGACAGGTACAGCCATCTTGAATCTTGGTCCCGATAGCCAATTTGATGGCGATGTGAATTTTTTCAGCCCAAGGATTTTATTGAATGGAACAATTTTTAACGGTTTCACCCACATCGAAAAAAATGGGGCTACTGGTGATCAGGGCAACGGCAATAACACCTTTAACGGAACAACTACCCTGGTAAACAGCAGCCCGGCTGTATTCCGGACAAACGGAAATAATACCTTTAACGGTGTCACCACCTTTATCAACTCCGGTTCGCAAGACATGTTGTTTGAGTTGAATTCAGGAAGCACTTACAACAATTCGGTTACCTTTCGGAATACAGGTAGTTCATCAATACGCGTAGCCTATAACGGTGTAAATACTTTTAACGGAGATATTATTGTCGAAAATCTTACCGGTACCGGAATTCTGTTTTGCGAAAATGCAGGAGGAACTGCAACACTTGCCGACACCAGAACAATTACCATTGGCGGATTAGGCTTTAATGCTGGGGATCTGCGTCTTCTACGATTCACGCAAGTCGGTGGCACTGCACAATCCCTTTCCCTAACCGGCACAGCGTTACTAACACTCGGTCCATCCTCAGCATTTGGTGGAAATGTTACATTCGCTTCCCCACGTGTACTATTGAATGGAACGACATTTAGTGGTGATGCCTACATTGAAAAAACCAGCGTAACCGGAGACGATGGTACTGGCGGAAATACATTTAACGGAACAACAACCCTTGTAAACTCAGGTGACGCCTACTTCTTAACCGGTAATAACAACCCCGACATTTTCAATGGAAACCTGGTTGTTATCAATCTTGGTGCATCCACAATCCGACTTGCCAACAATTCGGCAGGCAATCAGTTCAACGGTAATATTGAATTAAACTCAACATTCGGTGGAGGTATTTGGTTTGGAAATGGTGCTAGTGCCTCCTCTACCCTTGCGGCCACCAGGACAATTGGCGTTGGCGGATTGGGCGTTATTAGCGGTGATGTACGGCTGATCAGATTTACACAAGTAGGACCCACCCCACAAACCCTTAACCTTACAGGAATTGCCATCCTTACCCTCGGTCCTACTTCTTCCTTTGGTGGAGATGTAGATTTCCGCTCTCCACAACTCTTGCTAAACGGAACTACCTTTAATGGAACAGCTTACCTGGAAAAAAATGGGGCAGGCAATAATGCCAGCAATGGCGGCAACGTATTTAATGGTATTACTACACTTGTAAACTCAGGAAGCGGATACTTCTATTCAGCCGATATCGCTCCGGATATATTCAACAGTGACCTGACTATTACCAACACGGGCTCTAACCTGATTTCACTTGCGCGTAGTGTTGCAGGAAATGAGTTTAACGGAAACATTACTTTTAATTCAACTCTCGGAAGTAGTGGTATTTACATATCCAGTCAGGCAAGTGCATCATCAACGCTGGCCACGGGCGGTTCACTTCTCGTTGGAGGCCTGGGTTACAGCAGTGGTTATTTAAGCCTCAGAAGATTTACACAATTGGGTGCCGAACCACAAACACTGTTGCTAACAGGCACTGCTGTGCTGGAACTTGGTCCTGCCACCACATTCAATGGTGTTGTAGATTTCCGATCAGCACAATTTGAACTTGACGGAACAACTTTTAACGGAACTACATACCTGGAAAAAACAGGTGCGACAAATAATGATAGCAACGGTGGCAATACCTTTAATGGTGTAACAACCATTGCTAACTCAGGCAGCGGATGGTTCCGTTTTGCGTTAAATGCAATAGATCAATTTAACAGTGAACTCACTTTAAATAATTCAGGTGCCGGATCTATTCGCCTTGCCGACAACGTACCCGGTACTACATTCAATGGCAACATTATCGTGAATTCTACTGCGGGAGGCGGAATCTTCTTTAGTCAAAGTGGAGGTGGCACAGCAACTTTAGCATCTGGCAGAACAATTTCCGTAGGTGGATCAGGGTTTACTACGGGAGATCTGGCCATCAGAAGATTCACACAATCCGGTGCGACTGCACAAAATCTGGCAGTAACCGGAACAAGCAGGCTCATACTGGGGCCAAGCGTGTTGTTTAATGGAAATGTAAATTTCAGTGGGCCTCAGGTCTTTCTTCAGGGGGGAACCTACAACGGAATAACCTCTATTGCTAAAACCGGTGCAACGGATAATACAAGTACCGGAGGCAATACCTTCAACGCGACAACAACCATTACCAATTCGGGTAGCGGCCAATTTATTCTGGCCAACACAAATCCTGATATTTTTAACGCTTCCTTGTCAGCATCCAACACTGGAACAAGTTGGCTTCGTTTTGCTGAAGCATCAGCTGGTAATGAATTTAATGGCTCCATTACTTTTACCGGTACCTCCGGAAGCGGGATTATAATTTCAAACTCTGCTGGCGGATCTTCTACATTAGCTGCAGGCCAGACATTGAATATTGGATCGTTCACCACGGGTGAACTAAGATTCAGGCGAATCACTCAGGTTGGAGCAACGCCTCAAAATTTAACCCTGACCGGAACAGCCATCTTGACAATTGGTACATCAACCGTTTTCAACGGAAATGTTACATTCCAATCTCCGCAAGTATATTTGGAAGGTGGTACTTTCAATGGTGATGCCTCTATCACCAAAACAGGTGCTACAACCAACAACAGCAATGGAGGGAATACATTTAATGGGACAACAGTCATCACAAATGCAAGTACAGCACAAATGCTCCTGGCAAATGGAGCAGGTGATACTTTCAATGGTCCTGTAACCTTTTCCAAAACATCTACCGGAGCACTTTTTCCAGCATTTAACCTGACCAGTGCTTTTGCATCAAACATAACCATCAACGCCAACTCAGTCGTTACATTGGCTGGAGGAACAGGCATCGTAAATTTCGTGGGCGCAAACTCACAAACCATCACCAAAACTGGCGGAACACCCTCGCCCATTTTCAGAAGAATCTCGACCAATAAATCCGCTCAACAAATAACACTGACCACCGATGTTACGGTTAGCATTGATGCCACGTTTGGCACAGGTATAATCAACACCGATGCAGTTAATTTTTTGAACTTTGCTGATAACGCTACAGCCACTGGTGCCAATGATGCAAGTTACGTTGATGGCCCCGTGCGCAAAACCGGAAATGATGCTTTTGATTTTCCTGTAGGGGATAATGGATTCTACCGCCCGATTTCCATTTCAGCGCCCACCACTACAACGCATGCCTTCACAGCACAGTACTTCAATCAAAATCATTCGCTGGGGACTCCAGCTGTCTGGGATCCTTCCTTCTGGACAGTAAGTGGTTGCGAATACTGGACACTCGACAGAAATGTTGGCGCATCGAATGTATTTGTAACCCTTAGCTGGAATGAAGCTGCCTGTAATCCTGGCTACATTACCAGCCCGGCTACACTACGCGTAACACGCTGGACAGGCACCAACTGGGTTGATCAGGGAAATGGAGGCACCACAGGAACACCGACAAATGGTACCATCATCACTTCAGCAGCTGTCACCAGTTTTAGTCCGTTTACACTCGCTTCAACCGATGCACAAAATCCGTTACCGGTTGAACTGGAATGGTTCAGGGCAAGCATAACACCCGAAACTTCCATACTACTCGAATGGCGAACAACATCGGAGTTAAACAATGAAGCGTTCGAAATAGAGCGCTCCAAAGATGGTTTTGATTTTACCCAAATAGCCAGAATTGATGGGGCCGGCACAACAACACAGCCGATAAACTACTCCTTGCTGGATGAGCAGCCGTTAGCGGGATTATCCTATTACCGCCTCAAGCAAATTGATTTTGATGGAACGGTAACGTACTCCGGATTAGTTTCTGTAAGACGAGGGGAAGATCCCTTTATTGTATATCCGAACCCGGCAGGCAAACAATGGGTAACGTTTAACCGGAAAGTAAACGCAGTAGTGATCAACAACCTAAATCAAATCATTGGCACCTATACCGAAGCGGAAGGTTTTGACACAACTGACCTTGCTCCGGGTTTGTACATTGTACGCACCCAGCTTGGGGAAATTTTCAAACTGGTTATTCAGTAATCATTCGATTGCAAAATCGAATTCGTTTTGTGCATAATCAAACGTATTCAGATCGTATACACGCTCTATAAAACGCACATGATTGCTATGATCAATCAGCAAAACTGTTGAACAACGGGTTCCATAATCCGGACTTTTGATAAACATAGACGAAAGTACCCGTTCACGCTCTAGGCTTAGGCCGGTATCAGGAAGTTGATCGTCAGCGGCACGATTCTCATCGTAGAGCAATTCGAAAAGCGAATGTGCATCGGGTTTCTTCGATTCGAGTAACGCTGCGAATTTAGACTTACCTCGTTCAACTTTTGGCCATGGGGTGTTCAGCAAATGATTGCTTAACCCATGAATTCCGTTTGGCAATGGCTGAATGCTGTTCGAATAATTGGAATAATATAAAAGTTCATCCGGCCAGCCAAACACCAAATTGAAACCGTTGTATGCTTCGCCTTTTGCCAGTACGTGTTGCCCATATTCATGTGGTTGATCTCCATTTAACAGGAAATCGGAAACAAGATGACCGCGTGATGGAGCAACTTCTTTTAGATTACGAAGATCACGGTAATTAGTAACCATACTGATTTTTCCCTGCTTCGACATGCCCATCCACGTGCCGCCTGCTTCCAGGTCGCGCCCGCCCAAAATATGCGGGTGATCCTCCCAAAAATGAGCCGGAGCTGTTTTTCGTTTATAGAATTCATCGCGGTTGGCCGCAATGATCAGCTTGTATTCGGGGTGTTGATTCAGGCCAATAAATATCAGGCACATAGTATTTGTTGAACTTCAAAAGTACCTTAAAACTTAAAAAAGTTTAAAAATGTTCATCCATACTTACTCACAAAAAAAGCCACCTTTTCAGATGGCTTCTTAACTCTTTATTCCTCAATCACTGCTGGGTTTCTTCTTTCTTTAAATCCTCCAGCGCTTTTTTGATTTTTGAGCGCTCCTCCGTAATCTCCTTTTCCGATTCACCCAATCTTTCCTTCAGTTTTTCAAATGCACTTTTCTTCTCTTCATAATCCTTTTCAGACACTTTTTTCTCCTCTCGCTCCTTTCTTATTTTTTCAAGTGCTTCTTCGATTTTAGATCGACTGGTTTTAACCTCCTGCTCTTTTGCTTCCAATTGCTTATCCGACTCTTCAAGCTCTGCCTTCATCTTATTCCTTGCTTCTTGTGATCGCAACTGCCCAAACTCTCTGCCACTTAAATCTCCTTTATTGCGGCCATAAGCATTACCCTTTCCTTTTGATGCATCATCTGCTTTTTCCTTGGCTTTCGCCTTATCGTCCAAATCGGCTTTCTCATTCTTATCCGTAACAGGTTTTCCCTTTTCAGCAGCCTTTCCCGGTTCAGCAGGTTTGCCTTTCTCCTTTTCTTGTTTCTCTTGCGAAGGTTTTTCGGGTTTGTCCGGATTTTCCGGTTTACCTTTATCTTCTGATTTTTCAGGCTTATCAGTCTTTTCGTTTTTCTTCTCCTGGCTTTTCCCCTGCGCCATTACTGAATGGTCCAGAATCAAACACAGAAAAAATGCTATGAATACAGTTAAAATTATCTTTTTCATAAAGGTCAGTTATTAATAGAGTTTAATAATGAGTCCGCTGCTCTGGTGAGGCTATCCGCCTGCGTAGAGATGTCATTAACACGTTGATTCAACTCTTGCGTAGTCTCTTCAACAACCTGTTCCTCCTGTTCTTTGGTAAGAACCTCCGTTTCTGTGGATTCCTTTCCCCCACAGGCAAGTAACATTACAGTCGTAGCAAGAATAAATGCAGTTTTCTTCATAAGTATTAGGTTTTAGATATGCTCAGGTAACTAAAGTTAAGGAAATGTTGACAATCCTTAAGGCAATCGTTCAGGAAGTAGTCAAATTCTCTTTCTGCACCACATTTAGTCGTTGAATGGACTTGAAAAATGATGGTTTAAACCGACCAAAACGTTACAAAAAACAGAATAAAGCGGTAAACCATTACTACTCCGAAAAATCCAAAAAACAAAAGCAAAGCCTTGAACATTGACAGCAGCCAATGATTGGCGTAGAATCGAAGTTGCATTCGCCATAAAAACTGAAGTGTGCTGATGGCAATTAATGGCAACAAGAGTTTCTTTTCATCATTAAAAATCCATAGCAAATCCACATTCATATTCTCTGCTATCCTTACAACGAGGACTAATATAGAAGTAATGGCTATGGTGGTGAACAGCAAGGTGTAGGCCATGTACTCGAAAGATGCTGTGAGGTGATCGGCATAAAATCTCTTTTTCGAGTAATTAACAATCCCCAACACAAGGGAGAACATGAAAACAATCACGATTAGCAATAATTTAGCCCAATCTTTTGAAGCGTCATTGTATGATATTTCAAAATCTGCAAATGTCAAGCCCCTCACGGCTACCTTTTCCTGTACCATCTGTTGAGCCAGTTCGCTGTGCTCCTGGTACTTTAGTTGTGAGTTAAGAGAAGTATTAAATACTTCTGAAAATGGAAACAGAAAATAAAGAAAGTTAGCAACAAAAAATAAAGAAACAGGCTTCATATATGGAACCCGGACTCCTCTCACATTATCAGATGCAAGCTTTCCTGGATGAAAGAGTATGGATTTTACAGACCGCGGAAACTTTCCATCTAAAAATGTAAACGCATTCAGAACTTCACCAACGAAATGACGGATTGATCGCTCACGTTTATCCACCACCTTTTCACCGCACCGATTGCAAAATTTTCCCTGAAAGGAAGTGCCGCAATTAAGGCACTCGCGGGCAACCGCATAATCAAATAAATCCGTACGTTTTCTGGAGAAGAGTCTCATCAAAGTCAGGATTCAAAAATTAACTCCAGTTGGGAAGGTATGAGTTGAAAGGACTTACGGTGGTAGGGTGTAATACCGAGCAACTTAATGCCATCGCGATGCGCGGGCGTAGGATACCCGACATTCGTTTCCCATCCATAACCAGGATATTGAATGGCCAGTTTATGCATGAGCTCATCCCGATAGGTCTTTGCTAATACACTGGCCGCGGCTATGGATAGAAATTTTCCATCGCCTTTTACAATGCATTCAAACGGAACCTCGCCATACGGCTTAAAGCGGTTACCATCAATCAGCAACAACTCGGGCCGGATGGTAAGTTGATCAACCGCCAAATGCATGGCCTTGTATGAGGCATTTAAAATATTGATTACGTCAATTTCAGCATGCGAAACTTCGGCCACTGCCCACGCTTCTGCATCCCGAATGATATCTTCGCGCAAAGCCAATCGCTCATCAGCCGATAGTTGCTTTGAATCGGTAAGTTTTTTGTGCCGGTATTTTTGGGGAAGTATAACCGCTGCCGCTACAACAGGCCCAGCCAAACAACCACGTCCGGCCTCATCGCAACCGGCTTCAATTAAATCTTTGGTAAAGGACGAACGGAGTCTGGGCATAGGTTTCTTCAAAAATCACAATTCACCATTCAAAATTCAAGGTTCTCAATCATTTCTCAGTATTATTTTGAATCTTGAGTCGAAAATTCTGAGCAAAGCACATGAACAATCCCTGGACTACCCTGACCACACGCGAAGTTTACAGCAATAAATGGATTCAGGTAACGGAACATGATGTGCTCAACCCCGCAGGCGGAAAAGGCATTTATGGAAAAGTACACTTTAAAAATAAAGCGATTGGCATAATACCGGTCGATGAAAACGGTAACACCTGGCTGGTCGGTCAGTACCGCTATACCTTAAATGAGTATTCCTGGGAAATTCCTGAAGGTGGTGGCGCCATGGATACCGAACCGCTGGAGGCTGCCAAACGCGAACTCAAAGAAGAAACCGGACTTACAGCCAACAAGTGGACATTACTGATGCGCATACACACCTCCAATTCGGTTACTGATGAAGAGGGATTTGTTTTTTTGGCGGAAGATTTAACACAAGGAGCAGATGATCGTGAAGAAACTGAAGCCGATCTGGTAGTGAAAAAACTTTCCTTGCAAGAAGCCGTAAGTATGGTGATGGATGGAAAAATAACTGACAGCATCAGCGTGGCCGGCTTGTTGAAAGTGGCCCGCATGAAAAATTTATAATGACAATCAAGCAACATTTTAAAACCAACTTCTTGTTGGCCTACCCGGTAATGATCAGCATGCTGGGCCAAGTGATGACCGGTGTTGCCGACAGCATCATGATCGGCCGAACGGGTGCAACTCCGTTGGCGGCCTCTTCGCTGGCCAATGTAGTGTTTATGTTGTTGCTCACCTTTGGCATTGGGGTTTCTTATGCGATTACACCGTTTGTAGCAGAAGCCGATGGTAAGCAAGATAAAAAGTCTATTACCGATTTATTACGGCATGGAATCGTCATCAACCTGGTTACCGGGTTTGTTTTACTGATCATCATACTTGTTACCGGTCCGTTGCTTCATCACATCAATCAACCCGAAGATGTTGTGGTGTTGTCGATCCCGTATCTGTATATCATTTCGTTATCGATCGTTCCGTTCATGGTTTTTCAAACCTATCGCCAGTTTGGCGAAGGGCTGCACAGCACACGCATGGCGATGATTATTGTTATTGCTTGTAACCTGTTAAATGTGTTGCTCAACTATTTGCTTATTTATGGAAAGTATGGTTTCCCAGAAATGGGCTTGAATGGCGCAGGATGGGCCACGTTAATTTCACGTGTATTAATGGGGGCACTTATGATGCTCTATATCTACTACGGAAAAAAATTTACCGACTACCGGGCCGGGTTTGCCTTTGGCAATTATTCACGCAAACTCATCAGCCGCATGCTCAACATAGGCATACCTGCCGGTATTCAATTTATTTTTGAAGTGAGTGCGTTTGGCTTCTCGGCCATTATGATGGGTTGGCTTGGCACAACAGCATTGGCTGCGCATCAAATTGCCATCAACCTGGCTACCATCAGTTACATGACTACCTCTGGGCTTGGTGCAGCCGCAACTATTCGTGTAGGAAGTTATCTTGGCCAACGCGACATACCTACGCTGCGCATGGCCGGTTTTACGCTAATGGGCATGGCGCTTATTATTATGACCGTTTGGGGAGTTGCCTTTGTAGTGTGGCGACATGAGCTGCCCTTGCTGTATATTGATGATCAGTCCGTAATTTCAATGGCTGCTCCGCTATTGATCATTGCCGGACTGTTCCAACTTTCTGATGGCATGCAGGTAGTTTGCGCTGGCGCTTTGCGCGGATTGCAGGATGTAAAAATTCCGTCACTGATGATTTTCGTAGCCTACTGGGTAATTAGCTTGCCTTTAGGGTATTGGCTTGGTTTTAAACTGAATTATGGTGCTAACGGAATATGGATGGGGCTATTGATTGGACTTACCATAACCGCAACGGCCATGTTTGTTCGGTTTGCTATGCTCAGCAAAAAACTCTTGCACACTTCTGTCACAACCGAATAGGAGTATTTTCAGGATTCCCCTATCTTCAATGCCATAAATTTTTTGTTATGCAGGATGAAGCCCTTCCCGTTAAATACTCACAGACTACCATAACGGAATTGATGATTCCCGCCTATGCAAACTTTGGAGGGAAAATTCACGGAGGTATTTTGCTTTCGTTAATGGATAAGGTTGCATACGCCTGTGCGAGCAAACATTCCGGAACCTATTGTGTAACCGTTACGGTAGACAAAGTGGAGTTTCTTCAACCCGTTGAAGTGGGTGAATTGGTTTCCCTGCATGGTTCCGTGAATTATGTCGGGCGATCATCCATGGTGGTGGGCATTCGCGTAGAAGCGCTGAACGTAAAAACACATGTAACCAAACACACCAACTCATCCTTCTTTACCATGGTTGCCAAGGATGACAACGATAAACCAACGCCTGTGCCCAAACTGATTCTCGAAAACCGGGAAGACGTAAAACGGTTTATTGAGGCCATGCGCATGAAGGAAATCAAAAATGCTGTGCGCGAACAGATGGATGACGCAAGATCACATATTGAAGTAGAACGCGCACTTGAAGTTCTGAAAAACGAACGATGCGTGCTTAGTCTAGACTTATAATCATTTGGTTTCAAAAAAAGTAAATCGTAATTTTTTTATGAGATTCTGCTATCTAGTAATCATTTTAGTTTCAATCACCGCTCAAGCACAGTACCCGGTAATCCTAACCCAGCGCGAACAAGCCAAAGTAATTGATGAACTGCTTGAAGATCGCGTACGCACAGTGTTGCCAAGTCTTATGCGTAGGGAAGGTTTCGATATGTGGGTAGTCATCAGCAGTGAATACAATGAAGATCCGGTAATCCGTACATTTTTGCCCGCCACGTGGTTTGCTGCACGCAGAACCACCATGCTGGTGATGTTTGATCGAGGAGCGGATAAAGAAATTGAATGCCTCGCTGTATCGCGCTATGATGTAGGGAAAATTTTCAAACGCGCGTGGGATCCCGATGCTCAACCCGATCAATGGGCACAATTAGCCAAACTGATTGATGAACGTAATCCAAAAAAAATCGGAGTCAACTTTTCCGATCATTACGGCCATGCCGATGGACTCACGTTTTCGCATCACCGAAAAATGATAAATGCCTTAGCCAAAAAGCATCAAAGCAAAGTTGTTTCTGCTGAAAAATTGGCCGTAGGCTGGTTAGAAACCAGAACCGAGCGCGAAATGATTATTTACCAACAAATCTGTCGCATCGCACATGAAATCATTGCTGAAGGATTCTCTGAACAGGTAATTCATCCCGGCATTACCACAACCGATGATGTGGTGTGGTGGTATCGCGAAAAAATTAAAGAACTTAAACTGGACACCTGGTTTCAACCCAGTGTTTCCATTCAACGTAACGAATCGGAAGCCATTATGAGCAAGCGTCCGCAGCCTTACGTCATTCTTCCAGGCGATTTATTGCATGTTGATTTTGGCATTACCTACCTGCGCCTGAACACCGACACGCAACAGCATGCCTATATTTTAAAACCTGGAGAAACAGACGCACCAGATTACCTGAAAATGGCGTTTGCCCGCGGAAATAAATTGCAGGATATCCTTACAGGTAACTTCAAGGCGGGCAAAACCGGAAATCTGGTACTGGCGGAATCGCGACAGCAAGCTATTGAGCAGGGAATCACACCCTCCATTTATACACACCCGATAGGTTTTCACGGGCATGCAGTCGGTACTACCATAGGCATGTGGGATATGCAGGGCGGTGTTCTGTATACCGGTGACTATCCGTTGCATTACAACACCGCTTATTCCATCGAACTCAATGCCTCCATTTACATCCAGGAATGGAAGAAAGAGATTCGCATTCAGCTCGAAGAAGATGGTTACTTCGATGAGAGCGGATTTCGCTATATAGATGGAAGGCAGCGCGAGTTGTTGGTGATTCCACGATTAACAAGTATAAACAGGGACTGATATTAAACAGGAATTATCTATCTTTAAACCATGAAACTGAAGGACAAGAAGAAAAAACTTTCTTTTCAAAAGAAGAAACCGTTGAAAGAATTACTTCTTAAAGGTCCTGTCATGTCACCTCAGCAATTTTCTCTCTTCAAAAAGAACCGAAAAAAATTCGATCTATGGAGGGCAGTCTGATCTGTCTGGACACATCTGTCTTAATTGACTACTTTCGAAAAAAAATCAAGCAAAAGACCTATTTTTTCCTCTTAGCTGAGAAACACAAGAGGTTTGCTGTAACCTCAATCACTACCTTTGAAATTTACAGGGGGTTGACTTCCAAGCAAGATGCATTCTGGGAAGAAGTCTTTGATCAAATGGAGATTCTCCCTTTCGATGAGGGTGCTGCAAAAACTGCATCAGCATTATTTCAAAAATTGAATGAAAAGAATAAACTAATAGCTCTCCCTGATTTATTCATTGCTTCCATAGCCATTAGCAATGATGTGCCATTAGCAACGCTGAATAAGAAAGATTTTGAAAGAGTACCTTCACTTCAACTCGTTGAGCACAACAAATAATGAAAGTAATTCGATGGTTATACACGGGCTACACCATATTTGTTTTCGTAATCCTTTTTTTTATTTTTCTTCTTTTGCTATTAATACCGATTTGCTTTTCAAAGCAATTTAAACTAGTAGGTGTTTTCAACCGTTGGTGGGCGTACACATTTTTTCTGTTGATTGCTTTGCCCTGGAAACGCGAGGTGCGCGGAAAGCTCGACCCAAAACAACAATACATTTTCTGCCCCAACCATTTCTCTTATGCGGATATTCCCATCATGGGCCTGAATCCACACAATTCCATTTTCGTAGGTAAAAATGACATGGAGCATATTCCGTTGTTTGGATTCATGTATCGAAAGCTTCATATCACCGTTGATCGGGGTAACCTGAACAGTCGCGTAAACACCTTCAAACGCTCGCTAAAAGCCATTGATGAAGGAAAGAGTCTGGTCATCTATCCGGAAGGTGGAATTGTAACCACAGCCGACCCGGTGATGGGCAAATTTAAAGATGGCGCCTTTCGCATTGCCATCGAAAAACAAATTGCCATTGTACCGGTAACCATTCCCTACAATTGGATAATTTTACCACCGGAAGAATTCCTGATCAGGTGGAGGCCCGTGAAACTCATCTTTCACGAACCAATTGAAACCAAGGGCATGACCGCTGAAGATGTTAACACCTTAAAAGAAAAGGTTTTTTCCATCATCGATCAGGAATTAAAGAAACAACTGGCATGAACATTACGCGCGAATTACTGGATAAAATTGCCCACCTCGCCCGCCTTGAAATCCGGGATGATGAAGCTGAAAAGCTCATGACGGATATGAATGCCATTATTGCGTGGATCGATAAATTAAAAGAAGTAGACACAGAGGGTGTTGAACCGCTTACCTCCATGAGTCATGAGGTGAATGCTTTTCGTGAAGATGTTGTACAGCAGGAATTAACCCGGGAGGATGCACTCAAAAATGCACCCAGCCATGATGGACAACATTTTCGTGTGCCGAAGGTGATTGAGTAGCACGACACAAACATACCCTCCTATCAACCTGTGCAACGAAAAACAACCAACCTCACACCTTTCATTATCCGTAACATCAAAAATTATTAGCTTGCCAACAAGTTTTTAGTCAGCTATGCAAACACGTTGGTTCTGGAAAAATTGGCCGCTCGATTATCGGGCTATCTGGTATGGAGTATTGGCGCTATTCATTGCCTCTGTTCTGTTTCTTTGGATCGGGTATTTCCAGGGGCCAGATGCTGTTACAGACTGGATGGTTTTTCACCAACAGGAAACCCGCGAGTCGGTAAGTCATGCGTTCGATTTGGGGAACTTTGAAATCTCCATTCCAATTGAGTCTTATCTTACCTTTTCTTACTTCAACGGGTCGGCTATTCATCCGAATCTGAATGCCTCATACTTCTTTTTAATCGGTTTGGTTTTTGGCATGGTGTTGCTGCTAACGATTATCACCACATTAGAAAAGTTCTGGTATTTCGCGGGTATGGGGTTGTTTATCTTATTTATGGTAAGCCTGCGCCTGGAGGTACTAAGGCTATTTGATATAACCGGCAGAACAGTTCCCATTATTATCATTGTAGTTTTTGTGCTCACTACATTTTTCTTTAACAGCATTCGCTCATCAACACCTTTTCTCATCAGATTTTTTACCTTTCTTATACTTACCCTATTGTTGGCCGTTTGCATTCACTTCTTTGCCGGGGTTGACTATCCGTTTTTACACATGGCCGTAGCCGGATATTTGCCCGGTTTAATTCTATCGGTCATTTTTATTTTAATGATCGCCCATGAAATTCCGGCATCATTTGTTTACATCACCAGTACAGGCACAGCTACCTCAAAAAGCCTGAGGCACTTTTCGATCATCAGTGTTGTGTATATGGTCAACCTGGTGTTGGCCTATATGCACGAGAAAAAACTTATTGAATGGGATTTTATCTACATCAATTTTTTTCTACTGTTAACGCTTTCGGCCATTCTTGGTGTTTGGGGGCTTCGTCATCGCGAGAATTTGTATGAGAGTATGCTTCCCTTCAATCCATCAGGAGCCTATCTAATTATAATTTTAGGATGCATCACCTTTTTAACAGGTGGCCTTTTAGTGGGTAACCACAACGATCCGGCAATAAAAATCATACGCGATGTGATCATTTTCAGTCACATCGGTTACGGTGGCATTTTTCTCATCTACATCGTTTCAAATTTTATGGTGATGATGGCAGACAACCTCAATGTCTGGAAGGTACTGTACAAACCAACCCGCATGCCCTATTTCACCTTCCGCTTTGCCGGTTTGATCGCTACAATGGCTTTTGTCTTTTATTCGAACTGGAAGGAATACGCCTACAACGGCATGTCGGGGTTCTACAATCACCTGGGCGATTTGTATGTGTTGTTGGATCGTGAAGCCCTGGCAGAAGCATACTATCAACAAGGTCGTGCGTACGGCTTTCAAAACAACAGGTCGAATTATGTGTTGGCTCAACTTGAAGTGAGTAAAAACAACGTGAAGAAAGCCTATAATCATTACCAATTGGCTAACGGTAACCGGCCAACAGAATACTCGCTTGCCAACGAAGGAAATCTATTTCTGGCTGAACGAAGAACATTTGAATCGATTGCATCCTTTTCAAAGGCATTGTCAAAGTTTCCAAACTCAGGTCCATTGGAAAACAATTTGGGCTTTGCCTATTCAAAAATCCATAAACTCGATTCAGCACTATTCTTTTTCGATGCTGCCCGTAATAATAAGCAATCAAAAGAAGCAGCCGAAGCGAATGTGTTTGCATTAATTGGCAAAGAATATTTACCAGTGCAATCCGACTCGCTATTACAACAGTTCAATTCTACTTCGCAACTAACCATTGGAAATGCATTGGCGGTTGCATCATTACAACGTCAGACTTTTACATACATGGTCGATCCGCTGGCACAAAAACAACTGGATATCGCATCTGCCACCTTGCTGAACAATTACCTGGTACACAACCTAAAAAAAATTGACACAACAACTTTACGACAGGTTGAAAACATAATCATGGATTCGGTAAACCTGGATTATCAGGAAGCGCTGAAGGCAACATTAGCACAAGCCTATTATCACCAGCATAATGTTCGAAAAGCCTTGTCCATCATGGGTGAATTGGGCTACCTGAGCGAAATTATGCAGGGTAAGTTCAATTACATTGCCGGGTTGTGGGCTCTTGAGCAAGGTAGCCCCGAGTTGGCTATAAGCAGTTTTGCCTTTGCCGTACAACATAATTACAAAGAGGCACGCCTTTACAATGCAGTGGCCCTGGCAGAAGCGCGCCAATTTACTGAGGCGTTGGCAGAAGTCGATTCATTGCTACAGCATAGAGATGAGAACTTACAGGAAATAGGAAGGCAACTTAAAAAGGTATTGAGCTCTTCGGTTGATGTTAATTCCTTTAATGATCTGGAAAAATACCAGTTCTGCCGGTACCGCATTGGCATTCGCGACACAATTTTGTTCGAACGCATTTTACCCTTATTTGAAAACACAGATTACAAGGCTACTGCCCTTATTGAAATGGCAGAACGACAGCTTGATTTTAACAGAATTGCCACTGCTATTCGCTACCTGAACCTGTCTGGCACCCTGCCTGTATCTGATGTCAATCTGGCGCAACGAGTAAATCATCTTGAACTAAAAATACTTGCAGTACTTGGCCGGACAGACCAGCTTGAGCAGAAGATTAAAGGAGTAACCTTTTCGCGGGAACAGTCGCTCGAAAAGCTATTATACGAGTCGTTAATAAAAGAGTATAGAGGCGATGGTGAGCGGGCAACTGCTGGATTTTTATTGTTGGCTCATTACAATCCATTTTTTGAAGAAGGCGTAATAGCTTCAGCGAAATACTTCCGGAAGCAAAATCCGGAAGAGTTTACGGCTTACAATATTCTGGCAGAAGCCGTACAGACGAACACAACGTCATACCGGCTTTGGATGGCGTATGCAGAAGAAGCCACACGGGTTGGCTTTGATAATTACGCGTTGGTAGCTCTTGAAGAGGCTGAATCGCTTAAGCGAAGAAGGTAAACAAGCTTAATGCACGTGTGAATCCACGCGCTTGGCTGTTTTACGCTTATAGTGCTTCTTGGTTTTGCCTTTGCTCTTCTTCTCAACTCGCTTTTCCTTTTTAGCCAGGTTGATATTCTCACGGATGGTCTTCCAATAATCTGGTCCGTAGTCCACAAAAATCTCAGCTCCCTTGGGGATATCGCGTTTGGATTCGATATAGGCCTTGAGGCCATCGGTTATGTAATCACAGTTATTGCGTAATCCTTTTACCTTGGATAAGCCCTTGGCATCATTGGCATACCGCGCCAGGTGACGTTCCGTTTTCCAGGCATCAATAACATGGTAGCGTTTTACATAAAAAATGTAGCCGTTTTTTCCGTCATCATCTTTTACTTCTTTCCAGGTTGTAATCTTGCCTTTGTATTCCACAATGCGTGTTCCTTTGGGAATTGCCACTTTGGTAAAAAGCCCCTTGCCGGCATTGGGTAGTGTAGACTTTTTTACGTACAGATGTTTTTCGAGTAGTGCCATTCGTTTAAAAAATCGGGCGTGAAGATAGAGGAATTTTAAGAGGCAGAAAATTTATCTTGTGAGTATCTCATTTTTCTTTCCTGAAGTCGAGGTTATGAAATACGAACAACCGGATCGCATGTGAGTTGATAAAATCCGTTCCAGACGGTCGTTCAAGAAAAACATTGAGGTACCCCAGGTGTGCGTTCAAGCCTTTGGTGAATTGATAGCCAAAACCCACAAAAAACCGGTTCTGATCAAAATAATTGTTAATAATCTCTTTCCCGAAATTTATCATCAATTCATCACTCACAAAGATAAAGGGTGTTTTTGGCTGAACGCCTCCGGGGCGTAATGGTATGGTAAACGTCATGGAATATCGGATTCGTTGATTAAACTGATAGTCATCGGCCACTTCGCCATTAGCCAGGTGCTCTTTAAATCGTTGTTCCAGGCGCAAATATTGCATCATATTGAAATATGGTTTCTTATCGAACCACTGTATTTGCTGCCAGGGGCGATGTTCATGCAAATTGGGTACTGCATCATCACCAGAAAAATTAGTAATGAATCCATATCCGGCTGCAAGCCTTACATTATCATGCAGGTAGTATACATAACCTAGCCGGGCAATATCCTGACTCATCCGCTCGGCAAAACCGCCCGTTAACCGCAAATGGCCATCAAACCACAAACCCGAGCGTTCAGTAAACCGCGTTTGATTAAAATACCCTAACCAGATTTGTTCATTTGTAATTATATTCTTTACCTGGGCATCTGAAACAAAAAATATTACCAAAAGAAAATTCAGCACCAATAATCTTGTCATGTCTTAGCGTTTTTAAGTTCATCTGTAAGGCACGGCATTATACCACTATCTGCAATATATTTCAATATGAATACCGTAAGGTGAAGCCAAACGTGCGCTGGTCGCCCAAAACGGCTGCATAGTGTCCGGCATTTCCTGCAGCCGGTAACAGTTGTTCGAAATAATTCTTGTTAACGATATTCCTACTCCAGAAATAACCCGACAAGCCATTGGTAAACCGCACACCTAAACGCGCATTCGCCAATGTATATCCATCAATGTTCAGGTATTGCGAAGGCGATGGGCTCGAGGAAAACGATGATCGCGCATAGGCGTCAAAAGCTAAAAACAATTTCCCTTCCTGAGCTAAAACAGTTAGCATATTTGATTGGAGTTCTCCACCAACCGAACCAGCCCACTTTGAAATTCCGGGCAAGCCGCCACCAGAAATATCTTTGAATGCACTCGGGCCTCCTGTTTCTTCTAACGGAACCGGAGCATTTGGGAAGGACACATATTTACCCACTGTATAGGCCAAGGCTGTGTAAAATGAGAAATTTTTTCCAACCCGGGCGTTGGCATCGATTTCCGCTCCATAAACCCGAACCTTTTCTGCATTGGCAAGGTAGCCCCGGTTTACGCCCACTTCGGCTGTTTGCACCAAGGTTTGAAAGTCGCGGATATCCGTATTATGTATGACAAGATTGAGCGTTGATCTTTCAGTCGGCCGGGTTTTTACACCCATTTCAACATGTGTTACATATTCCGGTTTGATGCGGGCGAGGTCAATCAGTACTTCTCCTGCTGCGGTAGGTAATCCGCCCAGGTTTACACCAACCGGCTTGTAGCTATTGGAATATGTAATGAACGTGTTTACACGTCCCGCTGCTTTGTACGACAGCGTTATCTGACCCGAGAAATTTGATTCATCAACAGAAGCATCAAACTGTTGATCGGTGTACACGGATCGCTTGATAGCCAGCAAAGCAGGATCATCCGTTTGCAAGCCTCCATAGGTTTCGCGGTTAAAGTTCACTTGCTTTTCATCGTAGTTAAATCGAATTCCCGGAAGCAGGTGAAGTTTGCTGGTAATAGCCCAATCGAGTTGACCGAACACGGCTGCTCCCAATGATTTTAAACGTGATCGCGTGCGTATGCCATACCCTTCAAGCAAACCTGGTGTTTCCCACAAATCGCTGGTGGAATTTTGCGAAAAGCGCCATTGTGCAGCACCCGACTCTTCCGTATGATAGGGGGTGGTTTTTAAATCCTGATCAATAACAAAAAAACCAACGACACCACTAAGGCGGGAACCCAGATCACCCGCATAGCGAACTTCCTGCGTCAACTGCTGATGTTTTGAAGGGGCTTGTGATAATGAAAGCACAGAAAGCCAGGTAAAATCCCGATCGTTGGAAGGGTCCCAGATCCAATACCGCCACGCTGTGGTTGAGGTTAAGGTTCCGTTACCGATTTTTGCATCCACATTCAACGACACGCCCCCCAAATCATTCCCTGATCGCCATGCCGTATTGTGATCTATCTTCCTGTCAAACGGATTGCGGCTTGGTAATTCATAATTCAGATCCGCAATAATTTGTTCAAACTGCCGATATGCGGGTCGTTGTGTTGTTACCACTCCTGCAACTACCTGGGCGTAACCATCCGGTCGCTGCCGATTGCCATCACCCGCCAAGGTGATTTTCACTTTTGAGGTTGGCGTATACAGCAATTGAATTCTGTAGCCGATGTTGTTCAGGTCGTTCGTATACTTTTGTGTTGCCACATTATAGATCAATCCATCGCGCTGCGTTCCTGAAAAAGAAATCCGTGCGGCCAGCTTCTCACTTAGTGGCCCGGTAACGGAACTCTTGGCTTGTATAAACCCAAAATTTCCATAGCTCACCTCAAACGATCCGCCAGGTGTAAAACTGGCTTCACGTGTTTTAATGTTCAACGCACCGGCCGTAGTATTTTTTCCGAACAGTGTTCCTTGTGGACCACGCAATACTTCAATTTGTTCCAGATCAACAAAATCAAGTGTGGTGGCTGCAGGTCGCGCGTAGTACACACCATCAACATAAAACCCAACACCCGGATCAATGCCATCGTTTGTCAGCCCGAAAGTTGAGCCTAAACCCCGAACATTCAGCGTAGTGTTACGCGGGTTCGATGAATAAAGTTGAACGGTTGGCACAAGCTCCTTTACACGATTAACATTAAAGGCTCCTGCATCTTCAATCAAATCGCCACTGACAACCGATATCGGTATAGGAACGGATTGAGCCGTTTCGCTGCGCCTGCGTGCAGTTACCACTACTTCATTCATCATGTTATCATCAACCAGTATAACTTCAAGCGGCACATCAGTACGTTCGCGAATCTGGAGCTCCTGAGATTTAAAACCCACTGAACTGATTTGCAATACTACAGGCAATGCCTTGGGTAGTACAATAGAGAATAATCCATTGTCATCGGCAATGGAAAATGAATTTGTTCCCTTAACAAGTACACTTGCAGCTGCAAGAGGTGCGCCATCACGATCTCTTACGTATCCGGTTAAAACTTGCTGAGCTGCTGCGGTATTGCTCACAAGGGCAATCACCAGGGTTAATTGTAATATTCGTTTCATGTGAGAGAATGAAAGAACAAAGGAAAATATTAAAATATACTAAATCAATAGACTTTATAGATTTTTATTTCCAAATCAGCTGATCACTATATTTCTTGCACAATCATCTTAAAATGATCCGTTTGTCGCTCAAAACCCTTGTTTTGTTCTTCCTTCCCGGGATTTTTCTGGCCGCTTTTAATTGGTCAGTATCGGAAACCGATCCTGGCTCAATGCTAACCATTGCACCCCTTGTGGGCTGGACGCTGATCGGTATTGGTATTTTATCCTTTGCTTTTGGTTACAGAAAGAAGAAGCGAATTGACCATGAAAATAAAGCACGGGAGATAATAAGAAAGCTTGAAAATAAGCCATTGGCTTATGAAGCTTCAGAATTACTTAGTGAACGTGATCACCACTACATTCAACGCCAGTTGTATTACTTGTTCGCCTTGCTTATTCCGTTCGCACTCCTGCCGGCTGTCTTCCTGATTTTTGTTGATGTAGATTCAAGGGTTTACATCGCGATTTTTATGCTCTTTTGGATTGCCGTTGTGGCGATCATAGGAGGCTATGCCTACAACAACGCCATCAAAATCAAAAGTGCTGGAAAGAAAACTGTGATCCGTGGAATTGTAACAGACCGCTTTATGAAACATTTCGTTAGAAAAGTTCATGGCAATGAGTCGGTAACAGTCATGCCTTGCTTAAAAATTGGCGACCGCGAACTGCTGGTTCAGCATAGAATGAACTGGAAATACAATGTTGGCGATGCCGTGGAATTCCATTTTGTTGAACAACGCTTTTTCGATCAGGAAGTAACCGATGTGTATTTTTACCATACCAAAATAGCAGGAGCCGGGGTGATGGATGGTGCATCACCCCACCCACCGTCACGGCTTGCGTAAATACACTTTACCGTATTTCGATTCCAGCATATAGCGCGGACCTGTTCCAGGCTTTACGGATACTTGCGTCCATTTATTGTAGTTGGAGTCTCTATCCTTTTCCGAGTCAAATGCCAGGTCCAGGTTCGTAAGTATTTCACCGAAGTGCGTACGCGCGATTAACTCGCCTGTGGCACGTGCGTTAATGGTTGCATCTACGCCTCCATATTTTGCGTCCACCGAAAGCGGTGCATTGAATCCCAACACTTCAACCATTCCATACTTTGCCGATACGCTCGTTTCTACGCCAACCGGGACAAAAATCTCCAATTGAATTTCCTTGATCACACCCGATGACATATAGGTATAATTACCTCCATGCTCGTCCATGAATTTCTTCACTTCAGGGTCTTTGTAATCTTTAGCCTTGAAAAGATATTCGGTGTCTCCCTTCTTAATAACGATACGCTTTGGAAGATTTTCCATGTCTTTTATAACTGATGATACTGTAACCGTATTCCCGTTGGTTTGTGTAACCAGTTCAAAAGCCTCATCATTTTCGCCCTTGTTGATGCTAACTGTGCCCTTGATCAATACCTCCTTTTTATCCCACGTTTTAATTTTTATCAATTCAGGGTAATCAAAATTCAACACAAGCTTTTGTCCTGACTGAACAGGAACTGCTTTTTCAATTTTAGTTTGGGCAAACATCGTCCCGCTCAGGACGATCAGCCCCAGTATTAGTTTTGTTTTCATACCGGTTAGGGATTATATAGTTTCCGGGTCATCCCGGCAAGTTCTGTGCTCAGGATGACCTGGACTACCAATTACTTCTTGCGTAAGTAGATGTTGTTGTGTGTAGATGACAGTTGCATTTCCAACCCTCCACCATTTAATTTTCCATTCACTTTATTGGAGCCGTATTTCTTCCACTCGCCCTGGCCATCAAATTCAATTTTAATGGCAGGATCAACAAACATCTCCCCCCAGCTTGTGCTCATGGCCAAGTTAGCTTTGGTGGTAGCGGGGAGGGTAACATCAACTGCACCATGAACCGATACAATTGAAATCGGATTGTTGATAGTGGTGCCAAAGATCACATCAATGCTTCCGTGTACTGTTTTTACCATCAACGGGCCGGTAACATTATCCAGGTGAACACTGTTGTGCACCGTAGATATTTCAATTTCGTTACTCACATTCCTGAACTTCACACTGTTTCCGTAGGGCGAAGAATGGGAATACAAAATAGAGACACCTTTAGGAACAAGAATTTTTACTTTGGGGCCGTCCATCTTTTTCATTTGATACACCTCCACAGTGTTTCCATTATCCTTAACCGACAATCCAATACCGGTATTGTCTTCCAGCCCCATGGCGCTGATGGCACGTAGGCCTTCAGCACGTTTATCCTTTTCACGGGCACCATCCATAGATGAGAAAACGATTTCCTTTCCGTCATATCCTTCAATGGTGACGTTGTTCACTTCACTGATCATCAGTTTACCAGAAGTTTTGGCCAACTTGAATTCCTGGGCAAAAACCCCAGTGGCTACAAGTAGTAATGCTATTGCTAAAATTTGCTTTTTCATTTTTTAAAGAGTTAAATAGTAATCAAACATTTATATATACATCGCGAATGCTTTTCTAGGATAGTTTAAAAATTCCTGCGTGTGCTTCATCTTTAACCGCAGGCAGCGACTGCTCATCATCAATAATCCGCTCAAAAGATTTTACAGCTTCTTTTTCTTTCATCTGCACCAGCAACTGAATCAACGCAATCTGAACCACAGGATCTTTTTGCGCTGACAAGGATTGAACCAATGCTTTCCGAACTTTTTCCTCTTCCGTAAACTTGCTCAACGCTTCAATTGCTGCCAGTCGCACATTACTGTTACCGTCCGTATTCATAGTGGTTACAAGCGCATCCACAATTTCATCATCGGGCCTATCGGTTTGCACCGACTCATAAGCGGCCATAACACCCAGCATACGCTGACTTGCCGACTGATCGTTGTTCATTTGAGCAAGAACCAATCTTCTGGTTTCTTTCATTTCCTTTTGCAATGCCAATAGCTCCGCGTGTTGCTGATTTTGTTGACTGATCCAATAGCCAACTCCACCACCAACAACAAGCAATGCAACTGCCGCTGCCGCGCGGTACCAAGCCGGTGTAAAGAATACGGTTTTGGATTTTTGCTCCAGATCAATTTCAGCCTGTAGAAATGCATCAAATTTTTGTTTCAGTTTCTCAGAAGGTTCAATTTTTTTAGATTGATCCATCACCTGAATCAGCTCCTTCAACTGCTCGTACAGCTTATAGGCCTCGGCATTTTTTACAAGTTCCTGTTCAATCAATTGCTTGTCGGCTTCATTTAGCTTTCCATCAATGTAATCGATGATCATGCCTGATAATTTTTCCTGATCCATATTCATATCCTTTCCAGTTGAAAGTAATGCTCCCTTAATTTTTGAATGGCCCGATGCACTTTCACTTTAATGTTGGCTACAGAAGTATCCATTATCGTTGCCACCTCTTCATACTTCATTTGCTGAAACCGGGTAAGCACCAAAAGTTCGCGCTGTTCATCATTCAGCATGGCCAATGATTTGTGTAGTAACTTCTCGCGTTCATCCTGTTCCTGACTTTCGTACGAATCCATGATCGATTCACTCATTTTTTCAACATCCACAAAACCCGAAGTTTTGTTTTTGGCTACCTGGTAGTGATCCGAAAACACATTGCGGGCCACCTGGTAAATCCACGACTGAAACCGCATACCCTCCCGGTAACTTCCCCGGTATTTAATGATGCGCAGAAATACATTCTGTGTCAGGTCCTCTGCCAAATCCCGGTCCATAGTCATACGCGCCAGGAAGTTGAAAATTCGCTTGTTGTAGCGGTCAAAAAGCACAGATGCTTGCTGCAGGTTGCCGTTTTTTACAGCCTCCATGAGGGTTTCATCGCTCATCAGATCAATGCTTTTTGTCAAGTTTCGTGTTAGTTACCGGGCAGAGCCGAAAAGGTTACAGTACCGAATTACGTCATTTTAAAATTGTTCTGGATGGTTTACTTTTGCCCCACTTTCGGGGCGTAGCGCAGCCCGGTAGCGTGCTTCGTTCGGGACGAAGAGGTCGCTGGTTCGAATCCAGTCGCCCCGACAACTTGTAGGCCCTGGCCTTCGGTCAGGACCTTTTATTTAAACAATTACTTAATCCACTATGGACATCAAACAAATTCCGCTGAACGATTTACACGTAAAACTAGGTGCCAAAATGGTTCCTTTTGCTGGCTTCAATATGCCGGTGCGTTACTCCTCCGATATTGAAGAACACATGACCGTACGAAACGGAGTGGGTGTGTTTGATGTATCGCACATGGGTGAGTTTATTGTAAAAGGACCGAAAGCACTCGATTTAATTCAACGTGTTACCAGTAATGATGCTTCCAAGCTCATAGACGGCCAGGCACAATACTCCTGTCTGCCCAATGATAAGGGAGGTGTTGTGGATGACCTGATTGTATATAAAATCAAAGATGAAGATTACCTGCTCGTAGTAAATGCCGGCAACATTGATAAAGACTGGAACTGGATTGTACAACACAATACAGCGGGCGCTGATCTTAAGAATATTTCGGAAGATATCTGTTTGTTTGCCGTACAAGGCCCAAAGGCAGTAAGCACATTACAAAAATTGACAAAGACAGATTTAAGCGCCATCAAATATTATCACTTTGCCTTTGGTGAGTTTGCCGGAGTGCCCGATGTAATTATGTCGAACACGGGATATACCGGTGCCGGAGGTTTTGAAATTTATGTACACAAGAACCACGCTGAAAAAGTATGGCATGCCATTTTTGAAGCCGGAAAAGAGTTTGATATCAAGCCAATCGGCTTAGGCGCCCGCGATACCTTGCGCCTGGAGATGGGTTTCTGCCTGTATGGCAACGACATTGACGATACAACTTCTCCATTAGAAGCAGGCCTGGGGTGGATTACCAAGTTTACCAAAGACTTCACCAATTCTTCCGATATCAAAAAGCAAAAGGAAGAAGGCGTTAAGAAAAAATTGGTTGGTTTTAAAATGATCGATAAAGGTATTCCCCGCCATGATTATTTGATTAAAGATGCCGCTGGAAATACCATTGGAAAGGTAACATCCGGAACCATGTCGCCCATGCTTGGGATTGGGATTGGATTAGGGTACGTTACCACAGAATTGTCATCACCTGGAAGTGAAATATTCATTGATGTTAGGGGCAGAGCGTTAAAAGCTGAAGTCACAAAGCTTCCATTTATCACCAAATAACTTGTAAAAAGAAAATTCAATGAAGACAATTGATGTTTGTCTGAGTCCGGATTTGATGCATCTGTATGATGTACGCAGCCGTGTGGTTGTGGTGGTGGATATTCTGCGTGCCACTTCATGTATGGTTACCGCCCTCGAACATGGTATCCGCAGCATTCGTCCCTTAGCTGATCTTGAAGAATGCCGGGCTATGCGATCACAAGGCTACTTAACAGCAGGTGAACGTAATGGTGAAAAAGTTGAAGGATTTGATTTTGGAAATTCTCCCTTTGAATACATGAATGAAAAACTTGTAGGAGAACGTATTGCCTTCACTACCACGAATGGCACACAAGCCATTGCCAAATCACATGGGGCAAAAGAAATTATCATCGGTGCATTTCTGAATCTTTCCGCAGTTACAGAATATTTAAAAAAGGGAAATGACAGCGTATTGGTGGTGTGCGCGGCATGGAAAGGAAAAGTAAATCTGGAAGACACACTGTTTGCAGGCGCCTTGGTCGAAAACCTGAAAGATGACATTGAACCGGATTGTGATGCACCCTTGGCGGCACAACGGCTATATAATCTTGCAAAAAACGATATGGTAGACTTCTTAAAAGACTCCAGTCATGTGAAACGGTTAAACCGGTTGAACATCCACAAAGACATTGCATTCTGTGTTACACCTGATCAGTATTCGATCGTTCCCAAACTTATTAGTGGGGAGCTGATCCTTACTTAGTAGCACTCGGTGGTTGTTTCAGCATAGTACCGACTTCCATTCAGGTAAATTCCAGTTCCCTTATTTCCCTGTCCGTATTGAATTCGAAGTTCAGCCCTTGATCCATCCTGACTAATCAGAATCAGTGTTCCACTGTCTCCCTGGCCTTGTGCCTGCCATCGTCCGTAATCGGTAGAATTCAATGAACCGGTTCCGGTAACCCCTCCTGAATATGTTCGTTTCTTTCGTGCATAGGAACCATCCGAGCAAAGCGTAATAAAATCAGAATCGCTGAAATCGCCTTGTGTATAATAAAACTTTAATGATTTTCGCCTCAGGTACTCACTCCAGGGCTGAGTAATTCCGGCCGCTGTTGTATTTGTAGTTGGGGTAACCGGTTTTGTGAACGTCAGGCTTTTCAGCAACTGGCTTGCTCCTTGCTTGCCGCGCTCCAACGCACTCGGTAAAGCAACCACAATGCACCCCACACCAATACCGTGATCACCCAAGCGAGCCTCTACATAACCCTTCATCTCCTGTGCAACACCATCCACACGGTAATTTCCCCACCAACGCTTACCTTCCTTCTTTACCAATCCAATCGGTGAAATAGAGATGCCGCCATCAATTGGAATTTGTTTTTGCAATTCGCCAAACACACTTTGCTCATCCATTTCACTTGCGGTAACAATCAGGGTGATTTCATTGGAAGCTTCTGCCAACACCATGACAGATGAACCCTGCGGTACACCTCCCATCCAACCGGACGGAATCGTAAAAGAAATACCAAGTGATGAAATTTTCAGCCGCGTATTGCCTTCATACTGCACATTTTCGCTGAGTTCAGTTTGGGCACCTGAAACGATTGAAATGCAAAGCAGGGTAAGAAGTATGTTTTGCTTCATGAGTTGAAGGTACAAAACACAGAAGGGCTAATCAAACAAAAAGTGGTTTAGAAATACATGCCTCAAAGCATCACATATAAACTGATTTGAGCATTTCTATTGTATTCTTTTATAATTGCTATCTCAATGTTATTAGGATCCCTGAATGATATTTCATCGACTGAAGTTAGTCCATAGCAGTATCGTGCGATAACTCCGATTTTTTCTGAAATTTTAACTCCAATCCCACTTAATAAACCAAAATCAATTTTATTGTAGTCTATGCCCGCATGGCTTGAAGAAACCATATATCCGAAATATGGTCCAAAATCTAGATTAATTTTCGTTAAAATATTATATGAGCCTAAAATGTTTACCTCTAAATAACTATTTCGAATTGTCGTTTCGCCAAAGGAGTACTCTAAGGAAGTACCTTTCTGAACCAATTGAATTTCTGGTCTCAGCAAAAATCGATCAGATAATTTAACAGTATAAAATCCCGCAATATGGAAACCAACAATTGGTTTTGACTCACCGAAATCACCTGTATACTGGTCGGGTATATTCTTAAATGCAATTTTATTAATATTTAACCCCGTTCGAATACCAAATTTTGACTGGCCTTTGGATAGTGCTGGTGCCAGAGTAGTGAAAACAAAAATAATTATCTTAATATAACTTATCATACTTCTAAAAATTCTCAGCATAAATATCAAAAAACTTTCAGACTTACTTGCTGAGCTTTGGATTTTGACGATGTCGGTCCTTATCGCGTGTATTCTTCTTTTCAAGATTTTTTTGAAATGCTTCCGTAAGGTTTATACCGGTTTGATTGGCCAAACAGATCAACACCCACAGCACATCGGCCATTTCATCCCCAAGATCTTTATTCTTATCACTTTCTTTTTCAGATTGTTCGCCATACCTGCGCGCGATGATGCGCGCCAACTCACCCACTTCTTCCGTGAGCATAGCCATGTTGGTGAGTTCATTGAAGTATCGCACCCCTACGGTTTTAATCCATTGGTCGACTTGTTGTTGGGCTTGTTCGATGGTCATGTAATTCAGTAAATTTCCAGGATTCCTATTTCTCTATTCTCCACCAGTTCATGAATTGATTGATGATTGTCCATTAATTTAGATAAAACAACCTCCGTGGAAGTATTCCCAGTTCGTAGCCAAATAATTTTTGGTGGAAATCCATTTATGGATTGTAGCTCACGAAAATCTTCGTCAAACGTAACAATAAGATAATTTTGCTCCCGGGCGTAATAAAATATTGCCAAATCATCTTTTAGCTTTGGTCTAACGCTGGTTACATGTAAACTGTTTGGAAATGCTTCAAGAGACTTTTTAACAATGCGGTAGGATATATTTTCATCAAACAGAAGTTTCATGAATCAAGAAGTAACCACCTTTACTTTTCTCTCCTTATCAGCAGCGTAAGCTAAACAAGCCAAAATATGTTCCTGTTTAAGCTGAGGAAAATCAGCAAGAATTTCTTCGTATGTCATGCCTGAAGCCAGCCATCCTAATACATCGTATACAGATATTCGGGTACCCTTAACACAAGGTCTGCCAAATCGAATGGCCGGGTTAATCTCAATGTATTCCCTATAGTCCATAATCAAAATTAAACATTTTTATTCAAGAAAACTGATCGAAAAAACGCTGAATAGGCACTATTCAAGTTCTTCAAAATCAATATCCATTACCTCAAACTTCTGCCAGCCATTAAAATCGAAATGCCACCACTCAGAAGCGTTTACTCTAAAGCCATGTTTGTGCATGACAGAGATAATTAAGTCACGATTTTTTTTAATCAGTGCATCTTTAACCGGTGTGGTTGGCCAGGCTTCTTTCTTAAACGAATCATACTCAGTTGGCATTCTTAGTTCTTCACCGGTTTTTAAATCGATTAGCGTCATGTCGATAGCGCAGCCACGATTATGCCGTGAACCTTTGTACGGTGAAGCCACATAGGTTGTATCGCGATACACTTCATAAAATTTTACCGTAGCCGAATACGGCCGATAAGCATCGTACACTTTTATACCAACACCATGTTTTGAAAATTCCTCCTGTGCTTCTTTCAACGCTTCGGCAACAGGTTTACGAGCATATGCCCTTGGCAGATTATAGATTACTTCTCCCGTAAAATTATTTGTAGTAGCATACCGGATATCTAAAACAATTCCTGGAATAGCGGAAGTCAGGTTAACCAGTTCCTTTTCAGGATCACCCTTTACTTGTTGCTGATACTGCTGAAGCGTAACCGGAGTGAGTCCGTATTTATACTGGGCTTGTAGAAGCACTGGAAAAAAAATCAAAAAGAACAGAATATATTTCATACTTTATTTTTTGTGTCGATAATTATGGTAACGGGACCATCATTAACCAGCGCAACCTTCATATCCGCCCCGAACGACCCGGTGTGTACAGGCTTTTCAAGTGCCTCACTGATTACACGAACAAATTTTTCATACATCGGAATGGCAAAGTCGGGTTTGGATGCTTTAATATACGAAGGCCGGTTTCCCTTTTTCGTGCTGGCGTGCAATGTAAACTGGCTTACCACCAGAATATCGCCACCATCGTCTTTTACGCTTACGTTCATTACGCCATCGGCATCATTAAAAATGCGCAGGTTTACAATCTTATTAACCAGCCAGTCGATGTCTTCATCCGTATCAGCATCTTCAATACCTAACAGTACAAGCAACCCTTTTTGAATGGAAGATTTGACAGACTTCTCAATTTCAACCGAACAGGAAGAAACACGTTGGATAACGGCAATCATGATATAAACGAAAGCGTTAAAATACATAAATTTCTCTGTGCACTACTTAGTGATCTCTATGCTTATTACATTTTTACCACAAAGAACACGAAGGTCAGCACAAAGTACACGAAGGAGTTATCGCGCTTTATTATTGGCTAATTGTTGCTGAAGCCGAAGCACCTGCAAAGCCAGTTGCTCAGTTAAAGGTGCGGCCGAGCTATCTCCTTCAGGGAGCTTGGTAGAATAATAACCCCGAACACTCCAGATTTCGAGTACATCAGCGGACGTAATGGCATAGGGTTCATACTGCCGGTTATCGGAAACAAGTAGGAGTTTACTGTCATCATCTTCAAAACGAAACACGCGCTTGAAGACAATGCCCTCCTGTTGCGTTACCAGCACATAGGGCTTTCCGTTTTTTACAGCGTCCAGGTTTTCCACATACTCACCAAACAAAACGGAGCCCGGCTGGATGGGCAGCATGGAATCGCCCTGAATTTCAAAAGCACGATACGTTTTGTTTTTAGGTAAAACCGGCAAATTGATTTTTGGAAGTTCGGCTATGAATTCCGGATCCTGGTAGCCAGCCAGGTAGCCAGCCGATGCTTTTTGTGAAACAAGTTCCACATTCTCTTTTCCCGAAGCATCGACAGTAATAGCCAGTACTTCTTTTGAAGACGGTGAAGCTTTCCATTCTTTTTCGGGAAGTTTACTTAAGTCTTTACGGGTGAGCACATCCATACTCACTTTATACAGACCGGACACATCCAACAGCACAGCCAGTGGCGGTGTGGCACGCTCTTCTTCATACGCACCGATAACGGATTGCTTCAACCCCAGTTTTTCAGCGAACTGCTTTTGGGTGAGCTCGTGTTTGAGGCGGAGGTGTTTGAGGTTTTTATTAACGATCATAGCTTTGTATTACTGTATGTGATGTGGCATAACCAGCCGATGCTCGGGTGATCAGTGGGTTTATACCACCCGATACTCGGGTGGTTATGCATAGTGAAGTCCTTCGGACTTCTTGGTTAAGAATAAGCGGAAGTCCGAAGGACTTCAATGTATCCAACCACGAGTGCAACTCGTGGTTAAAAAAGAAAAATCTGCTTAACCCCGAAGGGGTTGAATGTACCACCCTACAATAAATATCGCTCATCAAATTCTATTTCGTGTTCAGTTAACAAACTCTTATACTCATCAATAAACGATTTCTTTTTATGATGTTCCTTTTGGTTTTTAATGTAGTTAATAATCCGATCACGGCTTCGCACCGAATACGTAAATGCTCCATACCCCTCCTGCCATCCGATAAAAGTCGGGAATTTACCACTCTCCTTCATCCAGATGCTGGTGGATACTTTGATGTCTTTTACAAAATCGGCCAGGGACAAGGATGGATGCAGGTCAGACAGGATGTGGATGTGATCCTCCACTCCGTTGATGCGGTAAAGTCTACTCTTTTTATTTTCGATTACACCGGATATGTATTTGTACAACTCTTCGCAGTGCTCCTCAGTAATTGTAGGGTGACGGTATTTGGTACCGAACACGATGTGGTAATATATCTGTCGATAGCTACTCATATGCACAGTCAACCCCTACGGGTTGAGCGAGTTATCTCGTTTGTATAGCCATCCTATAGCCGGACGGTTATGCACAGTCAACCCCGTTGGGGTTGGTTGATTACTTTTTTTACTCATCATCCGATACTCGGATGGTTAGGCAAATTCAACTCCTTCGGAGTTGATTAATTACTTTTTTGAATGTTGAAGTCCTTCAGACATCTGTGATTCGCACTTACCGATAGTTTAAGACACTTCAAAATTTACACCGCACTCCGCGTGAGGGATGGAGCATTGTTTGAGCCCGAAGTGGCTTGCGCGCGGACTGGCGAGTGCCGACAGCCCGACCCCTGACGCGCTGGCGATCAGGGGGCACGCCCAACTTAAATCACTCACAACTAAAGCACCCATAACTACAAAGGAATGTGAAGGTAGTCCCGTGTAACCGGGATTACCCACAATTCCAGCGCGCTATGGCAAGCACATCACAAAACTAAAATATTTAGTTTAATAGTAAAACTTTATACTAAAATTTTTAGTTAATATCGCACTGTGGACAGAAACATTATACACCTCGATTTGGATGCCTTTTTTGTGGCCGTAGAGTGCAAAAAGCATAAGGCGTTAAAAGGAAAGCCTTTAATTATTGGCGGCCAGAGCCGCAGGGGTGTGGTGGCCGCCTGCAGTTACGAAGCCCGCAGGTTTGGGGTACACTCGGCCATGCCCATGTACCTGGCCATGCAACTGTGCCCCGATGCGCTGGTGATCTCGGGCGATATGGAGGCGTATAGTAAAAACTCGCACCTGGTTACCGAAATCATTGCCGACTCGGTGCCGATGTTTGAAAAATCATCTATTGATGAATTTTACATTGATGCCAGTGGCATGGATAAATTTTTTGGCGCCTTTAAGTGGGCGAAAGAACTGCGCAAGAAGATTATAGATAATAGCGGGCTTCCGATTTCATTGGGCATGTCGGTAAACAAGCTGGTGTCGAAGGTAACAACCAATGAGTTTAAGCCGGATGCCGAAAAACAAATTCCGGCCGGTGAAGAGAAAGAATTTCTCGCTCCGCTGGCAGTAGAAAAAATTCCGATGATCGGAAAGCAAACTTCTGCCTTCTTATATGATATGGGTGTGCGCACGGTAGCCACGCTGCGTGAAATGCCGCTAAAGTTTCTGGTAAGTGCGTTCGGTAAAAATGGCATTTCGTTATGGAACAAAGCCCACGGCATTGACGATTCGCCTGTGGTACCGTATAGCGAACAGAAATCCATTTCAACAGAGTGTACCTTTGAGAACGACACCATTGATGTAAAAAAATTGAAATCGATTTTGATTGCCATGGTGGAGAAGGTGGCGTTTCAGTTGCGCGAGCAGAAGAAACTTACTTCGTGCATTACAGTAAAAATCCGCTATGCCAACTTCGATACAGAAACCAAACAAATTCAAATTCCCTACACGTCATCCGACCATGTGTTGCTGCACACTGTAACGCAACTTTTTGATAAACTCTATAACCGCAGGATGTTGATCCGATTAGTTGGCGTACGCTTAAGCGGATTGGTCCATGGCAACCATCAAATTAGTCTGTTTGACGACACAGCCGAAGGCATTCGTTTGTATGAGGCTATTGATAAGATCAAACACAAGCACGGATCGGAGAAACTGGTGCGGGCCACTACCATTGGCGTAAGCCGCAGGGTTAGAATGGAGATGAACATGTTTAAAGGAAACCTGCGGTAGGTAACAAGTAAATAAACCATCATGAGCCATAGCAGTCAATCCAACCTACCAACACCGTTGCAAATTCTTCGCGAGCGGTTTGGGTATTCGTCCTTCCGGTTAAACCAGCAGGCAATCATCGAATCGGTATTAAAGAAACAAGATACCTTCGTACTCATGCCCACAGGTGGCGGCAAATCGCTTTGCTACCAGATACCCGCCTTGTTGCTTGATGGGATTACCCTGGTTATTTCACCACTCATCGCATTAATGAAAGACCAGGTGGACGCCTTACGGCTGAATGGTATTGCTGCAGCATACCTGAATTCAACACAAAGTAATCGGGAACAGGAGGCAATACTGAATCAGGTAAAAAACAATGAACTGAAATTACTCTACCTCGCACCCGAAAGCACATTCATCAAAAAAATAACTGCATTTAACATTAGCCTCTTTGCAATAGATGAAGCCCATTGCATTTCGCATTGGGGGCATGACTTTCGGCCTGAGTACCTAACCCTGGCGCAACTTAAGCGTACGATGCCGCACGTACCCGTTATCGCCCTTACCGCTACAGCCGACCGCCTTACCCGGAAGGACATTGTTGAAAAGTTGGAACTGAAAAATCCGGCTACGTTTATCTCCAGTTTTAACCGGCCCAACATTCGTTATACAGTTGAGACCAAGAAAAATAATTTTGATAAGTTGCTCACATTTCTTGAAAACCGGAAAGAAGATTCAGGCATTATCTACTGCCTTTCGCGTGCATCTACTGAACAACTGGCTGAAGACCTGAGAGAAGAAGGGCATCATGCCCTGCCCTATCATGCTGGTTTGGAAAAAGAAATCCGCGCAAAAAATCAAGAACTGTTTCAACGCGATGAGGTGAAGATCATTGTGGCTACCATTGCTTTTGGTATGGGTATCGATAAATCGAATGTGCGCTACGTGGTACACATGGATTTACCCAAGAATGTTGAAAGCTATTACCAGGAAACCGGCCGCGCAGGAAGGGATGGCGTAGACAGTGAAGCGCTGCTATTCTTTTCGGGTGGTGATGTTATTAAACTGAAACGATTCGTTCAGATTGACGACAATCCGGATCAAACAGAAATCATGTTAAAGAAACTTAACCAGATGGGCCGTTATGGTGAGCTTACGCTCTGCAGGAGAAAATATTTACTAAACTACTTTGACGAGCAGTCACCGGATTTTTGCGGCAATTGCGATGTATGCCTTACCCGATTTGAACAGGTTGATGAAACACTGGCCGCAAAGAAAGTGCTATCCGCTATAACACGGTTGAACGAGAATTTTGGCGCAAGCTATGTCATTGATTTCTTACGCGGCTCAAGTGCTGTGAAAATCAAAGAAGAGCACAAGCTGCTGAAAACTTATGGCGTTGGTGCCGATAGAAGCAAAGAAGATTGGAATCGAATGATCCTTGAAATGATCGATCAGGGATACCTGTACAGAACTGATGGCCTGTACCCTGTACTGAAACTCACACCAAAAAGTGCTTTGGCTTTAAATGATGAAGAAAAAGTACTGCTGACGAAAGCTCGTGAGAAAACAGAAACCTTATCCGAAAGCCCAGCTTATGAAACCATTTTACTTCAACAGTTAAAAGCTTTGCGCAAACAAATAGCCACTGAAGAAAACGTGCCGGCATACATTGTGTTGTCGGATGCCACCCTGATTGAATTGGCCACGTATCTGCCCCACAATAAAGATGAGTTTCGCAAAATTTCAGGTTTTGGTGATATTAAAATTGAGAAGTACGGCAAACTCTTCTGGCAGCTAGTGGCCGATTATTGCACGGAACAAAAATTGAAATCGCGCATCCACCTGAAGGAGCCAAAACGGCAGCGTAGGCAACGACCGGAACGGGAAACTGACACCAAGCAACAAAGCTTTGAACTTTTTAAACTTGGTCATTCCGTTGAGCGCATTGCAGAACTTCGAAACCTGTCACCTTCTACCATTGAAGGTCATCTTGCCTTTTATGTAGAGCACGGAAAATTGAAAATCCAGCAGATCATTCCTGATCCGGAACGAATAAAAACCATCCAACAAGCCATCCAAAAGGTGGGCGGAACTATTCTAACCCCTATTAAAAATAACCTTGGTGATGACTTTAGTTTCGGGGAAATCCGATTGGTCATGGCACACCTGATATCTGTTAACGATAAACACCCAATTCTATATTGACACAAATTGTCAAAAATCAATATTATGTTCGTAGCATGAAAACACAACGAACCATGAGAACAGCAGCGATTAAAACCGAGAGCCCTGTACAGGAATTGTTTTTTATGATTGCCCCACCCCGGCACATTGCCAGTGATGTGGCTGTATTGAAAGACGATGTGCATTACCTGATCGGGCACGACTTTGAAGACCGGTTTTCAAAAGCACACATCTCGTTATTTAAGTATACAGGCGAACACACAGAAGACATGATTGAATTTGTAGAAGAAAAGGCGTCTTCGTTTGAAGCCTTCAATGTGTTTCTGAAAGATTTCAATGTGTTCTACAACAGCTCGAAGCGCACCATTTACATGGACATCGTAAACAAGTACCCGATCCGCGAGGTTTTTGAAAACCTGGTGAAAGAAGACCGTGATTTCACGCCACACATTACCATTGCCAAAAATCTTTCTTCAGAAGATTTCTTAAAGTGCTGGCCGTATCTGAAAGAACTAAACTACAGCAACCAGCATTTTCCATGCGACCGCATTACCGTACTGGTACGCAATGGCAAGAAGTGGATGCATTATAAGGACATATGTTTTGGGAAATAACATATCACTGGTTTGTACCTTCCGGTCTGTGTCCTCACTCATTAACCACCGGTCTGTGTCCTCACTCATTAACCACCGGTCTGTGTCCTCACTCATTAACCACCGGTCTGTGTCCTCACTCATTAACCACCGGTCTGTGTCCTCACAGACCGGTGACTGGGCAAACAACATGAATCAACAATTGAAATATGGAATCAGAAATTCAAAGATGCTTCAAAATGAAGTATACTTCTGGACAGATACCATAAAAGACTGGAACAAACTTCTTGAAGATGATCACTATAAAATGATCATTATTAATTGTTGGAAAGAATTAGTCACTCGAAAAAAGATATGCATTTACGGATTTGTCATTATGCCGAACCACTTGCACATTCTGTGGGAGATGCTCGATAAAAATGGTAAAGAAACACCCTATGCCAGTTTCAATAAATTCACCAGCCACCAATTTCTGGATACCATACGCAAACAATCGTCCAAAAGACTGAACCGATACCGGGAAGTTACCATTGAACGTAACCATCGGTTCTGGCAGCGCGATCCGCTTGCCATCAACATAAAAGCGCGACCGGTTGTTGAACAAAAGCTGAATTATATCCATCTGAATCCATTACAGGAGCATTGGAGTTTGGTGAGAAGGCCCGAGAATTACAAATGGTCTTCCGCTCGATTTTATGAAACTGGTGAAGATGAATTTGGGATTATTACGCATTACCGGGAAAGATTTTAAATCCTCCGTGATCTGTGTCCCCAGTAATCGTGTCCCCACAGATCATTCACATCATCTGTGAGAGCGATCAAAAAGTGAAATGGGATGGTCTGTGAAGACACAGACCAATATTTAAAAATGTTCCTCAACTGCCATACCGCCCTCAGTTTCAAATACGGCACCTTGCCGGTAGACAAACTTTTTGAAGAAGCGCGCAGGTGTGATGTGCACAAACTCATTCTCACCGAAATCAACAACACCGCTTCGTACATTGAAATGCTGCGGCTGTGCGAAGAACGAAAACCCGGCTCACCATTGGCCGGTGAACATCCGTACGCATTGGAAATTGGTGTGGGAGTTGAGTTCCGTGACGGACATGAATTGTTGTACATCATACTGGCTCAAAACAACAACGGTTTCGAAAAAATCAACCGGTTTCTCTCTCATCATCATCGCGAAAACAAAAAACTTCCGGAACGTGCCCCAGAAATCGAAGACACTTTCATCATCTATCCATTTGGAAAAACAGAACCTGATCGGTTACGTACCAACGAATTTATCGGTGTACGTAAACATCAACTCAACCAATTTGCCCTATACACGGCACGAAAGGAGTTTCCAGAAAAATTTGTGATCCTTCATCCGGTAACATTTGCTTCAAAAACAGATTTCAACACACACCGGTTATTACGCGCCATTGATAAAAATACGCTGTTAAGTAAACTTCCTGCACACGAACAGGCGCACCCCGAAGAAGTGATGATGCAGGAGAAAGAACTGGAATACCATTTTCGTGCTTACCCGGAACTGATCCGAAATACAAAAAAAATCATGGACCAATGCTCCATTCATTTCAACCTAAAAGAGGACAAAAACAAAAAAACTGTGCTGGGTTCAACGCGGGCCGACTGGGATTTTCTGGTTACACATGCGTGGGAAGGTTTTCAAAGTCGCTATGATGTAGGTAACCCTGAGTTGCGCGAACGCTTTGAACGGGAACTGAACGTCATCCGTCAAAAAGGATTTGGCGCCTACTACCTCATCGCCTATGACCTCATCCGATTTGCCAAAGAACGCGGCTTTGATTATGTAGGCCGCGGCAGCGGGGCCAACAGTGTGGTAGCCTATTGTCTCGGTATCACCAACGTTGATCCCATTGAACTTGATCTCTATTTCGAACGATTCTTGAATGCAGAGCGCTCCTCTCCTCCTGATTTCGACCTGGATTTTTCATGGGACAACCGCGATGAAGTGTACGACTATCTTTTCCGAACGCACGGAGAAAATCATGTTTGCCTGCTGGGCACACACGTTACCTATCAAAAGCGATCTGTCCTGCGCGAACTTGGAAAAGTTTTTGGCTTACCCAAATCGGAGATTGATAGCATCGTAGACGAACCGCATAAACATAGAAACCGCGACCACATTACTGAATTGATTTTCCGCTATGCGGATAAAATGAAAGACCTGCCTGCCAACATCTCCATCCACGCTGGTGGAGTGCTGATCACGGAAAAACCCATCTACGCCTACACAGCTCTTGAACTTCCGCCCAAAGGTTACCCGGTTTCGCACTTCGAAATGCACAATGCCGAAGACATGGGCATTTTCAAGTTTGATATCCTCAGTCAGCGGGGTTTAGGGCACCTGAAAGAAACGGTAAAACATGTAAAAAGAAACCAAGGCATTGATGTTAACATTCATCGCTTTGATGATTTTAAGAAAGACGAAAAAATTAAAGATCTGATGCGTCACAGTAAGGCGATGGGCTGCTTTTATGTAGAATCGCCTGCCATGCGCATGCTGTTAGGAAAGCTCCGTTGCGATGATTACCTCACCTTAATAGCCGCCAGCTCCATCATTCGCCCGGGCGTGGCCCGATCAGGAATGATGCGTACCTACATTGAACGCTTTCATGCTGTGCGGAATGGTGGAACGTACGAAGCCATCCATCCGCTGATGGATACGCTGATGAAGGAAACCTATGGGGTAATGGTGTACCAGGAGGACGTAATTAAAAGTGGCGCACCACTTTGCGCACAAGTTTTAACCGAAGCCGATGTGCTGCGCAGAGGCATGTCGGGTAAGTATCGTTCGCGCGAGGAGTTTAAACGAGTTGAAGATAAGTTTTTCGAAAATTGTCGTGCACGCAATTACCCCGAACACATTATTGAACGGGTGTGGTATGAGATAGAAAGTTTCTCGGGCTATTCTTTTGCCAAAGGGCACTCAGCCAGTTATGCTGTAGAGAGTTATCAGAGTCTGTACCTGAAAGCACACTACCCGTTGGAGTTCATGGTAGGCGTGATCAACAACTTTGGCGGCTTCTATAAAACGGAATTTTACTTTCACGAGGCCCGCATGAATGGCGCCATCATTAAAGCACCCTGCGTAAATAGAAGTGAATACCTGACTACGATCTACGGAAAAGAAATCTACATCGGATTTATCCATTTGAAAAGTCTGGAGACAAAAGTGGCCCAGCAAATTGCCATAGAACGAAAACACGGAACTTACCGCAGCCTGAATGATTTCATGCGCAGAATACCCGTTGGATTGGAACAAATACGTCTGCTCATTCGCATAGGCGCCTTCCGGTTTACCGGAAAGTCGAAGCAAAAATTATTATGGGAGGCCATGCTGTATTGCAGTAATACAAAAACCAAAAACAGGAATACATCAGAATTATTTGATACCGAACTCAGCGAATATCCACTGCCGGTTCTGCAACGAAAAGAATTGGAAGATGCCTTTGATGAAATTGAACTGTTAGGCTTCGCGTTGTGCGATCCGTTTAAATTGGTCGCCACATCAAACGTTGGCGATACAAAAGCAACTGAGTTGTTGAACAAATTAGGTAAAGTCGTGACCATACTGGGATACGTAGTCACCACCAAAAACACCGGCACCATAAAAGGTGAGCTCATGCACTTTGGCACGTTCTACGATCAGCATGGCGAAGTATTCGATACGGTACATTTTCCGGATGTTGCTAAAAAGTTTCCCTTCCGGGGAAGGGGGTTTTATTTCATTAAGGGGAAAGTGGTGGAAGATTTTGGAATCGCTACGATTGAAGTCAGCTCTATGGAGAAGATTCCTCTACTGAACAAAAAGGAGTTACCCTATGAGCCGCTTCATCATACGCAGCCGAAAAACCCAGATCAATCTGTCGTTATAAACCACATAAGTGCTAAACACTTGTCACCCTGAGCTTGTCGAAGGGTGACCATCCTAAGTGTCATGCTTCGACTAGCTCAGCATGACATCAGATTCAGAACTGCTGAAGTTCCCTCGACTCGTGAATAAACTTGCCTTTCGAATTTTGTTTAGCGAAATGAAGCATCGCCTTGGCAACTTTTGCTGAATCAATCGCTTTGTACTTCAGCGGAATCATAAAACCTAACGCTTTATACACCACGGTTGCCGCACCTTCTCCGGCACGCTTCTCCGTACGTTCACCAAGCAACAACGATGGTCTGAAAATATGATATGAATCAAACCCGACTGCATCAATAGCTTGCTCAATTTCACCTTTTACTTGATTGTAAAAAATTCCGGATTTCGGATCGGAGCCCAACGCAGTAATGAGCAGGTATTGTGTTGCCCCCTGGTTCTTTGTTAGCTTGGCCAACTCAAGCGGATACTCAAAATCCACTTTTCGAAATGCCGTCTGACTGCCCGCTTGCTTTATTGTCGTTCCCAAACAACAAAACACATCATCAGCCCTCAGCTGATCATGATGTTCGGTTAGTGTATCGAGATCAGCTACAATGTTCTGAAGTTTAGTGTGTTGAATTTCCAGTGGCTTACGGCTGATGGCTTTAACAACTGTATACTGTGGATCATCCAGCAACAGCTCAAGCAATTGATTTCCGATCAATCCGGTGGAACCGGCCAACAGTGCTGTTCTCATGAAAGGTTAAGATTGGATTGCTCCCAGATCAGAAACTTATCAATTTCCGTTTGAACGGAGCTGTACACCCACAGCAAAATTGAAAAATCATCGGTTAACCCAACCACAGGAGCAAGATCAGGAATAAGATCGAACGGGTTCACGAAATAAATGATGGCCGCTAAAATCATAGCAATGGTTTTCCACGGAATGCTCCGGTAGCTGCCTTTCGTATACGATTTGATAAGCCGAACCAACACATCGAGTTTGGACTTTACCTTCCGGAAACTCAAATCACTTTTATTCATGCGGCCCATCTTGATAGCCAGTTGCGAAAGCAACATCGCTATGCGCCCGTGGCGACCGAAAAAACCGGAAGCTTTGTGTAAGGCCGATTGATAAAAAATGTTGGTCATGCTAAAACGTTTGCTGTATCTCCCGCTTTATCTCCACCAGCGCATGCGCAATAGAGTCGGGCTTGTTAATGATCTTTTCAAAAATCTTCTTCGACAAATCCAGACTGGTGGCCTCCTGCCCCACTTCCGATGCCGCCTCGTTAATCGTTACCACCAGGTCTTCCTTCGCATTGCGAACAAGTTCCCAACTGTTCTCGCTCATAAAAATCTGCTGCGAAACGTTATGGTTATACTCGTTGCGTATTTCGCTGAGCAACACCTGGTGAAACTCGCGTGCAGGTATAGCGCCCGGATTCAGGCGTACTAACAAATTTTGCGGGCTGATTCGTTCCAGAAACAAGCACATTCTTTCATAGGCCTGTAGACGCAACGGCAGCACCGTTTCAATGCTGCGGCTACGGATTTCAAGCTTTTTAAGTTCAATTTCCTTGGCCAAAAACGACCGTACTAACAGGTATGCCGCATACAACACTAACGAAGCGGGGATCAAAATCTTGCCAAAATCAATAAGAGCATCCATAGAATTAATTTTCACCAAAAAGTGTTGAAAATTACTAATTTTAACCATCAATATGGAGAATAAACTAAAAGAGCATCTGTTGAAAATAGCCAATAAGGTCACTGATAACACCAGCCTTGAGGATGTTTATCAGCAATTATCGCTCCTTGCTGATATTGAGGAATCGGAAAAAGAAGAGGCGGCCGGACAAACTTTAACCCACGAAGAAGTTGTTTCGAAATCTGGTGAATGGTTAAAGTAATATGACAAAACGAGCTTTTCGGCAATTTGAAAGAGCCATTCGTTACATTCGGGAGGATCAAGATCTTTACTACGCAAAAATTGTTCACTCAAAAATTATTGATGCCGTAAGCCACCTTGAAATGCAACCTCTACTTGGGGTACGGGAGCCAATATTAGCCCATAAAAAATCAGATTACAGGTTTATCATTGTCTGGAGTTATAAAATTATCTACAGGGTGGATTCAACTCATGTTGTAATCGCCAGAATATTTCATACCTCCCGGAACCCGAAAAAACTACGAGGCGCTTAAACATCATGATCAATTTTCAACCCGTAACATTATCCCCAAAAGCTGCTGAAGAGGTGCGCAAAATCATGCAGACAAAAAATATCCCTGCTGACTACGGCTTGCGGGTTGGGGTTCGTGGTGGGGGTTGTGGCGTTTCCCTGCTCATTGGGTTCGACAAGAAGAAGGAGAACGATCAAAGCTATACCATTGAGGGTATACCTGTTTTGGTAGACAAACGCCATACCATGTACGTAGTGGGCAAGGAAATTGATTTTTATGAAGGCGATGAGGGTCGCGGCTTCATGTTCACCGATCCAAAAGCAGCTACTTCAGAGGCTTAAACTCAGCAAGTTTCAGGTTTTACACCCCATACAAACCCACCATTTTTACAGTATAATCAAACAACTACCTTTATGCTGTTGATCAGTCAGGAACACCATATTAATTACCAGCGCATTGCGCAGGCCATCGAATACCTGGAGAAAAATGTTCTTCGCCAGCCCGAACTGGATGAGGTGGCGGAACAGGTTCACCTCTCCCCTTTTCATTTTCAACGCATGTTCACCGAATGGGCGGGGATAAGTCCGAAACGGTTTTTGCAGTTCTTAACTACCGATTTTCTGAAAGGCAAATTACAGGAAACCAAAAACCTGGAAGCGTTGGCGCAAACTGCAGGCTTATCAGGTCAGTCGCGGGTGTACGATTTGTTTACCACCCTTGAAGCTGTAACTCCGCAAGAGTATAAATTACGTGGATCAGGCATTCAGATTGAATTTGGTTTTCATCAAACACCTTTTGGCAGTTGCCTGATTGGCGTTACGGAGCGTGGGGTATGCTGGCTTTCCTTTTTTATTGGAGATGATGACGGAAAACATGAGTTGGAAAACATGAAAACACATTGGCATAATTCTGTTTTTCATCAAAATCAAAACTTGACGGTTGAATTCGTTGACAATATTTTTAACCGCAAAGGCGCTAAGACGCAAAGTAAACCCCATCTATTTGTTAAAGGAACAAATTTTCAAATCAAAGTTTGGGAAGCGTTGCTAAGAATACCGATGGGTGATGTAACCACTTATCAACAGATTGCTGAAAAAATTTCGAATCCAAAAGCCATGCAAGCGGTGGGCTCTGCGGTAGGATCGAATCACATTGCTTACCTTATTCCTTGTCACCGCGTAATACGCAAGGATGGCATCCTGGGTGAGTACCGTTGGGAAGCCACGCGCAAGAAAAGTATTATCGGATGGGAGATGGCTAAGGCTTCGGGGTTTTGAAACACGATAACAAAGACCATATGCCATACAGCATCGATACACCAACAAAACGCGACTATCCTGAATTGATTGATGTATGGGAAAAATCCGTTCGGGCTACACACCACTTCCTGCCGGAAGAGTATATTCAATACCTCAAACCTTTGATTCTTGAAAAGTACTTCGATGCTGTTTCATTGTTATCCGTGCGAGATGTACAGAAAAAAATCATGGGTTTTATGGGTACATCCGATGACAAAGTGGAGATGCTGTTCATTGATCCGGCATATCGTGGGAAAGGAATCGGAAAATTATTGATGGGCCATGCCATTCAGAGTTTACTTATTCGTAAAGTAGACGTGAACGAACAAAATGAGCAAGCCGTTGGCTTCTATAAGAAACTTGGATATACCGTAATCAGACGTCTGGAGGTTGATAGTTTGGGGAAGCCTTACCCAATTTTGGAGATGGAGCTACTCTGAATATGGCATGACAGGCAAAAATCTTTAAATTAGGGACTATGAAAGCTAAAGTGCATGAAATGAATATCGAAAAAGACAAGCTTGAAATTATCAAGTGGGTGACAACTTTAAAGGACGAAACCTCAATAGAAAGACTCAAAATGTTAAAGAATAGTCCTTCCAAAACAGACTGGTGGGATCAGATTTCAGACGAAGAAAAAAATGCGATTGACAAAGGGTTAGCCGATATTAAAGCTGGTAGACTAAAACCGCATAAAGAAGTTAGAAAACTCTATGAGAAGTGGCTATAGGATTCAGTGGACGGAAAGGGCGATATTAGACCTGCAAAACATCATAGACTATCTTCTATACAAGTGGACAGAAAAGGAAGTCAAGAATTTTGTACAAAAACTAGATAAGCGACTCGAATTAATTTCCATCAACCCAAGACTTTTTCCTAAGACTAAAAAGAGAAGGAATGTAAGGCGATCTGTACTGACAAAACATACAGTGATTTACTACGAGACATCCACAGACACGATTAGAATAGTGACGTTGTTCGATCCAAGACAAGACCCCAGAAAATTAAAGATTTAGCAAACCGCAGTGCCCAACACGGGTTTGTTTATCTCTGGCGAAACAATCATCCATAACTAGTAATTACCCCTTCTCCCCCATCACCCTCACATACGCCTCCTTGTAATGTTTAATCAAGTTCTGCCAGTCGAACTCGGCTGAGTGGTTCTCTACGTTGTTGCGTTGCATGATGCGCTCACGCCTGGTTTGTTTTAAAAAAGTATATAACGCATCCGCCAACTGGTTGGCCGACCATTCAAAGGTTCGTTTGCCACGTTCGATTACATACAACCCATATTGCGAGGGATCGGTGGAGTGGCGTAAAATGTAATCGCCAAAGCCAGATAAATCGCTGGTAACAGCCGGCACACCACTGGCCATACATTCCAACGGGGTATACCCCCACGGCTCATAATAACTCGGGAAAATTCCCAAATGGCAACCGCGAACAAACTGGCTGTATTCAATACCGAACAACGGATTGGAGGTGTTGATAAAATCAGGGTGGTACACAATCTTGACTTTGTCAGACTGGTGATTCAATAAATTATGTTGATGCACGTATTGCAAAATCTCATCACCTTCTTCATCCACAAGTTTATGGGTGTATACCAACGGTGGTTTATTACTCTTCCACGATTGTATCGTTCTGCGGTAGCGCAGCTTCCAGTATTCGTCCACAAAGTCATTCAGGTTGGGCAACCGGTTATCCAGACTGGTAGTGCTGGCGTAAAATAAGCGCCTGCCCACTTGCTTCTGTATCGCATCACACGTTTGCCGTACTTCCTCCATCACTCCCCGCGATTGCAGTACTTCCGGTTTAATGCTGTAGTAATCCCGCTTGGTTACAAAAAACATCACCACGGTTACATCAACCTGATCTTTCTTCAACCGCTCGTTGAGCAAGCGTAATGCCTGAAGGGTTAGATCAAATCCCTTGTTCTTGTACTCGTACCGGCCCGAGGTAAAAAAGTAAATGGTCTTATCCAGGTCAAACGAATACGACTGAAAAAAATGTCCCATCACAAACTGGTGAATTTCTTCCTTGTATTGCGCATGCAGGTTTTGAAATTCGTGCAAGGCAACAAACCGCTCAATGTTCAGTCCGTTGGGCAAAACAACTTCAGGGACTCGCTTTAACAGGTGCTTGCATTCACGCGCGGTAACATCGCTAACGGTGGTTAACACATCGGCATGGTTGGCACAGTTAAATTCAATACGGGCTTCTGTTTCAATGCCAAATTTCTTTGCTTCTGTCTCCCATTTAAAAAACGGAAGGTGTGCATAGAACTGTGGTGAGTTAATGGCCAGGTGCCTGCCTAATTGTGTGGCATGTGTAGTAAATATGGTGCGTACCGGTAGCTTTTTCTTCTTGATGTTCAGGATGGGAAGTCCGGCCATCCACTCATGAAAATGAGCGATGATCGGATCACCCTTCTCAGCAAACTGAATAAAGGTTTCAATGAACAATGCAGTTAAATAACTGAACGCCACCACGCGGTTAATCAACTCATTGTTTTCAGGCATGCCAATGCCAAAGTCTTTCCACCAGGTGTAACGAATCTCCCGAACCTGATCAGCCGTAAGGCTATCCGGATTTAACAAAATCACTTTTGGTCTTCCCGTAACCAACCATTCTGCATAATAAGCCTCTATGCCTTGCTCACGCAAATGTTGTACGGCCAATCCAAAAGCATCACTTAAATTTTCCAACGGCTCAATCTCAGCCAATATGTTTTTCGACAGGTACGGGCCAATCAAGCAATACGGTCCGTTTTTATGCTCCATCATAGCCGGCACCTTCGAGCGGATTACCGTGTAAATTCCTCCCACCTGGTTGCACACCTCCCAGGCCACTTCCAGCACGGTAGCTTTAGGAAAATCGTTCGTTTCAGCTTGCTTTCTTTTTGGCATATAAATCTGATTATCAGGTCAAAATGGCTGCAACAGGTTTCTAAATCTAAAAATTTAATGACAAAAATTCCTGAAAGTAGATCAATCTTTCAATGGATTATGTTTTGTGGAAGGAGCCGGGAGAGAACACAAGTATGAACTTCGAGAAATTCACCATTAAATCGCAGGAAGCGTTACAGAAGTCGGCTGAAATTGCCATGGGTTTACAGCAACAAGCCATTGAACCCGGGCACGTATTGAAAGCCATTTTTGAAACGGACGAAAACGTTACTGCCTACCTGATAAAAAAACTGGCCGTCAACACGGGTGTATTGCAAACCCGATTGGAGGAGTTGCTGAATTCCTATCCCAAGGTATCCGGACAACAACCGTATTTGTCATCCGCCACCAACACGCTTTTACAACAGGCTGAAAAAGAACTTCGCGAATTCAAAGATCAATACATTGCCGTTGAACATTTGCTACTAGCCTTGTTGGCTGGAAAAGACAAGGCCGCGCAAGTGATGCGTGATGTGGGTTTTGAACGCACTGGTCTCTTAAAAGCCATTAAAGAATTACGTGGCGGATCATCTGTAACGGATCAAAATGCCGAAGCGAAATACAAATCGCTGGAGCGCTACTCCAAAAACCTGAACGAGCTGGCAAAGAAGGGAAAAATCGATCCGGTGATTGGTCGCGATGAAGAGATCAGGCAATTATTACAAAATCCTTTCACGCAGAACGAAATAACCCAATCCTTTTAGGTGAACCGGGTGTGGGTAAAACCGCTATTGTTGAGGGTATGGCGCAACGCATCGTAGATGGTGATGTGCCTGAAAATCTGAAAACTAAAATTATTGTATCGTTGGATATGGGCTTGCTTGTAGCAGGCGCCAAATACAAGGGCGAGTTTGAAGAACGTTTGAAAGCCGTTATCAAAGAGGTAACCGATTCGAACGGGCAGATCATTCTGTTCATTGATGAAATTCATACACTGATTGGAGCCGGTGGCGGTGGCGAGGGCGCAATGGATGCGGCCAACTTACTAAAGCCTGCATTGGCGCGGGGTGAACTACATGCGATTGGCGCCACCACATTAAAAGAATACCAAAAGTATATTGAGAAAGACAAAGCGTTGGAGCGCAGGTTCCAGTCGGTGATGGTTGATGAACCTTCGGTGGAAGATTCGATCTCCATCCTTCGTGGAATAAAAGACAAGTACGAACTCCACCACGGTGTACGCATCAAAGATGATGCGGTAATCTCAGCAGTAGAACTTTCAAGTCGCTACATCAGCGACCGTTTCTTACCTGATAAGGCCATTGACCTGATGGATGAAGCGGCTTCCAAACTTCGGTTGGAGATGGATTCGTTGCCGGAAGAGCTTGATGAGCTCAACCGCAGAATTATGCAACTCGAAATTGAACGCGAAGCCATCCGCAGGGAAAAGGATAAGGAGAAGGAGACCACGCTCAGCAAGGAAATTGCCGACCTGTCGGAAGAACGCAATACCCTGAAAGCAAAGTGGGAAAGTGAGAAGGAAGTGGTGCAGGGAATCCAAAAAACCAAGGAGGCGATTGATAAACTAAAGTTTGAGGCCGAACAAGCTGAAAAGGCTGGCGATTATGGAAAAGTTGCTGAAATCCGCTACGGTAAAATAACGGAAGCAGAAAAACGTCTTAATGAATATCAGCAACAGATGAAAAAAATGCAGGGCGAAAAATCCCTGTTAAAGGAAGAAGTAGATAGTGAAGATATTGCGGAAGTAGTGGCCCGCTGGACCGGCATACCGGTTTCAAAAATGCTGCAGAGTGAGCGCGAAAAATTACTGAGCCTGGAAGAGGAGTTAAGCAAGCGCGTTGCCGGACAGGAAGAAGCCATTCAGGCACTAAGCGATGCTGTACGGAGAAGTCGTGCGGGTTTGCAAGATCCTAAACGCCCGATTGGTTCGTTCATCTTTATGGGAACAACCGGTGTAGGAAAAACAGAATTATCGAAAGCGTTGGCTGAATACCTGTTCAACGATGAGCACGCGATGGTGCGCATCGACATGAGTGAGTACCAGGAGCGCCACAGTGTAAGCCGATTGATTGGCGCACCTCCGGGTTATGTGGGTTACGATGAAGGCGGGCAACTTACCGAGGCCATTCGCAGAAAACCGTATTCGGTAATTCTGTTGGATGAAATTGAAAAAGCACATCCGGATGTGTTCAACATTTTGTTACAGGTTTTGGATGATGGACGGCTTACCGACAACAAAGGTCGTGTAGCCAATTTTAAAAATACCATCATTATCATGACCACCAACATGGGTTCGCACATCATCCAGGAGAACTTTGAAAAAATAACGGATGAAAATTATTTCGAAGTAATCGAAGACACGAAAGAAGAAGTGCTGACGTTATTAAGGAAATCGGTTCGGCCGGAATTTGTTAACCGCATTGATGAGATCATCATGTTCCGTCCGTTGAGCCGAAAAGACATCCGGAAAATTGTGGATATCCAGGTTGATTTGGTACGAAAGCGTTTGGAAGAAGCTGGAATTAAAATAGATGTTTCCGATGCGGCCCGTGAGCGATTGGCCAGGATCGGGTATGACCCGCAGTTTGGCGCCCGGCCGTTGAAACGCGTTATGCAGCGTGAGGTGCTGAATGAGCTGTCAAAACAGATATTGGCCGGAAAAGTTCACAAAGACTCGGTGATTTTCATTGATATTAAAAATGAAAATGAGTTCGTTTTCGAGAACCTTGACGCGGCCACCATTGTTAATGAATTGAGTTAAGGATTGACATTCTCCGTAGCCGGCCTGTCCGGCATTCCCCTCGCGGAGAAATTCTGCGAAAGCAAGGATTGAGGGTTTGGTTAGAGGGGTTTGGTTGAATACCCCGCTTGGGAAACCGGGCGGGGTTTCTTTTTTCAACTGGTGAAAAGTTTTTCATCTTTGGGTGATTTTTGATCCATGCATATCCGTATAAAATCTTTCCTTGCAGGAATAATTCTTTTCTCCATCCAAAATGTTGCTTTTGGACAGGCCGAAATTTCTCCTTCACCTTATTTTACTTATGGCAGCGGCCTGGGTATGATCTCTCCGGACAGTCTGTTTATGCTGAATATCCGCTTCCGGATGCAAAATCGGGCAGCCTTTACCACGGTTGACGAAAATGATTTATCCATTGACCAGGTGGAAGCACGCGTAAGGCGACTGAGGCTTCGTTTGGAAGGGTTTATTTATACACCCAAATTATACTACCTGATTCAGCTTGCTTTTTCACGGGCGGATATGGACTATGACGATACGGGGTTTCCCAACGTTATTCGTGATGCCATGGTGATCTATCGGTTCAACGAACACTTTGCCATTGGCCTTGGCCAGACCAAACTTCCTGGAAACCGTCAGCGGGTAAACTCATCGGGCGATCTTCAATTACCCGATCGATCCATAGTGAATTCAACGTTTAACATCGACCGTGATTTTGGTGCACAGGTTTACTATAACAACAACATTCAGGGTTTTCATTATGTACTTCGTGGCGCCATCTCTTCCGGTGACGGGCGCAACATCACCGCATCTGATCGCGGACTTGCTTATACCGGCCGGTTGGAATTGCTGCCGTTAGGTCGGTTTACCAACGGTGGCGATTATTTTGAAGGCGACCTGGTACGTGAACCCAAGCCAAAAATTTCGGTGGGGCTAACGCTAACATCCAACCAGGATGCTATTCGCACAGGTGGACAATTGGGAACATTTCTGTACGAACCCCGTGACATTGAAACACATATGATAGATTTTCTTTACAAACATAATGGTTGGTCGCTCTCCACTGAATTTCTGAAACGTACTTCACCCAATCCAATCACACAAAACACCGATGGCGATATCCGATATGTATATGCAGGCCACGGTGAGAATTACCAGGCCAGCTATCTTTTCAAGAAAAACTATGAAATAACCGGAAGGTTTTCGCGGGTTCGGCCAGATGCACCCATTCAATTACTGGAGGAAGAAGTGAAGCAATATACCTTAGGCGCTACCAAATATATTCGTGGTCACCGGTTGAAATTGCAGGCTGATGTTACCTATGAGCAAAATCACTGGCTTCAGGATAATAATGTTGATTTAAACCGCTGGCAATTACGCTTGCAGATTGAAGCGGGTATCTGAAAATTGTTAACCGATTCTTTCTACGCCCAATCCGGGCTTATCGGAGCAATACATGATTCCGTCCTTCAGGATAAAGCCGCCTTTTACAACATCATTGCCCAGGTCAAGGCTTCCATCCAGATCGATGTATTTCGTATTGGAGCAGGCAAATGCCGCGTGCAAGGCAGCCGTGATGCTTACAATGCTTTCATCGTTACAACCCCAGAACAAATCAATGCCTTCATGAAGGGCGATGTCAGCAATTTTTAATCCCTGTGAAACACCTCCGCACTTCATCAACTTGATATTAAAAATACCGCAAGCCCGTGGCGGTTTCACCAGGTCAAGTGCATGAACAGGTGAAATTAAGGATTCATCGGCAGCAATTACTTCACGAACTTCATCGGGCAACGCTTTCATTTCTGAAACCGCTCTAGCGGGAAGCGGCTGCTCAATCAATTCAATTTTTAAATCTTTGGTCCGCTGATAAAACGCTATGGTTTGGGCTGAATCATACCCCTGATTGGCATCAATACGAATGGTATAGTCATACCCAAATTGTTCGCGCATTTTAACCATGCGTTCAATATCTTCTTCCAGGTCTTTACCCAACTTTACTTTAATGGCCTTAAATCCTTGTTTCAGATAATCATCAGTCTCTTTCAGTGTTTCCTTTACATTCTTAATACCGATTGTGTTTGATGTTGGCATCGACTGAATTTTCTGCCCAAGGTATTTTACCAACGGAATGTCCAGAAATTTGGTAAACGCATCGTGTAAGGCAATATCTACCGCAGCACGCGCAGCAGGATTTTTGGGAAACTTCTGCCACACCTCAAACGCCAGTTGCTTCATTTCCCGTATATCGCGACCAACCAAAAATTCAAGATTCTTTTCTTGAAGCGCCTCCAACGTTTGAGTCAGGTTTTCCCCCACTACATATTCGCTTGGATTGCCCGAGCCAATACCAGTAGTGCCATCCGCCAATGTTATTTCAACAAAGGCATTGCGCACTTCGTCCACGGTTTTAAAGGCAATGGTATATGGTTTTGTGTTGCCCAGGTCTGCACTCCAGATTTTTATATCCTTGATTTTCATGATTGCAATTTGAGTTTGTAGTTCGGATCAGCCATTACGTTGTTTCAACAGATTTTCGAAAACCGTTACCAGTTTATCAACGCCATCTTCAAGCGGAAGCACCACTGGAATATTCAGCTCTGCTTCCGTTTGCTTCGCCCATTCACGCGCTTCCTCGGTTTTCATTTTCATGGTGTTTACGGTAATACCAACTGTGTTGGCTCCATAAATTTTTATCAGGTCAATTTCATCTTTAACAGCAGGAATATAGGCCGGATAGTATTCCATGTCCTTGTATTGTTTGCGAGCCGGATTATGCTGCAGAATGACAATATCCGCATCAGCCGACACAATCCATTCCGCACCTGCTGGTCCGCTTGGGTTGCGCAACGAAGACTGGCCTTCAATAAACATGATATCGGGTTTTACATCCTGATAGCATTGCCAAATGGCGTGCTCCATCTCACCCGATATAAAATCATTCAGTGTTGAATCGAAAATAAACCCATACTTCGCGCCTTGCATCCATCCGGTTTGGCCGGTGTAGATCATTTCGGCTTTGTATCCGGCTTTGATCATCGCCTCAGTGAGAATACGAGAAGTAGTTCGCTTTCCTAAAGCACAGTCGGTGCCGAGTACGGCCACCTTGAGTGATTTCACTTCTTTGATCTTTCCGTTCCAGAAATGGAGATCTTTGAATTTTTTGGGCTTGCGCACATCAACGATCTCAAGGCCTTTTGCTTTCGCTAATGAGGCTAATTCTTCATGATCCGAAACATAATCATGTAGGCCGTTTACAATACTCAGATTATTTTCAAGCGCCTCTTTCAACATCGCCATCAGCGACTCGGGTATTACGCCACCTTTTGTGGCTACACCAATAACACAGTATTGGGCTTTCTCAGGCGATTTTTTTACAAAATCAGAAATCGATTCATAGATAGGCATGTTCCGGTTTTTCCCATCGAGTACCTCACCGGCATCTTTTCCGGCCGATTTATGATCGATAAAGCCAAGAAGATTGAAACGTTCAGTTCCACGAATAAGCCCGTGTGCGGTTTTTGCGTTGCTGCTGTCCAGGTAGCCGCCTGTAATAACGATTGCGTTGGTTTTCATAGGGTTTGGAAAAAGGCGAAAATCAGGGATAAATAAGAGTTTTCAAAGGGCAGCGCGGGCTATTTTCACTAATTTTGCAGAAAGGAAAGGAGGCCATATGAAAGGGTTAATTATCGTGTCGATGCTACTGATTTCACTGAGCGGATACACGCAACCTATTACCGGAACGTGGCAGGTAAGTCAACAAGCCAATTGCATGAGTGGCGAACTGGGTGAAATCTCTGAAACGGAAGAAGAACTGCTGGGAGAGATGGCCTCACGCTCGGGCAATACGCCAAAAACCTTCACCTTCAATAGTGATGGAACCGGAACAGAAAACTGGCGCACACACGGTAAGCGGAAACCTTCCTCGAAAGAAAAGTTTCTTTATCGCTATACTGATGGTGTGTTGTACCTGCTCGATAAAAAATCGCGGTTGATTACCGGAACCTATATCGTAGAAGAAATAACAACTTCCTCACTGATCATCATCAACAAAGATCGCACATGTGAGCGCGTGGAATTTGTGCGAATCCAATAACATGATAGTTAGCACCGAAAAAAGAGATATCCGTAAGCTTACGCTTGATGAGCTGAAAACCTTTTTTGTAGAGAAAGGTGAAAAAGCCTTTCGGGCACAGCAGGTATACGAATGGCTGTGGAAAAAATCAGCCAAGGATTTTAGCCAGATGACCAACCTATCGGTACAAACCCGCGACATGCTGAACGAACATTTTACCATCAATCACATTCAGGTGGATAACATGCAACGCAGCGAAGACGGCACCATAAAAAATGCGGTTAAACTGTATGATGGCTTGGTGGTTGAATCGGTTTTAATTCCTACCAAAGATCGGATAACAGCCTGCGTTTCATCGCAGGTTGGCTGCAGCCTCGATTGCAAATTTTGCGCTACGGCCAGACTAAAGCGCATGCGTAATCTTTCCCCCGATGAAATTTATGACCAGGTTGTGGCCATTAAACAGCAAGCCGAATTATTTTTCAACCGACCGCTCACCAACATTGTGTTTATGGGCATGGGCGAGCCGTTGCTGAACTACGCAAACGTGGTCGAAGCCATCAACAAAATTACATCACCCGAAGGACTGAACATGGCTTCCAAACGCATTACCCTCTCAACGGTGGGCATTGCCAAGATGATCAAAAAAATGGCAGATGATGGTGTGAAGTTTAACCTGGCCGTTTCCCTTCACGATGCTATAAACGAAACACGTTCTGCCATCATGCCCATCAACGAAACCAACCCGTTGGAAGAATTGGCAGAGGCATTGAAGTATTGGTATAAAAAAACAAAACGAAAAGTTACCTACGAGTACGTGGTCTGGAAAGGAATCAATGATACCATTGAGCATGTTCAGGCCTTGGTAAAATTCTGTAAGCACATTCCGTGTAAAGTAAACCTGATCGAATACAACCCGATTGATGACGGTGAATTTCAACAAGCTTCACCCGAGGCAATTCAACTGTACCAATCCACACTTGAGAAAAATGGTATTGTAGCCCGTATTAGAAAAAGTCGCGGTAAAGATATTGATGCTGCATGCGGGCAGTTGGCGAACAAGGCTTAAAATCAACGCAGTTGTTGTGCCTGACTTTTTCTTATCTTCGGAATAAATCAAGCTAACCTAACCATGATCCTATACGAAAAATCTCAAACATCCTTCATTTTTCGCTTCATCAAAAAATTTATCAAAAAACAAATACCCTTGCTCCTGATAATTGGAATATTGGTGATGGTTTCCATTTTTCTAAAAGAAGCTTCTTTTATCATAGGCATCTACATTGCCTTAGGTATCGTAAGTGTCATCTTCATTATCACAACGCTTGGTGTATGGCAAAAAACAACCGACAGGTTGGTGCTGATTGAGCTTCAGCATGATAACCTGCATGTGCAGATGCAGCACTACAGTAGCCTGAAGGATGTTCACATACCGGTAAAACAACTTTCTATTAGTGTTGATGTAGCTTATGAAAACAAAAAGGGTGACTGGATAAGCTTTGAAGTTGAAATAAATGACAAAAATAGTAAGGATCGACCTGTTGTTTCAGAATTGGATATTTATGAGGCAGGTCCACTCCTTGAGGCCATTGAAGGCAATAAACTTAAGAAGCTCAATAAAATCGAAACAGAAATACTTGAGTATTACAAGCGTATAGGTTCCAAACCATTGGATATAAAGAAGTGGGGTATTATCCTGGCGCTGGCAGCAGCGGCAGTTTATGTGTACCTGAATAAAGAGATGGCGCAACAGTTTATAAAGGATATTCAGGTTAAACCCGGGCTTGAAATTGGTGCATGGCGCAGTGAGGCCGATGGTTTTTCATATTACTTTCAATTACGGGTTGATAGTACATGGGAAGAAAACTATTATGACAAAACCGGAACCTGGAAATGGATACCCGGAGACACGATCACTAATTCTTCTCCTTCGTTACTTCTTTTTACCTCATCATCCTCATTTAATTTTACAGTTCAGGACCTTACTGAAAACAGCCTGGTACTAAGAAACTCCGCTAACGAAATGGTGTTCAGGTTTAGCAGGTTGAAAGGTGGCTCATTCTCCAAACCAAATGTTACCCAGCGATTTATTCATTTTATGAATCAATCTGTTCTGATACCGCCTGATCAAGAAGTTTTTTTAAGCTGGCTTCGTGAACTTTCCGTTTCAGATGAAAGTCTTCGGCCACAACAAGTACTCATTCAATCTGACACGCTATTTGTTGGATTACTGGCCAATCAGCAAAAAGACAAGTTTTTTATTCTTGGTATTGATGACTTTAGTCAAAAGCAGGCCTTTCTTACTCAATTAAGCTACACACCAGGCTGCACAAATTCATTTAGTATTACAACCAATGGCATGAGCGCTCTGCTGAAACAAGAAGAAACTTGTTCGGCTGGCACTCCTCCAATGAACAACAGGATGTATAGGATTACCAAAATCGGAATACAAAAAATGGCTGATTAGTTATTTTTTACTTGCATTAAAAAGCTTCTCCTTCTCCTCCTTAGTAAGGCTCTCATAACCATGGTCGGAGATCTTATCGAGAATAGCATCTATTTCTTCCTGAGAAGTTTTGGCAGCCTTTTTAACGCTGCCCTTTTTTGGTTCTTCACTTCGGTAGGTAACTTTTACTTTTGGTTTTTCCTTAAAAAGATCTTTAAACCAATCTAACGTTACGGTTATCCAACCACCCCAGTTTACACCGGCCTGTAGTTGTTTGATGTAAATGAAACCCATCAATGCTCCGCCCAGGTGCGCTATGTTACCGCCCAGGTTTACACCCTGACGAACATAGAGCAACGAAAGGATCACATAGAACATGGCAATATACTTGATCTTTACCGGCCCAAAGAATAAGAGAAAGAACGTATAGTTTGGGAGTAAAACTGCTGTGCCGACTACAATAGCATAAATCGCACCTGATGCCCCCACCATGCCGGCATTGCCAAAAAATTCAGGATTGAGATTGTAAATCAATAAATAGGCAATACCGCCTGTAAGGCCACCTAAAATATACAAGGCTATTAGTTTATCACTTCCAAGGTATTCAACGAACACGCGCCCAAACCAATACAACACCAACATGTTAAACAGAATGTGAAAAATATCCCACATGCTGTGTGCAAACATGTAGGTGATGAGCGTCCATGGTCGAGTAATGAATTCAGAAAGACCGGAAGGGATGGTGAACTGCTTATAGATAAATTCGAAAACAAACTCGGTACCCGGAATTCCACTGATTAAAAACAGCACCACCAGAAATAGGTATATCACCACATTCACAATGATCAACTGAACGTGCGCGTTGTTGTACCGGTTAAAAGCGCTTTTGAAATCGTCAAGCATACTTTGCTTACTTAATAGTATGATCCTCCTCTTCCGCCCCAGAATTTGATAAAAAGAAATGCCACTACTATACCTCCTAAGTGTGCAAAATGTGCTACACTCCCGCTCCTGTCCATGATAAACGTCAACCCAAACAAAAAGAATACAAGGTACTTGGCCTTTATCGGAATTGGAGGGATCAACAATTGAACTTCCATATTCGGAAACAGCATTCCAAAGCCCATGAGTACTCCATAAATTGCTCCTGAAGCGCCCAGCATTATGCCACCACCTCCACCGAAATATAAATCAATCAGTACACTGAAAACTGCTGCGCCAACACCGGTTACAATGTAGAACAATAAAAACCGCTTTGGCCCCCAAAAGGTTTCGAGAATGGGCCCGGTAAAGGCCAGCATCAGCATATTGAAAAAGATATGCATAAATCCACCGTGTGCAAACATGTAGGTGAACAACTGGTACGGCCTGAAACAATCTGTACGCACATTAAACAACGAAAGGTATGCGGTTACGGCATCCTGACGATAGGTTTGCATGGATCCAAAACATCCGCCCACATCAATTACCGGGGCCACCATCTGCCCAATGAAAACAATGGCATTGATTAACAACAAATTCCGAACTACAGGAGTAAGATTAAACATGAATTATCAAGGGTTACTTTTGTCTAAAGTACATTCCAATTTTAGCCAAATCAAAAATAAAATAAGTTGTTTCTCCATCCGGAGAATAGCCGGGCGCTTTGCAGACCATCAGGTTAGCAACAAGGGCTTGCATCGCTTCAGGCGTAAGTTTTTCACCTGCCCTAATGGCCGCCCGTTTTGCCAACGATCGGGCCAGGTTTTCCTTCACTGGCAACGCCAATTCCGATTGGTTTTGCTTGAACTGATCCATTAACCCCTCGAACAATTCCTTTGCCTGGCCATCACCGATTCCCGCGGGGATACCCTGAACCACAACGGTATTTTTTCCGAAAGGTTCAAACCGGAAACCCAGCGCTTTAATTTCTCTTTCCATCTCCATTAACATAGTAAAGTCTCCGGCACTGAAAGTTATGGTTTGTGGAAACAGGCTTTGCTGACTCTCGCCTGCATTCCGATTCAACCGATCAATAAATCTTTCAAACAACACGCGTTCATGGGCTGCCTGCTGATGAATAATCATTAATCCGGTTTTTACCTGGCGTAAAATGTATTGGTTGTGCAACTGAAAAAACGGCTCACTTACTGCTGAGGCAAGCTCTTCCTGCTCCTTCGATTCAAGAAACTCTATTTCCTTTGATGAGAGTTGCTGACTTACTTCTTTACCCCCTCCCACTTCACCGTCAAACAATTTCTCCCATTCTTGCTGACTTGATCGTTTAAACGAAGTCTGAAAGCGCTCCTCAAAATATACTTCACGAGCAGCCTCAGTAGATGTACCGGATAACTTTGTGATGATGTTAACATCTTCAGCAAAATCGAGGGCGGGCGTCAGGTTGTGTGAGCCTAATGCCTGGCGTACAGCTGAACGCACTACTGCATAAACTGCGCGTTCATCATCAAACTTGATTTCAGTCTTTGTAGGATGAACGTTTACATCAATGTGCTTCGGATCAATCTCAATAAACAACACATAAAATGGAAATGAATTTTCAGGCATCAACCCTTCAAATGCATTCATTACTGCATGGTTCAGGTAGTTGCTGCGAATAAACCGGTTGTTCACAAATAGAAATTGTTCACCGCGGGTTTTCCTCGCAAATTCGGGTCTGCCGATATACCCCCCCACTTTAACATAATCAGTTTCTTCACTACAAGAAGCCAATTGTTCCTGGTACGACTTTCCAAACAGGTTAACAATGCGGTGGCTGAGTTTACCCGGTGGCAAATCAAATACCACCTCATCACCTTGAATAAAGGAGAACGAAATAGCTGCATGTGCCAACGCCAGGCGCTGAAACTCATCAATGATATGCTTAAGTTCAACCGGATTTGATTTTAAAAAATTTCTACGTGCCGGTATATTATAAAAAAGATTTTTCACGCTGATGCTTGTACCCGCATCACACGCTACTGGCTCCTGCTTCTTCACTTCCGATCCTTCCACCACCAGCAACGTTCCCAATTCCCGATCGGCCAACCGTGTTTTCATTTCAAGCTGTGATACAGCCGCAATGGATGCCAGGGCTTCACCACGAAAACCCATGGTACGGAGCTTAAACAAATCTTCAGCCGATCGGATTTTTGATGTCGCATGTCGCTCCAAACTCATACGGGCATCGGTTTCCGACATGCCCATGCCGTTGTCAATCACCTGAATCAAACTCTTGCCCGCATCTTTTACAATCAGCCGAATGTTGGTTGCTCCTGAATCAATCGAATTTTCCATCAACTCCTTTACTGCCGAAGCCGGCCGTTGCACCACCTCACCAGCTGCAATCTGGTTGGCTATGGAATCGGGCAGAAGCTGAATGATATCGGGCATTACCAATTTTATTTACGGACAAATCTTAACCAAAGATAGACCGGAATAATGAGCGCCAGCAGGTATATGGAAACATTACCAAAATGCAAATAGGCCATTACCACTACTACCAGAATAGTGACGATTATCAGGCGAATAATATTGGCGGAAGGATCAAAGTTTTTGGTTTGCTTGTTTCGGGCCGCACGAAACGACCCGGCTATCCGTGCGTGGTATTCTCGTAGCTTTTCTTCATCGTCATCACCACCATTCATCTCCTTTTGAATACGCTCTTCACGGATTTTCCGTTCTTCTTCCTGTGGATCGTAGTGCCGGGGCGAAAAATTGAACCGTCTGTGTTTCGGTACTTTTGTAAACAGGGTGGGAAACTTCATGGTAAAATAATTTGGTTGCCTTCCTTATAATGCAACTTTTTATGCTGCGTCACCATTGTTACCTTAGGCACTTGAAATAATGTATAAAAGGCTTACAAAAATGCCTCTATTCGGGTTGAATTACAAAAAAGCAAACGGCTCTGCCGATAAAAAAGTTTGGATTACACTACTCCTGTTATTTCTCGGGTATTTCGGGCTATTTGGGCAAGTGGATAAAGACAGGTGGGTTGACAGTGTATACAGTCAACTCAGCTTTGAAGCCAAAATCGGTCAGTTGATCATGATGCCGGTTGATGTGACCTCTGAAAATTCCGTTGATCGCATTTTAAATCTTGTTCGGGATTACAACATTGGTGGGATTGTTTTTACTGGAGGAGGACCTCAACGCATAGTCGCGCATAATACACTATTCCAACAACATGCTCAGGTGCCCCTCCTTATTGGTTTGAATGCCGAGGAAGGGCTTGGCTCAACACTCGACAGTACCTTGCTATTTCCAAGTTCGCTGATGCTGGGCGCCATTCAGGATGACAGTATTTTATACTACCTCGGAATGGAAATTGGCCGGCAATTGGCAGCGCTGGGTGTTCACATTACATTTGCACCAACAGCCGATCTAAGCACTGCCTTTCAATCGGAAGATTTAGTTAACCATACTTTTGGTGACAATCCGCAGCGTGTAGCCCGGGCTGCTACCCTATATATGAAGGGCTTTCAACAGGCTGGCATTATACCAGTTGTCAAGCACTATCCCCATTATAATTTAAGTGTGAGTGGTTACGTAAAAGGACAGCCTGTTATGAGATTATCTCAAAATGATGATCACTCATTGCTACCGCTCAAAGAACTTTTTAAAGAAGGTTGTCCGGCCATTCTTTCATCATCCAGGCACGATCCGATTTTTCCAGACAATCGAAAAGTGCTGAAGCGAAAAAGTAAAGTTCTGCCACAAGCTTTGCCTACCTTGTATACAGCCGACTATCTTAAACAAACGTTGAAATTTCAGGGAGTTGTTTTCAGCTATGTGCCCGATGTTAAATCGATTCTCAGAAAAAATCAACCGGGTGATTCAGAGATGTATGCGTTGCTGGCCGGAAATGATGTGCTGTTGTTTCCTGAAAACGTACAGGCTACTGTACGGAAATTACGAAAGCAGATCAAAAAAGATCCACGATTGGAAGCACAACTTACCACACGTGTTAAGAAAGTACTGCGCTTAAAATACGATGCTGGTCTAAACCGTCATTACGCAGAATCTCCAGTAAACATTGATCAACTCAATACACTAGAGGCCACCATACTTAAACGCGAACTCTACAAAAAAGCGGTAACAATTGTAAACAATAACCATGAGCTATTACCCTTAAAAACATTAGATAACAAAACCTTTGCATCTCTGTCAATCGGACAGCCTGAAGAAAATGAATTCAGCAGTTTTCTTTCAAAGTACGCACCCGTTGATCATTATGCTTTGCCCTATCCCGGTAAGGATTATACTGAGGTATTGAACCAACTTAAAGGATATGATGTAATTTTTGCAGGTGTATTCCTTACTGCTGGCGGGATGGAAGATACTTATCCACACCTGCTTGATTCATTAGGACGCATGGGCAATGTAGTGGTGTGCAATTTCGGGCCGCCTTCAAAGCTAAGTTTATTTGATAAAGCACCTCAGCTCGTTCAGGCTTATGTTGACGATCCGTTGATGCGTCAAATTGTTCCACAAATTATTTTTGGAGGATTGTCAGTGTCCGGAAAGCTTCCGCTGAAAATAAACGAAAGTATTAATGGGTCGTCTGGATTTAGCTTACCATCCTTAAACAGGCTTTCTTTTGCATTACCAGAAGAAGCGGGAATGAGCAGTGAGTCACTTGAAAAAATTGCACGTATTGCCCGCGAAGCTATTGACGGGAAGTCAACCCCAGGGTGCCAGGTGCTGGTAATCAAAAAAGGTAAAGTTGTGTACGAGCGATCATTCGGATGGTACACATACAACAATCAGGTTCCGGTAACAGACGAAACAATTTATGATCTCGCCTCGCTAACCAAAGTATTAGCAACCTTGCAAACTGTTATGTTTTTACACGATCGGGACATCATAGATGTTTACCGAAAGGTTTCATATTACTTACCTGAACTGAAGCGTACAAACAAAAGAGATATCGTGCTTAAAGATATCCTGACGCATCAGGCAGGATTAGTACCGTTCATACCGCTTTGGCCTCAGACCATGAACGGAAAAAAATTCTCACCACTATTTTACAGCACTTCGTTATCTGAAAAATTTCCTTTTCATGTTTCGCCCGGATTATATGGTTCGCAAACATTAAAGGATTCACTCTGGAAATGGACATTTGATTCGCGATTACTGGAGAAACCTGCCCGAACACCTCATACCCTTCGTTACAGTGATATCGGTTTCTGGATTCTGCACAGGTTGGCCGAATACAAGCTGAATCAACCGATGGATGAATTTTTGCAACAAAACCTGTATGAGCCCATCGGAGCCAGAACAACAGGTTATCTTCCGTTAAAACGATTTGATGCCGGCCAAATAGCACCAACTGAAATTGATACAATTTTCAGAAAATCGCTTCTGATTGGCACCGTACACGATGAACGAGCCGCCATGTTGGGTGGTGTAGCAGGCCATGCAGGTTTATTTAGCAATGCACTGGACATTGGTAAAATCGGACAAATGCTATTGCAAAAGGGTTCCTACGGTGGATACCAGTATTTCAAGCCTGAAACCGTGGAGCTTTTTACCGCCAAACAATTTGATAACAGCCGCAGAGGTTTAGGGTGGGATAAGCCCATACAAAGTGACTGGGCTACGCCAACCTCGCTTTTCTCATCTCCTAAAACCTTTGGCCATACAGGTTTTACAGGCACCTGTATATGGATTGATCCTGAATTTGACCTGGTCTATGTATTTTTATCAAATCGGGTACATCCTGAACGGAACGGAAAACTTATTTCCACCAATATCCGTTCTCGCATACAAGACGTTATTTATCAGTCCATATTTGACCATTGCCAAAACCAAACCGAATATTTGTGGAGCAGATCAAAATAGGCATCGTATGTTACCCCACTTTTGGTGGTAGCGGTGTAGTAGCAACTGAATTGGGAAAAGCACTAGCCCAGGAAGGTCACCAGGTTCATTTCATTACATACTCACAACCAAGCCGCCTGGATTTTCTGAATGAGAATATCTTTTACCATGAAGTAGAATTTCGCTCTTATCCACTTTTTGAGTATCCACCTTATGAATTGGCTTTGGCCAGTAAGATGGTAAGCGTAGCCATGAATGAGCGGTTGGATTTACTTCACGTTCATTATGCCATCCCGCACGCTTCAGCGGCCTACATGGCCAAGCAGATCTTAAAAACGCAAGGCATAACCATACCTGTTGTTACAACACTTCACGGTACAGACATTACGTTGGTGGGTAAAGATGCCTCCTACGAACCTGTGGTCACTTTTAGTATCAATCAATCGGATGGTGTAACAGCTGTTTCGGAGGACTTAAAGCGCGAAACACTTGAGTACTTTAAAATAACCAATGAGATTGAAGTCATTCCCAACTTCATTGACCTGGAGAAGTTTAAAAAACAAAAGAAAGACCACTTCAAGAAAGCCATCTGTCCGGAAGGTGAAATGCTCATTGTGCATACTTCGAATTTTAGAAAAGTGAAGCGCATCGGTGATGTTATCCAGATATTTTACAACATCCAGAAAGAGATACCAGCCAAATTGCTGCTAATTGGTGACGGCCCGGAGCGTGTTCATGCCGAGCAGCAATGCCGTGATCTTAACATTTGCCACAATACACGGTTTTTAGGTAAGCTTGAGGCAGTAGAAGAAGTGCTTTCGGTAGCCGATCTGTTTCTAATGCCATCCGAGAAAGAAAGTTTCGGATTGGCTGCACTGGAGGCGATGGCTTGTGAAGTACCGGTAATTTCATCCAATACAGGAGGTATCCCCGAACTCAATGTTCAAGGGGTAACTGGATTTATGAGCAATGTGGGAGATGTTGAAGATATGACGCGGAATGCCCTTTTCGTTCTCGACAAAAAGAACCTACCCAAATTCAAGGCAAATGCTCTAAACCGAGCCAAGGAATTTGACATTAGTCGTATTTTACCCCAATACGAATCTTATTATACCAAAGTAATCGAAAAAACAAGGGTTAAAGCGCTGGGATAGTGCATAGAGTGGGTTTCTATTGTTATTTTTGTTAAAGTAAAATTCTTCGTTAAAAATATGGCTGAAGTATCACCAAAAAACAAGGGCACAAGACAGTTATTTAATAACCCGATTTTAGAAAGATTAACCAGGACACATATTGCTGTTCCGCTTACCATCTTTTTTGTATACGCAGGCGCTCTCTTGTATTGGAGCACCATCAATACTTTGTTAAGTCCGTTATTAACGATTGCCCTTTTCTTTGCAGGATGGCTTGTGTTTACCTGGGTGGAGTACAATGTACACCGCTATGTATTTCATATGGCCACGTATACCAAGGCTCGCGAAAAATTTCAATACACCATGCATGGTGTGCATCATGAATTCCCGAAAGATAAAGACAGGCTTGCGATGCCTCCGTTGTTGAGTGTAACCATCTCAACGATACTGCTGCTCTTGCTTCGTTTGGTTATGGGCGATTTCGTGTTTGCCTTCCTACCCGGATTCCTTGTTGGTTATGCCTGTTACCTCGGTGTGCATTACCTGGTGCATGCATACCAGCCTCCAAAAAATTTCCTGAAAGCGCTGTGGGTAAATCATGGTGTTCACCACTATAAAAATGGTGAAATCGTTTTTGGTGTTTCTTCACCTTTATGGGATTACATCTATGGCACCATGCGCGAGAAATCGAAATCAATGGCCTGATGTATTGCACGACTGAAATAAAAAACCCCGTCTTAATGGCGGGGTTTTTTATTTTGTATTTGTAGTTATTGATTACATCTTCTTACCCGGGAAGTAGGCCACTTCACCCAACTCCTCCTCAATACGTATCAATTGATTGTATTTGGCCGTACGGTCAGAGCGGGAAGCAGAGCCAGTTTTAATCTGACCGGTGTTCAAAGCGACCGCCAGATCAGCAATCGTACTATCTTCAGTCTCGCCCGAACGATGCGACATTACACTTTTATATGCATTACGTTTGGCCAGGTTAACCGCATCAATCGTTTCGGTAAGCGAACCGATTTGGTTTACCTTAATCAAGATAGCGTTACCCACACCTTCGTCAATTCCTTTTTGCAAACGCTTCACATTGGTTACAAACAAATCATCACCAACAAGCTGAACCTTGCTTCCGATTTTTTCTGTAAGCGCTTTCCAGCCTGCCCAGTCATCCTCAGCCATACCATCCTCTAAAGAAATGATTGGATATTTCTTAGCCCAGTTCGTCCAGTACTCGGCCATTTCCAATGGCTTCAATTTCTTACCAGACGATTTTTTGAAGTGATAAACTTTTGCCTTGCTGTCATAGAATTCAGAAGCAGCCGGATCAAGCGCAATGAAAATATCAGAGCCGGGTTTATAGCCAGCCTTTTCAATTGCCTTCAATACCACCTCAATAGCTTCTTCATTGGATTTCAGGTTAGGTGCAAACCCCCCTTCATCGCCTACGTTTGTCGAGAGGCCTTTCTCATGCAACACTTTCTTTAGCGTATGAAAAACCTCTGCGCCCATTTGAAGCGCTTCTGAAAACGTATCTGCACCAACGGGCATCACCATAAACTCCTGAAAGTCGATGGCGTTATCAGCATGACTTCCTCCATTTAAAATGTTCATCATTGGAACGGGTAACGTATTCGCATTTACCCCACCGATATAACGATACAGAGGAAGACCCGCTTCCATGGCAGCTGCTTTGGCAATAGCGAGTGATACGCCTAAAATTGCGTTGGCTCCAATTTTGCCTTTGTTGGCAGTGCCATCCAGCTCGAGCATAATTTTATCCAGCAGGTTTTGCTCGAACACGGAAAAGCCAACCACTTCAGTTGCAATTTTATTGTTAACATTATCAACAGCTTTCAATACACCCTTGCCCAGGTATTTCCTTTTGTCGCCATCACGAAGCTCAACAGCTTCGTGCTTTCCGGTAGAAGCACCGGATGGAACTGCCGCACGACCATACGCACCGCTGCTGGTTACAACATCAACTTCAACAGTAGGGTTACCACGGCTGTCCAGTATCTGACGGGCGTGAATGCTTTCAATCAATGACATAGGTTAATGGATTTATGATTAGATTCTGATTACTTACTTACTGCACTCAATTGCTCTTCACAGATCATCGCAACAAACTCATCAAACAGGTAGCGTGAGTCGTGAGGGCCTGGTGAAGCCTCGGGGTGATACTGCACCGAGAATGCTTTTTTATCTTTTACCCGAATGCCCATAATGGTATTGTCATTCAGGTGTACGTGTGTTACTTCTACATTCACATTCCCTTCAATATCTTTTTCACTTACGGCAAAGCCGTGGTTTTGCGATGTCATCTCTCCCAGTCCTGTATTCAGATTCTTAACCGGATGATTTAACCCCCGGTGGCCGTGGTGCATTTTATACGTAGAAATGCCGTTTGCCAAAGCGAGCAATTGATGTCCAAGACAAATACCAAAGGTCGGTTTACCCGTCTCTAAAATCTGCTTTACAGTTTTAACAGCATATTCCATCACTGCGGGATCACCCGGGCCATTCGATAGAAAGTAACCGCTCGGTTCCCATGCTTCCAATACATCAAAAGAAGTTTTAGCCGGGAATACTTTTATGAAACAACCCCGATCAGCCAGGTTGGTAAGAATGCTTTTCTTTATTCCAAAATCCAAAGCCGCTACGCGGAAAGGCGCATCTTCATTGCCAACCGTATATTCCCCTTTGGTAGTGACTATGGAAGATAGCTCAAGGCCATTCATGGATGGAACATTCTTAATCTCCTTCTTCATTTCATCCGGAGATAGTTCGGATGAGATAAGGGCATTCATGGCGCCTTTGCTGCGGATATACCGCACCAGCATGCGGGTATCCACCTGCGCAATGCCGGTAATGCCATGCTTCTCCAGGTAGTCCTGCAAACTTTGGTTGGATGTTTTACGGCTAAACTCCTGTGAGAACTCATTGACAACCAGTCCGCTTATTTTCGGTGTTTCCGATTCCTGTTCTGAATCAACCGTTCCATAATTTCCAATGTGCGCAGTGGTGTTAACGATAATCTGACCGAAATACGAGGGATCGGTATAGATCTCCTGGTACCCGGTCATGCCCGTGTTAAAACAGATTTCGCCACCGGTAGTACCCGGCTTTCCAATCAGGATGCCTTCCAGCAGAAGACCATCTTCCAATAATAAGTAGGCTTTTTTGCTCACGTGATTTAGTGGTTTTACAAAAATAACTTCAAAGTGTAAATCGGAGGTCGAAACGTTCAACTTTTTCGCCTCAAACGTTTTAAATGCTCAGGATCAACTTTTTGCTCAACAAAAAAGGGATTGAATTAGCTTCAATCCCTTTCGATATAGTTTTAAATACCTCACTATCCTTCTGAATCGCTATCAGCATCAGCCTTCTTCGAACGCTTCTTTGCAGGCTTTTCAGCCTTCTCTTCCACTGCTGCCTCTGCCACAACCTCAGCACCTTCAGCTTTTTTGCCTTTAGCGGCTGTACGACCTCTGCGGGTCTTCGCCTTTTTAACTGCGCCTTCCTTCTTATAGATGTCGTTGAAATCTACCAATTCAATCAGGCACATTTCAGCATTATCGCCCAAGCGAACATCGCCCATCTTAATGATGCGGGTATACCCACCCGGACGCTCGGCTGTTCTTGACGCCACGGTGCCGAACAACTCCTTTACAGACTCCTTGTTCTGGAGGTAAGAGAATACTGTTCTGCGTGAATGCATGGTGTCATTCTTTGCCTTGGTAATCAAGGGCTCAACATATTTGCGCAAAGCCTTTGCCTTTGCCACTGTGGTGGTAATGCGTTTGCTAAGAATGAGCGAAGAGGCCATGTTCGACAGCAATGCGCTACGATGACTGGCGGTTCTTCCTAAATGATTTACTTTCTTACCGTGTCTCATTTCTATTAATCTTCTTCCAGTTTATACTTAACCAGGTCCATACCGAAAGTAAGTCCCTTTTCGGCAACCAGTTGTTCCAATTCAGCCAGCGACTTCTTACCGAAGTTTCTGAACTTCATCATATCAGAGATTTCAAGCTCTACCAGGTCACCCAGTGTTTTCACATCAGCAGCCTTGAGGCAGTTGTACGCACGTACAGACAGATCAAGATCATGAAGCGGGGTTTTCAGAAGCTTGCGCATGTGCAACAATTCTTCGTCTACCTGCTCAACTTCTGCATCTTTTCCGGTTTCAAGTTCCATCGACTTATCCGAGAATAAGGCGAAATGCTTGATCAGGATGTAAGCTGCACCTTCCAATGCTTTCTCAGGGTGAATTGAACCGTCCGTTTGAATTTCAAGAACCAACTTTTCGTAGTCAGTCTTTTGCTCTACACGGGTATTCTCTACGCTAAACTTCACATTCTTAATAGGGGTGAAGATGGCATCGATTGGAATAAATCCGAATACCTGTTCGGTTGGTTTATTTTCTTCTGCCGGAAGGTAGCCTCTGCCCTTTTCAATTGTCAATTCAATTTCAAAGTTTGCTGACTCATCCAGGTTACAGATAACATGATCAGGGTTCAGCACTTCAAAAGCTGAAGTGAACTTGGTAATATCACCTGCTTTGAATTGCTTCTGCTTCTTGATGTTGATGGTAACTTTAGTGTCGAAACCATCAGTCACCTTCTTAAAGCGAACCATTTTCAGGTTCAAGATGATTTCTGCCACGTCTTCCACAACGCCTTCGATGGTGGAGAACTCGTGCAATACACCAGGGATTTTAATACCGGTGATTGCATAACCTTCCAATGAAGACAAAAGAATTCTGCGCAGAGCATTACCAATGGTAACACCGTAGCCCTTTTCCAACGGCTTAAAGGTGAAGGTGCCGTGAAAATCATCGGCCTTTTCCATTACAACTTTATCCGGGATCTGAAATGCTAGTATTGACATAATGCGTTCTGATTAATGGTTAGAATTACTTCGAGTACAATTCAACGATCAACTGCTCATTGATGTTCTCGGGGATATCCTGACGAACCGGAATGTGAATAAGTTTACCTTCCAGTTCCGAACCATCCCACTCCAGCCAAGGGTATTTTTTAACCCCTTGAATGGATAAGCTATTTGTAATGGATTCCAAAGACTTCGATTTTTCACGAACGGCCACTTTATCGCCAGCACGCAACGTAAATGATGGAATGTTCACCACTTCACCATTCACCAGGATATGCTTATGCGAAACCAATTGGCGCGCGGCACGTCTTGTAGGCGCAATACCCAAACGATATACGGTATTGTCCAAACGAGCCTCCAGCAATTGAAGGAGAACCTCACCGGTAATGCCTTTCTTGCGGGAAGCCTTGTCGAACAGCTTTGCAAACTGACGTTCCAACAATCCATAGATATACTTCGCCTTCTGCTTTTCAGCTAACTGCGTAGCATATTCCGATTGCTTTCTTTTTTTGCCGCGACCGTGCATACCGGGCGCATAGTTCTTCTTTTGGATGGCCTTGTTATCTCCTAAGATAGGCTCTCCAAATCGTCTTGAAATTCTGGCTTTTGGGCCTGTGTATCTTGCCATGTTACTTTATTCTCAATAGTTCGAATTATACTCTTCTCTTCTTGGGCGGACGGCATCCGTTGTGCGGAAGTGGCGTCATATCCTTGATCGAAGTAATCTCAATTCCAGCAATCTGAATGGTACGGATAGCCGACTCGCGTCCGGCACCTGGACCTTTCACAAAAACTTCAACCTTGCGCAAGCCAAGTTCAAAGGCACGCGAAGCACAATCCTGCGCAGCTACCTGGGCAGCATACGGAGTGTTTTTCTTCGAACCTTTGAAGCCCATTTTACCGGCTGAAGACCACGTAATCACCTGACCGGTTGAGTTGGTCATAGAAATTACGATGTTGTTAAACGTAGCGTGAATATGGGCCTGACCCATTGCTTCAACCTGCACTACGCGCTTCTTGGCTTTATCTTTTCTTTTTTCTGAGGACATTACTCTTGCTTATTTATATCCTGTCAATGATTAACCTTTCGTAGCCTTCTTCTTGTTCGCTACAGTCTTACGCTTTCCTTTACGCGTACGGGCGTTGTTCTTGGTTGTCTGACCACGAACCGGAAGTCCTTTACGATGGCGAAGGCCACGGTAACAACCAATGTCCATAAGACGCTTGATGCTCAGCTGAACTTCAGAACGCAATGCACCTTCTACACGAATGCCTTCGGAGATGATGGAACGAATTGCGTTTGACTCTTCGTCCGTCCAGTCTTTAGCCTTCTTACTCCAGTCTACACCGGCATTGGTTAAGATTTTCTGTGCGGTTCTTCTGCCAATACCATAGATGTACGTAAGGCTGATTTCGCCTCGCTTGTTATCTGGAATATCAACACCTTGTATCCTTGCCATGTTGTTTTATTATCAGTTTCTGTTCAAAATCTTAATTAAGATTAACCCTGTCTTTGTTTGTAACGAGGGTTCTTCTTGTTAATCACATACAATTTGCCCTTACGTCTGATGATCTTACAATCAGCGCTGCGCTTTTTTATGGATGCTTTTACTTTCATTTCCCTAATCGTTTGTGAGACCTTTTTGCTCGTCTCTCTTATTTATATCTAAACACAATTCTTCCTTTTGTCAAATCGTAAGGCGACATCTCCAACCTTACTTTATCGCCTGGTAAGATCCGGATGTAGTGCATCCGCATTTTACCAGAAATGTGTGCCAACACCTCGTGGCCGTTTTCCAACTGAACACGAAACATGGCATTTGATAACGCTTCTGTTATCGTTCCATCCTGTTCTATCGACTTCTGCTTCGCCACTTAAATGAATAATTTTCTTCTATATACTTATGTGTTGTTAACACTTCAGTTTTTTCCTTCTTTATGGCCACCATATGCTCAAAATGAGCGGATGGCCTTTTGTCGGCTGTGCGTATTGTCCATCCATCACGCTCCTGAACCACATTTCGCGTGCCCTGGTTAATCATGGGCTCAATCGCGAAAACCATTCCCGGAACCAACTTCACACCTTTGCCACGCTTTCCGTAGTTCGGCACCTCCGGATCTTCGTGCAGGTTCTTGCCAACACCGTGTCCCACCAACTCGCGAACTACTCCATAACCAAAACTCTCTACGTAGTTTTGAATGGCGTGGCTCACATCGCCCATCCGGTTACCGGCCTTAGCCTGTTCAATACCCCGGTAAAGCGATTCGTATGTTCTTTCCAACAACAACAAGGTTTCTTGCTTTACACCCTCCAATGGATAGGTATAAGCCGAGTCGCTGTGGTAACCCTTGTAATACACTCCGCAGTCAACAGCAATGATGTCTGCTTCGCGTAGCTCATAGTTACCTGGAAATCCATGAACCACAACTTCGTTCACTGAAATACAAAGAGACGCTGGAAAGCTTCCGTTGTAATTCTTGAAGGATGGAATTCCTCCATGATCACGGATAAACTCTTCCGCCACTTTGTCTAACGAGGATGTTTTAACTCCCGGTTTAACGAGCCGGGCCACTTCACCATGAGCTTTGCCCAAAATCTGAGCTCCCTCTTTGATGATTTCTATTTCCTCGTCAGTCTTTAAGTGAACCATCTAGCACTTAAGCCGCAGCAAATTGAGAACGACCTTTCACACGACCGGACTTCATCATTCCCTCATAGTGGCGCATTAACAGGTAGCTTTCAATTTGCTGTAACGTGTCGAGGATAACCCCAACCATAATCAGCAATGAAGTACCACCATAGAATTGCGCAAAATTTTGACCGACACCGGCCCGCACTGCAAACGCAGGAAGGATGGCTACGATCACCAGGAACAACGCACCCGGAAGTGTAATTCGTGATAAAACTGTATCAATAAATTCAGCCGTTTGTTTACCGGGCTTAATGCCTGGAACAAACCCACCGTTACGCTTTAGGTTATCTGCGATATCATTCGAGTTGATGGTAATCGCAGTATAAAAGAACGTAAAGATCAAAATCAAAGAACCAAACAGCAGGTTGTACTGCCAGGTGGTGAAATCAGAGAACGTTGAACCAATGTACGCTCCAATGTCACTGTCTCTCCAGATACCGGCCAACAACGCAGGAATGAACATCAACGCTTGCGCGAAAATGATAGGCATTACACCGGCAGAGTTCAGTTTAAGCGGAATGAAGTCACGCTTACCACCGTACAATTTATTTCCTATAACCTGCTTCGCATATTGGATTGGTATTCTTCGTGTAGCCTGCGTAAGCATAATTACACCCATCACCACAGCAAACAGCGCAAGCAATTCAATAATGAATAGCAACGCGCCATCCAATCCACGCTGGTTAACCGCTTCATCAATGATAGCGCCAGGGAAACGGGATACGATACCAATCATGATCAACATGGAGATACCGTTGCCAATACCTTTATCGGTAATGCGCTCACCTAACCACATACAGAACATGGTACCTGCAATGAGGATGATGATTGATGAGGCATAAAAGAACAAACCAGGTGTAGTGATTGCCTCAGTAGGGATAGTGCCACGGATATAACCGTAAGACTGGAATCCGGTAATGAAGATGGTCAATACACGGGTAATCTGATTCAATCGCTTACGACCAGATTCACCTTCTTTCTGCATTTTCTGAAAATAGGGAACAGCAAATCCCAACAACTGCACAATAATAGAGGCAGAAATGTAAGGCATGATACCCAATGCAAAAATGGAAGCTCTGCTGAACGATCCTCCAAGGAACGTGTTCAACAAATCAAAAATACCACCCGATACCGCGTTCTGTTCCAGGATTACCGGATCAACGCCAGGCAATACAATGAAAGAACCCAGTCTGAAGATGATCAGGAATCCGATGGTATTCAGAATCCGAACCCGCAGGTCTTCAATTGAAAAAATATTCCGTATGGTGGTAAAGAAACGCTTCATTATTATTTCACAGGGGTTGCTGATCCGCCTACTTTCTCAATAGCCTTTACAGCTGTATCAGAAAAAGCATGAGCCTGAACGTTCACTTTTGATTTTAATTCTCCTCTTCCAAGGACTTTAATCTTATCTTTTTTACCCACGATACCGTTATCGATGAGCACCTGCAGACTGATGTCGGCAGAGTTAAGCTTCGCTGACAGGTTTTCAAGAACGTCAAGGTTTACAGCTTTAAAGTAAACTTTGTCATTGTTCTTAAAACCAAACTTGGGGATCCTGCGCTGCAACGGCATCTGACCTCCTTCGAAACCAAATTTCTTGGAGTATCCTGAGCGGGATTTTGCACCCTTATGACCGCGACCCGCAGTTGTTCCACCTGAGCCCTGGCCACGGCCAAGACGCTTGTTGGTTTTAACGGAACCTTCGGCAGGTTTTAATGTATGTAACTTCATCGTATTAAAGTTCTTGTACCGTAATCAAATGATTCACTTTGGTGATCATACCGGCAATCTGGGGAGTCAACTCCACTTCTACCGATTTGTTCACTTTACCAAGACCCAATGCACGCAACGTACGCTGCTGTGTTTCAGGTCTCTTAATATCGCTTCTCGACTGTGTAATCTTTACTTTACCCATGGCATTAACCATTAAACACTTTAGATAATGATACACCTCTGTTCTTGGCAACTGTTGCCGCATCGCGCATGTTGGTTAAGGCATTAAAGGTTGCCTTCACCACGTTGTGCGGGTTGGAAGAACCTTTTGACTTAGCCAATACATTGTGGATACCAGCACTTTCCAAAACGGCACGCATCGCACCACCGGCAATTACACCTGTACCAGGCGCAGCAGGCTTAAGCAGCACTAATCCACCACCAAATTTTCCGATGGCTTCGTGTGGAACAGTACCTTTTGAAATAGGCACTTTTACCAGGTGCTTCTTGGCATCGTCAACGCCTTTAGTAATGGCATCGGTTACTTCGTTGGCCTTGCCTAATCCGTATCCTACTACACCATTGCCATCACCCACCACCACAATAGCAGCAAAGCTGAACCTGCGTCCACCTTTTACCACCTTGGCTACACGTTCAATGGCAACGACTTTCTCTTTCAAATCGATTTCGCTGGCCTTAACTGTACTGATGTTGCTAACTGACATATCTCTTTTCTTAGAATTTCAATCCACCTTCCCGTGCACCTTCGGCCAGGGCTTTAATATTTCCGTGGTACAGGTACCCGTTACGATCAAATACAATAGAATTGATACCGGATGCCACTGCCTTCTCGGCAATTTTCTTCCCCACATTTTTAGAATTCTCCATGTTCAGGGAAGCATCCTTTGCGATTTCAACTGAAGAAGCTGAAACCAGGGTTACACCCTTCTGATCATCGATGATCTGTGCATATATACCGCGGTTACTCCGGAATACAGATAACCTTGGTCTGTCGGTCGTTCCGGAAATCTTCTTCCTAACGCCTTTCTTAATTCTTTCTCTTCTTTCTGTGTTCTTGCCTGCCATAGAGGTAGTTGTTTTCTATGATGCTTAATTATTTAGCAGCAGCCTTACCAGCTTTTCTGCGTACATGTTCGCCTGTGAAGCGGATACCTTTTCCTTTGTAAGGCTCAACTTTACGCAGCGACTTTATTTTAGCGGCCACCTGGCCAATCAATTGCTTATCAATGCCTTCCAGGATAATAGTTGGGTTTGAACCTTTTTCCTGAACGGCCTGCACCTTCAACTCCTTTGGCACCGCCAAAAAGATGTTGTGTGAATACCCCAAGCTCAGTTCAAGCACGTTTGCCTGGGCACTCGCCTTGTAACCTACACCCACTAACTCAAGCTGGTGTTTGTATCCCTTATTCACGCCTTCAATCATGTTGGCAATCAATGCGCGGTAAAGTCCGTGCATGGCCTTATGACGCTTTTGCTCAGTGGGGCGCTCAACAATCAGTTCACCGTTTTCCTGCTTCACTGTAAAGTCAGCATCAATAACCTGAGTGAGTTCACCTTTCGGGCCCTTCACTGAAACCGTGTGACTATCCTTATTGAAGTTAACCGTAACTCCCTGAGGTAATTCAATTGGTAATTTTCCTATTCGTGACATGGCTTCAGTCGGTTAATACACGTAACACAATACTTCACCACCCACATTCAACTTGCGGGCTTCCTTATCGGTAACTACACCACGCGATGTTGAGATAATCGCAACACCAAGTCCGTTCATCACGCGAGGAAGGGTACCTGTATTAACATATTTTCTCAAGCCGGGTGTACTTACACGCAGCAATTTGGTTATGGCCGACTCGCGCGTTTCAGGGTTGTACTTCAAGGCTATCTTGATTGTACCCTGTGGCGTTGGGCCTTCCTCAAACTTGTAGTTAAGGATATAACCTTTGTCAAATAACACCTTGGTTATTTCTTTCTTCAGGTTGGACGCAGGAATCTCTACCACTTTGTGGTTGGATTTGATTGCATTTCGCAACCTGGTCAAATAGTCTGAAATAGGATCAGTCATTTTCTATTTCTTTACGCTCATTAAAAAAGCAAACCCGTTCTTATAAACGGGCTGCAAAGATACCTAACAATTTTTGTTATGCAAACTGTTACCTGGTTTCATCCCAAAACTATTGGGGGACCTTGATACTCAGCAACCTAATATGTCGTTTCAGCGCTGTTTTACCAGCTAGCCTTGGTTAAACCCGGGATTTTACCCGCTGAGGCCATTTCACGGAAAACGTTACGGCAAACGCCAAACTTTCCCATATAGCCTTTCGGACGTCCCGTAAGTTTACACCTGTTCTTCAGGCGCACCGGAGAGGCGTTGCGTGGAAGCTTATCCAGCGCCAGGTAGTCACCGGCTTCTTTCAAAGCCTTGCGCTTAGCTGCGTGAACCGCTACCAGCTTCTCTCTTTTGGTTTGCCTTGCAATTACAGATAATTTAGCCATAGCAAATTTTTAATTCTTATTAGCATTAGCGAACGGCATCCCGAAAGCCTTCAGGAGCTCGTAACTCTCTTCATCAGTTTTAGCAGTAGTCACAAACGTGATATCCATACCGCTAATCTTATTCACCTTGTCGATCGAAATCTCAGGGAAAATGATCTGTTCTTTTACACCAAGCGTGTAGTTACCGCGGCCATCAAATCCTTTCGGATTTACACCACGGAAGTCACGCACACGGGGAAGCGCAATGTTCATGAGCCTGTCGAGGAACTCATACATCTTGCTGCCGCGAAGTGTCACCTTCACACCAATCGGCATATCTTCACGCAACTTGAAATTTGAAATCGCCTTCTTTGACTTGGTAGCCACGGCCTTCTGACCGGTAATGGCGGTAATTTCTTCAAGCGCTACATCAATCAATTTCTTATCGGTTACGGCAATGCCCATACCCTTGTTGATGCTGATCTTTTCAATTTTAGGAACCTCCATAACCGAGCTATACTGAAACTTATCCTTCAGTGCCGGCACGATTTCCTTAACGTACTTTTCTTTTAATCTTGGAGTAGCCATTATTTTATCAATTCTCCGGTTTTCTTCGAATATCGTTGCAACTTACCTTTCTCGTTTAGCTTGCGGCCAACGCGGGTAGGGTTACCACTGGCAGGATCAAGCACCATCAGGTTACTGATGTGAACACCTGCTTCAGTCTTCTTAATTCCTCCCTCAGGCTTGCCTGCTGAAGGTTTTTCATGTTTCGTAACAATGTTGATTCCCTCAACAATGGCACGGTTCTTTGCGGTTACAACCTCCAACACTTTACCGGTTTTGCCTTTATCATCACCGGCAATAACCTTCACCATATCGCCTTTGCGAATGTGCAGTTTGGGTTGCTTGTTAAACTTTCTGTTCATGGTATTAAATCACTTCAGGTGCCAATGACACTATTTTCATAAACTGCTTCTCTCTCAACTCACGCGCCACCGGTCCGAAAATACGGGTACCTCGGGGTTCATCCTGAGCGTTCAACAGAACGGCAGCATTATCCTCAAAGCGAATGTAAGAGCCGTCTTTTCTTCTTACTTCCTTGGTAGTTCTTACAACCACAGCGCGTGACACGGTACCTTTCTTTACCTGGCTGCTCGGCATAGCCGACTTAACCGTCACAACAATTTTATCGCCTACTGTTGCGTAGCGCTTGCTGCTTCCACCCAATACGTGAACACAAAGCACTTCTTTGGCACCGCTATTATCTGCAACAGAAAGTCTTGATTCGGTTTGTATCATGATTACTTCGCTTTTTCGATAATCTCAACTAATCTCCAACGCTTGCTTTTGCTCAATGGACGGGTTTCTGAAATCAGCACGGTATCACCAATGCCAGCTTCGTTCTTCTCATCGTGAGCCATGAATTTGGTGGTTTTGTGAACGAACTTACCATAGATCGGGTGCTTAACCTTACGGTCGACCGCTACGGTGATGCTCTTTGTCATCTTGTTGCTCACCACTTTACCAATTCTCTCTTTTCTAAGGTTCCTTTCCATAGGAATTATTTTTGACGTTCTTTAGCGCTCAACTCCGTATTTAAGCGGGCAATGAGCTTTCTTGTTTCTCTGATTTTCATCGGGTTTTCAACAGCTGAAACCTGATGCGCAAATTTCATTTTGCGAAGCGTTTCCTTCTCACTGGTGATTTTCTCACGCAGTTCGGTCACATTTAATTCTTTTATTTCGTTGCTCTTCATGGCTCGATTATTCTACGTAGTCGCGTCTTACTGTAAACTTTGTTCTAATGGGCAACTTACCCTCCGCAAGGCGCAATGCTTCTTTTGCAGTAGCCAAGTTCACACCACCTGCTTCAAACAAAATGGTACCTGGCTTAATCACAGCAACCCAGTATTCAGGAGCACCCTTACCTTTACCCATACGAACCTCTGCAGGTTTACGGGTGATGGGCTTATCCGGGAAAATGCGAATCCAAACCTGACCTTCACGCTTCATGGCGCGGGTTACGGCAATACGAGCCGCCTCGAGCTGACGGGAGGTAATCCAGCCGCCTTCCAGGCTTTTCAGACCAAATGAACCGAATGCAATGGTATGTCCGCGTGTGGCTATACCTTTCACACGGCCCTTCTGCATTTTTCTGAACTTGGTACGTTTCGGTTGTAACATTGCTACCTTACTTTAATGCTTCACTATTAACTATCGTTTCTCTCTGCGATTTTCTCCACCACGACCGGTGCGACCTCCACGGCCTTCCTGTCTTCTTCTTCCGCCACGATCACCACCACGCTCAGCACCAGCACCCTGGCCTGCACCCGCGTTGCTTACTACACCCACGTTAGGTGACAAATCGCGCTTACCATATACCTCACCTTTGAATATCCATACTTTGATACCAATCTTACCGTAAACGGTCTGCGCTTCAGAAATTGCATAATCAATATCAGCACGCAGGGTATGCAAAGGAATACGTCCTTCTTTATATTGTTCTGTGCGGGCCATGTCGGCACCGGCCAAACGGCCTGATACCTTAATCTTGATTCCTTCTGCACCTACACGGATAGCAGAGGCAATCGCTTGCTTCATGGCACGCTTGTAGGAAATACGTGCTTCAATTTGCTGTGCGATTGATTCGCCAACAAGTTTCGCATCTAATTCCGGACGCTTGATTTCGAAGATATTGATCTGAACATCCTTACCGGTGATCTTCTTCAACTCTTCTTTAATCTTATCTACTTCCGTTCCACCTTTTCCGATAACCACACCCGGACGAGCCGTGTGAATGGTAAGGGTGATGCGCTTTAACGTGCGTTCAATAACAACTTTAGCGATACCGCCTTTCGGGATACGGGCATCGATATACTTTCTGATCTTCTGGTCTTCAACCAACTTGTCGGAGAATGTATTTCCGCCATACCAGTTGGAATCCCAACCGCGAACGATACCCAGACGAAGTCCTATAGGGTTAATTTTTTGTCCCATCTATTCCTTAGTTTCTTGTTCAGTTGCTACGCTTTCATTTTTCTTCAGGCTATCCAACACCAGCGTTACGTGGTTGGAACGCTTACGAACGCGGTGCGCTCTTCCCTGGGGAGCCGGACGGAGTCTCTTTAAAATACGACCGCCATCAACCCAAACATCCTTTACATATAAGTCTGCTTCTTCAAGCTTGGCTTCCTGATTTTTGTTCTCCCAGTTAGCAATAGCAGAAAGAAGAAGTTTCTCCAATTTGAACGAACCTACCTTAGGTTCATACTTAAGTATATTGAGGGCTTTGTTTACACGCTCACCACGAATCAAGTCGGCAACCAGCCTCATTTTACGTGGAGATGTGGGAACATTCTTCAGCTTGGCTACAACCTCTCCGGTTTTAGCAGCTTCCTTGCGTGCATCACGCTTTTCCCTTTTTACTACAGACCTTTTAGTCTTTTTCTCTACAGCTTCCATGACTTACTAAGCTTCTTTTCTGTTACCGGAGTGACCTTTGAACGTGCGGGTAGGTGCAAATTCACCTAACTTATGTCCCACCATGTTTTCGGTTACGTATACCGGAATGAATTTATTTCCATTGTGAACCGCAAACGTGTGGCCGATCATCTCAGGGGTAATTGTTGATCTGCGTGACCAGGTTTTGATCACTGATTTCTTACCTGACTTCTCGGTTGCCTCTACTTTCTTAAGCAGACGGAAATCGCAATACGGTCCTTTTTTAATCGAGCGTCCCATTATTTTTTCCTCCTGGATATGATTAATCGATCAGAATACTTTTTCGGATGACGGGTCTTCTTACCCTTGGCAATCAAGCCCTTGCGTGAACGCGGGTGACCACCTGAAGCACGTCCTTCACCACCACCCATCGGGTGATCAACGGGGTTCATAGAAACACCGCGGTTACGTGGTCTTCTGCCCTTCCAACGTGTGCGACCAGCTTTACCCACGCTTTCATTCATGTGATCGGCATTGGAAACAGCACCTACTGTAGCCATACACACTTCCAATACGTTACGCATCTCACCAGAAGGCATCTTCAATGTTGCCAGGCCGTTTTCACGAGCCAACAACTGAACAAATGAACCGGCACTGCGTGCAATTGCACCACCTTTGCCAGGCTTCAACTCCACATTGTGTACAATTGTACCCAACGGAATTTTTGAAAGCGGAAGTGCATTTCCTACTTCAGGTGCAACCTCTGCACCTGCCACAACCTGCTGACCGGATTTTAAACCGTTCGGAGCAAGGATGTATGCCTTTGCACCGTCTGCGTAATGTAACAACGCAATACGGGCAGAGCGTGTAGGGTCATACTCAATTGACTTAACGGTAGCCGGAACGCCAGCCTTGTCGCGCTTGAAGTCAATGATTCTTATCTTCTGCTTATGACCACCACCAATGTAGCGCATGGTCATCTTACCGTTATTATTTCTTCCTCCGGTTTTCTTACGCGTAGTTACCAGCGACTTTTCAGGAGTCGATGCCGAAATGTCTTCAAAAGACGGGGCCAGCCTGTGTCTTGTGCCTGGTGTTACCGGTTTTAGTTTCTTCAACGCCATTGTTCAATAATTATACGTTGCTATAAAAGTCTATTACTTCACCTGCGGCCAATGTTACAATGGCCTTCTTGTAGTTGGGCTTACGACCGGTTAATACACCTGCTTTTGTGTAACGGGATTTTTGCTTACCCATTACGCGCATGGTATTCACCTTCTCAACCGTTACACCATACTGCTTTTCAACAGCTTGCTTGATCTCTACTTTGTTTGCTTCAATATCTACAATGAAGCCGTACTTACCCTTTTCATTCAGGGAAGATACTTTTTCTGTTACCAGGGGCTTCTTCAGTACGCTCATGACTCTTTATTTAAAATGTTCTCCACTTTGCTTACTGAGCTCTCAACAAAAATGACGTTATCAGCATTGATCACATCGTATGTGTTGATCTGATCGGCAGTGGTAATTTTTGCTTGCTTCAGGTTTCTTCCTGAAAGAACCACACCTTTATTGCTTTCCGGCAATACCAGAAGAGTTTTTTTATCAGCCAATGATAATGCCGATAACATATTCAGGTATTGCTTTGTCTTGGGTGTTTCAAAATTGAAATCTTCTATAACGGCAATGGCATTGTCCTTCGCCTTATAAGTAAGAGCCGACTTACGTGCCAGATCTTTTACTTTCTTGTTCAGCTTGAAAGAATAGTCGCGAGGCTGAGGGCCGAATACACGTCCACCACCTTTGAACTGAGGGTTTTTAATGTTACCCGCACGTGCCCCTCCGGTACCTTTCTGCTTCTTGATTTTCTTGCTGGAGCCAGAAATTTCGTTACGCTGCTTCGACTTGTGCGTACCCTGACGTTGGTTGGCCAGGTAGCTTTTCACGTCCAGGTAAATGGCGTGGTCGTTTGGCTCGATGGCAAATACGGCATCAGAAAGACTCACTTTCTTACCGGTTTGCTCTCCGCTATATTTTACTACACTTACTTCCATTACTTCTGCAGAATTACAGTTGAGTTTATAGCTCCCGGAACAGAGCCACTTACAATGATCAGGTTTTGATCCGCCATGATTTTCACCACACGCAGGTTGGTTACTTTCACACGATCGTTACCCATACGACCCGCCAGGCGCTTGCCTTTTGGTACACGGGAAGCAAATGAAGCGTTACCCATTGAACCAGGTGCACGCAAACGGTTATGCTGACCGTGGGTTGCTTCACCCACACCGCTAAAGCCGTGGCGCTTAACAACACCCTGAAAACCGCGACCTTTGGAGGTGCCTACAGCATCCAGCCAATCGCCTTCTTTAAATACGTCTTGCACACGAACCTCCTTACCTAACTCAACAATGCCATCGAACTCCGCACGGAAATCGCGAAACTCAACGGTGTTGCGTTTAGGGGTGGTGCTTGCTTTTTTGAAATGCCCGATCAGAGCTTTCGGTGTGTTTTTCTCTTTGGCCTCGCCAAAGGATAACTGCACTGCACGGTATCCGTCAGTGTCAGCGTTTTTTACTTGAGTGACTACGCAGGGACCAGCTTCGATAACCGTGCAGGCGATGTTCTCACCTTCAGGGCCATATACGCTTGTCATTCCTACTTTTCGTCCTATAATTCCAGGCATGGTTGAAACCTTTTTATGCTGTTTTTCAGGATTTTGCGCCTTCTTGACGCAAAAAGGACTGCAAAGATATGACATAAAGAATAGTTAGCAAACCCGCCTTTTAAAATTTTTAGAGCCTTAAAGGGCTTTATGAATAAACAGGCCTGCCAAACCAGCCCGCCCTTTCCATAATGTTGCCGAAGTGCTTATCATTGCCGAAGCGCTGAACCATGATAAAAACCCTTAAAAAACATCCCTGGCTTGTACTTTCAGCCCTTTTAGCCGGACTTTTTATCCTGAACCTATCGCAGGGGAGCGTGCAGATTTCTTTTTCGGATTGGCTCGGGTTGGCAGGTTTTTCGTCAAATCCAAACCCGGTGATCAGCGACATTATTATTGATTTCCGGCTTACCAAATCACTTACCTGCATTTTGGCCGGGGGGGCTTTGGCGCTGGGGGGGCTTATGATGCAGACCTTATTCAGAAACCCGCTGGCAGGGCCAGACGTGTTGGGCCTCAGTTCGGGGGCAAGCCTGGCAGTGGCTCTTTTGGTTATGGTGGGCAATCCAATCATCAGCAACCTGGGCGGATCTTTTGTTATATCCCTTGGAGCAACGCTTGGTTCCGCATCCATTCTACTCCTTATTCTGGCGGTAGCCAACCGGATAAAAGACAATACTTCGCTTTTATTGATCGGGCTTATGGTTGGGGCAACCACCGCTTCATTGGTAAGTGTTCTGCAATTCATCAGCCGTACAGAAGACCAGCATTACTTCCTCATCTGGACTTTTGGCAGTATGGGGTGGTTGAATTGGAACGAGTTGATGGTACTGGGCGGAGTGCTTACAGTAGGTATTGCCTTGGCATTTTACGTTTCCAAACCTCTAAATGCCTGGTTATTAGGTGATAATTATGCCCGAAGTCTCGGGGTCAACGTTTCCTCCTCCCGATTCGTGATCATACTGGCTACCAGCCTGCTGGCCGGATCGGTGACAGCCTTTTGTGGCCCGATTGCCTTTGTTGGTCTTGCCGTCCCCCACCTCACAAGACTCCTTATTAAGACAACGAATCACAGAATATTAATACCCGGTGTGCTGGTAATGGGTGCGAGCGTCATGTTGTTTTGCGATACGGTTGCCCAGCTTCCCGGAAGTGCCTATGTGTTGCCGATCAATGCCATCACCGCTCTTGTTGGGGCACCGGTTGTGATATGGGTAATTGTAAGGGCTAAAAAAGTTGTGGTTTGAAATCTATTGATTTCTTAGCCACACATAAAAGAGTTCTATTTTCTCCTGATTTGCCTCAACCCATTTTGCAGGAATTTCATTGCTGGAGGCAACAGCAGCCCGGTAGCACAATACTTCCGTAAACCCGGCCTTGCTCAGCTCGTAAAAGAAGTCAACGTAATAATTCCACAGATCGGCTGATGGGGTTTTCTCCTTGCCCTTCTTTTTTCCCTTTTTCTTTTTGGATTCGTTCTCCTTTAACTCACCCAGTATCTGAAAGAAGCTCTGGGTATCAGCAGCAAAACGTTCAAACTCGTTTTTGTCTTTATTCTTTTCAAGGGAAGTTGCTGCAATCATGGAAAGCATTAGCTCCGAAGAACCAAACCCACCACTGGCATCCGCAGAAAGGTTGACAATTATATTATTCGGATTCTCATTATCGCGCTTAACGCCTTTGTAAAACAGTTCGGTCAACTGGCTATAGGCATCAGCTGCACGCTCCGTATCATGCTCAAGCATAAGAAAAAAATAAAGGCATAGCAGGGAGCGGATACGATCGCCCTTATCCTTTTGAATATAACCCAAACGCAAATGGCTGCTGGCATGCCCCAGGTTAATGCTCGCCCCTTTAATTAATGCCCGCTCAGCTTCATCACGTTGATTTAGCCTAAGGCTACTGATGGCATAATTAAAAAGGAGCAGGTATTCGTTCGGATATTTTTCTAAAGCTTTTTTGTACAACTCGACTGATTCTTTTGTCCTTCCTGTGTCGTCAAACGCTGAACCCATCACAATTATTCCGGATAAGGCAATGTCATCCTTTTGATCAATAGCCACTTTTGCATGAAAAATTGCCTTTTCGTATTGCTTCATGTGGTAGTAGGTCAGGGCCATTTCATAATGAACCAATGATGACAAAGAGTCAAGGCCAAGAGCCTCCTGGTATTTGGCAATGGCCGCTTCATATTTGTGTGCATCGTGGAGTGCTATACCTTCACGTACGATGTTCTTTACCGCATCAGACTGTGCGAATGATGCGAAGCAAAAAAGAAGAAAAAAAGCAGCGGCAGTTGCTCTGGCCATAGTAAAAAGTTAAGTTCCAAAAGCAAAGACACCATCTTTCAAAGTAATTTGCAAACCAAAACAGTTAGAATGCCTGAGATCAAGCATGAACCTGAAAAAATGTTGCTGACCACGAGGAATCTCAGCATCGGGTACACTACAGCACAGCCGCTGTTCAGTGCATTGAACCTCTCGCTGGTTGCAGGTGAACTGGTGTGCTTCATGGGTCCAAACGGAATTGGAAAATCAACCTTGATCAAAACACTGGCCGGACTTCAGCAACCTTTACACGGAACCATAACGATCGGATCACCTCAAGCAAAAACAGAAGAAAAATTATCGGTTGTGCTCACCGATCGCATTACCGCTACCAACATGACAGTAAAAGAAATGGTAGCGTATGGCCGATATCCGTATACGAACTGGTCGGCAAAACTTACCAAACAAGATGAAGAGGCGATGGAACAAGCGATTGTCTTAACCCGTATTCATCAGTTAGTGGACAAACAAATCGGACAGTTAAGTGATGGCCAAATGCAAATGGTGATGATTGCCCGGGCCCTTGCACAGCAAACTCCGTTATTATTGTTAGATGAACCTACTGCCCACCTCGATTTAAATAATCGGGTAGAGATCATGAATCTGCTTCGGGAACTGGCACATACTACAGGCAAGGGAATTTTAATTGCCACGCATGAGCTTGACCTTGCCTTGCAAACGGCTGATCGCATTTGGCTAACCGGCAAAGAACAAAACCTGCTGACGGGAATCCCGGAAGACCTGGTGCTGGACGGATCATTCGATGAAATTTTTCGGTTTAAAGGATTTGACCTGAAAACCGGAAAAGTATTTCACAAACCCTGGCGTGGTATTTCCATTCAAGTAGAGGGAGGTGGCTACGAACTTCTCTGGACAAAAAATGCGCTGGAGCGGAATGGATTTATCGTTGATGATCATGCAGATCATCGAATTGAAATTATTTCTGATTCCCGGCAAGTAAATTGGCTCTTTAAAAACAAATCATATACAACGCTTTATGATTTATTGTACTCACTCTCACAGTTAACTTGATTTCCTTTTAGGTTCAAACGATTGCAGTAATCCCTTCAAAAACTTTTCATTCACAAAGCGGTTGATTTAGTAGCTTCGCACCTTTACTATTCAACCTATGTTTGATCTGAACAGTCTGTTTCCCTACAAATTCAATAAGAAGTATTCAAAATCCGTGGCGTATTTCTCCATGGAATTTGCCATCGATCAACCCTTGAAAATTTATTCAGGTGGATTGGGATTTTTGGCTGGCTCGCACATGCGCAGCGCATATGAGTTAAAACAAAACATGATTGGTATCGGTATACTCTGGAAGAAAGGCTATTACGATCAGGAACGCAATGAAGATCAAAGCATGCGGGCAGCTTTCCGAAACAAGGAGTACTCCTTTCTTACCGATACCGGAATTTTATTTCCCATTACCATTCATGGCGCACGCGTTTATGTGAAAGCCATGTTGCTTAAACCCGAAGTTTTCAAAACAGCACCCGTCTTTTTACTCACAACAGATATCGCAGAAAACGATCACCTGGCGCAAACCATCTCGCATCGTCTGTACGATCCCAATGAGACCACACGAATTGCTCAGTCTATTCTGCTTGGAATCGGTGGTGCCAAATTATTGGAGGTGCTGAGCCGTGAAACAGAAATCTATCACATGAACGAAGGTCACTCATTACCCCTTTGCTTCTATTTACTCGATAAATTCAAAAACCTGGATGAGGTTAAAAAGCGTGTGGTGTTCACCACACACACACCCGAGAAAGCCGGTAACGAAGAACACAGCATTCCGCTACTTGATCGCATGAGCTTCTTCAACGGACTTTCGGTTCAACAAGTCAGCAGCTACATCCATCCCGAAAATGGTGTGCTGAATTATTCGCTTTCTGCTTTACGCATGGCCAAGAAAGCCAATGGCGTATCACAACTGCACGGTGAGGTAGCACGTAAGATGTGGGGATCGTATAAGGACATTTGCCCGATCGATGCCATTACAAATGCACAAAACAAAACGTACTGGCGCGATTACATGTTGGAGAAAGCGCTCGCCAAAGATGATGATGAGAAGTTGGTATTGCGAAAGAAAATGCTCAAGAAAAAATTATTCCGGGTGGTGGCCAACCAAACCGGTAAGCTGTTTGATGAAAATGTGCTGACACTGGTGTGGGCCAGAAGATTTGCCCAGTACAAACGCGCCAATTTATTGTTGCGTGATTTCGACCGGTTTACCCGGTTGGTTTCCAATAAAGAATTTCCGATTCAGATTATCTGGGCTGGCAAACCGTATCCGGAAGATTTTGATAGCATCAACATCTTTAATGAGATTCATTGGAAAACACGTGGCTTTAAAAACTGCACCATTCTTACCGGTTATGAATTGTGGTTATCCGGTCACCTGAAGCGTGGCTCAGATGTGTGGTTGAATAATCCCCGCTTGTATCATGAAGCATCCGGCACTTCGGGCATGACGGCAGCCATGAATGGCTCCATTAATTTTTCAATACCTGATGGTTGGGTACCTGAATTTGCCAAAGCTGGTAAAAACAGTTTTATCATTGAGCCTGCTGCAGATAATCTTTCACAGGATGAGCGTGATAAAATTGAAGCAAATCGTCTTTACGATTTATTGGAAAACGAAATTATTCCGATGTATTACAAAAATACCGCAAAGTGGATCAAAATCATGAAAGCGGGAATGAAGGATGTTGTGCCCTTTTTCGACTCAGCGCGAATGGCGGATGAGTACTATGAGAAAATGTATAGCTAGAGCCCAATTTCACGCAAAGGCGCGGAGTGCGCAAAGAAACCGCACTCCTAAATCGCACTCCCCTACTTCTTCTCTTTGTAAAAAGTAAGTGACACCGAGTTCACGCAATACCGTTTACCGGTAATGGTGGGACCATCATCAAACACATGGCCTAAATGAGAACCGCAATTGGCGCACATGATTTCCGTACGTACCCAGCCGTGTGATTTGTCTACTTCGTATTTGATCTTTCCACCAGCCATAGCCTGATCAAAACTTGGCCAACCGCAATCAGAATCAAATTTCATATCAGACGTGAACAACTCGGCATTGCAGGCCGCACAGGAGTAAACTCCTTTGTCGTTGGTTTTGTAGTACTTGCCGGTAAACGGGCGCTCGGTTCCTTTTTCACGCAATATGTGATATTGCTCAGGCGTAAGGGTTTTTTTCCACTCCTCTTCTGTCTTATTAACTTTTTGTTCAGCCACTATGGGCTTTTCTTTTTCAATAATTCTGGATTTCATGTCTTGTCCGTGCATACAGGAGGAAAAAATTAAGCCACTAATGAATAAAAGAATCTTTTTCATGCTCATCATAACGTCTGCTAAGGTAAAACAATTTGCATGTATAAAAGTTTCCCTGATGTCGCGCAAAAGACAAGAAGGGCTTTGTTATTTCAGATTAGCCAAATCGCGGATCAGAATTTTCTTCCGATCGAAATAAATCAGGTTTTGCTCTTTTAATTCATTTAAAATCGTGGTTACCGTTTGCCGAGATGTTCCCGTGAGGGCAGCAATATCTTTATGGGTAAGCTTGGTGGGTATCATCGTTTCAAAGCCTACCTTCTTTCCTTTCCACGAGGCAGCGTCTTTTAAGAACTCAATGATTCGTGTTCGCGCATCTTTAAACACCAGTAACTCAAGTTTTCGTTCCAGGCGCATCAGGCGTAAGCCTACTAACTTCAGCAATCGAAAACTCAACTCTTTATCATCCTTCATTAATGATTTCAATTCCTCAATACTCAGCGGACAAATCTGCGTATCGTTATCCATCACCTGCGCGAAGTCTCTTCGCTTCTCCTCACCGGCCAGGGCCAGTTCACCAAAAATTTCTCCGGTTGTTAAAATGGCATTCACCACCTCCTGTCCGTCATCCAGGTAATGCCCGATTTTTACACGACCCTGTGCAATCATGTAGATGTGACTAGCTTCTTCATTGGGAATATAAATGAACTGATCTTTCTTATAGCTTCTGAATTCATGTTTCTGGTCCATCACTTTTGTTTTGTGTGGGCACAGCACATCAAACAAGTTTACACTTTCGAAATACCATAAAGAAGCCGTGTTACTCATACCGCGTGGGTATTTTTTATAAGTTAGCAAAAAAATCAGCGCAAAAGTTCATGAGCACATTGCGGTTAAGTGAAATCTGGATCTACCCCGTTAAATCATTAAGCGGAATACGAGTACAAGAAGCAGTGGTTATGGATAAGGGCCTGAAGTTTGACAGGCGTTGGATGCTGGTGGATGAACATAATCGATTTTTAACGCAACGCGAACATCCGCAGATGGCTTTGTTCCAGGTAAGCCTTCATGATCAACAACTCCATATTCTACATCGAAGTAATAATGCTGCTATTGAATTTCCAGCTTTCGCCACAACCGGAACAGAATACAAAGCAACCATCTGGGACGATGAAGTGACAACCCTTGAGCCAAGCCCTGAAGTAAGCGCATGGTTCTCCGATCAATTGAACATGAATTGCCGGCTGGTTTATTTTCCTGAACCTAACTCACGCCCAGTTGATGAACGCTATGCTACAAACCATGAGCATGTAAGTCTGGCGGATGCATATCCTTTCCTGGTAATCGGGCAGGCTTCTTTAGATGACCTGAATACGAGGCTGAATTCACCCATTCCGATGAAACGATTCAGGCCCAACTTTGTATTTACAGGAGGCAAGCCCTATGAAGAAGATCACTGGAAAGATTTCTCGATCGGTGAAGTAAACTTTACAGGAGTTAAAAACTGCGCCCGCTGTGTGCTGACTACCGTTGATCCGGAAACGGGGCTTAAGGGTAAAGAACCCCTGGCTACATTAAGCACATACCGCAACCAGGGAAATAAGATTCTTTTTGGACAGAACGTTGTCGCCCGGTCTATTGGAACCGTTCGGGTAAATGATTCCGTCACGGTTAACCCCGCCTAAAACATTTAAATTTTTCGGTATTACCCTCAACCATATCTTTGCGCAATCTGTTAACTGATTGCCCGGATTATTACGCTATGAAAAAGATATTGAGCCTATCAACACTTGCTTTACTGCTGCTGAATTGTACGCCCAAAAAAGAAAACGAAAAACTCCCGATTCTTGGCTACCGCGAAGTGGTGGCTAAAGAAGTAGAGGGTCAAAAGGTAATCGATACTGTTTATCACACCATTGCTGACTTCCAGTTTGTGAACCAGGACAGTGCGGTGGTAACGAACGAAACCTTAGCCGGAAAAATTTATGTGGCTGATTTCTTCTTCACCTCTTGCCGTACCATTTGCCCGGTTATGAAAACACAAATGCTTCGCGTATACGAAGCCACACAGGATATGCCCGATGTGGCCATTCTTTCACACACCATCGATCCGGAACATGACACGGTTGCCTTGCTCCACGATTTTGCTGATCGCTTAGGCGTTTCCAGCAGCAAGTGGCATTTCGTTACCGGTGAGCAGGATAAAATTTACGACATCGCCCAAACCAGCTACTTCGCCACCGCCATGGTCGACAAAACCGAACCCGATGGGTTTATTCATAGCGGTGCTTTTTTGCTGATTGATAAAGAGCGAAGAATCCGCGGAAAATATGATGGCACCCTGGAGGAAGATGTTGACCGGTTGATAAAAGACATTGAGCGATTAAGAAGGGAGTATGATAAATGATTTACGATTTCGGATTTGGGAATTTAGATTTTGTATTGTCTCCTGCTTCCTGATTTTAGTTTTCATGCTGAGTTGCAATCAACCCAAAACCAGCGACTCCAATAAGTTCACGAATTATTTTCGGCAAGGCGAGTTGCTCTACACTAAACATTGCAGCAATTGTCATCAGGCTGATGGAAGCGGACTGGGAAGGCTTTATCCGCCACTCAAGCAATCCGATTACATGAACGAAAATTTTGAACAAGTGCTTTGTCTCATGCGCAATGGCATTCAAGGAGAATTAACAGTTAATGGTGTGCAGTATAATCAGGCCATGCCGGGTGTGCCCACGCTAACCGATTTAGAGATCGCAGAAATTACCACCTACATTTACAATGTCTGGGATAATGAACGAGGTTTGGTTGATGTAAAAGAAGCTGAAAGAATATTGAACACATGCGGGAGAGAATAAAGCTAATCATTCTGGTCACCTCCATGCTTTTTGCATCATTCGCGCGCGCCCAGTACAGCGATGCGTTTGATGAAGGCCTTGCATTGGAAAAAGCATTTAAAACCGATGTTGCCCTTCTAAAATTTGAAGACGCCATCAAAGAAAACCCAAAACATCCGAAGGCCTACACCCATGCCAGTCGCATGTTATCCAATATTGGTGGGCGGTTGGCTAGTGACAAACAGGAAGAAAAAAGAAAATACCTGGAGAAAGCACGCAGCTATGCCAACAAAGCAATAGAGATAAATCCCAATGATCCCGATGCGCGCCTGGCACACATTATATCATTGGGATTGCTTTCAGAAATTTCGCGTAACCCACGCGAAAAAGTATTGGATGCCAAACTCATTCATGCAGAGGCAAAAAAAATAATTGAGATAGACTCACTCTATGAAGAGGCCTGGTTCGTGCTTGGAAAATGGCAACTGGAATTATCACGGTTAAGCTGGTTTGAATTGCTGGCTTGCAAACTATTATTTGGCGGTTTGCCGGAAGAAATTTCAAAACAAACTGCGCTCACGTATTTCAACAAAGGTTTATCGATTAATCCAAACAGTATATTATTTCTGTTTGGCCAAGCCTCCGCTTACGCAGATTTGGGTGAAAATGAAAAAGCCATTGCCGCACTGGAAAAAGCTTTAAAACTCCCGCTGTCGGAGCCGGACGATGAGCAGCGAAAAGACCGGTGTAAAAATCTGTTGCGCCAGTTGAAAGAAACGAATTGATCCCTCCTCCGGTACGCCCGAACGACCGCTCACATACAATTTCGGGCACATTTCACCGGTCATAACTTTTAACAGAATATTCATGGAAGGTGCCTCGGATAATTCGTACCTTACTTCATAAACTTTCTGCTTATGGCATCATTCAATTTAAAAATCAACAAGAAAAAATACACGGTTGAAGCGGATCCGAATATGCCCTTGTTGTGGGCATTGCGCGATGTCATTGGATTAACCGGTACCAAGTTTGGCTGTGGCATTGCCCAATGTGGTGCATGCACCGTTCACCTGAATGGCGATGCGGTTCGGTCTTGTTCGCTGCCCATTTCGGCTGTAGGTGATGGTGAGGTGGTGACTATTGAAGGCTTATCCGAAAATGGAGATCATCCTGTGCAAAAGGCTTGGGAAGAAGTTGATGTGATGCAATGTGGCTACTGTCAGTCCGGACAAATTATGTCGGCAGCAGCCTTGCTGGAAAAAAATCCGAATCCAAGTGATGAAGAAATCTCCTCGGCCATGAACGGCAACATCTGCCGGTGCGGTACGTATGTGCGCATTCGCGAAGCAGTAAAGAAGGCCGCAACATTAAAGTGATTTGTTCCCGATTAACTCATAACGAACAACCAACATGGAAATTATTAAAACACATTATAACAGAAGATCATTTTTAAAAGTATCTGCAGCAGCCGGTGGTGGCTTGATGATCGGCTTCAACTGGCTGATGTCGTGCGCACCTTCGGATGAAAAAGGAACGTTGGCCATGCCCGATGAATGGTTCGACATTAACGCGTACCTCAAAATTGGCAATAACGGTGTGGTTACCATTTATTCACCCAATCCGGAGATCGGACAAAATGTAAAAACAGCCATGCCGATGATTGTGGCCGAGGAGTTAGATGTTGATTGGGGAAATGTGTTGGTTGAGCAAGCTCCATTAAACACAATTAAGTATAAAAGACAATTAGCCGGTGGTAGCCAATCCATACGACAGGAGTGGAAAACACTGCGCATTGCCGGTGCCACAGCAAGGCGTATGTTGATGGAAGCTGCAGCACAAAAATGGCAAGTGCCCGTATCCGAATTAACAACCGATAAGGGTGTTATTAAAAACGCTTCCGGAAAAACATTGGGATACGGTGAGGTAGCTTCGCAAGCAGTCTCTGTTGAAATTCCGGAAGAGGTTCAGCTAAAAGATGCCAAGGATTTCAAAATCATCGGCAAGCCAACAAAAAATGTTGACAACAAAAAAGTATACACAGGACAACCGCTGTTTGGTCTTGACATTAAACGTGAAGGCATGCTCATTGCCATGATTGCCCATGCCCCGGCTTTTGGTATGCGACCGAAATCAGTAGATGATTCAGCGGCTCGAAATATGCCTGGTATTAAGGATGTGTTCACCATAACCACATTGCCCGATGGCATCGAACCTCAATGGTCGGATGTAAATGCTTTTAAGGAACTTGTAGTAGTTGTTGGCGACAACACCTGGAATGTGATGCAGGCTAAGAAAGCCTTGAAAATTGAATGGGAGGCAACTTCTGAATTAATGAGTACGGAAGGATATGAAAAAGCGCTTTCAGATTTATTGGAAAAGAAAGCCGATAAGCCTGCGCGTATGGATGGCAACCCGGATGAGGTTTTTAAAAAGGCTGCCAAAATTGTTGAGCGTACCTACTCTGCCCCATTTCTGGCGCACAATACCATGGAGCCAATGAACTTCTTCGCACACGTTACAGCCGATGGCGCTGAACTTCTGGGGCCCATTCAAACACCTGAGCAATTGCGAACTACGACTGCTGCTGTGCTTGGCTTGCCACAAGAAAAAGTTACTGTTGGCATGACTCGCCAGGGTGGTGGTTTCGGCCGCAGATTGTACGGACACTTTGGCGTTGAGGCGGCTGTAATCGCTAAATACGTTAATGCTCCGATAAAATTAGTGTACACCCGCGAGGACGATATGACACAAGGCACCTACCGCCCCGCATATAAAGTGAAGTATCAGGCCGCTATCGATAAAAACAATAACCTGGTGGGAATAAAAATTCGGGGAGCCGGTATACACGAAAGTCCGGTGTTTGCGAATCGTTTTCCCGCTGGCGCTGTTGATCATTACCTGGTTGAAAATCATTCACTTGATTCAAACATCAGTACCGGAGCATGGCGTGCTCCTCGATCCAACTTCATGGCTATTGCCGAACAAAGTTTCCTGGATGAGGTTGCAGAAGCGGTGGGTAAAGACCCGATTGATTTCCGCCTGGAACTGCTTGACCGTGCTGCTACCAAACCGGTTGGCGAACGTAACGATTACGATGCAGCCCGTTATGCCGGAGTATTAAAACTCGTTAGAGAGAAGTCGGGTTGGGATGAAAAGAAGGATGGTGTTCACCGTGGTGTTTCTGCCTACTTCTGCCACAACAGTTATGTGGCTCAGGTGTTGGATGTTGTCATGAAAAATTCAAAACCGGTAGTGCAAAAAGTTTGGTGTGCGGTAGACTGTGGAATAGTGGTGAATCCGGAAGGAGCCAAAAACCAATTGGAGGGCGGAATTGTGGATGGACTTGGCCATACCATGTACAGTGAGATGACCTTCAAGGATGGAAAACCCGATCAGAATAATTTCCATAACTACAAGCTGATCCGAAACAGTGAAGCCCCACTTGAAATTGAATGCTTCTTTGTAGAAAATGGAATTGACCCAACCGGTTTAGGTGAACCAGGCCTGCCACCGGCAGGTGCAGCGCTTGCCAATGCCTTGTATGCAGCAACAGGTAAACGTTTATCCACACAACCTTTTGCCAAATCAGAACTGGCGATCATTACAATGTAAAAGGTCTGACCCCGGGAAATAAATACCTCTAAACGGAATTTGTTTCCCGGAAATACCTCAATCAGTTTTACAAAACCTTCATTTTATTTTTCCTTTTAAGGCAGAGACGAAATATTTCTTTGTTTATTAACTCGAGTGCATTTTTTCATTTGGCAAAAAGTTTATCTTCGTTGCACCTAAAACCATTTAAACCTATGAAGAAAAAACTCTTAGCATTGGCCACCATTTTTGGGGCCGTGGTTCTCGTTTCATGCGAACTGAATGAGGCCCCACAACAAGACCTGGTTAGCGAAGCTACCTTGTCAAAAATCAGCGCCATGGGCTTTAGCACAGAAAATGTGCAACGCACTGATGGCGGCTACCTGGTAGAAGGAGATATTATTCTCCACGATCATGACCTGAATGGAAGCCATGATCACAAAAATCTGCGCATTGCTGAAGTTGAGCAGTACCGCACTTTTAATCTGGTTACCGGCTTGCCCAGAACAATTCGTGTTGGAACAAGTGGAAACGTGCCTGCATCTGTTTCAAGTGCAATCAATGCCGCTATTACACGTTACAACAATGAAAATCTGGGGCTCACCTTCCAGCGCGTAACAAGTGGATCAGTGGATATTACCGTTAAAATCGTGAACGGTGGTTCATACATTGCTTCTGCAGGGTTCCCAAGCAATGGCAATCCATATAATACTGTAAACTTTAACAAGCGCTATGCTAATTATAGTGCAGGTTTCCTAACTACAGTTATCGCTCATGAAATCGGGCATTGCATTGGTTTCCGTCATACCGATTACATGAACCGTAGCTATAGCTGTGGCTCAGGTGGCAACGAAGGTCAGGAAACTTCAGGTGTGGGTGCTGTACACATCCCTGGCACACCAACCGGTCCGGATGCCGCTTCGTGGATGTTAGCTTGCTTGAGCAGCACAACCGATCGTCCGTTTAACAACAACGATAAAGTTGCCTTGGATTATCTGTACTGATTTTCTCTACATAACTTTTCAAAAAATGCTGATCGAGTGGTCAGCATTTTTTGTTTCACCTTCAGGCAACACAAGCAATTGCACACTTTCCCCTCACCATCATTCATCGAAAAAATTATCACCATCCCCCCATTAATGGGGTAATATTCAACCCCGTTTATGGGGGTCCGCTTGTTTTTAACTTCGGCAGGGTGCAGGTTTAGTTCATTATTAACTAATTCATTATTAACTAACCTAAAACCATCATGAAGAAAAAAATTCTAAAATTCGCAACACTTTTTGTTGCCCTCATTTTCGCCTCATGCGAAATGAACTCGTCCGTTTCAGAAGAACCGGTATCAGAAAACGCGCTGGTGCAAATTGCCAACATGGGCTTTAGCACCGAAAATGTTCAACGTGTTGAAGGTGGCTACCTGGTAGAAGGAGACATCATTATCCATGATCACGATTTGCAAGGCCCGGGAAACCAGTCGTTGCTTCGCATTGCTGAAGTAGAACAGTACCGAACGTTTAATCTAGTAGGTGGGCTCCCCCGCACAATTACCATCAGTACGAGTGGATCAATTCCATCAGGGCTCTCAAGTGCTATTAATGCGGCCATCACGCGTTACAACAATGAAAATCTTCGCATTCGCTTTCAGCGTGTAAGCAGCGGTGGAAACATCAACATTCGTGTGGTTAACACCAACCAATTTATTGCTTCGGCTGGTTTCCCAAGCAGCGGTAATCCATATCGCGAAATTCAGTACTCCTCTTCTTACACGAATTACAGCTCAGGTTTTATGACCACTGTCATCGCCCATGAAATCGGTCATTGCATTGGCTTCCGTCATACAGATTATATGAACAGAAGCTACAGCTGCGGATCTGGTGGTAACGAAGGCCAGGCTACATCGGGTGTAGGCGCTGTACATATTCCAGGAACACCTACCGGACCTGATGCCGCATCATGGATGCTGGCCTGTTTAAGCAGTTCTACAAACCGTCCGTTTAATTCAAATGATCGTATTGCATTGCAGTATGTGTACTAGGCATAAAGGTTAAACTGATCCCTCTACGTTTCGAAAGTGCCGGTTATGCCGGCATTTTCATTTTTGCACTACTATTCTGCCAGACCGAACAGTACCATCAGGCTGATAAACCCGCAGTATATACAGACTGCCAGTCAAATCAACAGTTGACAGTATCTTCACCTGGCCAAAATCTTCAGCACGTATAACCACTTTTCCATTCGAATCAACCAACTCCATGATGCACGAATCTTCTTGAGCGGTTAACACATTGATGTCTTGTCCGGCACGTACCGGGTTTGGATAAATATACATGTCGCTTTCTCTCACATAAAAAATTTCAACTGGATCGCTAAAAACCAGTTGACCATCGGTAAGTGTCAGTACCACACGATAGGTTTGCATACCGGGCTGCGGTGAGTCATCTTCAAGTGAGAATGAAGTACTCAATACAGAAGGCTGAACAGAAACAGCTTGAAAACTTCCTGACACCAACCGTTGCAACTGTGCCGATTGCACAGCATACGTGGTGCCTAATGTAACGTCAAGGATGGTCTTTTCAGAAACAAAATACGCTCGGGGTAATACGCTAACAAAATAGCAACCGGTACCTTGCTGGGCGTAATCAATGGTGAGTTCGCGCAATCCAATGCTACCATTAATAACAGGAGCCACCGAAAAGAACGCACTACTGACAGACGCTTTTGAAATAATCACAACTGTATCCGTTGTTGTTTGAAGGGTCTCAAGGTATTGATCTCCCAGCGTATACACTACATATGCTGTTGCATTCGGTACGTTGTTCCACATCAGAAAAATCTCTGTATCGCAATTAAAGCCAACACGCATTCGCTCCGGTTTGGAAACGGGGAAAACGATTGATTCAAAACCATCCTCGTCTATGGTCATCCGCAATTGAATCCGTGCAGCGGTATCGGGCATGTTCCACTCAAAATAATTTGTGGTAAGATCAATTCCTTCCTGAACGGTAGTCCAGGTAATCTCTGAATCATACTTAAAAGCAAGTGTACCTTCACCTTCAGTATGCGCTGGCCAATTCCAACGTAAAACGGAAGTGCGGGCGGCAGGAAGCGCATCACCTGATAACGGATAAGTCCACTCAAAACCATGATTAAATTCATAAACAACATAAAACCGCTGAGGCCCTTGTGATACATTAAAACCATGAATGCGGAACTCATACAAACCTCCGGGTGGAAGGTTCACACTTACTTGCTCCACATTGTTAAGCCTGTCGGCACTTCGCTGAGCGGGTTGCAACAAATCAACAGCCGAAGGATTCGCATTTAATACCCACGGATGCCAGGTCTCATTGGTTGCTGCGTGCCGAACGGTTAAATCTAAATCGTTAACCAATACATGTTCAGCCAGCGGAGCTGCTGGCGGATCGGCCCACACCAGTGTTACTTTTAACAAGTGCTGATTTTCAGGTATTGACACATTAAAAGTAACATCACTACTGTGCGTTACAATATCCGTGAAGAACCTGCCATCAGCAACACTTCGTAGAGCATTCAGTGCATTGGCATTACCAAAGCCTGTTTCATAATCAACATGGGGCCTTCCAGCATCTGCTGCGCTATTTATTAAAATTGCTTTTACAAACGCAGCCTCCGGCAAAGTTCCATACAGATTGGAATAGGTCTGCTGGACCTGTAGTGCAATGCCTGATACTACAGCTGCAGCTTCTGATGAACCCGCATCGCCAAATGCAATAAGCTCAGGTTTAACACGGCCATCGTGAGCTGGCCCACGCGAACTTAGTGGAACCACGTTTCCATACCGATCCGATGAACCAACCGTTAATGTGTTTTTAGAAACCTTGAACTGCCCGGTAAGATTAGCCACACCGGCTATTCCGGCATAAGTGCCTTGCGTTTCCGTACCCAATCCCTGATTCCCGGAAGAGAACACATGAAGTATTTCCGGATGGGCTATACAGGATGCATCGTATTCGCTGGATTCAATTCCATAGTAGTTCTCAATCCCCACACCGTATGAATGATTTTGAACTGTCACACCCAAATCAATCAGTTGAACAGGATTGTCGGGTAACAATCGCGAGAAATCGGAAGTTGTAATACCGGCACCCCAACCGCCTCCTTTTGCATACGGTGATGTATTGCCTGCACCCGCGGCCAGCGTTGCCATAAACGTTGCGTGTAGCGTGGCCGGTTCATCGAATTGATCACTCTCCACAATCCTGCCGCGCAAATCAATATCATTTCTATCGAAAGGTTTTTCTTTAATAGAAACCACTAAACCGCCTCCATTCGCATCTGGGAATAATGTCTGTGAAGCGGTAATACCGTTTAGCGAAAAATCGAAATTACCCAATACCGTTTCTTCCACAGCCACCCGGTCAGCTCTATCTATATATGCTACTACATCAAGCTCCATCAACGAGTGCAGAAGTTTTTCATTCACCTTGTTGATGAAAAAAACCTGATTTGATTTAGAATACTGAATCGCGGGATGATGAAAAGCCATCCAACTAACAAAAGCGGATGAATCCGTTACCAACAGTTGCACCCGTTGAGGCACCATTGGCGCACGTAAAGGAGGTGATAACTTCTTTAACAATCGTTCCTGCAAATGATCCTGCGATAACGCTTGACCAACTACGGTCAGCCATATTGACAGAAGAATGAAAATTTTCCGTTGCATCGGGGGGTTAGCAGGTAAAATGCAAAGTAGCGAATTCCAAAATTACTTGAACGGTTAATCTCTGGTAGGATAATCATCGTTTCTACGGTAACTTCACAGGGAATTATGAAAGAATTAAAGGCCATCATATCTGCGTACGAAAAAATCGATACTTCCCGGCAGAAAGCTGCCCTGGCCACTGTCGTTAAAGTTCGTGGATCCTCTTACCGGAGCCCGGGCGCACGCATGCTCATTACCGATGATGGAAAATGGGTGGGCTCCATTAGCGGTGGATGCCTGGAAGGAGATGCCCTTAGAAAAGCACGGCAGGTAATGACGGATAAAAAGCCCATGACCATTACCTACGATACACGCGAAGAAAGCAACCAAAACCTGGGAATCGGGTTGGGGTGTAATGGTGTGATTGATGTATTGATTGAACCGATTTACCACGATGCTGAAACCATTTCACTGATTCAAAAAATTGTAACCCAAAACGAGCCCGTAGCATTGGCCACACGGGTTCGTGGAGAATTTGCCGGAGAAAAATTTCTATTGGATCACCGTCTTCAACCTCAATTCAAGTTTTCTGACAATACGCTAAACCCGTTGGTGCTTCAGGAACTGACTGAGGTTTTTAATCATCACAGAAGCGAAACCAAAACGATTCTTGGTGAGGAGATTTTTATTGAGTTGATTCAACCCGTTGTGTCGCTTATCATTTTCGGTGGAGGTTTTGATGCACGGCCAGTCAGTACACTGGCTAAGTCGTTAGGTTGGGATGTACAGGTAACGGATGAATGTGTGTCGCACATTGCACCCATTTTTTTTCCGACAGCCGATAAACTGTCGCTTTGCCAACGCGAATTTATTGATCGGGATTTTGTAGTTACACCCTACACTGCATGCGTGCTCATGTCGCATAATTATGAATACGACCGCGATGTACTCAAGAAACTTCTCAAAACAACCACACCCTACATTGGCATACTTGGGCCACGTAAGCGATTTGATAAGATGCTTTCGGGGTTTGAAAAGCAGCATATTGCCTTGAGCACCGAGGACTTCCAACGGATTCACTCCCCTATTGGTCTTGATATAGGCGCAGAAACACCCGATGAAATCGCACTTTCCATTTTGGCTGAAATTCAAAGTAAGTTTGCCAATCGTTCGGGTGGATTTCTGAAATATCGCAGTGGCCCCATTCATGAACGAAAAGGCGATCAGGTATTTAAACAGGTTTACCTGAACAACGATACGCCAACAAAATCCGTAAACGGATAAAACAACACACATGAAGAAACTCACATACCTGTGCCTGATTGGGCTTACATCAACGTTATTTGCCCAATCGTCACAACAAGAAATCAATGAACAAGTTTGGAAACCTTTTACCAAAGCCATTATGACTCAGGATGTGGCCACGTTTGCCTCCCTGCATTCAACCGATTTGGTAAGAGCAGAACGGAACGCTGGAAAAATTCTAGGCCTTGCTGAGTACCGTAAAAATATGGATGCCGGCTGGCCGGGGTGGAAAGAATCGTTAAAGAAAGATAAAATCAACTATACGTTTGAACTCCGGTTTACGGAGAGAATCAGTAACGGAAACCTGGCGTATGAAGTGGGGTATTTCAAAAATGAATCCATAAACCCTTCAGGAGAAAAGCGGGTTAGTTACGGTCAATTTCATGTAACGCTCAGAAAAGAAAATGGAGTTTGGAAAATTCTGGTGGATTCAGATTCTAACCTGGGCCGAACTATTACTGAAGAAATGTTTCTGGCAGCCAAACCAATGGAATGAGTGTGGGAAATGAACCAAACAAGAAGCAATCAGGTGATGGAATAGCTGTACTTATTCTCGCTGCCGGTTCGTCTTCTCGTTTGGGGCAGTCCAAGCAACTTCTTGAGGTTAGTGAAGTTCCCCTTCTACGAAAAACTGTTTTAACCGCCCTTGATGCTGATACAAGTCGTGTTTTCGTAGTACTTGGTCACAATGCCACGCAACATCAGCAAATTATTCAGGATTTAAACATTGACATCATGCATCATCCTGGTTGGCATGAAGGCATGGGCAGTTCTCTTAAGGCTGGAGTATCGCACATTCTGGAGAACCAGGCTCATACACAAGCTATTCTTGTATTGGTCTGTGATCAGCCCTTCATCACAACAGAACATTTAAATACGTTAGTGAGCAGCTATAAAGCATCTGGAGCACCCATTGTTGCTTCAGCCTATGCATCAACAACAGGTGTGCCCGCACTATTTGATAAAAATAAGTTTGCAGAACTACTTGAATTGGAAAATGCACAAGGAGCTAAAAAAATTCTGGAGAAAAATATCCAGGGTGTGCTTTCAGTTGAATTTCCGGAAGGAGCAATTGATATTGATACGCCTGCTGACTACAAAAATCTTACACGCTAGTTGTCAAAATCCTGGTCAAATCCATCACGTTCCCCATTTTTATTCTCTTTGTCTCCCGCCTTCCGTTGATTGATTCTGAATACGAGGCTTGCTGTAATGGTTGTAAAAGTCCGCTGGAATCGGTTTCGAAAATAAAAATCGTCTCCTTCACTTATCGACCGGAATATTCGTGTGTTGAATACATCGCGTACATTCAGTGAAAAAGTAGCCTTGCTTTTAAAGATGTCCTTGGTAAAACCAAGATCGAAGGTATAAAATGCTTCCCTCCTGCCCTGTGTGGTTTGTTGAGGCGCCCGGTAAAAAACAGTGGCCTGTAAATTAGTTCTTCTGCCTAATGAAAAACGATTACTCACCCGGGAATTCCAGGTATAAGTATCCCGATCAAAGGTCTGCCCTTCAAATTCACCTTCAGTAATTGCACGGAAGAAGTTCGCATTACCATTGACGGTCCACCACTTTGTAAAATCTTTGCTGATGTTAAATTCCACACCATAAAATCGTTCAATGCCCAGGTTAACCGGCTTACTGAATGTTGTGTCGTTCACAGGAGGAAGCGTAATACGCTCGGTTGCATCGGTTGTGTAGCGATAGTATACACCGCCATAAAAGGAATGGGTATCGCCATTTGCCAGATAACCCGTTTCATATGAATCAGTAAACTCGGGGTCAATATCAGGATTACCGATCCGGATGTTTCGTGCATCAGAAAAAGAAGAGAACGGGTTCAATGACCAAAATCCAGGGCGGCTAACCCTGCGACTGTAACTTACCTGAACCGAGTTGTTGTTATTGATATGATAGTTGGTATGAATGCTCGGGAAGAAGTTTATGTACGATTTATTGTTAATCGGCTCAAGTCCGCCAAGATTTAAGCCATCCAATAATTCCGTTCGTATATCCGTGTACTCCATACGCAAACCAAGTTCGTATGAAATTTTTCCCATATGGTTGCCCACTAAAGCATAAAGCGCCTGGATGTTCTCATCATATTGAAATGTATTACTGAAGTTCCTGTAGTTTACCCACTCCGTATTGTTGATGAATTCCTCCACAGAATAATCCGTTTGGATTTGACGCAAAGTCCCACGATATCCTGCCTCAAACTTTCCTTTACCACCATTAAAAGGATGGATATAATCTAATTGTAGCAATGTGTTGCGCTCTGCCTCTTCATTGTATGAACGTTGTGGATTATCCAGGTTATCATCTGGATTAGGATTCAATACGGCTCGCTGTAAAATAGAAGAATTTTCAACCTCAACATTGTCACGATACTGACCGTAGAACATCAACTTTCGTCCTTCCTGTTTGAACAGTTTTTCGTAACTCAACGTGTACTCAAAGTTCTTTTCATTTTCTTTCTCGCGGTCATACCTTTCTACAATTCGACCGAGTTCATCAAAAACATTATAATCACGGTAGATAATATCTGTCAGGTTTGAATTATCGCCAACATTAATAAGAAAGGCAGCAGTCAGCGTGTTTCGGTCATTGATTGTTATATCAGTACCCACACGAAAATTATGTGACCACCCGGTACGCAAAAAATCACGTGTTGAACGGGTAAAATAAAGGGTATCACCTGGTGTAAATTCCTGATACAGACTGGCACGGCCTGGTCGCTCACGGTAGTTTGAGCTGTAGTTTAAAAAGTAGTTTATTTTTTTCTTCCGGAAATTCATGTTGGTACTGATTCCGGCATTGAACGGATGCGCAACGGTGCCCTCAATAACTGCATTCAATCCATCTTGCCTCTCCTTTTTAAGTATGATGTTGATTATACCGGCATTGCCCTCCGCCTCATAGCGCACAGAAGGGTTCGTAACTACTTCAATACGTTCAATCATACTGCCTTGCAAGGCCTGCAACGCATCGGTACTGGAAATACCAGCCAACCCGGAGGGTTTACCGTCAATCAGTATGCGCACATTCTGACTTCCCCGCAAAGAAACTCCTCCGTCCTGATCAACCACAATTGAAGGAAGATTGTCGAGAATCTCCACGGCATTTCTTCCCACATTACTCAGGTCTTCAGACACATTAAAAATACGTTTATCCAGATCCATCTGCATGAGCGATCGTTCAGCGCTTACCACAACCTCGCTCAGGGTTTTTACATCGGCAACAAGCTCAATCTTTCCAAGATCTGTTACAGCTTGTGTGTATCGCTTTAAAGGAACAAAACGATTTCTGTATGACACCACCTGAACCAGGCCATAGTAAGCGCCCGTGTTTGAGCTTACTTCAAATGCGCCATTCATATCCGCAATTCCGCCCGTAACGAGAACTGAATCACTGGAGTAAAGTGAAAATGTTGCGAACGGAATCGGTTCAGCGGTCTCCTTATCAAAAATACGACCCTTAATGGTGATAGTCTGGGCCACAGCGTTAGTAAAATGCCCGAATACCACTATAAACAAGAGTATGTATATATTTTTTCTCATTGGTTATGCAAATATAGTTCGTTAACAACCCCCCACTTTTAAAGTTTTTTAGTTTATGATAAGCGGTTATGTGGTTGTATTAAAAGTGTTTGCCGCCAAATACTATATTTGAAGCCGATGAGAAGTGTGCTTGTATTTTTTTTCGCTGTTGCCCTTACGGTACTAGCGTTTGCCGAACGTTACAATGTATTTGAAGAGAATGGCCTTTTTGGTATTAAGTCTGAAAATGGAGAGGTTATCATTCCAGCCGCCTATGAAGCCGTTGGCTGGAGTAATAACTCCTTCTCTGTAATCGATCAAACAACCGGGTATAAGCTCAATAATCAATGGGGGCTCATCAGTCTCGCAAACAAGCGCATCACTTCACCCGACTATTTCTCTCTTGAGCATGCAGAGGGCAATATGCTTATTGCCACAAAACGTTCAACGCTTTCATTTCGCATAACTGCAGGCTGTATCGACACCAAAGGAAAAATTATTATTCCGTTCAAGTATGCCGGCATACGCCTACACGGGTTGCGCGCAGTAGTGTATACGCTTGATGGACAGCAACTGAAATATGGGCTAATCGATCTGGAAAATAAATTGTTAATTCCCCAGGTTTACAAGAACATTTATCCGTTGGGGAGTTTACGGTATGCCGTGCAGAATACAGCCAACAAAACCGCGCTGTTTACTGAAAGCGGCAAACAGATCACACCGTTTTCAATCGATAGCATTTCTCAACTTCGCAATAATGTGGCCATCATCTACCAACAGGGCAAGCAAGGTCTGATTAACCGCGATGGCTCAATATTAAAAGAAGCGGTTTCCCGGGATATTATACTTAACGAAAACTCCATACGCGCAAAATTGCCAGATTCATGGCTTGTTCTTGACGCCCAGAATAAACGCATTAGAGAAGTAGAGGCTGATTCAATTGTACCGATAGGAAGTGACCGATTAAAATTGGTCAGTGCTTTTGGTAGCCAATTGCTGGACACAGATTTCAAGCCCATTACAACATCTTATTTCACCAGCCTGGGATATTTTGAAAATGATAACGTTGTGTTCCGTCACAACCAAAATAACGGACTGATTAATAAAGCGGGCTCCGTTATGCTACCCGCAAACTTTGATCAGATCATTATTGATGGCGACTATTTTATAGTGTCTCAAAATGTGCAAGGAAAGTACGCCTGGAGTTTGTTGAACAAAAATGGAGCGACACTTACAACCAAGGTTTACGAATCGATTGGAAAATTCAATGGAACATTCTTTCCGGTACAAAAGAATGGCTTTTATGGTGGCGTTGATTTAACCGGAAACGAAATTATAGCGTGTGCATTTGATAGCCTTGCCGACACCCATCAAAATCTGGTGGCTGTAAAATTCAGGGGGCAGTATGGCATTATCGATACCGATGAACGATGGATTATAACGCCTCAGCCCAATCCCATTTCTCTTCTTAATTCGGAAAGGTATTTTGAAAAATCAGGCAGTCTTACCTTCCTGAAATCAATCAACGGAGAAATTATTTACTTTACCACCAACCCGCTTACCATTGAAGCCGACAAGCTGATTGAAACCATTTCATCAGGTGGCAAATGGACCATTAATTTTGATGGGCAGATCATCCATCGGGAACAACCACACGCTGAACGTTCAGAAGAAATATATCCCTCAAGCGAAGGGTATCGCGGACTCAAAAAAAACGGACGTTACGGATTCATTGATGACCAGGGCCGGTTGCGCATTGCAAACCGGTATGAGGGTATCCAACCTTTTAGTGAGGGATTGGCAGCCGTAAAAATCAGGGGAAAGTGGGGCTACCTGAGCAAGGAAGATAAAATTGTTGTACAGCCCGTTTATGAAGAAGTCTCTCCTTTTAGTAAAGGCTACGCAGTAGTAAGGCAAAATGGCAAATACGGGCTTATTTACAATACCGGAAAAATTGCATTGGAGGTTCGCTATGATAAGATAGAACTTCAGGAAAATGGCAGGATAAAGATTTTTAGTGGAGACCGGGTGGGCCTGGCGGATGATGGCGGTAATATTTTACTGCAACCGAAATATGAATCCGCAGAAGACCTTGAGAACGGCTATGTAATTGTTAAACAACATGACAAGTTTGGATTGGTAACCTTACAAGGCATAAGCACCATTCCAATGCAATATGATGTATTGATTTATGAAAAAACAAAGCAAGTGTACTTTGCTTTAAAGAAGAATGAATACCTCGAATTGAAATTCTGATACTATGAAAATAAAAATGCCGGAATACAATCCCGGCATTTCATGAATATTTTCAGTTGAGTAAAAAATTAATCCTTCTTCGGAGCGTTGCTCGGACCTGATCCTTTTCCTGAATCAGAAATCGATTGACGCATACCCGTGTCAGCCTGAACGTTTTGCATGCGGTAATAATCCATTACACCCAGGTTTCCTTTTACAAACGATTCGGCAATAGCTTTTGGAATTTCGGCTTCCGCCAGAATTACTTTTGCACGTGCTTCCTGTGCTTTTGCTTTCATTTCCTGTTCTTCTGCAACCGCCATCGCTCTGCGCTCTTCAGCTTTTGCTTCGGCTACTTTTAAGTCGGCTGACGCCTGATCGATTTGCAGTTTTGCACCAATGTTGGCTCCAACATCTACATCGGCAATATCAATGGAAAGAATTTGAAAAGCCGTGCCGGCATCCAATCCACGTGATAAAACAACTTTTGAAATTTTATCCGGGTTCTCCAATACTTCTTTGTGAGATTTTGCTGAACCAATGGCAGTAACAATACCTTCACCTACACGGGCCAGAATGGTATCTTCACCGGCACCACCCACCAACTGTTGAATAGCGGCACGCACCGTTACCCGCGCAATGGCGATAAGCTGAATACCATCAGCCGCAACAGCAGCAACTTTAGGTGTAGTAATCACTTTCGGGTTTACCGAAATCTGCACAGCCTGAAACACATCGCGACCAGCCAAGTCAATAGCTGTGGCTTGTTTGAAATCGAGGTGAATATTTGCCTTCTCTGCTGAGATAAGCGCACGAATTACGTTTGGTACATTACCACCGGCCAGGTAGTGCGTTTCCAGTTCGGTTGAAGTCAGTTTTAAACCAGCTTTGGTTGCTGTAATCAACGACTCAACAATAACCCGGGGCGGTACTTTACGAATGCGCATGAATACCAATTCGAACAACCCAACCCGCACACCACTGAAAAGTGCGGTAATCCACAGGTTGATCGGAACGAAATAGAGGAAAACAAAAAATAGAATTATAGATGCAAAAACAGCTATAAGGAGCATGGTACCACTCAGTTCTTCCATATTGATTTATGTTTAAGTAATGGGTTCTACTAAAATATCGTTGGGTTGAATGTGAACAACTTTCACGGCTGTACCTGCTGCAAGATAATCGCCTGAGGTTTTAACTTCAACCATTTTACCTTCGAATTCGGCTGTACCCATGGGTCGCAAAGCCGATACAGCCACGCCCTCCGTGCCCACTTTCAAATCAGCATTGGCGCCTTCGTTTACCCGACTATCTATGCTGGTTTTAAGTGAGAATTTTTTCCAGGCACCCTTTCGAAAACTATAATATAGGGCGGCTGCCAGAAATAAGCCGGTGCCTGACAATACGTATGATCCGCCTTCCGGTCCAAACTCACCATAGCTTACTACTATTCCAATAACAGTAAACACCAGGCCCAATATTCCCACAACCGTAGTGCCCGGAATAAACACCACTTCAACAATTATCAGTACAACACCCGCCAGAATTAAGGCAGTAATGGCTAACCACATGATCATTCAGTAAAATCGAAAGGAATCAAAAGTACAAAAGAAAGGGTGACCTCCGTGACGAAATCACCCGATTAATTTATTGACTGATTTCTGCTTAGAAGCCATCTCAAAAATCAGTTTCAAATGTCAGCTTGTCGAAGGCTATTTCCAGTTACCAAACCGGTTTCGACAAGCTCTCCAAAGGGAGTCCTGCGGACAACCTGATATTTTATAGTATTTTGAGATGGCCTTTAATACGCGCGTGCAAACAACACCCTGCGGGAAGAAGGCTTGCCGCTATAAACACAAGCACCTTGCTCATTGGCTGCATCCAGTGGAATACAGCGAATGGTAGCTTTGGTTTGCTCTTTTATAGCCACCTCCGTTTCTTTTGTACCATCCCAATGAGCCAGCACAAATCCTCCTTTTTCATCCAGCACGCGCTTGAAATCATCAAATGAATCAACGTTGGTGATTAAGTTATCGCGGAATGACTTAGCCTTTTGAAAAATATTTTTTTGGATATCCTCCAGCAAGGCAGGAATTTTCGCCACAACCTCTTCCAGCTTCATCACTTGCTTTTCTTTCGTATCGCGTCTGGCCACTTCAACCGTTCCGTTTTCCAAATCACGCGGGCCTATTGCCAGGCGAACAGGCACACCTTTCAATTCCCATTCTGCAAACTTAAACCCTGGTTTATGCGTGTCGCGGTTATCAAACTTCACGGAAAGTCCTTGCTTACGTAAGGCTGCAGAAAGCTCATCCACTTTCAAAGTAATTTTTGTCAACTCCTCATCGCTTCTGAAAATCGGAACGATCACCACGTGAATCGGTGCCAACTTGGGAGGAAGTACCAACCCATCATCATCAGAATGTGCCATAATCAACGCACCCATTAAACGCGTGCTCACACCCCATGATGTTCCCCACACGTAATCAAGCTTGCCGTCCTTGCCGGTGAACTGAACATTGAAAGCATTTGCAAAATTCTGTCCGAGGAAGTGCGATGTTCCAGCCTGTAGGGCTTTTCCATCCTGCATCATCGCCTCAATACAATAGGTATCAACTGCTCCTGGAAATTTCTCGCCTTCTGACTTCTTACCTTTAATTACTGGCATCGCCATAAACGCTTCCGCGAAAGCGGCATACACATCCAGCATTTGAATGGTCTCCTTCACGGCTTCATCGGCTGTGGCATGTGCGGTATGACCTTCCTGCCAAAGAAATTCTGCTGTGCGTAAAAACAAACGTGTACGCATTTCCCAACGCACCACGTTTGCCCATTGATTAATCAATATGGGTAAGTCGCGATACGATTGAATCCATTTTTTATACGTATTCCAGATGATAGCTTCACTGGTTGGGCGCACCACCAGTTCTTCCTCAAGCTTAGCCTCAGGGTCAACAATCAGTTTTCCTTTTGTATTCGGATCATTCTTTAACCGATAATGCGTTACAATGGCACATTCTTTGGCAAAACCTTCCGCATTTTGCTCTTCTGCCTCGAACATGCTCTTTGGAACGAACAATGGAAAATACGCATTCACATGCCCGGTGTCTTTAAACATCTTATCAAGTGCTTGTTGCATCTTTTCCCAGATGCTGTATCCGTATGGCTTAATCACCATACACCCCCGCACATCCGAATGCTCTGCCAGATCGGCCTTTTTTACTAACTCATTGTACCACAGCGAGTAATCTTCACTGCGCGATGGAATTTCCTTTCCCATGTTGGTATAATTCTTGTTCTAAATTAAGGGGCAAATATACGGCAGATAAGACCCTAAAGATGCCGCCAACGCATTTTTAACGGAATTAATGCTCAGAAATTCGTACTTTTAGTGAATACTTTTGCCGCGTTTAAACGTTAGTTAAAGTAAGGGGATTTAAACACCACGATTATGAAAACGAAATTGATTTTAGGATTGACCATGCTAACCGGTGTGGCGGCTTTCGCCCAGGAAAATGATGATCTTTACTTTCGTTCGAAAGATCGTGAGAAACTGGAGGCCACACGGGCAACAGAACAGACTTATGTTTCCAATTACGATAACTTCAAGAAGAAACATTTTAATGAGCCTACTCAATTGGATGAATACACCAATCCGACTGACAGCTATTCGGCTCGTAATGTAAACCCGGAATACATTTCCCGTTCGTATTCAGATCAGGTGAGTGAAGACGAGGCTAATTATTTTGTAGAGGGCTATGCACCAGCTACATCTAATAATAATTTCAACTATAACTCAGGCTACAATTACAACGGCTTCAACAATAACGCTGGCTGGAACAGTTGGTATGGACCTCAGTTTAACAATGCCTGGGGTTATAACGGCTGGAATGATCCCTGGATGAATCCATACTGGGGTAACCGTTATATGAATCCATATTGGGGCAATCGCTGGGGAAGCGGTTGGTCACTTTCAGCAGGTTATTTCTGGGGTAACTCCTGGGGTAATAATTGGGGCAACAACTGGGGTTGGGGATGGAATGATCCGTGGATGAATCCCTACAACAGTTGGGGATCGTCCTGGTCATACTGGAACCAGGGATGGTACAGACCAACAACGGTGGTTGTAGTGGGTGATGGCAATCGCCCGAATTACGGTAAACGACCTACACGCAGCTCTGCCGGTGTAACTGAGGTAAGCAATGCTTATGTTCGCCCAAGTCGTTCAAACAGTAATGTCGATTCCGGTAACGGTGATGCTGGTGGCCGAAATAAGACTTCGAATGATTATTATGTTCGTCCGAGCCGCAGAACAACAAATACTTCCGGGTATACGAATTCCAATTCGACAAATTCTTCGAACTGGAACAACAATACCAACTCTACGATGAGAGAAAGTCGTTCTTCTACTTTCTCTTCTCCGACAAGGTCAACTTCATCCGGTAACACCAACAGTGGTTATTCCCCTACACGCAGCTCAAGCTCAGGTAACAATAACAGTTACTCGCCAAGCCGAAGCTCTGGAAGTAGCGGTGGAAATACCCCTAGCCGGAGTTCAAGTTCAGGAAGCAGTGGATCTTCTTCCAGACCTTCAAGAGGCGGGAACTAATTAACCTTAACATTCGGTATGAAATTCAGGGTTTTTATACAACTCACAGGCATCGTGTTGTCTCTTTCAACCGAACTGGCAGCACAAAGCTTTGTAGAAAACGCCTTATTGTTCAGTCGTACACGCCCCGGTGGCAGCGCCCGCATGCAGGCCCTTGGTGGTGCACAGGTTGCGTTGGGTGGTGATTTCAGTTCAGCGCTTTCAAACCCGGCTGGTTTGGGAATGTACAACCGATCGGAGTTTACGTTTACACCTGGAATAAATTTCTATAACACGGATGCCGATCACCTCGGAACTTCCCAAAAGGAAGCAACCAGTAAGTTTACCATTCCTGGCTTGAGTTACGTTTTTAATTCGCCAAACAACAAGGATGGTTTTTGGGGCGGATCGTTCGGGATAAGCATGACGCGGACGAATGATTTTAATTCGTTCATGCGATATAGTGGTAACGATAATGTTTCATCTATTGTTGATTGGTTTATTCAGGATGCCCAAGGACTTTCGGAAAGCGCTTTGTTAAACAGTGATTTCCCAACAGGATTGGCCTACAGTAATTTCTTGTTTGAAGACTCTACCTTTTATGGTGGTCCGGAACGATACTATTTTTCGGTTGTGGGGCTATATCCCGACCCAGATGATATACGACACTTAAAGCGACAAGGATCAATTAAAACAAAGGGCGCCCAATATCAATGGTCACTTGCCTATGGCGGAAACTACAAGGATAAATTCTTTTTTGGAGCTAATGTTGGCATTTCAACCTTGCGATACACATTTACCTCAACTTACTCAGAGTCCGATTTTTTCTTTGAATTGGATCCTGATTTCAATCCATTGGATAATCTGCTAATGGAAGAAACCATTGACATTGAAGGAACAGGTGTTAACCTTACGCTCGGGGTAATCTTCAGGCCTGTAGATTTCCTTCAGGTGGGAGCGTCATTCGCAACACCAACATACTATCAAATTACGGATAGTTATAATGCACGGGTAAGCACACAGTGGAATAATTATAATTACCTGGGAACCGGAAATATACTTAACTCAGAGAGCTTTGAATCTTTTGAACCTGTAATTGCAGAATACAACCTCACCACCCCCATGAAACTTTCATTGGGCACAGCATTCTTCCTCTCGAACTATGGCTTTATTTCAGGTGATGTTGAGTTTATCAACTATAGAAAGGCCAAGTATGCTTCCGATATCAGCGGCATTTCATTCGATGGTGAGAACGATGCCATCCTGGCTTCCTATAAAAATACCATCAATTACCGTATTGGCGCTGAGTTTCGCCTTGAGGCCTTGCGATTCCGGGCAGGTTATAATGTGCAAAGCAATCCGTACAATACTTCGGTTGTTGATACTAATCGAAGTATCCAAACCGTTAGCGCAGGAATAGGTTTACGGTTAACCAAATTCTTTATTGACTTTGCCCTTCTGCGTTCTTCCGGAACAAGTGAATACAGTCCGTATGTCTTTCAAAACAACACCGGCCCCCGGGTTGACCTGAGCAATTCACTAACAACAGGCATGCTTACCGTAGGCTTTACGTTTTAGCGAGCCAGGCGGGTAATAATTGTCATTACATCCGGCTGATCTTCATGAATAGAGATTCGGGCCTTTTCATAAAACGAGATACGCGTCTCGCGCAACGCGTTCAATGTTTCAGCAATTGATTTTGTTCCCGAAAGTAAAGGACGATTTTGTTTCTGCTCAGCTTGCAGGCGTTTCTCAAGTTCATAAACCGGAACATCCAGAAAAACAGTTACACCTGCCTGGTTCATAATACTAATTCCATCATGAAAACAAGGTGCACCGCCACCTGTGGCCATTACAAAATCGCTGTTTTCTTCTATAAGTTTTTGTAGCGTCTCAGATTCCATTCTGCGAAAAGCAGCCTCACCCTCACCAGCGAAAATTTCCCGCACAGGCTTATTGGCTAAACGTTCTATCTCTTCATCCAAATCGAAGAATGGCGTTTGCAGATACGTAGCGACCTTCTTTCCGAGCGTAGTTTTTCCGGAGCCGGGTAAACCAATTAAAAATAGCTTCACGAACCTGTAATTAACTTCTTGAGTTCCTCAGTTGTGGGCACATCATTGTAATGCCACATTCCCTTTACTGTACCATCAACCCAAAGGGTAAGACCAGGATTTGAACGAATGATGGTCTTCAACACCGTGGCATCAGCAAAGAAATAAGGAGCCGCCCATTGATGTTCATGCCGGAAGGTTTCAACTTCAGCCGAAGAAGAAGAGGTGAGAATAATTGATTCGGCCGTGCCTTCCATATCTTTAATTAATTTTGAAATACGATCAGTATTTTTTTCAGAAGCCTGCTGCACGTTATACATCACGATTAAAAGCTTGGCGCCACTAAATGTTTGCTGGGTGTAATCCTCTCCTTCCGGACTTTCAATCCGGTAGTCAATGATCTTCGGACGATCACCTTCGCGAATCACCTTGTCAACCCGATCAATGAACGTATACGTTGAGTCCACCTGACTGAGTTGATCCATAGTAAACTCCTTACGTACGCCTGCCTGTTCATAGATAAAAGTCATCACCACGCTGTCGCGTTTGGCATCAGGGGGTAACTTCATTTGCTCCGGAATGTTATTTCCGATTTTGTAGGCGCGGAAATCAATAAACGGCAAATGGCGAATAGCATAGATGCCCAGGAAAAAGCTGATCAAGGTAACACCAAGAATTACGGCATGCCCCTCTCGCGTGCGCAACACTGCATCATACGATTTCCGGTGCCAGAACAAGTGCAAAATGAATACGATCAGAATGAGATCCTTATAAAAGGATTGCCACGGAGTTAATTTAATGGCATCGCCAAAGCATCCGCAATCGGTTACTTTGTTTAAAATGGCTGAATAGCCCGTTAAAAACGTGAAGAAAATAATGAGCAACAACAGCACCGTTGTAGTTAGCCGCATGCGGTAGTTAATGAGTACGGCAACGCCCAGCACAACTTCAAGTACAACCAGTACTAACCCGATGTGTAAGGCATACGGAATAAAGACTTTGAAAAATGAGCCAAAATCAGCTGAAAAAACTTCGAAATATTCTTCAAGTTTAATTTCAGTTCCAACCGGATCGTTCAGTTTTATCAAACCGGAAAAAATGAATAACCCACCAACAAAAATCCGTGAAAAGACATCAATGTACTTTCTCATACGCTTAATTTTCTTTCAGCTTGATTAAACAAAACACAGCATAGTTGATCATATCCTGGTAGTTGGCTTTTACACCTTCACTCACCAGTGTTTTACCTTCGTTATCTTCAATTTGTTTCACCCTTAACAATTTCATAAGAATTATGTCTGTCATGGATTCTACACGCATATCGCGCCAGGCCTCTCCATAGTCATGATTCTTATCCTGCTGAAGGCTATACGTCTCATTAACTGCCGCATCGTAAAGTGGCTCAACCTCCTCAACCGTTAATTCGGTATTAGTCGATTGCTGAAGTTGCAATTGAAGCAAGGCGATCACACAATAATTAATTATCCCGACAAACTCATCAGCAATCGGGTCGCCCACGCGCTGTGCACCCTTTTCCTGGATGCTGCGAATGCGCTTGGCCTTAATGAAAATCTGATCGGTAATGGCCGGTAATCGCAAAATGCGCCAGGCCGTTCCATAATCTTTTGTCTTCTTAAGAAACAACGCTTTGCAGGTGGCAATCACCTGCTTATATTCGGTGGCAGTTTTTTCGTGTATCATGATTTCAGCGGGGCAAAATACAGCATTTTCAACAAACAAAACACTGAACATAGGCGGGCGGTTACTCACCCTGGATACTCCGCTGGTTATGGGCGTAATAAACATCACTCCCGATAGTTTTTATACCGGTAGCCGACAAACGGATGAAAAAGACATTCTGAACCATGTTGAAAAAATGCTGACGGATGGCGCTTCCATAATTGATATTGGTGGGTACTCTTCACGACCCGGAGCAGAACACATTGCAGAAGAGGAAGAAGTACATCGTGTAGTGCACCCGATAACAGGAATCCGGAAAAGGTTTCCGGAAGCAGTCATCTCAATTGATACCTTTCGGTCATCCGTTGCCCGAAAGGCTGTTGATGCCGGAGCAGATATGATCAACGACATTTCGGGTGGCGAATTGGATTCTGAAATGCACAACACGGTTGCGCAACTTCAGGCACCCTATATCTGCATGCACATGAAAGGAACACCGGAAACCATGACCAGTCTGGCGGACTATAATAACCTGGAACATGAAATCATCGCGTACTTTCATCAGAAAATTGTTGCCCTGCAAATGGCTGGAGTAAAAGATATCGTCATCGATCCTGGATTTGGTTTTGCCAAAACCATCGACCAGAATTTTCAATTGATGAATAGCCTGAACATGTTAAGCATACTGGGTAAACCCTTGTTGATAGGTGTCTCCCGCAAATCCATGATCTGGAAAACCCTGCAAGCTTCACCGGAGCATGCGCTGAACGGAACCACTGCGCTGAATATGGTTGCGCTATTAAAGGGTGCATCCATTCTTCGCGTACATGATGTGAAAGAAGCCGTTGAAACCGTGAAACTTTTTGCACGCCTCACCCAAGCTGAAGGCAGAGTTTAGTACCTTTACATCAATGATTTTCCTGTTTAAAATCGGCTTTCTGGATGTTACGTGGGTTGACCTGGTGGATATTGGCCTCGTAAGCATATTGTTGTACCAGGTGTACAAGCTGATTCGCGGAAGTATTGCAGTAAACATCTTTTTAGGCATCCTGGCGCTCTATCTTATTTACCTGATTATGCGCGCTGCACAAATGGAACTGCTGGCCACTATACTGGGCCAATTTATGGGCGTAGGCGTGCTGGCCATGATCATCCTCTTTCAACCGGAAATACGAAAATTTCTGTTGGTAATCGGACGAGGGACGGAATTCCGGGAAAATTTTTTAAAAACACTGGCTAACTGGCGTGGTGAATCAAATGATGAAACTGATGTACAGCAAATCATCGAAGCGACAAAAACATTGAAAGGCACCAAAACCGGTGCGCTCATTGTGTTTACCCGCGATACCGCGTTGAAGTTCTATGCTGAAACCGGTGATCCGCTGGATGCCGAGATTACAAAATCATTGCTTATCTCCATCTTCAATAAAAACAGTCCGTTACACGATGGCGCTATTATTATTTACAAAGGAAGAATCAAAGCTGCACGTTGTGTGTTGCCCGTCAGTGAAAACGATCACCTTCCTGCCCATTTCGGCATGCGCCATCGGGCAGCAGTAGGCATGTCGGAAAGTACCGATACCCTGGTGATGGCCATCTCGGAAGAAACCGGACGATTAATACTTGCCAGAAATGGTAAGTTTCTAAAAGCATTAAAGCTTAAACAGGTTGAACAAAAAATAATGGAATACCTGAACAATACCGAGCCATCAAACTGGGAGCAGGCTGCAAGCGAAGAGGAGGTGCCTGCAAACAAGAATGGTGTTAAGGCTTAGAAGATTTCACAAACCTGATTCAAAAATCTTTATCTATGAAAAACATTGTGGCAGTACTTGCATGCCTGTGCATAGTCACGCATAGCAAAAGTCAACAGCTTGAAACCATCATTCAAAAAGGACATGAACTTGCTGTTGTTTCTATTGCCATAAGTCCGGATAGTAATTTTGTTGTAACCGGCAGCAAGGATAAATCAGCTAAGCTTTGGGATTTACGTTCGGGGCGTGAAGTAAGAAGTTTCTTGGGGCATGAACACACTATTAACGCGCTGGATATTTCTGCTGATGGAAAACTGCTCATCACCGGAAGTTATGATAAGACGACCCGCATTTGGGATCTGCTTACAGGAAAAGAACTGTATAACATCCCCAATCCCGACAATGGCGTGGTTACCGATGTAGCCTTTGATCCAAAAGGACGATTTTTTGTTGTTGCCGCCAACAGTACATCCGGCTATGGAGATACTGCCCGCGTATACGATTATAAAACCAGGCGTGTTGTTGCAAAAATTCGCATTAATCCGGATAAAGGATTAGGACGCGGAATTGATATAGCCATGAGTCCGGATGGAAATTGGATTGCATTAGGCGAGGATAACCGTGTTGCACAGGTATACCAAACCAATGATTGGAGACTGGTGCACAAGTTTGAAATACCGGAAGGTTTTTGTGGAGGCTGTGCCACGAAAGTGGTGTTCAGTCCCGACAGTAAGTTTATTTATACGGCAGCACATCGCGGGCAAGTGAAAAAGCACGATGTAGCCACGGGCAACCTTATTAAAGTATATGAGGAAGATACGGAGAACACTTTAACCGCGCTGGCCATAAGTGCTGATGGAAAGTGGTTGGCACGGGCTACAGAAAAAGACGTTCGGATTTGGGAAGAATCAACCGGCAAAGAATTGATACAGCTGGCAGCTGAACGTCAGGCTGATTTTCATAGCGTTGCATTTTCGCTGGATAGTCGCAACCTGCTGGTTACATGCGATAACAATACTGCCTTTGCATGGGATATTGATCAAAATAAAAAAATACAGGAGTTGACCGGACTACTCAACCAACGTGATAAGGGAGGCTTAACGTATGACCCGAACTTCTATTGGCAATCGGCCATTGCACGGTATGTGCGATTTAAAAATCACTTGATGATAACAAAAGATGGCAAGCAACTCATCAAAGGAAAATTCGGAACACGTGTAAAGCGATGGGACATTGCCAGTGGCCAACAGGTTATGGAGTATTCCGGTCATGCGAAAGCGGTGTTGAGCTATGATCTATCGAAAGACGGACGCTTTATGCTTACCGGTGGTGGCGATGGAAAGGTGATCTTGTGGGATGTACAAACCGGTGACTCCATTCGAACTTTTAAACCGCATCGCGAACCCATCTTTTCAATCAAATTCAGTAACGATGAAACGATGTTTGCCTGCTCAAGCTGGGATGCAACCATGCGTGTGTATGATCTGAACCTTGGCAAAACCGTGCAATACTGGGATTTTCAAAATAACTCGGTGTACAACCTCGCCTTTCACCCCAACGATTTATACTTGTTTACAGCACAGTTAGATAACAGTCTGCAAATGGTCGAGCTTGACACAAAATCTTCCGTTCGTTCATTCATTGGTCATACGAATGTGATTTCTTCCATACAGGTTAGCGCTGACGAAAAATCATTGCTCAGCACTAGTTGGGACGGCAGCATCCGGTTGTGGGATATTGCTACAGGTCTTATGCTAAAAAAATTCATAGATCATCGGGGCGCTGTCCACATTGCAACCCTCAGCAACGATGGAAAATTGATCTACTCTGCTGGTGCTGATCGCGCTATCAGGGTTTGGGATATTGCTACCGGCAAATTGCTTCGCAAACTGGAAGGGCACAATGCTGAAGTAACTTCTTTGTTGTTTAGTCCGGATAATAAAATGCTGATCAGCCATAGCCTGGATGGTGTTAGCAAGTTCTGGGATCTTTCTTCCAGCAAAGAATTTTTTGAACATATCCATTTAGGCGAGCGCGATTGGATGGTGAAGAACCCGGAAGGTTATTTCAGCGGAACACAAAACGCAAGGCAGTACATTCATTTCGTAAGCGGCATGACAACCTACTCAGTCAATCAGTTTTTTGATGAATTCTATCGTCCCGATCTGTTGCCGAAACTTTTTCAAACCCGGGGCAGCAGTGGCGGTTCATCCGGCATTCAAGGAAAATTAAAAACCTCGCCCCCTCCTGGCGTAAAATTGGCCACGCTTCCTTCCAGCGATCCGACAAAAATTGAAGTGTACGTTAAACTAACCGACAACGGTGGCGGGGTGGAAAACCTGAGGTTGTTCCATAATGGAAAGAACATAGCCATTAACCGGGCAGAGCTTAAAATGCCTTCAGGAAAAGATGCCTCCACCACGTACAAGCAAATCATTAATCTGGTAGGCGGACAAAATTCATTCACAGCCATTGTCAGCAACAAAAGTCGTGTTGATTCAGAACCCGCTTCCGCTGAAGTTACTTCGGATGTGCTTACCAAAAACAGTAAATGCTATATTCTCGCAGTAGGCATCAATCAATATAAAAATCCAAGGTTGAATTTAAACTATGCCAAACCGGACGCTGAATCCTTTATCAAAGTATTGGATGAAAAATCAAAGAATCTTTTTGGGGATATTGAACTTCATGCCTTATATGATGATGAAGCATCACGGCAAAATATATTAAAGGCACTTGAGGATTTATCGCAAAAAATTCATGCAGAAGATGTGTTCATATTTTACTATGCAGGCCATGGCAGCATGGTGGACAATCGGTTCTTTCTCATCCCAACTGAAAGTTTGCGGTTATACGATTTAGCAGCCCTGCAAAAAGAAGCATTGGAAGCTTCCGTACTTCAGGAAAAATTCAAATCCATCAAGGCACTGAAACAATTGATCGTGATGGATGCGTGTCAATCAGGTGGTTCGGTTGAATTATTGGCTAACCGTGGAGCGGCTGAAGAAAAAGCAATTGCACAACTTTCGAGAAGTGCCGGTATTCATGTAATGGCTTCAGCCGGCAGCGAACAATTTGCCACGGAGTTTGCTGAACTCGGACATGGGCTATTTACATATGTTTTGATTCAGGCACTAAGTGGTGAAGCCGATGGCGCTCCACGCGATGGGAAAGTGACCATCTACGAATTGAAATCGTACATTGATGATCAGGTTCCGGAAATGACCAGAAAATTAAAAGGAAAGCCCCAGTACCCATATACATTTTCGCGCGGGCAAGACTTTCCGATTATTTTAGAGGAGAAGTAAGCTAAAACGGAATTTCAAAAATTCTCCATGTCAGCCTGAGCTTGTGGAAGGCTGACTTTTATTCCTTCCAAATTGCTCCAACACCAGCCGCCCAAAACTTCTGATTAATAGTCGGGATGTCTTTCTCCAACAACTCCTTTGCCCGATTGTGCAATGCATTCCATTCTTTGGTAAGCTCATCTAATCTATCTAAGGAAGGCTTATTTACACGGGGTATATCGCTTTCCGTTTGATTTATCATAAATAAATAGTTGGCTGTAAATTTATTTGGGAAGTTCTCCACATCATCGTATGCCTTTGACTTACGCTGCACCATATCGTCATCCCACGCCTTCAATTTTTCTATCAATGCTCTCCCTTCAGTTTTTAATGCATTGAATTTCTCAGAAGCAGGAAGGGATGATACCAATTGATTCAGTTGATTTTGTTTTTCAAAAAGAGTATTTACCAGGTTGTGCATCGTAAAAACTTCCTTCTCCATTTTGCTCATCAATACATGGTACTCCTGATAGGTTGCGGCATCCGTTGGATACAATGGATTGGAAAGAATCTGAAAGTCAACCGTGGATGTTCGACCTCCTGCTTTCAACGTTGCTGAATATTTTCCCGGAATGGCTTTATGGCCACGGAAGCTGCTTTCAATATAAACACCATGAGCACCCGGCATGGTTGGGTACCGCATGTTCCAAACAAACCGGTTCAGTCCTTTTGCTTTTGCCATAACCGGTTCGGGCGAAGGGCCGCCATCGTAACTTTTAAATATTGAATCTTTAACAGAAGTATAAGAGCGAACCAGGTTGCCTTGCGCATCTTTAATCTCTAGTGATATATGCTCACCCTTTTTCAATTCGGGAAGATTATAATACAACACTACACCGGTTGAAGGATTAACTCCTGCATACGGATGCGTTCCATCAAACTCAGGATCGTTTCGATCCAACTGACTTGAACCATTCACTAAAACAGCATCGGTAGGTTTAAACAAGGCAAATGAGTTTGTTTCATTCTTGAATTGACGCAACAAGCTTAAATCGTCAAAAATCCAGAACGATCTTCCTGAGGTTGACGCGATCAGATTACCCTGATGAATTTTTAAATCTGTAATGGGCGTAATCGGTAAATTAAGTTGGAACGGATGCCAGGATGCTCCATCGTTCCACGAAATAAACAAACCCAACTCCGTACCAGCAAAAAGTAGACCTTTACGAACATCGTCTTCTCGCACCACACGGGTGAATGCATTGTTGGGGATTCCTTTTGAAATGTTTGTCCATGTTTTTCCGTAATCCGTTGTTTTATAAAGCCCAGGCGCATGATCGTTAAACTTGTAGCGTGTGGTGGCCATGTAAGCCGTTGCCGGATCGTGCGGAGAAACATCAATGGCGTTGATCAGGCATTCTTTCAGTCCAACTGGCGTTACATTTTTCCAGGTTGCGCCACCATCGCGTGTCAGGTAAACCAAGCCATCATCGCTGCCCGTCCAGATCACACCTTTTTCATGAGGCGACTCGATCACATAACTTAATGTTCCGTAATTTTCCGCGCCCACCGCTTCGTTTGTATAAGGTCCACCCATTTTTCCTTGCTTCTCTTTTTCATTACGGGTTAAATCAGGTGAAACTTCCGACCACGTTTTTCCCATGTCGGTGGTTTTTAATAATACTTGCGCTCCGTGGTAATAGGTATTCGATTCATGCTTTGACCAGATGATGGGTGCGTTCCAGTTAAAACGATATTTCATGTCCTTCGAATCACGACCTAAATATTGTATGGGTGCAGCCATGATGTTGGTACCCGCTTTGGCTTTCGTGTCCAACACTTCAATAGTACCGAGGTAACTTCCACCCAGCACATAGCGCGGATCATCCGGATTGAAAGCCAGAAACGCACTCTCACCACCAGCCGAGGCTGTCCAACTCTCACGTGAAATTCCGCTGCTGCCCAACTCACGACTGGCAATTACTACTGAGGTATTATCTTGCTGGCCCGCATAAATCCGGTAGGGAAATGCATTATCTACATTAATGCGATACAATTGAGCTGTTGGCATCATGTTTTGGAATGACCATGTTTTTCCATAATTGAAACTAATGGAGGCACCTCCATCATTAGCTATAACCATATTGTTTGGATTACCCGGATTGATCCATAAATCGTGATAATCACCATGCACACCTGGCATATTCTCCCAGGTTACACCACCATCCAATGAACGAAGAAATGGAGCGCTTAACACATAAACCGTCAATTCATCTTTCGGATCGATGTATAACTCTATATAATACCATGCACGTTGTACCAGCCGGTGATCATTCGAAATGCGCCTCCAGTTTTTTCCGGCATTGTCGGATATAAACAGACCTCCTAACTCACGATCAGAATCGCTTTCAATCAGTGCATATACCTTTTCTGAATTGGAGCGGCTTACCGCAATAGACATCTTGCCTAATTCCTTTGGAAGGCCATCGTGAATTTGCGACCATGTTTCACCACCATCAACTGATTTATACAAACCACTTCCTGGACCACCGCTGATCACCTTCCAGGGCAGTCGGCCATGCTCCCACATGGCGGCATATAATACTTGCGGATTATTAAAATCGATGGAGAGTTCAGAACCCCCGGTTTTATCATCTATGTATAAAACTTTTCTCCATGATTTTCCACCATCGGTAGTCTTGTAAATTCCCCGATCAGTGGATGAACTGTACAGCGCACCTTGCGCAGCCACCCAAACAATGTCTGGGTTTTTTGGATGAATGATTACACGCGCTATATGCTGCGTAGCTTCCAACCCCAGTTTGATCCATGTTTTTCCGGCATCATGCGATTTATACATGCCATCACCATGATGCGTCATCACACCCCGAATGGCGTGCTCGCCCATACCTACGTACACGATGTTCGGGTCGCTTTCGGAAACAGCTATCGCTCCCACCGATCCGGTTTTCATGTAACCATCTGAAATATTTTTCCAGGTTGTTCCGGCATCATCGGTTTTCCAGACTCCTCCACCGGTAGTACCCATATAATAAGTTACCGGATCACCCACAACACCGCTGGCCGCATTGGAGCGGCCTCCACGAAACGGCCCAATACTTCGCCATTTCATGGCTTTGAAGTACTCGTTATAATCAGTTGATGGTGGTGCTGGAGCTGTTTGTGATTTCGCGCGCTGCGCCTCTGCTGAAAAGCAGAAAGCAATAAGCAAAAAGAATAGTGTGGTAAACGTTTTCATGACTTAGGTTTGTGCCAGTCAAGATAAGCACTTTCAATAACCTAAACCATGAACTTTGATAAGCGGAAAAATTATTTTAGACCACCTTCTCACAGTCTTTGTCTCGCTGACCGCATTTGTAGGCTGAACAAAATTTATTGAGCATCCTGTCAAAATCCTAAAAACCACATAGGCTCATAGACCACATAGAGATTCAAGAAAGATCCTATGCGCGCCATGTGTTTATGTGATTCAAACTACCGCGAATTCAGATTAAGAAATTTTACGGATAACCCACATAAAGTTTTTCTATGCGATACCTATTTCAAAACACCCAACTCCTTACCCACCTCGGTAAAAGCTGCAATAGCCTTATCAAGGTGGTGCTTTTCATGAGCCGCTGATAGCTGAACGCGAATGCGCGCTTGTCCTTTTGGAACTACCGGAAAGAAGAAACCGATTACATAAATACCTCTCTCCAATAATTTTTCAGCAAACTTTTGAGCCAGTGGAGCTTCATACAGCATAATCGGAACGATCGGATGTTCACCCGGTTTAATATCGAAACCAGCATCAGTCATTTCATTGCGGAAGTACTTTGTGTTTTGCTCAAGTTTATCGCGCAACGCAGTTGTTTCGGAAAGCATGTTGAACACCTCAATAGAAGCACCTACAATGGACGGTGCCAACGTGTTGGAAAACAAATACGGACGCGAACGCTGACGCAGCATTTCAATAATTTCCCTCTTACCTGATGTAAAACCACCTGATGCACCACCCAATGCTTTACCTAACGTTCCGGTAATAATATCAACCCGATCCATCACCCCACGATACTCCGGAACACCTCTGCCGGTTTTTCCTAAAAATCCTGTGGAGTGACATTCATCCGTCATCACCAGCGCTTCATGCTTATCGGCCAGATCACAGATCTTATCCATCTGAGCTATTGTGCCGTCCATCGAAAAAGCACCATCTGTTACAATGAGAATTTGTTTGGCACCCGCAGCTTTAGCATCCTGAAGTTGCTTTTCAAGATCGGCCATATCGTTGTGCTTATAGCGATACCGCATGGCTTTACATAGACGCACACCATCAATAATGGAGGCATGGTTTAATTCGTCAGAGATGATCGCATCTTCAGCGCCCAGCAACGGTTCAAACACGCCACCGTTCGCATCAAAAGCCGCAGCGTATAAAATGGTATCTTCCATGTGGAGGAATTCTGAAATCTTACGCTCCAGTTCTTTGTGAATATCTTGCGTACCACAAATAAACCGAACGGATGACATGCCGAAACCATGTGTATCGATGGCGCGCTTGGCCGCTTCAATTACCCGTGGATGCGAAGAAAGCCCCAGGTAATTGTTGGCGCAGAAGTTAATGACTTCTTTACCTCCTTCAATTTTTATATCAGCCCCTTGCGGGGAAATGATGATGCGTTCCTTCTTGAACAATCCGGCTTCTTTAATAGAGGCCAGTTCTTTTTCCAATACGGGTTTTAGCTTTTTATACATAACTGAATCAAATTGTCAGCCTGAGCCTGTCGAAGGCTGACGTTGGGTAATGTGTCAGGTTTCGACAGGCTCAACCTGACACTATTTGTAAGGTCGCAAAGTTAATCGCTTCCCCGAAAACTGAGCCTAACAACCGATAGGAAAAAAGTAAAATTCTGTAACTTTCGGGCCCAATCACTACCATGAAGAAGCACAAGATTTTAGTTATAGGCGCAGGCGGTCAACTGGGCTCCGAGCTTACGCAAGGACTTTGGAACCTGTACGGAAAAGAAAATGTAATTGCTACCGATATTAAAGACCCCCAAGGGATACTTGCCCAAGGCAATTTTGAGATACTGGATGTGTTAAAACAAAAACCGTTGTTTGACTTCATCAAGAAAAATGAAATCACCCAGGTGTATCACCTCGCTGCCGTGCTTTCGGCTACTGGTGAAAAGAATCCGAAATTTGCGTGGCACCTGAACATGGATGGACTTGTACACGTGTTAGATGCGGCTGTGGAATTTAAACTCGATCGCGTGTATTGGCCAAGCTCCATTGCAGCCTTTGGTCCTACAACGCCTAAAAAGAATACACCGCAGGACACCATCATGGATCCAACCACTATTTACGGCATCAGCAAATTTGCAGGAGAACGCTGGTGCGATTGGTACTTTAGAAACAAAGGGGTGGATGTGCGCAGCTTGCGCTATCCTGGATTGATTGGTTATAAAACCAAACCGGGTGGCGGCACCACCGATTATGCCGTAGATATTTTCTTTAAAGCACTGACGGATAAAAAGTTCGAGTGCTTTTTGAAAGAAGATACCTACCTGCCCATGATGTACATGGACGATGCAGTGAAAGCCACGCTTGACTTAATGGAAGCCCCCGCAGAAAAAGTAAAGATCCGATCCAGCTACAACATTGCTTCCATGAGCTTCTCACCCAAAGAGATTGCTGCGGAAATAAAAAAACGCATTCCTGATTTCGCTATTACTTACGACCCAGACTTCCGGCAAGGCATTGCCGACAGTTGGCCACAATCCATTGATGATTCGGCTGCCCGTAAAGATTGGGGCTGGCAACACCAGTTTGGTCTTGCTGAGATGACGGAAGAGATCCTAACAAAACTTCCTGAGCTTTTGGCCCAGGAAGCTTAAAAAATCAATACTTAGTTTGATCGCCTCGAGGACTCGGGCGATGACTCAAAAATACACCATTGTCAGGTTGAGCCTGTCGAAACCGACTTTGGTAACTCGAAATAGCCTTCGACAAGCTCAGGCTGACAAGTGAAACTGATTTTTGAGATGGACATTAATTACGCACAAGCAAACGCTCAGTGTGCTTAAAGCCTTGTGCGTAGTAGGTTACCAGGTAAATACCAGGCTTCAATTGTGTTGAGAACTCCACATCAACTTCAACACCTGATACGATCGTTTCAGCCACAACAGTGCCCGTCAAATCACTCACCTGAATTTTCGCGTTGTGCAACGGTTCAAAGTTCAACTGGGTTGTTATTCTTCTGCCATCCGAAGGGTTCGGATAAATGCTTAGCTGCCTATCGGCTTTGATTTGCGCAAAAACAATGTTAAAGTATTCAAACGATCCATCCAGATCAATGGCTTTCAAGCGGTAGTAATTTGAGCCGCTGATCGGGTTTGCATCTGTAAAATTATATCGCTGAAGCGTCTCTGTATTATATCCGGCACCGGATTGGTTTCCGATTACAACAAAATCAATTCCGTTCGTTGAGCGTTCAATTTCGAAGTAATCAAAATCCTGCTCCATTGATGTTGCCCACATCAGTTCAACCGTGTTGTTATCCCTAACCTCAAGTTGAAAGTAAACCAATGTTACCGGCATGGGGCTATTAGGCTGTGAAGATACCCAGGTAAAGAAATTGGGATTGGTATTCTGCATGGTTTGCTGATCGCCCATGTTTCCAGTTACTGATCCTCCACCACCGGATGAGGTTGCTGTTCCGTTTACATACAAGCCATAAGGATTTGTTGTGTTGTTATTTTGAATTGAGCTTCCGCCTCCTGAATATGTAATGTTACCATGCACATACGCTTGCCCACCATTGTTAACCTGTATGAAACTTCCACCGCCACCGCTATCGGTTACATTTCCAAAAACAGCAAGACGTCCGTTGCGGTTAATGGTAACGTCACCGCTTCCTTGTTGGACAAGATTCTGGTAAATGACCATGTCGGCATACGGTGGAGGGGCTACAGCCGTTCCAATGGTTAAATAGGTTGAGCTTACTACAGTTACACTACCCTCCACTACGACCTTACCTCCCGGATGTACACGCAGATTTGCATTGAGTTGAGCATTGCCTGAAATGATAAGTGTACCATACACATTCACGGTTGCGCCACCGCTTATGGCCAGATTGCCAGTAGCCGTTACCGTTCCGTAAACATTGGTTGTTCCGTTAGAGGCCGTAAAGTCTCCGGTTACATTCAGATTACCATTAATATTAGCCGTACCATTTGAAATAGTGAAGTTAGCATTTGCGGTAATAGTAGCGCCTGAGGCAACATTGAAACCGGATCCACCAAAAGAGGCTGCACTGGCAATAGTCATGTTATGATTAACATTGATAGTACCTGAAGTGTACGACAAAGAAGGAGTAGCTCCACCCCAACCTGATGTATTGTTCCAGTTCGCAGCGGTAGTCCAGGCGCCACTGGCAACAGACGTATAGTTTTGGCTGTATGAAACCTGTACCGCCAGCAGAAGCAGCACAGACCAACCGATATTTTTAGCACTCATTTTATTCAACATGTTTTTCATTTCCGTGGGATTGTTTGGCTCGGTAGGTCCGAAAACAATGCCACCGAAACAGGTTGAAAGGAACTAGTGTGGTTGGGTGATGTTACAGAACATTATTCTTAAAATAATGCTTAAACAAGAATAATAATCTGAATTTACTTATATTGATCAACAAAATATTCCCATTATTCTGAGAATAATTCCAATTTTGAGACCAATGGAGTGCTTACCTAACGATGAATTTTCGCAATTCGGTCAACTCATGGGAGCTGAATTTGAGCATGTAGATGCCGGGCGTAAGCGAGTTCAGTTCAACGCGATTGCTCGGACCTACACCTATCAGGTTCATCACTTCTACACCTTGGGTATTTAAAATCGCAAGGCGCGATCCTTCAGAAGGATTAAAGTTCAGGTCGACATTAATAAACTCACCATTTGAGGGATTCGGGTAAACCTTCACACTACGTGCACCGGAAAAAATTTGTGCTATTGGTCCAAAGTATTCATAGGAACCATCCAGATCAACGGCTTTTAATCGGTAGTAGTTAGTTCCTACAACCGGATTGTTGTGTTCATATAAATACTCCTTATACGTATCGATATCGTAACCAGCGCCTGGTAGCGATGCAAGGTCAGAAAAGTTGTTTCCGTTATTTGAATGCTGAATAAGGAAGTAATCAAATCCTTCTTCTTTTGAGGTTGCCCACTTTACCTGAATTGCTTCTCCAACAATCTCAGTTTGAAACAAAGCCAATTTAACAGGTAATGTTGCATTGTAACCGTCCTCATCAAAACCCGTAGGGCCAGTAAAACCTCCTGCAGGCTCACAATAATGTGGAGGACCAGCGGGATAAGGATTGCAGCCACCACCACCTCGCGTTATCAATTCACCACAAATACTTAATCTATCAGATCCTGTTGTTCCAACATCTATTAAACCGCCAGCTTTCACAACAACAGTATAGCCACATCCGCCAGTAGTACCTAAGCTAAGATTTCCCGTTAAGTTAACCCTTCCCCCGTTTTCAACTATAAGATTTCCATTAAGCCTGACATTGTTATGATCTATATTCAGTGTACCAAAAACAACCACGTTTCCTGTATGAAGCACTTGGTTGTTACTGTTTGTGGTAACAGTAACTCCGGCTTGTATAATGATTGTCACCCCAGCAGTTGGAGCGGAGCCTGTTTCCTGACAGGTTCTGGTATTCCACCCACCAGAGGCAGTAATGGTACACGTCTGCGCCCAACCTGTTGTTATCCAAGCGGATAAAACCAGCATAAGCGGTGCTATCAGTAGTTGTTTTGGTAATTTCATAAAGCTCAAATGCCCCAAAAGTAGGACTTTCTCCTATCTTAATACAATATCAACTCCAATCTTTCTCGTGTACGATTATTCAGGGTTCAGGGCAATTTGACTTTTAAATCCCGCGGAATGGTGCGTAAAATTGCCAAATTTGGACAATGAATTACCAATTTGGGATGTAATGAGTGGTCTTAAAAAGCTCGCAGGCGATACGATAATTTACGGAGCAAGCAGTATTCTTGGCCGGTTACTCAACTACCTGTTGGTACCCTATTACACCTATGTTTTTGCCACTGGCGAATACGGTGTAGTAACCGAAATCTATGCGTATGCCGCGTTTTTCAATGTTTTATACATCTACGGACTGGAAACCGCCTATTTCCGTTTTGCTACCCTGAACAAGGAAGAAGAACCCAGGATTTTTAACCTCACCACCAGTTGCATCCTCCTCTCCAGCATCCTTTTTTCAGGCGCGCTTATTCTTTTCGCTACGCCTATTGTTGCCTACCTGCAATATCCGGGCAAGGAAAATTTCGTGATCTGGTTTGCTTTTATTCTGGCCATCGATGCCGTGCTGGCTATACCGTTTGCCAAACTGCGGCTGGAGGGCAAATCCAAACAATTTGCCATTGCCAAATTCGCCAACATTGGGTTGAACATCGGGTTTAATCTTTTCTTTCTCAGCCTTTGTCCGGCTATTTTACGAGGCGATGTATTTACATTCCTTAAACCATACGTCCATTCCTTCTATGATGCCTCGCTGGGTGTGGATTATGTGTTCCTTTCAAACCTGTTGGCTAATGCTGCGTTGATCTTCTTGCTCTGGAGTGTGCTTCGAAAGCTAAAAATCACGTTTCAGTGGGGAAAGCTTAAGCCATTGCTCATCTATGCCTATCCCATCCTGTTTGCAGGATTAGCTTGGGTCACGAATGAAATGCTTTCGCGATGGGCGTTACGTTTTTGGTTACCTGATAATTTTTATCCGGGCATGACCAGCGAAGAAGCGCTTGGTGTTTTTGGTGCGGTATATAAATTCTCCGTGTTCATGACGTTGGCCGTTCAGGCGTTTCGGTATGCAGCCGAACCTTTTTTCTTTTCGCGCGCAGCCGACAAAAATTCACCGCAATTGTTCAGCAAAGTCTCGCATGGTTTTATCCTGTTTGGTTGTATCATTCTATTAGCCGTAAGCATTAACCTCGATGTACTGGAACACATTCTCAGGCGGCCTGAATACCGAACCGGCATGCATGTGGTGCCCATACTTTTATTGGCTAATCTCTTTCTCGGCATTTACTATAACGTGTCCATCTGGTATAAGCTCACCGATAAAACACACTTCAGCACGTGGATTGCCGGAGGTGGAGCGTTGCTCACAATCGTGTTAAACTACATACTCATACCCATAGCCGGCTTTGAAGGCAGCAGTTGGGTTACGCTTATTGTTTATTTTTTGATGGCCGTTGTGTGTTATGCTTTCGGGCAACGGCATTACCCTATTCCATACCCGGTATTGAAAGACCTGACCTACATTGCCGTAACCATTTTGCTTATCTATGTTTCAACCCTTATCTCAACAAGCAGTTTTTGGCTAACCATGCTGTTGCGATTGGCGTTGATTGGCATATTCTGCGGAAGCATTTACCTGCTTGAACGAAAACAGTTTCTGTCCGGTAAGGCCTGATTTTTGTCCTGTCAAATAACGATGCGGGCAGTCATCACGAATACGCGGTCGCTGCCGAAAAATGATTAATTTTACAGGCTGATTTTTACGCTGTTTAATGTGATTTTCCGAAAACTTTATATCGCTTTAACCTTTTTGCTGATGATGACAACGGTTACGGCTGTTGCGCAAAAGAAAAAGAAGGGTGAGCCGGGAGCTCCCGGAAGCCTGAAAGCACGGGAAGCTGAATTTTACTTCACCGAAGGAGAAAAATATTTTATCCTGGAAGATTTCGCGAAAGCCCTGGTGTATTACCAAAAAGCACTGGACATCCTTCCGGAAAATGCTACCCTGCACTATAAAATTGCCGAAGTACTTTCCATGGGCAGCAAAGAAGATGATGTGATCCGTGCATCACTCAGCATTGAACAAGCATTAAAATACGAACGCAAAAACAAATTCTTTTACCTGCTGGCGGCCAGCATCTATTCCAATCTTTCCAAATTCGATAAGGCTGCACACCATTACGAAACCATGTTGAACGAAGTGCCCGGCACTGAAGAATACTTATACGAACTGGCAGCAGTCTATCAATATGCCGGCAAACAAACTGAAGCGATCAAAGCCTATAATCGCGCTGAGCAGGTTTTTGGTGTAAACGAAACCTCATCTACCCAGAAACAACAGTTGTATTGGGAAATGAACAAGATGCCCGAAGCCATTGAAGAAGGCGAAAAACTGTTGCGGGTTTTTCCGGATGAGGAACGATATGCGGTAGGTTTTGCAGAATTTCTTTCACGGAACAATCAAATGCAGCGAGCTGTACAAATTCTTGAAAGTTTCATTCGGGAAAACCTGGCTGCACCCAATGCATCCATGCTGTTGGCCGGCTTGTACCGCGACCTTGATCAGGAAGAAGAAGCCCGGCAGCTCTTGCTGAATATTTTTAACAATCCGGAAGTGGAATACAACAGCAAACTTATTGTGCTCAGCACGTACAATGCGGAACTGAATCAGGCTAAAGCCCGGCAAACCAATGATGCCAATAAGGAAGGTTTCGCACTTGAATTGTTCTCGCGGCTCACTTCACAATACCCAACCGAAGTTAATACCCACATACTCGGTGGCGATTTGTACCTCTCAATAGGAAAAAATGCAGAAGCCGAACGGCATTACCTCAAAGCCATTGAACTGGGTGAGGTTAATTTTGAAGTTTGGCAAAACCTGTTGTACCTGCAAATACAGCGTGAGGCATATGATGCCGTTATTGACAATTCAGAAAAGGCGCTGGAATATTACCCGAATCAAAGCATGCTCTATTACTTCAACGGAATGGCCCACCTCCGCAAAAAGCGTTATAAGCCGGCCAGCGCTTCGTTGGAGCAAGGTAAACGTTTGGCAAGCTCCAACCCGGGCATGACGAGTGAAATCAATGCACTGTTGGGAGAAGCTTATAATGGAACCCGGGAATATGAAAAGTCGGACAAGGCGTTTGATGATGCCCTGGCGTTTAATCCAAACAACGCGGTTGTTTTGAATAACTACAGCTATTACCTGGCCCTTCGTAAAGCATCACTGGAAAAGGCAGAAAAAATGTCAGCGCTACTGGTAAAAAACAATCCGGATAATGCTACATTTCTGGATACCTATGCCTGGGTTTTGTACATGAGGCAAAAGTATCGTGAGGCCAGAAAAGTAATGGAGCGGGCTATTGCCACCGGAAACGCAAATGCCACTCACATTGAACACTATGGAGATATTCTCTTTCAGCTGGGTGATGTTGACCAAGCCGTTGAACAATGGGAAAAAGCCAAAGGCATGCTGAATGCCAGCAATGAAAACCTGAATAAAAAAATAGCCAACCGGAAAATATATGAATAAGCGTCTTTGGCTTCTGCTTGGTGTAGTTTCAATGTTGCTGGCTGCCTGCAGCAAAAAAACTACTGCATTAACGGACCGAGCCACTCCTAAGTCAACCCTAGCCATTGAAGAAATTGACTTTGAATATTTTCAGGGAAAATCGCGCATGGTATTAAAAGATGGAAACAAGGAACGTGAAGTAAAGGCTGTGATGCGGGTGCGTAAAGACAGCGTCATCTGGATGAATTTCACTGTAATTGGCGTGCAGGGTGGAAGGGTTTTGATTAATCAGGATTCAATCACCATCATCAGCAATGTGGATAAAGAGTATTACGTATTCGATTATGCCGAACTATCCAAACGGTTCAACTTTGAAATCAACTACAAGGTTATACAGGCCGCATTCCTGGGCAATATGTTAATGGCTCGAAAAGAAGAAGATGAGATAGATCAGAAAAGCCTGACCTTTTTGCTGAAGCAATCTTCGGGAACAGTTGACGTTATGAATTACATCAGCGCCAACACCATGAAAATTCAAAAGGTTGAACTGAAAGAAAACGATACACACAACTCATTAACCATCAACTATGGAAACTTTCAGCCGGTAGGCGGCAAATCATTTCCATACAATGCCACCATATCGTTGCTTTACAAAACCGCAGCCGGATTATTGAATACCTCCATTATATTTGAGTACAACAAAGCTGAAGTAGGCGACAAGGAATTGAAATTCCCGTTCAATATTCCGAAAAAATATGACCGCAGGTAAGACCATACTTCTTCTGGTTATACTTTCACTGGCTTCGTTTCCTGCATCAGCACAGAAAACAAAAGCTCAACTTCAAAAAGAAAAGCAACAGAACCTTGAAAAGATCAAGGAGGTTGAAAAGATTTTAGGTGAAACCACAGCACGTAAAAAAAATTCGCTTGGCGAACTTGCTGCCGTAAACCAACGCATCCGTGTTCAGGAAAATCTGATTCAGTCAATCAAATCTGAAATTTCATTATTGGATGGTGACATCCGCGAAAACAATGGCATTATCAAAGCCCTTCAGGGTGATCTTGAAAATCTGAAAAAAGAATATGCCGCTATGTTATTTGCAGCACAAAAAGCAAACAATGGGGCAACGCGACTAACCTTTCTGTTTTCTGCGCAATCATTTGATCAGTTTGCCATGCGCCTGCGGTACATGCAGCAGTATGGTGAACGCAGAAAACTACAAGTTGAAGCCATTACCAGTGTTCAGGAAGAACTGGGCTATCAGGTAAAGGAAATTGAAGCAAAACGATCGGAAAAGAATGTATTGTTGGAGCAGGAAGTTGCCGAAAATAATAACCTGGTAAACCTTAAGAAAAAACAAAACGACCTGGTAAGCACATTGGCCAGGCAGGAAAAATCGCTTCGGAAAGATTTAGAGGACACCAAAAAGGCGCTGGCGGCACTCGACAAAAAAATCAACGAGATCATTAAAGAAGAGATGGAGCGTGCGGCCCGTGAGGCCAATTCAAAAACCAACACAGCAGCAGTTGCCCTATCGAGCTCCTTTGAAGGAAACAAGTCGAAGTTTGGCTGGCCGGCATCCGGGTTTGTATCGCAACGCTTCGGCAAACAAAACCATCCGGTAATAAAAGGTATTATTATTCAGAATGATGGCATCAACATCCAAACCAAAGAAAACGAAAAAGTAAAGAGCATTTTTGAAGGTGAGGTTCGCTACATAGCCATTAATCCAATTATTGGTTACTCCATTATAGTAGGTCATGGCGAATACTTTACCGTTTACTCGGGTTTAAAGGAAGTTTACGTAAAAAAAGGTCAGAAAGTGAGCACCAACCAGGAAATCGGGCAGGTGCTTTCCAATGCCGATGGCATTTCAGAATTGCGCTTTCAACTGCGCAAAAACACCACTGCGCTCGATCCACAAGCTTGGCTGAGAAATTGATTCTGAGGCGGTTAGCCGCTCATCCGGTTTATTTTTTTGATTCGGATACTATATTCTATCTTTACCCCACAATTACACTAATAACATGAATTCAATTTTTTTGCTTGGAATGCCGGGTGGGATGGAATGGGTACTCATTGCACTTGCCGTTTTAATTTTCTTCGGAGCCAAGAAAATTCCTGAGTTTGCACGCGGTGTTGGCCGTGGCATACGGGAATTCAAGGATGCTGTGAAGGATGTGAAAAAGGAAGTGGATGAGGCCGGAAAGGAAGTTCCGAAAAAAATAGAAGACTGATATTGAATGCTTACGCAACACTCCGCGAAATACAACACGATCTCTTCCGCGGCACCATCACTTGCGAAGATTTAGTCAGGCACCACCTCTCCGTTATTAAACAACATGCGCACCTCAATGCATTTTTGAGTGTGTATGAAACCGATGCGCTTGCACAAGCTGCAACGATTGATCAGAAAATTTCTTCCGGAAACGCAGGAAAGCTGGCAGGGCTCATTGTCGGGCTGAAGGATGTTCTTTCTTACAAAGGTCACCCGCTTCAGGCCAGTAGCGAAATTCTGAATGGCTTCACCGCCCAGTATAATGCAACTGCCGTTCAACGTCTGTTGGATGAGGATGCCATCATCATCGGCCGCCAAAATTGCGATGAGTTTGGGATGGGTTCCTCCAATGAAAACTCGGCTTTTGGTGCAGTGAAAAATGGTGCCAACCCGGATCGCGTTCCGGGCGGATCATCTGGTGGCTCTGCTGTGGCCGTTCAAATGGGTATGTGCCGCATTTCCCTGGGATCAGACACAGGAGGATCAGTTCGTCAACCTGCTGCTTTTTGCGGCATAATCGGACTTAAGCCAACCTACTCACGTATTTCGCGCTACGGATTAGTTGCCTATGCATCATCGTTTGATTGTATTGGAATATTAGGCATCACAACGGAAGATGTGGCACGCGTGCTGGAGGTAATTGCCGGAGTCGATGCTTATGACAGCACGGTATCAACACAACCGGTTCCAAAATTTTCGGACGAACTTCAATCAGCTTCAGAAAAAAAATACCGCATCGCATACATCCGTGAAACGGTGGAATCGGATGGTTTGCAAAGGGAAATAAAAGATGCCTTACAGCATAAACTCAATCGACTAACACAAGAAGGGCACACCATTGAAGCATTAGACTTTCCTTTATTGGAATATAGCTTGCCCACCTACTACATCCTGGCCACTGCCGAGGCCAGTTCAAATCTTTCACGTTACGATGGAGTTCGGTATGGACACCGAAGCATCAACACAACTGATCTGGATTCACTTTATAAGAAATCACGCACCGAGGCGTTTGGCAAAGAAGTACAACGGAGAATTTTACTTGGAACATTTGTATTAAGCGCCAGTTACTATGATGCGTATTATACACGCGCACAAAAAGTACGGCAATTAATACGGCAGCGCATGCTTGAAATTTTCAGTCAGTATGATTTCATTCTGCTCCCAACTGCCCCGACAACCGCTTTTGAATTAGGGGCAAACACCACCGACCCGCTACAAATGTACTTGGCCGACCTCTACTCCGTTGTGGCCAATGTTTCGGGCATTCCCGGTATTTCCGTACCTTGCGGTGAGGATAACTTAGGTTTACCCATTGGTTTGCAGGTTTTGGCTGGTGATTTTCAGGAATCGGCCTTACTAAAGTTTTCCGACCTGCTGTTGAAACTGGATTGATATGAAAAAATTTCTTCTGCTGTTATTAACCTTTTGCGCACTCAACACCTGGGCACAGGAGGGCGAATCTGTTCCGGATTCGGTTGAAGTGGCTATGGCCGAAGAGGAAATGCTGTTTAAAGAAGACTCAGCCAGTTTTGCATTCTATTCGCTATTTTCAGATGTGGAATACATTCCCGGAGATGATCGTCCGGAACTGATCCGTGATCGGTTGGCATGCCTGGAACAAGAAATTCAATTGGTTTATAACAATCGCGTACACTCCTTTATCAATTATTTCACCGTGCGCGATCGTGAGTACACACGCATGGTCATCCGAAGAAAGTATCTCTACTTCCCCATTTTTGAAAAATACCTGAAGCATTACGGCTTGCCGGATGAATTAAAATATTTATCCATCATTGAATCGGGATTAAACCCAAAAGCGGTTTCGCGTGCACGTGCTGTAGGATTATGGCAATTCATGTATGCAACCGGAAGGCATTACAAACTACACATCGATTGGTATACCGATGAGCGTATGGACTTTGAAAAATCTACCGATGCCGCTTGTCGGTACTTACGCGATTTGTATGGCATGTTCAACGATTGGGAATTGGCGCTTGCCGCTTACAATGCCGGACCTGGCAATGTAAAAAAAGCTATTCGCAGATCGGGCTACAAAAAAACATTTTGGGAAATATACGACTACCTGCCACGCGAAACCCGTTCGTATGTTCCGCAATTCGTGGCCATGATCTACACCATGAACTACTTGCCGGAGCATAATTTCATTGAACAAGAACAGGAAATGCTGATGCCTTACGATACGGTGATGGTAAATAAGTATGTTCATTTTAATACACTTGCAAACCTTACCGGTATTTGTTTGGATGACCTGCAAATACTCAACCCCGGTTTGTTACGGAATGCCGTTCCGGATGCTACCAAGTATCATACTATTCGCATTCCTTCTATCGCGAAAGAAGCACTCAATCAAAACAGATTGGCCATTCTTGATTCGGCAGCAAAGGTTGGAAAGAAAGAACTTGAACTGTTGGCCAAAAATACTGAAGGAAGCACCTATGGTACCGATCGTATTGTATACCGGGTAAAGAGTGGTGATGTGTTGGGCTCCATAGCCATGCGCTATCGGGTGCGCGTTGATGATATTAAGCGCTGGAACAATTTAACCAGCAACACCATCCGCATCGGGCAGCAACTCACTATCTGGACAAAGCAACCAGCCAGCCATGAGGTAGTAGCTTCAGCCAAACCAAAACCGGTTGAACCCATGCAGGTTCCGGCATCAAAAACCTATGTGGTTCAGCCAGGCGATACGCTGTGGCACATCTCGCGTAAATTTGAGGGGCTTACTATTGAAAAAATAAAAAGCCTGAACAACCTCACCGATGCAAAAATTCAACCCGGCCAAACGCTGATCATCGCGTTGTAAGTCCTTGCACAAAAAATTCAGTGACGAAAGTAGAGGTTAATGGATTATAGATTTAAACTTGCGTCATGAGGAAACTGCTCTTAGGTCTGGTTATCACTGCACTTGTTATTGCCTGCAATACATCTGAAAAGACCCGTATTGAAAACCTTCCGAACATGTCGGGCAAACCGGGCGACATGATTCTGATTATGGATTCCATTCAATGGAAAGGTGAAGTGGGCGAAGAGCTACGCAAAATGTTCCGGGCTGAGGTTCAAGGGCTTCCACGCGAAGAACCTTTGTTTAACCTGATTTACGTTCATCCCCGAAAGGGCTACACCCTGCTAACGCAAATCAGAAACCTTGTATTTGTATTTACCTTAGATCAGCAAACGGCAGGATCAAAAATTCTGAAAGAAAGTTTTTCAGATGAGACGCTGGAACGCATTCGCAGAGACTCCTCCTTCTTTTTGGTAACCACAAAAGACGAATACTCCCGTGGCCAGGAAGTGATGTACCTGTTTGGTGATACACAGGAGAACCTGCTAAAACATTTAAAGAAGAATGGGCGGTCCATCGTTAATTATTTCAACGAAGTAGAAAAGAAACGCTTGCTCACCAACCTGAACAAAGTAACCACCACAAAAGAGCTTACAGAATCGCTGCGCAAAGAGAACGGCATTGAACTAAAAATTCCATTTGGTTTTAAAGTGGCTGAAAGGCAAAATGATTTTGTATGGCTTCGGTTAATGGATGCCCGCGTAGATAAAAATATTTTCATCAGTTGGAAACCCTACGAAAGCGAATACCAGTTATTGCCGGATAGTTTAATTGCTTTTCGTAATGAGATAGCGCGCCAGTATTTGTTTGATGATCCGATAAATCCGGATAGCTACGTGGTAACTGAAACTTCTGTTCCGTTTAAACCGCTTAAGGCTACGCAGGTTAATTTCAATGGTAAGTTTGCCATGGAGCTCAGGTGGCTTTGGAAAACCAACAACAACACCATGGGGGGTCCGTTTATCAGCTATGGATTGGTTGATGAAGAACAACAGCGACTTTACTACATCGAAGGCTTTTGTTACAGTCCGGGTAAAGATCAACGCGAAACCATTCGCGAACTTGAGGCCATTCTGTGGACGTTTAAATCGGGCGTAAATCCTGCTGCCCAATAACACACCAACAAACCGGCACAACCGTGCATATTTTCGGGCTCGGTAGTTCATTTACCTGATAGTATACTATCTTTGGTGGCTTAAGATTTTCGCTATGTCATTGAAGATTCGTAAACAAGATGCCCTGAATTATCACATGCAGGGACAGCCCGGTAAAATTGAAGTTGTACCCACCAAAGTACTCAGTTCGCAACTTGACCTGGCACTGGCGTACTCACCCGGTGTAGCCGAGCCCTGTAAGGAAATTGCGGCCAATAAAGAAGATGTTTACAAGTACACCAGCAAAGGAAACCTGGTAGCCGTAATCTCAAACGGAACAGCTGTGCTTGGTCTGGGCAACATTGGCCCGGAAGCATCCAAACCAGTAATGGAAGGAAAAGGCGTGCTCTTTAAAAAGTTTGCAGGCATCGATGTGTTCGATATCGAAATTGCAGAAGAAGACCCGGATAAATTCATTGAGATTGTAAAATCCCTGGAGCCCACATTTGGTGGAATAAACCTGGAAGACATAAAAGCACCGGAGTGTTTCAAAATTGAAACGGCATTGCGCGAAAAGATGAACATTCCGCTGATGCACGATGATCAGCATGGAACAGCCATTATTTCAGGTGCCGCATTGTTGAATGCGCTGGAACTGGTAAAGAAAAAAATCGGGGATATAAAAGTAGTGGTGAACGGTGCGGGTGCCGCAGCCGTAAGTTGTACACGACTTTACCTGCACCTGGGCGTGAAGAAAGAAAATATTGTGATGTGCGACAGCAAAGGTGTGATCCGTAAAGACCGGAAAGGGCTTGATGACATCAAAAAGGAATTTGCCACCGATCGCGATCTTACCACGTTAAGTGAAGCCTTGAAAGGTGCCGATTTCTTTATCGGGTTGTCAGTGGCTGATATTTTAACACCGGAAGACATTTTATCGATGGCCAAAGACCCGATTGTGTTCGCACTGGCCAATCCCAATCCGGAAATTGCGTACGACCTGGCAAAGAAAACACGGCCCGACTTAGTGATGGCCACGGGCCGCTCCGATCATCCTAACCAGGTAAACAATGTGTTGGGCTTTCCTTACATTTTCCGTGGTGCGCTTGACGTTCGCGCGAAAGAAATTGATGAGCCTATGAAGTTGGCGGCCGTGCGTGCATTGGCTGAACTGGCCAAGGAGCCCGTTCCTGAAATGGTGGTAAAGGCTTACGACTCCGATAAAATTACCTTTGGCAGGGAATACCTGATTCCGAAACCGCTTGATCCACGGTTGATCACAACGATCTCTCCCGCAGTGGCAAAAGCGGCAATGGAGTCAGGTATGGCTACAAGGCCCATTCACGATTGGTCGGCTTACCACCAGGAATTATTGAACCGGATTGGCATCGATCAAAAACTGATGACCCGCATCATCGATCGCGCCAAGCAAAATCCGAAACGTGTGGTGTTTGCCGAGGCGCATCACATCAAAATATTAAAAGCCGCTCAGCAACTCATCGATCAGCATATTGCGCAACCCATTTTGTTGGGCGATAAAGATGAAATTGAAAGGCTGATAAAAGAACATAAACTTGAGTTGGATTGCCCGATTATATATCCACGCAAAGAACATCAGCGCGTAAATGAATATGCCGAAATCCTGTACAAAAAACGTCAGCGAAAAGGTCTCACCTATCGTGATTGTCAGCAATTGATGCGCGACCGGAATTACTATGCCGCCATGATGGTGGAAGTTGGGGATGCCGATGCTGTGGTTTCCGGATTAACAAAAGATTATCCAAAAACCATTTTACCTTCCTTGCAAATCATCGGCATGGCCGAAGGTGTTGAGCGGGTGGCGGGTATGTACATCATCATGAACAAAAAAGGCACTTACTTTTTTGCAGATACTACGGTAAACCTGAATCCAAATGCACACGAGTTGGTGGACATCATAACATTAACCGCTCGTGGTGTGCGCTTCTTTGATATGGAGCCACGAATTGCTGTACTGTCCTACTCCAACTTTGGTTCATCGCGTGGAGAAGTTCCGGAAAAAACCCGTGAAGCCGTACGCCTGGCCAAACTGAAACACCCTGACCTGATTATTGATGGCGACATTCAGGCCAACGTGGCCTTGAATACGGAGATACAAAAAGAAACGTATCCATTCAGCGCATTGGCCGATAGTGGCGCCAATACGCTAATCTTCCCGAACCTGGCATCGGGCAACATAGCCTACAAGCTGCTGATGGAAATTGGTGGCGCTGAGACGATCGGACCGATCCTTCTCGGAATGAAAAAACCGGTACATGTACTCCAGCTTGGAAGCTCTGTTCGTGAAATTGTAAACATGGCAGCCATTGCCGTAGTAGATGCACAGTTGCATGAACAGAATGACCACTTGTAGCATTTACGATTTTGGATTTTAGATTTTTGATTATCACCGCTCACGCGAATAATCAAAATCCGAAATCTAAAATCACAAATCTAAAATCATCATGATTTCATTTCTGAAAGGAAGATTAGTTCAAAAAGATCCTACGCACGTGGTGATTGACGTGAATGGTGTGGGCTACCATGTGAACATCTCCTTGCAAACCTTCAGCGGCATTAAAGATCAGGAGAATGCCATGATCTATACCCACCTGGCCATTCGCGAAGATGCACATGTACTTTACGGCTTTAGCACCGAAGCCGAGAAAAGACTTTTTCAACAACTGATTTCTGTGAATGGCGTAGGGCCGGGTACGGCCATTGTTATGCTGTCCTATCTTTCCTCTGACGAGCTGAAGGCCGCCATCGTTCAGGAAGATGCCACTACCCTGCAACGCATAAAAGGCATTGGCGGAAAAACCGCCTTACGGGTAATCATTGAGCTAAAAGACAAGCTTCGGAAAGACCTTGCCGATGACAGCACTTCAACAATTCCGGGTATAAAGCACAATACCCTACGAAGCGAGGCGTTATCTGCACTAATCACCCTTGGCATAACCAAAAGTGCTGCGGAGAAAAGTGTAGATGCCGTCCTGAAAAAGTCGGGAAATACCGTTACTTTGGAGGATTTAGTTAAACAAGCTTTGAAAAACGCCTAAGCCTGCGTGACGCTGAAAACCTTAACGTTTCTTTCCGCTACAGCCTTTACCCTGCTTTTAGCCGGGCAACCCGTTGCTGAGGTTCGTGCTGACATATTCCTTCAGCAGCAGGATACAGTACGCACGAATCGAGCTGATACCACCCGGCAACAGCCTTATCGCCCAAGCCGAAGACCGACCTTCCAGTTACGCGACCGCTATGGTGATCCGTTTTCGAACACTACTAGCCAATCGCCCCTGTTCCTAAAGGATCCTACCAAACTCAACTATGAGATTCAACTGGATAGCAGCCTGAACTATACCATTTATGAGAAAGTAGGCGACCTGAATTACCGGCCTGTAACCTCTATGTCGTTTGAGGAATTCAAGGCCTACCAGGACAGGCAAATGCTGAAAAGCTACTGGCAGGGAAAATCCAGAAGTATGGATGGAGAAAGTGCCGTAAGCGGAAGAAGTTTAATTCCGAAATTATATGTGAGCCCGATACTCGACCGGATTTTTGGTGGAAGCTATGTGGAGTTGGTTCCCCGTGGTTTCGTTACGCTTGATTTCGGTGTTGCCTTTCAACGCATCGACAACCCGAACATTCCCATTCGTCAGCAACGCAACGGTGGTTTTGAGTTTGATCAGCAGATCAACATGAGCGTGATCGGTAAAGTGGGTGAGAAACTTGCCGTGAGCGCCAATTTTGATAACAACAACTCCTTCGATTTTCAAAACAACATGAAGGTGGAGTACACCGGTTTCAAGGAAGATATTTTAAAGAAGCTTGAAATTGGTAACGTCAGTCTTCCGTTGAATAACACCTTGATACAAGGTTCTCAGAATTTGTTTGGTATTAAAGCCCAGCTTCAATTTGGAAAATTGTTTGTTACTACTGTTGCCTCCACACAACGTGGCAAAGTTGCTTCTATTGAATTACCCGGTGGTAACAGTGGTCAGGGCAGGCCGTTCGAATTGGTTGCATCAGGCTATGATGAAAACCGGCATTTTTTCCTAGGGCATTTCTTCCGGGATAATTTTCAACGCTGGCTGGGTAACCCACCGCAGATCTATTCCGGTATCAATATCACACGGGTTGAAGTTTATGTACTCAATCGGAATAATGACACACGCACGTTACGTAACGTTGTTGGGTTAATGGATCTTGGTGAACCGCGCAGGGTTTACAACAGCTCCGTTACCGGTTTAAATGCGTCCTCACCAAATGCCAATGAGGCTAATGCGCTTTTTGGTGCTGTGCGCACGTTTGTCCGCGATGCGGATGGCATTAACGTAGATCTCGACAATTTTTTTGCAGGTGATAGCAACAACGGCACCGACTACGAAAAAATTACCGGGGCACGGATTTTAAATCCAACCGAATACACCTTTCACAAGCAACTCGGCTACATTACCCTAACCCGAAAACTTCAAAATGACGAAGCGATTGCTGTGGCTTATGAATTCACCTACAATGGAAGGAGCTATAAAGTGGGAGAACTTTCTGAGGATTATGCCAGCCGGCCCGATAACGAAGTGGTATTCTTAAAACTATTACGCCCGCGCAAGGTGAGCATACGCGATCAGGCGCGTAACATCATCCCTACCTGGGATTTGATGATGAAAAACATTTATGCCCTTAACGTATCGCAACTTTCTCCTGAAGGCTTTCAACTACGCTTAATCTATCGCGATGACCGATCAGGTATTGACAACCCCCAACTACAGGAAGGACAACAGGTTCGTAACCGCCAGCTTATTGAAGTGTTCGGGTTGGATAAACTCAATCCCGTGAATGATCCGCAGCGCGATGGCAATTTCGATTTTGTGGAGGGCGTTACCATTAATACACAAACGGGGGTGATTATCTTTCCATATCTCGAACCGTTTAATACGGCCTTACGCGAAGCTTTCGAGAATGATCCGCAAGAGAACTTTCTGGTGCAGAAATATGTGTTTGATACACTTTACCGCACCACACGGGCCGATGCTGAACTCATTGCTACAAAAAATAAATTCTGGCTGGTGGGTACCTACTCGGCAGGATCATCAAAGGAAATTCTGATTCCAGGTTTTGGTGTATCGGAAGGATCGGTGCGTGTATACGCTGGCGGAACACCTTTAATGGAAGGAACCGATTATACGGTAGACTATACCTTTGGTCGTGTAACCATATTGAGTGACGCCATTCTGAATTCCGGAAAAAATATCAGTATACAATATGAACAATCCGATCCGTTTGCTTTTCAAACCCGCTCGTTGCTGGGTACGCGATTTGATTACCAGGTAAACGATAACCTGAGTTTGGGTTCAACCGTGCTCTATTATAATGAACGCCCACTCATAACCCGTAACGCTATTGGTACGGAACCAGCCCGAAACCTTCAATACGGACTTGATTTTAATTACCGGAAAGACAGCCGCTTACTTACCAAACTGATTGACGCCATACCGGGTGTGCAAACCAAAGAACTATCGTCTATTAATGTAAGCGGTGAGTTTGCGCAATTAATACCGGGTACATCAAACATTGTAGACAGTGAAGGTACCGGATACATTGATGATTTTGAAAACACCGCCACACCCTATTCATTGATGAGCCCTCAGGCGTGGAAATTAGCGGCTACACCGAAAGATCCAAAGTATGACCCAGTTTCAGGCGATTTAAACAGAGTTGAAGCAGGATATAAGCGCGCCAAGCTCGCCTGGTACATTGTGGATAACCAGTTCTACCGCGATGGTGGGCAGTTCAAACCACCCAACATTACCAGTACCGATCTTGAAAATCATTATGTACGGGCGGTTCAACCCACCGAAATTTTTCCTAATCGCATTCCGCCTCAGGGGAATTTTTGGGAGCCGGTATTGGACATTGCATACTATCCTTACGAAAGAGGACCTTACAATTATAATCCTGCTATTGCGATTGGTGACAAAGGAATTCCGCAACTTCCTAGTCCCAAGGAAAATTGGGCAGGTATAACTACTGCTATTCGCACAGAAGTAGATTTCGATAAAGCAAATATCGAGTACGTTGAGTTCTGGATGCTGGATCCGTTCATCAATAACTCTCCAAGAGGAAGAATCATTGATGGAGTCTATGACAATTTTAATACAACAGGTGGTAAATTAATTTTTCACCTCGGTAGTATTTCAGAAGATGTGATACGTGACGGTAAGCATGGTTTTGAAAATGGCTTGCCTCCGGATGGCAACCTGTCCGAAGCCACGCAAACGGAGTGGGGCTACGTAACCAACCGGCAATACATCACCAATGCATTTGATAATTCTGCTACGGCAAGAGCAAACCAAGATGTGGGTTGGGATGGTATTGGAGACGATGGTGAAGAAGTATTTCTTTCAAGAGAGCCTGGATCATATTTAAACGCTATTGTTGATGATGCTGCAAAAGAAATTATTCTGAACGATCCCTCTGCGGACAACTTTCAATTTTATTTTGGCAACAGCCTGGATAGCCGAAATGCCAAAATTTTGGAGCGCTACAAAAATTTCAACGGACTGGAAAACAACACGCCCATCAACACAGGTAGCGATATTCCTCGTTCAAACGGCTTTTTACCAGACAACGAAGACCTGAATGCAGATAACACCTTAAATGAACTGGAAGAGTATTACGAATACAGCATTACGCTTGAGCCGGGTGACCTGGGCATTGGCAAACACTATATCGTAGATAAGATTACTCCCGCTCGTCTATCAGAAAACAACAACAACCCCGATGGCGCAACCTGGTATCTGTTCCGTATTCCGGTAAGGAATTTTGAAGGGCGTGTCGGTAACATTGAAGGATTCAAGTCCATACGCTATGTGCGCATGATCCTTACCGAATTCGATCAACCCGTGGTGTTGCGTATGGCCAACTTCCGGTTAATCGGCAGCCGGTGGAGACGCTACCTCGAAAACATGGAGGAAGGGCTCGTGCTTGACCCCGAACCTGACTTTGACAACTTTACCCTATCGGTAGTAAACATTGAAGAAAACTCAGCGCCCGATCCGGCAAGCGGAAAACCTCCATACGTATTGCCTCCGGGTTTCATTCGCGACCGTGACAATACCTCTTCTGTTTATCGCGAACTAAATGAACAATCCGTTCAGGTTTGCATTGATAATTTAAAAAATGGCGATGCACGGTCCATCTACAAAAATGTAGACATGGATTTTTTCAACTATGGCCGCATTAAAATGTTTGTTCACGCCAACAGCATAAACGCACAGGATGATGATCTGCGCGTGTTCATGCGCCTTGGTACCGATTTCGATGAGCATTATTATGAAGTGGATTTACCTTTAAAGATTACTCCAGGCACGGCCTCGGCCGCAAGAGACATCTGGCCGTCTGAAAATGAGTTTGATTTTGCCCTGAAAGACTTGTACGGTCTTAAGGCGAGGCGCGATCGTGAGGGTGCCTCACTGGATGTACCCTTTCCTGCCGAAGGCCCAAGTATGGTTGGCAAACACGGTATTCGGGTATTGGGTCGGCCTGATTTAAGTCGTGTACAGGTAATCATGATTGGTGTGCGTAATCCGCGAACAGGCGATTCACGTTCCTATTCCGTATGCATTTGGGCCAATGAACTTCGTTTAACCGACTTCGACCGAACACCCGGGTATGCCTTTAATACCACCCTCAACGCCAAGCTTGCCGACTTTGCCACAGTGTCGGGCTCGATGCGCTATATGACTTACGGTTTTGGAAGCGTAAGTTCAAAAATCAGTGAACGTACGCGCGAAGAAACGTTTGCGTATGATGTTACCGCCAACGTTAATGTTGACAAACTGCTGCCCGGAAATCATGGAATAAAAGTGCCGATGTTGGTGAGTTACCAGAACACCACCATCAATCCGAATTATGATCCAGCCAATCCCGATCAAAAACTGGATGCTGCGCTCGCGTCCTTCAACACCCAGCAGGAAAAAGACGATTACGTTAAACTTATTCGCGATCGTGAGGTGCGCAGAAGTTTAAATTTCACCAACGTTCGAAAAACCAAGGTTGATCCCCAAGCCAAAACACACTTGTGGGATATTGAAAACTTTTCATTCAGTTATCGCTATAGCGATAATGTACGTAGAAGTTTTACCATTGCTGAGTCTTTACGAAAGGACGTAGGTGGTTCGGTGGCTTACAATTTCTCACCGAAAGGAACCGGCATTGAACCTTTTAAAAATAGCGAAGGCTTTAAATCACCCTGGATGAAATTTATAAAAGATTTCAACTTCAGCTTAATGCCATCAAGCATTATGGTTCGCGGTGACCTGGATCGCTCCTTCTCGAAAATCATTTACCGTAATGCCCTTTCCAACTCCGAATCAAACTACCTGAAGTACTTTACCTTCAATCGTACGTACAATGTTCAATGGAACCTGACCAAGAGTTTAACCCTGAACTACAGTGCACGCGCCAACGCCATTATTGACGAGCCGGAAGGTGATATTGATACACAAGAAAAACGCGACAGCGTGATGAACAACCTGAAGCGTTTTGGCCGGATGAAGAATTATGATCAAACCATCACCGCGAATTATGTAGTTCCGCTGGATAAATTTCCAATTACCGATTGGGTAGGTGCCGAGTATCGTTACCAGGTAAATTACAACTGGAAAGCAGGCCCGATTGATCAACTGGATTTACCCGGTGAAGTAAGGGGCATACCCGATAGCTTAAACTTCAGAAACACCATTCAAAACAGTCGCGACCAAACCCTATCCGGACGGCTTGACATGGTGAAACTGTACAATAAGGTTGGCTTCCTGAAAAAAATCAATACGCCACCGCGTCCGGCTACCACCCGGCCTCAGCCCAATCAAAAGGCAGATACGGTAAAAACACCTACAACACCACCCCTTGTAAAGGGTTTACTACGCATGCTCATGTCTGTCCGTTCGATTAACGGAACGTACACGGTTACGGAGGGCACCTTGCTTCCTGGCTTTGAGCCCACTGCACATCTGTTCGGTTTATCAAAGGGTTTTGATGCACCGGGATGGGATTTTGTGTTGGGTGGCCAAAGTCCAGGCATCCGTACCAAAGCTGCCAATAATGACTGGCTGGTAAAGTCAACTTCACTCACACTGCCTTTCACACAAACCGCAACAAAATCATTAACCGGCCGGGCAAACATTGAGCCCTCTGCTGATTTGAAAATTCAGCTCGACATCAAAAGAGATATTACTGATGGATACCAGGAAATTTTTAGATTTGATGATGTGCAAAACAATTACATCTCCCTTAATCCAAGTCGATACGGCAGCTATCGAATCTCAACGCTATCCGTTAAAACGGCTTTCCGTTCCGATAACGATGAGTTGGTTTCGTCTGTCTTCCGACAATTTGAAGAGAACCTGTTGACAGTACAGCAAAGATTTGCTGCGGTAAACCCCGGTTTCGAATACGACTCAATAAGCCAGGATGTAGTAATACCGGCTTTCATTGCCGCCTATACCGGAAAAAGTGCTGACAACGTAAGTCTCAGTCCGTTCCCGCGCACACCACTGCCCTCATGGCGGGTAGACTACAATGGTTTAAACAAGATTGAAGCCTTCAAAAATATTTTTCAATCTATAACCATCACTCATGGATACTCATCAACCTACTCGGTAATGAACTTCTCCAACTCGCTGCGATACAGTGGTGTCGACACAGTGGGCTTTAACGTGCCCATTGAAAAATACAACAACGGTATTTTTTCAACGCTGCTAAATGAGGAAGGTCGGCCTGTTCCGATTTATGTAATCAGTCAGGTATTGATCTCCGAACAATTCTCTCCACTTATTGGTATTAATCTTCGTACTAAAAACCGCCTAACTGCACGTGCCGAATACAAAACCAAACGTGAGCTTGCACTGAACATTGCCAACGCGCAGGTAACTGAAGTAAGCAGTAAAGATGTTACCGTTGAAGTGGGCTACACTAAAAACAACATGAAGCTTCCGATTAAATCCCAAGGTCGTACCATCGTGTTGAAAAATGATGTCACCTTCCGTATGAACGTAACGGTAAGCAATCAATCAACCATACAGCGAAAAATTGAAGAACTGAACGTGCTCACCAACGGAAACGTCAACTTCCAGTTGAGGCCAAACATCAGTTATGTGGTTAATCAAAAACTGAATGTACAGGCTTACTTTGAACGCACCATCAACGACCCACAGGTATCCAACTCCTTCCGCAGGGCTACCACACGTTTTGGATTTCAGGTGAGGTTTAGCCTGGCGCAGTAAACTTGAAAAGTAACGGCTTAAAATCTATATCTTAATGTTAACCCGGCTTGTTGTGGGCTTAACCGAATACCTGCCGTAATCCCCTCCAGTTTTTGATTATACTTGCGTTCCGACTTGCTTCCGACTATCCATAAGGGAATACCGGCACCTAAACCACCCGCACCTAACAAATAGGCAGCAACACCTAATCCTGGGTTCCCTGTACTCGTTTTATACGTAGTGCCTCCAGAAGAATACACTTCATAAGAAGAATTTGAAAGGGTAACAAGGCCAACAACAGTTAGAATTCCACCCGTTACAGTTAAGGTGGTTCCTGTTTTTCTCATTCTGCGATATTTCTCGGCCTTAGCCGCATAAAACATCTTATCCTGATTTTGTTGACCAAAAGACTCTATTGCCATAAAGGCCAGAAAGCAGACTAGGAGCGTGATTTTCATCCGTGACAATGATTTGCATCAAAGGAAATGGATTTTTTTAAAACCCGCAAGCACCTAACGTTAAAGATTAACCCTGGAATCAATAAATCTTTGAACCTTTCGGCCTTCGCCTCTTAATTTTTCCAACTTCACCGGATTGACTAACTCTATAATTGGGGTTACCCTGAGTCGTGATTGAAAAGTCGCTTCCAATCCAGGCAACAGGTCTTTCCCGTCTTGCATACCGGCAGAAAGGTGGATTTTTATTTCGTCAGTACCCAATTCCCCAGTAAGTGCTTCTATCACATAGTCCTGTATGGCGGGTTGCTGATTTAGAATGTCAAAAATAATGGGCGGATATACGGTAGTGCCCTTCAATTTGAGCATTTGCTGTTTGCGTCCAGTTACCGGACCTAACCGCAAAGTGGTTCTTCCACACGCACAAACAGCACGATGGGCCACAGCAACATCACCTGTTTTGTAACGTACCAAAGGCATGGCTTCAACCCCTAAGGTGGTAATGGTTACCTCACCCTGCTCACCATCCTTTACCGGATCATTGTTATCATCAAGTAATTCTATAATCAAAAGTTCAGGATGAAGGTGACCACCCTGGGAATAGTGGCACTCTGTAAAGGCTGTTTGCATCTCAGTGGATGCGTATGTGCTGTAAAGCTGAACATCCCATGACGATGCGATCCTTTGCGCCAATACATTCGGTCGAAAATCGGCATACCGGATGCTTTCGCCAATACAGATAATTTTTTCTACTGAAGTACTGTTGAAATCAATTTTTATCTCGTTGCCATATTCAATCAACTTCACGACAAAAGAAGGAACACCAACTAGCACAGTAGGGTTAAGTCGCTGAATTGTTTCCCATTGCATGGCAGGTAACCCGGGTCCAACACGAACCAACCCAGCTCCCAGTCTTCTTATCCCTTCATAATAGGCAATACCAGCCATAAACTGGCGATCTAGGGTGAGCATAAGCTGATAAAGATCCTTAGCGCTTCCATCAGCGCATGTGAATGATATAGCTTCGTTATAGGCCAGTCGCTCAAGGTCGTTTGCCGAAAGAGCAATGGTAACCGGTTTACCAAGTGTACCGGATGTACTGGTAAACTCTGCGATTTCCTTTTTGTCAATACAAAGGAAATCCCAGTTGAAAAGCTGAAGATCATTCTTTGTGGTGACGGGTATCTTTATAAGATCATGAATAGTTTTGATAGACGTTACATCAATATTGCTTTGCCTGAATAGTTTTTTGTAAAACGGAGATTTCTCAGAAGTATACTTTAGCAGGGAAACAAGTTTCTCTGACTGGAGTTTTTCTATCTCACTAACCGATGAAAACTCTATGGAGGGTGTGTAATTCATCCTTCAATAATAACTGTGGCGCAAGCTGTTGATTGAATATGCGAAAGGGACACGTGCACAGCTTGCCATTGTTTCTCTCTTGCGAGTTGTTCAAAAGGTCCCTTCAAACGCAAATGAGGTTTACCTGACTCGTCATTGAATAATTCAATATTGCAAAGATCGAACCCTGCCGAAAGCCCAAGGCCGATAGCTTTTAAAAATGCTTCTTTTGCGGCAAACCGTGCGGCATAATGTTCGTCTTTATCTTTTTTCTGCTCACAGAAAGCAATTTCATCCGGTGAGAAAATTTTCTCCAGAAAGCCATTGCCCTTCGCAATTTTATCCGCCACGCGGCTTACTTCAATAATATCTATACCCGTACCAATAATCATGGCAATTTTCTTCTACAGGTTTCCAGATTTTTCTGAATATGCTCTTTTTCAGCAACAGTTGCTATTTCTTTCAAAAGCGCTGTTTCATAAGCATGTATTGCTTTCTCATAGCTCCTTTGATTTAAGTAATAATCTCCCGCAAGCATATGTGCATAATATAAATCGGGGTTCCAGTACACCACGCTATCCGGGTTAAGTCCTTCTTTTGAAGCAAACGGAAACCGGTACTGATCCATTTTCACATAATTCCGATAAGCCGCAGAGAGCAAGAACGGATCCGCTTCAACTTCAAATTCCTCCTCGTAAACTTCAATGTTCGAAGTCATGTTCAAATCAAACATCTTGTTCAAATCGTAACATACAAATTTCCCCAATTGCCACGGATCAGTTGAAATCCATACCAATTTCATTTCAGGCTGAAATACAATACTATGGTGAGCGATGAGTTGGTTGATTGCCTTTTCATTACCTAACCCGATATTCACATCTCCAATGCCCTTTTTATCCCTAAGAATAGCAATGGTTTTCTTAACCGTGTTCTCGGGTACACTGTTCAGTAATTCAGCTACCCGGTTAAACCGGTATACGGAAGCACTGTTTTGTTTATGATTCTGATTTAATGTGGTGTTGCCTAGCTCAGGGCTTTGAAAGTGATTTGTGCAAACAAGGTGTGTTTCCTGCGTTTCATACATAGCCGTTTTGTCGTTGCTTTTTTCTATAACAACTGCCTTGCCATCGTTAACTGAGCCAATTAAAAAGGATTCAGCAACAAACAACTTTCTGCGCTTAGCAATGGAATAAGCTTCCTCAATGGTTGAAGCGTACTGCAAAATTTCCCGCGCCACCAGCGATACAGGCGTGGCTGCAGCACCCGGTATTTCAGCTTTGGCTGCGTTTATGGTTACTGTAAGTCCCTCCGTATTCATACCCGACAGTACACCTGCCATACCGCCAAATGTTACCATCATAAACTTATGGCCTTGGTCGGGATTGTAGAAGGCTATGATTTTATTTCGGGCAAACTCATCGCCAACATAAAAATCAAAATTTCTTCCAACGATCAATGAATTGTCTGCCGAACTGCTGCCCCAGGTAGCAAAAGATGTACACCCCACCAACGACATGTTTTGCAAAGCGTGACCGATATCGTGAGCAGCATGATAGTTCAGTATTCGCTGGTAGGCTGGGGCAATGTAATCGTAATCATTTGATGCAACCTGAGAAATGCCATAAATCTCCAGTTGATATTCGTCTGGTACATGCTCTTGTAAATCTCGATTAAACCAGCCCACAAAATATTTCAATACTTCAAGCCTGGATTGTGAGGGTACCAATTGGCGAATCTGGTCATTAAAAACTTTTTCCTGGTATCGTACCAGGTCTTGCGTTAACGCGCCAATAGTTGCTCCGCGTTCATACGGAGAACCTTCAACATAAAGCTCATACAATCCGCTTTCACTTTTCCTAAACCAGCTTTTTCCCGACACAAAAAGACCACTGTCAGGTGATGTTACGTGCGGGCGTATGGATGATGCCACCAAAGGTGGCTCGAGACGCGCAACGTTTTGTACATAAATCACCAATATTGCCAGGCTCAGCATAACAAAGAGCACGATGCCCATGAATATTTTTAACAGCCGTTTAAGCATTCCTTATTTTGTCAAGAATGTAATCAATACCCAAAATTTCAGAACAAGTCATTACCGCATTAACAGTTACACCCAACACACCATGAAGATTCAGGTTTTGACCGGTAAGAAACAAATTCGGAATTTTTGTTCGGGGCGAAATGAATGTCCGCATGGGCTCCCTGTAATCCTTTACAATTCCATAAAGTGAACCGTCATCCGTACCGATATAGTCCCTAACCGTGAGTGGCGTGGCCGCGTAGTATGATTGAATGCTGTCTTTAAAGCCGGGAAATTTTTCCTCTACTGCACTAAAAAGCTTTTCAGATTTTGTCTTTTTAAATGCTTCATAATCTTCACCCCTGTCAGATTCAGTGGCTACGGTGTTAAATGTGTGCTGCCACCTCTTCACTTCATCAAAACGCATGTAGGTCATGATCGTAACCCCATCCGACCATTCGTTGTCTTTCGTTGATGCCGTAAAGTATAACGCATAACCCAACGGCCAGTTTCCATCATCATAGTTTAATACTGCCCAGGTATCTTCAACTGCGAAGTAGTAGTAGTTGTGGTTGAAGTATTTCATTGCCTTCTCCTTGAGCACAACGTTAACATAAAATACAGAGATGGAATTTTCGAGACTTTTCAAGCGGGTACGGAAAGCTTTTTTTATCTGATCACTTTTAATCATCTCCATAGATTTCGCAGGGTGGACATTGGAAATAAATAATTTGCCTGCAAAATGCTCCCCGGTGGCGGATTCAGCATAAGCAATTTTACCGTTCTCTTCAACCAAACGTTTAATTTCGGTATAATTTATAATACGCCCACCATGCGCAATGATTTGTCGGGAGAGTAGTCGCGCAATTTGCGAACCTCCTCCGGTAAAACGCCAGGAACTTTCAATATAGCTATTCAACACAAGCGCGTGAACGTACAATGGTGTCTTGTCGGGCTCACCAGCATACAACAGGCTTGTTCCTGCCAATACGCTCTGAAGCTTTTTGTTTGCCGTAATGGACTCAATGAATGCCCGGGTGTCTACTTCAAGCGCACCAATTTTTTCCAGGTAATCTCCCTTGCGAAGATTATAAAGCGGAAATTTTGAACATACTTCTTTGATCCCCTCACAATACTTACGAAGTGCTTCTTCTTCGCCAGGAAATTGTTTGGACAGTACCTTAATGAAATTCTCGTAACCCTGTGCATAGCAATACACATTTGGATCATCCTTGAAAAGAATGCGGTCAAAACCTTCTTCATCAAGCTTACAGAGCTTGAGCTTGTCCATAATGCCCAGGTACTTAAAAAGCTGATAGAGGTTTTGTCCTATATCCAGGCCTCCCACATAATGCACACCCGAATCAAACACTACCCGATCCCGCACAAAGGTCTGGAGATTCCCACCAATTTGTTTGTTCTTTTCCAAAACACATACTTTGTAACCTTCCTGTGCGAGCATAGTTCCGCACGCCAGCCCCCCCAGCCCACTTCCTATAATTACCACGTCATAGTGATCCATCAATCACGCTTTATTTTGAGATCACAAAAATAACATTTGAAGTCAGTTTGCCCTGATCGATGATTTGCATTTTACAACCATGTTTACCTGCAAACTCAGTAAGTGCCTTGCCGGATATGTAGTTCAATTCATTGACAGATTTGTTAAACTTCAAAAATTTTACCGAGAACAATTCGGTGAGTCTTGTTCCTTTGTGGCGGTATTTCAAATCAGCATCTCCATCCCGGATAATGATCTGCCCACCAGGGTTAAGCGATTGAAGGCACTTCAACAACAAATGCCATTGTTGCTCCGGTTTCAGATAGTGGAGCACATCTGTAATAATAATAGTGTCATATGCTTCAAAATCAAATCGGGTAACATCGGCATGATAAAATTGCAATTGCCCTGGCTTTGAATACCCGTTTGCAGCTACCGCAATCTTTTCAGCATCGTAATCCACCCCGGTAATAACCCGTTGAGCCGAAAGAAAGCCAAGTGTATAGCACAAAAAGCCATAGCCACAGCCCAAGTCAAGCACTGAAGCCTTTACTGGAACGAGATCATTGAAAATACGATAATGGCCCTCAAGCATTAATTTTATTCTCAGGTACCATTCCAATACAGGTCCTTTGTATCGGTAGGCATTGATTAATCGGTACCTGATGGATTGAGGATTCCGTTCTTCATCAGCAAGTTTTGCAAATTCTTGCTTAAAATATCGGCTAATGGATTTTGTTCTTTCTGAATAGCTTTGGCCAAAGCTTTCGTCATTACACTCGATTGCCGGAAGAATTTTTACCGTCAGATTGCCATCATTTACATACATGGTCGATTTGGGTATGCTCTCTGCCGCTCCATGTATCAGCACCGGATAAACCGGTAATTGAAGTTTTTCAGCCATGAAAAATGCGCCTTTATGAAACCTGCCGATTTTACCAGTAGCGGAGCGCGTACCTTCCGGAAAGACAACAACAGAGTACCCTTCATCTACACGGGTTTTTAACTTTGAAACACTGTCTTCGGCTCCTTCCATCACCGGGTAATAATCTGCCAACCGAACTACACCACCAAATACAGGTGAATTCCAAACCCATTTGTTGGTCAATAATATAACTCTGGGATTAAGAGAGGTGGTTAACAAGATGTCCAGAAAGGAACTATGGTTTACGATTAATATCCCCGGCCTTTTAAACACATCAGCGCTTTCATTAATTATTTTCTTCTTCAGGTTAAAAGCAACCAACAGAATAGTTCTGGTAAAAAATCGGATCATACCATGATAGATGAATCGGGGGTATGTTTTCCAAAACGGAATTGTTTTCAGAACAATACCTATAATGGTAAGAAAGAACGAACCAAAAACGAATACACTGTAAGTAATAGTGGTAACTATGAGTCCCCGTGCCGTTATAGGTTGTAGTCCTTTCTGCGTTCGATTGGTGATCAACAACTTGTATAGAAACGGTTCAATAGTTTGTGACATAACAAATACACAAACAATACCGATAATGGCAATGGCGGCCACCGATCGAAGGGCAGGATGTTCTGCCAATATCAATACACCAAGACCGGAAATAGTAGTGACCACAGAAAGAAAAATGGATGTACGTACAGACTGAAGGGTTTCCTTGCCTGTTCTGTACTTCTGTTGCAGGCCATCCATAACAAAGATGCTGTAATCATCTCCCAACCCAAATATGAAGGTTGATATCATGATGTTTACAATATTAAATTCAATACCCAGCAGAGCCATAATCCCCAGTACCCAAATCCAGGTAATCAGCATGGGCAAAAATGTGACAATTGTTATCTCAATACGCCCACTGGAAATTAACAGAATAACAAAAACAAGAATGGAGGTGAAGGCTACAATAAAATTGAAATCGTTGTGAACAAACTCAATAAACAAATTCGTTATCATTTGCCTGTCCGACAGATCTGCTGGAGTACCCGAAATTGCCGCTTGAATAGCCGTTCGCTCCTCAGGCATAGCATTAACCAATGATACAATGGTTATTTTATCGTCCTTCTGTATAATATTATCGCTGAAGAAAGTGGCTCTCAGTTTTTGGAATGATGCGGTGTCCATAACTGAATAGTCATGCCCTATAATGGTATCAATGTTACTCAATACCTGATCTGAAAATTTCAGTTTACGGCCTTCATCTTTTACTGCAGCATAAAAATTTTGTTTCCGTTCTTCATTCCAAAATTCTTTCCATTGCCGAATACGTTGTTGCTGTAATGAATCCGACAATAGAAAATCAGAAAGCGAATGTGTATTTCTTATTACACCTGTTCTTTTCAAGCGGTTGATAATAGGCGTGATTCTGTCATTTTTACGAAGCGCTTCTTCCATGGAGTTGCCCTCACATGAAAGATAAAAGGTATGAAGCGAGGCGGGATTTATGGTTTCGATGCGGTGCTGTGCCTGACGGGTTTCAGCGTCCATAAAATTCAGCTTGCTCATGTCGCTGTTAAACCGCACATCTGTGGCAAAATAAAAGAAGATCGGTGTAACCATCAGAATGAGTATTGTCCATATTCCTGCTGGGGTATTTTTAAAAAAGGGCAACCTTTCCAAACGTGTTTCCCGGTAACGGATTTCCGGTGTCAGGTGTGGTAAAAAAATCAACGAACAAATGGCTGCTCCAATCAAACTAAAGCCTGCAAAAAGGCCGATGTCTTTCAGCATGGAAGCGTTGGTAAACTGAAGACTAAAGAAAGCCAGCACGGTTGTCAGGCTTCCCAGTGTCATCGGCCTCGCTATGTCTCTTATAACATCTTCCCGGTTTTGATGATTTCGCTGATGCACCAGGAAGTGCAGCGCATAGTTCACTGCTATCCCCAATATTACCGAACCTGCCGCAATTGCCAGGATGGAGATGGATGCTTTGATCAGGTAAATACAGAACAAAGCAAAGAGTCCTCCGAAAACAACAGGAATCAAAATAAGCGGCAGTACACGGATGTCTCTAAAAAAGGCTGTAATGAACACAGCAAGAAGCACAACCATTAACGATAATGTTAAAAAAGTGTCCTTCTTTAACTGGCTGGCATTGCCTACTGCTACAGATGCCGCACCAAAATAAGAAACCAGTAAATTTTCGTTCCCGGCTGAGTATTTCGTGGCAATATCCTGAAGCGACTCCACGAATTCGGTATTTTTTCCGGTTTCATTCGCTGAATATCCCGACTGGATAAAAAATATCAGGTGACGGTGATCTTTAGTTAAGATATGGCTGTCATAAATCTCAAAATTTTCGTCATACTGAAGCTGTTGTAATTTCTTTAATACCAGATAGGAAAAACCCATCAGGTCGCTTACAATTATTTTCTTCAACGCAAGCCCCGATGGCGAAATCAGTTGCCTGTATTGTTGCTGAATAACTTCACGGCTAACGGCTGGCTGGGTAATGGAGTCTAGTATCTTGTAATCTTCATCGGTAAAAAATACAGGGAGGTGTTCAAGCGTGAGTGCTAAAACATCAAGAATTTTATCGTCATCAATTTTTCTGGTGATGCTTGCACCGTACTGCATGAGGCTATCTTCCATTGCCGTGGCCACCGATTCGGCAAATGCCACCAAGCTATCGGGAGCAACAGATGCGGTACTGTCCTTTACAGATACCATCACCACAATTCTTTCGGAGAAGGTTGAATGTTGAAATATGTAGCTCAGCTTTTGTACGCGTTCGTCATCAGGAAAGAGCTTAGTCATATTTTCTTCCAGGTTTATCCCTAACGCTCCCCAGGTCAAACTTCCTAGTGTAAGCATGAGAATTATCCAGAAGACAAATCTGTTTGCTTTTAAAAATCTATACACGCCAATGAGAAAATCTTCCATGTGTTCAGGTGCTGGCCGGGCGCTTAAAAAATTTAAGAGTACCATAGGTGGCCAGCCCAAAAATAACACCTGAAACAATACTAAGGGTTAAGGCACCAACTACGTATTGGAAAAGACTCTCCTGCATCACATCAAATGTAAGCGTTGTATCAAATGTGATGGAAACCGCTTGGTTCCCCATCCAAAAGGCACCAACCAGATGACTCAGGTAGAGGATAATCGGTATCATGGGTGGAATACTGATGTTGGCCGCAAGAATAACAAGAGCTTTGTTTAGCCGAAGTACAAAAGCAAGGGCTATGGCCGTTATCAGTTGAAATCCCCATATGGGCACAATGCCCATAAAAATTCCAAATCCAATGGAGAATGCCTTTACCGCATCAGGTGTATCCGGATCGAAGAGTTTAAGCAGAAGTTCCTGTCTGGAATTTTTTTTTTAATCCTTCGGATGAAGTTGCGGGGTTTAATGTAGAGCAGGGCAATGGTGACCAAAACAGTATTTAACACACTGATTCGTGTAAAATCAGTAAATGGCCTGAAATGTGAAATCCGCTTGCCTTTTTCAGGATAAAAAACCCTCACCGGGATTTCAATTACCGGAATTCCTGCCCAGGCTGATCGGACCAGTACCTCAACCTCAAATTCAAACTTTCGTGATATAAAATTTATTTCGCGCAAACGTTCAACCGGGTATAGCCGGTAGCCACTTTGCGTGTCGTTCAGTTTTATGCCGGTTTCAAATGCAAACCAGAAGTTTGAAAAATTTCTGCCGAAGTTGCTTTTACCGGGCACACTGGCCTGATCCATGTTTCGCTGGCCGATAATGATGCAGCCGGGCTGTTTTTCAAGTGCTGCTAAAAATTCAGGCAGGTCATCGGCAAAATGTTGTCCATCCGAATCGATGCTGATGGCGTATTCATATCCCTTTTCAACAGCACGCTTAAAACCCTGGCGCAGCGCATAACCCTTTCCTCTGTTTTTCGGATAACTTACAATTTCAAGACCTGCAAATTCATTTAAAATAGAAGTGGTTGAATCGGTTGACCCATCATTGACCACAATAACCTGATCGGTATAATTCAGTACGTCCTGTAGTACCTGTTTCAGAGTTTGTTCATTGTTGTAGGTTGGCACCAACACACAAACTTTTTTCTGACGAAATACCGTTTTGTAATTATCCATTAACTATACTGAAAATGCCGCTTAATTTAAAATAAATTACCTCCCCGGAAAAGATAGTGGCCGCAACTTTATATTGAAAGACTTCATCAACACTTATCTGTACCGAAAGGTTTATACTGGTTGTCTCATTCGGGTCGATAACGTTTAAGAATTTAATACTATCAGCCAATACCAGTTGTAGCTTAATTTGCCGATCTGCTTCAATCATCTCGCGCACGATCTGAACCATACATACCCCTGGCACCACTGGCTTTTGCGGGAAATGACCCGTAAAGATGGCATGCTCTGGATTCAAAATCAGCGCGGCTTCAATTCTATTCGAATCGGAATGCTTTTCCTGAACAGAGAAGAAATCATTAATCAGCATTCTTGTCAATTCGTTTAAGTTTAAGAGTCATGTTAAAGGTGAAATGAGTAATCAACACTGACTCCGGGTTTCTGATATCTTCGCCTTCATAAGTAATGGAAACTTTCTTTTTTCGCTTTGATCCAATCTCCACGCTTTCTACAGTAATGCACCCATCTGATGCCACAAAATAATACTTTTCGGATTGAACCTCGGTACCGAAATACAATTTACCGTTATGTTGCCATGCTTGCAGGGTATCCTTGAAGGGAAGGCCCATCAATAGCGAAAAGTCTTTTCGCAAGGTTTCTATGATGGGTTTTCTGTTGAGTTGACTTATTATCTTTTTTACTTCGAATCTCCCATCAGGATCAAACTCAAAGTCGAAAAACGTTACACCAACTTCATTGGTAAATACTATGCGCTGCGACTGATCAGGCATTTCCTTTATCAGCAACAGCCCGCTGATATGTTTGTTCATTACATCAACACTTGTACTGAACCAGGCAGAAGCTATACCTTGAGGTTTTATTGCATCAATACACGTGGTATCAATAGCAACTGGTTGCAGATTCTTATAGTAGGATGCGCAAGCCGAGAGGAAAATAAAATAAACACTAAAAAGAAAATACTTCATCCGGAAGTACGCCATTTACAGTTTTGTTAGAGAGGATGATTAAGGTCTTATCGCCAGTAGGCTCATTTAATTCGATGGACAAAGGTGAGGCATCTTTCCATTCTACGATCAATACCACTGTATGAAAAAATTCTTTCAACGTTTTCGAAACAGGAGTCATTTCCAATAAATATGCCGTATTGTTTTCAAAAGCACGAAAAGTAAAATCTTTACTATCTAATATTGTTCCTTGCATGCAATCGATCATTATACGGTTTACTTGCTGAAACAATTTATTCGATTTCACATTTACCTGGCTTGCTCGCTCACCATCCTGTATAAACATTTTATCCTCACGAATAATCATTTTATACATAAACGGAGTATTGTAATCCATGCGGATCTTGTTTTCCCGTTTAAACCAAAGCTTTCCCTGCGAGTTGATTTTTTCTGTTAAGGCTGATAGCGTTTTCTCTTGTTTAAAGTCGCTTTCAATTGCGTTAAGCTTTGACGATACCGTCATAAACTCTTTCTTAAAAGAAGCTAAATCGGAAATTTTGGTAAACCCAGGGTAATCTGTCAAGGTCCCAACTGAGAAAATGTTTGTTGCCCAGAAAACAAGTAGTATGACTAATGGCACTTTCATGGTTCAAATTTATCTATAGGGCTCTTCATTTAATAATTCATTCAGAGGAATTACCTGAAGACCCTTTTGCTGTACGTATTGAATGAAATCCGGCAAGATTTTAATCATACTGTCACTGTAATCATGAAAAAGAACAATGTCTCCAGCCGTTATCGGGGTGGTGACGCGCTTGAACAGCCTGGCAGGGTTCTTAATTATCGTATCGAACGACCGAATGCTCCAACCAATAGTAGTATAATTTCCAGCAGCAACAGCGTTTGCAATCATCGGGTTGGTAACGCCATATGGCGGTCGGAAGAACCGGGGTTTTTTTCCAAAAATTTCCTCTATCTGTCTATCGGTGTCTTGCAGTTCGCGGCTTACACTTTTAGCGGGCAACAAACCGAATATACTTTTGTGATAGTATGTATGATTTCCCACCAAATGTCCTTCACGTATAATTCTCTTCAGCAACTCTGGACTTTCTTTAATGCGCCAACCAATACAAAAAAAAGTAGCCTTCACTCCATAATTTTTTAAAATATCCAGCACCTTGTCCGTATTGCCCGGAATGGGGCCATCATCAAATGTTAAGGCAATCTTAATTTCGTTACGATTGCCACGCGATTTCACCGACAGAAAAAAACCGGCTGAAAGAATAAATGATCCTGCCACATGCAGTATCAGGTAAAGCGCAAGTAGCACAACATACCACCAATTACTGATACTGAAGCTGAGATCAAGCGCAATGAGCCCAGCCAGCAGTATGCTAAAAATTAAGTTCAGTTTTTTATAGGGAGGCATGACCTGAGCAGAATTAGTGCGTGGTGGCTGTGAAAATACACATTATAGATAAGTATTGTCCGAACAGGGCGATGAGCATTTTTCTGTATTACGATTTCGGGAATTTCCTGACGTTCTAAGATCATGGCTCCAAGCCACAGCGCAAAAGAAGAGGCAACGCAATGTTCTCCACAAAGGTGCTTGAATGCACCGATTGAGCTATTCTGAAATATTGCAGTAAGGGTTTTATCAATCTGTTGATCTGCTGCGACATCTCCTGATTTACCCGACAATATCAGGTCTACCTCATTCGGGGCCAGGTTATTTTGGCGCAAAAATTCCCTGACATTTTCTTCTGCCTGGCTTTTTTCTTCGCAGTTGAAAGTTTTTACCGCTCTAATGCTTGCCTTAGCTTTGCCATTATGTTTTCCGGTAATCACAAAATACGCTGCACCTTCACCGGCTATAGTACCATGAGCTGGCACACTAAACAATGATAATGTATTGGCTGAATTGTTTCGATACTTATTAAACCTGCTCTGTATGGCATGGCCGGTAGTGGTAAGCTCGTCAACACCGCCTGTTAAAATATGCTGATCCGGATTTTCCTCCAACAGCAACATGGTGTCCAGCAATGCCTGCTCAAATGAGAATGGACCATGAGCATACGTTTGGTTATACCCGTAGCACTTAAGCAATAAGGCAACTTGCGATCCAATGGTGTTGTGCGTGGATTGCATAAACGGTGTGGGATTGAGCCCCTCTTCACGCAACTCTGAAATTTTTGTCAAAAAGATGCCGGTGTCTTCAAGACATCCGTAGCCTGTTCCGGTAACAATTGCATCAGGCTTCTGTAGCGCAGCATCATTCAATGCCATAACGGCCGCAGAAGTTCCCATCTTTAAAATCCTGCTCATTCTACGCAATTGTTGCGGGTTTATCCATTGCGAATAATCTGGTTCAATACACGTTATGTGGTTAGCTTGATAGTCCGCAGGAACAACAGGAAATATTTTCCCATTGCTGGTATTTTGTGGAGAGATGATTCCGGTTCCTATAACAAAAGCTTCCATTATTCCGGAGGGGTTGAGAAAATAATAGATGAACAACTGCCCCCGAAACCAAATGAATTGCTCATTACATGTCGAACAGGGAGTTTCTGAAAATTTAGTTGAGGTTGAATATCAAGTTCGGGAATAGGCAAATGAAACCGGAGATTTGGAAAAACACATTGATGCGTTATGGCCATCGTTGAAAAAATAGCCTCAATGCCTCCGCACGCTCCCAATGTATGTCCGGTAAAAGTTTTGGTTGAACTGAGTGGCGGAAGGTTGTCAACGAACAATCTCTTTATGGCTATGCCTTCCGACAAGTCATTGTTTACTGTGCCTGTGCCGTGAAGATTGATATAACTTATTTCCGAAGGCATCAGGCCGGCCATCGATAGAGCCTTTTCCATGGCCTCATAAGAACCTTTTCCGTCAGGGGATGATGCGGTTTGATGGTACGCATCGTTGGTGTTTGCAAAACCTGATACAACCGCTTTTGAATTCAGTCCCTCTTCTAACAAAACCTTTTCTGATACCAGAACAATATACCCGGCACCTTCACCCAGGTTAAGTCCTTTCCGTCCCGCATCAAAAGGTCGACAGGGTTCTTCATCCAGGATCATCAGGCTTTTAAAGCCATTTATGGTAAACTTTGTAAGTGCATCCGTTCCACCGGCCACCACAACATCAAGAATACCTTGACGGATCAGTCGTGACCCATAAATTATTGCATTGGCAGAAGATGAGCAGGCCGTATTAATGGTTGCTGTGAAATCATTAAGTCCAATATGTTGTGCGATAAGTTCAGTCGTTGCCCCGCATCCGTGGTGAATAACATCAGATAAATGGCCACCGGCCGGATTCTGAAGATAAGCCGGATAAAAAATTTCCGAACGATCCATGCCGCCAACTGTGGTGGAAGAGACCAGCCCTTTTCGCCACGGCTGCAGGTTTTTTAAACCAGATGCCCGCAAGGCTTCTTTTGCCGCATACAAGCCAAGCATGGCAGTGCGTGTCACCGGTCTTTTTAGTTCAAGCTCCGCAGCTAACTCATTATCAATAATACTTACCTGACCAACCGGTAGTTTATACTTGTGAATAGATTCCAGAGATGTTAACGGGTGAATTCCATGCTTACCCTCACACAACGATTGAAAACATTGGGCATACGAATTCCCAATCGAAGAAATTACGCCACCTCCGGCAACATGCACTACAGAACTTAAGGATGGTGATAACGCCATGATTACCGCGCGTATAATTTTTTTAGTGCATCGGAGTTGTGTTCCATGCCTTCGCTTCCTGATTCTTTCTCGATTAAATATAAAAAAACATCATGGTGCTCATCCAGCACATCAACCCAGCCTGCAATACAAGCTTGTACATGATTCCTTTCAAATAAAGATTTGGCATAGAAACAAAGAAACTCAGGATCGAAGCTAGGTGTAACAAAAAAAGTATTCTCACCGGTTATCTTGTGTCGGATACAAATTTCGCCAACTACAATGTTAGGCAAGGTGTATACAAACAAAGCCGGGCTTGCAACGTTTTTTGTGCTCTGCAAAAACCGGAGATCGGTATCCAGACTTGCTGCGGAATTTGATAATACCACAGCTACTGTTTCGGGGGAATACTGTTTTAAATTTCTATCGTGCACCAAAGCTTCTGCTGCCAGAAATCCGAGCTTGGACAAGTTGTCCATTTTATAAAATTTCGGATAGTCGGCCTTTAAGAATTCGTAGGCATTAATCAAAAAGTCATCGAACGAACTGCTTCCGTCATTGAACAAGGTTTCACCCCTCACTACAATAGTTTTATTCCGGATATAGCAATAATTAGTGATCACGATAATTTTAACCCCAATCTACATGTTGCTCATGCAGGATCATAATGAAGATTTCTGCAAGAAAAGATTTAGTACACAACTAAATGCTTACAATCTTAAACGTATGGATTACGAGCCCTGATGTGCCTGAATAGACTCAGCCATAGTTCTAACCGACTTGAAAATTTTAGGACCTTCCTGCGGGTCGGTTATTTTAATATTGTACTTCTGCTGCAACAGGGCTATCAACTCAAGCGCATCAATGGAATCCAGCCCCAGCCCCTCCATAAACAAGGGCTGATCATCGCCAATATCTTCCGGTTTTAATTGTTTCAGGTTTAGTGTTTCAATGATCTGAACCTTCAGATCATTCATTAATTTTTCCATAAACAGTATATCACGTATAAGATTACAAAATTATACATTTTTCGGGTCGCGGGGGTGCTGCACGAAAGTTATCCTACTCCTTGCGTTTGCTCAATTCTTCTGGCCAGACGCCTGAGTTCTGTGGCATGGCCTTTCACGTAGGGATTTTCCATGTCCCAAACGTATCCTGCTAAAACAGAACAAATTTGCCGTACAACAAGCGGATTCTTTTCTTTTGCAAAAAAGATAGTGTCCAACGTTCCTTTATACCAGGCCATCACATACGATCTAAAGGTATCAACCCCTTGCTGGATTACCCTGGTGTATTCGCTGTCCCAGTTTACCTCTTTACCACTAAGCTTTTTGATTACGGCATGGCTCGCCAACTGGCTGGAGACGGCAGCAAACATAACCCCTGAAGAAAAAATCGGGTCAAGAAATTCGGTTACATTTCCGGTGAGTACAAAACCTTTCCCATAAAATTTATCCGTGGTGGCTGACCATGCTTCAAGTTTACGTGGCTGAAACACTAACGCTGCCTTTTCAAACCTTCTCTTCAGGTAATCATTTCCCGCAATCAGCGTTTTGAATTTTTGATCCAGATCACCTTCTATTGAATCAAAAAACTCAAAGCTACCAACAAACCCCACCGAAGTGATGCCAGTAGAAAAGGGTATAATCCACACCCACGTGCCGGGCGCGTAAGTTACAATCAGTATTCGATTAGGTTCATCAAAATTACTACGTTCCGGATCGTGGATGTGTGCAAAAACAGCTTTGCGAGGCTCAAGATTTGATGGGCGATCAAGGTTGAGCAAACGCGGAATCACCCTCCCGTATCCACTGGCATCAATAATAAAGCGTGCTTTTATTTTCTTTTCATTACCCGTTACATCCGTTACTGTGGTTATTGAGGATTCATCGTCAAAAAATTCAATGGCTGTAACCGTTGTCTGAAATTCCACTGGTATGCCGCGTTGTTGATTCACTTCAACCAACGTTTGATCAAATTCCGCCCGAGGCACCTGCCACGTCCAGTTCCATCCTTTTGAAAACTGGTCGGAAAAATTATAGTCTGCTACTTCATTTCCTTTCAAGAATTTTGCTCCGGATTTCTCCTGAAACTTTTTCTCCTTGAGGGCTTCCAGAAATCCTGCCTCTTCCAAAACCTCCATGCAGCGCGGCAATAAGCTTTCACCAATTACAAAACGTGGGAATTTTTCTCTTTCTACTACTTGTACCCGCAAACCTGCCTTGTGCACAAGAGATGCAGCGATGCTTCCGGCTGGCCCGGCTCCAATTACCAGCACATCAACTTCTTTCATTCTAACAATAAACAATAAAAATTATAACTCTTTCTTAATAATTGCAGCCGCATTGCAGCCCCCAAAACCCGAGGCAGTTTTTAAAAAAGCTTTAAGCGGCTTTTTATGCGGCCGATCAATAACATTCAATGGCAATGAAACACCCAGCTTACTAAAACCTTTGGTGGCAAGCAATTCGTCATGCTTAAGGGATTGCAGGCTCATCACAATTTCAACCAACCCTGCCGCGCCAAGTGTATGCCCAAAATACCCCTTCAAACTGTGTACCGGTACATGACCCACACCAGCGTGGTTGAAAGCTTTTGCTTCCATCTCATCGTTGTAAGGAGTGGCCGTGCCATGTGCCGAAATAAAATCAATATCCTCAGCATGAAGTTGTGAATTGATCAGCGCTTGCCTGATGGCTAAACTTAACTCTTCTCCTGTACGTGAAGGCCCCGAAATATGATTCGAATCGTTGGTGGCGCCTGATCCCAATATCGAATACGCTGTTCTATGAACTGTACTGAGTATTACAGTCGCAGAAGCTTCTCCAAGATTCAGCCCCTTTCGGTCCACATCAAACGGTTTGCAGGGTTCATGACTCAACGCATAAAGACTTTGAAATCCTGATACCACAAAGCGAGTGAGCAAATCTGTACCCGTAACAATGGCATGATCAAAATGCTTTTCAGTTAACATACGCTTGGCCAGAATTACAGCCATTACCCCTGAAGTACATGCGCTTGAAACCACCATACTCCTTTTTACCCCAATGTGTTTGGCAATCCTGTCGGCTGCAATATGAAGCAATAAACCCGGATCGTGTTTATCACCATCGATCAAATCAATATTTCCCTTTGTCGTGGCTAATATGAACACGGTCTTTTCAAAATCAATCAACCGACTACTTTTTTGCAGTGCATCTTCAATACAATGCACCGACATGTACTCAAAGCGGGTAAGTGTGCCGTTCTTTTGGTTGTCGACAACACGCGCTCCGTAAAACGGTACATTACTCAGCGCCCTGTCTTCAATTAATGTAATGCCCGAAGCTCCCTCACGAATAGCAGAGAAATTTATTTCACTGCCCATGCCCAGCGGTGAAATAAGAGAATCGGAAAGAACGGATACGGTCATGAATCAGGACAAGTTCATTTTTTCCTTCCAATGCTGAAAAAAATCGGGAGTGACAAGTTGTAATTGAAAAGTCTTTGCGTCTACAAAAACCTGAGTAGATGACCCTGTGGCGACAAGCTCGTTCTTTCGGGTGTCAAAAATTTCATAGTCAAATATGAGTTTTGCAGCTACTGTAGGCTTATACAACGCCTGAACTAAAATTGTATCGCCATAGCGTAACGGCTTTTTGTATTCACACTGTATAGAGACGATGGGAACCGCCAGGTTGTTAGCATAAAAATCCAAATAAGAAATGCCATATGCTTTTCCAAATGCCTCCCTGCAATCTTCGCCATGCCATACTATCCCTAACGGATCGGCTTCATTGAATCTTACAGGTATTTCTGTTTTATAAGACAGCACAACTCACTAAGATTTAATTACCGTATACCTGATTATTGCTGATTGCGATAATATTTCTGTTGCCATGAACTGAATTCATTGCTCTGGATCTGTTTCAGGATACCGTAAATGCAGCCAGCCCAGTAATTTCTTAATCCAAATCCCCTGGGCGGATTAGAGAGACGTTCGGTCAACAGCACCTCTTTTGTTGCCATGTTAACAAATGTGACCCATACCACACCGCTTACTGTTGTTTTACTGAAAGACTCAACATTAAACAGTAACCCCAAACCGCTCAATCCCTGAAAATCATATGATGCTACTATTTCCTGCACAATATTCTCAGATAGCTTATGGGGAGGGTCTGTTGATTTTCCCAATAGCGCGCTTGCCTCAAATCGCTTGTTTTGAGAGGCTGTAATATAAAACGCTTCTGTTACTTTATTCTTTCTGAATGTTTTGGCTATATCATACTTTGCCGATTCAGCCAACATCAGGTTGTTGAGACTCTCGATAAATTTATGAATGGCCTCATCATCAGGAAACTTATCCTCATCTCCATAAAAAATAGCTCCTGTAAAGTCGATACCAAGCCATGTAACTGGGGTTTCTTCCATGAAGATTGAGTTCCTGCTTTGAGCAGGTAACATTTGGCATCCTATTAAAGTAAACCAAATCACAACAATTACAGCTTTCATATTCTAACCAGGTTTGATAAAAATTTTCATTTTACAACGACATAATAATTTTTCATTCTGCTCAACAGTTCCCTCGATGATGACGACATCAAAAACCCTGTTGGTAACGGTAACTGTTGTTTCAACAGTTGAGTTAACACAAGGGAGATCATAAACCTCAAGTGCATTGATTGCAGCAATGAATCCAACTGCCGGGGAAATACCATTAACATGAGCCATATAACCAGCCTGTGCAGCAGCGGTTTGAGCTATATTTTCAACTAATCCCGACTCATTGAAATACCCATTATCGGTTAAAAAGACGTTATTCTTCTTAACACGATATTTTGTAACTGCCTTGTCAGCGGAAGCAACAACCAGATCATCTATCATAATCATTGGGGCTCGCTGCGGAATAAGGTTCTCTATAGCCGTCATCTTGCCCAAAAGTTATAGTAATTAAACCATTGTTCTGGATATAACATCAATTTGTCTTCCATTTCATTGGCAAATTCCTTTACGAGACGGTCGGTAAACTCCCTTTTCGATTCAGACTCCTCCCTAAGTATTGGTTTGCTGCCAAAAAAATGATAATGATTGCTTCTTTCTTTAAAACCAAAAACCACAGATACCGGTACGTTAAAACTGGATGCCAAAATAAAAGGTCCGATTGGGAAAAGGGCAGGCTCGCCAAGAAAAGGAAATAGCGTGGTTTTACTTTTGTCTATAAAGCGGTCTGCATGCATGCAAATCAATTCATTCTTTTGTAGTGCCTCACTTATCGCATAGATATGCGACATATCTTCGCGAATAACAATCACATTAAATTTGCGTCCCCCTGTAACCTCATTCAGGTAATCCTTAATTTGTTGATGTTCTCCGTCATACATGACAACATGAGTGGTGATTTTAAGCCTTTTGAGAAAATGTCCCGCCACTTCCCAGTTTCCTACATGGCCACTTAAAAGAATTCCGCCTTTGTTACGGGATACTATCTCCACCAGATTTTCTTCACCATCAAAGTGATAGGTAAAATTGCTTTCAATGCCCGACATAATCACAATTTTATCAAGCAATGTTTGGCCGAACCGATAATAGTTAGTGTACAGACTGCCAATGGCCTTTAGCTTTCCGTATCCATGCCGCCTGGTAAAATATTCGTAAATATGACGGGAAGTCTTTCTCGAAAATAAAAAGTAGTGTGTTGCAACAACACGTAGTAAAAGATAGGCGGGTTTCAAGCCTATGCTTTTGCAGACCGCAACAAAAATCCGGTATCCTAGTTTATTTCCTCGCGATTTACCTTGCCATTCAGGCATGATCAGGATGCTACTTTCTCAGAAGCAATTCGGTTGGCAACATAATCATAGAAATTCTGAAAGGTAACGATGGAAACAAAGTCTTCTGGTTTTACTTTAAAGCCAAAATTACTTTCAATGACCACCACAAGATCTATGTAATCCAGGCTATCCAGTTCAAGTGTCTCCCGTAGATTTGCGTCAGGAGTTACTTTTTCAATATCCACCTCGAATTCTTCAACAAGAAATCCGTTAATCTTTTCAATAATAGTCGCCTTATCCATTACCTCGTATACTTTTTTATTATCAGGGTTGAGTTCGTTCCCCCAAACCCAAAAGAATTGGACAAAAATACGTCAATATTTTTATTTATCGCTTTGGTTGGAATGTTCAACTGAGCTGAGTGCTCATCGGGGGTTTCCAGATTGATGTTGGGTGCAATAAATGATTTCTCCATCATCAACATAGAATAAACAATTTCGCTGGCTCCCGCCATCCAGCATTCATGCCCGGTCATGGATTTAGTAGATGTTACCGGGGTTTGAGTTTCAGCAAAAATGCTGGCAATTGCCTGAGCTTCACTGGCATCGCCCGCAGGCGTTGATGTTGCATGGGCATTAATGTAATTAATATCATGAGCCCTGACACCCGCATTCTTCATGGCCATTCTCAACGATCGGGTTGGACCCTCAACACTGGGATTTGAGATGTGCTGAGCATTTGAGGAAAAGCCATAGCCAATAATTTCACCTAAAATTTTTGCTCCGCGTTTTTTGGCTGAATCGTAGCTTTCAAGAATTATGGTTGCCGCACCCCCACTTGGAACCAAACCGTCCCGGTCTTTATCAAATGGTCGTGAAGCCGCAGTAGGATTATCCTCCCGAATTGAAAATGCTCCAAGGGCATCAAAATTACCCATAGAGTAAATGTTGGTTTCCTGAGCGCCTCCACAAATAATACACTCCTGCATTCCCTCACGGATCATCATATAGGCTACACCCAAGGAATGCGAGCCACTGGCACAGGCAGCACTTATGGTAAAATTTATTCCCTTTAACCTGAAAATGGTGGCCAGATTCATACTCACGGTTGAGTTCAACGCCTGAAAGACGGAACCTGAACCTACCAACATCGTGTCTTTCTTTTCCCGTATAATATCGGTAGCCTCAATTACAGGTTGGGCTGAACTATCATTACCATAGATTATGCCCAATTCATTCAAGTCCATATAGTCTTGATCGATTCCAGCCTGTTTCAAAGCTTCTAGTGTAGCCACATAGGCATATTCACCTTGTTCGGGCAGCATAATTCTTGCTCGCCTGTCAAGCACTCCTTTTAGTGCAGGGCGTTCCACAAAACCAGTCAACCCCGAGCGGTACCCCATGGCCTTTCTGTTTGGATCCAGAATTATACCTGATTTACCTTCGTATAGCGAGTGGCTAACTTCCTCCATATTTTTTCCGATACAGGAGTAAATTCCCAACCCGGTTATAACCACTCTATTCATAGCAAGCATTAATATAACGAAACAGACATAGAGGAACCAAATGCCTGAATTTCGCAGCGCAAATTAGCAACTGAGGTTACTCAAAACAAACACTAAAGATTCGTTGCTTTTAAATAACCGAATTCGGGGCCGCAGATTCTTACCCAACCACGTTAACTGTTTGCGTAAATCTTAAAGCAGGTATTCCTGCGTTTATATAAGAATCAGAGCAATCCACCATTTATATTCAAAACTGTGCCGGTTATATATGAAGCTTCCTTCGAGGCTAAAAAGGCAACAGCCTCAGCTACTTCTTCAGCTTCACCAAAGCGCTGCATGGGAATAACGCGCTTTAATTCTTCTTCATTTAACCCTTCGGTCATATCGGTTCTAATGAATCCCGGGGCAACAGCATTAACGGTAACATTTCTTCGGGCCACTTCCTGTGCAAGCGCCTTGGTTGCTCCAATAACTCCAGCCTTCGCGGCAGAATAATTTGTCTGGCCCGGTACACCTTTTATACCCGACAATGAAACAACGTTTACAATACGGCCATAGCGTTTGGTGAGCATTGAGTTAATCACTGCTTTGGTTACGTTATAGAATCCATCAAGGCTTGAATCGAGAACATTTCTCCATTGTTCATGTGTTAACCAGATCAGTAACGCATCTTCCCTGACTCCCGCATTATTAACAAGTATTTCAATAGCCTTATCGGGATTGGCCGTTATCCACGCGGCAACAGTCTGCTCAACCGCCTGTCGGTCAGTCACATCAAATTGCATTAATTCGGCTTCCACATTATGCTGCCTAACCAACGTCAACGTTTTAAGTGCTTCTGTTTCGTTGCTCTTAAAATTTATAATAATGTTATAACCACGTTGTGCCAGCTTTACACAAACAGCCCGGCCGATGCCGCGTGATCCTCCTGTTACTAAAGCGTATTTCATTGGCTCTATCTACAAGTCTATTGAATCTCCGAGATTAGAAAGGTAATGGTTTATTTTTTTAATGTCATTGGAATGCGGCCGATCAGTTATTACTACCGGAGAAATCTGACGGACTTCTTCGTAAACCTTTAACATAAAGGAAGATAATCTTGACTGACATTTGAGAAAATCAATGGCCTGAACCAGGGCCAGCAGTTGAACAGACAGGACATCAAAACTATTGTCGATTACCCGTTTCGTCATAAGCGCTGCATTGCAGCCCATACTCACAATATCCTGATTATCGTTGTTGCTTGAGATACTATGAACATACACTGGATTTGATAGGGTTTGATTTTCAGCCACGGTTGAGGTGGCCATGAACTGCATTCCTTGTAAACCAAGGTTAAGACCCAACGTACCCAGGTTAATAAATGGAGGAAGCTTCTGATTAAGCTTGTCGTTAAGCAAATAATTTAGCTGACGCTCTGACAACATCGATAACTTTGTTATCGCAAGCTTAAGTTTATCCATGGCAAGAGAAACATAATCGCCATGAAAGTTGCCACCATGATAAACATTTTGGCGGATGTGATCCACCACCGGGTTATCACTTACTGAGTTTACTTCGTTCTCAACAACACTGGAAGTTTCAAACCAGGTTTCATATACGGGACCAAGTATTTGAGGAACGCATCGCAGGGAGTAATACTCCTGAACTTTATCTGTAAACATGGCCTCCTGAACTTTTTGGTGATACAAGTGCTCAGGTCGCTTTCGAATCAGTTTACTATCAGTAAGGAGTGTCTGCATCAGTTCTGCAACCTTGAGTTGACCCGTGTGCAACTTCACGTTATTCAAATCAAATGAAAAATGATCATCAAATGATTTCATCAACTCATTAATGAGACTGGATAAAATCACCGATACTGCAATCAGTTGCCTGGCCCGGATTACATTCACCATGCCTACACCAGACATGGCCGATGTGCCGTTTATCAAAGCAAGCCCTTCACGTAAATGAATCTCCAAAGGTTTCAGTCCAAGTTGATTAAAAACCTCGGTTGCCGGTCGAATGTCTCCTTGATAAATTACCTCACCCTCACCGATAAGGTTTAGCGCCAGGTGAGCCAACTGTACCAGATCACCACTGGCACCAACTCCTCCACGCTCGAAAATGCATGGTGAAATATTATTATTGAGCAACGCGGTGAGTAAACTAACCGTAGAAGGGTGCACTCCAGACCTGGCCCCCATTAAGCTATTAAGCCTTGCCAGTACGGTAGCCCTGGCAAGCTGCTCAGAAAACAGATTTCCGGCACCCGCACTGTGACTTCTGATCAGGTTATATTGTAATTGCTTCTGATCCTCGGCTTTGATTCGGTATTGAGCCATTGGCCCCAATCCGGTGTTAATGCCGTAAATAACCTTATCACTGGCATAGGCCTGAAGGAAGCTAAAGTTCTGTTCAACCTGTTCTACAGCAGAACCATCCAGCAGAACCTGCTCATTATTATTAAAAAGCAACGCAGCAAAATCTTTTGCTGTTAATCTTCTAGACCCAACAATAATCATGGATGAGAAACCTCAATGCAGAGTTAAGCGCCAAATTTAACAAAGGATTGCAATAATGTAATAGTCAGCCGGCAAAGAAGACCCAGGACATAACGCCCACATTTTTTGCTCTCAAACCCCGAATCTTGAATTAACTCCTTATTTTTGGGCACTTAAAAAAAACAAAAAACTGCTATGAATATTCCTGCCAGCCTCAAGTACACCAAAGACCATGAATGGGTAAAAATTGATGGAAATACCGCCACCATAGGCATTACTGATTTTGCGCAAAGCGAATTGGGTGATATTGTTTATGTGGATATCAATACCGTGGGCCAGGAAGTAAACCAACACGATGTGTTTGGGACTGTTGAAGCGGTTAAGACTGTATCCGATCTTTATATGCCCGTAAGTGGAAAAGTGGTGGAATTTAATTCAGCTTTGGATGGCAGCCCTGAAAAAGTAAATGCCGATCCATACGGTGAAGGCTGGATGGTAAAAGTAGAAGTGAAAAATGCTGCTGAAGTTGACGGCTTGTTAACGGCCGATCAATACAAGGAACTTATCGGTAAGTGATTTGTTTATTGAACATACGTGATTGAACTGCCCACCATATCGCCTGAGCAAACCAAACCACGCAAGCCAAACTGGCTTCGCGTAAAGTTGCCGGTTGGCCCGGAATATGCCAAAGTGCGCAGGCTGGTGGATGAACATAAGCTGCACACCATCTGCGAAAGCGGCAATTGCCCCAACATGGGCGAATGCTGGGGTGCCGGTACGGCCACGTTTATGATTCTTGGAAATGTGTGTACACGCAGTTGTACCTTCTGTGCCGTAGCTACAGGCCGACCACCCGAATACGATACGGATGAACCAAGGCGCGTAGCTGAAGCAATCAAACTGATGGGCGTGAAACATGCCGTGATCACTTCTGTAAACCGCGATGAACTGAAAGACCGCGGTGCAGAAATCTGGTACCAGACAGTTGTTCAAACCAAACAGGTTAGTCCTGAAACCACAATCGAAACACTCATTCCGGATACAAAAGGAAACTGGGATGCACTACACCGCATGATTGAAGGCGGTCAGGAAGTGGTGAGCCACAACATGGAAACGGTAGGCCGGTTGTATCGTATTGTGCGCCCACAGGCAAAATACGAACGCAGCCTGGAGCAGATCAAGCGCACACGTGAAGCGGGTAAGCGCACCAAGTCGGGCATTATGCTGGGGTTGGGCGAAACCAAGGAAGAAGTGTTTAAGGCGATGGATGACCTGGCGGAAAACGGATTAATGATTCTTACGCTCGGTCAATATCTTCAGCCCACCAAAATGCACATTGAAGTTGCCGAATTCATTCACCCCGAAACCTTCGATATGTATCGTGAAGAAGGATTGAAACGCGGACTGAAATATGTAGAGTCAGGGCCACTGGTGCGCTCTTCCTATCATGCCGAACGGCATGTGAATGTGCCGATGGATTAATCCGGCTTAATCAAAACGTTTTCTTGCATCCTTTATCCTGAGCGAATATCTTTATTCGCAGTAAAACTTTATTTAACAAACTAAACCTTCTCGTATGAACAGATTTACCCGTTCTTTCATTGTATTGATCACGCTTGTTTTAATCGCTTGTGGCGGCAAGCATGAATCGACAGGCGAAACAACCACTGCCTCCAAAGAAATGGATACGGAAACCTTAAAAGCAAATCTGAAATCTCAGATTTGTGATTTTCTCACTACAGATGAAGTAAAAGGAATTGCGGGTATCGCGGAAGAAATGGGAAGTGTTTCCGGGTATGATGGTACAACCGGACATTACTGCTCGTACAACTGGAACGATTTCGGAAAGGAGATAAAATTTGCTTACGTATTCAGCACCGTTGGCAACGCTGAAAAAGTAGCCGAATCGTTGGCCATGTTTAAGGCAAGTGATTCACTTGAGCCGGTGGCATTGAACGTTGGTGAAGACGCTGCCTTCTGGGGCGAAGGAAACTCCCGTCTGAGCGTATTTTACAACGATGTACAATTGTATATCGATATGCGCAAAACAGATTTTGCCGACAAGAAATCCATCGCCATAAAAATGGTAGAAAAGGCGCTTGACTAGCGCCTACTTCACTTTTTTGCCGGGCATGGCTCTGCCGCCCTGGAACAAGGTCATTTGGGTAACTTCACCTTGCTCATTGCGACTGAATTCAATCTGAGCATCCACCACTTTCAAAAAGAACTTAGTGGCACTTTCCGGAAACATTTCAAACGGTGACTGACCAGTGGCCTGCGCTTTATAGGCGCTTTCTTCACGCCATACCTTGATCAGAAAACCAGGGGCCAATTCATACTCGCCCACAAACACATCGAAGTCGGTTGGGTTTAAATTGAAAACTGTACGCTCGGCCGGAATGGGCTTATTTGTTTTTACCGCACGTGAAGGAACAAAAGCGCGATCCAGCATTTCCATTTCGGATACATTACCAGAAGCATCACGGGCGAACTTTATTTTAGTGTTTGATTCCGTAAATGCAAATTGATCCGCGGCATACGGATAGATCTCAAACTTGGTTCCACCTGCGCGCTGAGAAAAGTATTGATTCCCATTACGCGTGATCACCCGGTCTTCACGATCGTTGATTTTATAAACACCCACATATTGATCACCTGCCTCTGCAGCTAAGGTAATTGCTTCTGGCTTATCCCCCCGAATACCAGCCACTTCTTCCGCCAAGGTATAGGCAATATCTTCCGGGTTTATGGTTGTCGTATTCGCCAACAGCGCTACATATATTTTCTTTTCTGGAACATACAATTCAAACGACAGGAATCCGTCAATACCGCCACCATGACCAATGGCTTTGACATCACCAACTTTTCCCAATTGCCATCCATACCCGTAGCTTTCAACAGAACCATTGGTAGTTTTGGTTGGCTCCCAAGCCTTTTCCAAAAGTTCTTTCTTCACCAGCTTGTAATTAAACACAGCCTGGTTCCACTTCCACAAATCATCAACGGTTGAAAAAATTGAACCTGCAGCATAGGGAATGGACGGATGCACATAATCTGCCATAGACCAACCCTCACTCGCCTCCTTTTTATATCCGCCTGCCTGCCGTGCTATCGGCTTGCTGTCATCCGGATAAGAGGCTGTCATTTTTAACGGCTTGAAAAAAGTCTGGCTGATATAATCATTGTAACTTTTACCGGTAACTTTTTCTATTACTGCACCCAGCAGAAAATAAGCAGAGTTGTTGTACAGCCATTTCTCACCGGGTTTAAAATCGTTCGGATAGCTTTGAATATAACCCATCATCTCAGCTACGCTTACTTTGGTTTTTTTTGCTTCGGTAGTCATGCGTTCAGGCACGCTGGTGTAACTTTTAATACCGGATGTATGGTTTAATAAGTGTTCAATGGTGATGGGATATTGCGTTTTAAAATCCGGAAGATATTTGTTCACATCGTCTTGCAAAGAAAGCTTACCCTCTTCAATCAATTTTAAAATGGCCGTTGACGTAAATTGCTTGGTGATGGATCCAATCCGAAAAACCATATCGGGTGATACCGGAACTTTACGGTTGATCTCAGCAATGCCGTAACCTTTGCGTAACAATACCTTATCGTTTTGCACAACCAAAACGGCTGCACCGGGATCGGTAGCAGAAAAGCGTTCGTTCAGAATTTTATCAAGATTCTCAACTGTGGTTTGTGCAAACACAGCAATGGAACAAAGAAACAGGATGAGTGGGAGAACTTTACGGATCATAGCATTTGTGGGTTTGGGGTTAAGACGCAATCGGCCGTGTAAAGGTTTCAGAAGAGAATACATTAACGGGTTGGTTTCAATACCACACCGTTACGCACACCCGTGTGCTTTCCTTGTTGGGCAGTAATTTGTCCGTTAACAATAATGTATTCGAATCCCTCCGAATACGCATGCGGTTTATCAAATGTAGCACGGTCGCCAACTTTGGCTTCATCAAAAATCACCACATCGGCCACCATGCCTTCCCGCAACAATCCCCGGTCGCGAATATTAAACCGCGAGGCAGGCAGTGATGTCATCCTGCGAATGGCCTCTTCCAGGTGAATAATTTTAAGATCGCGTACGTATTGACCAAGAACACGCGCATTGGTACCGTATGCACGTGGGTGCGGCATGCCTGTACCATACCGGTTAATGCCGGCATCAGAGGCGAACATGTTGAAAGGATATTGTAAAATTCTGCGAAGGTCTGCTTCGTCCATACTGAAATACACCATCTGCACACGCTCCGTAGAAGCGATCAACTCCAGAATGGTTTCGGCCTCAAGCATGGGTTTGGTTTTTCTTCCTTTCAGCTTATTGACTTCCGTAATGGTTTTTCCATTGTACGTACTATCAGGTGCATAGCGGGCAACCAGCGCGTAATTGTAATTCTTTAGTTTTTTACTCTTCAGTGTTTCCACCATTTCCTTTTTGATCTTCAGCCTTGTGGCTTTGTCGTTTAAACGCCACTGCACAGAATCCCTTCCTCCTGAAAACACCCAACTTGGAACGGTGGTGCTCAATGTTGTACTGCTTGCCACATACGGATATTGATCAATGGTAACATCAACACCGCGAAGACGCGCGCCTTCAACCTGTGCCAGTGTGTGGACAGATCGACCCCAATTGGGTTTATAGGTTACTTTAAAGTGTGAAATTTCCACGGGCATGTTTGCCACTTCTCCAATGGAAATAGCTTCATCAATGGCTTCGGATACATTGTCGCCTTCACTGCGAATGTGTGAAGCATACACCCCACCAAACTTTGATGCCGCTTTGGCCAGCCCTACCACTTCTTCTGTTTTGGAATAGGTGCCGGGCACATAAATTAATCCGGTAGATAAACCTACTGCACCATCCTGCATGGCTTTCTCCACCAACTGTTCCATTTGAAGTTGCTCCTCGGGCGTGGGATCGCGTTGGTATTCACCCAACACCGCCCTGCGTACGGTATTATGACCAATCAGCGTAGCGATGTTAACCGATGTTTTTACACTGTCTATTTTGCGGAAATATTCAGCAACATTCAAAGAAGAACCTCCGCAGTTTCCCGTAATCACAGATGTTACACCATCCAATATGAAATTACCTGCTGTTGGAATGCGTATTTCACTTCCTTCAATGTGCGTGTGCACATCAATAAACCCAGGCGCAACAATCAACCCCTTTGCATTGATTACTTTTTCTGCAGTGCCCTCACTAAGGTTTCCAACGCTGACAATTTTCCCATCCTTAATACCCACATCGGCTATGAACCACGGATTGCCCGAACCATCTACAATCTTTCCGTTGCGGATGATGATATCATAAAACGATTGTGCCATGCCCACAATCGGGAGCATGGCAACAATCAGGAGTATCAGAAAATACTTGCTACTATTAACACGCATGCTGCTTATTTAGCATCGGCAACAATTCGCTTTTCGCGATTGGCGATTTCCCATGCGGTATAGAATACGCACTGGGCACGCTGGGTAAGCAAATCAAATTCAATTTTATCTACCTCATCGCTTGGCTGGTGGTAATCTTCGTGAATACCATCGAAGTAGAAAATAATCGGAATATCATTCTTGGCAAAGTTCCAGTGGTCAGAACGATAGTACAAACGCTCCGGGTGATTTTGATCGTTGTAGGTATAATCAAAAATCAGCTTGGTTGTGTTCTTATTCACCTCTTCACTTAAGTTGTGCAACTCGGTTGAAAGTTTATCGGAACCAATTACGTACACATAAGGCGCACTGTCTTTGTGTTGTGGGTCGCGTCTGCCCACCATGTCGATGTTCAGGTTAACCACTGTTTTATTCAACGGGTAAACCGGGCTGATATCCGTATAATATTGTGAACCCAACAAACCTTTTTCTTCACCGGTTACCAACATGAACAAAATGCTTCTGCGCGGACCTTTGCCTTCGTTCTTCGCTTTCACAAATGCGTTGGCAAGAGCCATTACCGCTACGGTTCCTGAGCCATCATCATCGGCACCGTTGTTGATCAAATCGCCTTCGCCACTATCACGCTTACCGATGTGATCGTAATGCGCAGTGATTACGATCACTTCATCTTTTTTATCCGTCCCTTCCAAAAAGCCCAACACATTGGACGTTTTTACCTCAGTGTGTTTTGGCGTGATGGTAAAACCAACTGTAGTAGGCTTAACCTTGGCAAGTTTTTTACCTTCAGCGGCCTGCTTCAGTTTTTCGGGTGTGGATTTGAAAATCTTTCCGGCAGCAGCAGGCGTGATCAGAAACACTCCGAGGTTGTTGGAAGCCGCACCCTTCTTGAGGCTCATTCTTCCACCACCAAACATACGAATCTGACCGGCCGTAGTTTTAAAATCATCTTCGCTGTTCATGGCCAAAATCACGAGCTTAGCTTCCTTCTCACGAAGTTTACCCATAGCCGGGTTGTTGCGCATAGAAGCAGTTTCACCCATCATGATAATAACAGCCTTTCCTTTCACATCCACCTGGGCAAGGTCGGCATCAGAGCCGGTTCCGGCAAAAACCAATGGTAACTCCATCAGGCCTGACGTTTCGCCTGAACCAAAATAGATGTACTCATCACTTGTGAGGGCAACACCACCCGGGTTAAATCTCACCTCGGGTGTACCGGATGCATAGAGTGTTACAGGCTGGTAATAACTTCCGTTTACCGGAGGCTGCAAGCCCAATTCTTCAAAATGCGAAGCTATAAAAGCAGCTGCCATACGCTGACCGCGGGTTCCGGTTTCACGGCCCTCAAGTGCATCGGAAGCTAAAATGGTGAGGTATTCTTTTAAATCGGCTGTTTTCACCTCATCGCCATACTTTTTCGCTGTGGCATCCTGGGCAAAAACACCTGTGGCAAGCACCAATAGTGCCACCACCAATAATCTGTTTTTCATGCGTATTTAAGAGTTAAGATTCAGTCAAATATAAGGATCGTAAAACAATACAAAAGCCTTAAAATCCGATGGAAACAAACGGTAACGTGAACGGTTAAACAAGGTGACAGAAATCATGGCGGGCGGTGTAGAATTGTGTGCTCCCTGATTTACCTTTGTGGCCGAAAATTCCTTCCTAAAAGCGATTTATATACTTACTGACTATGACGATTAATCCATTGTATTCCGAAAAATTTGAAAACCGACACAACGGACCCGATGCAGCGCAAATTGCTGAAATGCTTAAAACGGTAAAGGCTTCATCGGTAGATGAACTGATTGACCAGACCGTTCCCGCCAACATCCGCCTGAAAAAGCCACTCAACCTGCCGGCAGCCCAAACCGAGCAGGCCTTTCTAAAAACCTTTAAAGCCCTGGCCTCCAAAAACAAGGTATACAAATCCTTCATCGGCATGGGGTATTACAATAATTATACTCCGGGGGTAATCCTGCGCAACATTCTGGAAAACCCGGGATGGTACACCGCCTACACGCCTTACCAGGCAGAAATTGCTCAAGGCCGGTTGGAGGCACTCATTAATTACCAAACCATGGTGATTGATCTAACCGGAATGGAAATCGCCAACGCTTCGTTGCTGGATGAAGGAACCGCTGCCGCAGAAGCCATGCACTTGCTTCACGCTTCACTAAAGCCGGCCAAGAAAAATGCTTCGAAGTTTTTTGTTGATAAAAATACATTTCCGCAAACTATTGATGTACTGAGAACACGCTCAACCCCATTGGGCATTACACTGGTGGTGGATGACCTGGCCAAATTGGATGTTACCGACCCTGATTTATTCGCGGTGTTTATTCAATATCCGGATAGCAACGGTGCCATTGCCGATCACGCAGCATTTATTCAAGCTGCTCACGAGAACAATGTGTTTGTAGCGATGGCTGCCGATTTACTTGCGCTTACGGTATTAAAGTCGCCAGGTGAAATGGGTGCCGATGTAGTTATCGGCTCCAGTCAGCGCCTGGGTGTACCGATGGGTTTTGGTGGGCCGCATGCTGCCTACTTTGCTACCAAAGAAGAATTCAAACGCCAGATGCCGGGCCGTATTATCGGTGCATCGATTGATGCGCAAGAAAAGCCTGCATACCGCATGGCCCTGCAAACGCGCGAGCAACACATCCGCAGAGAAAAGGCAACCTCCAACATTTGTACCGCACAAGTACTGTTGGCCGTAATGGCTGGCATGTACGGAGTGTATCATGGTCCGGAAGGACTGAAAAAAATTGCTGGTCGTGTGCACGGACTTGGCGTTATGTTAAATGACGGACTGAAAGCAAAAGGTCTGAAACAAGTAAACGAACATTTCTTTGATACGCTTAAAGTTGAAGTAAGCGATAAGGCTTCTCTTAAGCGTGAAGCTGAGAAACGCGAGATCAACCTACGTTATTTTGAGAGTAACCATGTGGGCATTTCATTGGATGAAACCACTACACCGGAAGATGTAAACATATTGCTTGACGTTTTTGGCGCTAAAGCGGGACAACCAAAAGTTGTGGCTGCTATTCCCTCATCGTTGCAGCGCACCTCATCCTTCATGACGCACCCCGTGTTCAACAGCTACCATGCTGAACACGAAATGCTGCGCTACATCAAGAAATTAGAGAATAAAGATTTATCGATGGTGCACTCGATGATTTCATTGGGATCATGCACGATGAAACTGAATGCCACTACCGAAATGATTCCGGTAACGTGGCCTGAGTTGGGGGGCATTCACCCGTTCGCTCCAGCTGATCAGGCAACAGGTTATGCAGGTATGACTAAAAACCTGGAAGCATGGCTGGCAGAAATCACCGGGTTCACCGGAGTTTCCTTACAACCGAACAGTGGTGCGCAAGGCGAATATGCCGGACTGATGGTGATTCGCGCTTACCACCAGCATCGGGGTGATCATCACAGAAACATTTCATTGATCCCTGCATCGGCACACGGTACCAACCCGGCCAGTGCAGTAATGGCCGGCATGGAAGTGGTGATTGTAAAATCAGATGCCGAAGGAAAAATTGATGTAGCCGATCTGAAAGCAAAAGCTGAACAGCATAAAGAAAAACTTTCGTGTTTGATGGTAACGTATCCATCCACGCACGGTGTGTTTGAAGAAGCCATCACAGAAATTTGCGAAACCATTCACGCCAATGGCGGCTTGGTATACATGGATGGTGCAAACATGAATGCACAGGTTGGCTTAACGTCACCCGCCAACATCGGTGCCGATGTGTGCCACCTGAACCTGCACAAAACATTTTGCATCCCGCATGGCGGTGGCGGCCCCGGCATGGGCCCGATTTGCGTGAATGATAAACTAAAACCTTTCCTACCCGGACATGCCGTGGTAAAAACCGGAGGCGAACACGCGATTAACGCTGTGTCGGCTGCCCCATGGGGAAGCGCCAGCATATTGGCCATATCTTACGCATACATTGCTATGATGGGTGGTGAAGGTTTAACGAATGCCACGAAGCTGGCAATTCTCAATGCCAACTATATTAAAGAGCGACTGGAAGGTCATTATAAAATTTTATACACCGGTACCAACGGTCGCTGCGCACACGAAATGATTGTTGATTGTCGTGATTTCAAAAAGGCGGGCATTGAAGTGGAAGATATTGCCAAGCGATTGATGGATTATGGATTCCATGCTCCAACGGTTTCATTCCCCGTTGCAGGAACATTGATGATCGAACCGACCGAAAGCGAAACCAAGGAAGAGCTTGATCGTTTCTGCGATGCGCTGATTGAAATCAGAAATGAAATTCGGGAAGTGGAGGAAGGCAAAGCCGATAAAGAAAACAACGTATTGAAACACGCGCCACACACGGCATCTGTTATTACAGCCGATGCTTGGGAGCGGCCATACAGCAGGCAGAAAGCGGCTTACCCGCTACCCTATGTACGTGACGCGAAATTCTGGCCAAGCGTTAGCCGTGTTGACAACGCCTATGGCGACCGCAACTTAGTGTGCAGTTGCTTGCCGCTTGAGCTTTATGAGAAAACGGAATCCGTTCCGGCTTAATTACTTTGCGTGCTTGGCGTCTTTGCGTGACAATATGCCACCTAAGACGCTAAGCAAAATTTGAGTTTAATAAATACGTGATGCGAACGTTATTGTTAGTTGCTTTTCTTTGTCCACTTCTCCTGTTCGCTCAGGGAAAAAATAAATACCAGGGCTTTCCATCACTGGTGTGGCCAAAGCTGTACGACATCCAATATGAAAAAGCACACGATGACAATGGTGAGTATGAAAAACCAATCTTCAGCGCGGCCGCAAAATCCTTAGCCGGAAAATCGGTGGTGTTGCCAGGTTACATGGTCCCGTTCGATAGTGGAACCAAGGGCACGATGTTTATGCTCACTTCCCTTCCGCTAAACGCCTGTTTCTTTTGTGGTGTAGGCGGGCCTGAATCGGTGGTTCAGGTGTTTCTGAAAAAACCAATCACCTACACAGAAAAACCAATTGAAATAAAGGGAATACTTTTATTGAATGATAAAAATCCAGATCAGATGATGTACATACTGGAACAAGCTGAATATCTTGGTGAGATCGATTATTGAAATCAGTTGAGCAGGTAATAACTTGCCAGTAAAACAATCATACCAAGCAAGGTTCCAATAATGATCTTTACCACTACAGAATCAGCCTGCTCGGATGATCGCACAATGCGCTTGATTCGTTCCTGAACCAATTTTCTTCTCTCTCCTTTTTCTTGAGTCATACTGTGCATAAATAATTCATTTCCCGTTGTTGTAACCTACTTTCAAGCCAAAATTCAAACAAATTCAATCAAGTCCATAACGGTCAATGAGATAAATTATTGCCGCCATGGCCGCAGCGCCTAACTCCAGTTCACGTTTATCTACCTTATCAAATGTATCTTCAGCGGTGTGATGAAAATTAAAATACCGTTGCGAATCTGGTAAGTAACCCATTAACGGAACACCTTGTGGCGCCAACGGACTGATATCCGCACCGCCTCCCTCTTGACTGAAATCAGAAAGACCGTATGGTTCCAGCAAAGGTTTCCAGCTTCTTACTTTTTCTCGTGCTGTTGCCTGAGTGGGTACGGTAAAACCACGCGGTGTAAAACCACCCCGATCCGATTCAATGGCAGCAATGTGTTTTTCATTTTTAAGTTTCGCCTGGTTGGCATACTCCACTCCACCGCGTAATCCGTTTTCTTCATTCATAAACATAACCGCACGAATGGTTCGCTTTGGTTTATAGCCTAAGGCCTTGAAAAGGCGTAATACTTCAATCGACTGCACACAACCCGCACCATCATCGTGGGCGCCTTGTCCGAGATCCCAACTATCCAGGTGCCCGCCTACTACAATTATTTCTTCAGATCGTTCTGTTCCCTTCAGTTCACCGATCACATTGAATGAAGGTGCATCGGGTAAGGTTTCGCAGTGCGTTTCAAAATAAAACTTCAGGTCTTTATCATCTTTTAATAATTCACTCAGCACTTCGGCATGGCGCGTGGCAATGGCTACTGCCGGAATTTTCGGAATATTCAACGCATAGCGCAATGATCCGGTGTGCGGATAATCTTCCAGGTTCACGCCCATCGAACGAACGATTACACCAATAGCACCTAACTTGGCCGCCTCTGAAGCTCCGTTTGCACGTTGATCAACCGCACCGCCATACGAACTGAACATGGGGATTAGTTTTGGATCCATCGGGCGATTAAAGAATACGATCTTTCCTTTCACACCTTTTTCTCCCAGTTGCCTTAATTCATCCCATGTTTTCACTTCCACCACATTGGCCAGCACGCCACCAGCACCGGTTCCTACCGAACCACCCAACGCACAAATGTTTACCGTTTCCGATCCCAACTTTTTGAATTGACAATGCGGCCAATTTCTTTGCCCTGTACCAATCGGAACCATAACCGGTTGCAACCACACCGAATCAAAACCATACGCCTGCATCACCTGCCGGCTCCACTCTACCGCAGCGGCAGCACCCGGTGAACCACTCAGGCGCGGACCAATTTTCGTGCACAGGTGTTCCAGCATTTCATACGATTGCCCCTTTGCCAGCGCTTCATCATAAATTTTGCGAATGAATTGCTCATCCGTTAACTGCGCTTCTGATACCAGATTTGTAAAAAGCAGAACAACCAGTAAAAAGTATCTCATAAAATTTTCCAATTTTCTAATCAACTCATTTTCAAATTAACACATCAACGAATTACCAAATCAATCAATCAACTTCGCATCTTTAATAATATACATATGATGATCCGGATCAGATTCATTCAAAAACAAAATCCCCTCCATCACAATTTGTCGCGTAACAAATTTTATATTCTGTTTGGTTTGTACTTCAACCACGGTTTCAGGTCCGGCACCTCCGCAGAAATAACACTGATTAAATGGAAGCGATGACAGCATGTATTCATTTCGTCCGCCAAGTTCAGCCATGGGTATCAAATAACCCTTTACGCGAACGACCTTGCCGTTATAACTCCACAACCGCTTGCTGAATTTTGGCGATTCAATTTCAAAGCCCGTTTCCCGACTTGGTTTACTTTCATAACCCACTTCAGCCAGTATCTGCCATACATCGGGTTCCTGGGCAACCACACCATAACAACAGAAAAGAACACAAATACCAATTAGTAAAAATCTCATAATCAGTTCATCAAACAATTAATTCTACCTGCTTGTCAGTCTGAGCCAGTCGATGTCAGTCTGAGCCAGTCGAAGACTGACATGCTCAACATTAAAATCAGTTTTCGTAACTTTTTACCTCAATCAAATTAACTTTGGAAATATACTCGCTTTCTCTCGTTCGATGATAGAAAATTTACTTCTGGGCATAGCCGGATTGATTGGCGGCTTCATTGCGGGACTAACCGGAATCGGTACAGGCTTTATCATGCTTAGCATAATCCCGTTAGTACTCACACACTATGGCGTTCCTGAAAGCTATGCCGTGAGTGTGACCATTGCCAACTCCATTTTTGCCACCATGGTGTCATCCTTCGCCAACATGGCCACCACCATCCGGCAACGCGCATTTTATCCGAAAGAATTGCTCTGGACTTCCCTCAGCGCGGTGATTATTTCTTTCGTTGTTTTTGAACTGGTGGCCAAGAGTGAACTCTACTCCAAAGATTTTTTCAATGCCGTAGTGGTGCTCTTTATGTTCATCATCATCTTTCAAACGTTTAAAAAACTCAGGCTATCGAACCCGAAAGATGAACACGTTACAAAAACAAAATTATTGGTAACTGGAGGTACAGCCGGTGCGGCCGCGGCACTTACCGGTTTGGGTGGAGGCACCCTAATCATTCCCATGTTAAACCTATGGCAGCGTGTTGACATTCTAAAAGCCAAATCCATTTCCTTCGGAACCATTTTCGCCATAGCCTTATGGCTTTCCATCAACAATTTATTTTTGGAGCCGGCTAACGCTATACCACACACCAAAGGCCTGATTGTATTGCCGATGATTTTACCGCTTTCCATTGGTGTACTCATCGGTTCCCCGTTAGGCGTACTTTCCAGTCATAAAATTTCGGCACGCACCGTAACCATTTTATTCCTGGTCATCATCAGCCTGGTGGCCATTCAAAAAATTGCCGAGCTGGTGTGGTTGGAGAATTGAAAATTATGCGTTTTCAAATAAGTTTGCATGAAGTCTAACGTACTTCCGACCCCACATTATGAAATTCCGATTCCCCACTGTTAAGACCGAAGTTGCCGTTGCCTTCGCAGCTATTTTTGTGAGTGCCGCCACCTTGTTTGTGTACATCTACCAGGCGCGCATTATGCAAACGCAACAACAAGTGGCCGCGTGGCCCTATGTGGAGTGGCTCCCATCGTGGGGAGATCACGGCCTTTACCTCGAGGTATCGAACAAAGGAATAGGGCCTGCGTTGGTAAAAAAAGTGACCATCAAACTGGATGGAAATGAAATGAGCGGCCTCACTGAACTGTTTCAAGTACTCACCGATTCTGCTTTTCAGGATTTTGGATACAGCACCATTCAAGGTCGTGTACTTGCGGCAGGCGAACATATGCAGGCATTTGTAATCTCGGATAAGGAGGTAGCCGATCGCATTCGCGAAGAATTTACCAAAAGAAACTTCGAATACGAAATATGCTACTGCTCCGTGTTTAACGACTGCTGGGTTTCCAGGGGAACTGTGATCACCGAAAGCACCTGCAACTGACTTTTTCTTTCGTACCTTTACAGAGTACCGAAGTTCTAACACCCAATTACCATGGCCTTCTTTTTTGATTCATTTGCCAACTGGAAAAAATACGCTACCGACAACAACCTGTCGTTAGTACAAGTAGTGCTGGAGTACGAGCAATCACAAAAGAATCGTACAGAACAACAAATCTGGGATGGGCTTGAAAAAGCGTGGACGGTGATGAAGGAAGCCGTAGTCACTGGCCTTACTGAAGACATGACCTCGCGTTCAGGCATGGTGAACAACGGAGCGAAGAAAGTATACAACCATCCACAAACTGTTCTCGCTAAAGAATTTCAAAACCTGATTTCGCGCGCACTGGCCGCGAAAGAAGTAAACTCGTGCATGGGGCGCGTGGTGGCTGCCCCTACGGCTGGCGCCAGTGGCGTTATGCCCGGTGTGCTGTACACGCTACAAGAAATTCACAGCGTTGACGATAAAAAAATTCTCGAAGCCATGTTGCTGGCTGCCGGTGTGGCGCTGATCATGGAACAGAAAGCCAGCATTGCTGGTGCCGTAGGTGGCTGTCAAGCCGAAACCGGTACGGCTGCTGCCATGGGCTCAGCTGCCATTGTGTTTTGCCTGGGCGGTAACACCGACCAGATTTTTAACGCGGTGGCCATTACAGTTCAGTGTATGCTCGGGTTAGTGTGCGACCCCGTGGCCGGACTGGTGGAAGTGCCTTGCATTGTACGCAACGCAAGTGCCGCAGCCATTGCGTTTAGCTCTGCACAAATTGGGTTGGCCAATGTAAGCAGCGTGATACCTGTTGATGAAGTAATTGAAGCCATGGGCGAGATTGGCGCCAGCATGGAAACGCGCTACAAAGAAACAGCGTTAGGCGGACTGGCCGCCACCAAAACCGGACAAGCCATTGCAAAAAGAGTGTTGATTCACGATATTGAGATGCTGCCGGATGAGGAGGTGAAATAGTTAAACCCAACACGCATGAATTCCTGGATTATACCTTCAAAAAAGCAAGTTCTTTTCGTTTGTGGAATAACGGTATTCCTGTTTTTAAGGATAATGTCAACCACGGATCTTCTTTCCAGTGAAAAATATTCTAATAGGCAATATTTAATTTTTGGGGTGCTAATGGCGTTGGCGTTTTTAACTTCGATTGTCGCGATTGTACTTTATAAGACAGGAAAGGTTAACAACGTAAAATGAAATTCCGTCTCCTCAACGCAATTTTATAACAATCGCAGAGTCCCCAAAATGGAATCCGTGAAAACAGAAACTAAATAAAAAAGAAGCATGGTTTCTGAATATATTCAGGCATTAAACATCACGATGGACAAGCAAACAGGAATAAGATTTGAAAAACTAAAACAACAGAAAACTTTGTTCGAAAAAATCAAATATGACGACTGCGTTTTCTTCGACTGTCACTTTGATGAGGTTATTTGGAGAAAATGTCACTTCTATCAGACTACTTTTAATGGCAACTCGACATTTTCAAACTGTAGATTCATAGACTGCAGATTTACCGGACAACACACTCACCTTGGATCAGCTTTATACAGAAACTGTGACTTCAGAAATGTTGCCCTTAAAGATATAGTATTTGGTGGCTCAAAATTTATGGACTGTAAATTCTCAGGTAAAGCTTCAAATATTGTTTTTTACGGAGACAACGCTCCAAAAGGTTGGGAAACATATTTTGACAATGTCGATATATCCAAATTGACCCTGGACACAGTTGACTTTAGGACAAACTTCGACTTTAGTAAAACAATTCGTTAACCCATTGGCGACCTAATTTAACACCAAACCTCCTCAGCCGTTGTTGGTGTTGAGCTTAAGTCTCCAAGCTTTTGGAAAAACGAGAAACATTCATTTACCAATTTTTTTTTAGCAGCTTCAGGAAGCCCTTCGATTCTATGTTCCCGCAGAGTCTCCCGTAAGATTAAGATTGCGAGGTGGCAGGAGACTCTGCGGTAAACGTAATTACAATCGCAGGTAAGACCGTAATTCCTTAAGCTACCGAACGTATTTTTTTTAATGAAGGCGAATAAAATTTTGTAAATTTGGTGATCATGAAAACGGAGACATACAACATTGATCTGGAATTCAGCCAAATCCTCAAGCTGGTTAAACAGTTATCGAAGAAGGAAAAAATGCGACTATCAAAGGAACTTGAGAAAGAGATCATTGACGCAAAGCTTACTGCGCTATTAAAAGCTTTTAAAACAGATGACCTTGATCAGTCTACCATCGACAAGGAAGTTGAAAAGGTAAGAACTGAATTATATGCGCAGTCAAAAGCAAAGTAGGGTCATTGTCGATACCAACATCTGGATTGGCTTTTTAATAGGTAAAGAGCTTCACAACCTTAAAAATCTAATTGTTAACGAAAAGGTAAAAATAATTATATCAGACCAACTGATCAGGGAATTGAAGCTCGTTGCCTCTCGGACAAAATTAAAGAAGTATTTTGAGGAGGATAAAGTTTCAGATTTACTTTCACTTCTTGATATAATAGCTGAAAAAATCAGGATTGGAAAAATTGATCCAATCTGTCGGGATCCAAAAGACGATTTCTTGCTGGCGTTGGCTAAAGAAAGCAAAGCAAACTATTTAATCACCGGAGATAAAGACTTGCTTCATATCAAAATTTATGGTCGCACAAAAATTGTAACAGCCAAGGAGTTCAAAGAAAAAATAACGTAATCACCTTTGTAAGCGTAACAAATCAAGCCCGATTTAGTCTTTGGTGAAAACTCCACTATGCTACGTAAAATCCTCAACTCCTTCGCCCTTGCCTTTGCCAACATCCGGTCGAACGTAATGCATACCTTTCTCTCTGTATTGGGCATTGTAATTGGCGTAGCTGCGCTGGTTTCCATCCTTTCGCTCATTGACGGCATGGAGGAGTTTGCAAGGGATCAGATTTCACAAACCACTTCACTCAATGCCATCATCATCCAAACAGAAGCCTACAAGCGTGTAAACGAAGTGCGCATTCGAAAAGACAGCATCAGTGTGATTGACTATATGCGTTTCAAAGCGCTCACCGAAAACCTAAGCAAGGCAGCTAAGCCCCACATCCGTGCAACGGCTTCCGGTGAAGCTGAACTTGCAACGGGCAAAAAAATCGGGGCGTTGCTGTTGGCCACCAGCACAACGCTTGAACCTACCTGTGTGGTAGCTACAGGTTCAACATTTACAGAAGAAGATTTAGATGAGAAGAAAAACTATGCGGTGGTGAATCATGCTTTTTTAAAAGCTGCTGAGTTGAATGAAGCAAACGCATTGGAAACCACCATCACCATCAACAACAAACCACACATCATAACAGGCATCCTTCAAGAAGATGCAGTAAACACACCCAAAATTTATTTTCCAATAACCACGCTAAGCGAAACCGAGCTGCAGGCCACACCACCGGAAATTATCCTGGAAGCAGAAAAGACTGAAGAAATTCCTGCATTGAAAAACGACATCAATGCGTGGCTGGAAAAACACGATCCGGATGCCAAACAAAACTTCCGCATCATCACCAACGAGTTTCGTATTGAACAGGCTACCAAAGGTTTTTTGCTTTTCCGGGTGATCATGGGATTGATCGTAGGCATTTCCGTGTTGGTGGGCGGTATTGGCGTAATGAATGTGCTGCTCATTTCTGTAACAGAACGCACAGCCGAAATCGGCATACGCAAAGCCACAGGCGCCAACAGGCGCGACATCATGTTGCTGTTTCTTTCCGAGTCGATTACCGTTTCGGCATTCGGCAGTTTTTTAGGATTGGTGTTGGGTGTGCTCGGCACCATGGTCATCATTCCCATCATAAAAGCCATTACCGAAGTGCCCTTTCAGGCTGCATATACCTGGAATACGTTTTTGGTGATTACGGTGCTCTCCATATTAGTAGGCATCATCTTCGGCACCTACCCCGCCATACGCGCTTCGCGGTTAAATCCGGTGGAGGCGATCAGGCATGAGTAATTTCATGTTAGTAAATTCTAATCACATTCTAATCTGATTATTCCAACACACTACGTAAGCCTGCGTATACCAACATAGATCTATTTTAAATCTATTCGTATGCGACTTATACTGTATGTAACCTTGATGGTCATGCTAGGTTCATGTGCCGTCATCAGACAAGGTGAAGTGGGTGTTAAACGTAAGTTTGGAAAGTTGGAAGAACAAAGCCGTGGGCCCGGCATGTATTCTGTCAATCCCTTCTTCGCACGCATGCTGAAAACCAGCGTGCAGACGGAGAACCTGGAGGTGCGGCTTCGGCTACCCAGCAAAGAAGGCCTCACCATCAACTCCGAAATCTCCATTTTATACAGCGTTCAGAAAGACAAAGTGCCACAAATTTTTACCGAGATCGGGCTGAACTATGAAAACACGGCCATTCTTCCGGTGTTTCGTTCCGCTGCTGCGGATGTATCGGCCAATTTCATGGCCAAGGATATGCACTCCGGGCAACGCTCAGTAATTGAAGCACAAATTAAAAAACGCATGGAGGAAGTACTGGCGGGGCGTGGCTTTACAATTGAACAGGTGCTGATGAAGAGTATTGAACTGCCCTCCGAACTTTCACGCGCCATTGAACGCAAACTGGAAGCCGAGCAGGAATCGCAGCGCATGGAATTTGTATTGGACCGTGAACGCAGGGAAGCTGAGCGCAGAAAAATTGAAGCAGAAGGAACTCGCGATGCACAACAAATACTTTCGCAAGGTTTAAGCAAGGAGATTATTGAGCTGCGTAGCATTGAAGCGTTTCGGGAGTTGGCCAATTCACCCAACACGAAAATTATCATTACGGATGGCAAAACGCCTTACCTGATACAACCGAAGGATTAAAGGAAACAAACATTCAGATGCCGACTCAACAGTCGGCATCATTTTTTATTCCGGACGTACAAGATCAGGTATGACCGCTTCCCCAAAACTGTAAACCGCAACCGAAAACAACACGGCAAACACAGAAGCGCTTAAAAACATATAAAACAGAATTTTATCTTTTGGCGCACCAAAGCTCACGGCAATCACCGTGCCTCCAATGGGCGTAAGCAATAAAGGCGTAAGCACGGCAACCCCTGCCAATCCAAATCGTTGCCAGATGCGAATGGCTCTGCGGTTTCCGGGCGTAAATTTCTTTCGGTTGCGTATCCAACGAATCAATAATTTGTTACGAAGCCAATCGCCAAAAAACGTAAACGCCACCACGCTGGTCATCATGCCTAACACCGTAGTGAAAATAGTGGTGAAAATATTAAGTCCAGCGCCATAGCCGGCAATTGGTCCAACCACAAATTTAAAGAGACACGAAAAGTAAATCGGCAGCGCCTTCAGCAGTTCTTCAATCATAAAATATTATACCAGTACCACCCACAACTATAATTTCTCTCCATAACATAAATCTCCCGCATCGCCCAACCCGGGTACAATGTACGATTGGGCGTTCAACTTTTCATCGAGGGCACAAGTATATATAGAGTAAGGCAATTGAAGTTGTTCTTTTAAAAATGCAATCCCTTCAGGCGCAGCAACTAACGCGGCAATATGCACATGGGCAGGCGTGCCATGCGATAGCAAAGCCTGTATTGATTTCACAAACGATTTTCCTGTAGCCAGCATGGGATCAATCATGATTAATTGCTTACCGGTAAGATCTGGCGCGGCCAGGTATTCCAGGTTAATGGCAATGTCATCACCGTTTTCTTTCCGGTACGCCCCGATAAATCCACTGTCGGCTTTATCAAAAAAATATTGAAAGCCCTGAAAGAACGGCAGGCCTGCACGCAGTACGGTAACCAAAACCGGTTGCTCTGATAAAACCGGAATGGTTGAAATGCCTAAAGGCGTTTCAATACGCTCAGCAACATAAGGCAACTGTTTCGAAATTTCATAGGCCAGTATGGAGCCAAGCTTCTCTACGTTTTGCCTGAATCGCATGCGATCTTGTTGAATACGTTTATCACGCAATTCTTTCAACATGCCATTGGCAACTGAATTGACTTGACTTAAAATGAACGTCATGGCGTAGTGCTTTTTTCCAACCAAAATTTAGGATTAAGTTGCATACCGAATACTATGCCGCGAAATAAAAAAACAGAAACTGCTGCCGGAAGCGAATACCGGCTGCTCAAACAACTGTGCGAGGTACATGCTCCATCGGGTGAGGAGTTCCCGCTAAAGGACTTTTTGTTGAAGTACATTAGCAAAGCAAAAAAATCGTGGAAAACGCAACCCGTTATTATTCACGGAGAAGATGAATTTCAGGATTGTCTGCTGTTGAAATTCGGGAAACCCCGCACAGCCATTTTCGCACACATGGACAGCATCGGGTTTACGGTGCGGTATTTTAATCAACTCTTACCCATTGGAAGCCCCGAAGCCGACATGGGCACCAAACTGGTTGGTCACGACAGCAAAGGGCCTATTGAATGTGAACTGGAATATGACAAAGAAAATCATGCCTTTTACCGGTTCGGTCGTTCCATCGATCGCGGCACTTCGCTCACGTATAAAATCGATTTCCGCGAAACGAAGCAATACATTCAAACGGCTTATTTAGATAATCGACTTGGCGTATATGCGGCACTGAAAATTGCCGAGACTTTAAAAGATGGCGTTATCGCCTTTAGTTGTTGGGAAGAACATGGCGGAGGTTCCGTTCCTTATCTTGCCAAATACATGCATGAACAATGGGGTGTGCGTCAGGCACTCATTGCCGACATCACCTGGGTTTCAGATGGCGTGGAACCCGGCAAAGGCGCTGCTATTTCCATGCGCGACCGGAACATTCCGCGAAAAAAATTTGTGAATCGGATTATTGACATCGCTCAGGAACATAAACTTGAACATCAACTGGAGGTGGAGGGCATGGGCTCCAGTGATGGACGCGAATTACAAACGTCACCCTATCCATTCGACTGGTGTTTTGTAGGTGCGCCTCAACAAAATCCGCACACCCCGCATGAGCGCGTACACAAGCACGACATTAAGAGTATGATTGCCTTGTATGAGAAGCTGATGAAGGAGCTTTAAAAAGAGAACGTTTCGCCCAACAGCGGTGAAACAATCTGGCCCGATGATAATGGAAGTGATTTAAAAACGCCATCAGAAAAAGCGTAACCCGTTGCCTGTCGTGTTTCCGGGTCAACGATCCAGTATTCCTTTACACCAAATTTTTCGTACAGATCCTTCTTGCGTTTAGTGTCATGTGTAGGATTGCCTTCTGAAAGAATTTCGATAATCAAATCCGGCACACCGTGAACGTGCCTTTTAATGATTGATAAGTTTTCCTTTGCGATAAATAAAATATCCGGTTGAACCGCATTGGCATGTTCATCGAGGTAAACATCAAATGGAGCTGTGAACACTTCACCCAAATCATGCTTCTCGCAATAAGAGAAAATTTGACTAATAAGTCGGGTAATGATACGTTGGTGTTTTTCAATAGGTGATGGACTCATATATAATATTCCGTCAATAAGCTCGGCAAGCGTACCCTCCGGAAGCATTTTGTATACTTCCATAATTGTTTTGGGCGGCCTTGTAATTGATTCATGCATATCTCAAATTTAACAAAAATTCATCCATTACCTGTATGAAAACACAAGCCTCCCGAAGAAAATTCATTCAAACTACAACGTTGGCAGGCGCAGCGTTCACCATTCTCCCTGCCTCCACATTGTTTGCGCAGGATAAAACACAAAAAGTAAGGCTTGGATTTATTGGTGTTGGCTTACGCGGACAAAACCACCTTGATCTCGCATTACGCAGAAGCGATGTGGACGTGGTGGCCTTGTGCGACATTCAACAACGCATGATGGACATGAGTCTGAACCTGGTACAGAAAGCAGGCAAGCCGAAACCACAGGTAATTCTGGAAGGACCACACGGGTATAGAAAATTGTTGGAGAACAAAAACATTGATGCGGTCATCATCTCCACTCCGTGGGAATGGCACACCATACAATGCCTGGATGCGATGAACGCTAAAAAAATTGTAGGATGCGAAGTGATCACCGGAGGAACCATTGAAGAATGTTGGGAACTCGTGCAAACATCCGAACGTACCGGCATGCCCTTGATGATGCTGGAGAATGTGTGCTACAGGCGCGATGTGATGGCGGTGATGAACATGGTGAGACAAAATATTTTTGGCGAGTTAATTCACCTGCAAGGCGGCTATCAACACGATTTACGCGAAGTGAAATTCAACGATGGCGTAAAACCGTATGGCAGTGGCGTTGAGTTTGGTGAGAAAGGATTTTCGGAAGCGCAATGGCGCACGGAGCACTCCATTCATCGCGATGGTGACTTGTACCCTACACATGGCATCGGGCCCATTGCCATGATGCTCAACATCAATCGCGGCAATCGGTTTACCAAACTGGTTTCATATTCATCAAAAGCACGCGGCCTCCACGATTACATTGTGAAAAAAGCAGGAGAAGATCATCCGAATGCTAAAGTAAATTTCAAGTTAGGCGATGTAGTCACCACTATGATCAAGTGCGCCAACGATGAAACCATTTTGTTGCAGCACGATACCAATCTGCCACGACCCTACTCGCTGGGTTTTCGTGTTCAGGGCACGAATGGGTTGTGGATGGATTTGAACAAATCCATTTACATTGAAGGCAAAAGTAAACAACCCCATCGTTGGGAAGAAGCGCAGCCGTGGTTGGATCAATACGATCATCCGCTGTGGAAAAAATATGCGAACGATGCAGCCGGTGCCGGGCATGGCGGCATGGATTGGTTTGTGTTGAATGCATTCATTGAATCCATCAAACGTAAAACACCACCGCCCATGGATGTATATGATGCCGTTACCTGGAGTGCCATCACACCGCTATCAGAAACATCTATTCGTTTGGGTGGCGAAACGGTGGCTTTTCCTGATTTCACCAAAGGCCAATGGATGTTTCGAAAAAATACCTTTGCAATCGATGACGCTTACTGATTGAGGGTGAAAAAGCAGAATCCGCAAATTTCTTCTATTTTTGCGGTCCTATGAAGATCAAGGATTTATCGTTCAGAAAGTTCATTTCCGCTGAGAAAATAGAAGCGAAGGTTAAGGAAGTGGCCAATCAGATCCGCGAAGATTACCGCGATAAAACCCCCTTATTCCTGCCCATTCTTAACGGATCGTTCATTTTTGCTGCCGATTTGGTACGCCATGTTGAGCTGCCCTGCCGCGTCTCTTTTGTAAAGCACTCATCCTATCAGGGTACCGCCAGCACCGGTCAATTGAAAACATTAATCGGTTTGAATGAAAGCATCTTCAATCAGGATATTATTATCGTTGAAGACATTATGGACACCGGACTTACCTTAAGTAAGGTAGTTGAGGAGCTCAGAAGTTTGGGCACACGCTCTGTTGAAATTGCAACGTTCATCCGAAAATCTGCGGCCCGCGAACATGCCGTACAGCCTAAATATGTTGGTTTTGATATTGACGATGAGTTTGTATTGGGCTACGGACTCGATTATGAAGGTTTGGGTCGAAACCTGAAAGACATTTACAAAGCTGCTCATTAACCGGTAGCATCAAACGGATTCAAGCCGGCATTATTAATATTAGATCGTTATCTTGCATTTCTCATTCTAAAACCTTTAACCGTCATGATTAATCTCGTACTCTTTGGTCCTCCCGGTGCAGGCAAAGGCACACAAAGCGCCAAGCTCATTGAAAAGTATCAACTCATTCATATCTCAACGGGAGATCTGTTTCGCAAACACCTCAAAGAAGGAACACCGCTTGGTAAGCTTGCGCAGGAATACATGAGCAAAGGAAACCTGGTGCCCGATCAGGTAGTGATTGATATGGTGGATGATAAAATCAAAAGCAGCGGTAACATCAACGGAATTATTTTTGATGGTTTCCCACGCACGGTAAAACAGGCCGAGGCGTTGGATGCGTTGTTGACTAAAAACAACACAGGTATCACTGCCCTTGTTGAACTGATGGTGAATGAAGATGAGTTAAAAAAACGGTTGGCTGAACGCGCACACAAAGAAAATCGTCCCGATGATGCCAAACCGGAAGTAATTGAAAACCGGATTGCTGTATACAAAGCAGAAACGGTTCCGGTGGCTGAGCACTACAAAAAACTAGGCAAGTATTCAGCCGTAGTTGGTGTGGGTGATATTGAGCAGATTTTCACAAACCTATGCCGTGAAATTGATAATCACCTCTTGTCGAAATAGCACGTGTCGTCTCCAAACTTCATTGATCACGTAAAATTCTGCTCCCGATCGGGTGCAGGCGGTGCAGGCTGTTTGCATTTTCACCGCGAAAAGTTTGTGCCAAAAGGTGGGCCTGACGGTGGAGATGGTGGCCGCGGTGGTCATATCATTTTACGCGGCAACAAACAATTGTGGACATTGCTCCACTTAAAATACCGCAAACACATTATTGCCGATTCGGGTAAACCGGGTGAATCGCAAAACTGCACGGGCGCTGAGGGTAAAGATGAAATAATTGAAGTGCCGCTTGGCACCGTAGCACGCGATGCTGAAACCGGTGAAGTGCGTGTAGAAATTACAGAAGACGGCCAGGAATACATTCTCACACCTGGTGGCCGCGGTGGAAGAGGAAATTTATTCTTTGCAACCTCCACACGACAGGCGCCCAACTTTGCACAACCGGGTGAGCCCGCCAAGGAAGAGTGGATTATTCTCGAACTGAAATTACTAGCAGATGTCGGACTCGTAGGTTTCCCGAACGCAGGAAAATCAACACTGCTCTCCGTTGTGTCGGCAGCAAAACCAAAAATTGCCGATTACCCTTTTACTACACTAACACCAAATCTTGGTGTAGTCTCCTATCGTAATGACAGGTCGTTTGTGATGGCAGACATTCCCGGCATTATTGAAGGCGCTGCTGAAGGCCGCGGACTAGGGATTCGTTTTCTACGGCACATCGAACGGAATTCATTGTTGTTGTTTCTCGTGCCGGCCGATTCAAAAGATATTAAACACGAGTACGAAGTGCTGTTGAATGAACTGAAAAAGTACAACCCCGAACTGCTCGATAAAAAACGTGTGCTCGCCATTTCCAAATCCGATATGCTGGATGAAGAACTGATGGAGGCCATCAAAAAAGAATTACCTACCGATCTGCCTACTACATTTATTTCTTCCGTTACCAATAAAGGTTTGACAGAACTGAAAGACCTGATCTGGAGAAATCTCCACTAAAAGTTATAGTCAATGGAAGGTCAGTCGATAGTCCATAGCCGGATCAGTGTTCATTTTTAGACTATCGACTATTTAACCATTGACTATTGACTAATTGTGCCACTCTGACACAATAAGGCAATTGGCAGAATTATTGACAAATTGCAGTCTGAATTTAACGTTAAGTACTGTCTACCATGGAAAACAACCCGCAAACTGAACAGGATTTGCAGAAAGAGACTATGTCTGAAGGACCGCAAGGCGTAATGCCTGAAGACTCACCCGAGTCGTTTGAAACGCTCAATGGTGCAGACGAGTCTAAATTTCAGTCAGAAATCAAAAAACTACAGGACGAATTGGCAGAGGCGAAGGATAAATATTTACGGTTGTACTCTGAATTTGAAAACTTCAGGCGCAGAACCTCAAAGGAAAAACTGGAGTTGATTCAGGTAGCCAACGAGCAACTGGTTGTTTCGCTGTTACCTGTTATGGATGATTTTGAGCGTGCTGAAAAAGCATTTCAAGGAACCGAAAGCAAAGAACTGGAAGGGTTCTTACTCATTTATAACAAGTTCAAAAAAACATTGGAGCAAAGTGGTGTTAAACCCATGGATATAAAACCCGGTGCCGACTTTAATGCCGATGTGCACGAAGCCATCACCCAGGTGCCAGCCCCGGAAGAAAAACTAAAGGGTAAAATTGTTGACGTGGTTGAACGCGGCTATGTATTGAACGATAAAGTTATTCGCTACGCCAAGGTAGTGGTTGGTCAATAAGGTTATGGCAAAAAGAGATTATTACGAAATACTGGGCGTAAGCAAGGGCGCAACTCCTGAAGAAATCAAAAAAGCTTACCGCAAGGTGGCCATTCAATTTCATCCGGATAAAAATCCGGGCAACAAGGAAGCTGAAGAAAAATTTAAAGAAGCTGCTGAGGCTTACGAGGTATTAAGCGATGCTGATAAGCGCGCACAGTATGATCGCTTTGGTCATGCACGCGGCAACGGTGGCTTTGGTGGTGGTCACACCATGGATATGGAAGATATCTTCAGCCAATTTGGTGATATCTTCGGTGGCGGAAGCCCGTTTGATAGTTTCTTTGGCGGAGGTGGTGGCCGCAGGCGCCAGCGTAAAGGATCGAACCTGCGCATCAAGCTCAAACTTTCGTTAGATGAAATTGCCAATGGAGCCGAGAAAAAAATAAAAGTAAACCGGCTCGTTCAGGCCGAAGGCGTAACCTTTAAAACCTGTACTACCTGCCAGGGCACTGGCCAAATGCGCAAAGTGGTAAATACCATGCTCGGCCAGATGGTCTCAACAACAACTTGTCCGCAGTGTAATGGCAATGGCCAAACCATTGATAAGCGACCTGCAGGTGTTGACAGTTCAGGTTTAACATCCAAAGAAGAAATCATTTCAGTAAAAATTCCTGCCGGTGTCAGCGATGGCATGCAACTTTCCATGTCGGGAAAAGGAAATGAAGCGCCTGGTGGTGGCATTGCAGGAGATTTGTTGATCTTGATTGAAGAACAGGAAGACAAAGTACTGAAGCGTGATGGCAACAACCTGATTTACGATTTACACATCAGCTTTGTTGATGCTGCTCTTGGAACTTCGATTGAAGTGCCCTCGATTAGCGGAAAAGTGAAAATCAAGATTGATCCGGGAACACAAAGCGGCAAAATTCTTCGCTTGCGCGGAAAGGGCATTAAAGACATCAACGGCTATGAAACCGGAGACCAATTGATTTATGTAAATGTTTGGACCCCGAAACGCCTGAGCCCTGAAGAAAAGACGATACTCGAAAACCTTCGAAATTCACCCAATTTCACCCCTCACCCGGATGCTTCCGACAAGGGATTTTTCGAAAAAATGAAGGAATTTTTCCACTGATTTCGGAACCCTGACCCAAATGGCACCGTATAAACAAGGTTAAACAGAGCTTTTTTAACTATTTTCTAAATAATCTTACAAGCCGCAACCCTGTGGGCTGTGGCTCGTTTTATTCGGCATGCAGAGAGTTTTAGGCCTTACGGGGGTTTGTTTACTGTTTTCAGGATTGGCATTGGGCCAGATCAAGAAGCAATTCACCGTGGAAGACAATACCACGTGCGAAAGCATTAAGCTTCAGATCAAGGCCAATAGCGGTAATTGCTTTATCAAACCCAGCCATAACCCTGAGGTGCTGAATGTATTCAGCAACCAGCAGCCGGGCGCTTACTCCCACCATTTCCGTAAAGAAGTTAAGGGTAAGGTATGCGAAGTGTTTTTGGCGTTGGAAGATATAGCCGATAAAGGCTTTAGCCAATCCATTTCCTATAAAGTATTCAGCTCAGAAAAACCCACTTACGATAAGCTGTGGAAAATGTACCTGACCGATAATAAACCATACGACCTGGAACTGTTTTACGGTTTGGGTATGGCCAATATCGACCTGTCAGGGCTTTCAGTAAAGAATTTAAAGATCAATACAGCCAGCGCGGATGTAACCATTGGGTATTACAATCAAATCGAAAACCTGATTCAGATGGATACCCTGGCGTTAAAAGTTGACTTAGGTTCCGTTAGCGCCAAGAACATTAGCCTGGCAAAAAGCAAATACATTCTGGCTGATGTTGGATTTGGCAACATCATGCTCGACTTCAGCACAACACCGTCAACGGCAAACACAATTAAAGGAAGTGTTGGCGCAGGCAACCTGGTAATTATTCTGCCGACAAACAGTCAGGCTCCTGTTTCGATAAAAATTAAAGAATCGTGGTTGTGCAGTGTGAAGATGCCTAAGGCGTTCACAAAAATGAGTGACGGCACATACACCAACGAAGCCTACCAGAAAGACTCCAAAAATGCCCTCAACTTTGATTTGGATGTATCCATGGGCAACATCGTTTTCAAGCAAATCAGTCAGTAATCCTTCAGCGTTTTTGTAATTCCTCCTTATCTTTTGGCACTAATTAGCGTCAAAAAAGATAAAACTCTGTGGAAGCCTTAACCGCCAAAAGCGTTACCAAACGCTACACCCAACACACCGCACTTGACGATGTGTCTATTTCCATCCCCGAAAAAAGTATTTACGGACTTTTAGGGCCAAATGGTGCAGGTAAAACAACCTTGATCCGGATTATCAACCAGATTATTGACTCCGATAGCGGTGAAATTTCCATCTTCAATGAAAAGCTTAGCCCCAGGCACATTGGCACCATCGGCTACCTGCCGGAAGAACGCGGCTTGTATAAAAAGCTGAAGGTTGGCGAACAACTGTTGTACCTGGCCCAGCTAAAAGGCATGACAAAGGCCGAAGCGTTAGACAAACTGAAAGTGTGGCTCACCAAGTTTGAAATCAAAGATTGGTGGAACAAAAAAGTGGAAGACCTGAGCAAGGGTATGGCCCAAAAGGTTCAGTTTGTGAGCACCGTGCTGCACGAGCCTAAGCTGATTATTTTAGATGAACCCTTTTCAGGTTTCGACCCGATAAATGCCCAACTGATCACGAACGAAATTCTGGAGCTGCGCGATAAAGGCTCGACCATCATTTTTTCCACCCACCGCATGGAAACGGTTGAGGCGTTGTGTGATCATATTGCCTTGATAAATAAGTCGAAGAAAATTTTAGAAGGCCCAAAGAAGCAGATTAAAGATGCGTATAAGACCAACACGTTTTTGGTTGAACACATCGGTAACAATTTCGTGCTTCCTGCCGATAAATATGACCTGATGGAACAGCATAAACTTGAAGATAACTACTATCATTCCACCCTTCGTATTCGCGGTGTCGGTAGTCCGAATCAACTCATTCGCGACCTGGTTGAAAAAACCGAAGTACACAGTTTTGTTGAGAAGATTCCAACCATGAGCGAAATTTTCATCAGCCTGGTAAAAGAAGATCCATCCCTGTAAACCTTTCAATAAATACCTATGAACAAGATATGGCTTATCATGCAGCGTGAATTTCTGAACCGTGTTCAGAAAAAATCGTTTCTCGTTGCTACCATTTTAGTGCCCCTGATTTTCCCGGCAGTAATTGCCGTTATGGGTTTCATTTTAATGAAGCAGGAAAAAAGTGCAGGCGTATCCGTAGTCGAGGTACTGGATGAAAGCGGAAAAATGAGCTTTGAAAATTCATCGAAGTTTGAATTTGTGTCCGTTACCGGTACACTTGAAAACGCCAAGGTTACCTACAATGAATCTTCACACTTTGCCTTGCTTTACATTCCGGCTTTTGATCTGGCAAAGCCAGAAGGTATGATCTTGTATTCAAGAGAAAGTCCCAGCATTCGCAAAATGGGTGACCTGGAAAATATGCTTGAACAAAGAATTCGTGATCTCAAACTTGAACAATTTAACATCGACAAAGAAACCCTTAAAGGCTTAAAAACTTCTGTGAGCCTGAAGTCAATAAGCTTAAGTAAATCGGGCGAGGAGAAAGATAGCAACACGGGCATGCTGTACATTTTGGGCTTTATACTGGGTGTGCTCATTTACATGTTTGTATTGATTTACGGCATGCAGATTATGCTGGGCGTAATTGAAGAAAAGACAAGCAAGATTGTTGAGGTGATTGTGTCGTCTGTAAAGCCTTTTCAACTAATGATGGGCAAAATTCTGGGCATTGCTTCCGTTGGGTTATTGCAGTTTTTTATCTGGGCCTTGTTGATCAGTGTGCTTTCAACTGCTGCCATGAGTTTATTCGGATTGAATATGCCACAACAACAGGCCATGGAGCAGGTAATGAATCAGGTTGATGATCCTGAAATGGCTGAAGCCATGCAATCCAATGAAAAGATAATGAACATTATGAAGTCGGTTAATGAAATACCATACACCTACATTGTGTTCAACTTTGCATTTTATTTCTTAGGCGGTTACTTGCTGTATGGCGCCTTGTTTGCTGCCGTAGGTTCAGCGGTTGATTCGCAGCAAGAGGCGCAGCAATTCACCTTTCCGATTACATTGCCGTTAATTATAGCGTATTTTGGATTGTTCATGTTTATCTTGAATGACCCGGACAGTACAGCTAGTTTTTGGTTTTCCATTATACCCTTTACCTCACCAGTAGCTATGGTTGGGCGATTGGGGTATAATCCACCGCTATGGCAATTAATCCTTTCGCAAGTGCTTCTGATTGGTGGTTTTATTTTTACCACCTGGATTGCCGGAAGAATTTACCGGGTTGGTATTTTAATGCACGGCACCAAAGTAAACTACAAGGTACTGGCCAAGTGGTTTATGATGAAAGGATAAACAGAACTGAATGGTATTATCAAAATAGCGGGTGTAGTCATCCGCTATTTTTGTTTAATTTCATCCCGAATGAGTAACCGTGCTCCAGCACCTTCTTCGGATTTCTATGAAAGCAACACCAATGTAAAATGGGTAGTGCTGATTGCCTCTGTATTGATTAGTGTAGGATCGATCTACTATACCAATGTATTGGTTGATCAACTGAAAAAACGTGAGCGGCAACAAGTAGAACTTTTTGCCCGTGCACTTGAATACACGGCCAATTCAACAGCAGAGTCATCAAGCGATATTAATTTTATTGCGCAGGAAATTGTTTACCAAAATACATCCATACCCATCATTCTGCAGGATGGCGGCACTGGAGCCATTATTAACTACCGGAATATTCAACTGAACAAAACCTGGAAAAAGGAACGAAAAGATGAATTTCTTCAAAAGGAACTAAACAAGATGAAAAATGCCTACGAACCCGTTGAGGTTCCGTTGCGCGATCCGGAGACAGGAGAAACCTTTGGTATAAACTATGTCTACTACCGGAATTCATTTTTATTAACCCAACTCACCACCTATCCCTACATTCAGCTTTCAGTAATTGCCATTTTTGCTTTCATCGCATACCTGGCATTTAACTACTCAAAAGTTGCTGAACAAAATCGGGTGTGGGTTGGCCTGGCAAAAGAAACAGCCCACCAACTGGGCACGCCATTATCATCCCTTATGGCTTGGGTAGAAGTGTTGCGTGATGACCCCAACATCAAAAACAAAGAGATCGTAACAGAACTGGAAAAGGATATCACCAAACTGACCATCGTTACCGAACGTTTCTCCAGCATCGGTTCAATACCCTCACTAAAACCTGAAAATGTTGTTACGCTGGTGAACAACGTGGTGAATTACCTTCGCCCACGCATTTCTTCAAAAATCAAAATCGAAATTTTCACCCTGTCCGATAACATTCAAGCCATGATTCATGCTCCCTTGTTTGAATGGGTTTTGGAAAACCTCTGCAAGAATGCGGTGGATGCCATTGGAACATCCGGTACCATTGCCATCAAAATTTTACGGGGTAGCGACAGCAAGGTGTACATTGATGTTTCAGATACCGGAAAAGGCATACCCCGCTCGAAAGTAAACACGGTTTTCAGGCCCGGCTTTACCACCAAAAAGCGAGGCTGGGGGCTGGGGCTGGCGCTGGCCAAACGCATCATTGAAGCCTACCACAACGGCCGCATTTTTGTGAAGGCCTCTGAAGAAAATCAGGGTACTACTTTTCGTATTTCCCTTAACGCCATTTCGGCCGAAAAAATGCAAGCGAATTGATGCTTAAAAAGGCCTTTTACGCAATAAAAATGGGCTTTTTTGTGATTCACCTCTATTCTTGACCGGGTGGAATAATTCAGGATAGGAGTTTTGTACTTCCTCCCTAAAATTCTACTTTTGCGGTCGAATTTTTAAGCATCTAATACTCAATTAAATCAATCATACAACATGGCAAATATTGGTAAGGTAACCCAGGTAATCGGCCCCGTGGTAGACGTTGCATTCGATGAACCGGGTTCAAAAGTTCCCAACATCCTTGATTCATTGGAAGTAACCAAAGCTGACGGCACCAAAATCGTTTTGGAATGCCAGCAACACCTTGGCGAAGACCGGGTAAGAACCATTGCCATGGATGGTACCGAAGGGCTGGTTCGCGGAATGAAGGTATTGGATACCGGATCGCCCATTCAAATGCCTATCGGTGAAGATATTAAAGGACGTTTGTTCAACGTGGTGGGTGAAGCCATTGACGGTATTAAGCAACCTAAGGGTGATAAATCACTTCCGATTCACCGCTCAGCACCTGCGTACGAAGATTTATCAACTTCTACGGAAGTATTATTTACCGGTATCAAAGTTATCGATCTGATTGAACCTTACGCAAAAGGTGGTAAGATTGGCTTGTTCGGTGGTGCCGGTGTGGGTAAAACTGTATTGATCCAGGAATTGATCAACAACATCGCTAAAGCATACTCCGGTCTTTCGGTATTTGCCGGTGTAGGTGAGCGTACCCGTGAAGGTAACGACTTGCTTCGCGAAATGATTGAAGCCGGAATCGTAAACTACGGTGAAAACTTTTTGAAATCACTTCATGCTGGTGGGTGGGATCTTACACAAGTAAATGAAGATGATTTGAAAGAATCGAAGGCAACCTTCGTGTTTGGTCAGATGAACGAACCTCCCGGAGCACGTGCACGTGTGGCGTTGTCTGGTCTTACTGTAGCGGAATACTTCCGCGATGGTGACGGAACCGGAAAGGGACGCGACATTCTGTTCTTTATCGATAACATTTTCCGTTTCACGCAAGCAGGTTCTGAGGTATCGGCCCTTTTGGGTCGTATGCCTTCTGCCGTGGGGTATCAACCTACACTGGCCACTGAAATGGGTGCCATGCAGGAACGCATTACTTCAACCAAAAATGGTTCAATCACTTCTGTACAGGCGGTATACGTACCTGCCGATGACTTGACTGACCCTGCCCCGGCTACAACGTTTGCTCACCTTGATGCAACTACCGTATTGAGCCGCAAGATTGCGGAGCTTGGTATTTACCCGGCTGTGGATCCGTTGGATTCAACATCACGTATCCTCCGTGCCGACATCGTTGGTGATGAGCATTACAACTGCGCACAACGCGTAAAGGCTATTCTTCAGCGCTATAAGGAACTTCAGGATATCATCGCCATTTTGGGTATGGATGAACTTTCTGATGAAGATAAGCAGGTGGTGCACCGTGCAAGACGCGTACAGCGTTTCTTGTCGCAGCCATTCCACGTGGCTGAAGCCTTTACCGGATTGAAAGGTGCATTGGTTGATATTAAAGACACCATCAAAGGTTTTAACATGATCATGGACGGTGAACTGGATCACCTGCCTGAAATGGCCTTTAACCTGGTAGGTAGCATTGAACAAGCTATTGAGAAGGGTGAGAAGATGATGGCAGAAGCCAAGGGATAATTAATTCGTTAATGTGCTGATAGTTTAATTCGTTTATTCATCAGCGCATTAACGAATCAATAAAATAACGAATCAACCCTATGCATTTAGAGATATTAACACCTGAAAAGAAAATTTTTGAAGGAGATGTAAACATTGCCACCTTTCCCGGTGCCGATGGTTCTTTTCAGATTATGGACAACCACGCTCCGTTGATCAGCTTGCTGAAAGAAGGCACCGTGGAGTACAAAGACAAAGGCGCTGTACAAAACATTCGCATTACTGGCGGTGTGGTGGAAGTACTCAGCAACAAAGTGATTTTACTGGCTGACGGGATTGCAGAATAGACTTTCTGGTTAACAGAAAAGAAAGGGTTGCTCGTAATGAGCAACCCTTTTTTGTTTTTATTCCTTTTGTTTGGGGAAAAAACGTTTGAAGAACTTCTTCTCAAACTCCCAGAAAAATTTGAATTGTCCGAATATAAATCCGTAAAACAACAGAAACACATTGTACACGGGAAGAATCAGAATAAAATAGGTAATGGAGGCCCACAACGGTTTTTCACCATCCGGAAACCAATAGGCAAACAACGGACGCTTGATCAGCAAGACGGTTGTTCCTGTACAGGCAAAAACAATCAACACAATAACTACCTGTGTTGTGCTTTTCAAATTCCATCGCTTTTTTAGTTTTTCAATCCACTGTGCCATAGCTGCTATTCAGAAGCCGCAAAGTTAGCCCATAAGCCTGTATCCGGAAGCGGGGCAATAATTTTCAGCGATTCTTTTTTTACCGGGTGAATAAAGGTGAGCGAGCGTGCATGCAAGCTAATGCTGCCATCCGTATGGGCATGCGGATAACCGTATTTCACATCTCCAACTATCGGGCAGCCCATGCTGGCCAACTGTACGCGAATCTGATGCGGACGACCTGTTACCGGTCTTACCTCCAACAAATAGTAATCGCCTTGTTGGTTTATAACGTTGTACGAAAGTTCAGAATGAAGTGCCTCTTCCGTTTCGCGTGAAAAGGCAGTAGTCTTGTTCTTCTTTTCATCCTTTCTAAGCCAATGAATGAGTGTACCCTCATGTTTCGGTGGTTTTGAGCTTACAATTGCCCAATACATTTTCTCTGTTTTCCGGTCGCGAAACAAGGTGTTCATCCGTTCAAGAGCTTTGGAGGTGCGCGCAAAAACAACTACCCCACTTACCGGGCGATCAAGTCGGTGCACTACGCCTAAAAAAACCGCTCCAGGCTTTTGATACTTGCTTTTGATATAGTCCTTCCCCCATTCCACCAATGGCTTATCGCCTGTGGCATCGCCTTGCACCAATATTCCTGCCGGTTTATTCACGATCAGCAGGTGATTGTCTTCGTATAAAATTTCTGCAACCGACATTTCTATCAAAGATATTTAAATGAAGAAAGGAATGATTAACCGGAATAGCTATTTTCGGAAAATCATAAAATAGACAACACCATGCGATTCATTTTTATTTTACTGATTCCGATTTTACTGGGCTGTGCCAAACCTTCAGCGCTCGAAACCCTGAAGCTTGAAATTGAAAAAGAGCTCGCTAAAAACGAAGGCACTTTTGCCGTAGCCTTTAAAGATTTGCAAACAGGCGATACGCTGTTCATCAACGCGCGCGAAGCGTTTCACGCAGCCAGCACCATGAAAACCCCGGTCATGATTGAAGTGTACAAGCAAGCTCATGAAGGTGTGTGGTCGCTTACCGATTCGGTTGATATAAAAAATGAATTCAAAAGTATTGTGGATGAAAGTTTATATAGCCTGGATAGCACTGACGACAGTGAACGCGATCTGTACAAGCAAGTAGGAAAGAAACGAACCGTAGCTGATCTCACCTACGACATGATTATTGTAAGTTCAAACCTGGCTACAAACCTGGTCATCGAATACGTAGATGCAAAAAAAGTAACGCTAACCATGCGCGAATTGGGCGCAAAAGACATACAGGTGTTGCGTGGCGTTGAAGACAACAAAGCCTACCAACAGGGATTGAACAACACCACAACCGCGTTCGACCTGATGCTTATTTTTGAACACCTGGCAAAAGGTGAGTTGGTAAGCAAAGAGGCGTGCGATGATATGATCCGGATTTTATTGGATCAGAAATTCAAGGAAATCATTCCGGCAAAATTACCTGAAGATGTAAAGGTTGCGCACAAAACCGGATCAATCACAGGTGTTCGTCATGATTCGGGTATTGTGTTTTTGCCGGATGGAAGAATGTATGTACTTGTGTTACTTTCCAAAGAAATGACAAACGCTGATGCTGGCATTGAATCAATGGCCACAGTATCGCGTATGATTTACGATTACGTTAACCGCGATTAATCTTTAAACTCAGAAGTAAAGTGGAAGTGAATGTCAGGGAAATTTTCCTGAACCATCTGCAACCATCCTTTTGATTCAGCCATAAACACCAACTTGCCATCCTTATCGCGGGCAATGTGGCGTTGCTTGGAAGCGATGAATTCATCCAGTTTCTTCGCATCCTTGCTGCTGATCCAACAAGCCTTGTAAATATTCTGCGGTGAAAATTGTACGGTAGCGCTGTATTCATTTTTTAATCGAAACTGAATAACCTCAAACTGAAGTGCACCCACCACCCCAACTACTTTTCTGTTGCCGAGCTCGTACGTAAAAAGCTGCGCTACGCCTTCCTCCATTAACTGCACCAGGCCTTTTTCCAGTTGCTTGGTCTTCATGGCATCCAGGTTCTGCACCTCCTTAAAAATCTCAGGGGAGAAACTTGGAATACCGGTGTACACCATCTTCTCTCCTTCTGTCAGGGTGTCACCAATTTTCAGGTTACCGGTATCGTAAATACCCACAATATCTCCGGGCCAGGCCTCCTCAACGGTTTCCCGATCCTGCGCCATGAACGCGGTAGCATTTGAAAAACGAATGCTTTTTTCCTGCCGCACATGATAGTAGTTGCTACCCCGTGCAAACTTGCCGGAACACACACGCAAAAACGCTATGCGGTTGCGATGCTTGGGATCCATGTTCGCGTGAATCTTAAAGATGAACCCGGTGAACTTGTTTTCATCCGGCTCCACAATGCGTAATGTGGTTTCACGATGAATAGGTGGTGGGGCAATGAGAATAAACGTATCCAACAATTCTTTAACACCAAAATTATTTACGGCACTGCCGAAGAAAACCGGGGCAACTTTTCCGCTCAGGTAATCCTCCACATTGAAATCAGGATAAACGCCTTCAATCAGTTCTACATCATGGCGTAGTTGTTTGGCGTTGTTCTCACCAATCAGCCTATCGACTTCCTCGCTGTTGATGTCTTTGATTTCAATGCCTTCTTCAACGGTAATTTTACTGGGCGTAAACAGGTGCAAGCTTTTCTCGTACAAGCTATACACACCCTTAAACGTTTTACCCATACTGATCGGCCAACTAAGTGGCCGGACCTTGATGCCGAGTTTTTCCTCAATCTCATCCAGCAGATCAAATGGATCACGGCCTTCGCGATCAAGCTTGTTGATAAAACAGATTACCGGGGTATTGCGCATGCGGCAAACCTCCATCAGCTTTTCGGTTTGTATCTCCACCCCCTTCACACAATCGATTACCATGATCACACTATCCACAGCTGTAAGCGTACGATAGGTATCTTCCGCAAAATCCTGGTGACCGGGCGTATCGAGCAGGTTGATCTTTACATCTTTATAGTTGAAGCCCATTACAGACGTGGCCACAGAAATACCGCGTTGCTTCTCAATCTCCATCCAGTCGCTGCGGGCATGGTCTTTTATCTTCGATGACTTAACAGCACCCGCCTTTTGAATGGCCCCCCCAAACAGCAGGAGTTTTTCCGTAAGCGTAGTTTTTCCTGCATCTGGGTGGCTGATGATACCAAAGGTTCTGCGTTTGCTGATTTCCTGAACTAAACTCATTATACTTGTATACCTCGATTATGCTTTAAAGCCGCAAAGAAAATGAAAAAAAGCTGTTTTGGGTTGATCTTACTATCAATACTCTCAGGTATGTGCTATGCACAAACATTTGGTGGCCGGATTGGCGCCAACATTGCCTCTCAGGTTTGGAAAACGGGGAGCGAGTCCTACACCACGCCAACCGTTGCGGCCATGCACGTGGGTGCAAACCTGAACATGGGAGAAACAGAAAAGCTCTCCACACAAATCGAATTGACCTATTCTGAGTTTGGATTTGGTAAAGTTGATGCCGACAACGGAGAATCGGTAGGACCACTTAGAATTAAATACCTGAAAATTGGATGCGCCATTAAGCTTCACCCAGTAAAGGATCTCAACATCCATATCGGTCCGGAAATTGGGTTTCAAATAATCGGACACAGAACCTACCTTACCAGCGGAGATTTTGGAGCATTTGCAGGTATTGAGAAATTCTTTACCCCCAACATCGGCTTTGGTGCTCGGTATTATTATGGGTTTTCCGACATCAACGAGGATCCGGAATTAAAACAGAAAAACAGGGCATTGCAATTCTCCTTACTTCTCAGGCTTAACAGCCAACAACTGGCTGCATTGGGCTTTTAAAGCAATACTGTTTTCTGCCATTGTGTCACCCTTTTGCCCTTAAAACCCTGCTGGCATACCCATTGATAAGCCTTTTGAGGTTTAGAAATCTGAATCTATAAATACAGCATATCATGGGAAAAATTATTGGAATTGACCTGGGTACGACCAACTCCTGCGTAGCCGTAATGGAGGGAAACGAGCCCGTTGTTATACCGAACAGCGAAGGTCGCAGAACAACACCATCCATCGTGGCCTTTTTAGATGGTGGAAAAGGGGAACGCAAAGTGGGTGATCCGGCCAAGCGCCAGGCCATTACCAACCCCAAAAACACCGTTACGTCCATCAAGCGTTTTATGGGCAAAAAGTTTAATGATGTTGGTGAAGAGAAAAAAATTGTAACCTATCAGGTTGAAAGTGGCAACAACGACACGGTGCGCGTACGCATTGGCGATCGTCTCTATACCCCACAGGAAATCTCAGCTATGATTCTTCAGAAAATGAAGAGTACAGCCGAAGACTACCTTGGCACAACGGTAACCGAAGCTGTGGTTACCGTACCGGCTTACTTCAACGATGCCGAACGTCAGGCCACCAAAGAAGCCGGCCAAATTGCCGGGCTGGATGTGAAACGTATCATCAACGAGCCTACTGCCGCTGCGTTGGCGTATGGTCTTGATAAGAAAAACAAAGACATGAAAATTGCCGTGTACGACCTGGGTGGTGGTACATTCGATATTTCGGTACTTGAACTGGGCGATGGCGTATTCGAAGTAAAATCAACCAACGGTGATGTACACCTGGGTGGTGATGACTTCGATATGAAAATTATTAACTGGCTGGCTGATGAATTCAAATCTGAACGTAACATCGATTTGCGTAAAGACCCAATGGCGCTTCAGCGTTTGAAGGAAGCCGCTGAAAAAGCCAAGATTGAATTGTCAAGCTCGCAGGAAACAGAAATTAACTTGCCATACATCACTTCGATTGACGGTGTACCCGAGCACTTGGTGAAGAAACTTACCCGTTCAAAATTTGAACAGTTGGTAGATGACCTCGTACGCAGAACGTTGGAACCTTGCCGCAAGGCAGTTGAAGATGCGGGCGTTTCCGTTAATGACATCGATGAAGTGATTTTGGTGGGTGGTTCAACCCGTATCCCACGCATACAGGAAGAGGTAGAGAAGTTCTTTGGTAAGAAGCCCTCAAAAGGCGTTAACCCCGATGAGGTGGTAGCAGTTGGTGCCGCCATTCAAGGTGGTGTATTGACCGGAGAAGTAAAGGATGTATTGTTGTTGGATGTTACTCCACTGTCGTTGGGTATTGAAACCCTTGGTGGCGTGTTCACTAAATTGATTGAAAGCAACACCACCATTCCTTCTAAAAAATCAGAAGTGTTTTCAACAGCGGCTGATAACCAGCCTTCTGTAGAGATACATGTGCTGCAAGGTGAGCGCCCGATGGCAAAGGACAACCGTACAATCGGTCGTTTCCACCTCGATGGCATTCCACCGGCACCGCGTGGTATTCCTCAGGTTGAAGTTACCTTCGATATTGATGCCAACGGTATCCTGCATGTTTCTGCAAAAGATAAAGGAACCGGTAAGGAGCAGAAGATTCGCATTGAAGCTTCCAGCGGTTTAACCGATGCTGAAATTGAAAAGATGAAGCAGGAAGCACAGGCAAATGCCGAGGCCGATAAACAGGCCAAAGAAGTAGCAGAGAAAATTAACCAGGCTGATTCACTGATTTTCCAAACCGAAAAGCAGTTGAAGGAATTTGGTGACAAACTCTCCGATGGCAATAAATCGGCCATTAACAGTGCGCTTGAAAAATTGAAGGAAGCCCACAAGAACCGCGACCTCACCGCTATTGAGGCCGGTATGGCTGCTTTGAATGGCGCATGGCAGGCGGCTTCTCAGGAGATTTACCAGGCACAACAAAGTGCAGGTGCTCAGCCTGGCGATAATGCCGGAGCCAGCAACAACGGTTCTGGTGCCGATAATGTGTCGGATGTAGAGTATGAAGAAGTGAACGACAACAAGAAGTAATGTTCACAACAAGGATTGAAAGCCCTGATGAAATTCATCAGGGCTTTTTGTTTATATGCTTTTGATGTAGGAGTTTTCCATCCTTTCACCCTAAATTTGCCGCCTTAACAAAAGCGTATGCTTGTATTGAAATTTGGCGGCACTTCGGTTGGTAAGCCGGAGCGAATGAAAAAAATTGCAGACCTCGTTACCGAAACCCCCGGGCAAAAAGTGGTGGTGCTTTCGGCTTTATCAGGTACAACCAATGCATTGGTAGCTATTGGTGATTTTTTATTGAAAGGCGATTTGGCTGCAGCCGAAAAGGAAATTTCAACGCTTGAAAAACACTACCAATCGTTTATCACAGAACTTTATGTCTCCGACAATTTTAAGGCCATAGGTCAGGAGACGGTGAGCCGATTTTTCATTTTCATGCGCTTACTGGCGGCCGGCCAGTTTGATGATAAAAGTTACCGCGAATTGCTGGCACAAGGCGAACTGATCTCTACAGAATTGTTCTACCAACATTTGCAGGAGCGTAAAATAAATGCACGTCTGCTTCCTGCGCTTTACTTCATGTCGATTGATGAAAATGAAGAGCCGGAATTGGAAAAGATTGCTCAACGCTTAAAGCCGCTGCTAAAATCGCTGGAGCATGTTGACATCATCATTACGCAAGGCTACATCTGTCGTAACCACAGAAATGAAATTGACAACCTGAAGCGCGGAGGTAGCGATTACACCGCCTCATTAATGGGCGCAGCCATCAAGGCTGATGAGATACAAATCTGGACCGACATTGACGGCATGCACAACAACGATCCGCGTGTGGTAAAGAAGACCTATCCGATCTCTGAACTTACCTTCGATGAGGCCTCAGAACTTGCCTACTTTGGGGCAAAGATCCTTCATCCTTCCACCATCGTACCCGCACAGAAGTACAGTGTTCCGGTTCGGTTAAAAAACACCATGGATGAGAAAGCGCCAGGCACGATTATCAGCAACAAAGAAACGGAAAGCATATTCAAAGCAGTGGCCGCTAAAGATGGCATCACGGCCATTAAAATAAAGTCATCGCGCATGTTAATGGCCTATGGCTTTTTAAGAAAGGTGTTTGAGATTTTTGAACAGTACAAAACACCCATTGATATGATCTCGACCTCCGAGGTTGCCGTATCGCTCACCATCGATCAGGATGCTAACCTTGATAAAATTGTAAACGAGCTGAACGCTTTCAGCAACGTTGAAATCGATCGCAACCAAACGATTGTATGTATTGTTGGGCACCGGATCGGCAACCAAAAAGGCGTGCTCGATAAAATTTTTCATGCCTTGGCGGAAATTCCTATTCGGATGGTATCCGTTGGCGGCAGCTATAACAACATATCCATTTTGGTTGACACGCAGTATAAGGAGCAAACGCTGATTCAATTGAATCAGGGAATTTTTAACCTGGCATAGCAGCGTTTACCGCTTAAAACAGTGGTGAATTTTCTTTCAGAACGGTAAATTTTTGCCCAACTTCCGTTAATCACAATTTAATTTGCTGATGCTGCCCTGATGGCGTAATATTATCGCCAACTGAGACTAAACCTATTGGAGTTAATGGAACTGGTTATTGTTGCAATCTTCATTATCGGGTACCTGGCTATCGCCTTTGAGCACCCCCTCAAAATCAATAAAACAGCCTCTGCCCTGCTTACAGGTGTAATCTGCTGGACCCTTTTTATGGTGGCCGACTCGCCAGACACCCTGTTGCAAAACTCACATTATCAGCACTTTGTAGATGATTTAAAACGAACCGTAGCCGATTTCTCCTCGCTTTCGCTTACCGACATCCATCGCGGATATGTGGGCAAACAACTTGGCGAACACCTTGATGAAATTGCTCAAATTCTGTTTTTCCTCATGGGCGCCATGACCATTGTGGAATTGGTTGATGCTCACCATGGTTTTAAGTTTATTACCGATCGCATCCGCACAAAAAGCCCAAAGAAATTACTGTGGATTGTTTGTGGCGTAACGTTTGTTCTTTCGGCTATTCTCGATAACCTGACTACCACCATTGTTATGGTATCGCTTATTCGCAAGCTCATACCAAATAAGGAAATGCGACTTTTCTTTGCCGGTATGATTGTGGTTTCGGCAAACGCAGGTGGCGCATGGTCTCCCATCGGTGATGTAACCACTACCATGCTGTGGATTGGCGGACAGATTACTGCATTCAACATTGTTAAAACACTGCTATTGCCAAGTATCGTTTGTGCTATAATACCCCTCATTTATTTAACCTTTAAAATGAAAGGCGATCTGGGCGTAGCGGAAACTAAATCTAAAACAGAAGAAGAAGGAAGTGGTGGCGGCACCATCATGCTGATTGTCGGGGTTTGTGCATTAATCTCCGTTCCGATTTTTAAAACCGTTACCCATCTGCCTCCCTATTTGGGCATGATGCTCGGCCTTGGTGTGTTGTGGGTTGTTTCTGAACTGATCAATCCAGAGATGGATGAATCGGTAAAGCAGCGCTACACAGCAGCGCACGCCCTTACACGCATTGATATGCCGAGCGTTTTATTCTTTCTCGGTATTTTGTTGGCAGTGGGCTCACTTGAAGCAATGGGTACGCTTCACAATTTTGCTGAGTATTTATCGCACACCCTTGGTGATGACCGCGTGATTATCACATTAATCGGTATCCTTTCTTCCATTGTTGATAACGTTCCGTTAGTTGCTGCCAGCATGGGTATGTATGACATGACCACTTATCCACCTGATAGCATGATTTGGGAATACCTGGCCTATTGTGCCGGTACTGGAGGAAGTATGCTGATTATTGGATCTGCTGCCGGTGTGGCTGCCATGGGTATGGAGAAAATCGATTTCATCTGGTACCTGAAGCGCATTACACTGCTGGCCTTGATGGGTTATTTTGCAGGAGCAATTGTGTACCTGTTAACCTGGCCGTTCTTCGCGGTACACTAAGCCGAAGTTATACAAGTTGTTGCAGGGCAATTTCAAATGATGCCTGCGCAATTCCTGTTTTATCCGGATTAACTGCTCTCGTTTTTTCCAACGCCTTGCGGATCGTGTGCGCGATGTCATCAAAAATAGATTGATCATCCATTGACACCTCGCGTTCCATGAAGTGCGCAAATACACGGGCCATACCGCAGTTGGCAATGAAATCCGGGATAACCGAAAATTTCTGATCGGCATATAAACCGGTGGCGCCAAAAAATATTTCCGGATCGGCAAACGGAACATTGGCACCGCATGAAAATACTTCAAGGCCTGAAGCCATCATCCGATCCACCTGATCGCGCGTTACCAGGCGTGATGCTGCGGCCGGAATGAAAATTTCAAACGACTGATCCCAGATTTTTTGATTCACTTCTTCGAAAGACAGCAGACCTGGCGCATGCAGTTTGTTTTGAACACGATTTACCACCAGGGCAGCAATCTCCTCAACCGAAAAGCCCTGATCGTTCAGCAATCCTCCTTCACGGGAAATTATGCCCACAATTTTTACACCCATCTTAGCCAGGTAAAAACCGGCTGCCGCACCAACATTACCCCAACCTTGCACAACCGCGCGCTTACCGGCCAGGTTGCCACCCCAGAGTTCGTAATAATGTTTCACAGCCTCCGCCACGCCATATCCTGTACACATATCGGCAATGGTATATTTTTTTGAGAGTGATGGCGTAAAGCGTTCATCTTCAATAACCTTTATTACACCTTGCCTCAACTGGCCAATGCGATTTACTTTTTGCGCTTCTGTAGGTTTATAGTGCCCCGTAAATACGCCTTCCTGCGGATGCCAGATACCTACATCTTCCGTGATGGGAATTACTTCATGAATTTCATCTACATTCAAATCGCCACCGGTGCCGTAATAATATTTAAGCAAAGGCATAACAGCCGTATACCAACGTTGCAATACACCCGCTTTACGCGGATCGTTTGGATCGAAATTGATGCCTGATTTTGCACCACCAATCGGAGGACCAGAAACGGTGAATTTCACCTCCATGGTTTTGGCAAGTGATTCCACTTCGCGTTTATCCAACCCTGCCCGCATGCGCGTTCCACCACCGGCAGCACCACCCCGTAACGAGTTGATCACCACCCAACCTTCTGCATCGGTTTCTGCATCTTTCCATTCAAATACAATCTCGGGGCGTTTAGTCTCAAACTTTTTAAGCAGTTCGCGCATGGTTTTGGAATTATGGCGGCAAAGATGGCAAACCCTTAGAAACCTACCAACACACCACTGCTGCTATCGCGCGGTGCTCGTGTTACCGACTTCAGGCAATTGATTTCGTTTCGCACGCGCCTGATGCCAAGAAAAGCAAACACAAGGGCTTCCTTGAATTTTACTACATCGGTATCCGGTACAACCAAATCGGCCCGGTCGCCACAATGTTCAATCATTCGGTACAACAGGTAAGCGTTAAAGGCTCCTCCACCGGTACAAAGTACAGAGATGCGTTTTTTTGAATACTGAAGCGAAGACGCGATAGCAATCGCGATGGACTCAGTAAAGGTATGCAGGCGATTGGGTAGTGAAATCTCTTCCCGGTCAAGTATGGATTTGATTTTCTGCTCAAAAAATTCGCGACCCAGTGAAGGTCTTTCCGTATTTATTTTTGTGTACACTTTCGACAACTCTGAAAGCATACGTGAATCCAATTCACCATCAGCAGCCATCTTTCCTCCTTCATCGTAAGGCTTACCCGCTTTTGAGGCGAGGTAATTCAAGCCCATGTTGGCAAAACAAACATCAAAAGCCACTCGCTTGCCTTTAACCTGCTGCGAAATATTGGCAATACCGCCAAGATTCAGACAAACATCATATTCCTGAAAAAGCAATTGATCACCCACTGGCACCAACGGAGCACCTTGCCCGCCAAGCGTAACATCCATGCTTCTGAAATCGCCCACAACGGGTTTGCCCGATGCCACATGAAGTGCATGAAGGTCACCCAGCTGAAAGGTGAATCGCTTATCCGGCTGGTGAAAAATTGTATGCCCGTGTGACGCGATGAAATCCACCTGCCTGATGCCATAGAGTTGCATGAATTTTTTGCAGCGTTCACCCAGGTAAGTACCGTAGGCCGTGTGCAATTCAAGTAACTGCTCACCGGATAGCAAATGAGCCGTTGACAGCTTGGTTATCCACGATGTTGTATAGGGAACAGTAACCGCTTTCTCAATTTTAAATTGCCACTGTGAAGACTTTAATTGAAACGTACAACAGGCAATGTCCACGCCATCCAACGATGTACCCGACATTAGTCCCAACACTTTATATTTCTGTTTCGAATCCATACTTTTATCAATTCAATTGATCCATACCATGAACCTGGTAATTGATTCCGGCAATACATCAACGAAGGTAGCCATTTTCGATCAGGAAAATCTTCTTGAAAAAAGAGTGCTGGCTGATGCCGGTGAAGTGGAAAACTTTCTTCAACGCACAACAGCAGAGCACCTGATTGTAAGCTCTGTTAATGCTGATGCAGATCACCTGATGAATCTGGCAACACAGGTTAGAATAAAAGTCAAACTCACACCGACATTACCCTTGCCGATTAATAATCTTTACCAAACCCCACACACATTAGGTGTTGACAGAATTGCCGGGGCCTGCGGAGCCATACAACTTTTTCCTTCAAAAAATACTCTTGTTATAGATGCAGGCACGTGTATCACTTATGATTTTGTAGATAACAATCGTAACTACCAGGGTGGTGGTATTTCGCCTGGATTAGCCATGCGCTTTAAAGCTGTGCATACGTTTACTGCGAAACTGCCGTTAGTAGTGCCTAAAGCTGATCCTGATTTGATTGGAAACAGCACCGAAACGTCCATTCAAAGCGGAATTGTGTTAGGTGTGATTGATGAAATTGATGGATTAATTGCCCGATATCGGGCAAAATATCCCGAATTGCAGGTGATTTTATGCGGTGGAGATGCACCCTTTTTTGAAAACCAACTGAAAGCGTCCATATTTGCGTGCCCAAATCTGGTGCTGATAGGTTTAAACCGAATTTTATTACATAATGTCGCTAACTAAGTCGTATTTCCTTTCCCTGATTTTATCGGTTTTAGCTTTCACTGCCTTCAGTCAGGCGGCACGTTCACCCTTCTCCACATTTGGCATAGGTGAGCCCTATGGCAATGCACTTATTCAAAATCAGGCCCAGGGTGGAACAGGTGTTAGTCAACCACAATTCTGGTTTGTAAACAATCAAAATCCTGCCTTACTGGTTTTTAATTACTACACCGTATTTCAAGCTGGAGCATTGCTGGAATCAAAGTCTATAAAAAGCGATACGGCTTCAGCAAGAGGCACAAATGGAAACCTGAACTACCTCGTTACAGCATTTCCCGTTAAGCCAGGTAGGTGGTCAACATCCGTAGGCTTAATGCCGCTCACAAATGTGAATTATCGGCTTCAGTATCAGCAAGAGGTTGAAGGCTCGCCACAACAAGACACTGTTTTGATTGTGGAGCAAGGAAGCGGTGGACTATCACAATTTTATTGGTCAAACGGTGTGCGTATTCACGACAATTGGTCTGTAGGAGTTAAAGCAGCCTATCTGTTCGGATCGATCACTAATGACTTCACCAACACGCTTATCAGCGTACAGCAACCTGTATACTACACGGTGGCCGTTAATGAGCAAACTTACATCAAAGACTTTCAGTTCACAGCCGGATTGTCCTTCTCTCAGGATTCGATTGGTAAGCGTGACGATTATCGCATCAGTGCAGGATTAACCTATACCTTCAACACCAATATGCGGGCCAGCAAGAGAACCGTGTTCGAACGAAGATTTTTGAGCGGAACCCCTTCCACATCCGACACCCTGGTAAGAACGCGCGGTAACATCAAATATCCATCATCGTTAACGGCAGGTCTTTCTATAAGCAAAGGCTCAAAATGGGCAGCAGGCGCTGAATACACAATGCAAAGCTGGTCGGAGTTCAACAGCATAAATGATGAAGACAATCAAAACCTTGGCGAAGCGTGGCGTTTTTCCGCGGGTGGAGAATTCACGCCCGATGGATTATCAGACAATTATCTGAAAAGATTGACCTATAGAGCGGGAATTCACTATGAAAACGCACCTTTTTTGATAAATAACAATCAGCTTAGGGATTTTGGCATTAATTTTGGGTTTTCTATGCCAGCTGGCCGTTCAAGTCTTGATTTCGCCTTTAGCACAGGCAAACGGGGTGATAGGTCAAAAAATGTTTTAGAGGAGACGTACTTCCGGGTTTATTTTGGCATCACATTTAACGACCAGTGGTTTATTCGAAGAAGATTTGATTAGAAAATTAAAATGATGAAAAAGTTAGTAGCGCCCATTATTCTTGTTGTCACATTGTTCATGAATCTGAACACTGCATTTTCGCAGTGCAAGGAATGGAAATTCCCTGCCGATGCTGAAATGAAAGCAAAAACAGAGGAAAAGATTTCATTGTACGATGACTATCGCAAGAACAAGGATTTTGTAAAGGCCAAACCGCATTTGGATTGGTTGTTGAAAAATACACCTGACCTCAATACCAGCATTTACATAAATGGCGCTGAGATTTATCAGAATCTCGCCCGTGCTGAAAAAGATAATGCTAAACAAAACGCTTTGGTTGACTCACTTCTTTTGATCCACGATTTGAGAATTAAATACTGTGGCGAAGAAGATAACGTAATTAATCGTAAAGCGCTTGCAGCGGTTGCTTTCTGGGCTAATGAAGCCGGCAAAGAAAAACTCGTGCTTGATTTAATGGATCAAGCCTTTAAGCTGAATGGAAACAACATTCTGGATGGTACCATCATACCCTACATGCAGGTTGTGCGAATCAACAAGCTCAAACTAAAAAATCTCACCGATGATGAGGTGCTTGAGCGCTACGATGTAATCCAAAGTGTTCTTGATTCAAAAATAAAATTGGCCCTGAGCCAGGGAAAAAACGATCAGGTTACACGTTATAGAACATGGAAAGAAGAAGTTGATAAAATTCTTATCGGTTTAATTACCGTGGATTGTAACTTCGTGAGAACGAAATTAGGGCCGAAGTTCACACAAAACCCTTCTGATTTAGGCCTCGCCAAGAAAATCTTTGTGTTCATGCTTCAGGATAAGTGTACCGATGATCCGTTGTGGATTGAAGCTGCCGAAAGAATTCTTCAAGAAGAAAAAGACTATGGAATTGCCAAGAACCTTGGCATACGTTACCTCTCCATAGAGAATTTCACCAAGGCAAATCAAATGTTTCAAATAGCACTTGAGGTAGCTCCTGGAAATTCTGAAAAAGCAGACATACTCATTTACCAGGGCGCTATTGAAGGGCGTAAGGGTTCGAAGGTTGCGGCCCGTGATTTGTATCGTCAGGCACTGGCAGCCGATGGCTCTAAAAAAGAAGCGTACGAAAAAATCGGTGATTTGTACTACAGCAGCTTTTCAGACTGTGCCAAACAAAGCAACATGGCTGAAGACCGATTGGTGTACCTGGCTGCCTACGATATGTACCAGCGTGCAGGTGATGCCAAAGGAATGGCCCGGGCCAAGGAGCAGTTCCCTTCAAAAGAAGAGATCTTCCTGATCAACTGGTCGGTAGGTGACACACAACGCGTAGCTTGCTGGATTAATGAATCTGTTACCATTCGTACACGGGATTAATAACCGGAAAGAATAACAGAAGGCCATAGCAATGACTATGGCCTTTTTCATTTTATGCAAAACTATCTCTTCATATCAGTGATTTTGCTCACGCTCTCGGGGTGCGGAAAAGGAGAATTAACGCAACCGATAGAATATGATGGCCCTTACCGGGAAGCGGAAAATGTAGAGCTGCATTACAGCGAAAACCAGGCTGTTAAAGTAAAAATGCTGGCCGATCTGGTGTATGAATTCCAGAATGGCGATCGCGAATTTCCAAAAGGCATTTACCTTGAATTTTTTGGCGAAGACGGAAGCCTGACTTCAACGCTTCGGGCTAACATGGCTTATTACACCAAAAAGGATAATACCTGGAAAGCCACCGGAAAAGTGGAGGTTATCAACCTGGAGAAAAATGAACAACTGAACACCGAAGAACTCTTCTGGAAACCTGAAAAAGAAGAAATTTATACCGATAAGTTTGTAACCATCCGCATGCAAACCGAAGTAATCTATGGTGAAGGGCTCAAGGCTAAACAAGACATGTCGTCATACACCATTACCAAACCACAGGGAGAGTTTACCATTGAAGAAGGCGAGCAACCGGCCCCGCAGCGGCAATAGCCTGCCAAAATCATTATCTTTGCCCTGCTTATGAAGTTACCCGACATCCTGTTGCTTTCCCTCTCTGTCGTTTTTTTGATTATTGGCATTCACCAGATTATGACGCTCGGGTTGGGCCATGCCTACTGGGCCATTATGCTTTCTATCGTCTTCTTCTTTGTGTTAACGTATCGAAAACGCAAGTAGCATGGATCCGGTCTTACTTACGTTGATTTTTCTATCGTTGGTTTTTTCCTTTTTCTTTTCCGGAATAGAAATCGCATTCATTTCAGCCAACAAGCTTCAGCTTGAACTACAAGGAAAGCAGGGCATTCTTTCAGGCAAAATTTTTTCAAAATTCATCAAGAAGCCTTCCATGTTTATTGGAACAACCCTGATCGGTAATACCATTGCCCTGGTGTTGTATGGAATTTTTATGGCCCAGTTGCTGGAGCCGCAGCTTCAACACTTCCTTCCGGATCACCTGCAGAATGATGCCACGATCATGATTTTGCAAACCTTTGCAGCAACCGTACTGGTACTGTTTACAGCCGAGTTTCTCCCGAAGAGTTTGTTCCTGATCAATCCGAATTTCATGCTCACGGCATTGGCCGTTCCATTCAACGTGATGTACTATGTACTGTATCCGGTTGTTATTTTTATCGTATCACTTTCGAAATTTGTTATTACCAAAATTTTCAGAACAGAATACTCCGATGAGAAGCCGGTGTTTGGTTTAACCGATCTGAACCATTACCTGAAAAACATGCAACGGGTAAAGCATGAAGATGAAGACATTGAACTGGACAAGAAAATTTTTCACAACGCGCTGGAATTTAAATCTGTTCGCGTGCGTGAATGTATGATTCCACGAACAGAAATTGTTGCCGTTGATGTACAGGATGGCATAGAAGAACTCCGACAAGCTTTTGTGGAAAGCGGGCACTCTAAAATTCTTATTTACAAGGAAAGCATTGACGATGTTATCGGGTATTGCCACTCTTCTGAATTGTTCAAAAAGCCTGAAAAAATCGAGGACATACTCACCTCTATCATCATCGTACCGGAAACGATACTGGCCAATGAGCTGATGATCCGCTTCATCAACGAGCAGAAAAGTTTGGCAGTAGTAGTGGATGAATTTGGTGGTACTTCCGGCCTGGTTAGTATGGAAGATGTGATTGAAGAAATTTTCGGAGAAATTGAAGATGAGCACGATGAAGATGATTTAACCGAACAGCAGCTTGATAAAAACACCTGGCTGCTAAGCGCCCGCCTTGAAATTGATTACCTGAACGACACGTATGGCTGGGCCCTTCCTGTTGGGGAATATGAGACCCTGGGGGGGCTGATCTTAAGCTATACCGAAAACCTTCCCCAGGCAGGAGAAACCGTACCCATACCCCCATTTACATTTACCGTACAATCCACCCTCGATAATCGCATCGATACGGTATTGATGACTTACAGGCCGGAAGATTAGGCAGCAAACGCCTAATTGTCAGCTTATTACGGGTAAAATAATTATCCGTTTATTTTCAAAAACCAGTTTTTCTAATCCGCAAAGCGGGTTAAATTTGCGGTCTTTAAAATTTGACTTATGGCATTTATTGGAACGTTGCGGAGTAAGATGGGTACCTGGGTGGTTGTATTTGTATTTGTAGCCATCTCAGCCTTTGTTTTGGGTGATCTTTTCAGCAACAACTCATTTCTTTTTGATGATGACTCAGTAGGCGAAATAGCCGGGCACACAGTTACGATAAACGAATACCAGCAAGCCGTACGGGAGCGTGAGGCTAACTATATGTTGTATTTCAACCGCCAGCCTGGCGATACAGAAATGCCAACGTTGCGCGAACAGGCCTGGGAAATGCTGATTCTACGCCATGCCATTGAACCTCAGTTTAAAAAATTGGGGGTAACCGTTTCTGACGATGAGATGGTGGACATGCTTACTGGTAAAAACATTAATGAAGGCATCAAACAATCCTTTGTCAATCCACAAACCGGGCAATTTGATCGAGGGCAGTTAAGCATGTATATCTCCAACATTAAACTCGCCCCGATGAATTCTCCGGAACGCATGCAGTGGGAAGTTTTTCAACGCGACCTTCAACCTGGCCGTCAGCGCATCAAATATGAAAACCTGCTCATTAAAAGCGCGTATGTAACTTCTGCTGAAGCGGAAAAAGAATACCATCTGCAAAATGATGTGGCCGAAATCCGGTACTTGTATGTACCCTACTTTTCAATCAGCGACACAACTGTAACGGTTACCGATGCTGACCTGAAAGCTTACTACAACAAAAACAAAGAGAAGTTTAACAGTGAACCTAGCCGCGACATGAAGTTTGTTCGGTTTGATGTGGAGCCTTCCGCTGAAGATTCCCTTTCATTCCGTGAAGAGTTATCGCGCCTGGCTGCTGATTTCAAAGCCGCTGAAAACGACTCTTTATTTGCCATTATCAATGCGGATAATGCTGAGAGTGCTTACGTACGTTACTCGGTTTCTTCATTACCCGAATCCATTAACCTGAATGAGTTAACCCTTGGAGAAGTGAAAGGCCCTGTTTTGGATGAAGGTGCCTACAAACTCATTAAGCTTGCCAAGGTTGGAAAGGACACCATCTTCAGCGCCCGTGCAAGCCACATCTTAATCCGTTGGGATGATGATAGTGAAGCTTCTAAAAAAAGCGCCAAAGAAAAAGCACACAACATTTTAAAAGACATTAAAGCAGGCGCTGATTTTGCAGAAAAGGCCCGTGAATTTGGAACAGATGGAACAGCGCCACGTGGTGGAGACTTAGGCTGGTTCAGCTCTGGCGCAATGGTTAAGCCTTTTGAAGATGCCGTTTTTGGTGCAACGAAAAAGGGGGTATTGAATGATGTTGTTGAAACAGACTTTGGTTACCACATCATTGATGTAACCGAAGTTAAGGACAACAACTACTATGAAGTTGCCGTTATCGATCGTGAGATTATTCCGAGTGATGCCTCTATCAATGCTGCCATTCGTAGAGCTGAAATGTTTGCAAGCGAGTTAAAAGGCGAAAAAGACTTTATTGAGCGCGCTAAAAAGGAAGGGTACAGCGTTTTTGATGCCAGGAATGTGCGTCCGGCCGATCGCAGGGTGAATAACCTGGGTGATGCCCGCGCTGTTGTGCAATGGCTCTTCCGTGAAGCCGAAACAGACAAAGTCTCTGAAGTCTTCGATTTGCAGGATCAATATGCAGTAGCTGTAATGACCGGTGAAATTGAGAAAGGGTATAAGCCGTTGGATGTTGTGAAGGAAGAAATTACACCTGCCGTAAAGAATCAGTTGAAGGGTAAAATTATAGCTGAGAAGCTCAAATCATTGCAAGGTACATTGGATGAAGTAGCCACTGCCTATGGTAAAGATGCTACTGTGTACGCCAACAGCAGTCTAAAACTTAATACCAACACATTAACATCAGCTGGTTTCGATCCGATAGCTGTTGGTATGGCGTTTTCATTGGAAGATGGTAAGCTTTCAGCACCCTACGCTGGTGAGAATGGCGTGCTGTTAATCGAAGTGCAAAACAAAACAGCGGCACCGGCTGTTGGTGATTATACCATGTTTAAAACACAGTTGCAGCAAAGTGCTGTAAATCGCAACTCATCAAGCATTGCTGAAGCCATTAAGCTGGATGCACAGATTGTTGACAAGCGTTATAAGTTCTATTAATCACATATAAAACACCTTTGGGAACGTCCGGGGTGTTACTCCGGACGTTTTTTATTTTATGGATAATTCTGTTGAATCTTTTCGTTCAAAATTAGAGCAACACTACAGCTGGCCATCGTTGTACATGTTTAAATTCATCGTTCCAAAAGGAAAGGAAACCGAGGTAAGAAATTTGTTTCCCGCCCATGAGGTAACGGAAAAACCTTCTCGTGAAGGGAACTATACCAGCTTAACCATTCAGATCATGGCTCCATCCAGTAATGTGGTTATTGAAATCTACCAAAAAGCCGCGGCCATCGAAGGATTGATTGCACTTTAAATCCGTATTAGCCTCCAAATTTTGTAATTTCGTTTTTAGACAAAACGGAAAACGAAATGTGGAAGACGGAAAACAATAAACTGATCAAAACCTTTGTATTCAAAGATTTTACCGAAGCATTCGGGTTTATGACACGGGTGGCTATTGTGGCTGAAAAAATGAACCACCATCCAACCTGGTCAAACACCTGGAACACCGTAAGCTTTGAGCTATGTACACACGATGCAGCAAACACCGTAACAGAAAAAGATTTGCAACTGGCTGAAGCCATTGATGCCCTGGCTTCATGACGGCCCTGACTTCATCCTTATACATTGTACCGACACCCATCGGCAATTTGGGTGATATTACCCTTCGTGCACTTGAAATACTGAAGGCCGTTGATTTGATTCTGGCAGAAGATACACGAACGTCAGGTAAATTACTGAAACACTATGCCATTAGTCGCCCGTTGCAAAGTTTTCATAATTTTAATGAGCACAAGGTTGTTGAAGGACTTGTGAAACGATTACAACAAGGTGAAACAATGGCATTGGTCAGCGATGCTGGCACACCTGGAATTTCCGACCCGGGCTTTTTAATTGTTCGGGCAGCGCTGCAGGCTGAACTAAAAGTTGAATGCCTGCCGGGTGCAACGGCTTTTGTTCCGGCCCTGGTTAAATCAGGACTTCCGTGCGATCGCTTTGTGTTTGAAGGATTTCTGCCACACAAAAAAGGTCGGCAAACGTTGCTTAAGAAGTTGGCGGAGGAAGAAAGAACTATGGTGTTTTACGAATCGCCACACCGGTTGGTAAAAACATTGGAGCAATTCAAGGAACATTTCGGAGCCGACCGGTCCGCATCCGTTTCACGTGAATTGACAAAGCTCTATGAAGAAACAAAAAACGGAAGCCTGGAAGAAGTTCATGCCTGGTTTTCGGCTAAAGAGGTAAAAGGTGAAATTGTAATTGTTGTTGGTGGAAAGCCTTGAACAAATTGTTACATTATCGCGTTCTGTTTTTTTGATATAGGTTTTATGATACCGTTGGCTGCTTTAGAAAAAGATGTAATTCAACTTTGTCGCGAAGTGGGTGCTTTCATCCGGAAAGAGGCCGCTGAATTTGATCGTTCAAAAATTGAATTTAAAGAGGGATTCAACAACCTGGTTTCTTATGTAGATAAAGAAGCAGAATTCCGATTGGTGGAAGCCTTGAAGAAATTTGTCCCCGCCAGTGGTTTTGTTACCGAAGAAGGAACAGCTGATGCTACAAAAGATCAGGAGTACATATGGATTATTGATCCCCTTGACGGGACAACCAACTTCATGCATGGTTTACCGGTATTTGCCATCAGTATAGCATTGGCTTACAAAAACAAAGTGGTACTGGGTGTGGTGTACGATGTTTCCAACAACGATTGTTACCATGCCATAGAAAATGGCCAGGCGTTTTGTAATGATGAACCGATACGGGTTTCTTCGGTAAGTCAATTACAAGAAAGTCTGCTGGCCACCGGCTTTCCATATTACCACCTCGACAAACGCGATGTTTACCTTGATATCATCAAATTATTTTTGGAAGAAACACACGGAATACGCAGGCTGGGAAGTGCGGCCATGGATCTGGCGTATGTAGCTTGTGGTAGAATGGATGGTTTTTTTGAATATAACCTCAACGCCTGGGACGTAGCCGCTGGTGCGTTCATTGTTCAACAAGCCGGTGGAAAAGTTACCGACTTTTCGGGTGGAGACAATTTTTTGCATGGTGGAGAATTGATTGCGGCCGGGGCCGTTCACGCCCAGATGCAGGAAGTTATTCAGTCGCGATGGTTTAAGTAACCTTTGGTAATCCGAAAGCCATGCAGAGAGTTAAGGCCCTCGGACCACCAAAGGAAAGATCACTCATATCGCAAAGATTCTACGGGGTTAACCGTAGCCGCTTTAAATGATTTGTATCCAACTGTCAAGATGGCTATCAATACCGTGATGCCGATACCGGTAATAAAAATTAGTGGCCCGAGTTCAATACGATACGCAAATTGATTCAGGTACTCGCGCATTAAGAACCAGGCAACCGGTGCTGCCAATAAAAAGCCTAATGCAATCAGAACTACAAACTCGCGCGAAAATTTGAGAATAATGCTCTCTACAGATGCGCCCAATATTTTTCGAATACCGATTTCTTTTGTTTTCTGGGAGGCCATAAAAGTTGCCAGACCGAACAAACCCAGACACCCTATAAAAATTGCCATAGAGGTAAAGATGGTTAACAGCACAGAAATTCTTCGCTGGCCATCATAGAACGAACGAATCTGTTCATCCAGGAATTCATAACTGAAAATATATTCCGGGTATGCAGCTTCCCACTTTTTCTGAATCGCAGCAATTGTTCCCTGAAAATCAGCTCCACTTAGTTTAACGGATAGATTTTCATAATTCGAAATTCTATTAAACATGGCAACCGGTTCAATAGGCTGCGATAGAGACACGGTGTTGAAATCCTTCACTACACCAATTACCGGTAATGTTCTGCCCCACATACGCAACTCCTTACCAAGAATTTCCTGAACATCGTTAATACCAACTATTTTGACCAACTTCTCATTCACTACAAAGCCTGTGGCTGTATCGGAATCAATTAGTTTTGTACCAGCCACCAATTCAAGTTTAAATAAATCCATGTAATCTCCGTCTGCTAACTTCAGCTGCGTGCCATAATTTTCAGTGTTGCCTGAAATTGTAAAACCCGTACCGGAAACACTTCCGGAAGCAGGTGGGGTACTGTTCAGACTTGCCTTTTCTACATGGGCCAATGCCACAATTTCATTTTTGAGTGTGCGCATTTTACTTGTCCCATCATTGCCGGCAGCGGTTTCGCGAACCGGGATAGGTATTGAAATAATTGCCTCCTTAGCGAATCCAAGATCACGCTGCTGGATAAAATTTATTTGCTGAATAATGACGATGGTACCAATGATAAAAAACTGAGAAATAAAGAATTGAAAAACAACCAATCCTCTTCGCAAATTGTACCCGGAAGAATTCTTATTGCTGATCAGATTTTTCAATGCCAATGCCGGGCTGAAACCCGATACTACAAAAGATGGATATAATCCGGAAAGTAATGACACCACTACCGTAATGCTTATCAGGAAGATCCATACATAATAGTCGGTACCCAGGTTTAAAGCCAGGTTCCGCTCCATAAACGGATTTAAAAAACTCAAGGCAACCTGAGCAAATGCTAACGAAAGTAAAACGGCTACCAATGTTAACAGCGTTGTTTCACCCAAAAACTGCCCAACCAGTTGGAAACGTGTTCCTCCCAGCGATTTTCTTATCCCAACTTCCTTCGAACGTTTAATGGCCTCGGCTGTTGAAAGGTTAATGAAATTAATGCAGGCTGTTACAATCAGGAAAACCGCGATCAGGCTTAGGGCAATAAGTAAGGGGCGGGGGGATGTATTATAATTGTAATTGCCAAAACGCTCCTCAAAATGGATCTCACTTAAAGGCTGAAACAGAAAAGTTCTTTCGTTCGGATTATCATTACCCAGGTGTTTCTCTACAAAAGCAGGCATCCGAGCCTCCAGTTGTGAAATGGAAGCATCCTCATCTAATAGAATATAGCATTGCTCATCGCTCCACGTGCTTCCCCAACCGCGCTCATTGTTGCTCTTGATCGTGATGTACGAAAGCATTACATCAAATGGAAGATCAGTGTTGTCCGGGTAATCTTCCATGATTGCGGTTATCTTGAATTCCTGATCTTCAAATCGTAGAACCTCTCCAATAGCATCTTCCTTTCCAAAATATTTTAGTGCCGAACGCTTGGATAGAATTACCTCGTTGGGTTCATCTAGTCCTTTTTCGGCATCGCCTATTAAAATGTTGCGGTTGAAAATTTTAAAAAAACTGGGCTGGCCGTAAACCACGCCACTCCGTTCATCAAACTTTTTCAACTCACCGTTTGTCTGAGGAATGGTGATCAAACTTCCGGAACGATAAGAAGTGAATGTTACCTGTTCAGCCTCGGGAAAATCAGTAGCAAAAGCATCGGGTAAAACTGCCGGGATTCCCGGTGAGAAGTTTAAACCATCATTTCCTTTCGATTGGGTTACTACCCGGTAAATCCGATCACGATTTGTATGAAATGTATCAAAGCTTACAGCATGCTTTACCAATAGGAATAAAACCAGGGAACATGATATTCCCAATGTAAGTCCGGATATATTGATCAAGGTAGATCCCTTCTCGCGCCAGAGATTTCGAAAAGCAGTTTTGAGGTAGTTTCTGAGCATTTTATAAAAATTAACTGAAGGTATTTGCCAAACGGAGTGCCAGAGTCTAAAGCGTGAAAACCACCCTAATCAGGCCAAAATGAACATCCCAGATGTCCAGATACGGCATTTTTCGTCCGTAACCGGACGGTTTAAACAGCCGATTTTGCCTACTTTTAGAACATGTTTCAAGGGATAGTTGTCACGCTGATTTTTGTTGGTGCCGCCTTTTATCTTGGCCGGGTGGTTTATCGCTCTTTTCAGGCAAGGTCGTGCGCTTCAGGTTGTGGCAAATGCGGTATTGACTTCGCAACTATCGAGAAGCAAATCCAACAAAAAGGATAACCTCGTTCCTACCGTCTTCTTGTTTTCTTTTGGTAAATTGATTCAAAATCAAAATACCATGCGGCACGTTTCCTTCCTCCTTTTCCTATTCTGTTCCCTGGTCCTGAATGCACAAAACCTGAAATCGGGCGGTGTGCTTAAACCGGAGCAAGCTATCATGGATGTCCGCCATTATCGCATTGTATTGGATGTAGACCCCGCCCAACAAACCATCGATGGCTTTACGGAGATCACAACCATTACCTCACAACCGACAAACACGTTATTGTTTGATTTGGTAAACCTGTTGAAGGTGAGAAAAGTGTGGGTAAACAAAAAGGAACAAACATTCTCGCACGAAAATGATCTTATTTCCATTAAACTCAACAAACCATTACCCGCGGGCAGCGCCATTGTAAAAATTGAATATGGCGGAAAGCCAGGCATTGCTCAACGGCCACCCTGGAGTGGTGGATTTACCTGGGCGAAGGACAGTGCCGGAAATCCGTGGGTTGCCATTACCTGCCAGGGCGAAGGTGCTAAAATCTATTTCCCATGTAAAGATCACCCAAGTGACGAGCCCAATGAAGGTGCTGAACTTTTAATAACTGTTCCGGAAGGTTTGTATGTGGCTGGCCCCGGTCTTCTTCGTAAAACTTCTACCCGTAATGGAAAGTCAACATACCATTGGGAAACAAACTATACCATAAACAACTACAGCATTCTTTTCAATATCGGGAAATATAAAGTTGCAACGCGCACCTATAAAACCATCAATGGAAATAGTGTTCCCATGCAGGCATACCTGTTAGAAGAAAATTTTGATCAAGCCAATTCGCTGCTTGATATTTTTGAGCGATCGGCTGGTGTGCTTGAAAAATACTTCGGGGAATATCCGTGGATAAAAGAAAAGATGGCCGTTTGTGAAACCCCTCACTTAGGCATGGAGCACCAAACGTTAAATGCCTACGGCAATAAATTCAATTTCACTAAATCTGGCGGAAAGGATTTTGACTGGCTGTTGCACCATGAATTTGGGCATGAGTGGTGGGCTAATAAAGTAACCGGTATTGATTGGGCAGATATGTGGGTACAGGAAGGAATCTGCAGCTTTGGTGACGCACTCTATACACGTGAATACGATGGAGAAGAAGCCTATCTGAAACGAATGCAACAAACGGCCAGAAACACCCAAAACAAGCTCCCGATTGTAATGGGTGAAAATCTGGATACAGATACTGTGTATCACGGAGATATTTATGGCAAAGGAGCCTTTTTTATGCACACCTTACGTTATGTTATTGGTGATGAGGTATTTTTTCCAACCCTGAAAAAACTTGCTACTGATCCCAAATACACCTATGACAATCTTGTGAATACAAACGATGTGGAGAAATTGTTCAGCGAAACGAGTAACCAAAATTTAAAACCACTCTTTGATTTTTACCTGCGCACAATAAAAAAATTGGAAGTTTCAGTTCGTGATCTTGGAAACTCCACTTATCAGATCAGGTTGTTGAATTACGAAGGCGATCTGCCACTAGATATCCAAACAGATGATGGGCTTAAACGAACAATTGTCTCCCAGAATGGAGTCAAGGTTACAAATTCAACCTGGCCCCAAATTGATCCGAAAGTATACTATCTAAAAAAAGTTATTCTGGAATAATTGCTAAGCCCACACCTTAGTGCCTTCTGTGCAATTCTTACAGATTTCAATTTCTTTTCGCGATTTAAGTAGGGACGATCGGAATTGATTGTACTGGTCACCAAACCAGATTTCCTCAAACGTGTTTTTGCTGAGATCACCCAAAACAAAATGGGCGTCTTTATCAAAGCAGCATGGCACAACTTTTCCGTCCCAGGTAATCACGCAACTGTGCCACATTTTCCAACAGTGGTTATCGAGGTTGTTTTTGATTTCGAATTTTCCAGATGATGATTTTCTGTACCTGGAGTATTTATCCTGATCAGGGATCAAGTCGGAACCATTTTCATAGTCATAGATTTGCGCGGTTTTCAACATTACCTCATCTACGCCCAATTGTTTTGCAAGTCTATATACTTCAGGAACCTGGTGCTCGTTTGGCTTTACCACCAAAAATTGAAATACAAGATGAGGTGTTTTTGATTTCAGCTGCTTCTTCAGGGCAACAATTTGCCGCGTGCTCTCTATTACCTTTTCCAGGCTACCACCTACCCGGTATGCCTCATAGGTATCCTGTGTTGTACCGTCAATCGAAATAATGAGCCTGTCCAAGCCCGACTCAAGCGTTCGCTTTGCATTTTCTGCTGTGAGGTAATGCGCGTTGGTTGAGGTGGCGGTATAGATACCCTTACTACTCGCGTAGCGTACCATATCCAAAAATCCCGGGTTCAGATAAGGTTCGCCCTGAAAGTAAAAAATAAGATAGCTGAGTTTTGATGCCAGTTGATCGATAACGTTTCTGAACAGCATCTGCTGGAGCATGCCTGTTGGGCGCGTGAAAGAGCGTAAACCACTCGGGCATTCCGGGCATCGTAAATTGCAACTGGTGGTTGGCTCTATCGAAATGCTGATGGGTAAACCACTGATGGAAGGTTTTCCTGTTACTTTCGATTGATGATAACTTGACCAGACACGCACGGCATTGAAAACACGTTGAAGCGATGTTTTCGAAACTCCATTTAGTATGTCACGAAAATTTGTCATTGTGCCTGAAGCTGAACCGGAATACATACCTCAAAGGTTGTTCCTTCACCAAATACAGAACTCACTGCAATGGTGCCTTCCAGTTTTTCTACTATTTCCTTTACAATATACAACCCAAGACCCGAACCACCTGCCCGATCAGTAGCCCTGTAAAACATATCAAAAATCTTCTCCCGGGCCTCATCTTGAATACCAATTCCATTGTCCTGAATACGAATGCATATAGTTGACTCTGACTGACTGGTGGTAATTTGTACACTTGGATTTTCCTGCCGTAGGTTATGATATTTTATCGCATTTGAAATGATATTCGACAGCACAACTTTCAGCCGGCTTTTATCGGTGTGCACTTCCTCCACAGAAGAAGACACTAAAAATACTATCCGATCTGCGTCCTCCATATACTTCAGGTTTTCGATTACTTCATGCATCATGGCGCTAAGCGAAAACGATTCTGGCTTTCGTTCGGTCCGGGCGTTTCTGGAGTACTCAATAATGTCGCGAATAAAGTCATCCAACCGCACAACACGGTCATTAATCAGTTTAAAGTATTTCCGATCAATGTCACTCTGCGATTCTGAAATAGCCAGTTTCGAAAGACCCTGAATGGAAACCAGTGGCGCACGCAGATCATGCGAAGCACTATAAACAAAGCGATCGAGTTCTGCGTTAATCTTTTTCAGCTCCAGGTTTTGCTGTGCGATAAAGGCGGCTTGTCTTTTCAAGCTTTCTTCAGCGCGCTTATTGGTACGCATCAAAAAATCAACACACAGGGTAATGGTCACTATGGTGACAATAACATTAATCACCATGTTCTTTTGTCCCAACTCAGAAACAGACAATTGATAATCCCAAAAAAGTTTAAACCCGGTAATAACCAACAGCATCAGCATCGCTGATGACAGAGCAATAAAAATCTGCTGAAGTCCTTTCTGGTGATCTTTAAAAATCACAAACGCCATAATCAGCAAAGGGAAGAAATAAATAAAGGCGAGTCGCTCCGGTGGAATAACCGAACATAGCAGACCAATTACCAGGTTCATTAATAATAAAAAAATAACCTTCGAACTGGTCGTTCTTCCTGTACGGTTTAAAACAATGGAAATGCAAATGACAACAGAAAGAAAAAATACAACTAAAGGCACAAATGAAAATCCCTGGTCAATAACATCCTTTATGAGCGTAATGAAAACTGCTAACGCAGTTACCATCAGAATCCGAGTATACAGTACCGCCCTTCTGGTCGTAAAAAAGATACCGGTATCCTCCGGGTGCCTGATGCCAAGCCAATCCCCAATCGCCTTCAAACGCAACATCATTTCAGTAAGAAATCTAAAAAGGCAAAATAGCAAGTTGTTTGAATTAATCTTATTTATTGGCCATCTTTCACCGCATGAAAAAGGTATTGCTATTTCTACTGTGGTCAATTGCACAAACTGCGTTTGCAAGGCAACTTTCCGAGCAGGCCGAGATTTCAGTAATTACCTGTGGTCCGGGGCAAGAGGCCGTATTCACCGCATTCGGTCACAGCGCATTTCGTGTATATGATCCGGTTAACGGGATCAATGCAGCGTTCAACTACGGTGTTTTCGACTTCGAACAACCAAACTTCTACCTCAACTTTGCCCGCGGGCATAACCGGTACCGACTGGCTGTGCAGGACTACGAACGGTTTGAATACGTGTATCAATATTACAACCGGTACGTGCACGAACAAGTACTGAACTTAACCTACGAACAAAAGCAAAAACTATTTGATTACCTGGTGTGGAATGCCAAGCCTGAAAACCAGTTCTATTTTTACGATTACTTCTACGACAACTGCGCCACTAAACTTCCTGAAATAATACAAAAAGTTTTTGGCGAGGCTGTGGTTTTTGATGGATCTCACATTACCAATCCACTATCAATCCGCGCACTGACAGACCTGTATTTGAAATACCAACCTTGGGGCGATTTAGGCATTGATTTGTGTCTCGGCCTGCCGATGGATAAAGTAGCAACACCCTATGAACACATGTTCTTGCCCGATTATGTGGAACAAGGGTTTGATCATGCCGAGATTAATGGACAACCCCTGGTAAAGGAAAAACTAATTCGCTATCAGCCTGAGCCTCAAATTTTCAGTAACGGCATTTTTCAACCGATTTACGTATTCGCACTTTTTGCACTGCTGGCCGTGGCAATTTCTCTTTACGATTTTAAACGAAAGAAAACATCCAACTGGTTTGATGCGCTGGTGTTTGGTGTTACCGGTCTGGTCGGTTTACTGCTATTTTTGCTTTGGGTTGCCACCGATCATAAAGCTGCTGCCAATAACCTGAACGTACTTTGGGCGCTGCCCACCAATTTGGTTGCAGCGTTCCTTGTTTTTAAATCCCGTGAATGGGTAAAAAAATATTTCCTGACCGTATGTGCCATTCAGGTGCTTCTGCTTATTTCATGGGCATGGCTGCCGCAGACGTTACACTACTCTTTGATACCGTTGGTGATTATGCTCGGCCTTCGGGCATTTGTTCAATACAAAAAGTAATTTACCATTACATATGTATCGGCCTGTTGGCGGTTGCTGCCAGGCATGCTTCTTTCACGGCCTCCATGTACGTTGGATGTGCATGACTCATACGCGAAACATCTTCTGCTGAAGCGCGATATTCCATCGCTACAACGCCTGCTGCAATCATGTCGGCAGCGCGAGCACCGATAATGTGCACGCCTAAAATTTCATCCGTGTTTTTATCGGCCAGAATTTTTACAAGCCCATCAAGATCCATCGATGCCCGTGCTCTACCCAAAGCCTTGTAAGGAAATGATCCGGTTTTGTAGGCGCGGCCGTCTTTCTTCAATTGCTCTTCACTATATCCTACACTCGCCACTTCCGGCCAGGTGTACACCACACCCGGAATTAAATTGTAATTGATATGTGGCTTTTGTCCGGCCAATTGCTCAGCAACCATCACACCTTCTTCCTCAGCTTTGTGCGCCAGCATAGCACCTCGCACCACATCACCAATGGCATAAATGTTATCTACTTTTGTGCGCAAATGATTGTCGACTGGAATTTGTCCGCGATCAGTTTCAATTCCAATCTTATCCAACCCAAGTCCATCCGTATATGGCCTGCGGCCAATGCTTACCAAACAATAATCACCCTTCAATTCAATCTGCTTGCCGCTTTTATCCTCAGCTTTCAGTAAAACTTCTTTGCCCTTATTTTCAATAGACGTGACCTTATGCCCCAGAAAAAATTCCATTCCCAGTTTTTTGGTAGCCTTCTGTAATTCTTTACCCATTGTGCCATCCATTGTGGGGATAATGCTGTCCAGAAATTCTACCACCGTTACCTTAGAACCGATTCGGGCATAAACAGAGCCCAGCTCCATACCGATTACGCCTCCACCTACTACAATCAAATGCTTAGGAATTTCCTTTAACTCCAATGCTTCCGTACTGGAGATTATTCGCTTTTTATCAAATGGCGCGAATGGAAGTGGTGTTGGCTTCGAACCCGTTGCAATAATGATCTTCTCACCGGTAATGGTTTTTTCCTTTCCATCTGCAGGCGTGATCTTAATGGTGTTTTTATCGACAAACGCCCCTACTCCCGTATGCACATCAATTTTATTTTTCTTCATTAGGAAAGCGATGCCATCCACGTTAGACTTGACAACACCCGCTTTACGCTTGATCATTTGTGTCAGGTTAGCTTTCGGTTTAGAAATGTCAATGCCGTGTTCCGCAAAATTATGCTCCGCATTGTGGAAATGTTCGGATGAATCAAGTAACGCTTTGGATGGAATACAGCCCACGTTTAAACACGTACCACCAAGGGTATTGTATTTTTCAACGATGGCCGTTTTCATTCCGAGTTGTGCGCAGCGTATGGCTGCCACATAACCTCCGGGACCAGAACCAATTACTATTACTTGATAATCCATAAACAGAAAATTTTAGCGGGTTTTATTTTAAAGTAAAATTTGGCAACGTTATACACCCAGTATTAACCTTCCAGGATCTTCCAACATTTCTTTCACGCGATACAGGAAGCTCACCGACTCACGGCCATCAATAATACGGTGATCATACGAAAGGGCCACATACATTACCGGAGTAACTACCACCTGGCCATTTTTCACTACAGGTCGCTCTACAATATTATGCATACCTAAAATGGCTGACTGGGGCGGATTGATAATAGGTGTTGATAACATCGAACCAAACACACCACCGTTGGTGATGGAGAAGGTACCACCTGTCATTTCATCAATAGAAAGTTTACCATCGCGGCCACGTGCAGCCAGTCTTCCGATTTCAGCTTCAATCTGATCAAACGAAAGGGCTTCCGCATTGCGGATAACAGGCACCACCAATCCACGCGGTGTAGAAACCGCAATGGAGATGTCACAATAATCGTGGTAGATAATTTCATCGCCATTAATTTGAGCGTTTATCGCAGGCCATTCTTTCAACGCCTGACAAACCGCCTTTGTGAAGAACGACATGAAGCCTAAGCCCACCCCATACTTTTCCTTAAACTTATCTTTGTACTTGGCGCGCATATCCATGATTGGCTTCATGTCAACTTCGTTGAACGTAGTAAGCATGGCCGTTTCGTTTTTAACCGAAACCAATCTGCGGGCAATCGTTTTACGAAGCGAAGTCATTTTTTCTTTGCGCTGATTGCGCGAAACGCCACCACCAATAACAGGTGGTCCGGAAACGGCCTGTTTGGCAGGTTCCTGCTTCGCTCCTTGCTGCGCCTTGGTGGCATCTTCCTTTGTGATTCTGCCGCCCACGCCAGAACCCTGAACCTGTGAGGCAGAAATCCCTTTCTCATCCAAAATTTTTGCCGCTGCCGGTGACGGATGGCCGGAGGCATATGATTTATCAGAAGCGGAAGACTGTGAAGACGAAGAGGATGTTGAGGTTGTGGCGGATGCGGATGCAACAGGTTCTCCTTCCATCACTTCAATCTTGCAAATCAACCCACCAATCGGAAGGGTTTCCTTTTCTTTTGCTACAATCTTTAAAATACCATTTGCCTCAGCCGGAAGTTCAAAGGTGGCTTTATCAGATTCTACCTCGGCTATTACTTCATCAAGTTTTACAAAATCGCCATCCTTTTTGAGCCAGGTTGAAATCGTTACTTCCGTGATGGACTCCCCTACCGCAGGCACCTTCATCTCTTTTACCTCACCCGTAGATTTTGGAGCCTCTTTCTTTGATTCGGCAGCAGGTTTACTTTCTTCCTTGCCTTTTGACGAACCCGCATCTGCAGACTCTTCAATCTCACAAATCAATTCTCCAATGGGCACAGCATCGCCTTGTTGCTTTTTAATGCGAAGCACACCGGCTGCCGGTGCTGTCAGCTCAAAGGTGGCTTTATCGGATTCCAGTTCAGCAATCACTTCATCCATCTGCACCGCTTCTCCATCCTTCTTAAGCCAGTTGGCAATCGTTACCTCGGTAATCGATTCGCCAACAGTGGGTACTTTTACTTGTATAGCCATGGTTTGATTTTACAGTTTATGGTTTGAGGGTTGATTAAATTTCAAAAGCAAGCGAGATAATTTTCTCTTGTTCAGATTTATGAACTTTGGAGTATCCGGTTGCCGGAGAGGCGCTCGACTTGCGTGCTACCACTTTCCATTTCTCATCCGGCATAAAGCGTTGTATGTACGCCCAGTAGCCCATGTTATAGGGTTCTTCCTGCATCCAGATCAATTCCGCGTTTTTATATTTCTTCTGTATCTCACCCACTTGTTGTTTCGGGAATGGATAGAGTTGCTCTAACCTCACAATTGCTGTGTTCTTGATTTTTTTCTTTTGCTGATACTCCTGCAAATCAAAGAATACTTTTCCAGTACAGAATACCACGCGTTTAACATCTTTCGCATTTGCACTTGGATCATCCAAAACTTCAACAAACGATCCGGATGTAAATTCCTTCACCGGAGAAACAACACCGGGATGCCGCAGCAATGATTTTGGTGAGAACATCACACAAGGCTTGCGGAATTCCCACTTCACCTGGCGTCTTAACATATGAAAATAGTTGGAGGATGAAGTCAGGTTAACCACAATCATATTCAGCTCAGCAGCCTGTTGCAAGAAACGCTCCGGGCGTGCACTTGAGTGTTCTGGGCCCTGGCCTTCATAACCATGTGGAAGCAACAATACCAATCCGTTTTGGCGTTGCCATTTTGATTCAGCACTCGTTAAAAACTGATCGATAATTACTTGCGCACCGTTTACAAAGTCGCCAAACTGTGCTTCCCAAATAACCAATGCATGTGGTGTGGCCATGGAGTAACCATATTCAAAGCCCATCACACCAAATTCTGAAAGCAGCGAATTATACATATGAAGTTTTGCCTGTCCTTCTTCAATATGATTAAGGCCACAGTATGATTGATTGGTGTTTACATCCCAGAAGTAGGCGTGGCGATGAGAGAACGTTCCCCGCTTTACGTCCTGTCCGGACATCCGCACAATATATTTTTCGGCAAGCAATGATCCGAAGGCAAGTAATTCCGCCTCGGCCCAGCCCAATGCTTTTGAATCAAAGAAAGCATCTTTACGATCCTTTAACAGTTTTTCAATTTGCTTAATGGGCTTGAATCCGTCAGGAATGGTAGTGAGCGCTTTGCCTACTTTTTCTACAACAGCAGCAGGCACACCCGTTTTAGGCGACTGATCAAAATCTTCTGCAACAGCCTTTCGCATGGTGGCCCATTCTTCTTCACTATCTTGAAATTTATAAGGAAGAGGTTTTTGTTTTACCTCATTTAACCTGTCTTGCAACTGGTTTCTGAAATTCTTGTCCATCTCCTCAGCCATTGCCGCACCATCAACTCCACTTGTTGTTAACTTTTTCACGTACACTTCACGTGGGTTCGGATGCTTGGCAATGATGTTGTAAAGTTTTGGCTGTGTGAATTTAGGCTCATCACTTTCGTTATGGCCATGTCTGCGGTAACATAACAAGTCGATGAAAATATCTTTTCCAAATTTCTGACGATACTCCACCGCCAGATTAGCGGCAAAAGTAACCGCTTCGGCATCATCACCATTTACGTGCAATACGGGTGCATCAATAATCTTGGAAACATCGGTACAATAAATAGACGTACGCGCATCATCATAATCGGTTGTAAAACCAACCTGATTGTTAATCACAAAATGAACGGTTCCTCCGGTGGTATACCCTGGTAATCCCGACATCTGCGCCACTTCATATACAATACCCTGGCCAGCAATAGCCGCATCACCATGAATCAAAATGGCCATGGCCTTTTTCAGGTCGCCCCCAAACTCATCATCAATCTGTCCACGGGTGTAGCCAACTACAAGTGGGTTTACAGCTTCGAGGTGTGAAGGGTTTGGCGTTAGTTTTACATAAATCTTTTTACCTGATGGCGTGTCGATGCGGCTGGCATAACCGAGGTGATATTTCACATCACCATCACCCATGGTAGCATCCGGGTTAATATTTCCTTCAAACTCCGTAAAAATCTGTTCATATGTTTTTCCCAGAATGTTGGAAAGCACATTCAGACGGCCACGGTGTGCCATACCAATCACTACTTCCTTCACATCGAGTTCAGCAGCCTTATTTATAATGGCCTGAAGTGCGGGAATTGTGTTCTCACCACCTTCCAACGAAAAGCGTTTTTGTCCCAAAAATTTGGTGTGCAGAAAGTTCTCAAACACAACGGCTTCATTCAGCTTGGCCAGAATCCGTTTGCGCTCATCCAGGCTTGGACTATAATTGAAATACTCCGTTTCACATTTGTTAAAGAACCATTGGCGCACATCGTCATTGCGGATGTAGTTATATTCAAAACCAATCGGGCCGAGGTAAACAGCTTTCAACTTCTCCACAATCTTTTTTAGTGGAGCGCGGCCCATGCCAATCTCAGAGGCCACATCAAATTCTGTATCAAGGTCTGCATCGGAAAGACCGAAAAACTTCAGATCAAAATGAACGTTGTGGTTCCGTCTCTCCCGCACGGGGTTGGTCTTGGATGCCAGGTGACCAAAAGAACGATATGCAAAGATCAGGTTACGCACCTGGGTCTCTTTAATAGATTGGGTATCAGCTGTACCTGCTGCCCCACCATTTTCTCCAAATCGCTGTATGGAGAATTCGTACCCCTCAAAAAACTTTTGCCAGGTTTGATCTACGCTGGAGGGGTCATTTTTATAATTTTGATAGAGTTGGTCGAGGTAGCCAACATCAGCATTGGAGATGTAGGAATATTTATCCATGGTTTAAAAGGGATGAGAAATCAAATGTATTGAACCCCTTCTGGATAAAAAAATTGAATAATCGCGTAAACGAATATTTAAATCTGTAAACATGCTTAGCATTCTTTTCAGGTTAAATTGCCGATCGGCTAAAATCTCCTATATTTGCAGCCCTAATTATAAACGGACGAGTTCCACAAAAACTGAAAGAAAATGGCAGTTAAGATCAGATTGGCCCGCAGAGGCCGCAAAAAACTGGCAAGATTCGATGTAATCATAGCCGATGCCAGGGCACCACGCGATGGTCGCTTTATTGAAAAAATCGGCACGTACAATCCATTAACCGTTCCTGCAACCATTGAATTGGATGAAGAAAAAGCCTTCCAGTGGTTAATGAACGGTGCTCAGCCTAGCGATACCGTTAAGGCGATGCTTTCTTACCGCGGCATTATGTTGCGTAAACACCTGCAAATTGGTGTTGTTAAAGGAGCCCTTTCACAGGAAGAAGCCGACCGCAAATTAAACGAGTGGAAGGAAAGCAAAACATCCAAAATTCAAGGCCGCGTTGACAAACTGGCTGGCGATAAGGAAGCTAAAGCCAAAGCCCGTAAGGAAGCTGAGGCTAAAATTAAGGAAGCCCGCGCTGAAGCCATCCGCAAGAAGGCTGAAGTTGCTTCGGCTACCGCTCCTGAGGCAAGCGCAGAAACTGCTGCTGCCGAGGGTGAAGCTTCAGCTGAGCCCGCTGCAGAAGCATAAAATTCTGAATTTAGATTTCATTCAAATGCCAGTGCTGAAATTCGGTACTGGCATTTTTGTTTTTAGAATCGACCGTAACCGCAGAAGGTTGTATTTTTAGTAAGATGAAAAAAGAAGATTGTTTCAAAGCCGGTTTTATCATGCGGCCACACGGATTGAAAGGCGAAGTTACGATTTCGCTTGATCCGGATTCTCCTTCAGACTGGGAAGCGCTAAAGATCGTTTTCATCGATCAACGCAATACGCTGGTTCCCTATTTCATCGAATACGTTTCTGTAAAAACCGACAAGGCTTTTGTAAAGTTTGAAGATGTCTCCACTCCGGAAGTTGCAGCCGGTTTGAAAAACCTATCCATCTACCTTGAAAAAAAGTCACGGCCAAAACTCCAGGCTGGCGATTTCTACGACGATGAAATTATTGGCTTTCAGGTACACGATGAAACAGCAGGAGTACTGGGTGCAGTGAAAGAAATTGAGCGGGCGGGCATGAACCGGTTTATCCTTGTTGATTATGCAGAAAAAGAAGTGATGATACCTGCGCAGCCCCCGTTACTGAAATCCATAAACCGAGCGAAAAAAGTTGTGTCAGTAAATCTACCTGAGGGATTTTTGGATATTTGACCATGCATATTTCCATCATTACCGTGTTACCCCGCCTGATTGAGAGCCCATTTGGCGATTCGATCTTAAAACGTGCACAAAATAAGGGACTGGCGCAGGTTGAGATTGTTGATCTGCGACAATATGCCACTGGAAAGCACAAACCGGTTGACGATTATGCCTTTGGTGGTGGCGCGGGCATGGTCATGATGATTGAACCTATTGAAAAATGCATCAACGACCTGAAATCAAAGCGACCGTACGATGAGGTGATTTATATGAGTCCGGATGGGGAGTTATTCACCCAATCCATTGCCAACGAACTTAGCCTGAAGAAGAACCTGATCTTGTTATGTGGCCACTACAAAGGCGTTGATGAACGCGTACGCGAACACCTCATCACCCGCGAAATCAGCATTGGGGATTACGTACTTTCAGGGGGAGAACTGGCAGCCGCTGTCGTTGCCGATGCGGTCATCCGACTGATTCCCGGAGTGCTTTCCGATGAGACCTCTGCCCTAACCGACTCCTTCCAGGATGGCCTGGTGGCGCCACCCGTTTACACACGTCCCGCAGAATACAACGGTTGGAAAGTGCCTGAAGTGTTGCTTTCAGGCGACCATTCTAAAATAGAAGAATGGAAACACGAAAAAGCCTTGGAAAGAACCAAAAAAAGACGCCCGAACCTGCTGAAATAGCCAAAACGGGCGTTTTCGGTTGGAAAAAACATTGTTTACCCGCTTCGAAAATCTCAATTCTTTCCCTACATTTGCAGTCCGTTTTTGAAAACACGCTATTATGGCTGATTTAATTAAAGTTGTTGAGCAGGAATACGCTGCGGCACGTGAAAAAATGCCTGCTTTTAAGGCTGGTGATACTGTAAACGTTCACGTTAAGATTAAGGAAGGAAACAAGGAACGCATTCAGCAGTTCCAGGGAGTGGTTATTCAGCGTAGGGGCTATGGCACCAATGGTGAAACCTTTACCGTACGTAAAATCTCCAATGGTATTGGTGTGGAGCGTATTTTCCCCATCACATCTCCCAGCCTTGATAAGGTTGAAGTAATTAAGCAAGGCAAGGTGCGCAGGGCGAAACTTTACTACATGAAGGGACGTCAAGGCAAATCAGCCAGAATTAAGGAAAAAATCTGATTTTCAGGTAATTATAAAACTTAAAGCCACCCCTAAAGGTGGCTTTTTTCGTATGCAAACGTTGTCGTTAAAACCCTGTATTTAGGCGCTTTTGGGCGATGTTACTTTTAAATAATTGATAACTTTGCTACCCTACTTTTTAATACAATTATGGCGAAACAAAGCATTTCTAAACTCCTTGGCAAAGACGCCAAATTCCTTCTTGATCATAAAAGCAAAACCATCTCCGCTAACCAGATTCATACCCCGGGGCCTGACTTCGTAGATCGGGTTTTTGCTCAATCAAACCGTACCCCGCAAACCTTGCGCAGTCTGCAAGCCATGTTTGACCGCGGGCGTTTGGGTGGAACTGGTTTTCTTTCCATTCTTCCCATTGACCAGGGAATTGAACACAGCGCTGGAGCTTCCTTTGCCAAGAACCCCGCATACTTCGATCCGGAAAACATTGTAAAGCTTGCCATCGAGGGTGGCTGCAACGCGGTGGCAACAACCTATGGCGTATTGGCTATGATGTCGCGCAAGTATGCGCATAAGATACCGTTCATCGTAAAGATCAATCACAACGAATTGCTCACCTACCCGAACAAGCATGACCAGATCATGTTTGGTTCGGTTGAAGAGGCCTGGAACCTGGGTGCAGTGGCAGTAGGCGCCACAATCTATTTTGGTTCTGACAACTCTACGCGTCAGATACAGGAAGTAGCTGCAGCTTTTGAGCGGGCTCATGAATTAGGAATGGGAACGATACTTTGGTGCTACATCCGAAATAATGCCTTTAAACAAGGCGGAAAAGATTACCACGTTTCGGCTGACCTTACCGGCCAGGCCAATCACCTTGGGGTAACCATTCAGGCAGATATCATTAAGCAAAAGCTTGCAGAAAATAACGGAGGTTACAAAGCACTAAACACCGGTGGCAGCAGCTACGGCAAGTTGGATGAACGCATTTATACCCACTTGACTACTGAGCACCCGATAGACTTGTGCCGTTACCAGGTTGCCAATTGCTACATGGGGCGTGCCGGCTTGATCAACTCTGGTGGCGAATCAAAAGGCGCCAGCGATTTGGCTGATGCTGTGCGGACTGCGGTAATTAACAAACGTGCCGGTGGCATGGGCTTAATATCCGGAAGAAAAGCATTTCAGCGTCCATTAAAAGAGGGTGTTGAAATTTTGAATGCGATACAGGATGTTTACCTGGATAAGAATATAGACCTCGCGTAATTTAAACAACACAGCTTTGGAAGAAACTATGTCGTGGTTTAACAGAACCGATAAAGGAATCCTCACCCCAACGGAATCGAAACGCGAAGTTCCTGACGGACTTTGGTTTAAATCTCCAGGCGGAAAAATTATTCATACCCGTGAGTTAAAGAACAATGCTTTCGTAGTACCTGAAGAGGATTACCATGTACGCATTGGCTCAAAAGAGTACTTTGAAATTCTGTTCGATGATGGAGCCTTTACCGAGCTTGACCCAAATATGGAGTCGGCCGACCCGTTGAAGTTTAAAGACACGAAGGCTTATCCGAAGCGCATAAAAGAAACCCAGGAGAAAACCGAACTAAAAGATGCCGTGCGCACAGCCCACGGCAAAATGAGCGGTTTGGATATTGTCGTGGCCTGTATGGATTTCAGTTTCATTGGTGGCTCAATGGGTTCTGTAGTGGGCGAAAAGATTGCACGCGCTATGGATCATTCTCTGGAGCATAAGAAACCCTTTTTAATGATTTCACGCTCTGGTGGAGCGCGCATGATGGAGGCAGGACTATCGCTAATGCAAATGGCCAAAACATCTGCAAAAATAGCGCTGTTAGATCAGGCTGGCATTCCGTACATATCATTAATGACCGATCCGACCACAGGTGGTGTAACCGCTTCGTACGCCATGCTGGGCGATTTTAACATTGCTGAACCTGGAGCATTGATCGGCTTTGCCGGCCCTCGCGTTATCCGTGAAACCATTGGCAAAGATCTTCCGAAAGGATTTCAGAGTGCCGAGTTTGTACTAGACCACGGATTCCTGGATTTTATTGTTGATCGGAGGAATTTGAAGAGTAAGTTGAGTACGTTGCTGAAGATGCTTGTAGAATAGGATTTAAAGCCTCAGAAAAAGTGGGAGGTGCCTTTTCTTTACAACCCGCATTCCTTTATGTCTGAAAAAAGAAAAGACTGCTCTTAGAGCAGTCTTTTCTTTAGATAAGAATTTCGCTCTTATCTCAATTATATCCCGAATTCTGTATCAGGTTAGGATTAACATTGATATCCCGCTGAGGAATAGGGAACACCAATTTATCGCTATTGTACGGAAACACAACAGCCCCCTCAACAATCGATTCCTGAAGTCGCTTTGCGTCATGAAGACGTTCTCCTTCATGCGCGAGTTCAAGTCTTCGTTCTAAAAGAATGTCGGCCAAAGTAACTACCCCTAAAGGAGACAAGCCAACCCTGTTTCTGATTACATTATTGATGTCATTCGCTGGAGTAGCGCCTACTGATGTGCTTAAACGCTGATTACACTCTGCGCGAGTAAGATACATCTCAGCCAACCGAATTACTTTTACGTTTCCGAATTGATTCGTCCACTTTCCGGTTCGGGTTTCGCCTGTACCTGGGTCTGGGAAAAAGAAATCCAGACGATCGTCATCTGCCTCATACAGATCAAGATGAGAATTTTGAATTTCAATATCTCCGCGTCCACCAGAAGCTGTAGGAGCATAGAATGTTACCAAGTTGTTTACACCATCAACGGTGCTTACAGGGATATTAAATACATCTTCAGCTGTTGTTCCTGAATTGAAGCAATTGGAATAAGATGAAAGTATACTGTAGTTACCTGATGTTATTACTCTATTGGCAGCATCCCTGGCATTTGGATAATCAGCCATTTGAAGATATACGCGTGAAAGAAAAGCAGCAGCTGCTTCTTTGGTTGCCTTTCCTGGTCGTGGCCCCTCATCGAGTTTTGCTTCAGCACTTGTTAAGTCAGCAACGATCTGTGTATAAATCTCCTGAACAGTGGCACGTGGAACTTGTGCAACACTGTTTCGATCAGCAACCAACATCAAGGGCACACCGAGATTAGTGCTCACATTACCCGCTGAATACGGTTGAGCAAAAAACTTGATAAGTTCGAAATAAGAAACTCCTCGTAAAAACAGTGCCTCTCCCTCAACTTGATCCCGGTCCGCTTCATTTACCACGCTAAGTGCACTAAGCACGTTATTAGCCACATTAATAGTTCTGTAAGCGTTTGTCCATAACGCAGCAACATCTGCATTCAGTGTAATCATCTCCTTTCTGTAAATGTCAGCTACATCGTTAAATGTACCAGAAAAGACAATCTCGCTATTGGCTGCCAGAATTTCACTATTTCTAAACGTATTGCCTCCATAAAAAGCACCCGCAGAAAGTGCATCATAAGCACCAATCAAAGTCGTCTTTACATTTTTATCATTTGCCAATGCTACTGCGTCCCCTGTATTGTTTGGATCTACAGGCTCAAGCTTATCTTCACATGCAACTGCAACGAAGCTAAGTGCAATAACAATCAGTATTTTATTCTTTAATGTCTTCATATTTCTAATTGTTTGTTCTTAAAAACCAACCTTTATACCCACAGTGAAATTTTTAGGCTGAGGAGCAGCATAAAAATCATTACTAAGATTAACATTGTTTGCGTTGAAATCAGTATTTACCTCAGGATCCCAACCTTTGTAATTGGTAAAGGTCAGAAGGTTTTGACCGGTAATGTAAATGCGCGCGCTGGTAAGCGAAAGCTTGCTTGAAATGGCGTTAGGAACATTATATGCCACCGTCAACGTTTTTAGTCTTAAATAAGAACCATCATACAAGAATCGGCTTGATGATTGAGCTCCATTATTGCCATAAAGACGCGCCTGTGGAACATCAGTGATGTCACCAGGATTTTGCCAACGTCTCATTTGATCAACGGTAGAGTTATCTTCATATCTTCCATTTGCAGACATAAAGCTGCCAGCTCCGTCAAAAACTTTGTTCCCTGTTACGCCCTGGAACAAAACCGACAATTCAATTCCCTTATACGAAATATTGGTATTGAACCCATAAATACCTGTAGGTGTCGGGTTACCTAGTACAATAGACTCAGCGGAATTAAATGAACGGGTTACATACCGATCGCCATAAACACCGTTTGGAACAATAAACGCAGTTCCATTATCAATTTCAGTTTGAGTCGGAGTTCTGTTCATGTAGAAAAGCGCATCGCCATTTGCTGGGTTTGCACCCGCATACTCCCGACCATAAAATGCACCAATGGGCTGGCCTACTATTACGGCATTTAGAAAACGTGAGCCAGTAGGACCAATACGCGTCTCATCGCCATTCAAACTCAGTATTTTGTTGCGATTCGAAGCATAGTTACCCCCTATACTAATAGACCAATCCGCATTCTTTAGTATGGAATAATTCAGCACCAACTCGAAACCCTTGTTTTCCAAACTGCCAACATTTCTAAACTGAGTTTGAAAGCCAGATGTTGCCGGCACAGGTGTATTCAATAATAAATCGGTGGTCTGTTTGTTATAATAATCAACTTCACCAGTCAATCTATCGTTAAAAAAACCAAAGTCAAATCCAATATCAAATTGAGCCGTTTTCTCCCAGCGCAATTCAGGGTTAGGTATCTGGGAAGGAACTAATCCCGACTCGCCACCATAAGCCACACCAGAATATTGAGCCAGGTAACGATAATTTGGTATTCCGGCATTTCCAGTAACCCCATAACTAGCCCTGAATTTCAAGAAACTAACAGTATTCTTTCCCGCCAGAAAATCCTCTTGGGTCAAAATCCAACCAGCAGAGGCTGCTGGGAAAAATCCATATTTATTATCAGGTCCAAACTTAGAAGAAGCATCAGACCGACCACTTAAACTCAATAGATACTTGTCTTTAAACTTATAATTAGCTCGGGCAAAGAATGAAAGAAATGCTTCCTCCGTTAAGGTTGAAGTAATAAATACAGGTTCTGCAGCTGATGTGAGTTTTTTCAATTCAGCTAACGGAAAGCCCTGGCCTTGAGCATCTGTAACATCAATAGATTTCTCCTGAAGTTCTGTTCCACCAATAATGGATAAGGAGTGCTGGTTAAACACTTTATCGTATGCCAACATAGCCCTGGCGGTATAGTTAAAAGCCTGAACCCAACGTGATTGACCGTAACCACCAACGGCACGGCCGGTTTGTGTAAACTCATTCTGATAGCGATCATCATTCTGAGTAAGCAAATCAAAACCATACTCCCCGATAACTCGTAAATCATCTGTTAGCTTATAGGTTGCACCAAGTGAAACAATGTTCCTAAAAACACTCACCAGAAAATTCGAATTTTCGAGCTCTACGGTTGCCGGATAATATGACATTGAAGGATTCAGAGCATCATCAAATAAATTTCCTTGCTTATCCCGAACAGGTGTAATTGGCGCCTGCGCCACAAGTTGCAGCGGAGTGGCAAAAGCATTGTCAGCAGCTAAACGATTGTTCATCGATTTTGAAATTGCTATGTTGGCTTGAAAGCTCAATCTATCGGTAGCCTTATGGTCGAGGTTCAAGCGACCGCTTACACGCTTGAAGCTATTTCCAATCAAAATACCATCCTGATTGGTATAGCCTCCGCTAAAAGCAAATGTTGTTTTATCGTTTCCTCCGCTAGCCGTTAGATCAAACGAAGTGATGTTAGCTTTTTGATATGCTTCTTTCTCCCAATCTGTATCCGTTTCAAGTGTTCGCCAGTCTGTATCGCCTGCAAGGTAGTCCATGTAATCTTCCCAAAATTCCAACCAAGAACCCGCGTAATCTGCCGGATTGTTAATTGGATCATAACCATCGGCCAAGTCATTATTGTAGGCTGACTCGCGCATTAATTCAACATATTGAGCTGAATTCAAAAAATCCCTGTTTCTGGTGGGTTTGCTGCTACCATACTGAGTAACAGAAAAATTTGTCTTACCAGCACTTTCCGCGCTGTTGTAATCAACACAACTCCGTTAGCTCCCCTTGAACCATACAATGCTGAAGCTGAGGCATCCTTTAATATCTCAATTGACTGAATATCATTAAAGTTAATGTCTGCCAAAGCATTGGTAGCAGAAGGATTGCTGGAAAAATTATCTGCAGTAACAATCATTCCATCCACAACGTACAAAGGTTCATTACTTGCAGAAATGGATGAAGAACCCCGGATTCGGATATTCATACCCTGACCCAACTTTCCATTTTGCGATGTCACCAAAACACCAGCAGCTCTACCCTGAAGTGCCTGTTCAAAAGTTGTAACAGGCACATTTTGAATAGCATCGCCACTTATTTTTGCAATATTTCCGGTCAGGTCTTGCTTAATCTGCGTACCGTATCCCGTAACAACAACTTCAGAAAGCTGAGTAACATCCGGAGCCATTTGCACATCAACTACTGAACGCGAACCAACAGGAGCCTCTGCATTGATATACCCAATAAATGAAAATGAAAGAATAGCCTCATTCGAAGGTACCCTGATGCTATAATTTCCATTAATGTCGGTAGCCGTACCCACCGAAGTCCCCTTAACTAAAACGTTAACTCCTGGAATAGGGGCGCTGTCCTCCTGCGAGGTTACCCTTCCGGTAACAACGCGTTCCTGAGCCAAAGCAATGAAGCTAAGCCCAAGAAATAATACTACTGGTAAAAGTTTTCTCATAAGCTAATATTTAGAGTGTTAAGATCACAAAATAAAGATACAGGATAATATTTATTAAATGCCATACGGCATTACAAAGTATTTAGAATCAATATCTTGATCCCTCAGAAAATAAAAAGGACCGCCTTTTGGGCGGTCCTTTTTAAATGTAAAAGAAGGATTTACGCATTAATTTTCTTCATCCCACCAAACGCGTCCCGTAAGGTCATCCGCAGTAAAACCTTGTCTTTGCAACGCAGCCGCATGATTTGTGCTATTTGCGTTGGCTTCTGAGGTTCCATATGCTTGTCTCCTTGGAATTTGGCCATTTGGAGTAAGGGCATTGTCACCAGGAGCTAAATCTGGAAAGCCTGTTCTTCTCCACTCGGCCCATGCCTCATAACCATTCGGAAAAATGGCAATCCATTTTTGTGTGATGATTTGCTCTAGAGCACGACCGGCATCAAACGCAACTTCACTATTGGTGATATAGTTAGCATAACCCGCACCTACACCATGCTGATTCAATGAAGCCTGAATACCCGCCTCATAATATTGCTGTGCCGATAGTGGCGCTGAATTTATCCATCCATTCAGCCTTCCCTCTGCTAAAATAAAGGCAACATGCGCTGAGGTATAAATAAAAGCTGGCGAAGTACGCTGACGGAATACACTTCCTAAGAAAGATACTTGCGCAGCAGAAATTGAACCTGCATTGGCTTCACTTAATCCATATGGCATACCAATGAAAGTACTTGCCGTATTTTCTATAGGGTTTGCATAAACCGGAAGACGAGGATCAGCTACCACATTCATTTTACCGGTTTCTGTTTTATATGGATGAGAGGCGCTGTAGTAACTCAGGTGAGGGCTTGTATACGTATCCAACTGCATCATATTCATCAGCGGATCTGCAATCACCCAGTCTGCACGTCCCAATGTTACAAACGAGTTGTAGTATGGATTTTCATACGTTTGAAGATTCTGGTAGTTATACCTGATGTTCTCTGTGTTATCCAATGCAATTACGCCTGCACTAAACGCACTGGCAAATTCAGTGGCTGCTTTAGTGGGATTAACCTTCGATAAACGCAGTGCTGCATTTAGCCTGATTGTGTTGGCAAATTTCACCCACATAGCCATGTTGCCACCTAAAATAATATCTCCTCTCAAATTTGTATTTGGCACAGCAGTATTAATTGCAGCCACTGCATCCTTAAGGGTCTGTATACAGCCATCGTAGATGTCCTCTTGGGAATCAAATACTGGTAATAACAAACCAGAAGCACCTTTCAATGCCTCAGAATAAGGTAAATCTCCCCAACGATCAGTCATATGCAGGTAATAGTAAGACATTAAAATCTTAGCAACCGCGATCTGATTTGCATTTAATCCATCAATCACAACGGCATTTGGTGTTTCTGTATTCATCTCAATGATTTTCTGCAAATCCATCAACGGACCATTGTAAAGTCCATCTGTTGAGAAATTGATGGTCTGATAATTATCACCGGATGTATACTGCTTATTCGAAACATGTTGCGCATAAAGAGCTCCCTGTGTGGAGAGAATGAGCCCCCCTATTGAGATCATGCTATTGGTTAGCAATGCTCTGGTTGTGGGCGTTGTAGCCTGGTTGGGGTTTACGTTCAGGTCTCCAAAATCATCCCAATTGCACGAGGAAAACACCAAGGCAATTGAAAGGGTAATAACAGTTAATATCTTTTTCATTTTCATAATCATTAGAATTTAAGTCTTATATCAATACCAAGACTTCTCGTTCCCGGAAGGTTACCACTTTCAACCCACGATCCGTTGTTACGTGCCTCTACTGTATCTCCGCCAATTTCAGATGGATCAATACCATCAACTTTTGAATAAAGCAGGAAAGGGTTGTTCGCTACAAGAGCAACAGATGCTCCTTTTACAAACCTGGTCTTTGAAAGTATGCTAGAAGGGAAGTTATACCCAATGCGCAATTCACGCATCTTTACAAATGTGGCATCGTAAATCCACTGCTCAGATACACCAAACAGCGACTTCCAATACCGGTCGGCTGCTATATAAACATTTGCTGGAGTACCATCAGCAAAAACACCACCGAAAGTTAATCCACCGCCTTCACTCGGATCATCACGCATAGGATTTCCCTTATCGTTGTTACCTACAGTTTCAGATGTTAAACCGGCATATGCACCAAACATACGGGTTATCGACATGAAGTTACCACCAATCTGATAGTCAATTGTAAAGGCCATCTCAAAGTTCTTGTAGGTTAACCGGTTAAACATACCTCCGGTAAAATCGGGTAACACCTTACCGATATCTTGATTGGCATCAGTCAAAGGCAATCCCAAGGTGCTGGCCGCAGAGCTAACAATCACATTACCATTTTCATCTCTGCGCAATTTACGTCCAACAATTACACCCCACTCTGAATCTCTCCGGGCAAGTGCCTGGCCATCCCAACCGCCAAGGGTTGAAGTACCACGAAAGGCATTGTTTAAGGCAAAAGAATTCACTCCATAGCCTAACTCAACAATGTGCACATAGTTTTTGGCAATGTTAAAGTTAACATCCCAGGTAAGCCCTCTCGCATTTTTAATTGGTGTACCCCCAATAGACAATTCGAAACCCTTTGTGTATGAGTTAATGGAGTTGGTAAGGAAAGAACTTCCACCTGATGCCGAAGGAATAGGTACATTCAACAACTCACCTTTATTGTCCTGATAGTAGTAAGACAATTCCGCATTAATTCTGTTATCCAAAAAGCCCAACTCAAGACCAACTTCGTATGACCCTGTTGTTGCAGGTTTCAAATTTGGATCCACTAAAGAATTTGGCACTCCTGTAACCGGATTACCAGCAAATGCCGTTCCCAAGGCATAAGTTGGTGATGCAGAATAAACACCTATCTGGTTACCCACTTTGGCATAACTTGCCCTAACCTTTCCAAATGACATCCATGGTAAGTCGGTGACTTCAGAAAAGACAAACGAAGTAGAGATAGAAGGATAGAGATAAGCATTATCTCCATTCCGCAACCTTGAATCATGTTCTGTACGGAACGTTGCATCCAAAAATACAATCCTTTTCCAATCAACAGACACTGAACCGAAATAGCTGTTTACCTTGTACTTCTCCAGGTAATTTGACGGGAGAATAACGTCAGAAGAGTTGCTTACGTTATACAAATCAGGTATAGCAAGACCGCCTGATGTTTGGGCATTGATATAATCCCTGGTATTTGTCCGGTAAATGATACCGCCAAATGCAACCAAAGAAAAATCTCCAAATTGCTTTTCGTAACTCAGCATACCCTGAATATTATCTTCAACGCGTTTATCACTATATGTTCTGAAGAACGCAGGGCCAATTTTTAAATCGGCATCCCTGCGATCGTAAAACACTTCATTTCGGCTACTTCTCATTAAGTCAACCGAAGCCTTAAGCTTTGGAAGAATCTCGTATGTAACTGCAAATTTGGAATTCAAAACATCCCTATTCCACTCACTATATGCTGCATATAAATAGGTATACGGGTTGTCCCAATATAATGGAGTAGCATTTGTTGGTGAGCTAATGTTCCAGGAGGTATAACGGCCGTCAGGCATTTTCCAGTACTTTCTTAAGTCAGCTGTGTTCAATTGACGCTGATACCATTGGTTAAAATTTGACCCGATACTGTTGTAGCCCTCAAAAAGATTTCCTTTTGTATACGAATCACTATAATTCGCAAAAGCCTGAACTTCGAGCTTCTCAGTGAGTTTTGCTCTAAAATTGATGTTTAGAAAAAGCTTGTCCTGATCGGTGTTTTCCATAACACCGGTTCTGGCAGAACGGGTTATCGTTGTGTTAAGTGAATATTTTTCGCCACTCTTACCAATGGTCAAGCCTGTATTGTTCATTACACCGGTTCTGAAAAAATCACGGATGTTATCTGGCTGCGGAGACCATGGGTGAGCCTGACCATAATTTGCAGTACCCGGGGTGAATGAATCCCATTGAGCTACCATACGACCATCCATTCTGGGGCCCCAGCTCTCATCCGCACTAAAATAGGCATAAGGCATTCCGTTCAAACCGGCCAATCCTGGTGCATGGATAGCAGGGTTATAGGTAAAAATGTCAAAGTCCTGATCATAACCACCACCATATTCATTTTGATATTTTGGTAGAATGTAAACCCGTTCCATAGTAGTGGTCTGATTCACATCAATAGAGATCTGATCTCCACGCCCTCCGCTTTTAGATGTTAGTACAACCACTCCATCTCGCGCGCGGTTACCATACAAGGCTGCCGCATTTGCTCCTTTCAACACGTTTATGCTTTGAATATTGTCCATGTTGATAGATGTCGGATCGTTAATGATGATTCCATCTAGCACATAAAGTGGATCTTGAGCATTCACACCGCGTATACCGCGAATACGGATAGCAGGGGCACCAAATTTTGCACCTGAACCAGAAACAATCTGAACACCTGCTATTTTACCAGCAATTGCTGTATTGATATTCTGCTCACGGGCTAAGCGAATGTTATCACCACTTACTTGTTGAGTAGCATAGCCAAGAGATGCTTTGTCTCGCTCAATATTAAGGGCTGTTACAACAACTTCTGAGAGTTGGGTTACGTCTAGCGAAAGAGCAACATCAACCGTTGTTCTGTCTCCAATCTGAACTTCTGAGGTTTGAAGGCCAATGAAAGAAAAAACAAGTGCTCCGCCAGTGGCAGGAATACCGCTAAGTCTATAATTACCGTTAGCATCGGTTGCAGTACCGTTAGCGGTACCTTTTAAGAGAACGTTTACACCAGGTAACGGGGATCCGTCATCAGCGGATGTTACCCTACCCGAAACTGTTCGCTCCTGTGCCCAGACATTGGACACCAAAGCCAACAAGAAGTACATGAGTACAATCTTCTTCATATGGTTTAGGTTTAGTTAATAAATAGGTTGCCCCAAGTTAAAGCAATAATCCGGAGGATTAAAAGAAAATTTGGCTAGATTTTACCTTTCTCCAAACAATCAACTAAATAACTGATCATCAACCAAATGAAATTCAATGGTTTTAGTAAAATCATAACAAAATAAAAGCCCTCAGGAAATTTTCCCGAGGGCTTTTATTGTTATTGAATAAATCGCAGACTTTCTACGCCTCAGCTACCGGCTCAACCGATACAAACGAGCGGTTTTCACGACCCTTTTTGAATACAACTACACCATTTGTTAATGCAAACAGGGTGTGATCTTTGCCTAAACCCACGTTTTTGCCAGGATGGTGCTTGGTGCCGCGCTGACGCACGATAATATTACCGGCAACCACTTTCTGGCCACCAAATACCTTAACGCCCAATCGTTTGCTTTCCGATTCGCGGCCGTTCTTTACTTTACCTTCACCTTTTTTATGTGCCATTTCTAAATGCTTTAGGAATTAACCAATGCTTTCAATCTGAACCTTCGTGTACTGCTGGCGATGACCGTTTTTCTTGGTATAGCCTTTTCTACGCTTCTTTTTAAAGACAATTACCTTATCGCCTTTTACGTGCTCCAGTATCTTACCAGATACTTTTGCGCCTTTAACAGTAGGGGCGCCAATTTCTACTTTCCCGTCACGGTCGAGCAGAAGTACCTGATCGAAGTTTACACTTGATCCGGCCTCTCCCTCCAGCTTGGGCGCGTAGATATACTGGTCTTTAGCCACTTTGAACTGTGTTCCGGCAATGTTTACAATTGCATACATAGCTTTTCAAAAATTGGACTGCAAAGGTAGAAAAAGAATTTAGATTTCAGAACCTTGGATTTGGAAATTGGCACATCAACCCCTGAAATAAGGCCCTTTCGGGGATCAGAAAAAAATAAAAAAAATTTTCAACCCCGTTTTAAGTGAAAGCAGAGCATTGAAAGGCCTTACCAACCACCTAAAACACAACCATTTATAAACCTTCGAAATATGCAAATTCAGCATGAAAACCGAATTTTTGGCCGCTGAACATCTTTTGATTTGTAGTGCTCATTTCAAATATTTGTACGCTTACACAAGCCGGAAAGAGGTGAGTCTTGTTTCCGGTTAATACAAGTAAACTTTTTTGATTTTTTAACCTGGCAACCACGGTGGTACATGCCCCGGCACACCGTCCGCGGAAGTCTGATAAATATTTAAACAACCCTAAAACCCAAGGAAAGATGAGCCATTCTTTACCAGAAGAACCCATTTTAAGGGAAAACAAAGACCGTTTTGTACTCTTCCCCATTCAACAACACGACATCTGGAAATTCTATAAACAGGCAGAAGCCAGCTTTTGGACTGCCGAAGAAATTGACCTGAGCCAGGACCTTACCGACTGGGAAAACCTAAATGACGGTGAGCGCCATTTCATTAAACATGTACTCGCTTTCTTTGCCGCCAGCGATGGTATTGTGAATGAAAACCTGGCCGAGCATTTCGTTTCAGAAGTGCAATACACGGAAGCTAAGTTTTTCTATGGCTTTCAGATCGCCATTGAAAACATCCACTCTGAAACATACTCCCTATTAATAGATACGTACGTAAAAGATCCGAAAGAAAAGGACTCTTTATTCCACGCCATCGAAACCATTGACTGCGTGAAGAAAAAAGCTGATTGGGCGTTGCGTTGGATATCGAATGGAAGTTTTCAGGAACGCTTGATCGCTTTTGCAGCTGTTGAGGGCATATTTTTTTCAGGCTCTTTCTGTTCCATTTTCTGGCTGAAGAAGCGCGGCCTTATGCCGGGCTTGAGTTTCTCCAACGAATTGATTTCCAGAGATGAAGGACTGCACTGCGATTTCGCCTGCCACCTCTATACACAACATGTAGTCGGTAAACTGCCGGAACAAACGGTGATTGACATTATTAAGGATGCCGTTGAAATTGAAAAAGAATTTGTGACCGATGCACTGCCGGTTAATCTTATCGGCATGAATGCAGAGTTGATGCGACAATATATTGAGTTTGTGGCTGACCGCCTGCTGAATGAATTGATTGGTAAGAAAGTTTATGGTGCCACCAACCCGTTCGACTTTATGGATATGATTTCGCTGCGCGGAAAAACAAATTTCTTTGAAAAACGCGTAGCAGAATACCAGAAAGCCGGAGTGTTGAACAGCTCGGAAAAAGATTCGTCTCCGAAGTTTTCACTCAATGAAGATTTTTAATATCTTCAAAACACTTTTCACCATTTTTTAAACTTTTTAAACAACCCTAAGAAATGCTTGTCATAAAAAGAGACGGACGCAGAGAGTCCGTAAAGTTTGACAAAATCACCGCTCGCATTGAAAAGCTCTGTTACGGACTGGATACGAAGTATATCAGCCCGGTAGAGGTTGCCATGAAGGTGATTAATGGTTTGTATGATGGCGTAAGCACCGTGCAACTCGATAACCTGGCCGCTGAAACTGCCGCCACGTTAACCACAAAGCACCCCGACTACGCCAAGTTGGCTGCTCGTTTGGCTACGTCTAACCTGCATAAAGTTACGAGCAAGTCTTTTTCCAACACCATGAAGCGCTTGTACACGTACGTGGATCCCAAAACGGGTGAAAACGCACCCCTCATCTCCAAGGAAACCTGGAAGATTGTGCGCGACCATGCCGCTGAATTGGATGAAGCCATCATTTACGATCGTGATTTCAGCTACGACTACTTCGGTTTTAAAACACTGGAGCGTTCGTACCTGATGAAGATTGATGGTAAGGTAGTGGAACGCCCGCAGCACATGTTGATGCGTGTAGCCGTTGGTATTCATGGCGAGGATATTCCCGCGGCCATTGAAACGTACAACCTGCTTTCAGAAAAATGGTTTACGCATGCCACACCAACATTGTTCAATGCCGGTACACCTAAGCCGCAATTGTCGTCATGCTTCCTGCTTACCATGCAGGATGACAGCATTGATGGTATTTACGATACACTAAAGCAGTGTGCTAAAATTTCACAATCTGCCGGAGGAATTGGATTGAGCATCCATAACATCCGCGCAAAAGGATCATACATTAAAGGAACAGGCGGAACCTCAAACGGTATTGTACCGATGCTCCGCAACTTCGACATGACCGCACGTTATGTGGATCAAGGTGGTGGAAAACGTAAAGGAAGTTTTGCCATCTATCTCGAGCCGTGGCATGCTGATGTGTTCGATTTCCTCGACCTGAAGAAAAATCACGGTAAAGAAGAAATGCGTGCACGCGATTTGTTCTACGCCATGTGGATACCCGACCTGTTCATGCAACGCGTAGAGAACAACGAAATGTGGTCACTCTTCTGCCCGAACGAAGCACCCGGCTTAGCCGAAGTGTGGGGCGAAGAATTTGAACGCTTGTATGATAAGTACGAAAAAGAAGGCAAGGCCCGCAAACAAGTAAAAGCACAAGACCTGTGGTTTGAAATTCTGGAATCACAAATTGAAACCGGAACGCCTTACATCTTGTATAAGGATTCTGCCAACAGAAAATCGAACCAGAAGAACCTGGGCACAATCAAGTCGAGCAACTTGTGTACGGAAATTATCGAGTACACCTCCAAAGATGAAGTTGCCGTTTGTAACCTCGCCTCATTGGCGTTGCCAAAATTTGTAACGGAAGATGGCAAGTTCGATCACCAGAAATTATACGAGATTACCAAAGTAGTTACCCGTAACCTCAACAAGGTTATTGATGTAAACTATTACCCGGTTGAAGAAGCACGCAACTCCAACATGCGCCACCGCCCTATTGGGTTAGGCGTACAAGGATTGGCCGATGCCTTTATCATGTTGCGCATGCCATTCGACTCGGAAGAAGCTCGCAGGCTGAATGAAGATATTTTCGAAACGATCTACTTCGGTGCGATGGAAGCTTCTATGGAGCTGGCGAAAGTTCAGGGAGCATATGAAACCTTCAAAGGTTCTCCGGTATCCAAAGGCATCTTCCAGTTCGACATGTGGGGCGTGAACCCTCAGAGCGGACGCTGGAACTGGGAACAACTGAAGCAAGATGTGAAGAAGCACGGTGTACGCAACTCGCTGTTGCTCGCTCCGATGCCTACCGCTTCTACTTCACAGATTCTTGGTAATAATGAGTGCTTTGAGCCATACACATCAAACATCTACACCCGCAGAACACTTTCTGGTGAATTCATCATTGCCAACAAGCATTTAATGAAAGACCTGATCGACCTGGGACTGTGGAATGAAACGATGCGTCAGAAGCTTATTGCCACCAACGGTTCGGTACAACCCATTCCAGAGATTCCGCAAAACATTAAGGATATCTACAAAACCGTTTGGGAAATTTCTCAAAAGGCCATTATTGATATGTCGGCTGATCGCGGTGCATACATCTGCCAGTCGCAGAGTTTGAACATCCACTTGAAGGATCCGAACTTCGGCAAACTTACTTCCATGCATTTCTACGCCTGGAAGAAAGGATTGAAAACCGGCATGTACTACCTGCGCTCAACCGCTGCTGCGGATGCCATCAAGTTTACCCTTGATAAAACAGCGATGCAGCAAACCGTTACGGCTGAAGTTGCTGTTGGTGCCGCAGTTACTGCAACCAAGCCTGAGCCGCAAAAGGAACTGGCGTACACCCAGGTGGCCGACTATGAAAAGAAAATGTCGGACATGGCTTGCTCACTGGATAACCCGGATGCGTGTGAAGCGTGTGGTAGTTGATTGAATTTACGCTACTAAAACAAAAGCCCCGATGAAACTTTCATCGGGGCTTTTTATTTCTGCCTGAGCAGCTAATGTTCGTTTTTCAATTAAAACGGCAAATCATCGCTTGAGTTTGAATCCGGCATAAACGATTGATCCGGAGGTGGTGCCATTTCGCGTTGATCCTGTGTGCTCTTCTGAATTTTCCAGGCGCGCACATCGGTATACCAACGGCCATTGTACTCACGACTTTCAATATTGATGGAAGCCGTTATCCTGTCACCTGGGTTGAGGCGGTTTTCATCTACCTTTTCGCCCCATAACGACAAGCATACTTTTTTGGGATACTGGCCGGGGGTTTCGAGGATGAACTCCTGCTTTTTCCATGTTCCGTTTTTTCCTTGTCCGCTTTGCATGGGCAAAAGCGATACTACTGTTCCTGTTATTTCCATAGTAACAATTAAAAGAATTAGAGATTACAAAAGTTTTGACAGATCAAGTTCAAAGCCCGGCAGAACACTTTCTCCACTCAGTTTTGCCTTGAAATTATCGATTGTGGTGACCGACTCATCTGGTTTATAGATATATGCCTTCTTCTCTATTGGATCAATAAGCCAAGCCAGGTGGCAGCCATTCCGAATCCAGTCGTCCATTTTGGTTTTAAGTTGGCTAAGGCTATCTGATTCGGATCGCACTTCGATAATAAAATCCGGAGTGAGAGGCGCAAATTTTTTCTGCTGCTCCTCAGTTAAGCTTTCCCAGCGCTGCGTCACAACAAAAGCTGCATCAGGTGCTAAAATTGATTGGTCCGGGAGCTTGAAGCCAGCCGAAGAATCAAATCCGTAACCCGATCCTTCATTCTCCATAACCCACGTAGAGAAAGCATGGATGATCTTAAAATGTATATTTCCGGTTTTACTTCCTGATGGCGACATAATAATTATTTGTCCTTTGCTGTTTCTTTCGATACGCAACGGATCGTTAGCTGCGCAAAACTCAAAGAATTCATCATCGCTGAACTGCGTATCTTGTGGGAATTTCAAAATGAAGCTTTCCATATATCAAAGGTAACCAAAAATAGCAGGAAATGATTCTTACAATGCTCCTGCCTTGATTTCCTCCACTACCGAAGGGTCGAGCAAGGTAGTAACATCTCCTAAATCCGTAGTATTTCCTTCGGCAACTTTTCGCAAAATTCTGCGCATAATTTTTCCGGAGCGTGTTTTCGGCAAGCCACTTACAAACTGAATCTTGTCGGGCTTGGCAATGGGGCCAATAATTTTTGCTACCAACTCGCGGATTTCATGTCGAAGTTTTTCCTCCTCATGTGGTCTATCGTAACAGATTACGTATGCATAAATACCCTGACCTTTCACATCATGCGGATACCCTACTACGGCCGTTTCACATACTGCCGAGTGTTCATCAACTGCGCTTTCAATTTCGGCTGTACCCAAATTATGGCCCGATACAATGATCACATCATCCACACGGCCGGTAATGCGGTAATAACCTTCTGCATCACGTCTGCAGCCATCGCCCGTAAAATATTTTCCCGGAAAGGTGGAGAAATATGTTTCACGAAACCGTTGATGATCGCCATAAATGGTGCGCGCCATTCCCGGCCACGGAAAACCAATGGTCAATCGTCCTTCTCCGGGTGAGGTAGTTACTTCCTGTCGCTTTTCATCCATAATTACCGGTTGAACCCCCGGCAGCGGAAAGGAAGCAAAAGCGGGTTTGAGTTTGGTAATGTGTGCGATTGGTGAAATCATGAACCCACCCGTTTCGGTTTGCCACCACGTATCTACAATCGGGCACTTGCCTTTGCCAATGTGTTCGTGGTACCAATGCCAGGCCTCTTCATTGATGGGTTCACCAACCGTACCCAGCACTTTTAAATTGTGGAGATCATATTGCTTTACAAAACTCAAGGGTGCTTTTTCCAACGAGCGGATGGCCGTAGGAGCCGTATAAAAAATATTCACCCGATGCTTTTCAGCCACATGCCAGAAGCGACCCATATCGGGCCATGAGGGAACGCCCTCAAACATCAAGGTTGTGGCTCCGGCAGACAGCGGACCATATACGATGTAAGAATGCCCGGTGATCCAACCTACATCGGCTGTGCACCAATACACCTGGCCTTCCTGATACTGAAATACCGTGCGAAATGTGAAGTTCGTATACACCATATACCCACCAATGGTGTGCACCATGCCCTTGGGTTTTCCGGTTGAGCCCGATGTGTACAAAATGAACAACAGGTCTTCCGCATCCATTTCCTCTGCGGCACAAACATCCGGCATGTTTTTTATCGCCTCATCCCACCACACATCCCGATTGGCTTTCATAACAACCTTTGAACCGGTGCGCTTCTTTATCAATACACGTTCAACGGAAGGACAACTCTCCAGCGCTTCATCCACAATGGCTTTCAGGTTTATAATCTTATCTCCCCGATACGAGCCATCGGTGGTTAGTACCAGTTTACATCCGGCATCATTAATACGATCGATTAATGATCGTGATGAAAATCCGGCAAAGACAACCGAGTGAACCGCACCGATACGCGCACACGCCAACATGGCAAACGCCACTTCGGGAATCATCGGCATGTAAATGCAAACTTTATCACCTTTTTGCACACCTTGTGCTTTGAGCATGTTGGCCACCCGGCACACCTCATGAAATAATTCCTGGTAAGTAATGTTACGCGGCTCTTCAGAAGGATCATTCGGCTCCCAAATAATGGCTGTTTGGTTGGCCCGTTCTGGCAAATGACGATCCAGGCAGTTCTCGGTGATGTTCAATTTCCCGCCAACGAACCATTGTACTTCGGGTTTGTGAAAATCCCATTCCAGCACTTTATCCCATTTCTTTCGCCAGTGAAAATCGCCAGCCACATCGGCCCAAAAGGTTTCGGGGTTGTCAATGCTCTGTTGGTATTGCTTTATGTAATCCTCAAATGAACGCACAATATCCATATTGTCTTGCTTGATTGAAGACAACTAAAATCGGCTTTTTGAATGAAAACAAAAATTGATCGAGATGAGAAGCTTGCCGTTTACAGAAAATACTCCACCGCCACGGCCACCAATGCACCCAATATGGCTACCGTAAGCTTTCGCGCATTGAAGTGATGTTCGGGACTGCTTTCAAACACAATGGTAGTAGAGATGTGCAGAAAATTTCCACTCACCAATGCATAAAGCAATACCAATCCCGATTGCGAAAGAATTTCAGCCTCTACCAGGTATGTGGAAATTAACAACCCGATTGGTGCCGCAACTGAAAAAACGATGAGGTAAGGAACTGCTTTATTTTTTGAATGAAGCTGAAACGAAAGCACGGTCATTAACGCAAAAGCTGCCGGAGCCCGATGCAAGGCAATGCCTAACAACACGGCATTCACATCATATTGAATGCCTGAAGCCGGTTGTGCCAGCATGGCGCCTTCCAGAAAGGCGTGAACACACAACGCCATCAACAACACAATGGCTGAGACCTGTTCATGATAATGCGAATGTTGGTGATCGTGCACGTGATCATGTGTATGAATGTGTCCGTGCTCAACACCTGATGTAAAATGCTCCAGAATCTGCTGCAGAAAAAAACCACACAATACAAAAAGGCCAATCAGCTCAACCTCGCCATGTCCTCGATAAAGCTCGGGCAATATGTGCACTACCGTAATTCCAAAAAGATATGCACCGGCAAATACCAGAAGCAGACGATAGCTTCGGGTTTTACCACTTGGCAACAAATAAACCAACAACCCCGAAAGGAGTGGTGTAAAGAAAAGTACCAGCAATTTGAGGGTCATTGTATTACTTAAGTTTAATACTGGTTTTCAACGATTCTGATAAAAATACGTCTGTTCCTCCCTGATCGTTGGAGTAAATAATAAATCCTTCGATTTCTGAACGACTTTTCAAAAGCTCTATGGCGCGCTCATGCCCCATAACCATAAAAGCTGTGGCCCATGCATCGGCAGTAATGGCATCGGCCGCAAAAACAGAGGCACTTAAAATTTCCTTCCGGGCGGGATAGCCGGTTTCCGGATCAATGGTGTGCGAATATTTTTTACCATCTATTTCGCGGTAGTTGAAATAATTGCCCGATGTTGTAAAGGATTTATCCTTAAGTAAAGCATACGCTTTGAAAAAAAGTTTCTCACGTGTAGAGGCCGGATCAAGTATACCGATCTCCCAAGGCTTTTTCGTTTTCAGGTTTATACCACATGCCATGCCTTCTCCGCCAATTTCTACAAACACATTAACAATACCCTTGGCTTTCAGAAAATCTGCAATCACATCAGCACCATAACCCTGCCCGATCCCGCCAAAATCAAGTTGTGTACGGCTATCCGTTTTCCACACACTATCGGCATTGAATTGAATTTTTTCAAACCCCACTACCTCACGAATGGAGTCTACCTGAAGGTTATCCGGATTAAGTGGCTCGGCAGGACCAAAGCCCCAGGCATTTACCAGTGGCATCACTGTAGGATCAAATGCTCCGGAAGAAGCAGTGAAAACTTCGCGCGCCTTTTTCAGCACCGGCAAAAAATATGGGAGTGAGAATTTTAACCCCTCTCCCCGATTGAATTGCGTGATCTCAGAATCAGGTAAGTAGGTATTAATGCTCTGATTCACAACTTCCAGCAAAGAATCCACCGAGGGTTTAAAATTGCGACCGTGCTTATCAAAATAAGTAATGTGATAGGAAGTGCCCATTGTTTTCCCTTCAATCATTATCGGCACAGGCTGGCCTTTCCGATACAGGTATACCGCATAAACCGTAACGATCAATAAAATACTATAGATGATATTCTTGGTGCGGTTATTCATGTGCAGAAAAATTGAAGGCGCAAGTTATGGAAATTGTCTAAATGCAACACTGTTGCTTAAACAAAATCCCCACAATTGAGTACCTTCGCGAAACATCACAACATGCGCGAGGACTATTTGCAGGGGGATTCTGAAAACCAAACGGCTGCCGAAAAGGAAATTGAAAAGGCACTCAGGCCGCTCTCTTTCCATGATTTTACAGGGCAACAAAAGGTTGTTGACAACATTAAGGTGTTTGTGGAAGCCGCCCGGCAACGGAATGAGTCGTTGGATCACGTATTACTGCACGGACCTCCGGGATTGGGCAAAACTACCTTGTCATACATCATTGCCAACGAACTGGAAACCAACATCAAAATCACATCCGGCCCGGTATTGGACAAGCCAAGCGACCTGGCAGGCTTGCTCACCAACCTGGAAACAAATGATGTTTTGTTTATAGATGAAATCCATCGGTTAAACCCGATAGTGGAGGAGTATTTATACTCTGCCATGGAGGATTTCAAGATCGACATCATGCTGGATACCGGACCGAATGCACGGTCGATTCAGATTGGGTTGAATCCTTTTACATTAATTGGCGCCACCACGCGTGCCGGACTGTTAACTTCACCACTCCGGGCGCGCTTTGGTATCAATGCCCGATTGGAATATTACGATTCAGCGCTCCTTCAAAAAATCATCAATCGTTCTGCTTCTATTTTAAATACACCTATTGATACTGAAGCTGCTTTTGAAATCGCGAGAAGAAGCAGAGGCACGCCACGCATTGCCAATAACCTGCTACGCAGAACCCGTGACTTTGCCCAAATAAAAGGTGATGGCACCATTACACTGGCCATTGCGCAACTCGCGCTGAAAGCCCTGGATGTTGATGAACATGGATTAGATGATATGGATAACCGCATTTTACTCACCATCATTGAAAAGTTTAAAGGCGGACCGGTAGGGATTTCTACTATTGCTACTGCCGTTGGTGAAGAAGCAGAAACCATTGAAGAGGTGTATGAGCCGTTTCTGATTCAGGAAGGATATATCAAACGAACGTCACGCGGACGTGAAGCTACTGAACTCGCTTACAAACACCTGAAAATAGTTCCGCCTCAAAGTAAGCGACCGGGTTTATTCGATTGATACTCGCCACCAAGACACCAAGACACCAAGACACAATGAAATTTGAAGCCTTGACTGATGAAGTGAAAAGAGTTGGTAAAGCCATTGTGAATGTGTCTTAGTGGCATGAAAGAAAAAATAACAGCCCAGATAAAAAATATTGCCTCAGGATTAGGCTTTTCATTCTGCGGCATATCCAAAGCTGAATTTCTGGAAGAAGAAGCCCCAAAGCTTGAAGCCTGGCTTAAGCGCGGTTATCAGGGTAAGATGCAATACCTCGAAAATCATTTCGACAAGCGGCTTGATCCAACCAAACTGGTGCCGGGCGCTAAATCTGTGATCAGCCTCGTATATAATTACTATCCAAAAAAAGATTTAGCTCAACCAAACAACCTGAAAATTGCCAAGTATGCATACGGTGAGGACTATCACTTTGTAGTCAAGGATAAACTCAAGGAATTTTTACAACGCATTCAGGATGAAATTGGTGATGTGAATGGCAGGGTATTCGTTGACTCTGCACCTGTTATGGAGCGCGCGTGGGCTAAAAAATCCGGATTAGGTTGGATTGGAAAAAATTCATTGCTCTTGAATCGTTCCATGGGCAGCTTTTTCTTCCTTGCTGAAATTATTCTAGACCTTGAACTGGAATACGATGGTCCGATAAAAGATTACTGCGGCACATGCACCGCTTGTATGGATGCATGCCCCACGGATGCTATTCCGCAACCCTACGTAGTGGACGGCAGTAAATGCATTTCGTACTTCACCATTGAATTGAAAGAAGAAATACCCAACGAAGTAAAGGAAATTTGAAAACTGGACTTTCGTTGCGACATCTGCCAAGGATGTATGCCCATGGAACCGTTTTTCACAACCGCATAACGAGTCACGCTTTCAACCTCACCCCGATCTTGAGCACATGTCGCAAAACGACTGGCGCGAAATCACAGACGAAGTTTTTCGAAGAGTGTTTAAGAAATCGGCAGTGAAGCGTACCGGCTTTACCGGATTAAAAAGAAATATTGAGTTTGTAACGAAGTAATTACTTCATAATCGTAGCAACCTCTTCTGCAACCTTCTGATTAAACTCAAAAGCCAATCGTTGATGATTAACTAGGTCAATGATGGTTCCGATCAAACACAATCCACCCGTAAAAAGGTAAAGCAAACCCATACCAATCTGGCCAAGCAAAAAGCGATGTACACCTGCAACAACGATTAACCCAAGCAGCGCTGTAATCAAAATCACTTGCGGGTCTTTTCTACGGGTACGATAAACATTTGCAAAGTTTCTCGCCTTTTCGTCATCCCAATCTTTTACCAGATTCTGAACATATACCATCTCTTCACCTGTGAGTTCAGGGAGCACATCAGTTACTTTTGCCATAGGGTTTGTTTGATTTGATTGTGAGTGAAATTATACGATAAGTTAAAACAATAACTGCGAATATTCCTAACGGATGTGCTTGCCACGACTGAACAATCTCGCCTTTGTACAGCCACGCTATCGATCGGCCAAGGCCACAGCCGGGGCAAAAATCAAAGCCCATGTTACTTACTGGGCACAAGGTAAAATGACTTTGAGATTCAGGCTGGTAAAAGGCTAGTGCAATGAGCGCAACCGTCCAGAATAGAGCTTCTGGAGGAACGTATCGAAAGAACACGGAAAGTTTTGAAAACACTACCGAATATAAATTAAAACCCCCTTGTTTTGGCAAGGGGGCTGATGAAACAAAATTTAGTCAACTAGAAACAGCGATTCAGGATCGCCTCGTACTGATTCCCAAACCTGGCATAACACCAATGTTTGAGCTCCCGGATGTCATCGCCAATCAACAGGTTGATGGCCTTTCGCAGCTCTTTTTCAAAAAGCTGGGCGTCAAAACTCACTTTGGTGAGTACTTTCTTGACATAATTTAGCATCGCAATACGTAATGAACGGTTAAAAAATTAGTTATGCTTGCAACAGTTAAATTTAACATGGAGTTAAATCAACTGAAAGAACATTTTTACTTTTGTAACGATCATTTTGGTACAGAGATTGAGCATGCGGCCGGATTTTTCGATAAACGTTATTTTTACACTGCTATCAGCCCTGTTGAGCGTAACGTTCACTTACGGACAGGATATTCAGATCACCTTAGGGCCTGATGAAATCGGTCAGAACCAGGCGTGGACCATTACTGTATCGGTCCAAAACGAGCGCCTGAAGAGTATTGACAACTTCCCGGATATTGATGGATTCTCAAAAGCCGGACAATCCACCTCCTCTCAAACCAGTATCATCAACGGCCAGATTTCCTCCTCGCAAAGCATCATCATGTCGTACTTCCCTTCGCGACAAGGCACGATAACCGTTCCTGCCTTCAAAATGAAAGTAAACGATCAGGTAATCTCCTCACCGGGAAAAAAAGTGAAAGTTGGCGCACCCGTTACGCAACAACGTCAGGCAGATCCATTCAGAAGCTTTTTTGAGCGCGACAACACATTTGGCGCTCCGCCCACTGAATTTATCGACATTAAAGAAGATGCATTTCTTGCCCTCACCACCAATAAAGATGAAGTGTACATTGGTGAAGGTTTTAATGCGATACTGGGATTTTATGTTGCTGAAGACAACAAAGCACCCTTGTATTGGCATGAGATCAGCAAACAGATGTCGGAGATTTTAAAAAAATTAAAGCCCGCCAACTGCTGGGAAGAGAATTTCAATATTGAAAACATTGAGGGAGAGCGAATAACCCTGAACGGCAAATTATACACCCGATACAAAATGTATCAGGCAACGTTCTACCCGATCAATACTGAGCCGGTTGTGTTTCCAATTGTACCCTTGGAAATGAAAAAATACAAAGTGGCTAAAAATCCATCCTTCTTCGGGCAAAACCGACAGGAAGATTTGAAGACTTTTTATTCCAAACCAAAAACAGTGAAAGTAAAAGAGTTGCCTCCGCATCCGTTGAGCAAGCAAGTAGCAGTTGGCGATTACCGGCTTGAAGAAAAAATCAGTTCCACCGCCCTGCAAACCGGAAAAAGTTTTTCCTACGATTTTATTATTTACGGAGAAGGGAACATTTCATCCATTGAAAAACCGAATGTTAAAAACACTATTAATTTTGATTTTTACGAACCTAATGTACGGCAAAACATCAGGCGCGATGCCAACCGGGTAATGGGAAGCAAATCGTTCAGCTATTTTATTATCCCAAAAGAACCGGGTGAATTTAAATTGGCTAATGACTTTCAATGGGTTTTCTTTAATCCTGTAAAAGCTAAATATGATACGCTGAAGGCAACTGCCTCGGTAATAGTAGAGGGAGAAAGCTTGAAAAATGAAGTAATTGAATCCGTTGATGGAGGTTCTTTCTACGATCGCATCAACCTGTCAGACAATACACTCCGGGCCACTGCCGATGACCGCTGGCTTACGATTTTAATGAACAGCCTTATTTTGGTGATGTTGGCCGGATCGGCTTATCTTGTGTTCAAGAAATAATTCAAAATTCAAGATTCAAAGTCTAAAACTTTGAACCCGTCCAATAAATTTTGAATATTGATTTTTGAATTCATGAATACTTACGGCAAACTTTTTCGGATCACCACCTTTGGCGAATCGCACGGCCTGGCGATTGGCGCGACTATTGACGGATGTCCGGCCGGACTTGACATTGATGAAGCATTTATCCAATCTGAACTCGATCGCAGAAAACCCGGCCAGTCCAAAATTACCACCCAACGCAAAGAAGCGGATACATTCAAAATTCTGAGTGGTGTATTTGAAGGAAAATCCACTGGGGCACCCATTGCTCTTGTAATCGAAAATCAGGATCAGCGCAGCAAAGATTACAGCCATCTTGAAAACACCTTTCGTCCTTCGCATGCCGATTACACATACGAGACAAAATACGGTTTGCGCGACTACCGTGGTGGCGGAAGAAGTTCTGCGCGCGAGACAGCCGCACGCGTGGCAGCCGGTGCCATTGCTAAATTATTGCTGAGAAAAGAATCCATTGACATTCGTGCTTACGTTTCGAAAGTTGGTTCTATTCAGGCGCCATTCTATACGCAACTTGATCTTTCCAAAACAGAAGATAACATCGTACGCTGTCCTGATCCGGCAACAGCCGAAAAAATGATTGCCCTGATTGACGAAACACGTTTGAACCGCGACACGATTGGAGGCATAGTGACTTGCGTTATTAAAAATACTCCCGTTGGATTGGGCGAACCCGTGTTTGATAAACTTCATGCCGAACTTGGCAAAGCCATGTTGAGTATCAATGCCGTAAAGGGTTTTGAATATGGAAGTGGCTTCGAAGGAACCACCTTAACCGGATCGCAACACAACGATGAGTTTGTACACGAAGGCGGCAAGGTCAGAACAAAAACCAATCACTCAGGGGGTGTTCAAGGTGGCATCAGTAACGGTGAAGACATTTATTTCAATGTGGCCTTTAAACCTGTAGCCACCATCATGCAGGATCAACAAAGTGTAGATAAAGAAGGAAACGAAGTATCGGTAAGCGGCAAGGGAAGACACGACCCGTGCGTTGTACCACGAGCCGTACCGATTGTTGAAGCCATGGCCGCCCTGGTGTTAGCCGATTTTCTGCTGCGCGCAAAAGTTTCGCGGATATAAATGAAAAACATTTTACTCCTGATGCTGACATGCGCTTCGCTGTCGGTGTTCGCCCAAGTGTATACAGTTCAAACTGTACCCAATACCAAGCTGATTAACAACAGCTACGTTAGTGATCCAACAAAAATTTTACACGACACCACAGTAAGCCGCATCAATCAAATGCTGGGCGATTTGGAAAAAGCTGCTACAGCAGAGGTGGCGGTTGTCATGCTCCCTTCCATCGGGGAAGAAGATCACGTTGATTTTGCACAACGTCTTTTTCGGTATTGGGGAATCGGGCAAGCGAGTAACGACAATGGATTGTTGATCCTGTTTATCATGGATCAGCGCACCATACGGTTTCATACTGGCTATGGAGTTGAGGGTGTTTTGCCCGATGCTACCTGCAAGCGCATCCAACAGCGTTTCATGGTACCATACTTCAAAGAAGGTGATTATAATACCGGCATGCTTCGCGGCATTGAGGCCACGGTTTCTATTCTTTCCAAACCTGAAGCCATTGAAGAGTTGTTTGCGCGAGATACCTCGCAGGATCATTACGCGTACATAGCCATGGGCGGTTTGTACGCAGTTGTTGCCCTTGTGTTTTTTCTAATGCTGGCTCTCTCTGGAAAATTCAAACCTTCGCCTGACTATCCCAGGGTAACCATAACACGTTTACATTGGCTGCTTCTTTACTTTGCCTTACCATTGGCCGTATTCTTTGTTGCGTACAACCTGAAGTGGCCCTTTTCAATTTTTCTGGCAGCCCTTTACACGCTTGTTATCGTGTGGTTTATTGAACGTTATCTCCGGGCAACAGCTATCGGGAAAAAGTTTGTATTGAGTGGCCAGCAGCAGGATGCCTACAACTTTATGAACGGGCAAAAAGTGTACTGGATACTGGCCGCAGTATTTTTTCCGCTGCCCATGATTTTGCTGTATCCATTATTTCGAAGCAAACGAAACAGTTTCCGAAACCATCCGCGCACGTGCAAAAAATGCAAAGCCTCAACCACAAAACTTTCAGAAGCGCAGGAAGATGAATTTTTAAAAGAAGGACAAATAACGGAAGAGAAAGTGGGTACAATCGATTATGATGTATGGAAATGCAATTCTTGCGGATCAATTGAAATTCTTCGGTATCCAACTAAAAAATCAAAATTCACGCATTGTCCGAAATGCAGCTTTTTAACCTATCACTTCGGTGCCAGACGAACAATAGAACGTGCTACCTACAGCGCTGATGGATATGGCGAAGAAGAACGCACCTGCATGCATTGTGGCCATCACCACATCGATAAATTCATCATCCCCATGCTGGTCATGTCTTCCTCATCGGGTAGTGACAGCAGTTCCTCATCCTCAAGCGACAGTGGTGGCAGTTGGGGTGGCGGTGACTCCGGTGGCGGTGGTGCGAGCAGCAGTTGGTAAACTGCTCCAACGTGCCCATTAATACAAATTAGGGGGTGCATCTTTTGTAAATACTCTTATTTTTAGGCCATGAAGTTTAAACGTATTCCCCTTTACGGTAAAATTCTCATTGGCATGGCGCTGGGCATGATCTGGGGCTTTAGCGCTGAAGGATTGGGACTAATCGAATTTACCAACAATTGGATTAAACCGTGGGGAACCATCTTCATCAACGGATTAAAACTCATAGCCATTCCGCTCATCATTTTTTCGCTGATTGACGGCATCTCCAATCTTTCTGACATCTCGAAGCTTTCCCGTATTGGCGGTCGCACCATTGGGCTATACCTTGCTACAACAGTAATCGCGGTTACCATAGGATTGGTATTGGTGAACGTTATCAAACCAGGAAAATTTCTTTCTCCCGAAAAGCGGGAGGAGTTAAGCAAGGCATACGCATCGGATATCGGCTCACGCATCTCTTCTGCACATGATGTTAAGGACGATGGCCCGCTACAAGTTCTGGTAGATATAGTGCCTGAAAATGTTTTTGGTGCCATGTCGAACAACTCCAACATGTTGCAGATCATTTTCTTCGCCATGTTGTTTGGTGTGGCCATGATTTTGGCCAAACCCGATAAAATCAGACCGGTAAAATCATTCTTTGATGGCGCCAATGAAGTGATCCTGAAAATTGTTGACATGATCATGCGCTTTGCACCGATTGGTGTGTTTGCCTTACTGGCCAGTCTGAATATTGATACACAATTAATGAAGGCACTGGGCGTGTATAGCCTGAACGTTGTGTTGGGATTGGCAATGATGGTATTCATTACTTATCCACTCATTTTAAAAGCTTTCACCAATATGCCGTATGCACGGTTCATCAAAGGCATACTTCCGGCACAGGTATTGGCTTTCTCAACCAGTTCAAGCGCTGCCACACTTCCGGTTACCATTGATTGCGCAGAAAAGAACCTCGGTATCTCAGAAGAAGTTTCCAGCTTTGTATTACCGTTAGGCGCAACGATTAACATGGACGGCACCAGTATTCACCAGGGTGTATCGGCTGTTTTTATTGCACAGGCATTTGGATTGGATTTAACACTCGGCCAGCAACTTACCATATTAATGACGGCCGTACTTTCCTCTATTGGGGCAGCCGCTGTACCGGGTGCGGGCATTATCATGCTCATTATTGTGCTGGAAGCCGTGGGCCTTGATCCTACCGGGCTGGCACTAATTCTGGCTGTCGACAGACCCCTGGATATGCTACGCACCGTTGTAAACATTACCGGTGATTCTACCGTAGCCAGTGTAATAGCCGGAACGGAGGGTGAATTAATGGAAACGCCTCCGGCAGAACTTGATCAAGCATAAATAAAATCCTGCGAACGGTATTTTGTTTAAGTCGCATTCCCATAAATTGCGAAGATTTGGCTATTGCATTATGAAGAAAATTCCGCTACACATCCGCATTTTTATTGGGATGTTTTTGGGCATTGTGCTCGGATTAGTTTCCATCTTTTTACACTGGGGACCCTTTATTTCCGATTGGGTAAAACCATTCGGAACCATCTTCATAAACCTGTTAAAGCTGATCGCTATTCCGTTGATTCTTGTATCCTTGATCAGCGGTGTATCAAACCTGAAAGACATTTCAAAACTCTCGCGCATAGGCGGCAAGACGATGAGTTTTTATCTGATCACGACAGTTATAGCCATCGTTGTTGGATTGGTGGCCGTAAATACCATTAAGCCTGGAAATTTTCTTTCCAAAGAAAAGCAAGTTGAACTTTCAGAGAAGTACGCAAAAGATGCCAACTTGAAAGTAACCGATGCACAAAAACTAAAAGAATCCGGCCCGTTGCAAGTGATTGTTGACATCGTTCCCGAAAACATTTTTGGTTCCATGAGCTCGAACCGCAACATGCTTCAAGTGATTTTCTTTGCTATTCTATTTGGTATTGCATTGATCATGATTCCTGAGCAGAAAGGAATTTATGTTAAAGGATTCTTTGACGGTGTAAATGAAATCATTTTAAAGATCGTGGACATAGTGATGCATTATGCGCCTCTTGGTGTTTTTGCATTGATCGGTGCACTGATCGTAGATTTTGCCGGTGATGATCCGAAACAGGCATTGGAGTTATTCAGTGCGCTTGGTGTGTATGCCATAACGGTATTGCTCAGCCTTGCACTAATGATTCTTGTCATCTACCCGCTGGTGATGCGGATGTTCACACACATCAAGTACAAACAATTTCTAAAAGGCATTATTCCTGCACAAATCATGGCGTTCTCCACTAGTTCCAGCGCGGCCACCTTGCCGGTTACGATGGAGTGTGCTGAAAAAAACCTGGGCATTAAAGAAGAGATTACCAGTTTTGTCCTTCCGCTTGGCGCCACCATTAACATGGATGGTACCAGTATCCATCAGGCGGTTACAGCTGTGTTCATTGCGCAGGCCTTTGGTCACGATCTGACCCTTGCTGATCAACTGATGATTGTTCTTACCGCAACCCTATCCTCTATTGGCGCTGCAGCTGTACCCAGTGCCGGATTGATTACCCTTGTAATTGTGCTTGGCGCGATTGGGGTTTCACCGGAAGGATTGGCGCTTATCATTGCCATCGATCGACCGCTCGATATGTGCCGCACCATCGTAAACATTACCGGTGATACTGTTGTGGCCAGTGTGGTGGCGACCACCGAAGACGGTTTTCGAAAAGAGCCTGCAATGAACTAAATTTGCACCACACTGTTTTATTGACATACTAAAGCGAAATTTCAGGCATGAACGTAGTCCCTAAGCACATCCATATTTATCTGGAATCAAACCCCAACCCCAATTCACTGAAATTTGTGGTGAATGAAATGTTGATTCCGGATGGAATGAGTTTTGATTTCCCCACCCGTGAAAGTGCTGCCAATGCACCCCTTGCGCAGGAGTTGTTCGACTATCCGTTTGTTGACCGTGTGTTCTACATGAGCAACTTCATTACGGTTACCAAGCGTGAAGATGTAGAGTGGCTGGAGATTCAAAACGTAATCAGAGATCATATCCAGAAATTCCTCGAATCCGGTCGCTTTATCATTGAAATGAGTGAAGCTGAATCAGCACCGGCAGAAGAAGAAACCGAAACGGTGAAAAAAATAAAAACAATCCTGGAAGAATACATCCGTCCCGCTGTGGAACAAGATGGTGGTGCCATTACCTATCACTCATTTAATGATGGCATCGTAAAAGTAAAATTACAAGGCTCATGCAGCGGATGTCCCTCCTCTATGGTAACACTAAAGGCCGGTATTGAAAACCTTTTTACCCGCATGATGCCGGGTGAGGTGAGATCTGTTGAAGCATTCTAGAAAGGAAAAGTTTGGAGATGCCAGGTAGGGTTACAAAGCCTGGAGCCTCGTAACCCGTAACCCGCATCTCGAAACTCACTATTTCTGGTCTTTCAGGTTTTTATCCAGAAACTGCAAAATAGACTCGGCCGATTTTATTTGATTTTCTTTTTTAACCCAACCGTGTCCCTCATCGGGGAAGATTACGTATTCTACAGGAACCCCATTGGTTTTGGCCGCTTCCACAATCTCATCTGATTCCACCTGCAAAACGCGTGGGTCGTTGCTGCCCTGTAAAACAATAAAGGGCTTCGTAATCTTATCCGCATGAAATAAAGGTGACTTGTTATACAAGGCCACTGAATCTTTCACAGGATCGCCCATTTCTGTATACAGCGCATCACGGAAAGATGTCCACCAGGGTGGAATACTCTTCAACGTGCGCAACCAGTTGGTAACCCCATACAGGTTAACGCCTACATCGAATTCTTCAGGAGCAAAGGCCAATGCGGCCATCACCATATATCCGCCATAGCTGCCACCATAAATTCCAATTTTGTCGGTATCCACGAAATCAAGTGTCTGTAAATACTGCTTACCTGCAATACAGTCTTTCAAATCCACATCGCCATGCTTTTTATCATCCGCAGCATAAAAGGTTTTTCCGTATCCTGAGCTGCCGCGATTGTTCACACATAAAATGGCATATCCATGGTTAACAAAGTACTGATAGCTGCTGCTGTAGTTTAGTCGGGTTTGTCCGCCCGGTCCACCATGAACCTGTACCAGGGCCGGAACCTTATCCCCTTTCTTCAATCCTTTCGGCTTATACAATAAAGCCGGTATCTCCAATCCATCGTACGACTTAAAACGAACAACGGTAGCTTCCACCAGGTCATCCGGATTAATTTCAGCAGTAAGCGTATTGGTCAGTTGTTTAATCTCATCTGTTTCCAGGTTGTAGAGGTATAAGTTACTGGGCGATTTGGATGTACTCACATAAAAGGTCATCAACTTCTCACTGTCGGAAATGTTTACCCCCGTAATGTCTCCTTTCGGAACATTTTTCAACTGAACCAGTTTTCCGCCATCGGCTTCATTGTACACCTTTATCTCTGTGCGGGCATCGTTGTTGATAGCCACCACACGATACTTCCCGTTGCGTGACAAATATGTGTACATGATATCCCACGGAGCATCTTCAATTTTGGCTTTCTCACCGGTTGCCAGATCATAACTGGAAATGTACATGAATTCACTTCCTTCATTGGTGAGGTAAATCAACTTCTTTCCGTCAGGTGAAAAATATTGCGGGCTGTAATCCACATCACCTTCGTGTGGAGTAATGTGCTTACGTTCACCGGATTCTGAATCCAGAATGTACACATCCGAATTATTGGTGGTAATCGGTTTTACTAATGCGATATACCGGTTGTCGCGCGAAATAGCTGTGGGGTTAAGTCCTTCGTTGTTTTGATACACCACCATGGAAGGATAAACATTTCCTTCTTTAGGGGCAGCTTCTACATCAACCCGGTACAGGTCAAAAAATCGCGGGTCGCGACTATTCGAAGCATAGTACATGAGTTTCTTATCATGGCTCCATCCGTAAAAATTAGCTTTAGCCTCTGAGTCTGAGATTATATCAGTACTCGAACCATCAGGATTTCTTACAAAAATGTGATCAATCTCATTCCCACCTTTGTCGCTGGTATAGACAATGCGGTCATCGTTGGGAAAATATGAAGCTGCAAACACCGACTCCTCTGTTGAATTGGTCAGTTGCCTTCGTTCACCTGAAGCAATATCCAATTCAAACACGTTATAAATACCGGTTTCATTCGAGCCGAGCAGAAGTTTTTTCTCATCCGGGGAAAACCCGGCACTGTAGATGTTTTTCACATCCATGAACTGTTCAATCGAATACAGTCGGGGTGGTGCTTCCGTTTCGGTTGTTTTGCAAGCACCGAGGCAAAGGAGCAACACCAATGGGTAAATGGCCTTTTTAATTAGCATAGCATTATAGTGGGTTAATTCTACTTTAAATTACAATTATTTTCTTCCGACAGCATGGCATATCCACCAGCGGTAATGTATTTTTAGAAATGCGTAAATTGATTCTGTTTCTTTTGATAGGGATTTGCCAGGTGGCGGACGCACAATCAGTTAAGGTAATGTCGTACAACATCCGGTTTGATAACCCGAATGATGGAGAAAATGCGTGGCCAAACCGCATTCAAAAAGTGGCCCATGTTATCCAGAAGTACGATCCTGACCTGATTGGCATCCAGGAAGCCCTTCACCATCAGCTTGAAGACCTGATACGCATATTGCCAGATTACACCTACGTTGGCGTGGGCCGCGATGACGGGAAACAACTGGGTGAATACAGCGCCATCCTGTATAAAAACAATCGCTTCGGCTTGCTCGCGAAGGAAACCCGCTGGCTTTCTGAAACGCCAGAGGTTCCAGGAAGCAAAAGCTGGGATGCTGCCATAACGCGTTTGGTTACCATTGCCCGGTTTTACGATAAGCCGCTTAAACGGGAATTTGTTTTACTGAATACGCATTTTGATCACGTAGGGAAAGAAGCCCGGTTGATGAGTGGGGTGATGCTTCAGTCTATCGTGCAAAACATGCAAACCAATACTCTAAATCTTCCCATAATTCTTACCGGAGATTTTAACTGTGACCGAGCGGAAGCACCTTATGAAGCGCTGGTAAAAGACAACCTGTTAATCGACACCAAACCCGCTAATGACAACACCGGTACGTTTTGTGATTTTGCCGTTGGCAGTATGGAGTGTCGCCCCATTGATTTCATCTTCCACACCAAAGAATGGATTTTGCGTAACTACAAAGTGGCTCAGGATAACGATGGCAAATACTACCCGAGTGACCATTTACCTGTGCTGGCCGAATTTGAGTTGAGCTTGGAGCGCTAACGCTTGCGATTTATCTTAGCAAAATATTTAATTAGAAAATCATCACATGGAATTACTGACACCTGGATTTGGTCTTATAATTTTTCAAGCGCTCATTTTAGTTCCAATTGTTCTTTTCCTTGTTGCTGTTTTTATGCTCCTAATGAACAGCAAAATTGACCCTACAAAAAAAATAATTTGGTTGGTTGGCATCACACTCGTTCCGGTACTCGGACCGATTCTGTTGTTTATGAGTTACCGAAAATTGAGCAATGCCTAGTGTATAGGCTCCGCTCCGACAGACTAACTCAACCCCGTCAAATAATCCTCTTCAAACTCACCCAACTCAATCGAAAAATCATCTGCATCCAGGTGTGCCGGAAACTTATCGCGGAAAGCCTGCAGGGAATGTGCATTAAGCTGAATGGTTTTGATGGTTTCTGAGCCTTCACTTGTAAACATCAACTCACCTTTTGGTGAATAGATGGAGGAGTGACCATTGTATTCTATGCCATTGCCATCCAGGCCCACGCGGTTCACGCCCACGGTGTAACTTAAATTTTCAATGGCACGGGCTTTAAGCAACGCATCCCATGCGTCCACACGCGCAGTAGGCCAGTTGGCTACGTATATCAGCAAATCGTAATTGAGGCGCTGGGCGGTAATGTCATATGTATTGCGGCTCCACACCGGAAAGCGAAGGTCGTAACAAATAAGCGGACAAATGCGCCAGCCTTTCCAGGAAGACACGAGCATGCTTTCACCCGGAGAATAGGTTTTGTGTTCCACGGCCATGCGGAACAAATGGCGCTTGTCGTAGGTCTTGTACTGCCCTCCGGGTTCCATCCAAAGCATGCGGTTGTAGTAGCGCTCGTGTACCGTGGCGATGTAACTACCCAAAATCAACGCCCCAGTCTGGTCGGCCATCTGGCGCATCCACTTGAACGTACGCATGTTCATGTGCTCGGCCAGTTTTGGCGCATTCATAGTAAAGCCGGTGGTGAACATTTCGGGTAACACAATCACGTCCGTATCCTGCCCGATCTGCCAGATTTTCTCCTCAAACGAAGAAAGGTTGGCATCAATTTCTTCCCAATACAGGTCGGACTGAATAAGTGTGATTTTTAAATCTTGCATAGTGGTTGTTTGGAGGCGCAAGTAACGAAAGAAGTAGGCTGCAGGCAATAATAAGTAGGCAGTTTGCAGTTGGCAGTAGGCAATTATTGGACTATCATTTACTTGCCTACTGCGGATTGCCTATTGCCTACTTGTGTTTAGACTGCTAAATCTTCCTCAAAATTTCCATCGCCTGATCTAACGTTTGTTCGCTCTTGGCGAAACAAAAACGCAACAGCTTGTTGTCGGTTTTGTCGTTATAAAAAACAGAAACCGGAACGGAAGCCACTTTGTGTTTGATGGTCAGTTCTTCTGCCATCTGGCGATCGGGAAAAGTGGAAATATTTTTGTACGACAGCGATTGAAAATACGAGCCATGACACGGCATCGGCTCAAACGATGAACCCTTTATCCCTTGTAAAAAGTAATCGCGTTTTTGCTGATAAAACGAACCCAGGTTTTCGTAATGAGCCGGTGTTTGCATGTATTCGGCCAAGGCTAATTGAACCGGTGTATTCACAGAAAAGGTAATGAACTGGTGAGTTTTGCGAATTTCACGGGTTAACGCTTCCGGTGCAATGGCGTAGCCTACTTTCCAGCCGGTGGCATGAAAGGTTTTTCCAAAAGAAAACACAGCAATGCTTCGCTTGGCGAGGTTTGGATAATGGAGTACGCTCTCGTGGCGGATGTTGTCAAAAATTATGCGTTCATACACTTCATCACTCAATACGATCAGGTCATGTTCTTCAGTCAGACTTTCAAGTTCTTTTAAATCCTGTGAAGAGAGTACCGCACCACTCGGATTTTGCGGAGTGTTTACCATAATCATCCGCGTACGCGAGGTAATGCGCGATTTTACTTCTTCCCAATCGATGGAGAAATCCGGGTACTTCAAATTAATATGCACCGGTACACCTCCGTTTAACCGGATAGCGGGATTGTAGGAATCATAAGCGGGATCAAATACAATTACTTCATCGCCTAGGTGGACAAAGGCTGCAATGGCAGCATACAAAGCTTCTGTCGCTCCGGCCGAAATGGTGATTTCCGTTTCAGGGCTAACCTTGTGGTTGTAGGTCTTGAAAATTACCTCAGCAATAATGTTGCGCAACGCGGGTGCACCGGGCATGGGTGCATATTGGTTATGCCCGGCTTTCATCTGTTTATGAATAAGATCAATCACAACCGGATCAACCTGAAAATCCGGAAAGCCCTGTGACAAATTTATGGCGCCATAGTCGGCAGCCATCTTCGACATAATGGCAAAAATGGACGTGCTGATATCCGGTAGCCGGGATTTTATGTTCATGGTAAGCAATAAGCTGTAGGCAAATTGCAATTTAACATCATTTGCATATTGCCTACTGTTCCTTGCCTACTTTCTTAGCGGTGCTAAAATGCGGTATTCAGTTTTTACATCCCCGCGACTGATGTCCGTGAGTTTTCCTTTGAGCAATCGCTTCTTCAGCGAAGTGAGGTAATCGATAAACAATTTGCCTTCAATGTGATCGTACTCGTGCTGGATGATACGGGCTTGCATGCCATCGTACTCCTCTTCCTTCAATTGCCAGTTCTCATCGTAGTACCGGATTCGGATAGTCTCTTTCCTCGAAATCTTTTCCCGTATATTCGGAATGCTCAAGCAACCTTCTTCAAAATCCCAGGGTGTTCCCAATTCTTCCAGCATCACCGGGTTGATAAAGGCTTTCTTAAAATCCTCCATCCCCTCCTCAGCCTCATCATCGTCCTTTTCCAGTCCGGTGCCATCCACCACAAACAGGCGAATACTCTTACCAATTTGTGGAGCGGCCAAACCTATTCCCTGGGCCGCATGCATGGTCTCATACATATCCTCAATCAACTGGCTAAGGTCCGTACCCGGTTCAACATCCTTTGCACGTTGCCTCAGCACCGGGTCGCCATACATCACTATCGGGTAAACCATTTGTATTTCACGTGTTTAGAACGGCAAAATTAACGATTATTCGCACTTTTTTAAATTGATATCGGGGGGTTTGTGTATACTTGATCCATGCGCATACTTCTAATCTTTCTCCTATCCTTTTCTTTTACTGAAGCTCTAACACAATCTGTTGAGCGGGAATTCCTGAGCAACCTGAATAAATTTTGCAAACAGTCATTCTCCGGTACGGCCGTCTTTCCTGAAGGCGATAAGAATCCCTTTGCCGGCCAGGCATTAACCATTCATTTTGCTGCCTGCAGCGAGAACGAAGTGCGCATTCCGTTTCAGGTAGGCGAAGATAAATCACGCACCTGGGTGCTTACGTTGAATGAAAATGGGCTACTCTTTAAACACGACCACCGGCATGATGACGGAACACCCGATGAAATAACCATGTATGGTGGATACGCCAGTTCGAAAGGCAATACGCTTGAACAATTTTTTCCTGCCGATGAGTATACCGCCAAACTGATTCCGGCTGCGGCTACCAACGAGTGGACATTGGCTTTAAGTGCAGATAAAAAAATGTTGAGCTACATATTAAAACGCGATGGACAATTGCGCTTTCACGCTACGTTTGACCTGACCAAGCCTTTAACAAAATAATCAGCGCGAATCCATAAAGGCCTGCAGAATCAACACGGCACTCACCTTATCTACATTGCCTTTTACCTGACGGTCTTTCTTTTTCATTCCGCCTTCAATCATGGCGCGTTGTGCGATGGAACTGGTAAAACGTTCGTCTGCTTCATGAACCGGTTTTTCCGGAAACGCTTCTTTCAATTTTACAATGAATTCACGCACCAATGGTGCCGTTGCAGAATCTTCATTCTTCAATGTGCGCGGCATGCCTATCACAAACTCATCCACGGTTTCCTTTGACGTGTAGCTTTTCAGATAGGTCAGTAAATCGCTTGAAGAAACCGTATCTAAAGCTGTGGCGATAATGCGTAATGGATCAGTTACTGCCAACCCTGTTCGCTTGGTTCCATAATCAATCGCAAGAATCCGGCCCATGAATTAATTGAGGCGGATGCGTTCAAAGAAGGCCTGCTTTACCTTGGTTTCCAGCATCATGGCTTTGGGCAATAAAATTTCATTTTCGATGCGGGCGTGTGTAATCAGGTTTTGCTCAAAATCGCGGAGTTCGTTGAAGATCACTTTCACATGCAACGGAGCATCGGGTTTGATTTCGTAATCTTTGGTAATCTTACGAATGCCTTGCATCTCATCATCGTGTGCTTCATGCTCAACGGCAAATTTCTGCACCGAGAAACGTTCCATCAACTGATACAATCGTGTTGGAATGTATGTTCCGTTCGATGCCCGTTCCAACGCTTTGATGTAGCTGAACAGGGTATCTTCCTCTTCGTAGATATGATGAATAAAATCTTCAACAAAAAGAGGAAACACAAGTTTCAAATCGCGCTCTACTGGCAGGTAATCGGTGTGGTCTGCCTTGAAACCATCCACCAACCGGGCAATGTAGGGTAGTTTGTGTTTGATGAATAAAAAGTGTGAGTGCTTGAGGTATTCCACAATTAAATCGATGGGGTATGAAATCAGTGGAATATCAGCTTCACGCAAATGGGTGGGTGATTCCAACTCGCGAATGACCTGATCAACCTTTAACCCTTTGGCCTGGCAAGCTTGTTCAAGCGTATGCTCGGAATACTCGTCAAACCGGATGCCGAAATAGTACAGCACGTAGGCGTGAACATAGTTCTCGTCAACGAGTTGGGAAATGCGCTTGGTTTTAAGTCTGGCCGATTCCATACAATCATCAAATATAGGGTAATGGGTAAAAAAACGCACTCTTTAAACCAGTTGATTTGCCAAAGTGCAGTTTTAGCCGTTTTTTACCTACCGATTCATCAAATTTCTCCAACAATTGAAAGTGATAGTCGTTAAACCGTTACACTACTATAATTTTGCAGGATGAGCGAACAACCTAAAAATACGCCTTACCAGATTCGGTTACCCCTTGTTTTGTGCCTTGGCCTGGCTGCTGGAGTTTTTATTGGCTCCAGCTTTAACACACAAAAACCCTCGCGGGATGTAACCAAGGATGTACAAAAGCTGCGGGAAGTACTTACCTATATTGATACAAAATACGTGGATGACATCACCACTGATAAACTGGTAGATGAGTCAATTCGTCACCTGCTCTCAAAACTTGATCCACACTCCCATTACATTCCTGCCCGCGACCGTATAGCAGCCAACGAAGAATTACGCGGAAATTTTGATGGCATTGGTGTTGAGTTCAACATTTTTCAGGATACAATTATGGTGGTAACACCCCTGAGTGGCGGGCCTTCAGAAAAATTAGGCATCCGATCAGGCGATAAAATTATTCGGGTTGATGATGAAAATGTGGCGAGTATTGGCATTACCACACAAGATGTAATGCGGTTATTAAAGGGCCCGCGCGGGTCGGAAGTTAAAGTGACCATTTTGCGCAACAAGCAGACGTTTGACTTCAATATTGTACGCGACAAAATTCCACAGTTTTCCATCGATGTATCGTATATGGTCGACCATGAAGTCGGGTACATCAAACTCAATCGCTTTTCAGCCACCACATACGAAGAATTCTCAAAAGCCCTAACCAAGCTGAAAGATCTAGGAATGAAAAAACTCATCCTCGACCTGCAAGGAAATGGTGGCGGTTACATGAGCATGGCCATTGATCTGGCCGATGAATTCCTTTCTGAAGGGAAGAAAATTGTTTACACTGATGGTAAGGACAAGCGGTTGAATACGAAAGCGTCTTCAACCACACGTGGTAATTTTGAAAATGGCGACCTGATCATTTTAGTGAATGAAGGAAGCGCCTCGGCCTCTGAAATCCTAGCCGGTGCGTTGCAAGACAACGACCGTGCATTAATTGTGGGAAGAAGAACGTTTGGAAAAGGTCTTGTTCAAAATCCGTTCGACCTGAGCGATGGCTCTGAGTTGCGCCTGACCATTTCGCGTTATTATACGCCCAGCGGGCGCTCCATTCAAAAACCGTATGATGATGAAGAGCAGTACTCACTCGACTTGATTGATCGATACAAGAAAGGCGAATTCTTTTCTGCCGACAGCATCAAGCTGAACGATTCATTGAAATACAAAACCGCAAACGGTCGCTCCGTTTATGGCGGTGGTGGCATTATGCCCGATTATTTCGTGCCGCTGGATACTACCATGAACAGCCATTTTCTGAATGCATTGTATTCTTCCTTATCGATTTACGAGTACGCGTTCAACTACGCACATCACAACAAAGAAACACTGGAAAGCAAGGGCTTTGAAGAGTTTAGAAAAAACTTTGTAGTGACAGACCCGATGTTAAATGAATTGATAGCCATTGGCCAACGCAACAAGGTTAAACCCGACTATCAGGATTTGAAGAAGAACAAGAAAATTTTTCAGTTACATGTAAAAGCGCAAATCGCCAGAAGGATTTGGGGTAATGACGGGCTATTTCCGATCATTAACGAGACCAACGAAATCTTTTTGCAGTCGCTGAAGTTGTTTGAACGCATGCCGGAGTTAAACCGGCATGCGATGTAAGGTTTAAGTAATTCCTGCAATTTGTACGGCTTGTGCATTCGCTAATTTATTAACTTAGCTGCGCTAATTTTTTCACTCATGTACTACTATCGCCTTGGTAACATTCCACCCAAACGTCACACGCAGTTCCGGCAGCCGGATGGAAGTCTGTACAAAGAAGAGCTGGTAAGCTCAGAAGGTTTTTCGGGTATTTATTCCAACCTGTACCACATCCATCCGCCCACGCGCATTAAGGCGTTGAAAGATCCGGTGAAGTATGGGCCTGGAATCGTGAACAACTACGCGCTACGCCAAACTCACCTCAACACCTCAAAAGTTACCACTACCGGAAATGATTTTCTGGATGCACGAAAAGTGTTGTTAAAGAATAATGATTGTTCTATTTCCATTTGCTCACCCAAACAACGCAAGATGGATTACTTCTATAAAAACGCGGAAGGCGATGAAGTAATTTACATTCACGATGGCAAGGGCGTGTTGATCTCCCCTTTCGGAAAACTCGAAATACGCCAAGGTGATTACGTGGTTATTCCACGCACTGTAATCTATAAACTTGAATTTGAAGAGGGGCCTTTGCGGTTGTTGATCGTTGAATCGGCTTCACCAGTTGAAACGGTAAAGCGCTACCGCAATGAATTAGGGCAGTTGCTGGAGCACTCCCCATACTGCGAGCGCGACATCCGGCCGCCACACGAACTTATTACCGATGCCAGTCGTGGGGAGTTTTTAATGAAGATTAAAAAGCAAGGCTACCTGCATCAATACGTGTATGATTTCAGTCCGCTGGATTTAGTGGGTTGGGATGGTTTCCTTTGGCCGTATGCCTTTTCCATTCACGACTTTGAACCCATTACCGGACGCATTCATCAACCACCTCCGGTACATCAAACGTTTCAGGCGCACAACTTTGTAATCTGTTCGTTTGTGCCTCGGTTGTTCGATTACCATCCACAAGCTATTCCAGCTCCGTATAACCACAGCAACATCGACAGCGATGAGGTGTTGTATTATGCTGAAGGAAATTTCATGAGCCGCAGAGGCATTGATCGTGGATCATTCACGCTGCACCCAGGAGGCTTGCCACACGGACCGCATCCAGGCACGGTTGAGAAAAGTATTGGCGCAAAAGAAACACATGAGTTGGCCGTGATGATTGATACGTTTAAGCCACTGTACCTGACTACTGATGCGCTGGAGTTTTTAGATAAGAATTACCCGATGAGTTGGACGGATAACGATCCGAATGTTCCGTACAACGAGATTAATACACCGTAAAAAAGAAGGGGCTCAGGCCCCTATTTTTTGTCCTTTACCTACCCAAAAATAAATCATTGATCCAACGATTGGCATAAACAGAACAATAAGCACCCAAATCATCTTATCGTTTGGATTTCGAAACTCGCCCTTAACAATATCTGAAATTGCCAAAATGGGCAAAACAAGCGTGAGGCAAAATGCTACAAGGATGAGAATCCACTCTGTACCTCCGGGCATACCAAGTGCTAATGTCATAAATTTAAGTTCTGTTACAAGTAAAACCTTACTAACAACCTTTTAACCTCTTGCTGTTTACGTTCACCCGCATACTGACAGCAATTCAGAATCCTCAATTCTGCCAATTGGCCATCGAAAATTGCCTTCCACAATTTGAGAAGTAGTCCCGTACATCCCTTCGAACACATTTACAACAAATTTACCTTCAATAATGTAAGGATAACTGTAACTATCTGCTTCTTTATTTTCAATAACCCGTTCTACCACAATGAATGAACCTGGATCGCGTTCGTTTGGTACCACTGAAGTTGATCGATAAAATCCGTCCTTTGTAGTGATATACAGTTGCGCTTCTGCACTTAAATTTCGGTTAACCAGAAAAACACTATTCTCCAAGTCGTACACCTCATAATATCCGTTTTGAATTATTGGGAACCCAATACTAGTGGTACTAGTATTTAGTGCTCTACCTAAGTAACTAAGATTATTGCTGGAATTAAGCTCATCCTTGAAAACCTTTTTGTTTATCCAAAAAGTAACTTCGGTTATAAATTTCTCATCTGTTGAATCCTCGAGAGAAATTTTAATTGCCCCATCTATCCAATCTTTAGCACACTTATAATATCTTCCCTGACTTCTTAAAGCATAATCAGCGTTAGAAATTTCATAAAAAAAACCCTTCATATTAAAATTTACATAGAAATCATTAGTTGGTTCAACGGGCTTTACCTCCTCCTCATGGGAATCAGATGAACATGAGTTTAAAATGAAAGCAGCAAATACAATTAAGAAATGGATAATTTTAGTCATAAACTTTAATTTAATTAAAGATATCTACTCACTCTGGTAACACAAGGGAGTACGGAACATTACAGGTAATGGTTCATGCACCAATAGCCCTATATTCACAAAATTTAAGCTCCTTTTCGTGTTTCGTCAGGCGAGCGACTTTTTAAAAGTCAGAGCCATTTAAATTTGTGATCTGAAATTATAAAAACCATGAGATTAATAATAGTACTTGCCCTTATTTTTTCAACGTTGGCCGTTTACGCTCAAATACCCGAAAAGGCAGAGGATGTCAGTCCGCTGCTGATTGGCGAAAAAATACCAGAAACACAGGTTTTAACCATAGACGGAAAGTCAGTTTCGACCAGCGATCTGTTCAAGGCAGGTAAAACTATCGTCATCTTCTATCGGGGCGGGTGGTGCCCGTATTGCAATACACACCTGAATGAAGTAGGCCAGGTTGAATCAGAGCTGCGTGCAATGGGATATACGATTGTAGCCGTTAGTCCGGATGCGCCAGAAAACTTAAAGAAGAGCATTGATAAAAATAAATTGACCTACACATTGGTGTCGGACAAAACCGGTGCGCTCGCGAAGGCTGTGGGCATTGCCTTCAGAGCGCCTCAACCCTACGAGAAATTGCTTACACCCAATCAAGGTGAAGAAGCGGAACTGCATCTGCCCGTACCCGCACTGTTTCTGATCAATGAAGAGGGTGAGATTTTGTTTGAGTACATCAATCCGAATTATAAGAAACGAATGAGTGGAGACTTGTTGCTTTCAACCGCAAAGGTCTTCGCCAAAAAGAATTGAAAGAATAACCCAGCGCGGAGTCCCCCTTCAGGGTTAGGGGCGTGGGCTGCAAATTTGTTGTACACCCGATTGAAACTACCTGGACCCCAGCACCCAATTTTCAATCACTTTCGGGTACCACGCATATTCCAGTTGATGCACGTTGTGTGCAATGATTTCAGGCGTATCGTCTGGCTTCACCGGACAAATGGCTTTGAATAAAATCCGGCCTTCATCGTACTGTTCATTCACCTCATGAATGGTGATACCTGTTTCGGTTTCACCGGCAGCTTTAACCGCTTCATGCACCTTCATACCATACATGCCCTTGCCTCCAAACTTGGGTAACAGGGCAGGATGGATATTGATGATTTTTCCCGGAAATGTGTGGATCAAATTTTCAGGAATCAGCCAAAGAAAACCGGCCAGTACAATATGCGTAACTTCTTTTTCCTTCAACCAACTCACCACCTCATCGGTTTCCCGAAATTGTTTGCGGTTAAAAACCATCGTTGGAACATCGTGGTTTGTTGCACGTACGAGCGCATACGCATCCGGATTATTTGATAAAAGTCCGGCAACAGAAATCTGTTTATGATTCTTGAAGAATTTAAAAATCTCCTCCGCATTGGTTCCACTTCCAGAAGCGAAAATGGCTAATCGATATGCTGTATTCAGTTGAGTCACACGTACCTGATTAAATTTCTCCTGAAATAATTCTTATCATCCAACTTAAACACATAAACACCAAAGCACTTCAAACACATAAGCACATCACACAATCGCCATACTTAAAATGCCCAGCAACATAATTACCTTACAAAAGCTGCTTAGCCAGGAATAATCTCTTTTTGTATCGGCCTTTACCAGTTGTGCCACCAACCAGGCTAATGGAACAAAGAGCAGCATTAAAAAATAGATCACCGAAAGTTTGACATAAAGCTGATTGATGAGCAACACAACCACGCCAAAAAAACCAATGATCACATAAAGTAAATTCTTGGTTTTGCGAATGCCCCAAACGATAGGAATGGTTTTGCAGCCGTAGGTATTATCCCCCTTCAGGTCTTCCATGTCTTTAATAATTTCACGAACCAGTGTCATAAAAAAAGCAAACACGGCATACACCATTACCAATGGGTTAAAAACATCATATAAAATGTTTAACACTCCGATTGAAAGACCCGTTAGCAGAGCTACTGCAAAATTTCCCACAAAGGGAAGTCGCTTGAGCAGGTTGGAATAGAACCAAAGCAACGAAACCGAAAAAATATTAATGGCCACGATCCACCACGAAACAAAAACCGCCAACCCAATACCGGCAACCGACAATAATCCATGCAACAAAATGGCATGCCGTCTGGGAACACTTCTGCCCACCACTACCCGGTTAGGATTGTTCACCAGGTCAATCTTAACATCGTAATAATCATTAATGACATACCCACCGGCAGCGATCAGCGCAGAAGAAGCACACATCAACAGTAAACGCCAATCTGTGAAAATATCAGCTTTGAGCAGAAACCAGGCGGTGAAGTACTGGGCAAATACCAGTATCAGCAGGTTCCACGTACGGGTAAGCCTGAAAAGGGCGGTGATGATTTTTTTGCTGATACGCATGGCAAGGGTTGGGCAAAAGTACAAACAAGCGTTTGAAGTTCCGCCCTCCCTTGTGTGCGCTTTCGGTACAATTAACCAGACGCCACCTCAAAAATCAGTTTCATGTGTCAGCATGTCTGAAGGACTCCATTAGAGAGCTTGTCGAAGGTTATTTCGAGCTACCAAATCGGTTTCGACAGGCTCAACCTGACATTGGGAATATTTTTGAGATGACATCTACTTAAAACCGTGCACTTAACATCAGCATAAAATGCCTGCCCGCCTGCGGGTAGTAATAATTCTCCCTGTACTCATCTCCTCCACCTAAATAACCCCAGGTATAGCCATTCGACTCATACGCCACATCGAACACATTGTTTAACAGCAGGTTTAAGCGGAGTTCCTTCATAAACTTCGGAGTGAAGGCATAGGACAACCGCACATCGTTGGTCAGGTATGCATCCAACTGCCGAGATGAATTGGACGTGTTATCCATGAATTGACGACCAACGTATTTCGAAAGCAAGGAAATTTCAGCAGCCGCAACAGGCGAATAAGAAACTATCGATCCTGCAATCAGGTTAGGAGAAAAAGCAATATCTGTATTGGTGTAGGTCCTGCTAACAGCCTCAGGCGGATCAAACTCCCAGTTGGGACCAGAGTCGTACAACACTTCCGTAAACTCCTGAATTTTATTTTGGCTGAACGTTGCATTTGCATTTAAGGTAAACTTCGGAGATAACCGAACCATACCGTCAACTTCAATACCTGCACGATAGCTGTTATCTACATTCGTGCGAATAGCAGCGCCAACATCATTTAAGGCTCCGGTAAGCACCAATTGATTTTTATAATTCATCCAATATACATTTACATTCAACATGATCCTGTCGGATTGTTTTCTGAAACCTGCTTCCAGATTTCCCAACGTCTCATGCTTAGGCGTTTGGTTTTGTGGATTGTCTACAAAATCCTTTCGCACCGGTTCGCGATTCGCTACCGCATACGAAGCATATAAACTTTGTCCTGATCCTAAATCATAGGTCAAACCAACCTTTGGATTGAAGAACGAATACTGCACATCTACATCAAATACGTTTTGCCGGTTATCATTACCAGCAGTTTGATAACCGATGTTCCGATATTGCACATCCAAAAAGCCATTCAAGGCAGAAGTGAATTGGTAGTTGCCTTTCAGGTAAACGGTAAAGTCCAGCTTTGTTGCATCATTATAGTAGTAGCGATAATCTTTGGGAACAGTTGTTACCTGCGACCAGATGATCTCTCCGAAATGTCGGCCATCATACCGGTTCCACGCACCACCCAACACCGCATTCAATTTATTTTTTTCCAATTGAAGCGAATACGTGAAGCCGTAGAAATCATTATCCAGCCAACGCCTGCGGATGATGTCGCTACGATTAATCACAGAATCGCCAATGGTTACCGGACTTAACCCATAATTACTGAAGCGATCGTTAATGCGATACTCTTCATAGAACCCTCTGCCATATGTATAATGAAGTGCAACATTTCCCGTGAGGCTATTGGTAAAACGATGTGACGTGTGCAGTTGATAATGATCCTGCGCATAATCATCCACCTGGTTGTCGTAGGTGTAAATGTTAAACGTGCGACTATTTGAATTGAGCAGAAGCTGTATCTGCTCTTCATTCCAGCCTTCATTGGAGGCCGTAACCAGCATCGCCTCGGTGTCATTGTTCAATCGTGATTCGGGAACACCGTACCAACTTTGGTAGGTAACTTCATGTCCGCCAAAAACAATGGCTTTCACCATCGTTTTTTCTGAGTAATACCCTCCTGAAAAATAGTAAGATGACAAATCGGACGTGGCGCGATCAATAAATCCATCCGAACTGATATTTGAAACACGACCATCAAACGCCCAGCGATCGCCTATCAAACCCGTCCCAAAGCCCAACGTATTTCGCCAGGTGTTAAACGAACCAAAGGAATGCACATACTCGGCATACGGTTCATCGGCCAATGCATTGGTTTGAATGTTGATGCTTGCCCCAAACGCACCCGGACCGTTGGTGGATGTACCCACCCCCCGTTGTACCTGAACACTTTGTGTGGACGAAGAAATATCCGGAATGTTTACCCAAAACACGCCTTGCGATTCGCTGTCGTTATACGGAATGCCGTTAAGCGTAACATTGATTCGCGTGGCATCGCTTCCGCGGATGTTGATACCGGTATAACCCACTCCGTTTCCGGCATCGGAAGTAGTAACAACCGAAGGCATCCAATTTAGCTGTATGGGTAAATCCTGACCGAAATTTTGCTTGCGCAACGTTTGCTTATCAATCGTGCTGTATGTAGTAGGTGTTTTCTCACCCGCACGTGTAGCCGATACAATTATTTCATCGGTAAGGGTTGTACTTTCCTCAAGCAAAATCGCATTCATGCTTAATGAAAATGTAACCCGTTTGGTTTTGTATCCGACAAACCGGATTTCAGCTTCATAGCTTCGCACATCTGTAAACTGAAAAGCGCCTGCTACATCGGTTACGGTGATCTTTCTCTCCTGCGTTAACGTAACCGTAGCTCCACTTAAGGGTTCATTCGTTCGCGCATCGCGCACCACGCCCTGCAACTGGTTTTGTGCCAGCGTAGCAAATGGCAACAGCAACAATGCTGTCCACATTAATTTTTTAAACATTTTTTTATTTGTTCAAACCCGCACGTGCAGAGGGGACTGCGCCATGCTTACAAGTTTCACTTGCCTTCCCTTCGGCCGCATTACCGGCATCAGGTTCTATGGGTATAATCTCAGCCCGTTATTATGAGGCACCCCTTACTGGCGTAAAGGTAAAGGAAAGTAGTTAGTATTCAGAATTTAGCATGCAGAATTTGGGACGCTGATTTCAAAACCGAAAAATTCTGAATTCTAAATTCTAAATTCTGTATTCTAAAGTCTACTTTTGAGCATGTTTCAGGCTATTGTAAACAACAAGACATTTGAAATTAATCCGGACGGAGAAACCATTACGGTAAATGGCGAAGCCGTTGCATGGGATGTTACTCAACTTCGTGACGGATATTTTCACATCATCCATAACCACAAAAGCTATAAGGCCGAAGTGGTGAAAGCTGATGCAGCCACCAAAACATTTACGTGGAAAATCAACGGTAGGCACTACACCGTTTCGGTAAAAGACAAATTTGATTTACTGCTCGAAAAGCTGGGCATGAGCCAGGCGGCCGGCAGCAAAGTCAATTCCATCAAAGCACCTATGCCGGGCCTGATCATCGACCTGAAAGTGAAAACAGGTGATGTGGTGAAACAAGGCGATCCGCTGCTGATACTGGAAGCCATGAAGATGGAGAACATATTGAAGTCGCCCGGAGACGGGGAAGTGAAAACCATCAAAATCAAAAAGGGAGATAGCGTAGAAAAGAATCAGGTGCTGATTGAATTTTAAATTCCATTAACCGCTGTCAGCCCCGACAAGTATTTCTCCGGCATTATAACTTCTTGGCGATAGCCCTTATATTTACGGGATTTTTATTGGCGTTGCATGAAATACAAACGAATTCTGCTCAAACTCAGCGGTGAAGCCCTGCAGGGATCAAACAAAAATGTGAATATTGATCCGGCCGTGCTCGAACAATATTCAGAAGAAATTAAAGAGCTTAAAGCAGCCGGTGTAGAGCTGGCTATCGTGATCGGGGGTGGCAACATTTTCCGGGGTGGTCAGGCCGAAGCACTTGGCATCGACCGGGTACAGGGCGATTACATGGGCATGCTGGCCACTGTAATCAACGCCATGGCCTTGCAAAGCGCACTGGAACGTCACGGCCTGTATACCCGACTGATGTCCGGTATGAAAATGGAACAGGTTTGTGAACCGTTTATCAGACGCAGAGCGATCCGTCACCTCGAAAAGGGACGGATCGTTATTTTTGGGGCCGGTATTGGTAACCCCTACTTCACTACCGACTCCACCGCCAGCCTGCGTGCTATTGAAGTTCAGGCCGATGTGGTGCTGAAAGGCACACGCGTAGATGGCGTGTACGATAAAGACCCTGAAAAATTCAAAGATGCCGTTCGGTATAAATCCCTGTCGTTCCAGGAAGCCTACGAAAAGAACCTGAACATTATGGATATGACGGCCTTTACATTGTGTATGGAAAACAAACTTCCGATAATTGTTTTCGATATGAACAAAAAAGGCAACCTGTTAAAAGTTGCACAAGGCGAAGAAGCCGGTACACTGATCAGTTAATTATTGTTGAACCCGAACTGTTACGTTTACTATGGAAGAAATTGAATTATACCTTGAGGATGCAAAGGAGCACATGAGCAAAGCGCTCAATCACGTGGGACATGAGCTCACGAAAATCCGTGCCGGAAAAGCCAATCCATCCATGTTGGATGGTATTCAGGTTTCATACTACGGAAACCCCACTCCGCTTAACCAGGTATCTTCCCTTACCACTCCCGATGCACGCACCATCTTCATCAAGCCTTGGGAAAAAAGTATTATCCAGGAAATTGAAAAAGCTATACGCGATGCCAACCTTGGTTTGAATCCGCAGAATGACGGGCAGCAGGTAATCGTGAACATTCCCATGTTAACAGAAGAAAGACGCAAGCAATTGGTGAAACAGGTGGGGCAGGAATGTGAGCATGGCCGCGTGAGCGTGCGTAACATCCGCAAGGACACCAACGAACACCTGAAAAAAATCAAGGGAGCTTCCGAGGATGATATTAAAGATGCCGAAGCCACCGTTCAAAAACTGACGGATGAATTTATCAGCAAGATTGATGCCCTGATGAAAAAGAAGGAAGCAGAAATTATGACGGTGTAAACCCTCATTAATCATAATAAAAAGTCGGGCCTACCCCGACTTTTTTGTTTTCAGAATGTTTACCTTCGAAGACCAACCCCTGGCATTATGGAAAACCCAACCTTCGGGCAGAAAGTAAAACAAACCACCATGAAATTCCTGAAACGACTATTCCTGTTTGCGCTTGTTATCGGCATCGGCATGCTGTCATTTTTCTATTGGGGTGTGTATGGGCCGGCAAAGTGCTGAGCGTATCTGAAAAGGGAATCCTTTTCAAAACCCACGAAGGAAAAATTTCCATGGAATCGTTCGGTGCATTAAAAGGCACAAGTCCAATAGCCGAAACCAGGGATTTCTCGATAGAAAAAAGTGAACAGGAAATATTGAAAGAACTGGAGGCTGCCGCCTTGAAGGGCGAACGGGTAAACCTGCACTTTGTAAAAAGGTATATGCGCTTTCCATGGCGAGGCGACACCAAATATTTTGTAACACGCGTTGAAGTACGACAAGAGTAAACGGGTGACATTTCTGCCTCATGACCGGTAAACCATCAACCCGTACTTTCTACACCATTGTTGCCAGTCAGTTTTGTTGCACCTCACTTTGGTTTGCCGTTAATGCCATCTTACCACAGGCACAAGCCGCACATAACTGGCCTGTTGAATCGATCGGCTATGTAACTTCGCTGGTTCAACTCGGCTTCATTGTCGGAACACTTACGTTTTCGGTTTTCGGATTTTCTGATCGGTTTGCGCCTTCTTCTGTTTTCTTTTTGTGCAGCTTGGTTGCAGCAGCTTTCAATGCATTAAGCCTTGTGGATGCCGCATCACTTAATCTCACACTATTTACCCGATTCGTAACCGGATTTTTTTTGGCGGGTGTTTATCCGGTTGGAATGAAAATCGCCTCCGACTGGAAACAAGAAGGTCTTGGTCATTGGCTGGGCGCGCTTGTTGGCGCACTTGTGCTGGGCACATCTTTTCCTCATGTACTTAAACTGATTCCGGGTTTTATTGAACCTGCTCAACTTATTATCGCAGTTTCACTGCTTTCTTCAATTGGCGGGTTGGCCATGCTTGTGCTGGTAAAAGATGGACCATACAGAAAACCCGCGCAACGTTTTTCATTTGCTGATGTTCGCGATGTGTTTCGCTCGGCACCTTTTAAGGCACCTGCATTCGGTTACTTTGGGCACATGTGGGAGTTGTATGCGTTCTGGGCATTTGTTCCTGTAATTCTTCTTTCATACCAAAACATGAGTCACTCCGATTTTTCGCTACCGCTTTGGTCGTTTCTGATTATTGCATCCGGATTTTTAGGCTGCGTGATTGGCGGAAAACTCTCGCTTAAATTTGGAAGCAAACCCATCGCAGGGTTTGCACTTGCCTCCTCGGCCTTGTGTTGCCTCATTTCTTCATTCATGTTTCATTCGAATGAATACATGTTTCTTGTCTTTATGATGGTTTGGGGATTAATGGTGGTTGCCGATTCGCCTCAGTTTTCTGCGCTGGTGGCCTTTCACGCACCGGCACACATTCGAGGTTCGGCCATTACCATTACAACGTGTATTGGTTTTGCCATCACCATTGTAAGTATTCAACTATTGAATGTGCTTCAACAACACATTTCTCCCCAGTACTTACTACTTTTATTGGCTCCCGGGCCACTCCTGGGACTTGTTTCACTTTACTCGTTTAAAAACATCGCATGGAAAAGATAATTGTGTATGGTTCGTATGGTTACACCGGCAAGCTGGTGGTTGAAGAATGTAAACGAAAAAATCTGGCTGTGGTGCTTTCCGGCCGAAATGAACAAGCCCTCAAAAAACAAAGTGAACAGAGCGGCTACCCATACAAACCTGTTGATATGGATGATCATGCCGGGTTGGTTAACCTGTTGAAAGAAGGCAAGGTGGTGATTCACTGTGGCGGACCATTCCGGCACACCGCTAAAAAAATGATCGATGCCTGCCTTGAAGCCAATACCCATTACACCGACATTACCGGTGAATATGGCGTTTTTGAATTACTAGCTGGCTATGATGCCAAAGCAAAACAAGCCGGACTTACCGTAATACCCGGAGCTGGCTTTGATGTTGTTCCATCTGATTGTCTCGCGCTGCACCTGAAAAATAAATTACCTGATGCCACACACCTTCAACTCGCCTTCACCATGTCGAAAGGTGGACTTTCGCGGGGCACGAAAAAGAGTATGACTGAAGGATTGGGTTATGGCGGCATGATCCGTGAAAACGGAAAACTCGTTCCGCTTCCATTAGGTGATAAAACAATGACGGTTGATTTCGGGGAGTTTAAGATGAAAACATTGTGCATCCCGTGGGGCGATATCTCCACCGCATGGCGTAGCACAGGCATTGCCAACATTGAAGTGTATACAGGCGCCACCGACAGCATGATTGCCAACGCACGCAGAAGTCGCTACCTCAACTGGTTGTTGCGGATGACGTTCGTAAAAAAATTCATGCTGAAACAAATCGACAAAAAACCTGGTGGGCCATCGGAAGAAAAACTGCTTACGGGAAAAAGTTACTTGTGGGGAAAAGTAAGAAATGCAAACGGTCAGCAGGCTGAAGCGCGATTGGAAACCATAAGCGGTTACTGGTTAACTGCTAAAACAAGCGTGCTGATTGCAGAGAAAATCCTGCATGGAAATTTCAAAGCGGGCTATCAAACTCCGGCCATGGCGTATGGAGAAGATTTGATTATGGAGATTGAGGGGTCGAAAAGGTGGTAAATCCCCCTCCGTCCTTCGGACACCTACCCCGAATCGGGGAAAATAGAGCGGACTAATTTCTATTAGCCGTGTTGATCAAGGCCGATGAATTGCTAAAAGACAAAAGTTGTCACTATTTTTTTCTTATACTTGTATGGGCCTCACGGCCCGCTCCCCGGAGCGCTCTGCAAATGGCGAGTTCCGGGATATTTTTTTAACGCTTAGTAAACTATGTCCTCGCAAATCAAATCGGATCGGCCATTCGTTTAGGGCTTGAAGCGGATACTCATAATAAATTTTTTAAATAAACATGCGAAAAGCCGATTGGTGATTACTTTGACAAGTAAAACCAGCACAACTTATGCCTGACCACATCCCCGGCATTCATAATTACTGCGATCGGTGGTGCGAGCGCTGCACCTTCGCCAGTCGGTGTGCCGTAGGCGAATCGGAAGGCAATCTTTCTCCCGAAGAAAAAGACATTACTAACCAGGCTTTCTGGAACAAGCTTGCCGAGAGTTTCAGGGAAGCAATGGTGCTCATTCAAAAGGCGGCTGATGAATATGGCATTGATCTGACCATAACGGAAGAAGAGAAAAAGGAATATCATGAAAACGAGAAGAGAAAACGGAAGAAAGGTCGGGAACATCCTATCGGGGCGTTAAGCTGGAACTATGCAGAAGCTGCCCTGCAATGGCTGGAAGACAATGCTGTAAAAGAAAATTTAGACGGGCTTTTGCAACGGGTAACGCTGGGCATCCAAACAGAAGAAGCGGGAATACGGCAGATTAAAACCATTGAAGAATGTTTATCGGTGATTCAGTGGTACGTGCATTTCATACACGTCAAGTTTATGCGGGCACTGATGGGTAAGATGGAAGATGACGGATGGGAAATTGAAAATGGTTTTCAGCGCGATTACGATGGCTCGGCCAAAGTTGCCATGATTGCCATTGACCGCTCCATGCAGGCGTGGGGCCTGCTGTATGAACTTATGCCTGATGAAGAAGACACGCTGCTGCGTCTGTTGGCCATGCTGCAAAAATTAAAATTGTTAGCCGAAACAGAATTTCCCGATGCGCAGAAATTTATCCGTCCGGGGTTTGACGAAATGTAAAGAGTGGAAAATTCTAAATCCTAGGTCTGTGTCGACATAGACCTAGGTTAATTTGCCTCACTAAACTTTATCGCCACCATAGCCGGCCATAGTTTTCCGGTAATCAACACCATTTTGCTTCTTGGTTCGTAGGCAATGCCGTTCAACACATCGGCATTGGGGTTGCCGGGATACACCGCTTCAGCAACCTTGGTTAAATCAAGTCGGCCTAATACATTGCCGTTTGCCGGATCGATGCGCACAATGTAATTGGTTTGCCACAGGTTGGCATACAGGTAACCTTCAATGTACTCAAGTTCGTTCAGGTTCTTTACCGGCCTGCCATCTTCCGTAACGGAAAGGGTTCTTACCGGCTTCAGCGAAAGCGTATCCAGGAAATAAAGTTTATCACTTCCATCGCTCATGATCAGGTTTACCTCATCATGCGTAATGCCCCATCCTTCACTGTCATACGAAAATTCGCCAAGCTTCTCATACGTTTTAAAATCGTAGATAAATCCTACTTTATTTTTCCAGGTAAGTTGATACACCTTATTGTTCAACACCGTAACGCCCTCGCCAAAATACTCTTTGTCAAGAATTACTTTTTTGTTTTGTTGGCCGGAAGCAATATCGACTTCGGCTATCCACGATGTGCCATGTTGCCCGGTACCCTCAATTAATTTTCCGTTTGCCACCACCAGGCCTTGTGTAAAGGCTTCTATATCATGTGGAAAAATTTTATAGATCACATAGGGAATGGTATTCTTTGTTTCATTCGTTGACTCCTTATTTGAAGAACAAGCGAACAATCCGGTAATCAGGGTGATCAACAGCACCACATTTAGGCAAAATCTGATTGGAGACTTTATCTGCATAGATTAATTTAACGTAAAAATAAAGGCATCATATACATTTTTCACAAATTCAACAAACCAACCTCATGAAAAAGACCTCAATTCTATTATTAATTGCCCTTTTCAGCACCACATTGGCCATTGCCCAATGCAATTCATTCTATGTGATCGATGAAGGAAGCGAATGGACATTCGAAAATTTCAATCCGAAAGGAAAAACAACAGGTAAAAACGAACAAAAAGTAACCGCATTTAACAAAACAGCTACGGGCTATAAAGCCACGGTAAATTCTGCCATTTATAACGATAAAGGAAAGAAAGTTACCGAAGGCGAACTGGAACTGATTTGCGATAACGGCACATTTATTATGGACATGCGTAAATTCATTCCGGAAGAACAGCAAAAAGCCTTTTCTTCCTACGAAATGAAGATCGAAAGCGAAAACCTGGAATTGCCATCAAAGCTCTCTGTAGGACAAACCCTTAAAAATGGATCCGTTACCTTATCGGCTGTAGGCAGCCCGGTGCCCATGAAAATTACGGTGAATATTACCGACCGTAAAGTGGAAGCGAAGGAAAGCATTACCACGCCAGCAGGCACATTTGAGTGTTATAAAATTTCCAGCAAATCGAACACACAAATGCAAATGGGCATTAACATGAGTGTGAATTTTTCAGGCACCGAATGGATTGCCGAAAAAGTGGGCATGGTAAAAAGTGAGTCGTACGATAAAAACGGAAAGCTTGCCGGTTATACATTACTTATCAACAGGAAATAAACAAAAGGGCATCTCTAACGGTATGCCTTTTAGAGATGCCTTTCTTAAAAAAGTTACTTATTGCTCACACGTTTTTGCACATCCCTCCTTCTTTTCCACGGGTTTCGGTCTTGATTGTGCAGGTTTCTCAAATGTTTCCTTTGCGTGAGCGGCCCACTCCTGCTTAACAGATTCAAAATCCTTAAGGAATTTTTCATTTTGAAACAGTTCATTCACAAGCTGGCGTGCCAACACCCGTGATGCTTCCGAATCGCTGGGATAGTGTACTCCAATTATTTCGCGGGAGTGCGCCATGTCGTATGCATCCTTTAAGAACACATCGGCAAAGTGAGGGGCCAGCTCACTGTACACGTACGCATTAACGTATGAATTCGCAGCGTGACCACTCGGGTAAGCCGCCCAATTCGTTTCTTCCAGGTTTTGCAGTTCCGGCTCCAACACATACGGACGCACACGCAAAAACTGATACTTATACTTCCAGATGTAGTAACTGGCATCCTGCCAAACATGCGCCATGAAATCGGCTGTTAATGGTAACGTCTCAGGCGTAAACCACGTACCAATGGATCGGCCGATGTGAAACAAGTTTTTACGATACCGCGAATAGGTTGAATCTGCAGGCATAACGCGCGGGTTGTAATACACACCGGCTACATAAAGAGATGCCCGCTCCTGCTCAAGAGTTCGTTGATTTTGAAGACTTAACAGGTAATTCAGTTCAGCCCGTGTTTGCGCTGAACTATTTGCCGGAGGGTCGGGAATGTGAAACTTAATGTTATCCTTAAGATAATATGGCTTTAAACTCAGGCGCTTTTCTGCTGCCTGTGCATCAAATGGAAATTTTTGTTTATCAACTTCAGCATCTTTTTGTGCAGGCGCAGGATTGAACTGCTGCAATTGGAGATAGTGCCCGCGGGCTGGTGTAAGATTTTTTATTTCGGGCGACTGCGCATATCCCGTAAGTGCCACTACATGCAATACGAGCAGGAATAAATATGTTTTCATGAATAATACGTTTGATTAGCAGCCTGTAGACGAACTACCCAACAAAAAGACGCAAGTAAACCTTTTGCGTCTTTCCTGAACAAACGCGTCAACTATGTGAACCTCTTTCAAAGAGGCCAAAACGATGTTTCACTAAAATGTTAAAACCATGAAAAATGTAATCATTCAAAAAGATGGTGGTTGCTGTGGCGGTCTTTGTGAGTGCTAAGCCACATGAAAGTCGTGGTGCCTTACTGTTGCATCACGACTTTCTCTTCAAATGACGCTGAAGTATCACAACCACAGGGAAGCTTATCCTCACACACGATTACGTTTCCGTAAGCATCAGTCTTAATGTTGTATAGATCGTGAAGTTTTTGCTTAAGCATGGTGCGCGCACGTTGAACACGCGATTTGGCACCGGAATAGGAAATGTTTAACCGATCTGCCAATTCCAGTTGTGAAAGATTCTGATGTTCGGTCAGCTCAAGGGCTTCGCGATATTTAGGTGGCAATGTCTTGATCAATGTATTCAAACAAAATGCAACACAGTCGTTGAAATCCTTAGGATCGGTGTCAAAATCCAATTCCCGGATATCAAAGGTTCGGGATTGACTGCGGAAATAGTCGTTCACCGCATTGCGGGTAATCTGGTAAATCCAGGCAAAAATCTTGTCCGACTCTTTTAACTGACCTGCCTTTGCATAGATTTTTAGAAGAACATCATGAACAATATCTTCTGCCAATGCTTTGTCTTTCACCCTTTTATAGACAAAACGGGTTAATTCCTCACGAATCTGGGTCCAGGCGTTTATGGCTAGTTCTTCCATGTGCACATAGTTTTACGAAAATAAGACGCGAGGGGGTGGAAAAAGACGCAGAATAATTTCATTGAATGAATTTACCCTCTTTTCAACTGGTATGTGCATAGCCGCGCCATGAAAGTTTCGCATTTTATTTATACCTGGCACAAAAAGTCTCATCAAATATGAAAAACCCAGTCTTTATACTGCCCGTCAAGCGGATTAAAATTATCCTGCTTCGAAAAGTGTAATTCTGTTATCTCAATGCTTTCGATGTCGGCTAATTTCAGATTTCGGTAACCGGCTGTGCGCCCTGCTTTGGTAAAGCCCAATTCCTGCCAGCAAACCAGCATAATTTTATTTCCGGCTGTCTGGCATATGCCATACGGGTGAACAAGTCGTTCAATTGGTTCTCGGCTCATCCGAATGCGGCACTTGCGTTTTTTCTCCGCAGCTTCCCAAAGTTGTTGTGTGATCTCTTCCATCAGTCGAGAATGGTAATGTGAGCCGGTGTCTGTTCGATCAGTTTACCAAAAGTCTGAAGCGAAAGTTTTTGTTCATTTGCTTTGCGCTCAAATTCTGCTGCATAATTCGCATCAACACAAACGAGTAACCCGCCACTGGTTTGCGGATCACAAAGCGTGAGCAGCGATTCTGATCCGATACCCGTTACCTTGCCCTCAAAGCTTTGCCAGTTGCGCATGGTGTTATCTGGATAAATCATTTTTGTCGTATACGTTGACAGATTTTTGATCAACGGAATTTTAGAATAGCTGATCGCTGCAGAAAGTTTACTGCCCTCACATACTTCAAGTAAATGGCCCAACAAACCAAAACCAGTTACATCAGTCATGGCGGTTACATATTCCAACGATCCGAATATTTCCCCAGCAGCGTTTAAAGTTGTCATGATCCGAACAGCTTCCTCAACATCTTGCGGTTCGGCCAATCCACGTTTTTGTGCCGTAGAGATGATGCCTACGCCAAGCGGCTTTGTGAGATAAAGTAAATCACCTGCCTTGGCCGTATTGTTTTTCTTGATATGCTTCTTGAGCACTATGCCTGTCACCGCCAAACCAAAAATCGGTTCGGGGCTATCGATGCTGTGACCACCAGCAAGCGGAATGTTGGCCTGATCGCAAATGGATTGCGCACCGGCCAGCACTTGTTGAGCTACCTCAACAGGAATTTTTTCTACGGGCCAACCCAGAATGGCCAATGCCATAATTGGCTTGCCGCCCATGGCGTACACATCGCTAATGGCATTGGTAGCCGCAATTGCGCCAAATGAAAACGCATCATCAACGATGGGCATAAAAAAATCGGTGGTGCTGATGATGCAGGTGCCGTCATTCACTTCATACACCGCGGCATCATCTTTTGATTCGTTACCCACCAAAAGCTGTGGAAATAACTTTTTCTCACCTGTCGATTGTAGAATTTTTTCCAATGTAGCCGGAGCAATTTTGCATCCGCAACCGGAGCCGTGAGAGAATTGGGTGAGTTTTATATCTGCCATAAATAATTGTCTATCCGTGGTCTGTGTCGACACAGACCACGGAGTTGTTCTTAAAGGATCAATAAATAGTTAACGATTGAAGAAACGTCTTTTCCATCCCACGAAACCCGCTTAACGATTCGTTGTTGTTTTCGTTCAAGGCCATTGCGATACGCTTTGTCATAGTAGGTTAATAAAATATCAATGGTTGACTGCCAATCGCCTTGCGAAAGTTTTTCTGACGCAGCCTTAAAATGTTGTCCACCAAGTTTTTTTATAATCTTCTTCATGGCCTCCAGAAATTGCGCAGGATCGGTTTTGCCATATTCATTCGCCAAGCGCTGTATACGTACCTCTTTGGGAACATCAATTTCCACAACAGGCGACCGGCCCATGGTATGCCACAACAAATCCGGTAAAAATATTTTTCCTATAGCGATCGACTCATCTTCGATCCAGATGCGTTTTGACAGATCAAGCTTAAGAATGACTTCGAACAATTCATTCTGAAATTGCTCGGTGGTTGGTTGGGGCGGTAGATTCAATCCGCCAAACACGGAGCCTTTATGTTTGGCCAGTTCCTCCAGATCAATTACCTGTTCACCGGCAGCTTTCAACACCCGAAGCATATCGCTTTTGCCACTGCCCGTTTCGCCACCCAACACCATCAGGTTAAAAGGTGAGGCAAATGATTCAACAGCCCGTTGTCGGTAAGCCTTGTAACCACCTTTGAGTGCATGTGTCTTGATTCCCGCCATCTGCACGAAGCCGCAAAAATTGGCTGAACGCATACCCCCGCGCCAGCAATGTACCAACAACTCTTCGCCTTTAGCTAAGCGAAGTGCCTCATCAATAATTTCATTCAACCGTGGGCCAACCAAACGAAAGCCGGTTTTAATTGCCTCCAGTTGTCCTTTTTGTTTGTAGTCGGTGCCAACAGCTTTGCGTTCCGCATTATTGAGTAAGGGAACGTTGATCACACCCGAAATGTGTCCTTCAGCAAATTCTCCTTCCGACCGCACATCAACAGCTGGTAATTCATGACGAAGCTTCAAAAATTCATCAAGGGAAATGATCATGCGCGAAAGGTACCAAAAAAGTTACCTTTCAGGTGCAGCCTAATTGTCTGAAAAACGTAAGGCGATGTTTGTGGCAATACCCACCCGAAATCCATAACTCAGGTATTTTCCATCGCGAAAAGCGGCTGCGGCTTCCAATCTGAAAATGCGGAAGATGCCATCAATGGTGTACCCTACTTCGGTATAGTTCTTTGATGTAGGCGTTGCCAGGTAGTTCACAAAAACATTTTCGCGAATGCCGAACATTCTGACTTCGGGAATGGTTGTGACCAGAAATTTACGAAACTGATAATGTACGTTAGCCACCACATACTTATCGGCAGTGCTGTACCGATAATAGTTGAGCAAACGAAAACTACCGACCGGATCGGTGGTAACAAACGGAGTTTCATTACCAAGAAAATGCTTGTAGTCCATGAATCCCAAACTATCGGAGTTCAGAAACGCGCCACCACGCAAAAAGAAATGCATCCGTCCGCGAACACCAAAAGCAACTTCGTGCTTCATGCCGAGCTCCACGTGATCGAAATCGATTTCGCTATCAAGCAGGCCAGAAAACCCTTTGCGATAGGTAAACAACAAGGTTGGCGTTGAGCTTTCTATTTCATTCCTTCTGCCGTTTCTGACTCTATACTTGAGCCACGGTCGCGCGCTCACATGAAGCGATCCGATTAGCGCGCTGTGCTCAGCAAAACCGGTGCTAACCAACTCTTCATTTATTGGCGCATTCGGTGTATAATCTTCAATCTTTTTACGGTCTATCCATTTTGTGTCGGAATTGTTAAATAGCTCCCTTCGGGTTGCCCACGACCAACTGGTTTCAGCGGTTAATTTGGGACTGAATCTTCTGCGATAAAGAACATCGATATAATCGCGTTCATAAATTTTCATCAGGTTGTTCTCCAGAAACAGGGTAGTAAAGGTATTTACCACCGGAAGGATCGGTTCATCCGGATTGAATTGTTTCACATAACGTCCGCCTTGCACTTCAAAACGGTAGTTGCGGTTGCGTAAACGAAATGTCAAATGACCAGAAAGTTTTTCACGGGCAAAGGAATACCGCAGCGTAGGCATAATGTTCAGTCGTGTTTTCAATGTATCCTGAAGGATGGAGCCAAAATTCAGTCGGTAAATCAGGTTATATCCCTCCACGGTATTAAACCAGGTCTCGGGAAACTTGATTTCAAAATTGGAGTGCTTTGAGATTTTATAGACATCGCCTATGAGTAAATCCCATGGTTGAAATCCCTTTTTCTTTTTATCTGAACGCTTAACGGTATCGCCTTCTTCTTTCTTGCGCTCCTCAATCGCAATGCTGTCGGTTTTTTGATAACCCTTTATTTCTTCTGTAGTTAATGGTATCGGTCGAATCAGCGCCCAGTAGGCAGAATCCTTTTTATATGCTCCGCTGTCGATTTTAAATGTTGTGTTGGAGAGCACTTCAGGCTCTTTCGATTCCTTTAGTTCCTGCTTTTCATATTCCTTGATGATGGAGCGCAATTCCTTACGCGTAATTTCCTTATCCGATGCGAGGCGCTCCTGAAGTTGCTGGTTTTTCTGATCGTATTTTTGAGTGAGCTGCTTTGCTTCATCTTTAAATATTTTTTCATCAATCACCTTCATTTCCTCAACCTGAAGATCCGGATTCAAATCAATTTTATAATCGCTAACAGTAGCCAGGTAGTTGTACACAAACTCAAAGCCAAAGAAACGGCCGCCAATATCAAACTGTTGCGAAACCGGCATCCATGCCTTGTCTTCAACCGGAGCATATACTTGCTTTACACCTATGCGCACGCCCAGCTTTGTGGTTTTCAAATCCAGGCTGTGAATAGCCCACCAATCCTCAACAATAAAAATTATCCCCTCCACTACATTATCTCCACGCGATCGTGGCGTAACTTTTATCTGGCTGATTTCATAATTACGATCCTTGAATGTTCCCTGGTATTCAAATTTGTAATACCCAAATGCAGCAGGCGACAAAGGCGAAACTGTTTCGGCTATTTCCGGTTGATAAAAACTTCCAAAAATAAAGGCGTTCGGTGATGTGTTGTTATCTTTTCCATCGCTGCGGATAGAAATCACCTTCTCTTCAAACGTATTGGGGCGTTTGTATTTTATTTCGCTTACCGACTCAGAAATAAAAACACGATCTTTTTCAATCCCTTCTTTTTCCAACGCCTTTTTTGCCAGCCACGGATAATCGACCAGTTTGCCTTTGCCTTTTATATAAACCTGGGCCGTGTAGCTATCGAGTTGTTGCGTATGGTATTTGGCTTTGGCGATGGCCTTTCGCATGATGGTATAGGCTGGATCTTCATTGCCCGAAGTAACGGTTATGTTCTGCAGCACCACCACCTGCGATTTCATGATGATGTTAATCACTTCAAAACTTCCACCTACTGTCACTTTCCGTTCCTGCGTTTCATACCCCAGGTATTGATACACCAGATCGTAGGTGCCGGGCGGCATGCTCAATTCATAAAAACCATTTTCGTTTGTGGTGGTGCCTGTGCCCAACTGTTTTACGTAAATGGTGGCGTACGACAACACCGTGCCATCATCGGCTTTAATGGTGCCGCGAATACCTCCACCAAAAGCCAGCGCAGGCATACTGATAACCAGGAAACAGAAGATTTTTTTTAAGAGGGTCATGATATTAGAATCTCTATACTATACGTACCGAGATGCAAATAAAAATTACAACGTTGCTTTCATTGGTAAAACTTTTTTGCCCGGATGATCGCCTCAACCGCATCGGGAACAAGATAACGCACCGATTGGTTTTTTCTGATGCAGTTTCTTATAAATGTTGCCGAAATATCCATCATCGGAGCTTCCACCAGCCTAACATTGGGGTGACGCCTGAGTTCAACATTTGTTACGTTTGGGCGGGGGTAAACATATAAGCCATAATCCTCCAGGATTCGCTCGTAATTCTTCCACTTGGTAAAGCTGGCCAGGTTGTCTTCACCGATAATTACCTTAAACTCCTTATCGGGATGTTTCTCCGTAAGATGCACCAGGGTATGGATGGTGTAGTTTGGTTTGGGCAGGTGAAACTCTACATCCGAAACTTCAAGTTTATAGTTTTCATAAACGGCAGCGCGTACCATATCGTACCGGTCGAAATCGTGCAGTAATCCCTTGCTGGGCTTTAGCGGATTTTGCGGAGTAACTACAAACCATACCTTTTGTAAATCAGTGGTTTCGGCCATGATGTTGGCAATGATCATATGCCCGGTGTGAATGGGGTTGAAGGAGCCGAAGAATAAACCGATTTTCAACTTTCCAGTGATTTTAGGAATTGAACGGGCGTCTGAACGAGAATAGATGAAATAGAGTAATCACGCGTATTACGTGTAACTATTACATCGGCTTTAATATGCTGAGCACAATAAAACTGAAGTGCATCTTCAAAATCTTTAAACCCAGATTTTAATGCGAGTTGGAATTCATGTTTGGTGAGATCTACCACGTCAGTCCAGATCATCAGTTCCTGAATCACAGCAACCGGATTTTTACGTGCTTTCCGCACGATGTATGCCACATTAGCAAGAGATAATGCTGAAACAAACAGATACTTCTTGTGTGTTAATCCAGAGGCAATAATTTTTTCCGCATAATCGGAGAATGGCTTTCGGTCCAAGACAAAATCCAACAGCACATTGGTATCCAAAAAGACCTTTTGCATTACTTCAAATGCTTTTCAATAAGAGAATCGGCTATGATGTCTTTATAACTGGCGGCTTTTGAAGCAGCCTTCGCAATACCTTTGAGTTTTCGGAGGTTTTCCAACATCACCCTTCTTTCTTTGTCTTGCGTACTTTCCTGAATTGAAGAGATGTGTTCTTCGAAAAGTTTGGAAACACTTGTGCCTCGCTTTTTAGCGTACCGTCTGGCTTTAGCTGCCAATTTAGCATTTACACTAAGTGTCAGTTTTGTTGTCATAAAAAAACAGATTGCAAGTAAAGTTACTAAACTAAGCTAGTAGTTCAATGAATCACTTTTTATCTTTTAGGCCATCGTACATCCGTTGCGCTTCTACCAATGACCTGTCGAGGTCTTCATTCACCAGCACCACATCAAACTTATCAGCAAAGGTCATTTCAAACTTTGCTTTAAATAAGCGCTGCGACAGGCTGGCATGTGATTCTGTACCTCTGCCACGAAGACGTTGTTCCAAAATTTCCATAGAAGGAACTTTCACAAAAATGGAAAGCGCTTTATCTCCAAAATATTTCTTTAACGCCAGGCCACCTTTTACATCCACATCAAAGATGACGTTTTTACCTTCATCCCAAATACGTTGAATTTCTGTTTTTAACGTACCATAGTAATTACCCTCGTACACTTCTTCCCATTCAATAAATTCATCGTTGTCGATTTTTCTTTTGAATTCCTCGGGGGTAAGAAAGTAATAATCCTTTCCGTGTTCTTCTTTGCGGCCACGCTTATCGCGAGTAGATGCAGAAATGGAAAAGCCCAGATCGGAGTTGGTGGCCAGCAGATGTCTTACAATAGTTGTTTTTCCGGAGCCGGATGGGGCGCTGAAAATGATTGCTTTTCCGGACATTAATGCGGTAGATTTTGGCTGATCTGATTTCTGATTTTTTCAATCAGTTCCTGTGTGGCTCCGTTTCCATTGCACTTGGTGCGGATTAATGTTTTGAGCGCAACATCCAGGTTGTAGGTTTTGTAACAAGGCATGCACTCATCCAAATGCGCTTTAAATTGCTGTTGTTGTTCGGCAGTAGCATCGCCATCCAACATCAGTTGAAGCATTTCCATGCAGGTTAGCTTCTTGCCGGGTGTTGAGGAATCTGTAGAGTCGGGCATAGGTTACGTGTTTTTATATCCCATTTTATTGGCATACTCACTTAATTTTTCCTTTAGCAGGTTGCGCGCCCGATGAAGTCGGCTTCGCACCGTGCCGATGGGTATATCAAGTATTTTGGCCATTTCATCATACTTAAATTCTTCCAGGTCCGCCAGTATTATTACCGTTCTGAAATCAACATCCAATGCATTCAAGGCGTTGGAAATTTCATCACCGATCATATCCTGCAAAGACTCCACCCGTAAATCCGGAGTGATTTGCCTGTCTACATCATCCGAATTATAATAGGTCTCTACATCCTGATAATCGACTTTTGCCGGCTCCTTGCTTTTCTTCCGGTAATCGTTAATAAAACTGTTTTTTAAAATCCGGAACAGCCATGCTTTGGCATTAGTTCCCTTCTGGAAAGAATCTATAAAACGAAATGCCTTCAGATAGGTATCCTGTACCAGATCATTGGCATCGTCTTCATCAAAAGTAAGGCGATAGGCAAAGTTGTGCATCGAGTTAATGTGGGGCATAAACTCCGAATCGAAGATTTCGGCCTTCTCCTTTTCTGTGTACTGTTGACGCGGAACGTCTTGTATTTCTTCGTCAGTCATTAAAGACAAAAGTAATTTAAGAAACTGAACTTTTAAGCCCCAAAAAATTTATTTATTGGCCATTTCAGCATAAATATCGCGCAGGCTTTCATGCATCTTTTTCATAGTGAATTGATTTTCCACCTTAGCCCTGGCTGCTTTGCCCATGGCCAGGCGCAATTCTTTATTATGATACAGCCGAATCAATTGCTGCGAAAGTGAATCGGTATCGCGCTCATCAACCAAAATTCCACTAACTTCATTTTCTATAGCTAACGGTATGCCCGCATGGCGGGTAGAAACAACAGCTCTACTCATGGCCATCGCTTCGAGTAAACCAACAGGCAACCCCTCGGTTTCTCCATTGCTAGCCACACGACTGTTAAGTACAAACACTTCGCATTGTTGCATCAGCTCCTTTACTTCTTTGGGGGATTTCCAACCGTGAAAAACAACGTTCGATTCAAGATTGAATTCTTTCACCAATGCACGACATTCCCTTTCTTCTTTACCGTTACCTACGATATGCAACGTCATTTTATCAACCTCATTTGTTGACTTAGCAAATGCGCGAATTAAATCGGGCACACCTTTTTTTTCAATCAATCGGCCAACGTGCAAAATGTTAAAGGAATTTGGCTGAGCAACCGATGTATCCAGTGTAAATTGTTCAATATCGATCCCGTAAGGCACCCAACGCACTTTCCTTCTGTGCGCTTCACTTAGTGGTAAAACATCAGCCATACCTGTGTTGCATACAATAATTGCCGAAGCATAATCAAAAACATCTTTCAGTCCTTCTCTGTATGACCGGTTAGCCAGTTTTCTGGAAGCATCAAAGCCATGAAAAGAAACTACCATGGGAAGGTTTAGCTGTTTTGCTAAAGGCAAAATACGAAGTGCATTATCTCCAAACTGTGCATGCAATAAGTCAAACGCTTCACCTTGTAGCTTGCGCTTCATTTTGGAAATAGATTTGCCTCCATAATTAGATTGCTTGCCAAACCATTTTGTAAAAAGCCAATAGGTAATGGGTAGGCTGAATTTGAATTTGGTGAATATATCGGTTGGCATTTCAGCAGAATGTATAAACCGATCGGCTAACAAGAATGGTTGTATAAATGGATTTATCGCCTGACGGTAAATAAACGTTTCACTCTTTTTGAAAAAGTAAGTGCGGTAAAATAAAACACGAGGCTTTGGAGTGTGCGTCAAGGTATTTTTTACCTGAAAGATAATCAATGTTTTACCGTGAGTACAAACGTTGCATCCTTTTTGACCTGTGGCCTAAAAACAAAGTCGTGCCACCGCCCGGGCAGTAGCACGACTCAAATTAAGGACAGTTTATCGCTTGGCCACTACACCGCCAAATGACTTCACCATGTTGATAAACTCAATGCGATAACCTTCTTTATCCATGCCACGAGCACTTTCAGCCAGCGCTACCACCTCATCATAGGTATAAGCTTTCACATACTCTGATTCGCGCAACAGCATACCAAATGCAGCTACAGAAGCCGACCACCGGAAGTTATCCGAAGTCTGGTTAAGCGTCACCTGGTTATCCATCATCGGGTGAACAATGAGTTTGCTGGTTTCCGATTCCGGATGCTTATACCGGAACTTCACCGTCATCAATTCTTTCAATTTGGTCGCTGAAGGATCAATTTTCGTAGTTTGATATTTTAACGGATCGATCGTAAAGAATTCACTTTCTACACCTACCGGAATAATTTCATACAAGGCAGTTACGGTATGACCTGAACCCAGATCACCGGCATCTTTCTTATCGTTATTGAAATCTTCATTTTTCAACAAACGATTTTCGTAACCAATCAGGCGATAGGCTTTCACTTTTGCAGGATTAAACTCCACCTGAAGCTTTACATCCTTGGCAATGGTAAACAGCGTTCCTCCAAATTCATTCACCAACACCTTTTTGGCCTCAGTAATGTTATCAATATAGGCATAGTTACCGTTTCCTTTCATCGACAAGGTTTTCATCTTGGAGTCTTTATAGTTGCCCATGCCGAAACCAAGTAAGGTCAGAAACACGCCTCCTTGTTTTTCCTTTTCGATTAATTGCTCCATGGCGGCATTGCTTGACTCACCAATATTGAAATCACCATCGGTGGCCAGAATCACCCGGTTGTTTCCTTCCTTTTTAAAATGCTTATGCGCCACAGCATACGCCAGTTTAATACCGGCACCGCCAGCGGTTGATCCACCGGCTTCCAGCCTGTCGAGTGCATCAATTATTTTTTTCTTATCAGCACCTGAAGTGGGCTCCAACACCAATCCCGCTGCACCGGCATACACCACAATGGCCACGTGATCTTGCGGGCGCAATTCATTCACCAGCATTTTGAACGATGATTTCAACAAAGGAAGTTTATTAGGTTCGTCCATAGAGCCGGAAACATCAATCAGGAATACGAGATTGGATGGTGGAAGGTTCTCCGTTTCAATGCGCTTACCTTGCAACCCGATATGCACAAGTTTATGTTTTGAATTCCACGGAGCCGAAGAAATTTCAGTGATGATGTTGAATGGATGTTCACCTTTGGGTTGCGCATAGTCGTAATCAAAGTAGTTGACCAACTCCTCAATACGCACCGCATCTTTGGGCGGCCGCTGACCGTTGTTCAGGAACCTGCGCATGTTGCTGTAGGAAGCCGCATCCACATCAATCGAAAACGTTGACAGTGGATTGCGCAGCGCATCATGAAAAATATTTTCATTGATGCCGTCATACTCTTCGGTATTCCAATCGGGTTTTTGATAATCATAGGCAACGGTTGGTGCCGCATACTCGGCTGCTACCTTTGATCGCTTATACACCCGACCGGCATATCCCATAACCACCACTTCATTGAGTTGGGATGCATCCTGTGAAAGCGCAACATCAATTATACTGCGAGAGCCCACCTTTATTTCCTGCGTTTGCAACCCAATAAATGAGAAAACTAATATTCCCCCACTGGCAGGAACCTTAATGGAATACGTTCCTTTAGCATCCGTTACTGTTCCGGTTGCTGTTCCCTTTAGCATAACATTAACTCCGGGTAGTGGGCTTCCATCGTCAGCGGAAGTAACGGTTCCGGTAATCATTCTTTCCTGAACCTGAAAACCCAGGCTTGCAAAAAGAAATGCACTCATCAGCATAAATTGCGTTTTCATACTTGTATTTGTTTGGTTTACAGGCATGAGATGCGAACGGGAATCCAATTCCATAAACCAATCAGAATTATTTTCTATCTTAAAAAATGCTTTTTAGCAAGCCCATAGCGGAAGTCACCGATCAGGAGTTGATGCAGCGGTACAAGGAAACCAGCGACATGGAGGTGCTGGGCTACTTGTACACGCGCTACACCTCGTTGGTATATGGGGTTTGCCTGAAATACCTGAAAGACCGCGATGAAGCCCAGGATGCCGTGATGGGGATTTTTGAAAAACTGATCGATACCCTGCACGAGCATGACGTGACGCACTTCAAAAGCTGGTTGTACGTAACCTCACGCAACTATTGCCTGATGTACCTGCGGGCCAATAAAAACAAGCAAACGGAAGAATTACCGTCTTTTCTTATGGAATCGGATGGCCTGATGCATCAGGAGGATGCAACTGAATTGGAGGGAAATCTTGTTAAATTGGAAAATTGCATCGAAAAGCTTGTGGAAGAACAACAACTGTGCGTTCGGTTGTTCTACCTGAAGCAGAAATGCTACCAGGAAATTGGCGATGAAACGGGGTATGATCTGAAAAAGGTGAAAAGCTACATACAAAACGGAAAGCGGAATTTAAAAATCTGCATGGAGGGGAATGACTGATTACACCCACGATATTAAACGATACCTGAGTGGTGCCATGACACCGCAAGAACGGCATGCCTTTGAAAAAAAGGTATTGGCCGATCCGTTTCTGGCAGAAGCGGTGGAGGGCGCTGAACAACTATCGGCAGCAGAATTCAGTAAAGATGTAGAAGCACTTAACAAGCAGATTCTTGAAGTTGAAATTGAGCATGAAGTTGAAGCTGCATCGGCTTCAAAAAAAGTTGTCGCTGCGGCCCCATCCCTGAAAAGAGCAAAAGTTAAAGAAATTACACAAACGCGTGTCTCGGCTTTCAGTTGGACCATGCGTATTGCAGCCGGACTGATACTTGTATTGGTTTCGGTATACCTGATTTGGCAGGTTACACAACCTGACGAAAACCAGGAAGTGCTGGCAATGGAAGATTCGGCTCCTTCACCACCGTCCACAGCGTTGCCGGATACAAGTCTGTATAAAGATGATGCAGGCGAACAGGTTGTTGCAGAAACCATTGTTAATGCCAAACCGGAAAAAACTGATCACGCTGGAGCAGCGTCATCAACACAAAACAAAAAATCCGAAGCAAAAGATGACCGGGAAGAAGAACACACTGTGGTAAAGCCAACCGAACAGCCAGCGGTAACAGAGCCACTTATTGCAGAAACCAAACCAATAGAAATAACTCCAACACTCGATGTAAAAGCTGATGAAGTCATTCGTGAAAAAATAGCGGTTGAAAAGGAGGAGAAAGCCAAGCTCGCAGAAACTATACAACGCGAAACAAACGATGTGGCTAAAAAACAAGCGGCCGGTCGTGCCATGGCCGCTCCGGTTACGGGCCCGAAAGTTATTCGTGGAAAAGTTACCTCAGCTGATGATGGAAGCCCATTGCCCGGTGTAAATGTTCTTGTGAAAGGAACTTCAATAGGAACGACTACAGGTGTTGATGGCAGCTACCAATTATCGGCTGATGTCACAAATCCAGTATTGATATACGCGTTTATTGGCCTGCAAACTACAGAGGTTGATGTTGGTACCAGAAGCGAAATTGATGTGAGCCTGGCGCAAGATGTTACACAACTCAGCGAAGTGGTGGTTACGGGCTATGGCACGCAGCGAAGTGATGACTCGTACACACCAACGGTAGAGTTGGCACATCCTGAAAACGGAAACCGTGCTTTCAAACAATACCTTGAAAAAAATATAGCCTACCCGGAAGTAGCAAAAGCCCAAAAAATTGAAGGAAGGGTTACCGTTGATTTCTTTGTGGAACCGGATGGAGGCTTATCGGGTTTTACCATCATACGCGGCATTGGTGGCGGTGCGATGAGGAGCTGATACGACTGATCAAAGTTAGAAGTTAAAGACCGAAATGGATACCGACTAAACGTGACCACACACCGGTGCGCGATAAAGTACGGGTCCGATTGAAATTTGAACTACCCAAATAGCGTATGATTTCACGATATCTTAAGCTGGGCATTCTTCTTATTGTGGTTGGCACCATAGCGGCTTATGTTCTGCTGGTTGTTATTCCCAAACGCTCGTATGAAACGGCTAAGTCTATTGGAAAAGATTTCAGTGAAGCCTTTCAATTTACACCGGAAGTAAAAGTGCGCAACACTGTTGTACTGCAACAGCAAACACCCATACTTGAACTGGCCACACTGAAGCAGCAATTTCAACATCGATACAACTGGAGCAACACCTGGATGAGCAGCACCAAAGAAATTCAGATTGACGGAACGTTTGAAGCCAAATGTGGCTTCGACCTGAATGAAAAGTTTTCCATTGAAATCAATAGCAACAAAGCCACGGTATATATGCCGGAACCAAAAGTACTATCGATTGAATCCTTTGGCGACATGACCTTTCGGGATGAAAACGGCTACTGGAATTGGGTGAACGAGCAAGATCGCACCAACGCAGTCAATGCGTTTATTACTGATGCGCGTACCTATGCTAACCAAGCTTCATTTGTTCAGGAAACAAAAAAGGTCACGGAAGAAAAAATCCGTGACCTGTTAAAAACTTATGTGGATGAAGTGGAGTTTATCTACGAAGAAAAAATTCCATTACCACCAGCTCAATAATTCAACTTATCTTACTGTGAGCCCTGAGCTTGTCGAAGGGCCGTTACACCACCTTTTTCCTGATCAGCTTTGCATACGTGCGGCTAACCGGGAAACTTTTTCCGCTCTGCATCTTTACAATCATTCCGCCATTGAAATGTTTTTCAATCTCTTTCAAAAAGTTGATGTTAATGATGGTACTGCGGTGAACACGAATAAAAATTTCAGGATTGAGAATTTCTTCGAGTTTACCAATACCGGAAGAGCTTACAAACTGATCCGTTTTGGTGGTGAGAATGGTGTAGTCGCCTGATGCTTCCAGAAACATAATCTCTTCCACGGCCAGGTTGATGAGCTTCTCTGACTTCTGCACAAAGATGTGCGAATCATAAGACGTTTTGTTTTCCGTCTTCATATCGCGAAGCAACTCGCCAACGTTGTACTGTTCTGTTTTCATGCGTTCAATCGCGCGTTTCACCGCCAATTGAAAGCGTTCCTGGTCGATTGGTTTAAGTAAATAATCGACTGCATTTTTCTCAAAAGCCTTAATGGCATACTGGTCGTAAGCTGTGGTGAACACAACATACGGATCGTGTGTAATATCATCCAACACATCAAAGCCCGTCATGCCCGGCATTTGCACATCCAGAAAAATCAAATCTGGCTTCAGGTTGTCAATCATCTCCACGGCATCTTTACCTTTTGTAGCTTCACCTACAATGGTGATGTTATCCGTTTGTTCAATGTACTCACGCAGTAATTCTCTCGCCAGTTGTTCGTCATCAATAATAACACAGGATATTTTCATGGGTATGGTTTTAATCAGTTGTTAATCGGTTTTTAAGTAGTTTGGTAACACGATAATGGTCTATCCGGCAATACTTTTTATCTCCTGCTCAGGCTCTTCATCGAGTGGCTCTTCTGTTTTGATTTCCGGACTACGTTCATCAGCAGGCACAGGAATGAAGAAGCTGACGGAATATCCCCACTCATCAGAGCGTATACGCAGGCCTGAACCCTGGCCAAAAGAATTTCTTAAACGTAAATCCGTATTCTTCATGCCCACGCCACTTGAGCTTCCATCCATTACCTTCTTGGCGTTTGAACCCAGTCCATCATCTTTCACTTCAAAAAAGATCATTTGATTGAACCGTTTTACCGTTAACGTAATCGTTCCGCCTTCTTCTTTCGGGCCAACGCCATATTTCACGGCATTTTCTACCAACGGTTGCAAAATCATCGGGGGTATTCTAATGCCCAAACAAGTGAAGTCAATCTGCTTGATAAACTTTAGTCGCTTACCAAAACGTACCTGTTGAATTTTGATGTAGTTATCAATAAAGTCAAGTTCGTGTATCAGCTTCACCATCTGGTCGCCATGCGAATCAAGAGCATACCGAAAAATATCAGAAAGCTGTGTGATCACCTTACGGGCCTCTTCTTTGCTGGAGCCAACCAGCATGTTAATGGAGTTCAACGTATTGAACAGAAAATGCGGGTTGATTTGTGATTTTAGTAAGGATAACTGCATCTCGCGGTTTTTCAGCGCCAACTCTCCGCGCTCCTGTTCTTTGCGTTGCAATCCTTCAAAGTAACGGATGATATAATACACGGCCACCACTACTACATATTGGTTTTGAAACTGCAACCCATCCCAGGTCAGCAAGCCGATAATATGATCTTTCCAGTTATCCCAATGCACGTAACCCTCAACATAATCGTTAATGTAATACGAGAATGTGCCCATAAGCAGAAAAAACACCATTACACCAACAATGTGGGCTACTACCTGCACCAGTATTTTAAAGCGGAACAAAAAGTTTGTATAGAGGAGAATCAAAATGATGCTGACGCAAAGCGCTTCCCATAGGTATAGGGCATTCCAGAAAACGAAGGCAAAGGGAGTGGCCAGTTCCCACTCCAGGATAGCGCTTACCGCAAAGTTAATAAAGTACCACAGGCATAGCAGGAAATATGCCTTTCTCCAGATGCGCGGTATCGACTCAAGGTTAATCAATTCGGCAATTTGCTTTTTAAAGGTACACAGAACGAAGATAAATCGGCTAAGGAATTCATTTTGGCGGCAAACCTGCAAAAATGCAGATAATCTTACCTCGCATTTGAAAGAACCTGCTGAATGTCCATTTTTATCGATTCTATGAAATTTTACCTGGCTATAGCGGCTTTTACCCTTCTGGCATGGCAAACCCATGCCCAAAAAATCACCATTTCCGGGAAGGTGGTTGATAAAGAAACGCGTGAACCGCTAACCTTCGCTACGGTTGGTATAAACGGTAAATCGATAGGTACCATTACCAACCTGCAAGGCGAGTTTGACTTCCATATTCCGCAAGAATACCGAAATGAAATCCTGCTGATCAGCATGTTGGGGTACCAAAGCTATGAAAGCCCGGTATGGTCAATCTCTGGCAATGGTCAGGTAATTTTTGAGCTGTCTAAATCAACCACCATATTGAATGAGGTTATTGTTCGTGACTCTCTTTCAGGTGGTGATATTCTCCGGATCGCACTAAATCGAATCGAACAAAATTTTCCGATGAGCCCCTTTATGCTGGAGGGATTTTATCGTGATGTGAAGAAAGTGGCCAACACCAACATTTCATTGCTGGAAGCAGCTGTAAAAATTTATGATGAAGATTACCGCGAACCACGTAACAAATTCAAACTGCGGGAACGCGTAAGGCTTTTGGAGGTGAGGAAAAGCATTGGGTATGAAAGTAAATTCACAACCTACTTTGATCAGGATAATTTGTTGGAAGATTTACTTTTACATAACAACATACGCTACAGGCAAATTGAGGCACGCGAAGAGATGTACAATGCGATGTTGCGTGAACCAGACTCCTATTATAATGGACATGAAATTTACGTTATCTCCCACACACAAGACTACCTGCTGAAAATTTTTGTCAACAAACAGGATTACTCCATTATTCATCTTGAATTTGAAATTGGCTCATCCAATGAACTGGTGGGCAGAAAGAAAAATCTGGTAAGCCGGTTTGCCGGCTTAAAAAAAACAATCGACTTCCGGCCGGTTAACGGAAAGATGTACCTGAGCTTTATGAGCATCACCTCAAAAGTGACCTGGCACGACATCAAAACCAATGAGTTGAAATTTGAAACCGAACTCTTTCAACAACTTCTTGTTAACGAAATAAAAGCCAACACCCATGAGCGCATTGGCGCTACCGAACGCATGCGTAACTACGGGTTACAGTATCAGGATCAACCCTACAACAAAGAATTCTGGGATAACTACAACGTGATCAAAGACACACCACTTGATAAAAAGGTGCTGGAAGACCTGGAAAAGGCCGGTCCGCTGCAGAAGCAGTTTCGTGGTGAGCAGTGATTTGGGTTGTAAAAGCCCCTGAATTACTGTAATATTAATTGCTCAATCGCTAATCCTTATCAACGTTATGCCGCAGGACAGCATTCAATCGTCCTTCCTCGAACAGGTTCGTCAACGCCTGCAGCCAAATATTTCATTTGCTGAAGAGCTAGCCGAGCTTTTGCACGTTAGCCGGGATAGCGCCTACCGAAGAATCCGCGGTGAAACCGTATTATCGCTGGATGAGGTCAAAATCATTTGCAGCCATTTTAAAATTTCACTCGACAACCTGTTGTCACCCAACTCCGACATTGTTTCCTTTCATCATCGGGCTATTGATGCCACCAGCTTCACTTTTGAAAAATGGTTGCAGTCGGTGCTGGACAATTTAAAAATGATCAGCAGTTTTCCTGAAAGAGAGTTGGTTTATTCAGCAAAGGATATTCCGTTGTTTCATTATTTCCAGTTTCCCGATCTGGCTTCATTTAAAATGTTTTTCTGGATGAAGTCGTACCACAACTATCCGCAGTATGCCAACGAATCCTATAATACAAACATCATCACAAAAGATTTACTTGCCACCGGAAAACGCGCATGGGAACTTTACGCCACTATTCCCAGCACGGAAATCTGGAGTGATGAAACGTTAAATGTTACGCTCAGTCAAATAAACTACTACTATGAAAGCGGATTTATCACTCCTGAGTTTGCTTTAAAACTGTACGATGACTTTACCGAAATGGTGAAATTGATACAGCAACGCGCTGCAGATGGATCAAAAAACGGATCGGATAAAAATTACAACCTGTACAAAAATGAAATCATGATAGCAGAAACCACCATTCTGTTTATGATGGGCGATAAGCGGGTGTCGTTTATCACATACAATACGATGAACATTTTAAGCACCTCTCAGGAAGGTTTCTGCCAGCATATTGAACGTTACCTCACCAACCTGCGCAACAAATCAACCTTGATAAGCAGCACAGCCGAAAAAGAGCGCAACAAATTCTTTAAACGAATGCACGAAAAAATCCAGCACATGAAAAGCCTGGTCGTGCTTCAACCTGCTAGTTAAGCGTAGCCAAAACTTTCTTCATGCGCGCAAGCGCTTCCCGCAAATCTTCTTCTGAAGCTGCATATGAAAGCCGGACGCAATTATCATCGCCAAAAGCACTACCGGGTACCAACGAAATGTGGGCTTTCTCTAACAAGAACATGCACAAATCATCACCATTTTTAACGGTGCGCTCCCCGTCCGATTTACCATAATAGAAACTTACATCCGGAAAAAAGTAAAAGGCGCCTTGCGGATAGTTGGCTTTAATGCCGGGTATATCCTTCAGCAACTCATAAACAATCTCGCGCCTCTTTTTATAAGCCTCCACCATGGCATTGGTGGGTGCCAAATCACCGGTGATGGCGGCCAGGGCGGCTCGCTGTGCAATGGAACAATTGGCTGATGTGAGCTGGCCTTGAATTTTATTACACCCATCGGCTATCCACTTGGGCGCAGCAATATACCCCACGCGCCAGCCCGTCATGGCAAAGCCTTTGGCAAAACCATTTACCGTAATGGTGCGCTCAAACATACCCGGCAAAGCGGCAATGCTTACGCGCTCATGCGTAAAATTGATGTGCTCGTAAATTTCGTCCGCGATCACTAAAATATTCTCATGCTTCAAAATAACTTTTGAGATAGTCTCCAGCTCAGCCCGCGAAAAAACTGAACCGGTAGGATTACAAGGCGATGAAAAAATCACTACGCGCGTTTTTGACGTAATCGCCTTTTCAACCTGTGCGGCTGTTACTTTAAAATCGTTTTCAATACCGCCCTTTACCAATACCGGCTTCGCCTCTGCCAATCGAACCAACGCATCATAGCTAACCCAGTAGGGTGAAAAAATAATCACTTCATCTCCCGGATTCAGAATAGCCAGCATCGCATTGGCAATGGATTGCTTGGCCCCGTTTGATACCACAATATTCTCGGCTTTATAGGGAACGTTATTCTCCTTCTGATACTTCGCTGCCAACGCCTCCCGAAAATCAACATACCCGGCTACCGGGGGATAGGCAAAATATTTTCCATCATCAATCGCCTTCTTTGCCGCTTCGCAGATATGCTGAGGGGTTTTGAAATCAGGTTCACCCAAGCTTAAGCTGATCACATCAATACCGCGACTTTTAAATTCGCGGGCTTTGGCGGCCATGGCTAAGGTTGCAGATTCTTCAAAAGCATTCAGGCGCTGGGATAGTTGGTTCATAGCATTTCAGGAAAGTCAACAAAGAAAAAGATTTCTACGCGAATGTGAAACCCAAATGAAAGATTAGTTGAAGAGCGTGCGTGCCACAATGCTTCGCCCCAGGGTAATCTCATCGGCATATTCCAGATCGCCACCTACCGGAATGCCGCGTGCAATTACGCTCACCTTCACCGGCATATCTTTCACGCGCCTGTGAATATAAAAAGAGGTTGTGTCGCCTTCCATGGTGGGGCTCAAGGCCAGTATCAGTTCTTTTACTTCCGATTGGCCGTGATTGAGGCGATCCAACAACGATTCAATTTTCAATTCACCCGGCCCGATGCCATTCATGGGCGATATGACTCCACCCAGCACATGATACAAGCCCCTGTATTGCGATGTATTTTCAATGGCCATCACATCGTTGGTGTTTTCCACCACGCACACTGTTGAGCGATCGCGTTTCTGGCTTGTGCAGATAGAACAAACTTCTGCATCTGAAATGTTGTGGCAATGTTTACAGAATTGAATACCCGCCCGAAGTCTGTTCAGCGCTTCCGTTAAGGCGAATGTGCTCTCTTCTTTTTCTTTTACAAGATGAAGCACCAAACGCAAGGCCGTTTTCTTTCCGATGCCGGGCAGCTTAGAAACCTGGGCTACTGCTTCTTCAATAAGTTTGGAAGGATATTCCACGCGTTACCAACCGTTATAAAATCTTTGCATCAATTCCTGCTTCACAAATGGCATCGCGCATAGGCTTCAGAAAATCAAAGGCTCCGTTTTTAACAGTACACCTTCCGCGATAATGAATGATCCAGGTGCATTGTTCTGCCTGCTCGATTGAATGCTTGCACACCTTAATCAACGTATCAATAACATGCTCAAACGTGTTGATGTCATCATTAAAAACAACCAACTCCATCAGCTCGGTGGTCTCGGTTACTTCGAGCACATCGGTTAATGTTTCTTCCTGATACATGTTTTGCATAGGCCGTTTTGAGTCAATCGCAAAATTAACACAAAATTCAGTGCAATGGTTGATTTGGATTTCAGGGTATTTCAGCATTTTTTGCATCAAACTATTTTCAATGACGCCCACACTGGTTATCAGCATCATTTCGGTCTATTTTCTTGTGTTGATTCTTATATCGTGGTTTACCTCGCGTGGAGCCGATACACACACTTTTTTTACAGCCAATCGGCAATCGCCCTGGTATTTGGTGGCCTTCGGCATGATTGGCGCCTCGCTTTCCGGAGTAACCTTCATTTCTGTTCCGGGCAACGTAGGTAAAATCGGATTTGGGTATTTTCAGGTAGTACTTGGCTACATATTGGGCTACTGGGCCATCATCGGCATTTTAATGCCATTATATTATAGACTCAACCTTATTTCTATTTATACCTACCTGGAGCAGCGCTTCGATTTCTGGTCGTATAAAACCGGGGCATTCTTTTTTATGGTATCGCGTACTATTGGCTCCTCGTTACGGTTGTACCTCGCAGCTACCGTACTGCAACTGTTTTTGTTTGATGCCTGGAACATTCCGTTTTATGTTACCGTGGCCACCACCATTGTGCTTATTTGGTTGTACACCAACAAGGGCGGCATTAAAACCATTGTGTGGACCGACACCTTTCAAACATTCTTTCTCGTTTCCGCTGTGGTGATTGCCGTATGGCAGATCGCTTCGCGCCTCGGACTTTCCTTTTCAGAAATGGTGGATGCCATTGAACAAAGTCGGTATTCACAGATCTTCTATTTCGATGATGTGAACTCACCCATGTACTTCTGGAAACAATTTATTGGCGGAGCATTTATTGCGCTTACCATGACGGGCATGGATCAGGAGATCATGCAGAAGAATCTCACGTGTAAAACCTTAGGTGAAGCACAGAAGAATATGTTCTGGTTCAGCTTAACACTCGTGTTTGTAAACCTGTTGTTCCTTGCCCTTGGTGCCCTGCTGTATTTATATGCCGAACAACATGCCATTTCAATTCCCGCGGTAAGCGATGAATTGTTTCCTTACCTGGCGTTGAATGAATTCAGCTTGTTAGTCGGTATTTTCTTCATCCTGGGCATCACAGCATCTTCTTACGCCAGTGCCGATTCTGCTTTAGCGGGGCTGACTACTTCCTTCTGTATCGATTTTCTAAACTTCAAAAACAAACCCGAGGTAACACGTAAACGCCAGAAATTGATTGTGCACATCGGGTTTTCATTGTTGTTCCTCATCATCATTCTCATCTTTAAAGAAGTAAATGACCGTTCGGTGATTGATGCGGTACTGGGTGTTGCCGGTTACACATACGGACCCTTACTCGGTTTGTTTGCCTTCGGATTGTTCACCAAAAGACAGGTGCGCGACAGAATCGTTCCGATTGTTTGCCTGCTGTCGCCTGCCATCTCCTACCTGTTGAGCACGAATTCAAAAGCCTGGTTCAATGGCTATGTATTCAGCTTTGAAATTTTACTGGTGAACGGAATCATCACATTCATTGGATTGTGGTTGATTTCACGCAAAGCTGAAAAAACACAAACCCTGTAAAAAGGAAAAGGTCACTCCGTTTGGTAGCGACCTTAACCCGATTAAAACCAACCCCACGTTGGTGTTGACCTTTACTGCAAATGCAGCCTTATTTCTTTACATAGCGATACTCCTCAACCTCATTACCTTTTTTAATGCGGATGGTGTATTCACCAAATTTTACATCACAGAAATCGATGATCATTTTGCGTTTCTCCATCGTGTGTGTGGTTACCAGATCACCGTTCGAATAGTATACCTCAACTGTGGCGCCCACAAACTTTCTTTCAGCCTTAAAGACGAAGAGATTTTTGTACTTCGATGGCACTACATCTACCGCTTCTTCGCGCGGGGCAGCCTGCACTGCCGGGGCAGTGAGAAGAACCAGTACAAACAGAGACTTGAAGAGGGTTTTCATGGGTCTGAGCCATTTGTTTGACTAACCCATATGCCAACCGCATGCCTTTTCGAAAAAGTGCGTTTTCAGGCTAATTTGAAGGGCGCTGTTTCAGTTTCTTCCACTTTTGGGAAGGTTGATTCCAGAATCTGACCTCTGTCAGAGCAATTCCTTCGATGGATCCCAGAATAGATCGGTAAGGTGTGTGATTTTGTCGTTGATCACCTCAATGCCCTCTTTCTCCAAAAGGCGTTGCATGGTTACTGGCGTTTTGAAATGCACCTTTCCCGTAAGCAGGCCTTTACTGTTTACAACACGATGCGCAGGTACTCCCTTTGGGGCGCCATGCATGGCCCACCCCACCATGCGCGCACTCATGCGCGTACCCAGGTAATGCGCAATGGCACCATAACTGGTTACACGCCCTTTCGGAATGAGCTTTACTACCTCGTACACATCTTCAAAAAAATTTTCAGCTTTTACCGTCTTTTTCTTACCTGCCATGTGATGCACCGGTGATCTTACTAACTTTGCAAACCAAAATTTAAACCTTGAAGAAGCTAAGATACACATATCTTTCCCTCCTGCTCATTTCCTACTGCGCGTTAGGCCAGAATGGACACGATATTATTTTTCCGAATCTTACCGGATGGAATACGTTGCAGGAAGGAAAAGACTTCAGCTTCCGTGTAACAGCATATCCCGATGATCCTCCGGTTACGTTCTCCATTATTGACACCGAACCTTTAGGATTTCAACTTGATTCTGCCGGGCATTTCAACTGGACACCATCGTTCGATCTTGTTAATCGCGTTGAGCTCACAAAAGAGTTTCCAGTAATTTTTCAAGCCCTCTGGGCTGATGGAAATCGTATTCGCCAAACGGTGGTGTTCAAAGTGCAGCATACCAACCGCTCACCACAAGTGGATGAACTACCGGTGTTTTACGTAAAACAATCCACCCGAAACAGTTACCAGATTCCCAGTGAATATGTGTTTGATCCGGATGGTGATCCGATTGTATTTAAGCCAAACCTTTCGCAACTGCCAGAAGGGATGACGCTCTCATCGCAAGGACTAATCAGTTGGTCTCCTTCGCGCAATCAATTCAACGCGCTGCGCAACAACCCAATCATGCTGGAGTTTGTTGTACAGGATCAACCGTTGAAAGGTGAAACGGTGGGCAAACTGCGCATTGCACAAACACAACTTGATCTGCCACCCGAAATTTTAATTGTGCCGGGCGACAGCAGTTTTTCCATTAAGGAAGACGAAACCTTAAACCTGAAACTTTATATCTCCGATCCGAACGGAGACGATAATGTTCGCAGTGCCGGTTTTGTTTCTTCCGATAACCGGGTAGGGCAATCGGCACTGAAAGAAAACACGCCTCTGCAATATGAGTTTATCTGGGAACCGGGGTACGATTTTGTTGACGATGTAAAAAAGAAACACCTGGTAGAGCTTACATTTTTTGCGCTGGACAATTCAGCCAATCGCGTACAGCGAAAAATCACCATTACGGTAAATGATGCAGAAAACCTGGCCGAAAAAGATGGCTTGCAATACCAAAAATACAGGTCAAACCTGATGGCGGCTGGCGACCTGCTTCGCACCCTGGATGAGAATCAGAAAAAACTGAATGACGATTACAAGCGCGCCAGAAAAGGAAAGCGCAAGCGCTCTATGGTCAATGCATCCCTTGGTGCGGTAACGGGCCTCTCGCCCACCATACTCGAAACTGATCAGTCGAAGATTGTATCAACCGTTGGGGGCACTACCGTACTTACGTTAAATACACTGGAGGCAACCGAAGTGATTGGCAAATCGAAGGATGACATCATGGATAAAATCAAAATCAATGTGGACATCCGTAACCGGGTACAGAGCGCGGGTGATGAATTTGCCCGAAAGTATGCCTCAAAGACCTCGCGCAGGAACCTTGACTTTGAAAAAGACATTGATAAACTGCGCCTGGTGCTAAATGATCAGCGTATTGTGCTGCTGGAGTTGGATGCCTATAAAAAGGGAGCCCCTCAGTTTAACAACAAGGAGGTAAAGCGCTACTTCCCCGATTTTACGGAGGAAAATTAACCTACTCCGCATCCGGATTGACATAAAACAAAGAATCCCGCTTTCGCGGGATTTTTTTTTGTACTCGCAGAGGAGGAGGGATTCGAACCCCCGAGCCCCGTGAAGGGCTGTCGGTTTTCAAGACCGATGCATTCAACCGCTCTGCCACTCCTCTGTGTCTCGGTTAATTTTGGGATTGCAAATGTATACGTTTAAACACTTACCGCAAAACCAACCTGGAAATTTCCCCCTAACTCTACTTATTCTCCTTAACTTCAAACCATGATGTTTAAAGCAAAATACATAATCACTTTTCTTTTTCTGGCTTCCTCCACTATCCCGCAATGTAAAGCCCCAAACCCGGTATTCTCCGGCTGGTATGCCGACCCAGAAGGCATCATCTTTAACAACACCTACTGGATATACCCCACCTACTCGGCACCCTACGACCAACAGGTGTTCATGGATGCATTCTCCTCTCCTGATCTCGTTCATTGGACCAAGCATAGCCGCGTGCTTGACACTGCCAACGTAAAATGGGTGAAGCGGGCACTCTGGGCTCCGTCCATCATTCAAAAGGGTAATCGCTACTTCCTCTTTTTTGGTGGTAACGACATTCAAAGCGATAACGAATACGGTGGCATTGGTGTGGCTGTTGCCGACAAACCGGAAGGACCCTTCAAAGATCATCTTGGGAAACCACTAGTCGATAAGTTTCACAACGGTGCACAACCCATTGATCAGTTTGTGTTTCATGATGGCGAAACCTATTACCTGATCTACGGAGGTTGGCGACATTGCAACATCGCACAACTCAATAACGACTTCACTGGCTTTATCCCGTTTGCCGATGGAACTATATTTAAAGAGATCACGCCCGAGCATTATGTAGAAGGGCCATTCATGTTCAAGCGCAACAACCGGTACTACTTTATGTGGTCGGAAGGAGGTTGGACCGGCCCCGACTACAGTGTGGCGTACGCCATTGCCGATTCACCTTTAGGTCCGTTTAAGCGTGTTGGAAAAATTTTGCAACAAAATCCCGAAGTAGCTACCGGTGCGGGGCATCATTCCGTGATACATCCACCCGGCACCGACAAGTGGTTTATTGTTTATCACCGCAGGCCACTCAACCAAACCGACCGCAACGCACGTGTGGTGTGCATGGATGAAATGTACTTTGATGAAAACGGCTTGATTAAACCCGTAATCATTACAAACGAAGGGGTGAAAGCCTTTACGCTGAAGAAGTGATCTTTTTTATCCTGCGCAGTAGGGCTCACGTCAGTTTTTGATCATGTATAGTTTCTTTACATGATAACCTTATCATGTAAAATATTTATCGTTATCTTTACATGACAATCTTACCCGGTATAAACGCTTTACATGAAGGAATCTGCCGAGAAACCGTATAATAGCCTACCTACACTGCCCCCAAAACGGGAAAAAATTGAAACCGTGAAGGTGCTCCGTCAATTGGTGAAGTCCTCGGTTGCCTTGGCTGAATTAAAAGGCTTGGCTCCAACGTTGCCCAACCCTTCTATCCTGTTAAATGCCGTTATTCTTAAAGAAGCAAAAGCCAGCTCTGAAATTGAAAATGTAATCACAACACAAGATAAACTGTATCAGGCACTTTCTGCTAAAGGAATTGACCCCGACCCGGCTACAAAAGAAGTATTGCGCTATCGCGAGGCAGCATTGTTTGGCTTTAACTTCATTAAGAAAAAAGGTTTTCTAAGCACGAATGCAATCATCACAATTCAAAAAATTCTGGAAGAAAATAATGCCGGCATCAGAAAACTTCCGGGCACTGCGTTGAGAAACGCTTCCACCAATAAAGTCATCTATACACCTCCCGATGACCATGAGGTAATTTTAAAACTCTTAAAGAATTTAGACGAGTACATCAATGAACAAGATGATATCTCACCTCTTATTAAAATGGCTGTGCAGCATTATCAATTTGAAAGCATTCACCCTTTCTATGATGGTAATGGTCGAACAGGAAGAATAATTAACATATTGCAAATTATTCTTAATGATTTATTGGAAAGTCCCATCCTGTACTTAAGTGAGTACATCATTCAAAATAAAGCAGAATATTATCGTCTTCTTCAGGAAGTTCGTACAAAAGACAAATGGGAAGATTGGATTCTGTATATGCTAAAAGGTGTAGAGAAAACTTCTCGTGAAACTATCGAGCAGATAAAAGTCATTCAAAAACTTTTCATCAGTACACAAGAGAAAATCAAGAAAGAAGCGCCCCAAGTCTACGATAAAGAACTGATAGAAATTTTATTTGAGCATCCTTACTGTAAAGCAGAAATTTTAACCTCCCGCCTGAATATCTCCCGTATCACAGCATCCAAATACTTAAAGCAATTAGAAAGCATTCATGTTCTCAAGTCAAAGCAGGTTTGGAAGGAAACGCTTTACATCAACACCCGTCTATTTGATTTACTGAAGAAGTAAGTATACATACTCCAATACAAAAGGAATCAGCAAGAATAGGCCGGCCGATCAATCCTTCACATAAAGCAAAAGCAAGGAACTGAGTGAATTATTTTGCTTTCCTGAAAACAATATCCCCTGCACCCTGTTTTGAAGATGTAAATTTTAACTCAAACTATCATTATGCTATCTCAACTTGTCTACGTAAGCAATCGAAAACCCAATTGCACACCGGCTGAAATCGAAAACATTCTGAATTCCTGTAAAAAGAACAATCCCCCACTAAACATCACCGGGGTTTTGTTGTATTCCGATACCAAGTTTATCCAACTCGTTGAGGGCGAGGCAAAGGTGATCATGGATTTGTACGATAAAATCAAAAAAGATGACCGTCATTCCAATCCGATGATGATCTCTTATAATCCAATTAAAGAAAAATCATTCCCAAGTTGGCACATGGGCTCAAAAGAGATTTCAAATGGTGTTCAGTTTAAGACTGACATTTCGGAAGAAGATAAAAAAGTATTCGATCAAATCTTAAACGGTAAGGAAGAAAGCGGACAACGCGTACTGAACTTATTGCGGAAGTTCTTCTGATCGCTATTCGTAAGTAACATGACAAAGAAATCCCGCCTACGCGGGATTTCTTGTTTATGCTTGGTCATCAGCGCGTTTATCTTTCCGCTTTCAACCCAAACAACGGCCTTATCCATTTCACCCTGCGAATAATTTCAAACGAAGCAAAACATCCGGCAAACGTAAATACCAATACCAGTACAAACTGTAGCTGAACGGGTATCGCCCATTGAAACACAAGGTGCGAACCGAGATACAAAAAAATCATGTGCACAATGTATACCGGGTAGGCTGCTTCGCTCAAATAGGTTAATGCCTTGCCCGGTTTGTTTAAGTACAAACTACCAAATGCAAGCACGGCTAAAATCCAACTGAACGATTCGATGACAATCAAATAATCAGGTGTGCGCATAATCAAATAAAATACGCGAACCACAAACAGGCTTACCGCCACCGACAAGAACAACCACCGCCATCGCTGAATCATCTGCCAGAAGGCCTCCCCGCTCAACACAAAACAGTAGCCGAAAAAGAAAGCCAGCAAGCCCAGAAAGAATCCGTGCCAGGTCCTTGCGTACAGTTCAAAAGGAAAAGGTTTTAGTATGGCTACTTCCGCATAAAAGAAAGCGACTACCACCAACAACCCCAATGGATGACGCAACACGGTTTGAATGGTGCGCACCACCTTGCTGTGCTCGTTGTGCTTCAGGTAAAACAACAGCGGGGAAAGCACCAGCACGTACACAAAAATATTTCCGAGAAACCACAGGTGACCGGGATCCCATGTGTACGTTAACGATAAATTAAAATGATAACGGAGTATCAACAGGTGAAGTGGCACGATGGCAAACATGCCGAACACGAACGGCAGCAGAATGCGTTGTGCACGTTCAGCAATCAGTTGTTTCCAGTTGCGTTTTTGCATGGCAAAGTACACGCCCATGCCCGACACAAAAAACAACAACGGTATGCGCCAGATGTTGATCACCATCATGGGTGTCCACAAGGCCGCCCAGGGTTCTTTGCTGGTGATGAACGCAATCATGCCTCCCCAGGGTTGAAAGCCAATGGCTACATGGTAAATCAAAAGTAGCCCGATGGCTATTATGCGAAGCCAGTCGATGTCGTAACGTCTCATTGTTTGTTTTGTTGGTTGCATTTTTTTTAACCGTCATTGCGAGGAGCAAAAGGAAGGGATGAGGGCAGGGGGACGAAGCAATCCGAATTTTAAAATTAGCTTATACTATATAATGAGGGATTGCTTCGTCATGCCTACGCACTTGCCAGCGCTATTCCTCGCAATGACGAGGAGACTACTTCAACATCTCCGCTATCTCCGGGCGCGTCTTTTCGAGGTACGCGTAGTCCAGCTTCAACCCCATCGGGCCGAGCGACTGCTCCATCATGCCGTACACATCTTTCAACTCACTGAACGGTCCGGCTACATTATCATACGCAGTAGCGCCATACGTATTCCGAATAGTCGTGTCGGCATTTTTTTCCAGCAGCAGCTTCACAATCTCCGGCCGGCAAAAGAAAGCAGCCGTGTGCAACGCAGTAGAACCATCGTTGTTCTGAAAGTTGATGTCGACACCTGCGTTCAGTAATAACTTTGCCGCTTCGGTTTTACCAAATACAGCCGCACTGATCAGCGGGCTCGAACCACCAAACGGATCTTTTACATTCAAATCGCTGCCGGCAGCAATGTGCTGCTTTACCGCCTCCAGGTTTTCACTGACTACTGCCGTGTGTAAATCAACATCCGGAGCTTTTGCCCCTTGCCCTTGTGCATTCTCTTTTACACCACAGGCTGTTAACACCAATACTACCGCCCACAGGGATACTTTCGTGATTGAAGAAATAAAATAGGGAACTACTGTTTTCATGATTTTTCGATTTTTGGTTACGTTTTTAGTTGCCGCAAAGAAACGGGCAACCGGAAGGGCCCACTAAACAGCCATGCGCACAAAGCCATCAACTTTGCTCCAAAGCGCATAAATTTTGACGCATCGATATAAATTTTGACGCAAATGCCTGTGAAGCCTTACCTTCGCAGACTGAAAACCGTACTTTTCAATCCCAATCCGCATTTCATTTCTCCATGAGCAACGCCTCTCCCCACGACCTTGAATTCCTGAACCAACTCACCGCCAAGATTGAAGAACACCTTGCGGAAGAGCAGTTTGGCGTTAGCGAGCTGGCCGAGGCCATGAACATGAGCCGCTCCAACCTGTTGCGCAAAGTGAAAAAGGCCACCAACCTGTCGGTGAGTCAGCTCATCAACGAAGTGCGGCTCAAGCGTGCCATGGCGTTGCTGCGCACCACCGGGCTAAACGTGTCGGAAGTATCGCACCAGGTGGGTTTCAACAGCACCTCTTATTTTATTAAATGCTTTCGCGAATACTATGGCTACCCACCGGGCGAAGCCGGCAAGCGCGCAACGGAAGAACCCGTTCCACAACAGGCTCCGCCCACACAGCAAAAAAAATGGTATTGGCTTGCTGCGCTTATCACGCTGCCACTTGTTGCGGTGAGTTGGTTTGTGTTCACCAACCTAATTGCTGAAGAAAAAAAAGCAATTGAAAAATCCATAGTGGTGCTGCCGTTCAAAAACGACAGTGCCGACTCCACCAACGTGTACCTCATCAACGGCTTGATGGAAGCCACCCTCAACAACCTGCAAAAGATCAAAGACCTGAGCGTGCTCAGCCGCACCTCGGCCGAAAAATACCGCCACAGCAACAAAACGATACCCGAGCTGGCGAAAGAATTAAATGCCACGTACTTTATTGAAGGCAGCGGCCAGAAGATGGACGACCGCATTGTGCTTACCATTCAGCTGATTGATGGCGCCACCGACCGCCACCTGTGGAGCAAACAATACAGGCGCGAAGTCAGCGACATCTTTGCCCTGCAACAGGAAATTTCAAAAGACATTGCCGCGGAAATTCAGGCAGTGATTACACCTGCAGAAAAAAACCGCATCGAAAAAATTCCTACGCAAAACCTGCAGGCGTACGATGCCTTCTTGAAAGGCCTCGACTTGCTCAGGCGCAACGGTGAATCCAACTTGCAGCAAGCATTGGTTCACTTCGATGAGGCCATCGCGCTAGACAACACCTTTGCCCTCGCCTATGCCTGTGCCGGTATGGCGTGCTACAACCTCGACATATTCAAAGCAGAAAAAAAATACGTTACTGCGCTCGACAACTATGCCGACAAAGCGTTGCTCTACGATCCTACGCTGGGTGAAGCCTTCACCGCCAAGGCCATGTACTTTATGGTACAGAAAGAATACACACAAGCACTGCCCTACCTCGAAAAAGGATTGGAGTACAATCCCAACTCCACACAACTCATCGGGTTACTGAGCGACCTCTATGGCCTGTACCTGCCTAACACCGGCAAGTACCTGGAGTATGCGCTGCGTGGCATGCGCCTCGGTGCCGAAGGCACAGATTCGGTTGAGATAAGCTACTTCCACCTGCGGCTGGGCAATGCACTTATTCAAACCGGTTTTGTAGAGGAATCATTAAAGCAGTTTGACCTGGCCCTCACCTACTACCCCGAGAATGCCTTTGCGCGCTACATACGCGCGTTTGCGCTGTATGCCAAAACCGGAAACCTGAAGCAAACACGCACCCTGCTGGTGAAGGAATTCAACAAAGACACTACGCGCTTCGATATACTGCAAGACATTGGCAAGGTAAGTTACTACCTGGGCGAATACGATACAGCTTACGTTTGTTATCAACGCTTTAACCGCTACCGCGAAACCCAAAAGCTGGATGTGTTCCAACACGAGAATTTGCTGATCGGGAAAATATATGACAAGATGGGCGAGCATGAACAGGCTAAACAGTTTTATGCCAGCTACCGCGAGTTTTTAGCGCGTACCGAAACGGCCTACAAACACCTTGGCCTGGTGGCGTGGTATTGTGAAGAAAACAACCGCGACAAAGCCTTGGAGCACCTCAGGCTTTTTACGCAGGAAGACAACATCCAATATTGGATCATCCTGTTTCTGAACAAAGCCCCCGACAAAACCCCCATTGAGCGCTCAGCGGAGTTTCAAAAACTTTCGCGCGACATTGAAAAAAAGTTTTGGGCCAACCACGAAAAGCTGAAGGGGAAGCTGGAGGAACAGGGGTTGTTGTAGACACTCCTGTTATCCATTCTTTCGTTGACTGTTTAGTTTTTGATCAGTAGCTTGTACGCTGATTGCTCAACCCATGCCCGAACAACTCGAACAACAACTCTGGAAAATAGCCGATACCCTCCGCGGCAAGATGGATGCCGATGACTTCCGCGATTATATTCTCGGCTTCATCTTCTACAAATACCTGAGCGAACGCATGCACACGTATGCTGATGATGTTCTAAAACCTGATGGTATTACCTACCTGGATATTGACGAAACTTCAAAATCAGACAAGGAGATACTTGCTTATGTACGCGAAGAAGCAATTGATACGTTGGGCTATTTTCTAAAACCATCTGAGCTTTTCGGTGCACTTGCTTCGCGGATCAATGCAGAAGGTATACCGCATTTTATATTAGACGATCTCACTAAAATCCTCACCAATATTGAGCAGAGCACGATGGGCTCAGGCAGCGAAGAAGAGTTCAGTCACCTTTTTGAAGACATCGATTTAACAAGCAGCAAACTTGGAAAAACGGAAGACGAAAAGAATAAACTGGTTGTTAGGATCATGCAGCACCTTGATAAAATTGATTTTGAACTCGACAATCCCCAGCAAGATATATTAGGCGATGCCTACGAATACCTCATCGGCAAGTTTGCCAGTGGTGCCGGCAAAAAGGCCGGTGAGTTCTATACACCACAACAAGTAAGCACCGTGCTGGCGCGCCTTGTTACCGTGGGCAAAACCAAACTCAAAAATGTGTACGACCCCACGTGTGGTTCCGGCTCGTTGCTGTTGCGCGTAGCCCGCGAAGTGAAAAACGTAGGTAAAATCTACGGGCAGGAGAGTAATCCCACTACCTACAACCTGTGCCGCATGAACATGATTATGCACAATAAGCGGTACAATGAATTTGAAATTAGGAATGAAGATACGCTGGAACGTCCAGCCCACCTGGACCTGAAGTTTGAAGCCATTGTGGCCAACCCGCCCTTCTCGGCCGAGTGGAGCGCCAGCCCCTTGTTTATGAGTGACGACCGCTATGCCGCCTATGGGAAGCTCGCACCCAAAAGCACGGCCGACTTTGCCTTTGTGCAGCATATGATACATCACCTGGCCGATAACGGCACCATGGCCTGTGTGTTGCCACACGGTGTGCTCTTCCGCGGTGGGGCCGAGGGCCACATACGCGAGTATTTAATCAAAGAGAAAAACTACCTTGATTCCATCATCGGTCTGCCGGCCAACATCTTTTACGGCACCGGCATACCCACCTGCATTATGGTGATAAAGAAAAAGCGCGAGCATGCCGGCAGCGTACTCTTTATTGATGCCAGCCAGCACTTTGAGAAAATAAAAACGCAAAACTATTTGCGCCCGCAGGATATCGACAAGATTGTAAACACCTACAAAGCCCGCACAGCCGAAGACAAGTACAGCTACGTAGCCACCTTGCAAGAGATTGCCGAGAACGACTACAACCTGAACATACCGCGCTATGTGGATACGTTCGAAGAAGAAGAAGCCGTAAACCTGAAGGCCGTAGCCAAAGAACTGAAGAAGCTTGAAACCGATATGAAAGCTACCGATGCCACCATTGAGAAGTATTGTAAGGAGTTGGGGATTGAAAGCCCATTTGTCTGAATCAGGATTTGCAGGATGATAAGATTAACAGGATTGTTAGTGAATTGAAATAATGTTGCTACTACAAAATGTAATGAAGGAAACAAGAATCATGAAAATCCTAAAATCAACTAAATCCTGATTCAGACAATGAGCTTGGATGATATTACATATAAGATTAATGGCTGCGCGATGAAAGTTCACAACACATTGGGCAATGGCTTTCAGGAAGTGATTTACCAGCGATGTTTAGCAATTGAATTGGAAAGAGCCGGAGTGAAATTTGTGCGCGAAGAAGAACATACCATTTATTATGAAGGCATTGATGTGGGGACAAGACGGGCTGATTTTGTGGTAGAGAATCAGGTGATTGTTGAGTTAAAAGCATTAACAAACCTGGAAGATGTACATCTGGCACAAGCAAAAAACTATGTGGTGGCCTATGATAAGCCCGTTGGACTCTTAATCAACTTTGGAAGCAATAGCCTTCAATTCAAGAAAATATTTAATCCAAAGAACAATCCTGCTAATCCTAAAATCAAGTAAATCCTGATTCAGACAATTGCGCCCATGCCAACCCCCAAAAAACCTACCGTGAAAAATTTACTCGCTCCCAAGTTGAGGTTTAAAGAGTTTAAGGGTGGCTGGACAAAAAGGAAACTTGCTGATGTTTCAATTTTCTTAGATGGTAAGAGAAAACCAATAAAGGAAAGTGACAGAGCAAAGATGCGAGGGCAACTGGAAGAATTGGAAACGCCAATGAATATTCTCATGACGGAAGTTACATATTAATTGCAAGAGTTGGAGCAAATGCTGGAACCATTAATCTTGTTGATGGAAAGTTTGCAGTGTCAGATAATACTTTGGTTGTGACTTGTAATGAAGCGAGAAGTATCAAATACATTTTCTACTACCTTAACTTTTTCAACCTTAATAAATTAATCTTCGGTTCCGGTCAGCCACTAATAACTGGTGGCCAATTGAAAGACTTGTTGTTGCCAATTCCGGTGATTGAAGAACAACAAAAAATCGCCAGCTTCCTCACCGTGTTGGATGCCAAAATTGAAAGCGTAAACCAGCAAATCACCCAAACCCAAACCTTTAAAAAAGGGCTGTTGCAGCAAATGTTTGTATGAGTATTCAGTCGGCATATACCGTTTGGGTCAGCATTGACCAATTAAGAAACTAATCGTATCTTTTTGAATGCAATCAGAGGCAGCACTCGAAAACCAACTAATAGACCAACTGCAAAAGCTGGGCTATTCGTTTGCTGTTATTCAGGATGGTGATGCGTTATTGGCTAATCTTAAATCGCAATTAGAAAAATTTAACAGCACCTCTTTCACCACTAAAGAGTTTGGTGCAATGCTCAATCATCTTGCCAAAGGCAATGTATTTGATAAAGCCAAAAGCCTGCGCGACAGGTTTCAGCTTACTAAAGAGGATGGTACAGCTTTTTATGTTCGCTTCTTTAATAATGAAGATTGGAGCAAGAACCTGTTTCAGGTAACCAACCAGGTTAAGCAGGAGGGGTCTTTCCTGAACCGCTATGATGTTACACTGCTTGTAAATGGATTGCCGCTGGTTCAGATTGAACTGAAGCGGAGAGGTATTGAAATCAAAGAAGCGTTCAATCAAATCAACCGGTATCAAAAGCATTCGTTTTGGAGCAATCACGGCTTGTTTCAGTATGTGCAGGTTTTTGTCATTAGTAACGGTGTTAACACCAAGTATTTAGCTAACAACCAGCTGCAATCTGTATTGCAAACATTCTTTTGGGCAAACAGTGATAATAAGATCATTACCGAGTTGCAGCCCTTTGCGTCTGCATTCCTGCATCCCGATCAGTTAGGCAAATTCATTTCACACTATGTGGTAATGAATGAAACCTTTAAAAACATGATGATCCTGCGCCCTTACCAATACTATGCGGTAGAGGCCATAGTGAAACAAGTACGAACCAGCAACAACAACGGCTACATCTGGCATACTACCGGTTCGGGCAAAACGCTTACCTCCTTCAAGGCCAGTCAAATCATCATGGACATGCCGGAGGTCCATAAAGTAATCTTTGTGGTTGATCGTAAGGACCTGGATTATCAAACTATGAACGAGTTCAACGCCTTCAAGAAAGACAGCGTTGATGTTACCAATAATACAGCATCACTGGTTAGGCAACTTACCGATGATACACGATTGGTGCTTACCACCATTCAAAAGTTAAACAACGCCATTTCAAAGCGGCATTTTGAGAACAAACTCACACACTTACGCGACAAGAAGGTAGTTTTTATTTTCGATGAGTGCCACCGTTCGCAGTTTGGCGAAACACATGAACGCATCAAACAATATTTCCATAAAGCCCAGTTATTCGGATTTACCGGTACACCCATCTTTGCCGAGAATGCCAGCAAGAACGAGATGGGCAAACGTACCACCAAAGATTTGTTTGGCGAATGTTTGCACAAGTATGTGATCACCGATGCCATCCGCGATCAGAACGTGCTTCGCTTTGGTATCGAATACATTGGTCGCTACCGGCAAAAGGGCAACACGTTTATGGATATTGAAGTGGAAGACATTGACCGGCCCGAAGTATGGAGTGATGAGAATCGCCTGAATAAAATAGCCGATTACATTATTGCCTGGCACAACCAGAAAACATTCAGCAGGGAGTTCTCGGCTTTGTTTGCCGTCAGCAGCATTGAGAACCTGATCAAGTACTACGAAATTTTTAAGCGCAAGAAAGAAGCCGGTGAACACGATTTGCGCATAGCCACTATTTTTACCTACGGGGTAAATGATGATGATGAAGATGCGCAGGATTTCTTACCCGGTGACGAACTGCCGATGGCTGCCGATCCCAAAGCAGCGTATCAATCCAGCCATACCCGCGATAAACTGGAAGCCTTCATTGCCGACTACAATAAACAATACGGTACCGCCTTTTCCACCAAAGACGATAAACTGTTTGAAGGCTACTTCAAAGACATCAGCAAGCGCCTGAAGGAGCGGGAGAAGAACACCTTTAATGATGAACGCGACCGGCTTGACATTTTAATGGTGGTGAATATGTTCCTCACAGGTTTCGATGCCAAAAAGGTAAACACCTTGTATGTGGACAAGAACCTGAAACACCATGGACTGATTCAGGCGTATTCACGCACAAACCGGATAATCGGGGAGAAGAAGTCACAGGGTAATATCCTGGCTTTCCGAAACCTGAAGGAAGCGACCGATAAGGCTATCACCCTGTTCTCCAACAAAGAAGCCATTGAAGAAATTATTCTGCCACCGTATGAGAAAGTGGCTGAAAAGTTTGATGAAGCGCTCAATAACCTGATAGCCATTGTACCCACCTGGCAAAGTGTGGATGAACTGGTTAGCGAAGAAGAAGAACAGGCATTTATTAAAGCTTTCCGGGCTCTATTGCGAGCTAAAAACGTGTTGGAGTCTTATACGGATTTTTCATGGGATGGATTGGGCATTGATGAGGAGACCTTTATTAACTACCAAACCAAGTACATCGACCTGTACGATAAGGTAAAACGCGACAATGCCAAGCAAAAGACTTCGATACTGAACGACATCGATTTTGAGGTGGAACTGATCCATCGTGATCTGATCAATGTGGCCTACATCATCAAGTTATTGGCCAAACTGAAGGAAGCAAAGAAATCTGACCGGGAGCGGCAGAAGAAAGCGATTATGGACTTGCTGAGCAGTGATGTACAGTTGCGCAGCAAACGTGAATTGATTGAGAAATTCATTGAAGAGAACCTGCCGAAGATTGACGATGTTGATACCATTCAGGATGAGTTTGAAAAATATTGGGAAGACCAAAAGGTATTGGCATTAGCCAAACTTTGCGATGATGAAGCGTTGGACAGGGATCAATTCAAGGCCTTGATTGATGCCTACATTTTCAGTGGTCAGGCTCCTCTGCGCGATGATGTACTGAAATGCTTGGGGGGTCGTCCCAGTATTCTACAGGCACGTGAAATAGGCGAGCGGATCATCAATAAGATGAAAGAGTTTGTAGAGGTGTTTGTGGAGGGAATGGTGGCGTAGGACATTGTTTAATATCAGCATCTATTTTAGCCTTTTGATTGGTGTTGTCACCAAGCCAAAGAAAGATCGGGTGAACCAATAAGCCCATATTATTAATTTCAGAAGGAGTAAACGAAACAGATCCCGGACCTATTTTGCGGTTTATTATTCACAAGGCTATGAGCCAGTGCGCGGGAGCAGGATTAAAGTAAAATAAAGTAAAAGCATGGTCACAGACACACCCGGAAATAATCTTTATGAGTGGCTAAAAATTATTCGTACCAGGTATTGGCAATATGTGGGCTCGCAAGAGTTGCCAGCCTTGAAAGGATGTATTCACGGTTATCTGCAAGGGTTGTTTCATAATAAAGTTGCTGAACAAAGTTTTCCAAAATACAGATGGTTCAGTACATGGGTCAAAGGAAGGATTGAATCCGAGCTTGACCTTGGATATGGTTGGGATGATTATATAATAAGTGCCAGCTTGAATGAAGATGAGGCTGAAACCTTTTTCACCCTATATGATGAATTCATACAAAGTGAAATAAAATGCTGGCATCAGTCGATAACAAATCCAAAAAAGATGTTTAGAGAAAAGCCACATGGATATTCTTGGGAAACTTTAAATGATCAAACCAATGAGTTGTTGCTGTTCCAGTTACCACCAAGTACCTCTTGCTGGTGTTTGATGTTGGATGAGAGTAAGAATATTCTTCACACCACTGATGCAGAAAGTAAAGAGATATTGCTTGAGAAAATCAAAACAAACTACTTTGCCGTTGTTGACAGCGAGTGGATAAGTTTTGATGGAAAATTCTTCTTGAAGAATCTGATACTTGGGCGAGAAGAGAATAATTATTAGCCTTATCGCTTTTCCACTCTTTGCTTTTGGGATTGCTTCGTCACACTATCGCGCATGCTTTCGCTTCGTATCCTCGCAATGACGATATTATGTTAGTTTGTCTTTCATCGTTACTGTTATTGGGAGCAAAACAATCATTTCTGATACTCAATCTTAGTAATGCGCCACACAAATTCGCGTGCGGGCGTTTTTACCACCACCTCATCGCCTGCTTCTTTATTCAGCAGCGCCTGCGCCATGGGTGAGTCCATCGAGATGTAATCTTTCGCACCAATCAGTTCTTCGCTGCCCACAATGCGAAACCGGTTCTTCATGCCCTTGTCATTGGCAATTTCCACCCAGGCCCCAAACATCACCTTGCCCTCCTGAAAGGGCGAGTAGTGCACCACCTTCAGGTTATCAATGCATTTGCGCAAATACAAAATGCGCCTGTCAATTTCGCGCAGGCGCTTTTTGTTGTAGTGGTAATCTGCATTTTCGGAACGGTCGCCCAGGCTTGCCGCCCAGGAAACTTTTTGGGTGGTGTCGGGTCGTTCTACCCGCCATAAATGATCCAACTCCGCTTTTAATTTTTCCAGGCCTTCAGGCGTAATGAGTTGTGTTTTCATGGGGGTTGAGCGTACCGGGTTTTGGGTTTTGGCTGCAAGAGAAGGTAAATCGGGAGATTATGCAACCTCCCCCAACCCCTCCTTGCCAGGAGGGGAGCTTTGCGCATGTGGCAGAAACCGCAAACATGAGTTTTGATTTTTGCAGGATATACAATCCCCGTAAAAAACAAAGCCACTACCTTTGGTCATATGAAAAATCGCATCAGCCTTATCGTAGCTGCGTTTGTAGCGGTATGCTCGCTTACCTACTTCGCTTCCTGCCTGGAAAAAGAAAGCCCTGGCCCCTTTGCGGTGAAATACCGGCAACAGCGAAATACCTTATGTTATTATTGATACCCACAAGGCACAAATTCAATTTGAACCAAAAATTGATGCCACCTTAAAAGTGTACAACCAAAAAGCGTTGGTGCAGGAAGTACCCATCGGCATTGAGTACCGCGGCAAAACGTCCTATCGCTTGTCGCACAAAAAAGGATTTAACATCGAAACCACCAATGGCGATGTGTCGTTCTTCGGCTTTCCGGAAGAAGAAGATTTTCGCTTAGTCGGCCACATCGTAAACCTCACCGACAAATACATTTTTGATCGCACGCTCATGTACAACTACATCGGGTATGAAATGGCGCGCAGCATAGGCCGCTATGCCAGCCGGTGCCAGTTTATTGAGTTGCAATTAAATGATGAATACCTGGGCGTATACGTGTTCATGGAAAAACTGAAGCGAGACAACCACCGCATCAACATCAAATCCCTCAATGAATCATCCGAGAACATTACCGGTGGATACATCCTCACCATCGATAAGGTTTCGGTAGGCGATGCGGGCATAGGCAAACCGCTTTCGTACTTCGATAACAACTGGGATGATGATGCACGCTACACCGTTTCCAACAGTTTTAGAAGTCGCTACACTATTTTTGGTAATGAACTGGACTTTGCTGCGTACGGTCCACCCTACCATGCACAACAATACCTCGAAACATATTTCTTGTACGAATACCCGAAGGAAGAAAACATTACAGCCGCACAAAAAGCGTACATCGCAGATTACATCGATGATTTTGAAACAGCCCTGCTGACGGATGATTTTAATTCGGATGTACGCACCTACACGGATTTCATTGATGTGTCCAGCTTTGTGGATTACTTCCTCATTAACGAACTCTGCCGCAACGTAGACGCCTACCGGCTAAGCACCTACCTGGTGAAAGACCGTGACAACAAGCTGGCGATGGGCCCCGTGTGGGACATGGACATTGGATTTGATAACGGTGATCGCATTCCGATGGATGATTGGGTGATCAACTACAACAACCATGTGTCGAATGATCCGTGGATGATGCCGTTTTGGTGGCCACGCCTGATGCAAGACCCGCAGTTCAAGGCTGCCGTAAAAGTGCGGTGGGAAAACCTGCGTGCCGATAAGCTAAGCGACAACAACCTCATGGCCCTGGTAGACGCTACTGCACAACTGCTAAAAGATAATGGTGCCGTGCAGCGCAATTATGCCAAATGGGATCAGGGAATAGGTGTTAACTATGATGATGCCGTTATCGAACTCAAGCTGTTTCTTCTGGAGCGTACTTCGTGGATGACTACAACTATTGGGTTGTTTTGATTTGACCACCCCGTCCCTTCAAGTTTAATCGCAACCACCCCCGGCCCCTCCTTGAATAAGGAGGGGAGTTTAACAGCCCTCACCCCTTGCGCACGTATATCGATTTAAGTGCCATGGCGCCAAAGCCATCTACCTTGCAATCGATGTTGTGGTCGCCATCGGTAAGCTTGATGTTCTTTACTTTGGTGCCTGCTTTGATGGATTTGGATGCACCTTTTACCGGCAAGTCTTTGATCAGAATTACGGTATCGCCATCCTGTAACACATTTCCGTTGGCATCTTTCACAATCAGCGAATCAGAATCTTCAGTTGTTGAAGTATTGCCAACAGCTTCCTCCGGGTTCCATTCGTGGCCACACTCCGGGCACATCATGGAAGTGCCTGTGGGATAGCCGTATAACGAACTGCATTTCGGACATTTGGTAGAATCAGGCATATAGCTTTTGTTACTTAAAAATTAATGTTGTCGGACAGAGTCAACCACCCCCTGCCCCTCCTTGTCAAGGAGGGGAGTTAAAGAATTAACTCCGAACTGCCTCCATCTTTTTAATCACTCTTCGCGCCTGGCGGATGGACTCTTTTCTGCGGCTGTCGTGAATGCTGGCGTTGAGTTCATAACCGGCCAGCAACACAATGGTGATGAGTTGTATCCAGATCATCAGCGCAATGAGCACGCCAATCGATCCGTAAATTTTATTGTACGTACCAAAGTGCGTGATATAATACGAAAATCCGTACGAAACCCCCAGGATTAAAAACGTAGCCACCGTTGAGCCAATGGAAAAAAAACGCCAGTTGTAGTGAATGGCCGGGCCAAAGTAATACATGCTGGCAATCACCAAAAAGAACACAATAAAAATAACAATGAAGCGCAGCGCAAACAACAGGTACACGGTGGCCCCATCAAGATTAATCCAGTCAACCTCATTCAGGTTGGTGGTAATGTAGTTCAGCACAAGTTGCCCGATGATCAGCAACGCAATGGCCACCAGTAAGGCTACAGCCAGGTTAACAGTCAACGCAGTGGCAATAAAACGTGTCTTAATCGCTCCGCGGTTTTCAATGGTCTTGTAACACGCATTGAACGCGCGCATCAGCGCCATCATCCCATTGGTCGACAAATAAAAAGAGAGTAAAAAACCGAACGACAACAGTCCGCCCCGTTGGTTGCTCACAATGTCGAGCACGGTAGAAGAAATCACATCAAACATGCTCGGGGGCAACTGCTCACCTAAAAACAGCATGATGGCCTCGGTGTTCAGGCTTGGAAAATAAGCCGACACATACGGGATTAACGTGAACAAAAAGATGATGGCCGGAAAAATGGCGATGATAAAATTGAACGCCACACCATTGGCGCGATCGAGTATTTCGTCTTTCTGCAAGTTGGCCAGCAGTGTTTTAACAATGAGGTACAGCGAAACGTTGTCGTACTTTTTAAACCGCACCCGCTTCATCCACGACAACAGCAGTTGCGCTTGTGTGAACTGAAGGAAATACCGTTTGTACTTGTACTTCATGTAAAAAATGGGGCCAGTACATCCATCATGGCTTGTGGCGGGCGGCACGGCCTCCCCGACTTCTGATCAACAAATGCCAACATGGTTTGTCCCTGGTGTATCAGTTTATTTTCTTCGTTATAAATATCGTAATGAAACTCTATGCGCACAGAAGGTTTTTCTTTAATGGTGGTTACAATGCGCAGTTGCTCATCGTACTTACCGGCTTGCAAATACTTCGAATGATTTTCCAGCACGGGCATGATGATGCCCATCGCCTCAATTTCCCGATAGGTTAAGCCCAACTTGCGCAATGCCTCTACGCGCGCCACTTCATAATACATGGCGTAGTATCCGTAGTACACATACCCCATCTGATCAGTCTCACCATAACGAACCCGTACCGTAGTTTCCGACTGATACATTACTTGTTGTTTTGGTTTGCACGCGCAATGCGTTGTTCGCGGGTAAGCGCCTGTTGGTAACGTTGGGCATTTCTCAAATGCTCGTTGTAGTTGGCGGTGAAATTGTGATAACCCGAAAAATCTTCCTTGGCACACATGTACAGAAAGTTGCTGGGCTTGTAGTTGAGCACCGCATCAATGGAGGCAATTTCCGGCATGTTGATCGGGCCGGGCGGCAGGCCTCTGTATTTATAGGTGTTGTAGGGCGATTCCACTTCTTTGTGTTTATCGAGCACGCGCTTTAAAGAAAAATCGCCCACAGCAAACACCAACGTTGGGTCGGCCTGCAACGCAATCCCTTGCTTTAACCTGTTCAGGTAAAGGCCGGCAATCACAGGCGCTTCATCGCGCTTCACCGATTCGGCTTGCACGATGGAAGCCAGAATGGAAACCTGTATAGGGGTAAGCCCGATGGCTTCGGCTTTCTGTTTGCGTTCGTCATTCCAGAATTTTTTGTACTCATCGTGCATGCGCTCCACCAATTGTTTCGCTGAAATGGTGTAGTACACTTCGTATGTGTTTGGTATGAACATGCACACGATGTTATCCGAAGTAAACCCGTGTGAACCCTGGGCGAGAAACCCGGCCAGTGCCGCATCAAATTCTTCGGGTGTGGTCATGATGTTTTGTGTGATCTTCGGCCCGAGATCGCTGATCAGCCGCACATTATTAAAGGTGATGCGTACCGGCTCCTGCTCGCCCGAGCGGAGAAACCGTATCACCTGCAGGTTGTTCATGTTGGCGTGCAGCAAAAACCTTCCCGGTTTTACCAGTTTGTCGTAATCCATTAACCGCGATAAAAAACTAAACGACATCAGGTCTTGCACATAGCCGCCTTCGTGCAGGGTTTTCTGCACCGTTTCAAATGTGGCTTCTTGCGGTATGTACAGGTAACGATCTTCTTTACCTACCAGGATGTTGGGCGTGTAGCAAATCTGGTATGTATAAAAGGAAAACGTAATCAGCAATACCGACAGCAGGATAAAGACAAAAAGCTTAATAGGACTTCCGTTGCGTTTCATAGGATCGACAAAGATACAAAATGAATTTTTCCTTGTGCACACCCCTGGGCCCCAAAGGGGGAACCTCCTCGCTCACTTTTGTACATTGCCTGTTTGAGAAATTGTACCTTTGCCGCGCCATGGCAGCCGAGTTACTAAACATCCATCCCCAAAACCCTGAACCGCGAAAGATTAACCGCGTGGTGGAGGTGTTGCGCAAAGGCGGCATCATCATCTACCCTACCGATACCATTTACGGCATCGGGTGCGATTTGATGAACAAAAAAGCGGTGGAAAAACTTTGTCGTATTTTGGATATCAAACCGCAAAAACTCGACTTGTCTTTTATCTGCAACGACCTCAGTCATATTTCAGAATACGTGAAACGCATCGACACACCTGTATTTAAAGTGTTGAAGAAAACGCTGCCCGGGCCGTACACATTTATATTCGAATCAAGCAGCCGGGTGCCAAAAATTCTGGATGTCAATAAAAAAACCGTGGGCATTCGTATACCCGATCACAACATACCACGAAACATTGTGACGGAGTTGGGTAATCCGTTGATCACCTCCTCCATTAAAGACGATGATCATATAAAAGAGTATACCACTGACCCGGAAGAAATTTACGAAGACTTCAAACACCAGGTTGATTTGGTGATTGATGGTGGTGCGGGTGGAAATGTGCCATCCACTGTTGTGGATTGTACACAAGATGAACCCGAATTGATTCGACAAGGGTTAGGGGAAATTGTTTGGTGATCTGAAATCATAAACGTGCGTTGCCTCATTGAACTTCATTACCTCCCGTCCATTGCTTACTTCAGCGTGTTGCTAAGGCATGATGCCGTTGTGTTGGAAGCACACGAACATTTTGTGAAGCAATCGTTTAGAAACCGCTGCACCATACTCACCGCCAACGGAATGCAAAACCTGGTGGTTCCGCTCACCGAAAAACACGGTAAGGTTACCATGAAGGGTATCCGCATCGATTACAGTCAGAAGTGGTTAAACAACCACTGGCGCGCCATCACCTCGGCCTACCGCAATGCACCTTTCTTTGAACATTATGCCGATGACCTGCATGACATCCTTTTTCGGCAGCCGCCATTTTTGTACGACCTCAACCGCGAACTGCTGACAATCTGTCTTAGGTGGTTGAGAAGCAATATTCCCGTTCTGGAAACTTCCGGTTACGAAAAAACTGCTGAACAAGGTGTTACGGATTTTCGAAACACCCTGGTTGCAAAAAAACCGGAAACACTCGATAAATATTACACGCCTGTTCCCTATACACAGGTGTTTGGCAAAGCATTTGTAAAACACCTTAGCTTTGTCGACCTGATCTTTTGCCAGGGCCCCGAAGCCCGGAAAGTTGTTGAGGCAGGAGCCGCGGGAAAATGAACAATTTAAAAAGGCAAGGTGTTTTTTAGGCATGCATACCAGAAAGCCCCAAAATGCTTCCTGAACTGCTTAAAATCCCGTTGAAAAGTTTACATTTACACTACTAATATTCCACAAACTGCATGGAAGCCAAATTCTCCAACCGCGTAAAAGAAGTGATATCGCTGAGCCGTGAAGAAGCTTTACGTCTTGGTCATGATTATATCGGTACCGAGCATCTGCTTCTCGGCCTCATTCGTGAGGGCGAAGGCGTTGCTGTAGGGGTGTTGAAAAAGTTAGGCGTACCGCTCGATGCGCTGCGCGGAGAGATTGAAAAAATTTCAAAAGGCACAGCCACACACGAAATAAAAAACCTGGCCAACATTCCGCTCACGAAAGCTTCTGAGAAAGTGTTGAAGATAACCTACCTCGAAGCAAAAATTTTTAAGGCACAGTTAATCGGCACAGAGCATTTACTGCTCTCCATCCTGCGCGATGCCGATAACCTGGCCACACAAATCTTAAGCAAGTTCGATGTGAACTACGAAACCGTAAAAGAAATGCTCGAATACCAACACGAAGGTCCGCAAGCCGCGTCTGATACTGACGATCCGGATGATGATTCATCACGCATCTTCGGTGGCGGTGCCGGAACCGGAAAAGAAAAGAAGGGAACAGAAAAATCACGCACACCCGTGCTGGATAATTTCGGTCGCGACCTAACCCGTTTAGCAGAAGACGGAAAGCTCGACCCGATTGTGGGTCGTGAAAAAGAAATTGAACGCGTGGCACAGATCCTGAGCCGCAGAAAGAAAAACAACCCAATATTAATTGGTGAACCCGGTGTGGGTAAAACCGCTATCGCAGAAGGGTTGGCGTTGCGCATCATCCAGAAAAAAGTTTCGCGCGTGTTGTTTGGCAAGCGCGTAGTTACACTTGACCTTGCTTCATTGGTTGCTGGTACCAAATACCGTGGTCAGTTTGAAGAACGCATGAAGGCTGTGATGAATGAACTGGAAAAATCTCCGGATGTAATTCTGTTCATCGATGAATTGCACACCATTGTAGGTGCGGGTGGCGCTTCCGGTTCGCTGGATGCCTCTAACATGTTCAAACCTGCATTGGCACGCGGAGAGATCCAATGCATTGGTGCAACCACATTGGATGAGTACCGTCAGTATATTGAAAAAGATGGCGCCTTGGCCCGCAGGTTCCAGATGGTGATGGTGGACTCCACTACACCGGAAGAAACCATTCAGATTTTGGACAACATCAAAGAGAAGTACGAAGATCACCACCACGTACTGTATACCAAAGAAGCGATTGAATCGTGTGTGAAGTTATCCGATCGCTACATCAGCGACCGCTTTTTACCAGACAAAGCCATTGACGTGATGGATGAAGCTGGTGCGCGCGTGCACATCAACAACATTCACGTACCGGAAGAAATTGTGAAGCTGGAAGAAGCGATTGAAGATGTGAAGAAAGAAAAGAATCGCGTAGTGAAAAGCCAGAAATACGAAGAGGCCGCACAACTACGCGACAAGGAGAAAAAACTGCTGGAGCAATTAGACATTGCCAAAACCAAGTGGGAAGAAAAAACCCGCACAGAAAAATACACCGTTAACGAAGACAACGTGGCCGATGTAATCGCCATGATGACGGGTATTCCTACCAAGCGTATCGCCCAGAAAGAAAGCAACAAGTTACTGGGTATGGGTGAAGAACTGAGCGGCAAGGTAATTGGTCAGGAAGAAGCGATTAAGAAATTAACAAAAGCCATTCAGCGTACACGCGTGGGTTTGAAAGATCCGAAGAAACCGATTGGTTCATTCATCTTCCTGGGTCCTACTGGTGTAGGTAAAACAGAATTGGCGAAAGTACTCGCTACCTATTTGTTCGATAAGGAAGATTCGTTGATCCGCATCGACATGAGTGAATACATGGAGAAGTTCTCCGTATCACGTTTAGTGGGTGCGCCTCCAGGTTATGTCGGCTACGAAGAAGGCGGCCAGCTAACGGAAAAAGTGAGACGCAAGCCTTACTCGGTTGTGTTGCTGGATGAAATTGAAAAAGCACATCCGGATGTATTCAACATTTTGCTACAGGTGCTTGACGATGGTATTCTTACCGATGGGCTAGGCAGACGCGTAGACTTCCGCAACACCATCATCATCATGACCTCGAACATCGGTGTTCGCGATTTGAAAGATTTCGGATCGGGCATCGGTTTCTCAACAGCTGCCAAGCGCGAGAACGAAGAGGATGCGATGAAGTCGACCATACAGAATGCATTGAAGCGTGTGTTCAGTCCGGAATTTTTGAACCGCCTGGATGATGTGATCGTATTCAACTCGTTGCAGCGCGAGCACATCCACAAGATTATCGACATCACGTTGAAGAAAGTATTTGATCGCATCACTGCGTTAGGTTATTTGGTTGAGCTTACCGACAAGGCCAAAGATTTCCTGTCAGAAAAAGGATACGACCAGCAATTTGGTGCGCGTCCGTTGAACCGGGCCATCACCAAATACCTGGAAGATCCGGTGGCAGAAGAAATTCTGAAAGGTGAAGTGGAAGAAGGCGGCACCATCATTGCCGACTACGATGGCAAAGGCGACCAGCTTACGCTAAAGGTGAAAAAACCGAAAGCGGCATCAAAGAAAGATTAAGTTAAAAAGCGGGGCAACCCGCTTTTTTTGTGACCATACACGCAACTCATTCATTTTAACACGCTGTTTTATAACGAACTAAAGTGATAGAAAAATCGTAACTTTAAACTATGAACTGGCAAGACCATATTATTTCCGATAAAGATGTGCTGTTAGGAAAGCCTACCATAAAAGGTACACGGGTTTCTGTTGAACACATCGTAGGTCTTCTCGCGCAAGGGTGGTCTGAGGACGATATTCTGGAAAATTTTCCTCGATTGACAAAGGTGTCACTTCAAGCTGTTTTTGTGTACACTCATGACAGCAATTCTCGATGGATAAAAAATCATAAATAAAATGAGGACAATTGAGTTAAAAACGGACCTGCATAAAATTCTAGACAGGATTGATAACGAACAGCTTCTTCGGACGATTTATGATTTTCTCAAACAAAGGGAGCACGCACAAGAAGGACAAATTTAGAAATCCCTGACCGAAGAACAAAAGAAAGAAGTCTATCTATCGTATGAAGAATCCCAAGACGACAAAAATCTAGTCAACTGGGAGGCCATTAAGAAGAAATATTAAAGCTGACTAAAAACTTTGTGCCCTGGAGTCTTGGTGGCCTCTTTGCATACGGTCAGTTAATAAACAAAACCTTTTGCTCCATTTTCCGGTATACTGCAATGCACCATGAAATCCCGGAACTTCACCATACTCTTCATTACACTACTTTCCCTACAGGAAGGATTTCAGGCGAGTGCGCAGGCACACCAAAAAATTGACAGCCTTGCCCTATTGCTCAATAAGCATCCACAGGAAGACACCCTTCGCGTTCGGCTGCTCAACCAACTCGGCTTTGAATACTGGACCATCAATCCGCAACAATCCGAGCGCTATGGCCGCGAAGCACACCGGCTGGCCACACAACTCAACGATGAAAACGGGTTGGCCATGGCGAATCGTGTAGTGGGTGTTTCGTATTGGTCGCGGGGAGAGTTTTATCATGCACTGGTGCATTTGTTTAAAAGTCAGGAGTTGTATAAAAACCTGGGCGACCACTTAGGTGAAGGCAATGCCACCATGAACATTGGGTTGGTGTATGCCGATCAGAAAGATTACGGACGTGCATTGGAACACTTTCTTCGTGCCAATCAACTGTTTGAAAAATTGGGGCGGGATGATCGCATCGGCATTACGTATAATAAAATCGGTTCCGTTTATCTTGAAAAAGGTGAACTTGACAAGGCCGGTAAATATTTGTTTGATGGTCTTGACATCCACACGCGAAATAATTTTTCATTCGGCATTCTGGAAGCCTGCAACCGCATTGGGTTGTATTACCGCGATAAAGGTGAACTGAAGGAAGCTGAGGATTACCTGCAACGTTCACTGGCCATTGCTGAAGAGAATAAAGACCTTGAGCATTTAGTGAAAAACCTTGAAAACCTGGCCAGTGTGTACATCCGGCAAGGAAACCTGGTGAAAGCAAAATCCTTTCTTGATCGTGCATTGCCCCTGGCACAGGAACATCAATACAAAAAATGGCTGCGCGACATCTACAACGATTACAAGGATGTATATGCCCTTCGTAACGATTACACACGCGCCTTTACCTATGCCGAAAAATTTGAAGCCATCAAAGACAGCATCTTCAGCGAAGAGAAAGCCGCACAGTTGGCTAACCTGGAACTGGAACACCAGATGGCTGAGCAACAACAAGCCATCAAACTGAAAGAAAAAGAAATTCAATTGTTGCAACAGCAAACCCGTTTCGACAAGCTGATTAAAATTTCCCTGATCTCGGGTACGATTCTCGTGCTCATTCTGGTTTACATCGTGTTGCGTAATCAGCGGTATCGGTATAAAAAGAATCAGGAATTGCTGGAAAGAAACCATGCGTTGGCCGAGAAGGAGCTGGAAAATGCTCGCCTCAAAGAAATTGAACTGCAGCACGCACTGGAGTTTAAAAACAAGGAGCTTACTGCATATACGGTGAACTTCATCCGCAAGAATGAGCTGATTGAGGAACTGAAGGAAAAAATCATTTCGCTGAAGAACACTTCACATCAACCTCAAACAGAGTTGAATACCCTGCTCAACCTGGTGCAACAAAACACCAGCATTGACCGCGACTGGGATGACTTTAAACGCACGTTTGAAAATGTACACCACAACTTTTTTGGCAACCTGCTAAACCGCTACCCCGACCTCACCCCGGCTGAGTTACGGTTGTGTGCTCTCATCTGCCTCAACCTGTCGGCCAAGGAAATGGCATCCCTAATGGGCATCTCACCCGACAGTGTGAAGACCGCCCGCTACCGGTTGCGCAAAAAATTTGGGTTAGAACAGGAGCAGGGACTGGACGAATTCGTGCTCCGGTTCACTCAATTGCGGTAAAAACGCGGTTGTCTACCATTTGTCTACTCCCTCGTTACGTTTTGTTAACGTCTTTCATCAACCCTATTCTTGATCGTGCGTAACTTGGGTTGAACAAAGAATAAAGAGAACGAATGAAAAAATCGACCAAAATCAATTTAGTGTTTGTGGGCGTGATGGTGGGAATGGTAGCCTTTCTGCTTACCATGAAATCGTGTACGCAACAAGCCATCCGCGAATCGTTTAAAGCTCCCCTGCTCAATAACATGGGTGAATATGACGTAAAGGTTACCACGAAATCGGAGTATGCCGGCCGTTTTGTTACCCAAGGTATTATTATGGCCAATGCGTTTAACCATGGCGAGGCCGCGCGGTCGTTCCGCGAAGCCATCAGGCTTGACAGCACCTGTGCCATGGCTTATTGGGGATTGGCGTATGTGCTGGGTCCGAATTACAACACCAGCAATCAGGGTGACACACAAGAAATACAACGCGCTGTTGAACATGCACTCCAATACAGTAAGGAGGCTACCGCGTGGGAACGTGCGCTAATTGAAGCACTGGCGGTGAAGTTTCCGTTGAACAGTGAAGCCAATGGAGAAGCGTATGAATCGGCCATGCGAAAAGTCTATCAACAATTCTCAGATGATGACTTTGTAGTAACCTTGTTTGCGGAATCGATCATGAACCTCCACGCCTGGGATTTGTATACCCGAAAGGGTGGGCAACCGAAACCATGGACACCCGAGATTGTATCGTTGTTGGAGCATGCGATGAAATTGAATTCAAAAAATCCGTTGGCGAATCACTTATACATTCACGCCACGGAAGCTGCACCAGATGTGGAGAAAGCATTGGCTGCAGCCGGTCGGTTGAAGACGTTGGTGCCGGGTGCCGGTCATTTGGTACACATGCCTTCTCACATCTACATCAACACCGGGGATTATTATGAAGGATCAATGGCAAATGAAGAAGCCGTGCGGGTTGACAGCGCCTACATTGCGCAGTGCCTGGTAGAAGGTGTGTATCCGCAAATTTATTATCCACATAACTGGCATTTTCTTGCCGCCACCGCAGCATTGGAAGGTCGCGGAGGGCGTTCGCTGGAAGCCGCGTTCAAGACAGCCGATATCATTGATCGCAACTACCTGAGGCAAGAAGGATTTGAAACCACGCAGCACTACATCACCATTCCGTACAATGTGCTGGTAAAGTTTTCGCAGTGGGAAAAGATACTGGCTTTGCCACAACCCGATGAAGACTTATACTATCCACGCGCCATCTGGCATTATGCCCGCGGAATGGCCCTGGCTAACACGGCCAACATCAACAAGGCACGTACGGAGTTGGATTCCCTGAAAAGTCTTGCTGAAACTGATGCAGTGAAAACAATGATGATCTGGGAAGTCAACACCACTGCCGACATCGCCAACATTGCCATTCACGTACTCGAAGCTGAAATTCTACGCCTAAGTGGGAATCCGGAAAAAGCAATTGAGCATTATGAGTTGGCCATTAAACTCGAAGATCAGTTGAACTACAACGAACCACCCGATTGGTTTTTTTCCGTGCGTCATTTTCTGGGCGACTTGTACCTGAACATCAATAAACCCAAAGAAGCGGAAGCAGTTTTTCGTGAAGACTTATCGTACTGGGTGAAGAATGGTTTTGCCTTGAATGGTCTGTACCACAGTTTGCTGATGCAGCAACGGACCGAAGAGGCCGAAGCAGTAAAAAAGGAATTTGAAAAAGCCTGGAAACGTGCCGACTCAACCCTGAAGTACGCACGTATTGATGAAGCCAACCGTCCCAACCTGGTGATCCGCGTTGACGAAACCACACCGAACAACCTTGTTTACCTTGCCGGGATCTTATGCAAATAATCTCAATGAATGTTCGCAAAACGTTAACCTACCGGCAACTCAACACGGGAAATATACAAGATGTATTTCCCCTGTTATGCCCCGTACGCGAGTTGGATTGGCTTGATGGTTGGCAATGCACACTTGTTCATTCAACCTCCGGGTTGATTGAGCAAGGTTGTGTATTCACCACACCTCATCATGGAAAGCAAGAAACAACCTGGTACGTTACACAGCATGACCCAATAAATTATTGCGTTGAATTTGTGCGGGTAACACCCGGTGAATCGGTAGTGAAAATCAACATTGCTTTACAAGCCATTAGTCAGGATGCTACGGAAGCCAGCATTGCCTATGAATACACCGGTTTAAGCGAGGCGCAAAACCTGTTTATTCAGACAGAACTGGAAAACGAATTCAAAAGATCGATGATGTGGTGGGAGAAGGCAATCAATCACTATTTGAAAACGGGTGAAAAGCTTTTGAAAAACATTATGTAACCCCTTAATAAGTAACCTCTCATGAAAAAAATATTCTCTTTACTTTTATTGATAAATTACTTTGTTTCAGCGCAAATAAATCAAGACGCTGGTATACTCAAAAAAAGCATTGCAATATCCACCGGCATTAACATGACTTACAATGAAATTGGAAAAGCAGGTGGCGAAACTGTGATTCTGCTTCACGGCTATACCGATACAAAGCGATCATTCGAAGCCACTATTCAACATCTCAATGCGCTTAATCCCACTTTAAAAATTTATGCGCTTGATCAGCGGGGGCATGGCGAGTCGTCCATGCCTGCTGAAGACCGCTGTGCGCAATCGCCAGAGTTCTGCTTTACTCCCGCAGACTTTGCAAAGGATGTGATTGCATTCATGGATAAGAAAAATATTTCGAGAGCTTTCATTGTGGGTCATTCCATGGGGAGCATCCATACGCAGGAATTAGCCTTACAATACCCCGAACGACTAAAGGGAATTGTGTTGATCGGATCTTTCATCAACGGAACAGAAATGCCGTTTATCAACGATTTTTTGATCGGAGGTATTCTCGAAAACCTTTGGCGCAGTGAACTTGAAAAAGGGGGACATTTCCGATGGCCAACAGATGCCTATAACTTAAAACCAATCGACATGAAGCCCAGCTTAACTGAATGGATTAAAACCGAGTGGACTGTTGATCCCACAGCAAAAGATGAGTTGGTCAATGTCATCTATGCCGATGCCATGCAACTGAAACTGGGAACCTGGATTGGCGCCATCAAAGCATTAGCGAAAGTGGATAACCGTGAGGCGCTTAAAAATCTTAACGTTCCGGCTTTGGTGTTGTGGGCCACACAGGATAATGCCTGTCCTGAATCGCAGCAAATCTTGTTAAGAGAATCGCTGGATGAAGCTGTGAAGAGAAACAACATTACTTATTCGTTTAAAACCTATGGAATAGAACCGTTGCCGGAATCGGGACTGCAGGAAAATGAGTTGGGGCATAACCTCCAGTGGGGAGCGCCCATACACGTTGCAGAGGATATCAACTCTTTTATAACAACCGGTTCAGCTAAATCCGGTTTGCCCTATGCCAATCCTAAAAACCTTAAGGAAATTCTGGTTGTGAAAAACAGCAATAACATAATTCGAAAAGGAAATAAATAAGAACGAGATCACGGCATGAAGGCCGCCATGATAGTGGAGAAAGTTTCTAATACCCACCAAAATACTTTCTCAAAAACCATTCAGCACCAATCAGCAACAGCAGCACGAAGAAAATCCATTTCAGGTTGATGAGCGAATCGTAACGCTCTTCACTGCGGATAACACTTCGTGCTTCTGCTTGCATAAGTTTCTGTTGCGCTTCATTCCACTGCGCCAAAGTATGAAACATGCCTCCGCTGGATTGTGACAGTTTCCGAAGTAAATCAAAATCCGCTGTGAGGTTTTGTAACTCAATTTGTTGCTCAAAAACCAAAAACTGGCCGCGAATTTCTTCCGTCTTTCCATCCAACGTAGTGGATGAACGGTATCGGTATACACCCTCGCGCAAGCCGTTGATGGCATAGCGGCTGTTCCCTGGACTTAGTATATAACTGTATTGCGTGCGTTTACCCTGTTCATCCGTCAACTCCAAATTTACCGTGTTTCCGTAAACCGGTTCGTAAATATCATTGTATACCTGGCTTTCAAACACTACCGGTTCTGTATCGGCAAATTGTTGTTGCGTGGTGTAGCTTCTGAACTTACGCTTATCATCGGTAGTGCTTAAAAACTGTACAAGTTTTCCAATCAATTCATCAAAGGCTTCTGTTTTCTCTGTTCGCGAAAATTCATGCAGTCGCCAGCGCCACATTCCCTCACCCAACATGATGGCTGTTTTGCGATCCTCATTTAAAATATAGAGCAGCGGCTTTTCCGTTGCCAGGTTTCCAACGCGTTGAAAGAGCAATGGCGTAATCGTTGGTGGCAGGACCAATTTCCCGAAATGCACCTGAACCGGAGGGTAACCGGCAAATGCCGTGTTGACTTCCGCAGAGAGTGTAAAGTTTGCAAATGCCGGATTGGGCGATGGCGTTACTTCGTCAAATTGTCGGGGCGGTTGCTCAAACACCAGCGGTAATTGCTGCTGCGCCACCTGGTTGAGGTCAGTTGTGGGGCCAACCACCAAAAACAACGAAGTGCGACTTCGCGCAAAACGTTGAAACACATCTCGCGTGCGGCCACGTTGATCCGGAGCTTGATGAAAAATGGCCAGGTCAATATTTTCCGGTTGCAGATTTGCCGGAGCGGTTTCTTCAATTCCAGGTATGTGCAACAGAAATTCAAGATTTGAATTTTGTTCGATCACCGAGCGTAAGGCTTTGATGTCGGGATGGGGTGCAGCGGCCACCAATAAAATTTTCTTTCTTCCCTCCACTACTTCAATAAAAACCGAAGCCCGGTTGTTTTTCACATTTCGTTCCTGTGGCTTGGTCTCCACCTGAACATCCCACCGTTGAATGCCTTGTTCAGATGCTTCCGGCTGAAAATCAAACACCAATAAACCATCACCTGTCAGGCGCTTGGTCTGCCGATCGACTACCGCATTTTTATAACGCAATGAAACCAGTACGTCCTCAGCAGGAAATCCTTTCACCGCCACCTCAACCCGAAGAGGGAATTTATTTCCCTGATAAGCCACCTTATTATAAATAACATTTTTAATCATCAGGTCGGCTCGTGGAGTGGTGTCACCCACACCAATGGTGTGCACCGGAAAACTATAATTACCATATGCAGGCGACAATCCGGTATTGTAAATTCCATCAGATACAAACAATGCACCAGCCACATTCCGGCCTTCGTACCGGTTGGTGATGGTGCGCAACGCTTCATGCACATTGGTTGAAGCCGCACTGAAGGATCTATCAAATCCTTCACCCGATAAATTCATGGTTATGGCTTCGTAGCCATTATCCGTTAGTGCGGAATACAATTCAGTAACCTGAGCTTCCAGTTGGTTGCGAACAACAGAATCTATTGACTCCTTTATGGATAAGGAATTATCCTGCAACAAAACGAACACCGGTTTCTCGTAGGTGTTTTGTGCATAGCGGATAATGGGACCCAATAGAAAAAAAGTGAGCAAAAAAACCACCAGCGCACGCACCGCAAACAAAGCACGGTTTAACGCTACACTCCACGGGTGTTTGCTCGTATACAACAACCACGCATAGCCAACACCCGCTAGGATGCACAGCAAGACAAACCCCGGAGACGATTCAAAAATCAAGTGCTTCATTCGCTTCTGCTATTCAATACCCATACTTTTCTTTCCACAACGCGCGTAAATATTTTCTTAACTCCTCTTCGCGTGCATTGTTGCCCGGTTCGTAAAACTTTGTACCCTTTATTCTGTCCGGCAAAAATTCCATGTTCACAAAACTGCCTTCATAGCTATGCGCATACTGGTAACCCTTTCCATAGCCCAACTCCTTCATCAGTTTGGTCGGAGCATTTCTTACCGCTAACGGCACAGGCAAATCTCCGGTTTCGCGCACCATCTGCAATGCTTCTTCTATGGCCATGTAGCTGGCGTTGCTTTTTGGTGAACTGGCCAGATAAACGGCACACTGCGCCAGAATAATCCGCGCTTCGGGATAACCGATCACGTTCACCGCCTGAAACGTATTGGTGGCCATCACCAATGCGGTCGGGTTGGCATTGCCAATATCTTCAGATGCCAGTATCACCATTCTACGCGCAATAAACTTCACATCTTCTCCACCTTCAACCATTCGGGCAAGGTAATAGATGGCTGCATTCGGGTCGCTGCCGCGGATGGATTTTATAAAAGCTGAAATAATGTCGTAATGCTGCTCGCCACTCTTATCATAGATGGCAATTTTCTGTTGTGCTACGTTGGTAACCATGGCATCGGTGATCACCACCTTTCCGGAAGGTTCTGAATCAACCACCAACTCCAGCAGGTTCAACACTTTGCGGGCATCGCCACCGGAAAGTTGGAAAAGAGCAATGTGTTCTTTCACGAGAACATCACGTTGCTTCAATTGAACATCGTGGGTTAAAGCGTGCCGCACTAACCGAAGCAAATCTTTTTCATCCAATGCTTTCAGTGTGTATACCTGGCATCGTGAAAGCAGCGCGGAGTTTACTTCAAAGGAAGGATTTTCCGTAGTGGCACCGATCAACGTGATGGTTCCTTTTTCTACAGCCCCAAGTAAGGCGTCTTGTTGAGATTTATTAAATCGGTGAATTTCATCGATAAACAAAATCGACTTGCCGGATAACCTTGCTTTCTCAATCACTTCGCGTACATCTTTCACTCCGGCACTAACAGCACTTAACGTGTAAAAAGGTTTTTTCACTTCATGCGCGATAATGTTGGCGATGGTTGTTTTGCCTACACCGGGAGGGCCCCACAAAATCATAGAGGGAATATTTCCTAACTGCACCGCTTTACGAAGAATACCTCCGGCACCAACCAGGTGCTCTTGTCCCACCAGGTCATCTAATGTGGATGGCCGCATGCGCTCCGCCAACGGTTGGTTTGCCTGAAAAATCATTACAGCAATATTAACGTTACCAACGCATTAATCACGAATGCGAATGTGATGCAAAAGAAAAATATCCAGATTACGGAAAAGAATTTCAGAATGGTTTTGAATCGGGATTGGCCATACACCCTGCGCATAGCTTTGTACAAATAAAAGTTGACATATAGAAAAATAAAAAAATTGATCCATTCAAGCCAACTCACCAGAGAAAATAACAAACCAAAAATACCCGCCAGAAAAAGAAAATCGTAAAAGAACACGGTGAACACCAAATGCTCGGAATAATAAAAATCCCTGCGGACATACAACAGCTTTAAAATCAAGGCGAAGATGGGCAGCAAAAAGAAAATCATTTTTGGGATGTTCGCCTGCAGACTCTCTCCAAAACTTTTCCAGATTGTTTTTTCATCCCAACCCCGTTGTTGTTTCAGGGTTATAAATTTCTTTTTGAAATAACGCTCCACGCTGCCATCTCTTTTCTCAACAGGTTTTGCGTTTTCAACAGAGTCGTATTCGGCTAGGGTATTCGGATCAAAGCTCTCTCCAGAAACGGGATTCCACTTATCGGTTGTATTCAAGGAGTCGAGAAAAGCACGCTTCTCTTCACGCGTCATCTCTCGTCCATTGTCCGTTAAATTCACCTTCTCTTCATCGGGGATATAGGCAAAAATCAAAAAGAAGATGAAGCTAAGAAACACGTACATGCGGGCCGGATGGTAGTACCGCTCACGCTTACCCTCGTTGTATTCGCGAATGAGAATGCCCGGCTTGAGCAGCAAACTGCCAAACGTTTTGAAAAACTTCGATTCAAAACTGAAGAAGGAACTGATGAAGTTCAATGAAAGATCGCTAACCGCCTGCCTGCGTGGCAAATCCTTCTGCCCGCATTGCGAGCAAAACTTACCGGTAAGGGGCGTGCCACAGTTCAGGCAATTTGCATTTCCTGCAGTGCCGGCACCTTGCTCACTATCGACAATTGCTTCAGTAACCGGTATTGATTTGCCCAAATCTTCCATACTCAAAATATAATGTTGAAAATTACGAAATCAATTGCGCGTTCAACCGGATTTGACTTGAATTTGGTTATTACCCGTGAGGGTTCTATTTTTGTGGCTCAAATCGCGGGGTGGAGCAGTTGGTAGCTCGTTGGGCTCATAACCCAAAGGTCGTAAGTTCGAGTCTTACCCCCGCTACTCAGAACCCCCGGCCTTATCGCCAGGGGTTTTTTATTTACAGAAACATGTCATCCAAGTCATTCAAATCCGGTTTTGTAAGCATTGTGGGTAAACCCAATGTGGGCAAATCCACCCTGATGAACAAGCTGGTGGGTGAGCAGCTCTCCATTACCACCCCCAAAGCGCAAACCACCCGCCACCGGATAATGGGAATATTGAATGGCGAAAATTACCAGATCGTGTATTCTGACACGCCCGGTATTCTGGAACCCAAGTATGCCTTGCATGAGGCGATGATGAACTATGTAAAAGTTTCATTGGAAGATGCCGATTTGATTTTGCTGGTCGTTGCCCTTGAAGACAAATTTGAACCGGAACTATTCGATCGGTTTAAAACCATACAAACGCCCGTGCTGCTGATCATGAATAAAATTGATTTGGCTAAGGGCTCGCAGGTGTTGGATAAATCCACCTACTGGAAAGAACACTTACCCAATCTTGCAGGTATCCTTCCGGTTTCGGCAACTACCGGTGAAAACATCGGGCAATTGATGGAGGCGATTATCCAAACCATGCCGGAGCATCCACCCTATTTTCCGCAGGATGAGCTTTCGGATAAAACGGAGCGCTTCTTTGCCGGTGAAATCATCCGGGAAAAAATTTTTATGAACCTGGAACAGGAGGTTCCGTACAGCACGGAAGTTTCCATAACCGAATTTTCCGAAACAGACGACATCATCCGGATGCGCGCTGAGATTTATGTTGAACGTGATTCACAAAAAGGAATTATCATCGGCAAAGGCGGAAGCATGCTGAAAAAACTGGGAATGGAATCGCGCCAAACCATGGAAGCCTTTTTTAATAAAAAGGTATTTTTGGAAACCCATGTGAAAGTGGCCGACAACTGGAGAAAACAAAAAGATAAATTAAGGAGGTTTGGATACCTGGATAGATAGTCAATGGTCAATAGACGATGGCTGTTAAACTCTAATAGACTATCGACTAATAAGCAAGAAAAATGGCAAACATTGTAGCAATAGTAGGAAGACCGAACGTAGGCAAGTCAACCTTATTCAACCGGTTGATTGAGAAGCGTCAGGCCATTATGGATGACATATCGGGCGTTACGCGCGATCGTCATTATGGGTATGCCGAGTGGGTGGGTCATTACTTTACGGTAATTGATACCGGTGGTTACGTTACCGGATCGGAGGATAAGTTTGAAACAGAAATACGGAAACAGGTAGCCATGGCCATTGATGAGGCTTCGGCTGTAATTTTCGTAGTGGATTGTAAAGACGGCCTTACCGGTTTTGATAAGGACTTTGCCAATGTTATCCGTGCCTCTAAAAAGCCGGTGTTCATTGCTGCCAACAAAGCTGATACACCTGAAAAAACCGCCCATGCCATGGAATTTTATGAGCTGAGTATGGGAGAAGTTTTTCCTATTTCTGCTGAAAACGGAAGTGGAACCGGTGAACTGCTTGACGAATTGGTAAAAGTGTTTCCGAGTGAAGGCGTTGAAGATCCAAACGCAGGCATTCCAAAAATTTCCATTCTTGGTCGACCAAACGTTGGCAAATCATCGTTATTGAATGCCTTGTTAGGAACGGAGCGCAGCATTGTAACGGATGAAGCCGGTACCACTCGCGATGCCATACACAGTCATTATAAAATGTATGGTAAAAACTTTATCCTGATTGATACGGCAGGTATCCGCAAGAAAAGTAAGGTTCGGGAAGATGTGGAGTTCTATTCCGTACTCCGATCGCTTCGTGCCCTGGAAGAAAGCGATGTGTGTATTGTAGTGCTGGATGCCGAGCGGAAGATCGAATCGCAGGATGTAAACATCATAAGTCTGGCCGACAGGCAGGGGAAGGGCATTGTGATTATGGTGAACAAGTGGGATTTGGTAGAAAAGGACTCTAAAACTGCCGATGCCTTCAAAAAGGAAATTCTGGAAAAACTGGCCCCGATCGACTACATTCCTATCATTTTTGCCTCAGCTTTGAACAAGCAGCGCATTTTTCAGGTGGTTGAGAAGGCTGTTCAGGTATTTGAGAACAAAACCAAGAAAATTCCTACATCACAGCTCAACGACATACTATTGCCAGAAATTGAAAGGTATCCACCAGCCGCCATAAAAGGTAAATTCATCCAAATAAAGTACATTACCCAAGTAAATGCACGATTTCCATCGATTGCATTCTTCTGTAACCTGCCACAGTACATCCAACCGGCTTACGAACGTTATTTAGAAAATAAAATCCGCGAGCACTTTGATTTTGAAGGTGTACCTATTCGGTTAATATTCAAGAAAAAATAAAAAACTTACCCGCTTATCATTAGAAATCAGATCGTTGTATATTTGCGGAGTTTTTAACAATAAAACCTGTAAACTATGAAAAAATTGATCGCATTGTTAGCTGTATGCGGTTTCGCATTTGCATTTGTAGCTTGTGGCGGCCAGAAGGCTGAAGAAGCTGCAACTGAACCTGCTACTGAAGAAGCTGCTCCTGCAGTTGAAGAAGAAGCTCCTGCTTCTGACTCTACTGAAGTTCAAGAAGAAGCTTCTGAAGAAGGTGCTGCTGAATAAGCTGCATTAAAACCGCAATTGAAAAGGCTTTAGAAAATCTAAAGCCTTTTTTATTTTCAGCCCGTAAAGCTCAATGAACGAAAACCAGGTTCTATCCATTCTCAATAGCCACGTTCCGGAAAAATCCATTGGCTACTGCCTTTCGCTTTGGAAGGAAAAACCCTTTCGGCTGCACATAACCAAAAGCAGACAAACCAAAATTGGTGACTTTACCTGTAAACCCGGAGAACCGGTACGCATTACCGTAAACGATGACCTGAACCCATATTTGTTTTTAGTGACCTATATCCACGAGGTTGCCCATCATTATGTTTTTCAACAAGTCGGCAACCGCGTTGAACCACATGGAAAGTACTGGCAGCAAACATTTGCCCAACTGCTGAAGCCTGTGTTAACTGCAGAAATTTTTCCTGAGAGAATTTTTCATCTGCTTAACAGGCACATGCAACAACCCATGGCCAGCACCTTTGCTGATGTTGAGCTCACCAAAGCCTTTCGGGAATTCGATCACAACGCACACGCACACATTGTACTTTCCTCACTTGCAGAAGGAAGTATTTTTCAACTGAATGGGCGCACGTTCAAAAAAGGAAAGCTGAGGCGCACGCGTTTTCTCTGTGCGGAAGTAAAATCGAAACGTCAATACCTGGTGCCGGCTGAAGCGTTGGTAAATAACGTGCAGCTAAGCTTTGAATTGATCTGATCAAAACGTGTAGCGTACAAAAGCTTCAATGGCTTCATACTCTGCCAACCCAAGCTGATCGTACGTTCTGGCGGTTGCTCTGTTCCGTTCTTCCGCTCTAACCCAAAACTCGCGGGCATCTGTTCCTGGAAACAAGGCGCTGTCTTTTTGCGATTGATGTTTGAAGATTGCCCTGCGTTTTCGCAGTAACTCTTCCGGACTAAGCGGCACCGCCATTTCAATCTGGTCAAGATCCCACTCTTGCCACGCACCACGGTAAAGCCACACATAACAATTCTTCATCCAGGCTTTTTTCTTTAACCGATCGATGGCCTGAAAAATAGCGGACAAACATACGCGGTGCGTTCCATGCGGATCGGAAAGATCACCGGCCGCATAAAGCTGGTGTGGTTTAACTTTTTCTATAAGGTTGGAGATGATGGCAATGTCTTTATCACTCAAAGGTTTCTTTTTCACCAAACCGGTTTCATAAAACGGCATATCCAAAAAATGAATATTGGTTTCAGGAATGCCCACGTACCGGCATGCGGCTTTCGCTTCACCACGCCTGATCAATGCTTTAATTAACATCACCTCAGGGCTATCTACTTGTCCGGGACGTTTTTTGCTTAACGATGCACGCACTTTTTTGTAAAGCTGTTCACTTTTTGATTTCGTTAAACCAAACTGGTCACTGAAGTCGTTGACAAAATCGGCAAAGCGAACAACATCATCATCAAACACAGCAATGTTACCTGAGGTCTGGTACGCTACATGAACATCATGCCCCTGATCAACCAGCCTGATAAATGTTCCACCCATGGAGATCACATCATCATCGGGGTGAGGCGAGAAAATAATAACACGTTTGGGAAAAGGTTTTGCCCGCTCCGGCCGGTTGGAGTCATCCGCGCGGGGCTTTCCTCCCGGCCAACCGGTTATGGTGTGCTGAAGCTCATTGAATACTTTGATATTCACTTTATATGCCGAGCCGAACTCCGTTACAATATCACCCATGCCATGTTCATTGTAATCTGCATTGGTGAGTTTAAGCACTGGCTTATTTAGTTTTTGGCACAGCCAAACCACTGCTTTGCGAATTTTCTTTTGCGTCCATGCTTGTTGTGAATCCAACAACCAGGGTGTTTTGATTTTGGTAAGCTCTGCGGATGAAGCTTCATCCAATATAACCTGCGTATCGGAATGGAGTTGCAGAAACGAAGCCGGAAGTTGATCGGAGACCGGACCTTCCACAGCACGCTGCACAACCGATGCCTTACCTTCACCCCAGGCCATCATGATAATGCGCCTGGATTTAAGAATAGTACCCACACCCATAGTCAGTGCATTCCGCGGAACATTTTCTTCACCGAAAAAATCACTGGCTGCATCCATACTGGTCACATGATCAAGCGTAATGAGTCGTGTGCCTGATTTTTCGCTTGAGCCCGGTTCATTAAAACCAATATGCCCGGTTCGGCCCACACCCAAAATCTGAAGGTCAATTCCTCCGGCTTGCTCAATCAGCTTATCATATGAACGACAAAAATCGGCTATCTTGTTTTTGGCGATTGTGCCATCCGGAATGTGAATATTCTTTTTCGGAATGTCGATGTGGTCGAAGAGGTACTCGTTCATAAACCGAACATAGCTTTGCAGCGAATCCGGTTCCATCGGATAATATTCGTCCAGGTTGAACGTATGAACATTTTTAAAACTTAATCCCTCCCGCTGGTGTAACCTGACAAGCTCAGCGTATACGCGCGTTGGCGATGAGCCTGTAGCAAGTCCTAGAACACAAGGTTTGCTTTGTTTCTGCCGTAACCGGATAAGTGCGGCTATTTCCCTGGCAACATAAACAGAAGCTTCCTCCGATGATTTAAAAATTTTTACTGGAATTTTCTCTGAAACCGTTTGGTGCATTGGTCTGCGATTAATTGAAAGAGAAAGTTAACATCTCCTGGCTCAAAACTTGTTTGTGGATCGGTAAAAATTTTCAGGGTTATGTCAATCGCCTTGAAATTAAGGTTTCAACAACATCAACAAACGTTCTCGGGTGCATTGTTCGCCAGTTGCCGATTTGCAATGTACCGCCCATGTTTATGTACTGATCGATATGAAATTTCCGGAATTCTTCCTGAATAAAATCCGGGAAGGATATGGCAGCAATCCAGCCCGGCAATTCCCTTTCATCTGTATCCTCTACTTCATCAAACCATTCTTCGTAATACGAATCATCGGAGCCATGAAAATTCATGATATTTTCACCGATCAGAATAAATTTAGAAATTCCGGCCGCCAGTAATTCATCAATGATGTTACGCTTCAGGTGCATGACGTCATTGTTGATGGCATCGTTCCATTCGCCTAAAAATTCAATGATGGTTACACCTGCTTGATAATCGGTGTAGAGAATTTTGATGTAAAGTGTTTCCGAACCCATAAAATCCCAGGCGGGATCAATGTAGTATCCATAAATCGTATCGGAGTATTGATCGAAGTTGTATTCCTTCTCAAAAAACGGAGAGCGATTATCTTCAGACGAGTTGTAATACTTTAACCAATTTGAAAATGGTTCGATGTCATGCATGTCCGGTATAACTATCAATGACCCTACGCACGTTGCCAAATTCTTTCAACAGCTCCTCAGCTTTTGGCTGATCTACGCCCAATTCATCCATGATCATGCGTACCCCCCGATCAATCAGTTTAATGTTGGTGAGTTGCATGTCCACCATTTTATTTCCTTTAACGCGACCTAGCCGGATCATTGTGGTAGTTGAAATCATATTAAGTACTAGCTTTTGTGCTGTGCCAGCTTTCATACGGGTACTTCCGGTTACAAACTCAGGCCCCACAATAACTTCAATCGGGTGATCGGCATGGTGTGCCAATTCCGTACCGGCATTACAGGTAATACAACCGGTTACTATACCATGCGCCCTTGCATCTTTTAAACCACTAATTACATAAGGTGTTTTGCCTGACGCGGCAATACCAATGAGTACATCTGCAGAGGAGATGTCAAACTGCTGCAAATCTTTCCATGCCTGATCCTGGTTATCTTCAGCATGTTCAACTGCTTTGCGAATGGCCTGGTCACCTCCGGCAATGATCCCGATTACTTTACCATGCGGCATGCCGTAGGTTGGTGGAATTTCACTAGCATCCAAGATACCCAGCCTTCCGCTGGTACCTGCACCTATATAAAACAATCGCCCACCGGCCCTCATCTTCTCTACAATCACGTCCACCAACTTTTCAATTTGCGGAATTACCTTTTCGATAGCCACCGGTACCGCTCTATCCTCACGATTGATGTTCACCAACAGATCAAGCGTATTCATCTGCTCAAGGTGATTGTAGTTTGAAGCTGATTCGGTGGTTGACATGTTATGCAATATCTTTATTGTGGTAGAGGGTTAATCCTGCAATGGGGCTTTCAAGGATATTTTTCAATGTAATGCCTTTATCGTTGGCAACTTGTCGTAAAATATCACTGAAGTAAAACGCAACGGAGCCGACAAAATGCACTTTTAACTCATTGTACCGTTCATACCGCATCACATTTTTCTCCATAAATTCGCTGAATCCATCATACACCAGCTTGTAACAATAAGGCTCTTTCAAATGTTGAAAAATAAAATGAGAAAAACTTCCCAAAAACCGACTGGGCATTTCTTCGCTATACACCCGGCTTAATATTTCATCCCGATCCATCGGAAACCGTTTTTTAAAATGATCCCAGAGTTTTTCCGGTAAATCTTTCCGTAAATAATCCGCTACAATCTTCTTTCCCATCCACGCACCCGAACCTTCATCGCCCAGTACATACCCCAGCGAAGTTACATTTTCCACAATACGAACACCATCGTAATAACAGGAGTTCGAACCGGTGCCCAAAATACAGGCGATGCCTGGGTCTTCACCACACAATGCCCGGGCCGCTGCCAGCAAATCGTGCCAAACTTCAATGTGTGCCTCGGTAAAATAACGCTCCAGCGCGGTGCGGATCATCTTACGGTTCTTATCGGAGGAGCAGCCCGTACCGTAATAAAAAATTTTCTTTACAGGATGCTTGACCTGCGGAACCAGCACCTCACGCACCTCCTTGTCGAATTGTTCGATCGGCTGATAATATGGATTGTACCCGATTGACTGAGCCTGTTCAATGGTTCCATTATGACCGAGCATGCGCCAATCGGTCTTGGAGGCTCCGCTGTCTGCAATTAAAATCATGTGCACAAGTTACAAAATGATTAAATCCTGCTTCACGAAAGGTAGTAACTAATAAACACCAAAGCTGCCTGCACCAGCATCATGCCGTCAACCAAGGCGAAATAATAAGCAGTGCGTTCTTTAAAAATGGTGTCGCGGATAAGGAAGAATGCACCCAGGGCTGAGAGTGCCATCGCGGGCAACACTTCCGGTTGTGCAGGCCAATAGTGAACCGTGGCGATCACCGTAAAAATCAATAACAACCATTGGCAAAGGCGTTGCGATTGCTCTTTCCCCAACCTGGTAGGAATTGTCGTCAAGCCGTTACGCTTATCATCTTCCATATCCCGTATATCGAACATCAAGGCAAGTACAAACACGAAAATCATGCGCTCAATAAAAATCAGCCAAACATGAACATCCATAACGTGTTGCATGCGAACCACCGGTAACAACACGGTAACCAGACTCCACACTAAGGTGATCAGAAAAATTTTTACATATGGAATTGTGCGTAACGTAACAAGTTGATTGTTAAACGGAACGATCGGGAAGGTATACAGCAACGATAAAATAGCTAACGGAATCAGCATGACGATCACCTGCCATCTTGCCCAAAAAGTTACTGCAACCAGGATGAACGTTGCCGCAAGCAAAGCCACCATGAACCAGGTGAATGATCGCTGTATGGGTTTTACAGCAGAGCGGCTGATGTTATAAATGAGAAATGTTGACAGAAATACCAAAAACAAATACGGATGCACCTCAGGTTTTTGGTTCAGCAGCAATTCCGTTTCCACTGAATAGGCAACGGCAATCAGCGCAATGAAAACCTGCGATTGAATGAGCAATTTCACGTGTTTACCAAACGGCCAATCACTTTGAATTTATCAAAAACCTTATCGGTGTGCGGAGCATCTTTCAATTCATCGGTCAGATCCTGCCCCGCCCAATGCTCATAATGTTTTCCGGTTTTCCATAGGCGTGAATGGGTAACATCATAAATCATTCCATGAAAAGCCACCCAAACCTGTGGCTTATCTTGCCCGTTACGCAACGCCAGTTGTGCTGAAGTATATGTGGGCAATGCTTCACTCATTATTTACCTGCCGTGATGTGACCGTAATCCTTAACAATCGTATACAAAAATTTCACAGGAGGTAGGTCGGTTTGAATGCCCAGGTTGCTTTTTACTTTCTCCGTTACCGCCATTACGGGTTGAAGATTTCCGGTGGTTCGGTTCACCTCCAGCGCTTGCTGAATCAACTCAATGTCATTATCATTCAACTGAATAACTTGTTGAAAAACCGGTATATAATTTTCTTCCGTAAGGGTAAATACTTCCTTTGCCGTAACGGCCTGCTGCTCCACAAGCTTTACTACCGTAGTACCGGCAGCAATGTCACCCACCCGCTGACCTTTTCCGCTAATGGCAATCGTGAGCAGGGCAATCGCTCCCGACATCAGGTCGATTTCAATTATCCGCAGTAACCAACGAATGATGTAATTGCCAATAGTGGCTGGTGTTCCATCCAGCCGAACCACCTTTATATTCATTTGCCTTTTACCCGGACTTTGACCATTCATGAAGATTTCGAACAACAAGTGATAGAGAAAGAGTGGTATGGTAATTAATGAAATAATGATAGCCGCTGAGCCTATTTCACCAAACCCGATCACGAGAAAAACGAGAATAACATAGGCTATCATGATGAGCACATCGATGAAATAGGCAAGAATACGGTCGCCCAAACTGGCAACCGGGTAGTCTATCACAACATTCTGGGTGGTTCGTACACTAACGGTTTGCATCCCTTCAGAAAATCAATAATATTGAACAAACTTAAATCAGGATGCAAAGTAAAAATTTAATGTTTGCCGCGCTGCTGTTTGCAGCTGCCTGTGGCACAAAAGAAAAAATTGATTACACCGCCATGCCCGAAGAAGCCCTGCGTAAGGTGGCTGATTCACTGGCGCATGCTTATATTATTACTGATGGGCACGTTGACCTGCCCTACCGACTGAAGGTTCGAAACTTCAGGTTAGAAAAAGAATACCTGGGCATTCCCATTCAAACCGATGATGGCGATTTCGACTACGAACGCGCCAAGAAAGGTGGATTAGATGCTCCTTTCATGTCTATTTACATACCTTCCAGTTACCAGCTTCAACCCGACATGGGCAAAGCGTTAGCCGATTCGTTGATTGACATGATTCGTGGTATTGCCGATGCCCATCCGGATAAATTTGGTTTGGCAGGAACACCTGCTGAGGTAGATGCACACTTCAAAGCCGGAAGAATTGCCTTGCCCATGGGCATGGAAAATGGCGCCCCGATTGGGAATGATATTGCGAATGTAAAATACTTCTACGATCGTGGCATTCGGTACGTAACGCTAACACACGGCAAAGACAACCAGATATGCGACTCGTCATACGATACACTTAACACCTGGAAAGGCTTAAGTCCGTTTGGCGAGGAGGTGGTTCGTGAAATGAACCGTGTAGGTATTATGGTGGATATCTCCCACGTTTCGGATAGTACCTTTTATGATGTACTGAAAATCACCAAAGCACCTGTTATTGCATCGCACTCATCGCTTCGGTATTTCACCCCTGGCTGGCAACGCAACATGGCCGATGATATGGTGAAAGCGCTGAAAGGAAATGGTGGTGTTATTCAAATCAATTTTGGTTCAACGTTTTTGGATTCAGCTGTTTCAAAAGCCAATACCGAAAACCGGGAGAAACTTCAGGCACTTCTAAAAGAAAAAGGACTGGGCTTCCGCGACTCATTGGCTAAACCTATTATTGACGAATTCAGAAAAGATAATCCGTCACTTTTTGCCGATGTTAAAACCGTGGCCGATCACATTGACCGTGTTGTGCAATTGGCCGGTATTGATCATGTAGGCATTGGTTCAGATTACGATGGCGTAGGCGACAGCCTGCCAACCGGATTGAAAGACGTATCGCAATACCCGAACCTGATTTATGAATTGTTGCGCAGAGGCTACTCACCGGAAGACATTGAAAAGATCTGCTACAAAAATGTGTGGCGGGTTTGGAACAAGGTGATTGAGGTCTCTGGCCAATAGAATAAACATATAACGTTATACCTATAAAATGCCGTGACCTATCAGGTCACGGCATATTTTTTGCTCTTAAACCGGAAACTAAATACTACCATCATGAAAACACTAGTCCCCCTACTCCTTCTTACAATCAGTATTCATGTACTCGTTGCACAAAACGCGGAGCCTGTTGAATCGATCAGCAAAGGCACAAAATTTATTGGTGGGAGTTTTTCATTTTACTCCACAAAGACTGATGAAACCTTCCAGTACACAGACTTTTTAATTGGACCCGGAATGGGATTTTACATTGAAGACAACCTAGCCGTTGGAGGATTTTTGACCTATAATTTCAATAAAAGTGAGCAGCCAAATACAGGTGACTTCACAAGTTTTTCGGGCTTTGGGCTAAACATGTTCCTTCTTAAAAATTACAAAATAGCAAACAACTTATTCTTTACCCTTCAACCTCAATTATCTTTTAATTTTGGAGAGCAGGAATACTCAAATCCGTTTCAAAACGATTATTCGAGTTTCAGCTTCGGTTTGGGAGTAAGTCCGGGTGTTATGTTCTTCGTGAGCAGAAAATTTGCCTTGCAAACGTCACTAGGATCTCTAAGCTATTCACACACCCGAAGAAAGCCAGAAAACGGTGGCGAAACATCTACAACGAATAGTTTCGGGCTTAACGGAGCACTCTCAGTTTCAAGTTTCTCAATCCGCTATTTTATTTGGTAGACCGGATTTACGCTGTAACTCTTTGGGGTATTTCCTTATTTTTGAGGCTTACCATCCATTGTGAGAGAGGCCGCTTTTGTAAAACGTAATCAACAACGCTGGCAGGAAATGGAACAAGTCCTGAACAGCAAAACTCCGCCACACCCCGACCGGTTAGCGGAGATTTTTATTCAGCTAACAGATGACCTCTCGTTTGCACGCACGCAATACCCTAAAAGCCGGGTTACCAACTACCTGAACAACCTCGCTTCCAAAATTCACTTGGAGATTTACAAGAATAAGAAGGAAGAAAAAAATCGGTTCGTTACCTTTTGGAAATATGAATTGCCGGGTGTGCTGTATGAATCGCGTAAGCAGTTGCTGTATGCCTTTTTAATTTTTACTGTATCGATTTTAATCGGCTGTGTGTCGGCTTATTATGATGAAACATTTGTGCGTTTAATCCTAGGGGATGCCTATGTAAACATGACCCTCGAAAACATTGAAAAGGGAAATCCAACAGCGGTATTCAGCAGCAGCGGAGAAGCCGATTTGTTTTTTAGAATTACATTCAACAATGTGCGGGTTTCATTCCTTGCCTTTGTAGCCGGACTGTTCTTTTCACTTGGAACAGGGTTAATCCTTTTTGGAAACGGTGTAATGGTGGGGGCTATTTATTCCTTCTTTCTTAAACAGAAATTGGCAGGCCAGGCTTTCTCCGTAATTATGTTGCACGGCACCATTGAGCTTTCTGTCATTGTAATTGCCGGTGCCGCTGGCTTTGTAATGGGTAACAGTTTTCTTTTCCCGGGTACCTATTCCAGATTTGCTTCTTTTAAACAAGGCATGCTGAAAGGTGTAAAAATTGTAATGGGCCTTGTGCCCTTCTTTATCCTGGCCGGGTTCATAGAGGGCTTTATTACCCGTTACGCATTTATGCATTGGAGCATTAAAACAGCCATCATCGGATTATCGGCATGGCTTATTGTGTATTATTTTGTTATTTATCCTTACAAATTGGTAAAGCATGGAAAACTTCACGCCTATTGAATTTCATCAGGCACGCGACTTCAGTAAAAAAATGAATGCTACGTTTGAGTTTCTCAAACAAAATTTCAAATCCTTTTTTAAGAGCCTGCTTTACCTCGCAGGACCACCCATGTTACTGGGCAGCATACTGGCGGGTAATCTGTATGGCGGCTATTTCAATTTCGTAGGTAACATGTCGCGCAATCAGGACCCGGATGTTATTGCTGATTACATTGGCTCACCCGTGCTTTGGGCAGAAATTGGTTTGGCTGTGTTGCTGATGTTTGTTGCTGGCGTAATGATCGTATCGGTAGTCTATAATTATATGCTGGAGTATGATGCCAGCAAAACAAACCGGATAGATGTAAACATTATTTGGGAGCGTGTTCGTAAAACTTTTCCCACATACCTTGGAACTATCTTTTTATATTGGTTTCTGCTTGTAGTCGCTTATTTTCTTGTTGTGCTGGTAATTGTTGGCGCAGCTGCGCTCTCTCCCTTTCTGGCTTTTTTTGCTGCAGTAGCTGTGATCATCGGCCTCATATATGTTGTTATCACCATGTCGTTATTATTTGTGATCCAGGCATTCGAGCGAAAGAACTTCTTTGAGGCGGCTTCGCGCTGCTTTTACCTGATAAAAGATAAATGGTGGAGTACGTTTGGGTTGATCTTTATCCTTTCGATGGTTCAGAGTACAATCTCTTCTATCTTTCTTGTTCCCTGGTACATCAATTTTTTTGTTACCATGATGCACTCCATTGAGGGAGGTCCATTTGAAGAACCCTCTTTTTTCCAGGAGTTGATCAACAACATATTCATGACACTGTATTTCCTGGTCAGTTTCCTACTGTACGCTCTGCCACTCGTGGCCCTTGCATTTCAATATTTCAACCTCGTTGAATTGAAAGAAGCCAAAGGCCTATTATCGCGAATCGATACACTGGGGAAACCTGCGGAATCACCTAAAGGAGATGAACAGTATTAGGGCACTGTTACTTTTTATATTTTTCTCTACTCTTGGTCAGTTGTACGCACAGGAGCAGAACACTGTATTGCCTGATAGCAGTCGGATAGAAGTCCGGCAAATGGATGCGGACATCCTGACCACATTAAAAGCAGATCCGGATATGGATTATGGAAGAAGTCCATCAGCCATAAACCTTTGGGAGCGATTTAAACGGTGGCTGAATAGCCTCATAAATTCATTGATTGGAGCTGCCGTGTCAGCTAATTGGTTTAACATTCTCTTGATCATTCTTTCCGTGGTGGCGCTTATCTACGTAATCCTCCGGCTCATGAAAGTTAACGTAAACATGTTCTACACCGGCAAACAAGCTGCTACACCACATGGTGTTTTAGATGAAGATATTCACGCAATGGATTTTGATAAATTAATACAGGAAGCGCTGCAACGAAATGAATACCGACTGGCCATTCGGTTGTTGTTTTTAAAATCACTTAAGTTACTGGCCGATAAGCACCACATTCTGTGGCAACCCGGTAAAACCAACCACGATTACCTGAACGAGCTCAGTGCACAAAACCTGAAAACCGGTTTTAACGAATTGAACTTCTATTTTGAATATGCGTGGTATGGCAACTTCACCATCAATGAAACGCTCTATAAAAAAGTAGACGCCTTGTACAACGACTGGAAAACCAACGTATAGCGTGCGCAAAGATTGGAAATATATCCTCTATCTCTCCTCCGCCATACTCATTTACCTGGCACTGAAATTACTGTCGCCCCGCAACCTGGATTGGACCGTAACCTTTCATCATAACGATAAAAATCCGTTTGGCGCTTACGCGTTGGATCAACTCATTGACAACCTGTTTCCGCAACAGCCCATCCATCAAAATTATCTTACACTGTATGAGTTGTTGGATACCATTGCAGATCCTGTAAACTTTTTGAGCATCTCCACTGAATTTGCGCCTGGTAAAGAAGACACAGATGCGCTTTTAAAAAATATTGAAAAGGGTGGCGCTGCATTTATTTCTGCTCAATATTTCTATGGCGATTTTGCGGATACGCTTGCGCTATACACGGCTGACTATTTCTTCAACCGGGATTTGAATCACTTGTTTGACCGGAACGACACAACCGGAATAAATTTTGCAAACCCGATGTTGAAAGGTCAGCTCAAATATTCCTTCCCGAGAAAAAATCTGCATAACTACTTTGATGAAGTTGACACCCTGCGCACACAAATTGTGGCGACCAACGATCTTGATCTGGCCGTAACCGTTAAAGTAGCCTGGGGCAAAGGCTTTCTGTACCTGAACTCAACCCCATTGGCATTTACCAATGCTTATTTGTTGCACAACCAAAATGCAGAGTTTGCTTCATTATCGCTTTCGCATTTACCAAACCGGCCCACCTACTGGACGGAGTTTTATCACCTGGGCAGAATGGAGGCGCGTACACCGCTTCGGTTTATTTTAACCACAGAGCCGTTGAAATGGGCGTACTATATCACTATACTTAGCATTCTGCTTTTCATGATTTTTGAGGCCAGGCGCAGGCAACGGATTATTCCAGTCATCAAACCACTAACCAACACATCGGTTGAGTTTACACAAACCATAGGTAACTTATATTACCAAACAGCCGATCACAAGAACATTGCTGAAAAGCGAATAGCCTTTTTTCTTGAGCAGTTGCGATCAACGCATGGAATCAATGCGCATCACGTTTCGGATGAGATCATTAAAATCGTTTCAAGAAAAACCGGCAACATGGAAGAAGAAGTTCAAAAGCTATTTTTAGTCATTCAAACTATTCAGGAAAAAAACAAGATTTCAGAAACAGAGTTAAAAGAATTAAACAAAAGACTGGATGCATTTAAACATTAAAAATGAAAATTCACCGACTTGTAAATAACCTATGATTTTGCGCCCTTTGCGTGTACTATTCCTTCGCGCTCTTTGTGTGAAATTTTATAACTAGCATCATTGACTTATACAGATATGGAAGAAAAACTTTTTGAAAACCGGGTCGATTTAACTGCCCTGAATGAAAGCGTGAAAAAAATACGCGAAGAAATTGCCCACGTGATTGTCGGCCAGCAGGAAATGGTTGATTTACTGATTACCTCCATTTTGGCAGATGGCCATGTGTTGATTGAAGGCGTGCCCGGAGTAGCCAAGACACTCACCGCAAAATTGCTATCGCGGGTAATTGATGTGAAATTCAACCGCATTCAATTCACGCCCGACCTGATGCCCTCTGATGTAATCGGAACATCCGTGTTCAACATGAAGAACTCTGCCTTTGAATTTAAGTCTGGACCGATTTTTTCAAATATCGTATTGATCGATGAGATCAATCGCGCCCCGGCCAAAACACAGGCCGCCTTGTTTGAAGTAATGGAAGAACGGCAAATCACAGCCGATGGCACTACGTACAAGCTTGAACCTCCGTACATGGTGGTGGCCACCCAAAACCCGATTGAGCATGAGGGAACCTATCGCCTTCCGGAAGCCCAACTCGATCGTTTCTTATTCAAGATTGTAGTTCACTATCCTACACCTGAACAGGAGTTTGCCATTATCAGCGGGCACCATCAACGCAAAGGGCACACGCCTTTGGAAGACGTAAAGCCAGTATTGAATGCGGAAAAAATAAAACAGTACCGTGATTCGGTGCAGCAGGTTCATGTGGAGGAAAACCTGATGAAATACATAGCGGAGATCATTCACGAAACCCGAAACAATCCATCGCTGTTCTTAGGCGCATCGCCACGTGCCTCGGTAGCGTTGCTCAACAGTTCAAAAGCTTTTGCCGCCATTAACGGGCGCGATTTTGTAACGCCAGAAGACGTAAAGTTTGTCGCCTCACCCGTGTTGCGCCATCGCATTATGCTTACGCCTGATAAAGAAATGGAAGGCATTACTACCGATGATGTGATCAAACAAATTGTTGATAAAGTTGAGGTGCCGAGATAATTGATCGGTTAATTGACAGCATGAAAAACCTCAAAAACCTTTACCTCAATAACAGGTTGTTCGTTGCGATTATCGCAATCGTGCTTTGCTTTATCCTGAGCTTTGCACTAAAGGGGTTTGTCATTATTCCAAAACTATTATTTCTGGTATTGGTAGCTGCCGTTGTAACGGATGCGCTGCTTCTCTTTCGTACCCGTAGAGGCCTGTACGGTTATCGGTTTACACCTGAAAAACTTTCTAATGGCGATGAGAATGAAATCCGGATTTACCTGGAAAATTTTTATCCGTTCAACGCCTCCATACAAGTGATTGATGAAATACCACATCAGTTTCAACGAAGGGATTTGAATTTCAAGTTGCAGTTATCTCCACGCGAAAGCAAAACCATCACCTATTCCTTACGACCGGTAAAACGCGGAGAATATTCGTTTGGCGCAGTAAATGTATTTGTAACATCGCCATTGGGATTACTAAAACGCAGGTTCAGATTTTCACAGGATGCACTGGTGCCTGTTTACCCATCATATATTCAAATGCGTAGGTATGAGTTGCTGGCCATATCAAACCGATTAACAGAAACCGGAATAAAGAAAATCAGGCGCATTGGGCATAACATGGAATTTGAGTTGATCAAAGAATATGTTCAGGGCGATGACATTCGTACCATCAACTGGAAAGCCACCGCCCGAAAATCAGCCTTGATGGTGAATCACTATCAGGACGAACGTTCACAACAGGTTTATTCCCTCATCGATAAAAGCCGGGTGATGCAAATGCCTTTCAACGGCTTGAGTCTGATGGACTATGCGATCAACGCCAGTTTGGTGATCAGCAACATTGCGATTCGAAAATCAGACAAGGCGGGAATTATTACATTTCAAGACACGGTTAACACCACGTTGGCAGCCAATCGCAGTAACCGGCAAATGGGCCAGATACAGGAAGTGCTTTACAATCAAAAAACCGGCTATCGTGAATCTGACTATTCCATGTTGTATAGTCATGTGCGTAGAAAAGTAACACAACGGAGTTTGTTGTTGCTGTTCACCAATTTTGAGTCGATGTACAGCATGCAACGCCAATTACCCTTTTTACGGAGCCTGGCTAAACAACATTTGGTGGTGGTTATCTTTTTTGAGAATACCGAAATGGCTACACTCATTAACAGTCCGGCAACCGACCTGAAAGAAATTTACTACAAAGCCGTTGCTGAAAAATTTGCTTACGATAAAAAACTGATTGCCAAAGAGCTTCAAAAATCGGGTATCCAGACTATCCTTACCGCCCCGGAGAACCTAACGGTGAATACAATTAATAAATACCTGGAGTTGAAGGCGAGGGGAATGATTTAACAATCGCCCTATTAAAAACCGCTTACCTTTTCTGTATCTTTCCTAATCAATTCGATAGCTCGTGTTGTTATGTAGTATTGATAAAGAGAACGTTTTTATGAGAAAATTCTACCGAATCACCCTTCCTGTTTTGTTTACACTTACTTGCTATCTGGGATATGCGCAGCGTCCTATGGGGATAAAAATTACCAAACCAGTAATTTGCTATGCCCATACCGAGAATAACCCCTGCTTCATTCCTCCCCGACAAGAACTTATTAAACTATTAAATAGCTCAGACCGGATCAAAACTTCAACAATTGAAGTCGAGTACATCGGATTTGGGAGTGTTCCTCAGGCAGAAGCTGCTTTCCAGGCAGCAATTGATATATGGGAAGGACTAATATCTTCACCTGTTCCTATACGAATAATTGCCAATTGGACAACTCTGCAACCAGGTGCGTTAGGAGGAGCGTTATATACGGCTGCATATGCAAACTTCGATGGCGCGCAAAAGTTAAATGTTTTTTACCCTGTTGCTCTTGCTGAAAAGATTACCGGAAAAAATCTGAACGGAAACAACCCTGATTTATTCGCCCAATTCAGCAGCAGCGCAGATTGGCATTTCGACCCTAATTCAAATCCTTCGCCCGGTCAATACGATTTAGTAACAGTTGTGCTCCATGAAATTGGTCATGGCTTAGGGTTTGCAGGGACATTCAACAGCAACGGTTCAACTGGAAGTGTAGGTTTGCAAAGTACAGAGGTTCCAATTATTTACGATGTTCCTATCGAAAATTTAAGTGATCAAAATCTAATCAGGACCTTCACCTCTCCTTCACCAACATTGCATGCACAACTCACTGGTCAAAATCTGTTTTTTGATTCACAGACTTCGACTAGACCAAAACTATACGCACCGGCAAGTTTTAATCAAGGCTCAAGCATCAGTCACCTTGATGAACTCACATTTAATGGCACGGCAAATGCCCTTATGACTCCTGAAATAGCACCGCAAGAACGAATTCATGATCCAGGAGTTGCATGGAATATGCTTAAAGATTTAGGGTGGGAGTTTGTTAGAATTGTACACCAACCTTTGGCTGACACGGAAAATATAACGGGGCCCTATGTGGTAACTGTGAAAATCGAAGATGATAACGGATTCAATGCTTCATCGCTTAAATTAAACTACACGTTGGATGGTACTGCCTTTACCGAGGTGAGCATGGCACCCACCGGCAACCCTAAAGAATTCTCGGCATCAATCCCTTCCAGTGGCATTGCCCGGGACTATGGATATTTCATTTCGGTAAACGATAATGCAAACCGGCAATTTGTGAATCCGGGAAAGTTTGTGAGAAAATTACAACCTGAGCTTCAGAACATTTTTATATTCTCAACAGGCCCTGATACTCAAGCGCCTGTAATTACACATACCCCTAAAGCTTTTATTCTCGATAGTGAAACCAGTTTTCAAATTGAAGCACGAATAACTGATAACATCGGCATTGCCTCTGTTACGGTTGAGTATTTGATTAATGATGTCTCTCAAGGCAGTGTTCCCATGGTGCTTCAAAATCCGGGTGAAGATTCAGTTTACCTGGCCACCATTAACCTCGGTGGTGGACTCGTGATTGATGATGTGGTGTCATACCGCATCAGCGCTGTTGATCAGGCTCAGGCAACACCGGGAGGAAACAAAGCATTTTTCCCAACCGAAACTACCTTTCAGCGCGTTAATGTAGTTGGCCTTGAACCTACGCAGGATTCATATACCAATAATTTCAACGCTCCTTCAAACGATTTTTTTGGTAATGGTTTCTCCATCGTTCAACCTACTGGATTTTCTAATCCGGCCATTCACTCAACCCATCCTTACCCGGAAGGTAACGGACAACCGAACAACCAGCTAAACCTGATTTACCAACTTAAAATTCCGGTAAGAGTTAAAGAAAAAGCCGAGCTTGCCACCATTTTATTTGATGAAATTGTTTTGGTTGAACCCGGTGAGACTGGAACCGTTTTTGGCGATGAGGAATTTTGGGATTATGTTGTAGTTGAAGGCTCAAAAGATGGTGGCATTACCTGGACACCAGTGGCGAATGGCTACGATTCCAGAGCAAACTCTGCCTGGCTATCCCGCTACAACAGTGCGATATCAGGAAACAACTCAACCGCAGTCGGGGATCCTACACTTTACCGTTCGCGTACATTAAACTTACAGGATAAATTTGATACAGGTGACGAGGTGGTAATCCGTTTCAGGCTCTTTAGCGACCCATTCGCGGCTGGTTGGGGATGGGCCATCGATAACCTGAAAATTCAGATTGACGAAACTCCTCCGCTTGTCTTACATGATCACATCGACTATGTAACTGAGGGAACAGAAAGCATTCTGTTAACCTTTACTGCAACTGATGCCAATGACATTACTGCCGTTCAGGTTGAAATTGGTGTTAATGATGATGAGCCTGTAGTTGAGGAATTGTTTCTCAACCCGCTGGGTGATGAGTATGAACTCCCAATCACCAATGTAAATATCCTTGCTGCGGGTGATGTTATCCGATACAGAATCATTGCCATCGACTCAGAGGGCAGTGAAGGATTCTTTCCTCCCTCCGGTAACTTCCTGAAAGTTCCAGTTGTTCAATTCAGCGAACCGGTTAATACCTATTCAAACACATTTAATGCATCAACGAATGATTTTATCGGCAACTTCTTCAGTGTGACCCAGCCCACCAACTTCACCAATGGCGCTATTCATTCTGAACACTTTTACCCCAACGGCATTGGATTAAATAAAACTTCCAACTTTCAAACCATACTCACCAAACCCATCACCATAGCATCCTCCAATTCATTAATCCGATTTGATGAAGTGGTCATTGTTGAAGGGCACAACACAGGCGTGCCTTTTGGAAATCCGAACTTCAGGGATTACGTAATCGTAGAGGGCTCAAAAGATGGAGGAGAAACCTGGAGCAGATTTTTGGATGGGTATGACATCGTGGGCGGGTTAGCTCCCTGGATAAGTACGTTCAACGCACAAGGCAACGGAAATGCGTCTATGTTCAGAACACGTGTTATTGACATGACTGCCAATGGAAATTTTCAAGCAGGTGATGATGTGTTGATTCGCTTCCGGTTGTTTGCCAATGAAACCGTTAACGGTTGGGGCTGGGCCATTGATAATTTATATATCCAGGATCCGATTACGTCCATTGAACAGCTGAGCACTTCTGTTAGCATTTATCCAAATCCGCTAACCAATCAACTGCTTCACATCGAAATTGACGAGCCCACGTTTACCGAAACACACATCAGTCTGATGAACGTGCAGGGTCAACAACTGCAGGCGGTGAAACTTCCTCCGTCAGGAGAAAAATTGAAACATCAACTTGATTTATCCGGCCTTCCATCTGGTCTGTATATCGTGGCCATTCAAGGCAGCTCCGGAGGACGGATTCTCCGAAAAATTATCAAAACACAGTAGTCTAAAGCCCTGACAACGCGTCAGGGTTTTTTATTTCCATTCCTTTTGTGCGTTGGGGTGTGCACCTTATTTTTGCCCCAATTTATCCATACCCAACCACCAACATGCCAAGAGATAGAAGTATTCGTTCCGTTCTGATTATCGGCAGCGGCCCCATTATTATTGGCCAGGCTTGTGAGTTTGACTATGCCGGATCACAGGCATCAAGATCGCTTCGTGAAGAAGGAATTGAAGTGGTGCTCATAAACTCTAATCCGGCTACGATTATGACGGATAAGGTAACAGCCGACCACGTGTACCTCAAGCCCCTGACGAAGAAATCTATCCGCGAAATACTCGAAAAACACAACATCGATGCGGTTTTACCCACCATGGGTGGACAAACAGCCCTGAACCTGTGTATTGAGTGTGATAAAGCAGGAATCTGGCAACATTACGGTGTAAAGATTATTGGTGTAGACATTAAAGCGATTGAAACCACGGAGGATCGGGAGAAATTCCGGTTGAAAATGCTGGAGTTGGGTGTTGGTGTGTGTAAAGGCTCAACAGCTACCTCGTTTTTACAAGGAAAGGAAATTGCTCAGGAAATTGGCTTTCCATTGGTGATTCGCCCTTCGTTTACCTTGGGTGGTACCGGGGGAGGATTTGTGAACAAACCTGAAGAATTTGATGAAGCGTTGAATCGTGGGTTGCACGCATCGCCCATTCACGAAGTGCTGGTTGAACAAAGTATTTTGGGTTGGAAAGAATATGAGCTTGAATTGCTCCGCGATGGAAGAGGCAACGTGATCATCATCTGCTCCATCGAAAACTTCGACCCGATGGGTGTGCATACCGGTGACTCCATTACCGTTGCACCAGCCATGACGTTGCCCGATACGGTTTACCAACACATGCGCGACCTGGCCATTAAAATGATGAATGGCATCGGACAGTTTGCCGGAGGGTGCAACGTGCAGTTTGCGGTGAATCCGGATAATGACGACATCATTGGTATTGAAATTAACCCACGCGTTTCGCGCTCATCCGCATTGGCTTCAAAAGCCACGGGTTACCCGATTGCCAAAGTGGCCGCGAAACTGGCCATCGGTTATAACCTGGATGAATTAAAGAACGCCATCACCGGAACAACGACAGCTTATTTCGAACCTGCGCTTGACTACGTGATTGTAAAAATTCCGCGCTGGAATTTCGACAAGTTTCAAGGCGCCAACCGCAAGTTGGGTTTGCAGATGAAGTCGGTAGGTGAAGTAATGGGTATTGGTAGAAATTTCCAGGAGGCCCTACAGAAAGCCTGTCAGTCGCTGGAAATCAGGCGTAACGGCCTGGGTGCTGATGGAAAAGAAAATACCAATCGCGATGAACTGGTGTACAGCCTGGAGAATCCAAGCTGGAACCGCCTCTTCCATATTTACGATGCCATGAAGCTTGGCATCTCCATGAAAACCATCCAGAACCTGACCAAAATTGATAAGTGGTTTTTAGAGCAGGTGTGGGAACTGGTGGAGATTGAACGTGAGATTGAGCAGTACAAACTGGAAACCATTCCTGTAGAATTGATGCGCAAAGCCAAGGAAAGAGGTTTTGCCGACCGGCAGATTGCACACATTCTCGATTGCCTGGAAAGCGAAGTGCACGAGAAGCGCAAAGCCATGGGCATTAGCCGTGTATTTAAACTGGTGGATACCTGTGCAGCAGAATTTGAAGCCAATACACCGTACTATTATTCTACATTCGATTCGGAAAACGAGTCTGTCGTTTCTGATAAGAAAAAAATCATTGTGTTGGGTTCCGGACCGAACCGTATCGGTCAGGGAATTGAATTTGATTACTCTTGCGTACACGGTGTGCTGGCCACAAAAGAATGTGGTTACGAAGCCATCATGATCAACTGCAACCCGGAAACGGTTTCAACCGATTTTGATATTGCCGACAAACTTTATTTCGAGCCCGTTTTCTGGGAACACCTGTGGGATATCATCCAGCATGAAAAACCTGAAGGTGTAATCGTTCAGCTAGGCGGACAAACCGCGTTGAAGTTGGCTGAGAAACTACACAAGTACGGAGTAAAAATTATCGGAACGTCATTCGAAGCACTTGACCTGGCCGAAGATCGCGGAAGCTTCTCAACACTGTTAAAAGAATTGAATATTCCTTATCCGGAATTTGGTGTAGCCACCAATGCCGATGAAGCGTTGGAAGCGTCTAAAACAATCGGCTTTCCTTTATTGGTGCGTCCCTCCTACGTATTGGGCGGACAAAGCATGAAGATCGTGATTAATGAAAAAGAACTTGAAAATCATATCATCGATATCTGGAAGCACCTGCCGGAAAATAAAGTATTGCTCGATCACTTTTTAGATGGCGCCATTGAAGCCGAAGCCGATGCCATTTGCGATGGCGAAGATGTGTACATCATTGGCGTGATGCAGCACATTGAACCCGCGGGTATTCACTCGGGTGATTCATATGCCGTGTTGCCACCTTACAACCTGGGCGATTTTGTGATGAAGCAAATAGAAACCTATACGCAACGGATTGCCATCGCGTTGAAAACTGTTGGCTTGATTAACATTCAGTTTGCTGTAAAGAACGACAAGGTATACATCATTGAGGCTAATCCGCGCGCATCGCGTACGGTGCCGTTCATCTGCAAAGCTTATGATGAAGCTTACGTGAACTATGCTACCAAAGTAATGTTGGGCGAAAAGAAAATAAAAGACTTCACGTTTCGTCCTACCAAGAAAGGATACGCCATCAAGGAACCGGTATTCTCGTTCAGCAAGTTTCCGGATGTAAACAAGGAGCTTGGTCCTGAAATGAAATCGACCGGGGAAGCGATTTATTTCATTGACGACCTGATGGATGATTACTTCCTGAAGATTTACAGTGAACGGAATTTGTACTTAAGTCGTTAGAAAGAAGTAGTTTTACTGAAATGCTTAGAATACTCCTCCTATTCGTCCTGATTTTCTACGTGCTCTACAAGCTCGGGCTGTTCCGTGTGTTTGTGGGTAGCGTAAAACAGGGGTATGCTGATCCGAACGACTTAAATAAGCGTTCCGGAGGCAATGTAAACATCGATTCGGCTCCACCGAAAGAAAAGCGAAAAGGCTTTAAAGGCGGAGAATATGTGGATTACGAAGAGGTAAAATAACCTCTCTTTCGCCATGAAAATTCCTTTCCATAAATACCAGGCTACGGGTAATGATTTTATCCTGATCGATAACCGATCAGGAGCATTTTCATTTTCTGTTGATCAGATCAAAAAAATATGCGACCGTAAGTTTGGTATTGGTGCCGATGGATTAATCCTGATCGAAAAACATCCCTCCACGGATTTTAACCTCAACTACTACAACAGCGATGGCTCACAGAGCCTCTGCGGAAATGGCAGTCGCGCGGCCGTGCAATTTGCTTCAACGTTAGGCCTGATTAACGGTAAAACTTCTTTCAACGCATATGACGGACTGCACGATGCCGAATTACAATCAGCAGAAAAAATTCGATTGCGCATGAATGATGTGAACGAGGTGAAAGAACTAGGTGCAAACCTCTTCATCAACACGGGTTCGCCTCACCTGATTTGTTTTGTGAAAGACATACAGCATTATCCCGTTTTTGAAGAAGGAAGAAAGCTTCGCTACGACAAACAGTTTGAAGCACAGGGCGGAACCAACGTGAACTTCGTTGAGCTTCAAGACAACAACACCATTTTTGTGCGCACCTATGAACGCGGTGTGGAAAACGAAACACTATCCTGTGGTACAGGCGTAACGGCTGCAGCACTGGCCGCATCCCGGCAAGGATACACATCACCGGTAACGGTGAAAACACTGGGCGGTGAATTATCGGTAGAATTTGAACAATCAGGCACCCCAATTTTCTCACACATTTACCTTATTGGCCCTGCCAAAAAAGTATTCGAGGGCATTTTCGAGTACTGATACCTGCCATTTTCGGGCGGATGACTGCCAAAATGGTGCGCTTATTCAAAAAAGCTGTTTTAAACGCCATTTGGAGCCATAATTGCACCCCGCAAACGCACTTGCCGGTAGGCAGGTGACAAAAAACAATTTAACTTTGACGCTCTTTTGCCCGTAGTCTGTACAAGCGGGCACAGAACTTTAGGACTACGTTACGATATGCTAAAATTCATTGCGAAAATCTTCGGTACCAAATCTGACAAAGACATTAAGCGCATTATGCCCCTGGTGGAACAAACCAAGCAGGAGGAAAGCAGGCTTGGAGCGTTAACCAACGACCAGTTGCGTGAACAAACCCAACAGGTGCAACATGAAATCAATGCCTTTCTGAAGGATATAGATGATCAACTGGCAGCGCTCCACAAACGGATTGAAGAAAATCCTGAACTCGACATCAGCGAAAAGGAATCCATCTTCGCAGAGATTGACAAGCTGGAGCAAGACCGCAACAAGGAACTGGAAAAGGTATTGCTGAAAGTTTTACCCAAAGCCTTCGCCATTATACGCGAAACCGCCAGACGCTTTAAAGAAAACAACATTGTTGAAGTTACCGCTAACGACATGGACCGCGAGTTTGCGGCCAAATTCCAGCACGTAAAAATTGAGGGCGACAAAGCCTTGTGGCATAACCAGTGGATAGCAGCCGGAAACCTGATTACCTGGGACATGGTGCATTACGATGTGCAAATCATAGGCGGTATTGTGTTGCACGAAGGCAAGATTGCCGAAATGGCAACGGGTGAAGGAAAAACGTTGGTGGCTACTTTCCCAGCATTTTTGAATGCACTTGCCCGCAGAGGCGTACATATCGTTACCGTAAACAATTACCTCTCTGTTCGTGATAGCGAATGGATGGCCCCGTTGTTTCAGTTTCATGGCATGCGTGTGGATTGTGTTGACAAGCACGAGCCAAACTCCATTGCCCGAAGAAATGCCTACCTGGCCGATATTACCTACGGTACCAATAACGAATTTGGTTTTGATTATTTGCGCGATAACATGGCGCGCGATCCGCAGGAACTTGTGCAGCGCGGACACCATTTCGCCATGGTGGATGAGGTGGATAGCGTATTAATTGATGAAGCGCGTACCCCGCTTATCATCTCCGGTCCGATACCAAAAGGCGATGAACACGAATTCTACGACCTGAAGCCACGCATCTTTAAACTGGTAGAAGCCCAGAAAAAATTAGTAGCTGAATACCTGATCCAGGCTAAAAAGCAAATTGCCGAAGGCAACGAGAAAGAAGGTGGGCTTGCGCTTTTCCGTGCGTTTCGTGGATTACCAAAAAACAAACCCCTTATTAAATACCTGAGTGAAACGGGTATGAAATCGGTTCTTCAAAAGACCGAAAACTTCTACCTGCAGGATAACAAGCGCAACATGCCAGAAGCGGACAAGCCGTTGTACTTCATCATCGATGAAAAGGACAACAGCGTGGAGCTTACCGAAAAAGGCATTGACCTCATTACCGGTGAAGGGGAAGACCCGAAATTTTTCATCATGCCGGAGATCGGCACAGAGTTAAACAAACTCGAAAAAGATCTTGCGCTGAACGATGTGGATCGCTTTCAGAAAAAAGAAGCAATCATCCGCGACTACCAGGTAAAATCACAACGCATTCACAGTGTAAACCAATTATTGAAAGCATATACGCTGTTTGAAAAAGATACGGAATACATCATTGTTGACGGTAAAGTAAAAATTGTTGATGAGCAGACCGGCCGTGTGTTGGATGGCAGACGTTATTCTGATGGATTGCACCAGGCGATTGAAGCGAAAGAAAATGTGAAGGTAGAAGATGCTACACAGACCTACGCCACCATCACCTTGCAAAATTATTTCCGCATGTATCATAAGCTTGCGGGTATGACTGGTACAGCCGAAACGGAAGCCGGAGAATTCTGGGACATCTACAAGTTGGACGTAGTAACCATTCCCACCAATCGTGCAATAACACGTAAAGATCAAGACGATCTGGTTTACAAAACCGTGCGTGAGAAATTCAACGCGGTGGCCGATGAGATTGTAAAACTTACAGAACAAGGCAGACCCGTTCTGGTAGGTACTACTTCAGTTGAAATTTCAGAATTGGTAAGCCGCATGTTGCAGATCCGCAAAATCAAGCACCAGGTATTGAACGCCAAGCAGCACCAGCGTGAAGCTGAAATTGTAGCCGAAGCCGGCAAGCCAGGCACCGTAACCATCGCCACCAACATGGCCGGCCGTGGTACGGATATCAAGCTTACACCGGAATCGCGGGCTGCGGGCGGGTTAGCCATTATCGGTACGGAACGTCACGAATCGCGCAGGGTTGACCGCCAGTTGCGCGGTCGTTCAGGTCGCCAGGGTGACCCAGGAACTTCACAGTTTTATGTTTCGCTGGAAGATAACCTGATGCGCTTGTTCATGCCGGAACGCATTGCACGCGTTATGGACCGTCTCGGCCTGAAAGAAGGCGAAGTGATTCAGCATTCAATGGTGACCAGTTCCATTGAACGCGCACAGAAGAAAGTAGAGGAAAACAACTTCGGTATTCGTAAGCGTTTGTTGGAATACGACAACGTCATGAACTCGCAGCGCGAAGTAATTTACAAGCGCAGAAGAAACGCCTTGTATGGCGAACGTCTGGAGTTGGACATTCTGAACATGCTCAACGACATCACCGAAGAAATGGTGAGCAACGCCAAAGCAGCCAATGATTATGAAAGCTTAAGGTTAAATGCACTGAGTGTGTTAGGCCTCGATTACGAAATCAGCAAAGAAGAATTTGAAAAAGGAAATGAAGCAAATCTTGCTGATGACTTATACACAAAAGCGCTGGAGCATTACCGCAAGAAAAACAAACTCGTTGCCGACAAAGCTTTACCTGTAATCAAAGAGATTTACAAAACCCGTGGAGCAACCGTTGAAAATATTCTGGTCCCATTCTCTGATGGTTCAAAAAATATTGGTGTAGTGGCCAATCTGAAAAAAGCCGTTGATACCAATAACGCAGAGTTAACGCGTTCGATGGAGAAGATGATTACGCTCGCCATCATTGATCAGCTTTGGAAGGAACACTTGCGCGACATGGATGACCTGAAGCAATCCGTTCAAACAGCAGTGTACGAACAGAAAGATCCCCTATTGATTTATAAGTTCGAGGGCTTTGAACTCTTTAAGCGCTTTATCGGAAAGGTGAATGAAGAAACCATCTCCTTCCTGATGAAAGCAGATATCCCTGCACAGGAAGCCGGACAGGTTGAAGAAGCCCGCTCACGTAGCCGGCAACGGTTCAACGAACAGAAAGAAGAATCGCGTTCGCTATTGAGTGGCGGTGGAAATCAGCAGGCCGCACAAACCGGAAGGCCGCCACAGGAAAAAGTAATGCCGGCAAAATCGGAAAAAGTGGCCAACCGAAACGATAAAGTGTCGGTACAGTATACGGATGGTCGTATCTTGCGGGATGTGAAATACAAAAAAGTAGAAGAAGACGTTTTAAATAACCGTTGTATAATTATCGACTGATGAATCGCTTTCTCCTTTTCGGTGTCTTGGTTTTAATCGTGGTTTTTGAGGGGTGTAAGCCTGCTCAGAAAACCACCACCTCAACCCAGGGTGGAAAATATCACGAAGATCTTTCGGGTTTACGGCCGAAAATTGACGAGACCGAAACAATCGATACCCTCAAACAGGATGGCACCACGCGGGACCCAAAAGTGTACGTTGAACCAAAATTCACAGTAAATGCGCAGGTAGATGCGGTACTCGACAGCATTGACAGGTTAAATCTTAGTCGTAGGGTCGTTGATGGATTTACCATTCAGATATACTACGGCACCAGGCGTGAAGATGCCCTTAATGCAAAAAAGGAAGCCACCATCCGCATTCCCGAAATGGAAGCGGAGGTGCAGTACCTTCAACCCAACTTTCGGGTAAAGGTGGGTAAGTACTTTAACAGGTTGCAGGCACAAAAAGATTACGAGAAAATCAGGCAATCGTTCCCAAACGCCATTCTTATTCCTGATAAGATTTCATTGAATTGAGCCGCAAAGCTTGAACCATACAAGCTCTGACAACTGCTGATCATCTGTTACCTATTACGCGCCATGAACGTACACATTTTATATACCTGCCATCTGTGGCGCGAAAAAGAATATTAAAATGGTAGCCCCGACCTCACGGTCGGGGCTACCAAAATGACGCCCCTACAGGGCTGGTGGATTGTGCTTACTTTCTTCCATGCATATCACCCATCACTGAACTTATTAGCCAGTTAACACAAGCGTATAAGCTCCGTAGGAGCGACCGAATGGTAACAATATGTGTTCGATACTACCGTGCCGACTGCATCATTGCAATGAAATGAGCCTTTCATCCGGCACACCATGCACAACCGTTGATCGGGGTTGGCATATACCGAATCATAATACCTTCCAGGCAATTATCACCCGGTAGCTAATTTTACGTCTGGTTATGTATTTTTGACCTGATGAACCTGCTCGAAAAAATCAAGTCACTTTCAACCGCGCATGCCAATGATGTGGTAACCATGCGCAGGCATATACACGCCAATCCTGAATTATCATACCAGGAGTTTAACACGGCAAAATATGTGGCGGATCAACTTAAATCGTTTGGCATAACGCCCACGGAAGGTGTAGCTACGACAGGCGTTGTGGCAGAAATCAAAGGGAAAAATCCTGACAAGAAAATAATAGCCCTGCGGGCCGATATGGATGCGTTGCCTATTCATGAAGCAAATGATGTTCCGTACAAATCGAAAAATGCCGGTGTGATGCATGCCTGCGGGCACGATGTGCACACCTCTTCCCTACTGGGCACCGCACGAATCCTGAATGAAATCAAGAATGAATTTGAAGGAACCGTGCGTTTGATTTTTCAACCGGGCGAAGAAAAAAATCCAGGGGGTGCCTCGTTCATGATCAGGGAAGGCGTACTTGAAAACCCCGCCCCTGCATCTATTATCGGGCAGCATGTGTTTCCCTTATTGCCGGTGGGAAAGATTGGCTTTCGCGAAGGCATGTACATGGCCAGCAGCGATGAAATTTTTTTACGTGTAATTGGTAAAGGCGGGCATGGTGCCACCCCTGAGTTGACCATTGATCCGGTGGTGATTGCTTCACATATCATCATTGCATTGCAACAGGTAATCAGCCGCAATGCTTCACCCAAACAACCTACAGTACTGACGTTTGGAAAAGTAGTTGCCGATGGCGCCACGAACATCATCCCCAATGAAGTGACTATTGCCGGCACCTTTCGTGCGATGGACGAAACCTGGCGAAAAGAAGGATTGAAAAAAATTGAATCGATGGCTAAAACCCTGGCTGAAAGCATGGGTGGAAAATGTGAAGTAAAAATTTCGCATGGGTATCCGTTTCTGCAAAACAATCCTCAGGTAACCAAACGCATCCGGCAGGCAGCTGAAGAATATGTGGGAAAAGAAAATGTTGTTGAAATAGACATTACGTTGGGCAGTGAAGATTTCGCATACTATTCGCAAGTGATTCCGGCATCTTTCTATCGGTTGGGTACACGCAATGATGCCAAAGGCATCACGTCTTATGTACACACCCCTACTTTTGATATTGATGAAGATGCGCTTTCCATCGGGCCCGGACTGATGGCCTGGATGGCGGTGAAGGAGTTAGGCCTATAATCTTTAATGATGTCTCTTAAAAAATTATTGTTAACTGTAATTTTTGTTCTAGGAATACTCGGGCTCCTATCATTCACATTCTTTTATAGAATCTTACCGTCCCTAACAAATAAAGATCAACTGGTTACAGTTCCTGATGTTATCGGAATGAGTCTGGAGGAAGCAAAGAATTTCTTGAAATCAAAAGATCTTGATTTCAACATTTCCGACTCTACCTATGATTTGGATTCAAAACCACTAACCATTTTAAAACAATATCCACCACCAAATGAAAAAGTTAAGGTTAATCGAAAGATTAATCTGGTGTTAAACTCACAAAATCCACCGATGGTCATTTTGCCAGATCTAAAGGGTACGACTTTTGACTTTGCGCTTCAGCAAATAAAATCCCTTGATCTAAAATTAAAAGCGATAGAATACAAACCAGATATAGCTCATAATACAGTTTTAGAAGTTAAAGTGAATGGTTCTGTATTGGCAGTCGGAGAAAAAGTAAAAAAAGGAACATTTGTTGATCTTATAATTGGCATGCAAACCGACAAATTCCCTATACCTGATTTTACAGGAATGCAATTAGAGGATGCAGAGATTTTAATATTTGGTTTAAATCTTGAAATATCAAAGCTCCATCCCGTTCAAGATGACAACAAGCTTGTAAATTCAATTCAAAGACAACTGCCTCTACCGGGTGATACCGTGCGACATGGTGACCCAATTCAGCTCTGGGTCTATAACCTTAATATAAATCTTAGGAAATAGACTTAAAGGTACGCTGATCCATTCCTGCATATTAAATTTAACACTTCAGTAATTTTTCATTTCATAGATTTCTACATTTAAGCAAAAGCACAACCCTTGGAACAAACGCTTCCACAAACGCCACTTCAACCACAACCCCGGTATTGGGATCGGATCAGAAAAATCCTGTACATACTGGGTACGCTGGTGCTGTTTGTGTTTGCGCTTGACTTGATGATTTCTTCCCTGCAACACCTGGGAAAAACGGCAGCCGAAGCCATTCTACTGGCCACCTCCAATCCCTTTACCGGATTGTTTATCGGGTTGCTGATTTCCGCCATGCTGCAAAGCAGTTCAACGGCCACCAGTCTGGTAGTAGCGTTGGTAGCTTCCGGCTCTATCACCATCGACAGCGCCATCCCGATTATTATGGGGGCCAATGTGGGCACCACCATTACCAGTACCATTGTCTCGCTTGGGTTTATCAACAAACGAAAAGAATTCAGGCGCGCCATTGCAGCCGGCACCTACCACGACTTCTTCAACATTCTCACGGTGTCTATTCTCTTTCCGCTGGAATATTACAACGGTCTTCTTTCGAATTTATCCGGGTGGATCGCCAGTAACTTCTTCACCGTAACCAGCACAACACCTTCCGGTTCGTTCTCACCAACCTTCCGTGGGTTTAGCCCGATAATTGAATTTTTGGTGAATACCATTCCCAGCGGATTTTTGTTGGCGTTGCTTTCCGTTGCGTTATTATTTGTTTCAATACTTTTGTTCCGCAAACTGATTTCCGGTTTGCTCATGGCCAGTTCGCCCGAAAAATTCAGTCGCTTCTTTTTTAAGAATACGTTCAAGTCGTTTTTCTGGGGGTTGACCACCACGGCAGCCATTCGTTCCAGCACCATCACCACCTCTGTTGTAGTACCGATTGTTGCCCAAAAAATTATTACGCTGCGCAAAGCCGTTCCGTTTATTCTGGGTGCGAACATCGGCACCACGGTAACGGCCTTCATTGCCGCCATCCTCAATTCAAGTTCATCAAGCGCCATCACCATCGCCATCGCACATTTTCTGTTCAACTTCATTGGGGTACTCGTGTTTTTTCCAATACCCATATTGCGCGACATACCCATCGCCATGGCTAATGGTATGGGCCGACTCACTACCCGCTACAGGCTTACGGGTTTTGTGTATTTGCTGGCCGTATTCTTTTTCATTCCGTTCTCGCTTATCTATCTGAATAAAGATTCTACGGAAGTATTGGAATTAACCTATTCAAAAATTGATCACATCACCGGTGACAGTTCGGCTTACCGCATCGTTTCCAAACAACAGATTCGGAGTCAGAGTGGGGAGTGGTTGATTTACAGGCGCAACGCCATTGATCCGGATGAAATACATCCGGTGTATAAAAAGAACAATGTGCTGTTCATCAACAAAGAGATGATTCTGTTCAATGAACCCGGCTTTTGTTGGGATGGCGAAAACCGTGAAGGGAAATATCAACTTTGTGTGCGTGAAATTTTACCAGCGTTCACTGTGAGCGAAACGCTGAGTTTTGATTCGGTTTATGTGTACACGCAACGGTATTACAACCACCCCGATTCGGTTGTGAGCACGGTGTATGTAAGCGCCCTTTATCCCATTGTATTGCAAACTGTTCGCACCAAACACGGCAAGCCCGCAGAAACCCGTAAAATCACCCGATTTGAGCGGAAATAGTGCCTTTTTGAATCCCCTGAAAGTTCCGATCTTTGCATACCTTGTATCACAAGTAAAGCGGAAACATGTTAAAAGAAACGTTGCTGAAATTTTTTAAACTGGAAGGACTCATCAACAACCTGACGGGCTACATTGAAACCCGCATTGAGTTGGTGAAGTATGAATTGAAAGAAGACATTGCGCGGGCAATGGCGAAAACAGCCATTGTGGCAGTGATTGCACTTTTCTTCACGTTGTTTCTGCTCTTCATCAGCGTAACGGCTGCGTACCTGCTGGCTGAGGTGGTGGGCGTTTACGGTGGCTTTGGCATTGTGGCAGGCGTTTACCTGATTTTACTGCTCGTGGTCATTTTCTTCCGCGAACCGATCAGTCATAAAATTGAATTGGAAATCAAAAAAACATTGAGGCATAAAAAACATCAACACCATGAAGGCGATGGAAACGGATGACCTGGTGAAAAGCCAATTGCTGCAAAAAGCAGCACAACAACGGGAGGAAATTGAAAGCGAAATGCACGAGATTACCGACCGTACCGAAAAAGTGTTAACCAATGCACTCATCATTGGTGGAGCGTTGGCGCTTACGTATTTTTTGGTACGCGGATTTTCTTCTAAGAAAAAACGTAAAGCACGCAAGACGAAAGTCAAAGCAAAGGCTGCTGAAGTTGATGATGCAAAAGATACTGACGTGTATGAAGAATCCGGTCCATCACGCATACTGAGTCAGATTGGAACAGCCGTAGCCTCACAGGCGACTATGCTCCTGCTCGACCTGGCCAAAGAAAAACTGATGGAATATTTACAAGCCCAGGCCCAAAAGAAAGCGGATGAAAATTCTTGAGACGTTAAAAGAAAATCAAAAGCTGGGTAAAAAATCCATTGCGGTTTTAATTGATCCCGACAAGGTGAGCGATGCAGGAACATTGCAACACCTGATTAACCTGGCCAGCGAAAACTGCATCGACTATTTCTTTGTGGGTGGCAGTTTGGTGACCACCACTAACCTCTCAGAAATTGTTCAGCAGATCAAACAGAGTGTAAACCTGCCTGTGATTTTATTTCCCGGCAACTCCATACAAATAGAACCTTCAGCCGATGGCATTTTGTTTTTATCCCTCATTTCAGGTCGCAACCCCGAGTTGCTGATTGGTCAGCATGTGGTGGCTGCACCCATTGTGCGCAACACGCGCCTCGAAGTGCTGCCCACCGGCTATATGCTCATTAGCTCGGGCCGCACCACCTCGGTGGCGTACATCAGCAACACCACGCCCATTCCGGATGATAAATATTCCTTAGCCGCCTGCACAGCCATGGCCGGTGAAATGTTAGGACTGCAACTCATGTACCTTGATGCCGGCAGCGGTGCCGAAAAGGAAATCAGTGCGCGCATGATCAGCACAGTGCGCAAATCCATACACACACCGTTGATTGTGGGTGGCGGAATCAACACCGCGCAAAAAGCATTAACCGCCCTTGAAGCCGGTGCCGACATGATTGTGATTGGCAACGCGTTAGAGAAAGACCCCAACCTGCTCATTGAAATTACTGATAAGGTATATGAGTGGAATGAGAGTGTGACGGGGGATCGGTTGTAGGAAATGTATACAATGAATATATCTTTGTGTTGCAGTTAAGAATCATAGAACTAATTACTTATTATGAGGTCTAAAGTCCTTTTTTGTTATTGGGTTTTATCCATTTTGTCGATTGGGTATATTTATGCGCAGAGTAATCAAGTGTATGATTATACTGACGATCAAGTAGTCGTAAAGCCCAAGCCATCTCAGGAGTTCATTGAATGGCTCAAGACTAATAATAGTAAGTTCGGAAAACCAGCTAAGCTGAATACCCCCGAAACAACTAAAGTTACTTTAATCTTTAGCATTGATGAGGATGGTAAAGTCGGCTCTCCCCAAGTTTGGCGGGGCATAGGACAAGGTTATGATGAGGAGGCATATTACCTAATTAAAGACAATCCATACTCTTGGAGTGCTGGAGAACTAAAAAACGGCACAAAAGTTCCTGTAACGGTCTATTATCAACTAGATCATGTGACGAATGATAATAAGATTGTAAATGTCAATAATAAAGTTATTGAATAATTGCGTATGCTTTGCCTTCATTCAATTATGGCTGAAATATGAAAAGCCGCCATTACACTCTCTTGATTTTCTTAATAATAGCTCTACCCTCCCTCAGCCAGGGTTCTCTTGATAATGTTGAAGGCCACTCAGATATCGAAATCAAAACAGAAAGGTGTTTAGACGAGTGGATACAAAGTGCAGGCTCAAATAGAAAGTTACTACAGAAAACCTTTGAGAACTATTTTTCCACAGCGGGGATAACCAAGGCCTCTGACCCTAAGCATAAGCAGTACGAAGACATACTAAAGTTTTGGAATAGACCTACAATGAGGTTCCCTCCATTTTCAGATAAAAAGAAAATCCTTAAGATGAAAAATGATCTAGGTATAGATGATCAGGGCTTATCCAAAAAAATACAGCTTGATTGTTTTACGAACACCTTTATCGCAAATAAAGCCTCCATCGATACTACATTATCATACTATACTTTTGGTTCTGTTCTAGAAACCATAAAGCAGATTCCTGACATAAGCCCTGGCTTGATTGCTGGTGCGCTTCTAACATCAATGGATAAGGACGACCTAAAGAAGCCACTTTACCAAAAGACAATTGTATTGATGTTCTGCTTTGATATGGCAGTTTTTCTCCCTGATGAATATAAATAAATAGTCACCAGCTTGTAGTAGGAACCTGGACTAAAGACAAGATTAATTAAGAAAGATTAATGGAGAATTTCTTGATATTTTCTTTTTTGCTGCTTTTAATATTTGCCTTCGGGTATCAGCTTGTTAAATCTTTAGGGTTATTTAGTTATGAAGACGCTGAAGATGAAAAATTATATCAAGATTGGCTTGTAAATGAGGGGAAGCCAAAATTAGTTTTGTCAATCATTGTTTTATTATGTTTAATTTCTCTAATGATTTGGTATACTTCTAGGATTTGAGGAAATGAGTTCAAAAAAAAATATTGGTAGTTCTTTATTAACCATATTTTATGGTCTTATTTTTTTAACGTATTCCTTATATGATGGCTTTCAGATTTTACCAGATCTATTATTTTTCATTATAGGAATATTTGCATTAGCTTGGGGAATATGGCACATTTTCAGAATTGAGGAGTAGTGCTCAGCCGTTGTTGGTGTTCTTCACCAACAACACATTCAAAACTCACTCTTTGTTGGCAGCGCTAATGGGAAAACTTGACTACATTCACAATAATCCGGTGAAAGCAGGCTTATGTCAGCACCCGTGGGAGTACAAATACTCAAGTGCAGGATCTTACCTGAAAAAAGACACAACGTGGAATTTTTTGGTTCATATTGATGGTTAACTTTAGCCAATAATCATCTAATCCTTGTTTGGAAGATAGAAATCAAGGACGTGAAATTTAATCTCATGCTCAAAGAAAAGCCAACACATTATCTTAATTGAAATGAAAGCTACTAAATCAACGTTAACGGTACTCGCAAGCATACTATATTTAACTACTTTTGGGCAGGTTTTATTTGAGGCGGGGTACATTGTAGGCAATAATGGTGAGAAATCAGATTGCCTAATTGAAAATAAAGATTGGGTAAACAATCCCGAAATGTTTTTATACAAATTTTCAGAATACGATCAGCCTAAGGTAGGAACCGTTTCTGATTTCAAAGAATTTGGTGTATATAATTATTCGAGATTCATAAGAGCTACCGTAGAGTTAGATACTTCCAATACCTCTATTTTATCAAGGCTCAGCCATTCCAGAAAGCCTCACTGGTCGTCAAAAACACTGTTTCTAAAAGCAATAACAACAGGAAGCGCAAATTTATATCGTTATCAAAACGATGATGTTCTGGCGTTCTTCTTTAACACCTCATTAGATTCTACCATTAGACAGTTAATTCATAAAATTTACTATACAAAAGAAAATAAAGTAGGAAGAAATGTTGATTTTAAACAACAGCTGATTAATGAAGTTCTTTGTGATGAAAGTATGAAAAACTCCATTTCAAAAATTGGCTATCGAGAAAGAGATTTGAGAAAATACTTCCATGAATACAATACGTGCAATGGTGATGTGATTCAGCAAATTACACCAAAGATTTCAGCCTATCAACAAACAAGAGGATTTCTGAACTTCAAGCTTACACCAGGCATTAGTTACAATTCGGTCTCTGTTCAAGATGATAGAAAGCATTACCCTGGCCCACAAATTAATTTTGACTTCGAAAATAAGTTTGTCTTCAGAGCAGGTATTGAGATTGAATACATTTTACCTTTTAATAAAAATAAATGGGGTATCTTTTTCGAGCCTACGTTTCAATACTTTGAAGGAAGCGAAATCTATCGCTGGGGCAACAGCAGCGGCACAGGAACCATCAACTATCGATCACTAGAGTTTCCAATAGGATTCCGGTACTATAGCTTCTTGAAAAAGGGCGGCATATTTTTTAATTTAATTTTGCTCTCCAGCAATTTCATCGACCTTGAGAATTCTCAAATTACACTAAGTCAGTATTTGATAAACATAAGATCCATTGAAACAAAAATCGGTTTTTCATTAGGAGGTGGATACACTTGGGGGCCATTTGGTTTAGAGGCCAGGTACTATATTCCTCAAAATCTTGTTTATAACGAACCTTCGTTTCTGTGCTCCAGCAATGACCTTGACATTAATAACAAGTATAAAAAGTTTCATTATCAGTTAAAAAATCAATCAAAAGAATAATACAAATAAATTGTCCATGACTTTATTGAAGCATGTGGTGCTTGCTTAACTCGATACATCAGTTTATCCAAAAAGAAATAATATGAAACATAAATGTTTACTTACAGCTCTGTCCTTATTTTTTTCTATCAAAGCTTTTTCTCAACTTGAGATGAGCCTTAAAGGTGGCTTCAATATTGCAACAGTAAAGACCACCAATATTGAAAATGCTGATAATTTGAAATATGAATCGATAACAGGCTTTGTATTTGGGCCCTCGGGAAGACTTCATTTAAACAAAAAAATTCACCTTAACTCAGACTTTCTTTTTTCCACCAAAGGCTATTCAATCTATACTTTCAAGACAACAATTAATTATCTTGAAATGAATTTACTTCTTTCATACAACGTTATCGACAATTTTGATATTGAAATTGGTCCCGATTTCGGGTTCAAGATATCTATAAACTCTGATCAATCGAACCTAGACAATGGGTCATTCAACGTTATGGATATTGGTGCAGCTATGGGAATCAGGTATACTCTTGTGGATAAATTTACTTTGTGTGCACGATACTATCACGGACTTAACTCTATTGCTGAACTTTATAGAACATCAAACTCTGAATCAAAAACTTTTAATCGTGCTATTCAGCTGACTATTGGCTATAAGATTCTCTAATCGATGAATTAGCTCGTTTGTCAACCCTCAGCCGTTGTTGGTGCTCTTCACCAGTACCACAAGAGTTTCCATGAAACCTTTACTCCTCCTACTCGTTTGTCAACCCTGACAAACTCAACCAATCATGTCTAATACAAAACCTCTCTTCATTCTCGTGGCTGGACCGTATCGGTCGGGCACAAACGATGACCCAAAATTGATTGCCCAAAACGTAAAAGCCATGACCGACACCGCGCTTGAGCTGTACCGTAAAGGGCACATGCCGGTATTGGGCGAATGGTTTGCCTTGCCTTTGATTGAGGCGGCAGGGTCAAAAGAAATTGGCGATGACATCTTCAATGAAATTTTTCACCCCATCGCGGTTAAGTTAATCGCGCACTGCGATGCCGTGTTGCGCATTGGCGGTGCATCCAGTGGAGCCGATGAAATGGTTCGCGTTGGCAGGGAAAAGGGTAAACTTATTTTCACTGATATCTCCGAAATATCCACCATACCGGATAACTAACGCTCTGCTAACATGTTTTACTCATAATCTAAAATAAAAACCACCTCCACACGACTTTCACGATAAGTAATCGTCCATATACGTACCCTACAATTGAAAACACTTAAAAAAGCACTTATCGTGACATTCATTATTCTTACAAGCCTGGCGGTGGTCCTGGTGTTAACTGCCTTTCTGTTCATTCGTTCCAGTCCGCAGTTTGGCGGTAAGCCCACGGCCGAACAGGTTAAGGTATTTGAAAATTCAGGCCATTACACAAACGGCATTTTCGTAAACGAAATCCCCACGTCCATGGAAATGGGGTTTGGCAAAATCATGTCGATTTTAAAAGATTATGTCGTGGGCGTGCCCGACCAAACACCCAAAGCTCCACTGCCGGTTCTGCCTGTTGATTCACTGACCATCGCAAACAAACCCGACACGCTTACGCGACTAACCTGGTTCGGACATTCCTCTTTCCTGCTGGAGATAAACGGAAAAAATATTCTGATCGATCCGATGTTTGGCCCTGCGCCATCGCCACACCCCTGGTTAGGCAAAGGTCGTTTTACGCAGGGCCTACCTATTGCCATTGAAAAACTTCCACACATTGATGCGGTAATCTACTCGCACGATCATTATGATCACCTTGATTATGAATCGGTACAGAAGCTGAAAAGAAAAGTAAATAAGTTTTATACTCCGCTTGGTGTTGGTGCTCACCTACGCGCATGGGGTGTTTCTTCAGCTGACATTCACGAACTCAATTGGTGGGAAGAAATCAAACACGAAGAGTTAACATTCGTTTGCGCACCCGCACGGCATTTTTCGGGCAGGGCCTTTGGCGATCGGTTTGCCACGCTGTGGGCCTCGTGGATCATTCAAAGCAGTCAACAAAATATTTTCTTCAGTGGCGACAGTGGGTATGGCCCTCATTTTAAAACCATTGGAGAAAAGTATGGTCCGTTTGATTTTGCCATGATGGAGTGCGGACAATACGATACCCGCTGGGCCAACATTCACATGATGCCGGAAGAAACAGCCCAAGCAGCAGTTGATGTGAAGGCGAACGTAATGATGCCCATTCACTGGGGCACCTTTGTGCTGGCGCTTCATACTTGGAAAGATCCGATTGAACGGGTAACCAGAAAAGCAGCGGAACTCAACATGCCGGTTGCCACGCCCCGCATTGGTGAACCCATTGTGCTCAACCACCCGGAAATGCCTGCAAAAAAATGGTGGGAGGAAATTGAATAGTTCATAGATTGTGCGATGAACCAACAACCGCGCATAGTAACCCTCACCGAAAAGAAACTGATTGGTATGCACATCACCACCAGTTTGGTGAACAACCGAACCGGTGAACTTTGGCGCAATTTTATGCAGCTTCGGAAGCAAATTAGCAATTCTGTTTCCGCTGATCTCTTTTCACTTTCGGTATACGATCCGGAATATTTCAACGCTTTTAATCCGGCACGCGAATTTGAAAAGTGGGCACTGATCGAAGTAACGGATTTCAGTAGCATTCCTTCAGGGATGGAAACCTTTCCGCTACCGGGTGGGCAGTATGCCGTATTTGTACACAAAGGTTCGCATGAAGATGCGCGCACATTCCAATACATTTTTTCAACGTGGCTTCCGCAAGCACCTTACGTGTTGGATGATCGCCCGCATTTTGAATTACTTGGCCCCAACTACAAGCAGGGCTCACCGGATTCGGAAGAAGAAATTTGGGTTCCGATAACACCGAAGAGTTAAAATTATATTTATTTTGGTCTGTGTCGACATAGACCCTGGTTGATTTACAATATCAATGCTAGAAGCCATCTCAAAAATATCCCATAATGTCAGGTTGAGCTTGTCGAAACCGATTTGGTAACTCGAAATAGCCTTCGACATCCCGATAATTATCGGGACAGGCCGACATTTGAAACAGATTTTTGAGATGGCTTCTAATCTGTATCATACCGATCCACAATATGCTGACTGATCAACCGGTACAGCTCAGCCAGTTTCGGATCATCCTGTAAAAATTGCATGTGGTTATCCAGCGTTTCAAAATCGCCACGCCTCGCGGGGCCGGTTTGTGCCTGTGCTGGGCCGATCGATAAACTCTTGTTGATGGTTTCGGCTATCAATGGTTTTAGCCAATCGAAATCGAGATCATGTTGTTCAGCAATGTCACTGGAAAGTCGCAGCATGTGGTTGGTGAAATTGGAAGCAAACACAGCAGCCACATGCAAGGCTTTGCGCGATGGAGAATCAATGGTATGTACATGCTTGCTGATGGCCTCTCCCATTTTCAACAGCACCTGCTCAACCTCTTCCGATTCACTCTCCACAAAAACAGGAATGTCTTTGAAATCAACTTTGCGGTTTTTGCTGAAGGTTTGCAACGGGTAGAACACACCTGTGTCGGGTGTGGCCGCATAACCCAACCGACTTAAGGGCTGGCTACCGGAAGTGTGTATGAGCATGGCCTCATCGGGTAAAATGATTTCACGCGCAATGTCCTCAATGGCATCATCCGTTACTGCAATAATAAAAATCCGAGAAGGGCTCGTAGAAAAATCCAATGTGGCCTTTACCTCCGCTTCATACAACCGTTGCACCAATGCCTCTGCATGTGCCGGATTGCGACTGTACACTTCACGCACGGCATATCCGGCATTGTCCAGCGCAGGCGCCAGGTGCCACGCCAGATTTCCTGATCCCGCAAACGATACCGAATAACTCATCGCGACTAAAATTAGAGAATTACCTGACGTAAATCATCCTCAGGGTGCTAACTTGTATAGTTATTTGTGGTGATCAATAAATGTTTTTGTTATGTACCCCAAGATAGTCTCAGCCCGCGAAGCCGTTAAAGCCATTCAATCCGGAAACCGTGTGTTTGTGCATGGCAGCGCAGCCACACCCCAGTTTTTGTTAAAAGCACTTGCCAAACGAGCGCACGAATTAAAAAATGTTGAACTGATTGCCGTAAGTACGTTGGGCGAATTGGAATTGGCCAAACCCGAGTACGCTGAAAGTTTCTACATCAATTCCCTGTTTGTTTCGTCCAACATCCGGGGCGCCATCAATGAAGGTCGCGGAAATTATATTCCCATCTTCCTCAGCGAGATTTCCAAACTTTTTGAGAAAGGTCTTCTTCCGATTGATGTTGCCCTGTTGCACATTTCTCCACCTGATAAACATGGTTTATGTTCTTTGGGCGTTTCAGTTGATGTGGCTCGTGCAGCAGCAAAACATGCGAAATACATCATTGCTCAGGTAAACCCGAAAATGCCACGCACCCATGGTGATGGCTTTATCGATATCCACCAGATTCATGCATTGGTTGAAACCGATGACAACCTACCCGAAGTGAATTATGCCGATTCAATTACCGACTGCGACCGCACCATTGGAAAATATGTAGCCGAACTGGTGGAAGATCGCAGCACCTTACAAATGGGCATTGGTGCCATACCGGATGCCGTCTTGCAAAGCTTAACGCACTGCAAAGACCTGGGCATTCACACCGAAATGTTTTCCAACGGGGTTATGGATTTGGTAAAGCGTGGTGTCATCACCAACAAGTACAAAAAGAAACACCGCGGCAAAACCGTTACCTCGTTTATGATCGGTAACCGTGATCTGTATTCATTTGTAGATGACAATCCGCAATTTGCTTTTCTCGAAGCCGAGTATGTAAACGATGGAAGAATCATCCGCACCAACCCGAAAGTGGTGGCCATTAACAGCGCTATTGAAATTGACCTGACCGGCCAGGTGTGTGCCGACTCGATCGGAACATATCAATATTCCGGTGTAGGCGGACAAATGGATTTTATCCGGGGTGCATCTCTTTCAGAAGGTGGTAAACCAATTATAGCCTTAGGCTCATCAACCAAAAAAGGTACCTCCAAAATTGTTCCTTACCTGAAACAAGGTGCAGGCGTTGTAACCACACGCGCACACATGCACTACGTAGTAACCGAATACGGAGTAGCTTACCTGTACGGAAAAAATTTGCGTCAACGTGCGTATGAACTGATGCGCATTGCGCACCCCGATCATCGTGAAGCGTTGGAACAGGAAATTATTAAGCGTTTCGGAAGCAACGTTTACGCCATGCAGTAATCAGGCCTCTACGTTATAAAGTTCTGCAAGCTTTTCAACAGCAAAATCGATTTCTTCAGCAGTATTGTATTTGCTGAAGGAGAATCGCACTGCTGCACGTTTTGATTCCGGATATAATGCCGCCAACACATGGGAACCTGTAGTGGCTCCGCTGGAACAAGCACTTCCGCCTGAAGCAGAAACACCTTGCAAATCGAGGTTAAACAACAACAAGCTGCTGTCGTCAGTCTCCGGAAGGCTTACGTTGAGTACGGTATATAAACTTCTTTCCAGGTTATCAGAATCGCCATTGAAGAGCACGCCCGGAATATTTTCCTTTAGCTTTTCAATCATGCGCGCTTTTAATGCGGCAATGTGTTTCATGTGCTCATCCATTTCGCGGTAGGCGATTTCCAACGCTTTCGCCAAACCAATAATGCCGTACACATTTTCTGTTCCGCCCCGCATGTTGCGCTCCTGTGCACCACCATGAATAAATGAATGTATTTTTTTGTCTTTACGGATGTACATGAAACCCGCGCCCTTTGGCCCGTGAAACTTATGCGCACCGGCCGTCATGCCACACACTTTTAATGTACGCATATCGTGGCGGTAATGTCCTACGGTTTGTACCGTATCGGAATGAAAGAAAGCACCATATGCTTCACACAATTCCCCAACACGGTTAATGTCCAGCAGGTTGCCGATTTCATTGTTCGCATGCATCAGCGAAACCATGGCATTGGGGTACTTTTTCAGCAATGCTTCCAGGTCATTCAGGTGAACGTGGCCTTTTTCATCCAACTTCACCATGTGCAGTTCGGCTTTACCATGACCGGCCAGGTTTTCAAGCGTATGCGTTACCGCATGATGTTCGGTTGGGGATGAAATGATGTGCTTGATGTTATAGGTTTCAGCCGCACAGGTCAGGATCGCGTTATCTGCTTCGGTTCCACCCGAGGTAAAAATGATTTCACCGGGGGAACAATTCAGAAGCGCTGCAATCTTTTTACGGGATGACTCGATAGCCGCGCGCACCTTACGCCCGTGGGCATGGGTAGAGGATGGATTGCCAAAATCTTCGAGCATGAAAGGCTTCATGGCTTCAAACACTTCGGGGTCGAGGGGGGTGGTGGCCGCGTTATCGAGGTAAATGCGCATGTTTTCAAACGATTTCGGGACAAAAATAACACTTCTTTACGGATAAGGATAGGGTGAAATCACATTCAACCCCTTCGGGGTTGGTGATTATTATCATAATCTGCCTTGAGCTGCGCTCATGGCTTTGAACATTGGAGTCCTTCGGACTCCTGCTCCCGATGACTATGAGTAAATACACAAACAAAAAGCCAGCAATTCAGGTGAGTTCTATGTATAGAACATAAACCGGAAGAATCAACCCATCAAAACCAAGGACATCATTGTTATAGGCATCAATGCAATCAAGGGGCACAAAACGTAAATAGCAACCAAACCTCCAAGTCCGAAGGGACTCCTTTGATGGACAGCAACCTGGAAGCAAATCTAATGACAAGTCCAAAGGACTTGACTGTTTTAACCCATCGATGCAATCGATGGTTATGCCCAACTATACTATTAGGAACAACCCCGAATGGGGTTGAATGTCAATCTTACTTAACCGCCAATCACAATCCGGATATCATCCATAATGCGTCTAGCCAACGCATCCGCTTTTTTTGCATCCTGCGATTCGGCATAGATGCGGATGATAGGTTCTGTGTTGGATTTGCGTAAATGCACCCACTCCTTGCTGGTTTCGAAATCAATCTTTACGCCATCAGCCGTATTGATTTTTTCATGCATGTATTTCTTTTTCACAGCTTCCAGCACGGCATCCACATCAATGCCGGGTGTGAGTTCAATTTTATTTTTTGAAATGAAATAGTCCGGATAGGTTTTTCGCAAAGCAGAAGCTTTCAATCCGGACTTTGCCAGATGCGACAGGAACAAGGCAATGCCCATCAGCGCATCACGACCGTAATGCAATTCAGGAAAGATCACTCCGCCATTTCCTTCACCACCAATAACCGCTTTTGTCTCTTTCATCACATGCACCACATTCACTTCACCTACGGATGCCGCTGTATATTTTCCGCCTGCTTGTTCAGTCACATCGCGTAATGCACGCGTTGATGATAAATTGGAAACGGTGTTGCCCTTTTTCTTTTTCAGGATATAATCGGCAACAGCCACCAGTGTATACTCCTCACCAAACGGTTTTCCGTCCTCTTGTACAAGAGCCAGACGATCCACATCCGGGTCAACCACAATACCGAGGTGGCATTTATTTTTCTTTACCGCAGCGCAAATGGCTTTAATGTTTTCGGGAAGCGGCTCAGGGTTATGCGGAAACTTGCCGGTAGGCTCACAATACAATTCCACAACTTTTTTCACGCCTAACCTTTTCAACAACAAGGGCACCGAAATACCACCGGTCGAGTTAACGGCATCTACAGCAATCGTAAACTTTGCTTTTTTAATTGCGTTAACATCCACCCACTTGCTTTTTAAAATCAGGTTGATATGCTTTTTGATATACGAATCGTTGCGGGTGTACTTTCCTAATTTGCCGACTTCAGCAAATGAAAAATCTTCTGTTTCCGCAATACGCAATACTTCTGCCCCATCGGCAGCCGAAATAAATTCTCCTTTTTCGTTCAACAGCTTCAGCGCATTCCATTGTATGGGATTGTGGCTGGCAGTGAGAATAATTCCGCCACCGGCTTTTTCAATCGGAACTGCAATTTCTACTGTTGGCGTTGTTGATAATCCCAGATCAATCACATCCAGTCCAAGTCCTTGTAACGTGGAGCAAACCAATGCGCTCACCATCTCGCCCGAAAGGCGTGCATCGCGACCGATCACCACTTTTTTTCCCTTGCGCGCGATGACCCAACTGCCATAGGCGGCTGCAAATTTTACAACATCAACAGGAGTTAAATTATCACCGGGCTTACCACCAATGGTTCCCCGGATTCCGGAAATTGATTTTATAAGTGACACGGCTAATGGGATTATATAAAATTTACAAAAGTTACAGGTTACTAATAAACTTCATCATGAGTGCCCACATCAATCAATAGGATAAATTCCTTGCCGGAGCGTTTCTCTATTGAAAAGATTATCCGCAATCATACCCGCACGAACAAGCATGAAGGCCATAGAGTTTTCCGCTTAGCTTATGGCTTTTGAGAATGGGAGAAAAAACATCCGTCTCCATCAACCGAAGAGTTTCTTCAATGCTCTCCCGAATCGGTAAATTACCTTTTACAAACTTTTTAAATGATCGCTCAAAAGTTTTAGATAGAACTAATTTTCGAACAGCCATTTAAAAAAATCAAAGCGTTTTGAGCCGTTCAATTATACTATCCGCAGCAGACGGTTTTATTTTACCCTTTAGAAATTCAGTTTTAGCACGTTTGGCATTTTGCTGAATTTCCTCTCTTCGCGCCTCTATTTGTCTGTTTTTGAGCACCTCAAGAATCACTTCCCTGGAGTAAAAATCCAACTTCATTACAGAATCCAGTACTTTGTCAATTGCGGATACTTTCATAGGATACAAAGTAAATCAATCCTCCAATTTAAAACCTAATAATCTATCACTTCCTTATCTCGGGTAAATCTACCTGACTGGTTTCGGGCTTGCCACATGCCTGATCGGCAGCGGTGAGGGTTTTACCACAGAAATTGCAGGTCTCGCCATCCTTATTCAAAAAAGGACTTTGCGATGCGCAGGTTCCTTTGAATTCACCGCCTTTGATGAAAATCAAACGCACCGACATCAGGATAAAAAACAGGGCCAAGACACTAAGTGTAAGTAAAAAGACAGCCATGATAAAACAGGATTGATGAATACAGGTATTTTTTACCTTGCGCAAAGATACAACAACACCGTTGTCGGATAAGTTTACCAAGAATGAAAAAACCACTTTCTAAGCCCGACCCTGACAGGCAAGCCAAATTGGAGGCTTTTAACCGTTTGCTCACCACCATGGATGAACTGCGCGAAAACTGCCCGTGGGACAAAAAGCAAACCCTGGAAAGTCTGCGCCACCTGACCATTGAGGAAACCTACGAACTTTCAGATGCGATACTGGAAGGTGACTTGAATGAAATAAAAAAAGAGCTGGGCGACCTGATGCTGCACAACGTGTTCTATGCCCGCATTGCTTTCGAAAAAGGGGTGTTTGATATAGCTGATGTGATGAATGCCATCTGCGATAAGCTGGTAGAACGGCACCCACACATTTATGGTGATGTGGTGGCTAACGATGAAGAAACCGTGAAAGCAAATTGGGAAAAAATAAAACTCAAATCCGGAAATAAGTCGGTGTTGGAAGGCGTGCCCAAATCGCTGCCTGCCATGGTAAAGGCCATTCGCATACAGGACAAAGCCCGTGGTGTTGGGTTTGATTGGGAAAAGAAAGAGCAGGTGTGGGAAAAGGTGGAAGAAGAAATGCGTGAATTCAAAAACGAATTCAACGCTACGGAAGCTGAAAAAATCAACAAAGAAAAAGCCACTGCCGAATTTGGTGATCTCTTGTTCTCGCTGGTAAATTATGCCCGGTTCATTAACATTGATCCCGAAGAAGCATTGGAGCGTACCAATAAAAAATTCATAAAGCGTTTTCAGTATCTTGAAACCGAGTCGGCTAAAGATGGAAAGAAGCTGGGGGAAATGACACTGGATGAGATGGATGTGTATTGGGAAAGGGCTAAGAAAGTTGGCAGTAAGCAGTAGGCAGTGGGCAATAAATAGCAGGCGGTTTACAGTAGGCAAGAGTTCTCAGTAATAATAAAAATTGAATCCCCAGGATATGACAATACTTGCTCTCAATCTGATGCTGGGACCGCTCATACTTGTGCTGGCCTTTTTATACAAACGTTTTCCGCCAAAAAAAATTAATCACATTTATGGGTATCGCACTCCGCGCTCAATGAAAAGTCAGGAGGCTTGGGATTGCGCCAACCGCTATTCATCAAATGCGCTTGTTGTTATGGCTGTGCTTATCTGTTTTGTGCAGGCTGTGTTGTGGTCACTATTGCCGCCCAACGATGCCATTCTGTGGACAACAGGAGTTTTGGTGGTTGGTGTAATTGCGGTTATTCCCCTCACCGAAGTGCATCTGAAAAAGAGTGGATTTTAAAATCTAATTTTTCCACTTCCGGCTTAAACTCCATTTCATTAACGGACCACTGGTCATGCTGGTGACCAAAGCCATTATGACAAGGCTAACAAAAACTTTTTCATTTATAAGACCGGCTTCAAGGGCTATTAATCCCAAAATAATTTCCATTGCGCCCCGTGCATTCATGCCGAAGCCTGCGGCCAATGACTCCTTCCAATTAAAACCACCCAGGCGTGCACCCAAACCGCTGCCCAATATTTTTCCCACAAAGGCAATTATCAAAATGATTAGTGTTAGCCAGGGATCGAAATTGGCAATGAAGTTCACCTTCAATCCAATAGACACAAAAAACAAAGGCGCGAAAATGTTATTGATAAACTGGTGAATAATTTCTTTTGCACGCTCACTCATGTGTTCTGAATCACCGAGTGCAACACCTAAAATAAACGCACCGAAGATGGCATGTATACCGATGTATTCGGTAAAGGATGCAGCCATAAAACACATGGCCAATGAAATGGACAGCACACCCCCAGGCCACGCCAGTTTTTTATTGATCCACGGTAAAATGCGATTGAGGATACCCCGGCCTACAGTAAGCATGATAATCGTAAATCCGATGGTGAGCATGATGGTGTTGGCGAGCGTCATGTTTTGATGTCCCTTGCCGATCATACCCAGCACCACGGAGAAAATGAGCCATCCAATCAAATCATTAATCATGGCTGAAGAAATCACCAGCATACTCATGCGTGATTTAAAAATATTCAGGTCCATGAGAATACGCGCAATTACCGGAAGCGCGGTAATGGCCATAGAAGTACCCATGAACAAAGCAAAAGCCAGGCGTCTTCCTTCATCAGTATAACCAAAGAAATGTGGAAAGAAGTATGGAAACACAAAACCGATAGCAAACGGAATTACCAAACCAAGCGTACTGGTAAATACGGCTTGTCTGCCTTGTTGCCAAACAATTTGCAAGTCTACCTCGAGACCGGCAACAAACAATAACATGACCACCGCTACCTGAACAAACCCATCAAGCACAAGCGAAGATGAGCCTGCAGGGAAGAGCAGATCAAACGAGTCTGGAGAAATCATGCCTAGTATGGTCGGGCCAAGAATTAATCCGGCAAGAATTTCACCCACAACTGAAGGTTGTTTGAATTTACGCGCGAGTTCCGCAAAGATGCGACCAGCCAGCAGCATAACACTTAGCTGCATGAGCAACCCCATTAATTCCTGTTGGCTCAGTTTAAGCATGTAACACCTCCTGTGCTTTAAACTGACTGTGCACAATCAACAAGTTGCATGGCAGATCGGCCAGCAGGTACTCCAACTCATGCGTAAAAATCCGATCAAAAAAAGATAACCTTCTTGTAGGGCCTTCTATTACCAATAAATCGGCATGCTTTCGTTTTGCAAATTGTGCTATTTCAAATCCTGATCGCCCGGAGAATACTTTAATATTGATCTTAATCTCATCATGCGGAATTTTACTCAGGCTTTTTTGCAGATTGTCTATCTCTGATTCCACAAGATCATGCTTCAGTTTATTATATTCCCCTTCAGTGGCCTGTTCAGCAGTGGTCATGGTTAAGCCATAAAATCGAATCTCACGGGCAACATGAAGCCATTTAACCTTATCTAAACGGGCAAGCCAGCAAGCAACTGAAAGGGTTGAAAACATGCGGGGGCTTTCTTCCGCATGTACAACAATATTTGAAAAGGGTTGTGGCGAAATGCTGGGCTGAATTAAAGTTAACACCGAGCAGTTTGCCTTCCGTAAAATTCTTCGCGCAATAGAGCCGACATGATGCTGAACCAACCCTTCTTTACGCAACGCGCCTGTTACCAATAAATCAATTTTCTGCTCTGCACAAGCTTTAAGAATTTCCTTTGAGGGGTTTCCTTTTCTCCAATCTACGGTTACGTCTTTTGCGGTGAGGTTATGGTTCTGTAATAATTGTTCCAGTACTTCCTTCTCTTTTTCACTGTGTTCGCCCACATGGATCAACACCAGTTCACTTTTCCAAATAGTTTTCAAACGAATGGTCTCTGCCAACATCGCTTCCGCGCGTGGAGAAAAGGCAATGGCCAGTCCGATCTTTCTAAATAAAGGTGTCAAAGCGGCAGCAAGTTAACGAACAGATCTTACGCAAGATAACTGAGAATCCCGTAGCCTGAGTGTTTTGAAGGTCACTTTCCACCAGAAAATGTACGTTTAACCAAGCTCAACGTACGCGTATTATCTTCTTTTCGGAACAACTGTTATCCGATTTTAGCAATTGAATTTAGTTTTTTACTTTCAAGCGAAAGGATTTTAGAATGCGATCAAGACCGTTGCGGGATTTCATCATCGGAAAAACAATTATTCCTTCGCTCAAGCTGTACAAACAGGCATTGTTGCGTGGACAGATTGCCATTATGATGTTGCTTACCGGAGTTGGCTATGTGGGAATTGATATTGCCTACTCCATCTACCGCAATGTGCCCATGTACTCCCTCATTGCGGTTATTGGTCTGGTTGCCTTTTTACTGAACAGGGCCCGTCACTATCGTCTGTCAACCATTGTTATTATTCTATCGGCCAATATCATTATTTATCTGTTTGCCGCCTCTGAGCCCACTACCAGTGGCGTGTATATTTTCTTTTTACCTGTTGCGCTCTCAGCAATTGTTTTGTTCCGCTATCAGGAATGGTATTGGGCATTTGGCTTTGTGATGCTTGGCGTTTCCCTTTTTCTACTGGCCTTTCTTTCCGACTTCACCATTCTTCCCGAAGTAGTCGGGCTGGATGCGACAGACGAATTGTATTTCCTGATCAATTATGTGATCGCTACTACGGTTTCTGTGTTGATTGTTTATTTTCTGATCAACATCAACTACCATGTTGAGAAATCGCTGAGAGAAAATGAATCGCGGTTATTGCAGCTTACCGAGGAGTTGCGACAAAGCAACACGGAACTTGACCGGTTTGTGTACAGCGTTTCGCACGATTTGCGTGCGCCCCTTAGTTCACTTATGGGCCTGGTAACACTTGCTGAAAAAACAACAAGCACAGAGGAAACTGCAACATTGCTTTCCATGATGCGTAACCGCATTGATGCGCAAGAAAAATTCATTCGCGATATTATTGACTACTCCCGCAATGCCCGGCTGAATCATGAACCCGAAGACACCAATCTGAATGACATCATCCGGGAGATCATGGACAACCTGCGCTATGCCGAAGAAGTGTCATCGGTAAAAATAAAAACCGACATTCCGGAAAACTACTCCCTGAAAACCGACAAGGTTCGGCTGAAGATTGTATTAAACAATTTGGTTTCCAACGCGCTTAAATATCACGATCGGCATAAGCCTGAGCGCTTTGTACAGATTCAAGTGAAAAACGAAAACAACCACTGCGAAATACTGGTAGAAGATAATGGCGTTGGCATTAAGGCTGATCACCACGAAAAAATCTTCGACATGTTTTACCGGGCTTCTGAAAACTCGAAAGGCTCAGGCCTGGGGTTGTACATTGCCCGCGAGGCAGTGAAAAAGCTGGGGGGCCAAATCACGGTAGAATCTGAGCTGGGCAAAGGCACCCGTTTTAAGATTATGTTGCCAAAAAATTAAATCCCGCCCCATCGCTGCCTTTCGGCCTCAAAAACCTTGAAATCTTCAAAGAATCTTGCATCCACCATATACGGTGGCAGATGAAAACTTTCGGGCAGATGCCATAAAATACCTTTGCATGTTGGTTTTAATAACAGTATGAAAAGGGCTATTCGTAACCTCATAATAGGTAAAAACAATTACATCGATTCGTGGACCGAATACCGAAAGGTGATTCTTTCGGGTCACTATGCGCTTATCGCGATAACCGTTTGCCTGCTGTATAGCGTTATTGACCTGAGTTGGAGTTTATACAAGCCTATTCCCGTTTACTTGTTTTGCGTTGGCATGCTCAGCCTGGCAATCGGGCTGCACAGAAGGGGAAAGCATTGCACCGCCTACTACATCATTTTTCCTACACTCAATTTTGTGGTTTACCTGTTTGCCTCCAGTGAAGCGCCTGCAACCGGAGCCTATATTCTCTTTATTCCCATTGCGCTGGGCGCCTTTGCCGTGTTTAATTACAAGCAACGGTTTATAGCCGTTAACCTGGCAGCACTCACGTATAGTTTATTTGTACTGGCATACTTTGGCGACTTCTCCATTTTGCCAAAACGGATGTACTCCGAACATGAATTAACGGCCAATTTTCTGATCAATTTTGCTGTTGCATTACCAACCTCAATACTTGCCATTTATTTGCTGATCAGTTTAAATCATCATAACGGTCGTGAGTTGGTGAACAGCAACCGCATGCTTAAAAAACTAAACGAAGAACTCGACCGCTTTGTGTACAGTACTTCGCATGATTTACGGGCACCGCTTTCTTCAGTTGCCGGATTAATTAACCTTGCTAAAGACAACGAAAACCCACAAGAGGTAAAGAGATACCTGGGCATGATGGAAAACCGGGTGAACACGCTGAACAAGTTTATAAAAGACATTACAGATTACTCACGAAACAACCGGCTGGAGATTACGCGGGAAAGAATCCGGGTACATGAACTGGCCAACGAAATCTGGGAAGCCTTGAGGTATAGTTCGGAAGCACAGGTAATCACCTTTAAAAATGAAATTCCGGAAGACCTGATCATTCACAGCGATACCCGAAGAATACACGTTATCCTCTCCAATTTGATTTCCAACGCCATACGCTATCACGATTTGCGAAAAGAAGATCCATACATCCGTCTGCAACATTACGCGGTTAATACATCCCACTCTTTCAGTGTGGAAGACAATGGCCAGGGCATTGCCCCTGAAATTCAAAAGCGGGTATTCGATATGTTTTACAGAGGCAACGAATCTTCGCAAGGCTCAGGTTTAGGCCTTTACATTGTTAAAGAAACCACGTCCAAACTGGCCGGATCAATCCACCTGAACTCCCATCCCCGTAAGGGCAGCACCTTTACCTTTACAGTGCCAATCCAATAACCTGACTGTGGAAGTTTTTGGAGGAATCCTGTAATCATTCACCCATGTCTTATATTTGCGCCTTATGGCGAATCAAGAAGACAACCTGTTTAAGAATGTGATCGCCCATGCCAAGGAGTATGGGTTTATTTTTCCTTCCAGTGAGATTTATGACGGGCTCAGTGCCGTGTACGACTACGGTCAGAATGGCGCAGAGCTGAAGAATAATATTAAAGAGTACTGGTGGAAATTCATGACCATGCTCCACGAGAACATTGTGGGCATTGATGCCGCCATTTTCATGCACCCCACCACGTGGAAAGCGTCCGGCCATGTAGATGCGTTTAACGATCCGATGATCGACAATAAAGATTCGAAAAAGCGCTACCGTGCCGACCAGCTGATTGAAGGCTACATTGAAAAGCTGGAAGAAAAAATTGAGAAGGAAGTTGAAAAGGCCGCCAAACGCTTTGAAAACTTTGATCGCAACATGTTTGTGACCACCAACACGCGGGTGGTGGAATATCAAAAAAAGATTGATGAGGTTAATGACAAAATGAAAGATGCATTGGGTTCGGGAAACATGGAGGCCCTGAAGCAACTGATCATTGACCTGGAAATAGCCGATCCGATTTCCGGATCGCGCAACTGGACGGATGTGCGCCAGTTCAACCTGATGTTCTCCACCGAGATGGGATCAGTGGCCGATGATGCCAACAAGATTTACCTCCGTCCCGAAACGGCTCAGGGCATTTTCGTAAACTTTTTGAATGTGCAGAAAACGGGGCGCATGAAAATACCGTTCGGCATCGCTCAAATTGGTAAAGCCTTTCGCAATGAAATTGTAGCGCGCCAGTTCATTTTCCGCATGCGCGAATTTGAGCAAATGGAAATGCAGTTTTTTGTGAAGCCAGGCGAAGAAATGAAGTGGTACGAGTTCTGGAAGGAGAAGCGCATGAAATGGCACAAAGCGCTTGGCTTAGGTGAAGAAAACTATCGCTTCCATGATCACCTGAACCTGGCGCACTACGCCAATGCCGCCTGCGATATCCAGTTCAACTTCCCGATGGGCTTCCGCGAACTGGAGGGCATTCACTCACGCACCGACTTTGATTTAAAAAGCCACGAAAAATACAGCGGCAAAAAGTTGCAATACTTTGATCCGGAAGACAATCAGAATTATATCCCATATGTAGTTGAAACTTCCATTGGTCTTGACCGCATGTTTCTGGCTGTGCTTTCAACTTCATACAAAGAAGAAAAACTGGCCGATGGCAGTGAGCGTGTGGTGTTGCGTATTCCTGCTCCGTTGGCACCCAACAAAGTTGCCATTCTTCCTCTCACCAAGAAAGACGGACTTCCTGAAAAAGCCATGGAGATCATGAACGAATTGAAGTTTCATGTGCGCTGCTTCTATGAAGAAAAAGACGCCATCGGAAAACGCTACCGCAGACAGGATGCCATCGGTACGCCTTACTGTGTAACGGTTGATCATCAAACGCTTCAGGACAATACTGTAACCATTCGTAACCGCGATACGATGGAGCAGGAACGTGTTCCGGTTAGCTCACTGAAGGATACGCTCACACAAGCTTGTTCCATCAATAACATCCTGAAGAGGATTTAACACCCAATTCATGTTTTTCTTCATTGTAGTAGTAGGTTTCATTGTTGTGGTGGTCTATTACCGCAATCAACTGGAAGTTGCTTATGAAGAAGTGGGCCGCATGGCTGCGCCTATTCGTTCGTCCATTCTTCCGTTTCCCAATCACTACAAAGAAATCTTACAGAAATACTTTGGGTACTACAACCGGTTGAACACGCAACAGCAACATGCATTCGAGCAAAAGTTGCTCTACTTCATCATGAGCAAGAAATTTATTCCACGCCAGTTCCGACCGGTTACGGATGAAATGAAAGTGATGATAGGTGCATGTGCCGTTCAGTTGACATTCGGTTTGCCGCGAGTGTACCTTCAACACTTTGATAAAATTCTGATTTATCCTACCGACTATTATTCTTCTATTAGTAAACGTTTCCACAAAGGTGAAGTAAACCCGGCTTTTGGTGCCATTGTGTTAAGCTGGAAAAGTTTTGTTGATGGTTACATCTATTCCAATGATTCCGTTAACCTGGGTTTGCACGAAATGGCGCATGCCCTGCGGTTGGAAAACATCATCCACAACGATGAGTACAGTTTTTTTGATGATGGACTGGTTGAACAATTTGATGCCTACGCGCGTCAGCTTTGCAGCCTGCCAACTTCAGAAGATACCTTTCTGCGGGCCTATGCCTGTGCCAATCCGCATGAGTTTTTTGCCGTAGCCGTTGAGAACTTTTTTGAACGACCTGCGGAGTTTCAGAAGGCCTTGCCGGAGGTTTACACCATCCTTTCCAAACTGCTTAATCAAGACCCCATTCTTCACTTTTCATAGGGTAAAAACCCTGTAAATCATTAGCTTTAGGGCTTAATTCCTGTGGCCAGACAGCTATTTTACCATGTGGACATCCCTTGCACACTTTATAATTTCTTACCGGCTTCCGCTCTTTATTTTAATTGCGCTTATCACCGTTTTTATGGGCTATCACGGCCGAACGGTGGAGATGAGTTACGACTTCCGCGGTACTGTCCCTGCCAATGATCCGGAGCAGATTTTCTTCGATCAGTTCAAGCAACAATTTGGTGAAGATGGCGGTATTGTAGCCGTTGGCCTGAAAGACAGCAGCATTTATCAATACAAGAATTTTGAAAAGCTGCGTGAGTTTTGTGTTTCTGTTCGCCAGATACCGGGTGTGAATGAAGTGATCTCGCTTCCTCAAATCAAAATGATTGAGAAAGACACCGCACAGAAAAAATTTAACCTGGTTGATATTTTTCCGGGCAAAATAAAAAGTCAGGAAGAACTAGATAGTTTATTAATTGAAGCAAAGAAACAAAAGTTCTACCTCGGGCAAATTGTCAATCAGGAAAATGGAGCTATCGCTATTCTGATTTCGATAAACAAGGAATACCTGAACTCCGTTCGCAGAATGGACGTGACCAACGAAATCATTGAACGGGGCGGACACTTCAAAGAAAGCACAGGCATAGACCTGCACTATGCCGGTCTCCCGTTTGTGCGTTCGGTTATTGCTCAGCGGGTTAGTGCTGAGTTAAAAATTTTTCTTGCTTTATCGGTTGTGGTTACAGGAATCATCCTGCTGATTTTCTTCCGATCCTTCCGCGCCATGATCTTCCCGTTGTTGGTAATTGGCATTGTGGTGGTTTGGGTGCTGGGCACAATTGCCTTGTTTGGCTTTAAGATTACGTTGTTAAGTGGTATGATTCCACCCATCATTGTGGTAATCGGAATACCCAACGCCATTTACCTGATGAACAAATACCACGCAGAGTTTGCCGCACATGGCAACAAAATGCTGGCGATCAGTCGCGTGATTCGTAAAGTTGGCGTAGCCACATTTCTTACCAATCTTACTACCGCCATTGGTTTTCTTGTACTGCTTACTGCCGACATCACCATACTTCGGGAGTTTGGTATTGTTGCCGGTATTAATGTAATGGCCACGTTTGTGGTAAGCTTGATTTTAATTCCCGGGGTGTTCTCGTGGATGCCTCCTCCTTCGGCAAAACATTTACGTCATCTTGATTTTAAACTGATCGACAACCTTTTAACCGGAATTGACCTGAGTGTACACCGACACCGGGCGATGATTTACTCTATCACCATTGTACTCATTGGCTTCGCAGTTATCGGCATGTGGCGTATTCATACGGTTTCGTTTATGGTGGATGATCTGCCCGAGAACAGCACAGAAAAGCAAGACCTGAAATTTTTTGAAGAACATTTCAGCGGAGTGATGCCGCTGGAAATGGTTGTAGACACCGGAAAGCGAAGAGGTGTAATTGAGGTAAAGAACCTGCAGAAGATTGATGAATTTGAGCAGTTTCTGGATTCGCTTCAACCCACTTCCAAACCGGTTTCCATTGTAAGCTTTGTGAAAGCCGCCAAGCAGGCATTTTACAACAACAACCCGGCACGCTATTCCCTACCCGATAACCGTGAGCGTAATTTTATCTTACCTTACCTGAAAGGACAATCCGATGCTTCGGGACTTTTCAACTCATTCGTTGATTCTACGCTGCAAACCATGCGCATATCCTTGCAGGTTGCCGACATTGGTTCTGATAAAATGGATTCATTGATCAGCCAGGTTATTCAACCTAAAATTGATTCGCTGTTCACCGGCACCGACATATCCGTAAAAATTACGGGAACCACTCCCCTGTTTATCAAAGGCAATTCTTTTCTCATCAACAACCTGAAAGGGAGTTTGATGTTGGCGTTTGGATTGATCGCACTAACCATGGGCTTTCTGTTTGCAAATGTTCGCATGATCATCATCGCACTCATCCCTAACATTATTCCCATGATGATCACCGCCTCGCTGATGGGTTACTTTGGTGTTCCGCTAAAGCCGAGCACCGTACTAATCTTCAGTATCGCATTTGGTATTTCGGTTGATTACTCCATTCACTTCCTGGCCAAGTACCGGCAGGAACTTCACACCAAAAGATTTTTTGTGCCCGTAGCCGTTAGCGCCACCATTCTTGAAGTCGGCAAAAGCATGGTCTATACCTCCATTGTGTTGTTGGCCGGGTTTATCATTTTTGCCTTTTCTTCATTTGGCGGCACCATTGCGTTGGGCATACTCACCTCCATTACCTTGGGTATTTCCATGTGTACCAACCTGATTCTGCTGCCCGCGCTGATTATGACGTTTGACCGAAAGCATCGCCAGAGTGAAAAACATGCGCTGATTGAAGAAGTGGAAGCCGGATTTTATTCAGAGTCGGAAGACGAGGAGATTGACCTGAGTAAGATCAAAATACACAACCGCCACCCGGCCGCTGAATAGGCTGAAAAGCCCTGTTTTCTAAATTCGTATTTCACATTCCCTGCCTTATCTTTGCGCTCTTATTCAGTTGAAAATCAACGATTACGGATAGTTTTTGCGCAATGAGTGAAAAGTACAAAGAACCGACAGACCTGAATTACGCCCAACTGGCAACCGATATCCTCGACTTCTGGAAGCGGGAAAGCATTTTTGAAAAATCAGTGACCAACCGCGAAGGGGCGCAAGCCTTTACCTTTTACGAAGGTCCTCCATCGGCCAATGGTACACCGGGCATTCACCACGTAATGGCGCGCACGGTAAAAGATATTTTTTGTCGCTTTAAAACGTTGCAGGGCTACCAGGTAAAACGCAAAGGCGGATGGGACACACACGGCCTGCCCGTTGAACTTCAGGTGGAAAAGCAACTGGGGATCACCAAAGATGACATCGGAAAAAAAATCTCCATTGAAGAATACAACCAGAAATGCCGCGAAACGGTAATGATGTATAAAGATCAGTGGGATGACCTGACCATGAAAATGGGCTACTGGGTTGACCTGAACGATCCGTACATCACGTACGATTCAAAATACATTGAAAGCCTGTGGTGGATACTGAAACAGTTCTACGACAAAGGATTGCTCTACAAAGGTTACACCATTCAGCCTTACTCCCCGGCTGCTGGCACCGGCTTAAGTTCGCACGAGTTGAATTTACCTGGCTGCTATAAAGATGTGAAGGATACTTCTATTGTAGCGCAGTTTAAGGTGAAGCGGGATGAGAGATCGAAATTTCTATTTGAGACTAATCTTAATCATACTGAAGAGGAGAAGAGCAACTTCAAAATTTCTGGTAAACCAAATCAAGAGATTTATATTCTTGCATGGACAACTACACCGTGGACTCTTCCGTCAAATACTGCTTTAGCAATCGGTGAAAAAATACAGTACTTACTAGTTAATACGATTAATCGATACACAAATAAACCTGTAACAGTAATACTTGCAAAAGATCTCTTCACTAAATATTTTCTTGTTGATGAAGATTTCTCAGTCGGATCATATGCTGTATCAGATGGGCTTATCTTTAAAGACAAGTACAGTCAGTGGCAAATTTTGGGGCAATTTTATGGAAAAGATCTGGTAGGCATCCGCTACGAACAACTCATGCCGTACATCCAACCGTTATATGATGCTGACAAAGCGTTTCAGGTTGTGGCGGGTGATTTCGTTACCACGGAAGATGGAACAGGCGTAGTACACACCTCTCCCACCTTTGGTGCTGACGACTTCCGTGTAGCGAAACAAAACGGCATACCTGCCCTTACGGTGAAAGATGAAGCCGACAACGAAGTGCCAACCGTTGACCGCAAAGGAAAGTTTATAAAAGAAATTGGTGCCTGGTTAAAGAAAGGTGTTGAGCAATACAACATCAAAACACACAAACCTTTAACTGAAAACGACTTCTACGTTAAAAACTATACGGATGAAGATGAGTCGAATCCGGATTACAAATCAACGGATGTGATCATCTCCATTATCTTAAAAGAAGAAAACAAAGCGTTTAAAGTAGAGAAGTACGAACACACATACCCGCATTGCTGGCGCACAGACAAACCCGTGTTGTACTACCCGTTAGATTCCTGGTTCATCAAAACCACTGCACTCAAAGACCGGATGGTGGAACTGAACAAAACCATTAACTGGAAACCTGAGTCAACCGGCACCGGTCGCTTTGGCAACTGGCTTGAAAATTTAGTGGACTGGAATTTGTCGCGCTCGCGTTATTGGGGCACACCGCTTCCTATCTGGAGAACTAAAGATGGGAAGGAAGAAAAGTGCATTGGATCAATTGAACAATTGAATGAAGAAGTTAAAAGAGCAGAACAAAATGGTATTAAGCAGAAGGTGTCTATGGTCAATGGTCAATTGACCATAGACCTTCATCGTCCCTATGTTGATGAAATTATTCTGGTAAGCGACTCCGGTCAGCCGATGTACCGTGAAACAGACCTGATTGATGTGTGGTTTGATTCGGGAGCGATGCCCTACGCGCAGTGGCACTATCCGTTCGAAAATAAGGACATCTATAAGAACAGCTATCCAGCGGACTTCATTGCTGAAGGCGTTGATCAAACCCGTGGCTGGTTCTTTACCCTACACGCCATCGCCACCATGTTGTTCGATAGCGTGGCCTTTAAAAACGTAATCTCCAACGGACTTGTGCTGGATAAAAACGGCAACAAGATGTCGAAGAGCAAGGGCAATGTGGTAAACCCGTTCGATACCATTAACAAATTCGGGCCCGACCTGGTGCGCTGGTACATGATTGAAAACGCGCCACCGTGGGACAACCTGAAATTTGATTTGGATGGCATTACCGAAGTGCAACGCAGATTTTTTGGAACACTGATCAATACGTACTCTTTCTTCGCGTTGTATGCCAACATTGATGGCTATGTGAAAGATGAGATGAACACTTCTGTTCAAAAAGATCTCACCCATCTTGACCGCTGGATCATTTCCAAACTTCAAACCTTAATCATTGAAGTAACCAAAGCATACGAAGAATACGAACCGACCCGTGCCGCACGTGCCATCCAGGAATTTGTAAACGATCATTTATCAAATTGGTATGTTCGACTAAATCGTAAGCGTTTCTGGCAGCCATCACAACGCGGTGAATTGTTTGCCGATAAGAAAGCGGCATACGATACGCTCTACGAGTGCTTAATGGTAACCGTTCAACTGATGTCGCCAGTAGCGCCTTTTGTTTCGGAGTGGTTGTATAAAAACCTTACCGACAACATACGTGATAAGGCGAAAGCAAACAACACACCATTGCAGCACGAATCTGTTCATCTTACAGATTTGGTGAAAGCTGAAACCAATCGCATTGATGCCGACCTGGAACAATCCATGGATTATGCGCAACGCATTTGTTCACTGACACACGCATTACGCAAAAACAGTAAGATAAAAGTGCGCACACCGCTACAGCGGATTTTGTTGCCTGTGCTGGATGAGAAATTTGCCACGCGCATTCGCAGCGTTGAGGAAATCATCAAGGCAGAAGTAAACATCAAATCGGTTGAATATATTGATGATACTTCCGGGCTGTTGGTGAAAAAAGTAAAACCCAACTTCGCGAAACTGGGTAAACAGTACGGCCCTAAAATGAAAGAAGTCTCTGCCGTGATCAACTCCTTCAATCAGGATGACATCACCCATCTTGAAAAACAAGGAACGCTTACAAAAGGTGGATTTGATATTGTGCTGGAAGATGTGCTGATTTCCTCCGAAGATATCCCGGGCTGGTCGGTGGCCAGTGAAGGCGGCATAACCGTGGCGCTGGATGTTACCTTAACCGATGAATTGAAGCGCGAAGGCATTGCCCGTGATTTTGTAAACCGCATTCAAAACCTGCGCAAGGATATGGGCATGGAGGTGCTGGACAAAATTGCCATTGAAGTAGAACGCAATGGCGAAGTGATGACTTCTGCCATTTCAGAATTTAAACAATATATTAGTACCGAAACTCAGGCCGTAAGCCTGGAAATAAAAGACAATGTTGTTAACGCAACGGAAGTAGACATGGATGAGCAAGTGCTGAAAGTGTTGATTCGCGTTGTTACTAAAGTATAATTCATGGCTGCTTCATACCGCTACTTTCTGCTCGCGTTCATGGTCATTGTTCTTGACCAGACTTCCAAGATGCTTGTCTTTAACAACATGTACCTGCATGAAGAAATCAACGTAATTGGCGATTGGTTTCGGATTCATTATTTGTTAAACCCGGGTATGGCCTTTGGCATAAAGTGGGAGAGCGAATTTGGAAAGCTTGCCCTCACCCTGTTTCGCATTATGGCCATGTTTGGTATCTCGTGGTACCTGTTGAAAATGGCGGAGCGAAATATGCATACCGGCTTTTTGTGGTGCATGGGATTGATACTGGGCGGTGCTGTGGGTAACGTAATTGACAGCACATTTTATGGCGTATTGCTGGGCAACGCCCCGGCAGAAGCACCAACACCCTGGTTCCATGGCCAGGTAATTGACATGCTCTACTTCCCGATTTTTGAATTTGTTTGGCCGGATTGGGTGCCTTACCTGGGCGGAAAGTATTTCGAGTTTTTTAGTCCGGTGTTCAACATTGCCGACTCTTCTATATTTCTGGGTGTGGTTACCATCCTGATTATGCAGAAGAAATTTTTTAAGGAAGCTCCAACTCCGAAAACCGAAAATGCTGAGGTGCCGTCAGATAATGCTGACTCCATTACTGCCGAATCCTCACAAAACACGCCACCAGCCGCTTAACCAGCGCATTTTCCTTATCCTGAAAATTAGCTCCGCGAACCGGTATTCTTATTACTTTTAGGGCCTTAACTCATTCAAACCCTAAACATTTTACGAATGTCAAATCCTTTGTTTTCCCGAAAACCCATGTCGGTGCTGATGGAAGAATCAGGCTCGAGCCATGGTTTAAAACGGACCCTCGGAAAATTTAATCTTATTGCTCTTGGTGTTGGCGCCATTATCGGAGCGGGTATATTCGTGCTCACCGGCCAGGCAGCAGCGGTTTATGCCGGCCCTGCCGTTACACTTTCCTTTATTGTCTCTGCCTTGGCGTGTGCTTTTGCCGGCTTGTGTTATGCCGAGTTTGCATCTATGATTCCGATTGCCGGAAGTGCCTACACGTACGCCTATGCTACCATGGGTCGCGGAGTGGCTTGGGTTATCGGCTGGGCCTTGATTTTGGAATACCTCTTTGCCGGATCAACCGTTGCTGTGGGATGGTCGGGTTATGTAGTCAGTTTTTTGGATAAGAACCTGGGCATTGCGTTACCGCCCGAATTAGTTGCAGCAACCGGAACACGATTAATTCAAACCCCGGATGGATGGGAAGCCTACTCACCTGAACTGGCAAGTTCACTTCAAATAAAAGGAATTCTCGTGGATTCACTTCCACAAGTAACCACGTGGATGAATCTGCCGGCCATGTTGATTGTATTTTTAGTAACAATATTACTGGTGCGCGGCATTAAAGAATCGGCAACGTTCAACAACATTGTGGTGGCCATTAAACTTACGGTGATCCTGTTGTTTGTTGCTTTCGGATGGGGCTACATCAATGCTGATAACTGGGTTCCGTTCATTCCGGATAACACCGGCAGCTTTGGCGACTTTGGTATCTCCGGCATTTTCAGGGCATCTGCTGTAATCTTCTTTGCATACATCGGTTTTGATGCCGTGTCTACTGCAGCACAGGAAGCCAAGAATCCGCAGAAAGATATGCCTTGGGGAATTTTAGGATCACTGTTCGTGTGTACGATTGTTTACATTCTGGTTGCCTTGGTGATGACAGGTATTGCCAATTATACCGAGCTGAACACGGCTGCTCCTATCGCTGTTGCCATTGATAAAGCCGGTGAAGGATTACGTTGGCTAAGTCCGCTTATTAAGATAGGCGCCATTGCCGGTCTTACTTCTGTTATTCTTGTTATGCTGATGGGCCAAACCCGTATCTTTTATTCGATGGCGAATGATGGGTTGTTTTTCAAATCCTTCTCCAACATTCATTCAAAATTCGGAACACCCATTACCTCAACCATCATCACCGGATCAGTAGCCATGATTGCATCAGGACTGCTACCTATTGGTGTACTTGGTGAATTGGTTTCCATCGGAACATTGCTGGCGTTCATCCTGGTGTGCGTGGGCGTATTGCTTCTGCGTTACAAAGAACCTAACCTGGTGCGCCCGTTCAAGACTCCGCTGTTTCCGGTTGTTCCAATCTTAGGCATTGTATGTTGTACAGGTGTAATGGCTTTCCTTAATCCATTAACCTTTGTTATCGCATTGGGCTGGTTGGCGATTGGTGCGGTTATCTACTTCCTGTATGGAAGATTTCATGCGCGATATTAAATTCAGTTTCGCTTAGAAAAAGAAAATGCCGGAATAAAACTCCGGCATTTTTTATTTCATACAACAAAAGCATCATTCATACCTCAACGACTTTGCCGGATTAATGCGTGCGGTGCGCAGCGCCTGAAACACCACACATAACAACGCCACCAGCAGCGAAAGCGCACCGGCCGCCACAAAAATCCACACACTCAACTCAACGCGAAACGCAAAACCCTGCAACCACTGCGAAGCAAAATACCAAGCTGGAAAAATGGCCAATACCAACGCAATCAATACAAGCTTGGTAAACTCTTTCGAAAGCAGATTGACCAAACTAAATTCAGACGCACCCAACACTTTGCGAATGCCCAGTTCTTTGGTTCGTTTCTCGGCCGTGAAGGCAGCCAGGCCAATCAATCCAAGCGAAGCAATTAAAATAGCGAGCACGGTAAACGTGGTGAACAAATTTCCCAATCGTTGCTCGCTGCGGAACAACGCGTCAAAATTCTGGTCGAGGAAAGAATATTCGAACGGCTCATTGCCTGCATATTGCTTCCATAAATTTTCTACAATAGCAACTGCTTCCTGCGGGTTACCGTTGATGCGCACGGTCAAGTAATTGGCATTGCCCGTATTCAAAAACATGGCCATCGGACGAACGTTGTTGCGCAACGATTCGAAATGAAAATCTTTTACCACACCAACAATCCGGTAAGGAACACGGCCTCCCTGATTGAAGCCATACAAATCTTTTCCAACTGCTTCTTTCCAACCCAGCTCATTCATGAGTGCTGCGTTGATAACAATGGCAGCCGTATCGGTTGGAAAATCGCGTGAGAAATACCTTCCTTCCATTAACGTGTAGCCCATCGTCTCAACCTGATCGTAATCAGCAAAATACCGAACCACCAAATGATCTTCTTCCGAACCTTCAATGCGGAACGGACTTGCACCCTCTGTGTTCAACGAAGGAACGGAATTCGTGTAACTGGCTGTAACTATACCACTCTGGTCCGCGATAGCCTGCTTCAACGGCTGCGCATTTGATCTTAACTGACCGGTATTCGACAGCACCAATACATTGTCACGGTTTAATCCCAGATTTTTATTCTGCACATACTGCATCTGCTGAAAGATTACCGTAGTGGCAATTATCAACACAATAGAAACCGTGAATTGAAAAACCACCAGTCCGCTGCGAACAGAGCCACCCTTCATGCCTTCACGCACTTTTCCTTTCAACACTTCTGTTACCCTGAACGAAGTGAGGTAAAATGCCGGATAACTTCCTGCCAGCAGACCAACTACCAAAATAACCGCTACGAGCATAATCAGTAATTCGGTACTCAGCAGACTTTCAAAAAGAAGTTCTTTGCCAGCAAGTGTGTTGAAGAGCGGAAGCAGGGCGTATACTGCACCCAGTGCCAGTGTTGCGGCAATTAAACTGAACAGAAATGATTCAGCTAAAAACTGTGCGATCAGGTGGCTGCTCAATGAGCCCAATGTTTTACGTAAGCCCACTTCTTTCGCTCGACCGGCTGAACGGGCTGTGGCCAAATTCATGAAGTTGATACACGCAATGATCAGAATGAAAATAGCAATCACAGAAAAGAGATACACATACTGAATGTCGCCCTGCGCTTCAATCTCTGCCTGGTAATTGGAATGCAAGTGAATATCGGTTAACGGAATAAGCGTATAGCCAAACTTGCTGCCTTGTTGCTTGAATTGCTCCAGCGACATGCCCATAAAGCGTTCGACTTCCGGACCAATGTACTTGATTGTAAGCCCGTCTATTTTTTCTTTCACCACAGCAGGTGAAGCATTCTTGTGAATTTTAAAATACGTGGCGATGTAGTTGTTCATCCAGATGGGATCCTGAAAGGCTGGCGTTGAAACTCCTGAAAGAATTACCTCAAACCCAAAGTGTGCATTGGATGGTGGATTTTGGGCGATGCCCGTAACCACATACGTGGTTGTATCATTGCCTACCGTAAGCAGTTTACCAAGCGCCTTTTCCTCTCCAAAAAATTTCTTTGCCGTGCGCTCGGTTAACACCAGGGTGTTGGGTTCGCGCAACGCGGTTTTTGCATTGCCTTCCAGCAATGGAAAACTGAAGAATGTAAAAAAGTTCGAATCCGCCAGAAATGCTTTCTCCTGCGTGAATGCATTTTCTCCATACTTCATCACCACGCCATTGTTTTGTGCTACGCGCAATGCACTCTCTACCTCCGGCACTTCATTAATGAGCGCACCAGCCATAGGCGGACACGAAACAGCAACAGCAATTTCCTGGGCTGAAAGTTTGGCATCGAGGTTTACCCGGTAAATCCGGTCGGCATCTTGGTGAAACCGGTCGTAACTCAGTTCATCTTTCACATACAGGGTTATAAACAGGCAGGAGGCAATGCCCACCGTTAACCCCAACACATTCAAAAACGCGTAAAAACGCTGGCGGCTAATGTTGCGAAACGCAACCAGTAAGTAGTTTTTTAGCATAAGGATTGGGTTTCCCTTACGGGTTATAGGCTCTGAAACGGAGAGTTGGGGATAAGGTTTCGGGGGTTGTGGTGTTGCTTGTCGCAGAGTCCCTACGGAGACTCTGCGGGGAAATGAATCAATACTAAACAAGAAGAAGTAGTAGTATCAAAACCATTGGTAAATTGAAGCAAGAATGAAAAATCAAACTATGAATAATAGAATATCTAATACGAATAAACCCAGCGATAAAGCTAAATAATAAAATTGGCACTATGCTGGCTATCTCTATTATAAAATTAGACACATTAACATTATCCATTCTTATATGAAGAAACGCGAAAAATATTGAAATAAGATAAAAAATAATCAGAAAGTTTTGATCCCAAAAGGTTTCTATTCTTGATAAGACACTCCTAAAAAGTAGTAAAAGTAAAAACATCAACAAGCCGGTTATCAAAACAACATCATAACTAGTTTCAATTAAAACAAAATCTAGTAACTCAATTTGCAAAAGGTTGCAAAAGATCGATACTGTGTAACCAAGTAAAATCGAAACAGATATAATAAATTTATTAACGCTAAACTTGGTAAGAAAAAATCGAAACCCTACCTCTTCTACAATTGGGGATATGAACAGAGCATTAATAATTGAGAACAAAATTGTTGGTCTTTGCGAATGTTCTAACGGATTTTCTGACGGAGCATCAAGGATAAATCCATAGATAGATGAAAAAACAAGAAGAATTACAGAAATACCCACAATAGATAGGTTCGATGGCCGTTCGAATCTACCCCCACGCCACCGGCCAATCATAAAAGATTGAAGCTTTCATTCATTTAGCTCTTCTTTGTATTCCTCGAAGAGTCTCCCGCAGGGGACTCTGCGAATGGCTCATTTTATTCTAAGTTAGGATTTTTTTGACAACCCTGCCTCTTTTGCCGCGGAGTATGCGCAGAGGAACCAGAGATTGATTTTTCCGGGGTTCAGTTTTCGCAAACAAAGTTACTCCAACCCTTTCGCCTTCATCAACGAAAACTCGCGGAACCTGCGCACCATGGCAATGCCAAAGCCAACCATAAGCACCAGTGTACCCAGCCATAAAATATTTACCCAGGGCTTTTCCATGGCTTTGATCACCACCCAATCTTTCTGGCGGGTTTGTATGTTCAGGGTTAACTCATCCGTTTCCGGGTGAACGTTCAGCAACGAAATTTTCAATCCAAGTTCAGGAACAATACCCGGTATAATGCCTCCACGCGATTGTGTACCGATGATCAATATCGGATCAGCGATGTAGTCCTGCCGCTCACCACGCACGAGAATTTTTGCTTTAATCGCTACAAATGAAGAGTCCAACGGTTGCCCGCTGATTTCGAATACGCGGGTTAAATCTTCAATCGTGGCAACATAATCGTTGGCAAAAAACTGTGCTGATCGTTTAATGCGCAGTTCCTCCGCTTCACTCCAGTCTTCCTTTGCCTCCTCCGTCATAGGTGCGGAAACGTGCGTGTATAAATCAAGCGTGGCTTTTCGGTTTACATCGGGTGAGGCCATGTTACCGAAGCGCGGATTGGCCTGCAATCGTGGATATTGAACAAAGACCACTTTGCCATTCTTTTTGAATTCAATTTCGTAAAAGGTGTTCTCCGGAAAAATTTCAAAGCGGTCGCCTTTCGCATATAGTTTTCTTCCTTCAAATTCGATGTCGTTTTTGGCAACAACCATAAAGGGATCATCGGTGTATTCAATGTCGGATTTTTTAACGTAACCACTTTTGTGTCGCGGTTCAACGCGTTCGCCCAGGTATTCAATTTCGTAACCGGCCATTTCGCGTGGCTCGTGTACAAACAGCAACAGGTTTTCGCGATTGAATTCCTCACTTAACTGGCGTGAGATGAGCATACCAGTATTGTTGAGCGATACCACGGTAGAATATCCGGATGAAAATAAAATGCCTACCAGCATCAGGCCCACGCCAATGTGTGCCACTGCACCTCCGGAAAGTCCGGGACTGGATTTTAAAATGGAAAACAAAATTTTAGTATTCGATATAACCGTGAACAGGCCCGCAAAAAGCAATAAGGCATAACCAATGTTTCGTACGCTGCTAACGTTGATGATAATCATTGTTAGCAGTAGTGCTATGGTGAACGGAAGAAACAACTGGTTCTTCAATTCTTTCTTATCGATTTTCTTCCACCAGAAAAACTGGCCCACAGCAGAAAGTAAACCTACGGCAATCGCAAACCAAAGTTGGACTTTTGAAAAGTAGGTTACCTGATCGCCAGGCAGCGCCATGTTTAATGACCCACCAAAGGCAGCGCTGATTTGATTGAAAACCGGATAGGATGTGGGATAGAGTACCTGTAAGCCCATTAAGCACAAAACCGTGGCCCCGATGAAAATCCAGAACTCGCGCGAGTACGTTGAAGTCTCCTTTTGCGAGGTGGGAATTTCTTTCCATCGGATAACCATAAAAACGATTGAACCAATCAGGAAAAAGAACAGGTAAAGTAACAACTGCCCGGAAAGTCCAAGGTCGGTGAACGAGTGTACCGATGCATCGCCCAACACACCGGAACGCGTTAAGAATGTGGAATACAGAATGAGAATAAAAACCGACACCACCAGGATCATTGAAATCTTCAATGCGGTTTCACTGTTCTTGTAGGTGATCATGGTGTGAATGGAGGCGATCAAAATCAACCACGGTACATACACGGCATTTTCTACCGGATCCCAGTTCCAGTATCCGCCAAAGTTCAGCGTTTCATAGGCCCAATAACCGCCCATTAAAATACCGAGGCCTAAAATAGCACCCGCAAAAATTGACCACGGTAACGCGGGGCGCACCCATTCACGGTAGCGCTTTAACCAAAGGCCGGCAATGCAAAATGAAAATGGCACCAGTGTGGCCGCAAAACCCAAGAACAAGGTTGGAGGATGAATCACCATCCAGTAATTCTGCAACAGCGGATTTAAGCCAGCACCATCTTGCGGAATAAAATCAGGTTGCACCGTAAAGATCGGATCGGGCATGGCATCGCGCAGCAAGATGAAAGGCGAACTACCGATTTTCAATTCAAGTCCGGGAATTACAATGCCCAGAATCATGGAAGTAAGAAACCCTTGAACGGCAGCAAATACCGTCATCACCGGTCCTTCCCAGAATTTATTGGTAACGATGATGACAATACCCAACACGGCATGCCAGAACATCCACAGCAAGAAGCTTCCTTCCTGTCCGTTCCAAAAAGTTGAAATCAAATAATGTGCAGGAAGTTTTTTATCGGAGTGGCTGTACGCGTAATAATATTCGAAGTAGTGATTTTTGATGATGATGAAGAGTGTTACTACGATACCGAGAACAGCCAGTGCATGTACATAGAAACCGATTCTGCCATTTAACAACCAGCCTGCTTTGCGATTGAGATCTTCTGTAGCGGTGGCTTTGAAATAGGAAAAGAAAGCCACGAGTGCGGCCACAAACGAAACAATGACAAAAAAATGACCGAGGTTACCGATAAAGTAATGCACCATGTTGAATCAGGAAATTACGACTGAAGAAAAATTAAATACCCGCATTGATGGAGTTCTCCTGGTATTTGGAAGGACACTTCAGCAATATTTTTTCGGCAAAGAATGATTCGCCCTTATAGCTGCCAATCACCACCACTTTTTCTGAACGGGTAAAATCCTGTGGCATGGGTTCGTTGTAAAACACCTGTTGTTCTTTGCCGCCTTCATCTATCATGATAAATGAAAACGAAACCTTATCTGCACCAGGCTCAATACCGACCACTTTTCCATCAGCATCCTTTTTCAATTCACCCACTACGTGAATGCTTTTGGCGTTACCGTTTGAAGCCAGTTGATAGGCTTCGGAAAATGTAACGTATGTACTGGCTTCGTTGGTTGACGATACAATGATGGCCACCGCCACGGCTATAATAACAATAATAAAGATGTGTGATTTTTTCATGCTTCTCCCCCGCTTAAAACTGCCCAAAATTAACCCAAAAACCCCGTAAAGCCAGTGATTTTTGTCAACCTGAAAATGGCCTATTTCTGCCCGTTTTCAAGCTTTTTTACCCTTCGGTCGAGCATAAAGAGGTAGACAATCAGTCCTGTCAGTACAATGAGTACAATGCCCACCACCACATAAATTTTTCCTTCCGACCGCATGGTGTCGGCCATTTCTACTGGTTGTGCATTAAGGCTGACTGTGGTGCTAAGAAAAAACAATACAACACCGATAGCGTAACGTATAATTAATTTCATGTTTATGATTTAGCTAGTGTATAAGCGAAGCCCTTTAATAAACTTAAAATGTTTCAAATTAAGTGTATAAAGTTGAAGGTCGTTAACGAGTGCAGTTGCTGCTATCAATGAATCCGGAATATCAAGGCCATGACTCAATGAGTAGGCCTCTAACAGCTCCAACGATTTGAGAGAGATTACTTCATTGAGGTAAACAACCTGAATTGCCGCAAGTGCTTTTTTTATTTTGTTGAGGTCATTTTTATTTAGGGCGCCAACAATTAATTCTCCTGCCGAAACTGAGCTAACCGCAATATTCGCTGATCCAATGCTTCTCAATTCTTCAACGACTTCAATATTGCTTTTTGAAAGCTCTATGAGAATGTTGGTGTCGCAAAGAACTACTTTGTTTTTGGCCATGCCTTTTCTCTTAGCTCTCTAGCGGAAATATTCCTGTTCTTCCAAATACCTGCCAAGGCAAAAAAGTCATCGGATGAAACCTTCTTATCCTTATCTCCTTGATCCTTTTTTAGTATCTCTACATAATCCAGATCATGAATCAATGCCAGAAGACGATCAAATTTGTCTTTGTTTTTTACTCTAAGTGTTATTGTGTTACCCATACACCTTGTGATTTCTCATGTAAACATACTAAACCCTGTAAAAAGTTGCACGTCAGCATTTTAAGGGTAGGAAAGCTAACGTTGAATTTCACGCTCTTCCAGCTTTTTAACGCGCACGCGAATATTCACAATCCACAACCCGATTAAGAACCAGGCCAACACCGCGGGGTAAAACACAAGGCGCATACGACTATCCAAATCATAAGCATTGAAACCGGGATTACCGCCACTGCCTGGGTGCATGCTACTGGTGAGGCGCGGAATGATGAAGATCAGAGGAATCATAGCCGCAAAGGCAAAGATGTTATACACCGCACCCAATCGGGCGCGCTGCTCTTCATTTTCAAGCGAACCTCTTAACACAAAATACGCGAGGTATACCAACAACGCGATGGCTGCTCCGTTCTGTTTTGGATCACCATGCCAGGGAGAACCCCAGGTGTAATTCGCCCAAAGCATGCCGGTAATCATACCCAACACACCAAACGCGGTGCCCACATGAGCGTACGTAACCGAGTAGGTATCAAAATCAGACAATGGATTGCGCAAATAACGAATGGCATAATAAACCGACATCATGTACAGCAACACCATCCCAAACCACATGGGCACATGAAAATACAAGGCGCGCACGGTTTCATTTAAGATGTTCAGTCGGGGTACATCCATTAACAGCCCGGCCGCATGCACATACACCAACAAAACAACGGCTACTATTTTTAACCAGGTCTTCATTTTAAGTTCAGTAGGCAGTAGGCAACGGGCAATAGGCAACATTACGATTGCTTATTGCCTACTGTAGACTGCCTACTGGTTTAACTGCGCCAAATATACGGGAACAAAATGTACCCCAACGCACCGGAAATAATATTAATGGCCAGCAGGTTTAACAGCTCATCCGAACTGGCCGAAAGTTCCAATCCATCCAACGCATTTTTTGTGGCGCGAACCGCCATCAGCAAAATGGAAATCACCACCGGAAAACTCAACACCGCCATTAACACATTACTGTTGTTGGCTTTTGCCGCGATGCCGGAGATTAAACTCAACGAAGTAGAGAAACCGATAGAAGTCAGTAACAACACCAGGAAAAATGTAAGCTGATCCTGTACGGGATTGAAAATAAAAATCGAGAACAGTAAATAACCGGTTAGTGAAATCAGCAAGCTGAGTAAAGCATTGTAAAGAATCTTCGAAATAATAATCTGCTGCGGACTGGCTATGGTATACAGGTAAATGAAAACCCCTTTCTTTTCACCAATAAAACTTTTGGCTACGCTGTTCACTACCGAGAACAAAATGGTGAGCCAAAACAAAGCCGACCACGTAGCAGGACTGATGGCGTTCTGCTTCAGGTTAAACGTGAGGTAACAGATAAAAATCAGGCTGAACAGGTAAAGGCCGAGGCCGGCAATAACCGACTTACGCCTGAGCTCCAGGATGAACTCTTTCTTCAGCAGCTGTACGATAATTCTGTTCAAAACCGGGTAAAACGGGGTTGCGCAAGTTTATTGAAAATCGGGGCAAATTAACGGTCGCAGCCCATAAATTATTAGTTTTGCACTCCTTTTACCATTGTAAATGACTACCAAAAACAAGGTTTTGATTACAGGCGCTGCAGGCTTCATCGGGTTTCACCTGACCAAGCGGCTTTGTGCCGAAGGGTATGCCGTAACCGGCACCGACAACCTGAACGACTACTACGATGTAACGCTGAAACAATCGCGGTTAAGCATCCTGAAATCGCTACCGGATTTTACGTTTGTTGAAGCTGACCTGACAGACAAAAAGAAAATTGATGCGCTGTTCAAAGAGCATAATTTTAAATACGTGGTAAACCTGGCTGCACAAGCCGGTGTTCGATACTCCCTCACCAATCCATACGCATACCTTGAAAGTAACATGCATGGCTTTCTGAATATTCTGGAAGCATGCCGACATAACAAAACTGAGCATCTCGTGTATGCTTCATCCAGCTCGGTGTATGGTGCTAATAAAAAGATGCCGTTCTCGGTGCACCACAATGTTGATCATCCGCTCTCGTTGTATGCGGCTTCAAAAAAGTCGAATGAATTGATGGCGCACACCTACTCAGCGTTATATAACTTGCCCACAACAGGCTTGCGTTTCTTCACGGTATATGGTCCGTATGGCCGACCGGATATGGCGTTATTCATTTTCACCAAAGCGATTGTGGAAGGAACACCCATTGATGTGTACAACCACGGGAAAATGCTTCGTGACTTTACCTATATCGATGATATTGTTGAAGGCATTAAACGCTTAGTACCATTAGCGCCAAAACCAAACCCGGGTTGGGATGGTCATCAGCCCGATCCTGCTACCAGTTTTGCACCTTACAAAATTTATAACATCGGAAACAACAAGCCGGTGCAGTTGCTTCGTTTCATTGAAGTGATTGAAGAGAAGCTTGGGAAAAAAGCCATCAAGAATTTTATGCCCATCCAGGATGGCGATGTGCCTGAAACCTATGCCGATGTGGATGACCTGATGCGCGATGCCGGATTTAAACCCGCCACCAGCATTGAAGATGGCATTGGTAAATTCATTGAATGGTACACGGAATACTATAAGATCAAGAAATAAAACTTTACATGGATAAAATCGGAATTATCGGTTTAGGATACGTTGGCCTGCCCCTGGCTGTTGAATTCGGTAAGGTGATGGACGTGGTTGGTTTTGACATCAACAAAGAACGCATTGCCGAATTGAAAAAAGGTTATGATCGCACGCGCGAAGTGGAAGATCATGAATTGAAAGCTGCTACAAAACTTACCTTCTCGCACGACCTGAACGATCTGAAATCAGTAAATTATTTCATTGTAACCGTACCCACACCGGTTGATGAATACCGTAAACCTGATTTGCGTCCATTACAAAGCGCCAGCAAAACGGTTGGCTCAGCAATCAAAAAAGGTGACATCGTTATTTATGAATCCACAGTTTATCCCGGATGTACCGAGGAAGATTGTGTACCGATTATTGAACAGGTGAGCGGCTTGAAATACAATGTGGATTTCTTTTGTGGTTATTCCCCTGAGCGAATTAACCCAGGCGATAAACTGCATCGCGTTACCACCATCAAAAAAGTTACCAGCGGCAGCACGCCTGAAGTTGCTGAAAAAGTGGATCAGCTTTACCGCAAAGTAATCCAGGCCGGTACGCACAAAGCCTCTTCTATCCGAGTGGCCGAAGCAGCAAAAGTTATTGAAAATGCACAGCGCGATATTAACATCGCCTTTGTAAATGAGCTTGCGCTGATTTTTGATAAAATGGGTATCGATACACATGAAGTGTTGGAAGCGGCCGGAACGAAGTGGAATTTCCTTCCCTTCAAACCCGGATTGGTTGGCGGGCACTGTATTGGTGTTGATCCGTACTACCTCACCTATAAAGCGGAAAGTCTGGGGTATCATCCTGAAGTGATTTTGGCGGGACGAAGAATCAATGATAACATGGGTGCGCATATTGCCGGCAATGTCATCAAGTTGATGGCAAAAAATCAACTTCCGGTTTACGGAGCGGATGTACTGGTGATGGGCATTACGTTCAAGGAAAACTGTCCGGATATCCGAAACAGTAAAGTAGTAGATGTAATCAACGAACTAAAAAGCTATGGAACGAACGTTGATATTTACGATCCGCAAGCCGACAACGAAGAAGTAAAACACGAATACGGGTTATCGTTAGTTAACAAACTTTCAAAAAAATACCACGCCATTGTGTTAGCTGTTGGCCATGATGAGTTCAGGTCGCTTGACTGGAGTATTGTCAAGCAATCCAACACCGTGGTGTACGATGTAAAAGGGTTTCTCGATAAATCAATCACTACCTCCCGACTTTAAACATGAAAAAAACTGGCGGTAAAATTTTAGTAACAGGAGGCGCAGGTTATATCGGGGCGCATACCGTAGTAGAGCTAATCAACTCAGGTTATGAACCTGTCATTGTTGATAACCTTTCCGCCAGCGATAAAACCTTGCTTGCCGGTATTCAACAAATAACCGGTAAAGCCATCAGCTTTCATCAGGGGGATTGCTGCGATAAAAACTTTCTTCAATTTGTTTTTAAAACACAAGGTCCGTTTACGTGCGTGATGCACTTTGCTGCATTTAAATCTGTGGGTGAGTCCGTACAAAAGCCGTTGCGCTATCATCAAAACAATGTAGGCTCCCTGCTTACGCTGTTAGAAGTAATGGAAGAAAATGGAGTGAGGGATATTATTTTCTCTTCATCATGCACCGTGTACGGCCAACCCGACACCATTCCGGTTGATGAACGTGCCCCCTTTAAACGCGCTGAATCTCCATACGGAGCAACCAAGCAAATCTGCGAACGTATTCTGGAAGACGTGCATCACACCGGCATTCGCACCATTTCACTTCGCTATTTCAATCCGATCGGGGCACACCCCAGTGGTTTGTTGGGTGAGTTGCCCATTGGCGTTCCCAATAACCTGGTGCCTTTCATTACACAAACGGCCATTGGACTTAGAAAAAAATTAACCGTTTTCGGTAACAACTATAACACGCCTGATGGCTCGTGCATTCGTGATTTCATTCATGTGGTGGATTTGGCTGAAGTGCACGTTAAAGCATTGGAGTACCTTGCCAACGATAACCGCAAAAACGTTTATGATGTCTTTAATGTAGGCACCGGAAAAGGCGCTTCTGTATTGGAGTTGGTTAATACGTTTATCCGGGCTACCGGTGCCAAACTTCCGTTTGTAATCGGTCCGCGCAGGCCGGGTGATGTAGAAAAAGTCTATGCCGACCCAACACGGGTCAATAACGCGTTGAAATGGGAAGCCCGGTTCTCCATGGAAGATGCCTTAAAACACGCCTGGGCCTGGGAGCAAAAGCTGCATAAAAGCCAGTAACTTTAAGGGTGCGAATTCCTTTTCAAAAACTTGATGTGCAGTACACCGCCATCCAATCAGAAATTGATCGGGCCATTGCGGCTGTGTTAACAAAAGCACAGTTTATTGGTGGTGAACCTGTAAAGCAATTTGAAGATGCCTTCGCTGAAAAACTTTCTGTGAAGCATTGCATCAGCACAGGCAACGGAACCGATTCGCTCTTTCTGATTTTAAAAGCGCTGAACATCAAAGCGGGTGACGAAGTTATCACACCGGCTTTCAGTTGTATTCCTTCTGCAGAAACGATTTCACTCACTGGCGCTAAACCGGTTTTTTGCGATGTTGATCCCCATTATTACACGATTGATCCTGAACAGGTAAAAAGGAAAATCACTTCAAGAACAAAAGCTGTGATAGCGGTGCATTTGTACGGTCAGGCTGCGGCTGTTCTTGAACTTAAAAAAATCTGCGATCAGCATAAGTTGTTTCTGATCGAAGATTGTGCCCAAGGTCATCTCACCAAAGATGGCGATGCCTTTGCCGGAACCGTGGGTGTTGCCGGGGCATTCAGTTTTTATCCTACAAAAAATCTGGGTGCGTATGGCGATGCCGGATGCATTGCAACAGACGATTCAACATTAGCAGAACGTGTACGCAGGTTGCGCAATCATGGTGCACTGATAAAAGATGATCATGAACTGGAAGGAACGAATAGCCGGATGGATACCCTGCAGGCAGCTATCCTCAACGTTAAGTTAAATTACCTGGAACAATGGAATGCAAGACGCCAGGAAATTGCGCGTAATTACAGGCAACAGCTTGGTGATGTCACTCAAATTCAATTGCCAGCCGAACGGCCACAGTCAACGCATACCTATCACTTGTTCTGCATCTGTACGAAACAGCGCGAAAAGCTGCAAAAACACCTGGCTGAGCAGGGCATTGAAACGCTTATTCATTACCCCAGGGGACTTCCATATACACCTGCATATAAACACCTGAATCACCCGGAGCAGGATTTTCCGGTTACGGCTTCCCTTCAACACCAAGTGCTCTCACTTCCGCTTTACCCTGAACTAACAGATCAGGAAATAAGCTTTGTTGCTGAAAGGGTACGCCAATATTTTTCCAAATAGCATACCCGTCACACCCTATTATCCTTAATTTTACCCATCTCACTGGGATATTATGATCAATCCTCTCGCCAGCGCGGTAACCTCTTTTGTGATCTCTTTTCTGATCATCCCGGTGATTATTAAATACTCTTTGGAAAAGAACCTGGTGGACATACCCGGTCGCAGAAAAATCCACAAGAAGGTAACGCCATCCATGGGCGGCATCGCCATCTTCATTGGCTTTTTTGTGGCTTCGTTAATCTGGATTGACATTTCGCATTGGCGAGACATTCGTATGATTCTCATCGCCTTGTTCATGGTTTTTTTTATTGGCGTTCGTGATGACCTGGTGCCTCTTAGGCCCAGCATGAAACTGATGGGACAGGTAGTGGCGGCAACCATTCTTGTCTTGTTATTTGACTTGCGCCTGAAATCAATGTATGGGCTCTTCGGTATTTACGAAATTCCGCTTGCCTTAAGCTACCTCGTTACGGTTTTTACCATCATTGTCATTACCAACTCATTCAACCTTATTGACGGACTGGACGGACTGGCCGGAACCATGGCAAGCATTTCGCTCCTTGCCTTCGGCATCTGGTTCCTGCTTATTGACGATACCGTGTTTGCTATACTTGCCTTCTGCATGGTAGGCTCCATAGTTGCATTTCTGATTTTCAACTGGGAGCCCTCAAAAATTTTTATGGGCGATACCGGTGCGCTGGTAGCGGGCATGATGCTCTCCATCATGGCCATTTATTTTATCAACACCAACTTTAATCTTCCAGCCGATCATCCCTATCGCTTTTCTGGAACAGTGGCAACCGCGGTGTGCTTCATCATTATTCCGTTGGTGGATACCATGCGGATTTTCATTCTTCGCATTAGCCGAGGACAATCACCCTTTACCCCGGATAAGAGTCACATTCACCACAGCATTATGCGACTCGGATTAACGCATAGCAAAACTACTATCTTGCTGGGCATAGTTCAGCTTACCTATATTACATTGGCTGTTGTGCTGCGTAAGTTGGATGGAAACTACATGCTGCTGGGTGTGATTGGTTTTTCCGTTTTGCTGAGTGTAATTCTTGATCGGTTAATGATCATTCGCCTGAATAAAGATGAGAATGGGGTTCAGGTGTAAAGTTGTATTTTTGAACCTTTAAGAAGTTATGGAAGAACGCATTCATACGTTACGCAAGGAAGTGGAAGCCTGGTCGGCCGGAGATAAGGCCGGTGTGGAGCAATTCCGGTTGAAGTACATCAGCAAAAAGGGATTGATACCCGAGCTCTTTGAAGAGATGAAAAAAATGCCCCCTGAAGAAAAGAAAAAGGTGGGTAAAACGCTGAACGAACTAAAACAGGCTGCCGAGCAAAAACTTCAGGCCATGACGGAAGTCCTGGAAAGTTCAACATCCGCAAATTACGACCTTGACCTCACGCTTCCCCCGGTACCCAACAAAGTAGGTAACCAACATCCGCTTACACTGACACGAAACCGCATCATTGAAATATTTGAACGATTAGGTTTCAATGTTGCCGATGGACCTGAAATTGAAACTGATTGGCACAACTTCTCAGCGTTAAATTTTCCGGAAAACCACCCGGCACGCGAAATGCAGGATACGTTCTTCATTGGCAAAAACCCGGATGTATTGCTACGCACGCACACATCCAATGTACAAATCAGGTTAATGACCGATCAGAAGCCACCGCTGCGCGCCATTATGCCCGGTAGGGTGTATCGCAATGAAGCGATTTCTGCGCGGGCACATTGTTTCTTTCACCAGGTAGAAGGACTTTATGTTGATCGCAATGTTGGCTTTGCCGATCTGAAGCAAACCCTGTATCACTTTGCTAAAGAAATGTATGGCAAGGATATCAAGATTCGTTTTCGCCCTTCGTTCTTTCCGTTTACTGAACCGAGTGCGGAGATTGATATTTCATGTCTGATTTGTAAAGGTTCAGGTTGCAACGTGTGCAAACATACGGGCTGGGTTGAAATTGCTGGCTCGGGCATGGTGCACCCGAATGTGTTACGCAATTGTGGTATTGATCCGGAGGAATTTACCGGTTTTGCATTTGGAATGGGCATTGAACGCGTTACCATGTTGCGTTACCAGGTAAATGACTTACGATTATATTCCGAGAATGATATCCGGTTTTTGAAACAGTTTCATTCCGTGATTTGATAAGTAAAGTAAGCAGTAGGCAATGGGCAGTGCCTACTATTTTCAAGTACATTCTATGAAATTAGAGAACATCAAAACGATTGGCATTGCAGGTGCAGGCACTATGGGACAGGGCATTGCACAGGTGTGCACCACTGCCGGTTACCAGGTGGTGCTGTATGATGTTGCTGAAACGCAGCTTGGCCAAGCAAAAAATTTGATTCAAAAATCGCTACAGGTTGCTGTAGAAAAAGGGAAGCTGAAAGCAGATGAATCAGATCAAGTATTGTCGCGTATTCAATTTCAGTCGGATGTAAACCAACTGAAGGCCGACCTCATAATTGAAGCTGCATTAGAAAAGCTGGACATCAAAAAGGAACTCTTTACCCGGCTGGAAGCGATCAATTCAGAATCGTGCATTCTCACCACCAACACCTCCTCCATTCCGGTAACTCAAATTGCATCAGCACTAAAGCATCCGCAGCGCTTTGCGGGTTTGCATTTTTTCAATCCCGCACCCATCATGAAATTGGTGGAAATTATTTCAGGCGTAAATACCAATGCTGAAACCATTGATACCTTAAAAGTCCTTTGCGAAAAACTTGGAAAAACTGGCGTACTGGCAAAAGATTCTCCAGGTTTCATCGTTAACCGTGTGGCGCGGCATTACTATGTAGAGGCGTTGAAACTGTTGGAAGAAAACGTAACCGACATTCTAACTATTGATGCATTGATGAAAACATCGGGCTTTAAGATGGGACCATTTGAGTTGATGGATTTAATTGGTGTGGATACCAACTTTTCCGTAACCACCTCAATTTATCATGCCTTTCACCAGGATGGCAAGTTCAGACCGAGTTTGATCCAACAACAAAAAGTTGATGCCGGCCACCATGGAAGGAAAAGCGGGAAGGGGTTTTATGATTACTCGAAAAAATAATTTCTCAGGCTCTACATTGCGAGCAAGCAATCTGAAATTCGGTTTACTAGGCTACATCGTATTTGCCTTTCTTTTATCCTGCTCCAACGAACTGTTCGACAGCCCCATTCCTGAAGCCGTCTTTCAGGATATTGTCATCAACGTATCAAACCCTGAATACAACAACCTGAACACGCTAGGCTATGTGTACATTGGTGGAAGTGCAGGAGTAAGGGGAATAATTTTATACAAAGTAAACACAACCACGTACCGCGCATTCGAGCGCAATTGCTCCTATCAACCCAACGATGCCTGTGCTACCGTTGATGTTCATGTGTCCACGCTTTTCATGCAGGACTCCTGCTGTGGCTCAACGTTTAGCTGGGAAGGAAACCCTACAGGCGGTGTTGCCTGGCGCCCTTTACGTCAATATCAAACCTTCTTAAATGGAACCATGCTGACGATCACGGATGAAGTGTTGAATTAATCCATCAACTTCTCAATCAGCGCATCAATGGTAATGCCTTCTGCCTCGGCTTTGAAATTACGTACAATACGGTGACGCAATACGGGCTTGGCTATCGCACGCACATCCTCAATATCAGGTGAGTATTTTCCGTTGAGTAACGCATTGCACTTTGCACCTAAAATTAAAAATTGGGAAGCACGCGGACCTGCGCCCCACTCCAGGTACTCGTTTGCCATGGGCGATGCGCCCGCTGTGTTCGGGCGGGTTTTGTTGGCTAACCGAACAGCATATTCAATCACGTTATCAGGCACCGGCACCCTTCGCACCAGGTGCTGATATTCCATAATATCTTCAGCGGAAAGAATTTTGTTTACCGTACGCGGTTCATCTGTGGTGGTACTTTTCACCACCTCCACTTCATCCGCAAACGAAGGATAGGTGAGTTGAATATCAAACATGAAGCGGTCGAGTTGGGCTTCGGGTAACGGATAGGTTCCCTCCTGCTCAATCGGGTTTTGTGTAGCCAATACAAAAAACGGGCGAGGCAGTTCATAGCGCTGCCCGCCAATGGTAACAGCATACTCCTGCATCGACTCCAGTAGCGCTGCTTGTGTTTTTGGCGGTGTACGGTTTATCTCATCGGCCAGTACAATGTTGGCGAACACGGGGCCCTTTACAAATTTGAAGTTGCGCTCCTTGTCCATGGTTTCAGCACCGACAATATCCGAAGGCATTAAATCGGGGGTGAACTGGATGCGTTTAAACTGCAGGTCGAGGGCGGTGGCGATGGTATGCACCAACAAGGTTTTTGCCAGGCCGGGTACGCCTACCAACAATGAATGACCTTGGCAAAAAATGCCGGTGAGTACAAAGCGTACCACTTCATCTTGCCCAATGATTACTTTGGAAATTTCTTTTGAAAGATTCTTATAGGTTTGCGCCAGCGCATCGGCTGCTTCAACATCAGAAGAAAATCGGCTCATACGTTCATTCAAATTCAACAGTTCAACAATAAGCTACGAGGTTAATAGCCTTACTCCAAATGTAACGTTCCCGCATGGGCAAAGCGCTGTTTTTTACATGAGCGAACGTCACTCATCCAATATACCACAATAATTGTAAGCCGGATCAATGCTGATGAATACATCCTGGCGGGCCTTGTCAAACCACTTTTCAAGTGCCCGGTTCTGTTTTTGATTCAGGGTAGCATTCTGGATGCGCTGCCAGTCATCTTTCAACGAAGCCATATGAGGCGGTGTTCTGGACTTATAAAACAATATCCGAACGGCTTCTTTTCCGAGGTCGGTACGATATACGAGGGGCTGAGAAATGGTGCCCACTTTCATCGAATCAATTGCGAAAAATACTACCGGATCAAGTTCGTCAACAGCAATGCGGGTTCCGCCATCTTCATCAACAAAGAAACCACCGTTACCTTTTGTTTCTACATCATCCGAGTATTCCTTTGCTGCTTTCTGAAACGTTAGTTCTTCCTTCACGATCAATGTGCGGATACTATCCAGGTAAAGCTTGGCTCTCTCCAAATCTTCAGGAGATGGCGTTGGCGCCATGAGTATATGACGGGTGTTGTACTCGTTACCCCTTCGTTCAATCAATTGAAGAATGTGAAAGCCAAAAGCTGTTTCAACGGGCATGGAAATTTCACCGGGTTTCATTTTGAAGGCGGCTGCTTCGTACTCAGGCACCATCATACCGCGTCCAACAAATCCCATTTCTCCATTATTGGAGGTTACACTCGGGTCTGCTGAATATTTCTTTGCCAACTCATTGAAGCTTTCTCCGCCCAGTATACGATCTCTGATGGCCAATAACTCACGCTTTGTAATTTCCTTTTGGCTTTCGCTGATTGCAGCAACCTTTACTATCTGAGCCACCTCTGCTTCAGCCGAAAAGTAAGGCAAGCTGTCCTTCGGAATGCGGTTAAAAAAACGTCTTACTTCATTGGGTGTTACCGCTATATCTTTTGTGATGTGGCGTTGCATTTCATTCACCACCATTTGCTCGCGTATCTGATCGCGCAATTCAACCTGAATCTGCTCCAGTGTTTTACCAAATTTATTTTCCAGGTCAACCGGTGAACCGCCATACTGCGCCAAAATCATTTCCATTCTGCGCTTTGTGTTGGCATCCACTTCTGAATCGGAAACTACAATAGAATCAATTTCCGCCTTGGCCATCATCAGTTTGTTACGCAGCAACATGGCCAAAAACTGGCAGCGCACTTCCGGTGAAGAATTTCCACCATTGGAAACATATTCCAGAAAAGCTTTGTCCAATTCTGATTTCAACAGAATGTAGTTATCAACCTTGGCTATGATTTTGTCTACAACAAAACCAGTCTCTTCATCCTGTGCCAACAGTGGCATGCTGATGAGTACCATTGCCAACCCAATAACCGAATGTAATAATTTTCGTTTCACGTTTACTCTACTTAATAATTTCAAACCCCTTTTCACGAACTGCGGTATTAAAAATTTCATCTTCCAATCGTTTTGCCAGCGCAACTTTTCGCTTATTCAAAATGATGGTGCGTATATCATCCCGTACGAACTCTAACGGAGAAATATTGTCTGAAATGCGATATTCTTTTACCCGCAGAAAATAAAGATAGGCATCATCAGAAGTTTCGTAGTATGGGTTAGCTTTTAAAAACTGAATTTTGTTTGGTATTTCAACCAGTGGCGAGGTTTTTACCAGTTCGTCAAACACCATCCATGTGGAGTCAACCAAATGGTAGGCTGTAGAAAAACTGAGGCAATACGATTTCAACTCGTCTTTGTCCTTATCCTTTGTTGAAAAAATAAGGTCTTTGATCTTATTTGTACGTGGCGCTGTTTTGGGCACTTTTATAAACGTTGCCCTTACGATGTTTTGCTTGAGTATAAAGTTGTCCAGGTTATCCTTATAGTATTGCTCAATCTCACCAGCCGTGATGGCCGTATCCATGTTCTGCTTGATGTAAAACGCCTGGTATTCATAGGCGATCAAACTATACCGATAGTCCAGAATTTTTCGCTCAACTTCAGCCTCATTGATATCAATTTTTCGGGCGGCTTCCTGTAGCAGCAGTTGTTTGCGTATCCAGCTATTAATGTAAGCCTCCATACGCACCGTACTGTCTTCTTTTGTGGCTCCAACCGGCACGATACCTGAAAGTTCATCCTTATACAAAAACGCCCTGTTTACCCGCGCAACAGGTACTCGTTGCGGATCCTGGGTGGTGGTTTCCTTCTTGAATTGAATCAGATCGCACCCGGCCAGCAGCAGCATGCACACTACACTAAGGCCGAACCAACTGCTTATAAATATGTTGTTTCCCTTTCTCATTTATCTTAACCGAGTACTTCTTTTTAAGGTCGTTGATCCACTTTTTCTCCAGGTAGGCCTGATAATCGGCAATAACCGAAGCCCGGGCCTCCTCAAAAGTCATGGGTCCCGGAGGTACGCGTTTCAAAATCCGCACAAGGTAATACATTCCATTGTTTTCTGACGTGTGCAGGCCCTCCGTCCAGGAGATTTTACCCAGTACGGGCCGGTCATCCTTCTGAAAAACTCCGGTTTCCCTTCTGACCTTTCTGGATTTTATCAACTCGTCAACAGCAGCTGAGTCTGCCAGGTTGAGGGCCTTTTTAATCAGCTCCAAAGCCTCCATAGACGTTGCTGAAAACAGGTCGGCTGATACGCGTTCTTCGGCTACGTATTTGCCTGCATGTTCTTCAAAATAGTTACTCTGACCGACTGAATCTTCGCTGGCCTTATTCCACACTTCCTTTTCCATGATGTCGAACAGCAAAATACCTTCATAGTATTCCCGTAACAGAAATTCATAATCCGGATTAGACCGAACCAATTGCTCTTCATAAGCCTGATTAATTACTGACTCAACAAAGATTCCATACAATTGCTCCACGTATTGCTGTGGTGAAACTTGTGTGGCTTGCTGTTGTCCGATCACATAATCAACAAAGCGCTTTGCTTGTACCGGTCCAGATTTAAGCGTAAATAACGTTTCGTTGCCGGGCCATGTGCGCGTACTCCAATTCCCCTTTGTAAGTGATGTGTCCGCCCGGACAAATACTTTTGCTTTCACATCGGCATTCTCTTTGAATGTCAATTCCTTTTTCAGCCGTTCCATCAATGCCTTTCGCGAAACCTGAACACGTTCATCGCGTTGTACACGGGCTTTTAATGAAATGGATAATTCTTCAAATGAAGGCAATGGAATTTTTCGTTCCAGCCGAACAATGTGCCAACCAAAAGCAGTTTTAAACGGATCGGAAATCTCTCCGGGAGTTTGTAATGAAAATGCTACGGCATCAAACTCTGGTGCTGCGGCCATAGCGCCCACTCCGAACGGACGCAAACGACCACCATTGTTTTTTGAATTACCGTCTTCAGAATATTGATTGCACAATTCTTCCCAGGAAATGCCACCTTTCACCTGATCGTAAATTTCAAAAACCAGGTTACGCGATGCGTTTTCATCCCGATCGCCACCGGTACGAATCATAATGTGTGACACCTCCACCTCTCCACGTGCCGGCTTGCGATCTTCAACCTTTACAAGATGATACCCGAAACGGGTACGCACCGGCCCAACCACATCTCCCGGCTTGCCCGAGTAGGCCGCTGATTCAAACGGATACACCATTTGCATGGCCGTGAAATAACCCAGGCTGCCTTTGTTGGTTCGTGCCGAAGGATCTTCCGAAAGGTTGGCCGCCAGCGTTCCGAAATCTTCTCCTTTCGCAATGCGGTCTTTAATTTCTTTAGCGCGATTAAATGCTTTCAATGTATCTTCAGGTGAAGCAACCGGCCCTACATTGATTAGAATATGCGAGGCCTTTACTTCTTCCTTTAGCCGGTTGTAGGTCATGAGTACCAAACTATCCAGCATTTTACCTTCCGGCAGATAAGGCCTGCGTAACTCCTCCTTGTATGAAGTAAACTCTTTCAGAAAAGTTTTTGTGGTATCGTAACCGCGTGTTCGTGCTTCCTCCACTTTAAGTTTAAAATTCACGAACAAATCCAGGTATTCATCAACCTTGGCGCGCGAATAATATTCCGACTGGTTCTGATGATTTTTATTGTAGAGGTAGATAAACTCCTGCACCGGAACGGCCCGATTGTTTACCGAAAATAAATCCAACGGTTTGGCTGATTTATTTTTCTTTTGCGCCATTGCGGGCAGTAAAATAAAAATTGAAAGAACTGTTGCAACACTTCTCAATAACATAACAACTAACTCTGGATTATTTGAACTGAACTTTCTTGGACAAACGACAAATATTTTTTCCATCGGATTGCTCGTACTCTATCCGATCCATGATCGACTTAACCAACCGGATGCCCAGGCCACCCTTTCTTTTTTCATGAATGATATTGCCCAGCTCGGGTTCATGAAAACGGTTGATATCAAATACGGAGCCATCGTCAATAATTTCAAACACCAAAGGCTCACCTTTATCGGCAATAACATGAAGTTCAAACAATTCTTCCGGATTGCAGTGATGCGCATGGATCATCAGGTTTGAGCACATCTCATCAATGGCCAACACCACCTCACTGATGTCGAGGTCAGACACTCCGTGCTTCTGAAGCGACACGCGCACAAAATCCCTTACCCCTTTCAGGTTTTCAATGCTGCACCCAACTTTATACTTGTACTTCATGACACCTTTCGCTTAGCCTCATCCTTCGTCTGTACAATGGTGAGCAACTCGCTCAATCCTAATATCTCAAACGTATTCAACACCTTATCGTTCATCGCAAACAACACCATTTGAATGCCCTTGTCGCTAAATTCTTCAATGTAAGACATGAAAACGCCCAAACCTGCTGAGGAAATGTATTCCAGGGCGCTGCAATCGATCAGAATTTTGGTGAAGCCTTCCCCCACGCTTTTCGCGATGGTTAAATCCAATTCAATGGATGAACTGGCATCGATTTCACCAATGGGGACAATAATGTCGGCTCCTTCTTCCTGAATTCTTTTAATCTGAACCATGTCTTTAACGTTTATAATTCATTTTTGTTCCATTCACCAGGATGCGTGTGCTACCTGAATTTCACAATCATCGTGGTGTAGTCGTCATTTATATTTTCTGTTCCGGTAAATTCATACAAGCGGTTAATCAGGTGCTCCTGAATTTCACGCGCTGAGCGATCTTTCACTTCCAGCAATGTTTCCAAAAGACGGTCGTAACCGTATTCATCCCCTTTGGAATTTTTTGCTTCAGTAATTCCATCTGTGTATAGCACCATAATATCGTTCGCATGATAGGCAAACGCGTGCGCCTCAATAAATTTCTCGTAACCTTTGTTACGCACCATACCCAAGGCAACACCCTTGTCTTTGAGGTACTCAGCCGTATTGCGCGAAGCACTGTAATACAACACCGGGCAATGTCCGGCACGGGAATAATTAACTTTTTTCTCTTCTGTATTGATGATGAAGAAAGTGGCCGAGATAAACGATCCGCGTTCAAGACAGTTGGCCAGGGCCTGGTTAGACCGGATCATAAACTCTTCCGGCTTTATACAATTCTGTGCCAGGCTGTGAAAAATTCCCTTCATCTGCGACATGTGAAAAGCCGCAGTGGTTCCTTTTCCGGATACGTCAGCAACGATCAAGGCCGACTGTGTGTCGCTGGTGCGTAAGGTGTCATAATAATCGCCTCCCACTTCATCGGCCGATTCAGAAAAGGCGGCTAACTCAAAATCATCGTGTTCACTCAACACCTGGGGCAGCAAACTTTTCTGTACCGTTTTTGCGATTTTTAACTCCTCTTTGTAACGCTCGCTTTGTAAAGCCTCTTCCAGCAAGCGGAAATTTTCTATGGAGATACCGGCCTGGTTGGCAAACGTGGAAACGATCTTGGTCATTTCCCGATTAAAGCCATCTGCCAGTTCTTTCAATAAGGCCAGTGTACCGATGTTTTCTCCCTTAACATAAATGGGGAAAGCAAGGATGGAACGAAAGCGCGATCCGCGCAATGAGGCAAGGTGCTTTGAAAGGTTTTTGGTTTTATCCTGACTCTGATCAAGCACACCCGTTACATGTTCCTTCCGGAGATGCTCAATGATTTCATGAGCTTCTTTTTCAGAAATGTGGTAAGTGAACAACCGGTGATCGTGATCGTTGTTCTTGATCTCCAGCCAGGCCGCATCAGCAAACACCGTGCTTACCGAAGTTTCCAACAATATGTTGTATACACTTTCTTCGCTTTGTTCGGTTTGAATCGACTGACTGATGCGCTGGAAGTTTACTACCTCTTCGAGCTTTTGTTCAAACACAGAAGTAGTGGGCAGGTTAAAGAGGATTACCAGAAAAGAAAAGATGCTGTATATCGCAACAAAAATAAAAAGCGACTGAAAAAAGATATGCGAACGGTGATCAACAAAACCCTGTGCCTCACCAAAGGCAGTAATGGCTTGTGAGTTGGCGGTGTAGAACAGGTACATCACATAAAAAATAGCCAGCAGTAACAACAACAGGCTCGTCCACTTTTGCCTGAAGTTCAGGTACGCCACCCATTTCATATTGGCGGAAAGAATCAATCCGGTAACGATCAACACGCCCAGCAACACATTGTATACCCAATCGGCAGCGGGTAACTCAAGGCTGTTGTAGACAAGCGCTACCATTAAACCCGTTTCAAAGAAATTCCAAAGGCGGAGTAACCATTTTGATTTTTGATACAAAATCAATCGCTTCCACACCGTGAAGGAAGCCATCAAAAATCCGGAGATCAAGCCGAGGCTGATGATGTAATTTGCCTCTACATAAATAAACAGGTTGGTGAGTTTGGATGTGCCCGGTAAATAATCAATCAACCGGAACAACAAGGAAATAACGGTTACCACCAAACCCGTAGCAAATACCCGCCACAGCAAATCAACAAAGTTGAGTTGCTCATCGCGATCAATACGGAACTTGTAGAAATAATACAGCGAAACGAGAAAGATATTAAAGAGCACAGCAGGCAGCCAGGTAGGCAAATCGGGCTCAAGGTTGCTGCGTACACTAAACACCACCGATAGGTCAACAAACAGCAAGGCCACCCAGGTAATCCCTGATATTAAAAACAGCAGTCGGGTTAAGGCCTTCAGGCGCATGGAGTCAATCTATCAATAAAATACTTGCGTCTATAGGGTTGAGGCTTGGTAGTAAAGCAAAAGGCCAATCTGGTAATGATTGGCCCTGCAATTATAGGCAAATTTGACCGATTTCAGCCCTTTTCCAGAGGCTACTTACGGCTATAATTCGGGGCTTCGCGGGTAATGGTTACATCGTGTGGATGACTTTCCGTAAACCCGGCACTGGTAATTTTGACAAACCGCGCCTTCTTTAATGCTTCAATGTTTTTAGCACCGCAGTAACCCATACCAGCCCGAAGGCCGCCCGTCATTTGATACAGGACTTCTGAAACGCGCCCCTTGAACGGAACCCGGCCTGAGATCCCTTCCGGAACAAGTTTCTTGATATCGTCTTCAACGTCCTGAAAGTACCGGTCTTTGGAGCCATCTTCCATAGCCTCAATAGAACCCATGCCACGGTAGCTCTTGAACTTCCTTCCTTCATAAATAATTACGTCTCCGGGCGCTTCTTCGGTTCCTGCCAGCATGGATCCGATCATTACGCTATCGGCACCAGCTGCTACGGCTTTAACCATGTCGCCAGAGAAGCGAATGCCCCCATCGGCAATTACCGGAACACCTGAGCCCTTCAATGCATTGGCAGCCTCATACACAGCCGACAACTGGGGCAAGCCTACACCGGCCACCACACGGGTGGTACAAATGCTTCCGGGGCCTACACCAACTTTAACCGCATCGGCACCAGCTTTGGCCAGTGCTTTTGCGCCTTCACCGGTTGCCACATTGCCCACAACAATGTCCAATTCGGGGTATTTTCGTTTAACGCGTTTAGCGGCTTCCAAAACACCTTTGGAATGGCCGTGAGCGGTGTCAATCGTGATTACATCAACGCCCGAGTTTTTCAAGGCATCAACGCGATCCAGAATATCGGGGGTAACCCCAACGGCTGCGCCAACGCGAAGTCTCCCGAATTTATCCTGGCAAGCGTTGGGTTTGTTTTTCTTCTTTTGAATATCACGGAACGTGATCAAACCCGTTAACCTGCCTTTTTTATTGACGATCGGGAGTTTTTCAATCTTATACTGTTGTAAGATGGTTTCTGCTTTCTCTAATGTAATGTTCTCCGTGGCAGTAATCAGGTTCTCCCGGGTCATAATCTTTTCTACTGGCACGCTCAGGTCTTTTTGAAAACGCAAGTCGCGGTTGGTGATGATACCCAACAGTTTGCCGTTGCTGTCAATTACCGGTATGCCTCCAATCTTGAACTCGCGCATGATGTTTTCGGCATCCTGAACGGTGGAGTTCACGCTTAACGTAACCGGATCCAGTATCATTCCGCTTTGAGAACGCTTTACCTTGCGCACCTGTTCGGCTTGTTCATCAATGCGCATATTCTTGTGAATAAAGCCCAGTCCTCCTTCGAGGGCCATACTAATGGCCAATTCAGCCTCCGTTACCGTATCCATGGCCGCTGAAACAATGGGAATGTTCAGGCGGATGTTACGGGTAAGCTTGCTGCTGATGTTGGTTTCGCGGGGGAGAACCTCGGAATATGCCGGTACCAGCAGTACATCGTCATACGTGAGGGCTTCAAAAAGGAACTTGGAATTTTTAGGAGGCATGGCAAATAATTTACGATCTATTATTTGCCGGGCAAAGGTAGCCTAATTTGCTGATTTCCCAATAAGCCATTTACCAATTATGGTCGTAACTTTACGATACTAATTTTTTAAGCTATGTACCGTACTCTTTACCTCCTGTTGTTACTCGTAATTGGCACATCTGCACTGGCGCAGGTTCAAACCGGAAAAGCCTCATTCTATGCCGATAAATTTGAAGGTAAGCCCACTGCAAGCGGAGAAAAATACCGCCATAACAAATTAACAGCTGCACATAAAACACTTCCCTTTGGCACGAAAGTAAAAGTGACCAACCTAAGCAATGATCAATCGGTTGAAGTAGTCATTAATGATCGCGGGCCATATGTTGATGGCCGCATCATCGACTTATCAAAATCGGCTGCTGAAAAGCTTGGGTTTATTAACCAGGGCCTGGCTGAAGTTAAGGTGGAGGTGATTGATCCGGGAGATGGAAAAAAGAGTGATCCGATAAAACCGATTGGCCAGGTTTCGGTTGATGAAAAGGAGTTCTACAATTTTGAAGTCGGGCGGTTAAAACCTTCCGGATTTGGCGTTCAAATCGGTACGTATCAGGAACTTGTAAACCTGGTGCGCCTGGCCGATAACCTGAAAAGCTCGTATCAAAAGAAGGTTACGGTTCAGGTAAAAATCATCAACGGAATCAAATATTACGCGCTCATTCTGGGGCAGTTCCCAAACCGCATAAAGGCAGAACATTTTAAGGCTGAACTTCAACAAAAATTTCCGGATGCCTTTATTGTCGAATTCAGTCGCCTGTAATTCATGAAAGAAAAAATACTCAGCTACCTTACGCAGTACTATCCATCGTTCGATGAAGAACTGAAAGAAGCCATTGCTTCAACCGGTATTTTAAAATCGGTTGCAGCCGGTGAACAGTTGATGCGACCCGGGCAATACTTTCAATCCACCATGCTCATTGCCAAAGGCCGGGTTAAACTCTATCGTGAAGGTGACGAGGGAGATGAATTCTTCATGTACTTTCTGGAGCCGGGCAATGCCTGTGCCCTTTCCATGATTTGCGCTACCAAACATGAAAAAAGTCAAATGTTGGCCGAAGCCATTGAGGATACCGAGGTAATTGCCATTCCGCTGGAGTTGATGGATAACCTGATGAAAAACCATCGGTCGTGGTATTATTTTGTATTGGATACCTACCGCACGCGCTTTGAAGAACTGCTGAATGTGATTGATAACATTGCCTTTAAAAGCATGGATGAGCGCCTGGAGTTTTACCTGGCCAATCAGGCGGCTAAACTGGGCCTCACGCTCAACCTTACTCATCAACAAATTGCCAACGACCTCAATTCCAGCAGGGAAGTTATTTCGCGACTGCTTAAAAACATGGAAAAAAATGGCCGGGTAAGCCTGTTGCGAAATGCCATTGTGCTTACTGAGAAATTTGAGACAAAACTGCCTAAATAGCAAAAAAAGTCTGTTCTGGCAGAAACAATAAAAGCTTCTCTTGCGTTAATGATAGCATTACTATTATCTGTAATAGAATGACTAACCTTCTTTTCAGACTAAACACCTCGTTGTATTTGCGAGACCCCCAAACCTCAGCGTTAGGTCAAAAAATTGTTGAGTCGGGAATCCAGCTGATAGATACCCTGGGTTTTGAAAACTTCACCTTTAAAAAGCTGGCAGAAGAAATTCAATCTACCGAAGCATCGGTTTACCGGTATTTTGAAAATAAGCATCGGCTGCTGCTATACCTGATCGATTGGTATTGGACCTGGATTGACTACAAGCTCAGTTTCGCCACCAACAACATTAACGATCCCGGGCAAAAACTTTCGATTTGTTTGAAGCTATTGACCGAACAAAAGGAAGTGGATGAGTACACAGAAGCACTTGATCCGGCAGCCCTGCAACGCATTGTCGTTTCAGAATTTGAAAAGACTTACCTGACCAAGCAGGTAGATAGCGATAATAAAGATGGCGTTTTTCTTCCTTACAAGGCGGTGTGCAAACGAATAGCAGGAATTGTTCGGGAAGTAAATCCTGCCTTTCCTTACCCAAATGCATTAGTGAGTACAGTTATTTTGAGTATGAATCACCAACTTTACTACGCTGAGCATCTGCCATCTCTTACGGACATAAAGTATAACCCCAAAGAACACTACGACAAACTCTTTGAGTTTATGAAAGTGCTCACCTTTAACACCCTCAACCGATAACGTATGCTGAGCAACGATCATATCATCCGTATACTTCGCGAATCATCCCTGCTTCTCAGCCATAGCTTTGATTCCGAGAACCTCCGGTTTGTTGAAGCCAATAATCGCACGTATGGGTTAGATGAATTCATGGAGTTTAAGCGCGACCTGTTGGAAGCGGCTTCCAAAATCAGGTTGATGCTATTGGAGTATCACCTTGAGCCTGAAAACTTTCGCATTTTTACGCAACACGAAGAGAACTTTGTACTTGCCTTCAAGCAGGAAAATGATTTGCTGATACCTGCACTGATCCATACTGTTCGGAAGAAAAAAATACAATCGGTATTTACTCCACACGGAATTGTGGAACAGGATTTCAACGTGCAGGAAAACTGGCTGCGCAATGAACAAGGCGAAGTTGTTTTGTTTGTGGTGTTGCCACACCAAAGCCTGGTAAGCGACTACGGTGTAGATGAAAACATGCAGGGTAAAAAGCTGAGCCCGATTGCACGGCTTTTCAGGTTGCTGCATACCGAGCGCAAGGAGATCAACTATATTTTCTTCTACGCCTTAATTGCCGGTCTCATCAGCCTGGTATTGCCGCTGGGTATTCAAACTACAGTAGAGCTGATTTCCGGTGGCGTGTTTTTCAGTTCCGTATATGTGCTCATTGCCATTATTATTATCGGTGTATTGGTGGGTGGCGGTATCCAGATTTTTCAGATCACACTGGTTGAACACCTGCAACGAAGAATATTTGCCAAGGCTTCGCTTGAGTTTGCTTTTCGTATACCGCGCTTACGGGCCGAATCCATTATAGGCAACCATGCACCCGAATTGGTAAACCGTTTTTTTGATATTATCACCATTCAAAAAGGCATGCCCAAATTGCTGATCGACCTGGCTGCCGGGGTGATTCAAATTCTTTTTGGTTTGCTGCTCCTTTCACTTTATCACCCCTTCTTTGTATTCTTCAGTATTGGTTTGCTCAGTGTACTCGGTATCATTTTTTACTTCACTGGTCCCAGGGGCCTTTCTTCTTCCATTGAAGAATCAAAATACAAATACAAGGTTGCGCACTGGCTCGAAGAACTTGCACGGGCAATCAATTCATTCAAGTTGGCGGGAAGCACTGATCTGCCCATTAAAAAAACAGACTATAACGTTAACAACTACCTCAAATACCGCGGATTGCACTTCCGTGTATTGATTACGCAGTTTTCATTCATTCTTTTTTTCAAAGCAGCTGTTACCGGTGGTTTGCTGATTGTTGGAACATACCTTGTGGTTGACCGCCAGATTACCTTAGGTCAGTTTGTTGCATCAGAAGTAATCATTATTCTTTTACTGAATTCAGTGGAGAAGATCATTATGTACATGGATGTATTGTATGATCTGCTGACTGCGGTTGACAAAGTAGCACAAGTAACCGATGTGCCCCTGGAGAAAATGGGTGGACTTGACATGCCGAAATCAGCGCATACCCGCGGCTATTCTATACGGGTGAAAGACTTAAAGTACAAATATCCGGATGCCAATGACTACATCATAAATGGAGTTGACCTGAATATTCATGCAGGAGAACACATTTGCATCAGCGGGCCAGGAGGTTCAGGGAAAACCACAATTACCAACATTATCTCCGGCATCTATGCCGATTACGAAGGCATTGTTACCATTAACAACTATTCCCTGCGCGACCTTGACCTTACTCACCTGCGTGATAAAATCGGAAAAAATATTTCACAGGAAGATATTTTTGATGGTACCATTCTGGAAAACATTACGGTGGGTAAACCCATGGAAAGTGTTCAGGATGCCATTGAAGCCCTTGAACAAGTCGGCCTGGCCGATGAGGTTAACCGGTTACCACAAGGCTTAAACACACACCTTACCAGTGGTGGAAAGAATTGGTCGAATACAAATATTCACAAGCTAATTCTCGCGCGGATATTGGCCAAGAAACCTAAGCTGATCATTCTAAACGATTTCTTTACCGGTCTAAAACGAAACATTAAGGTTGACTTAATTCAATGCCTTGTAGATAAGAAAACGGACTGGACGTTACTGGCTGTATCCAATGATCCACTGATTATGGCAGCTTGTGATCGTGTGGTCGTAGTAAACGAGGGTAAGATTGAAGGCGAAGGCAAGTTTGATCAACTCATGAAAGATGGAATCATTAATAAATACGTAGAATAGTATGCTCAACTTTTCACGTCAACGAATTGATAAGATCATTGCACAGGAGCGTCTATACTCCCTGCGTGCAATCAAATCGCCACGCGCAGGTAAAATTCTTGCCCGCTGGTTAATGGGCATAAGCCTTATCTTCCTCATTATTCTGTTTGTACCCTGGCAGCAAAACATAAGGGGCACAGGCATGGTAACAGCTTTTGATCCAATGAACAGGCCACAAACCATTGAGTCTGCTATTGCTGGCAGAATTCAACAATGGCATATAAGTGAAGGTGAGTACGTAGAGAAAGGTGACACCATCATTACGCTAAGTGAAATCCGTGAAAAATATTTTGATCCGGAACTGCTGCTCCGGCTTCAGGAGCAAATCAACGCCAAGGAACAAAGCTTCGTGGCGAAGGAACAGAAAGCAGCAGCCTTGATGCGCCAGATAAAAGCATTGCGCGAAGGCATGCTAAATAAAATCAATCAGGCTAAGGCAAAACTTGAAGCCGAAGAAATACGGTTTAAGAATGCCGAAAATCAGTTTCAACGAAACACCAAACTATTTGAAGCAGGTAACATACCGTTAACAAAATACCAGGAGATTGAATACAAATACCAGGGCGCACAGGCTGATTTTACAAATGCACGCATTGAGCTTGACCGGGTAGAAGCCGAGTACATGGATAAGATCAGCAAAGCAGAATCTGATCGCAGCAACACGCAAGCTGAAATTTTTGAAACAACAGCAGAGCTGGCCAAACTCAGAAATGAGTTTATGAATATGAAAATCCGAAATGAGCAATATCAGATCATTGCTCCTCAAACCGGTGTGGTGGTACGTGCCATGAAAGCGGGTATTGGTGAAACAATAAAAGAAGGTGACCCGGTATGCATCATCATGCCACTGGTTGAATCCGATCTCGCGGTTGAACTGCACGTAAAAGCTATGGATGTCCCATTGATTACTCGCGGAAGAAAAGTGCGAATTGAGTTTGACGGTTGGCCTGCGTTGCAGTTTTCGGGTTGGCCCAGTGTGTCGGTAGGTACGTTTGGTGGCGAAGTGAAGGTAATTGATTATGTGAACTCACGTCCAGGGGAATTCAGAATACTGGTGGTTCCGGATGTAACCGATGAGGCCTGGCCCAAGCAACTGCGTGTAGGCTCGGGCATAAAAGGCTGGGTTATGCTGGATGATGTTCCGGTGTGGTACGAAATCTGGCGACAGCTCAACGGTTTCCCGCCAAGCTTATACCGGGCGCCCTTGCAGGAGGTAATTCAAAAGAAAACGAAAGATCAATCCGGCAATGATGAAGAGAAATAGTTGTCTGATTATACTTTTTATTGCGTTGAGCTTCCTTGTAAAAGGGCAAAGTTTAACAGACTCGATTTTTGTGTTGCCCGACACTACGAAGCCTTTCACGATTGAAAACTTCTATTACCTCGTGCTGTCACATCACCCGATTGCCCGGCAAACGGAATTACTCACCGATGTGGCCAAACAAGAGATTCGTCTGGCGCGAGGAAACTTTGATCCGAAAATCGAAATTCAGTATGCAACCAAGAATTTCAACAATACCGAATACTATCAGGTATTTGATGGTGCCGTTAAATTTCCCACACTGTTTCCGGTTGATCCAAAAATTGGAGTGGAGCGCAATGAGGGCCAGTACCTCAACCCTGAACGCTTTATCTCTGACGAGTTCAACTATCGGCAATTCTATGCGGGCATCTCACTGCCGCTGGGTCGCGGATTAATAACGGATGAGCGAAGAACCGCACTTCGGCAGGCAGAATTATTTAAAGATTTAACAGAAGCGGAACAGGTAAAGCTGATAAACAAACTTTTACTGGACGCAGCTAAAGACTATTGGAACTGGTATCATGCGTATTACAATTTTCGATTGCTGCAACGAGGCGTTGTTGTTGCACAGGATATTTTTGAACGAACAATAATCAATGCCCAACTTGGCGAAGCTGCACCTGTTGATACCATTCAGGCGAAGATCACGTTGCAGCAACGCCTTATCGAACAACAGGAAGCCATACTGGATTTTCAGAACTCAGGCATTCTGTTGAGTACCTATTTGTGGGATAGCCTGGGAAATCCTGCCGCGTTGACCGCAGATCTCGTGCCCGTATTGAGGCGGGATTTACTGGTACTTTCACCACAGGAATTGGATGCGCTGACCAAACAAGCGTTACAAAATCATCCGGAACTGCGTAAACTCTCTATCCGGTTACAGCAGTTGGAAAATGAAAGAAGATTGGCAACTGAATTTTTGAAACCTCGCTTAGACCTGAATTATGGATTACTTAACCAACCATTTGATCCCGCCTGGAATTCAAACTTCAACATAGGTGATAACTATAAATTTGGTGTAGACTTCAGCATGCCGGTTTTCTTACGAAAAGAACGATCAAAGCTGGCCCTTACCCGGTTAAAAGTAAGCGGTACCGAGTATGAGCGAACCCTTGCTCAACGGCAGGTAGTAAACGACATTAACGCCACTCACAACGAGTTGGTGAACACAGCCGGCATCATGAACAATCAATTAAGCATGGTGCAAAACTATGAACGCTTGCTTCAGGCTGAAATTCTGAATTTCGAGAATGGAGAAAGTGACCTGTTCAGAATAAACATACAGCAGGAACGATTAATACAATCGCAAAGCAAGCTGGTAAAACTGATGTCGCAATACGAAAAGCAGAAAGCCTTGTTGTACTGGGCAGCCGGTGTACGCAACCTTGGATTTATCAACTAAAAGCCATCCCAAAAATCAGTTTCTTCTGTCAGTATTTTTTTGAGATGGCTTCTAACATTTACAGAATGGCGCGCTCAAGCAAATCGCCTAAGGCATACGCTGTAATGGCAGCTATCACACCTAACCCAACCGTTTCGGCAATACTTCGTACATAACCGGCTTGCGTAACAAAATTCTTTGCCGCCCCAATCAGCACAAATGCTATAAAGGTGAATAAGGAGGAAACAAAAAACGGGCTTGCTTCAACTTTATTCATGAGGGTTGCCACATACGAAACCAACGGTATAGCCCCTGCAATTACAAAGGCCATAAACGTGAATAAACCCGCCTTAAATGGCGATTTATCTTCTTTCATTAAGCCCAGCTCATCGTGCATCATGGTTTGCAACCACACTTGCCGGTTTGAAGTAATGCGATTGACCACCATCTCCAGTTCAGCGCCATCAAAACCTTTTGCCCGATAAATATCTTCTACTTCCTGGCGTTCCACATCGGGCATGTTGTCAATCTCCCACTCCTCTACTTTCAGGTGCTTATTGTAATTATCGATTTCAGATTTCTTGGAAAGAAATGCACCGATAGACATTGACAAGCCATCGGCAAGCAAGTTGGCGATACCTAAAATCAATACAATTTGAATACTTAACCCTGCACCGGCAGAGCCCGCAACAACCGCAAACGTAGTTACAATTCCATCGATGGAACCGTAAACCATTTCCGGCAAATACTTTTCTGCTTTCTTAAACCATGTAGAAGTGCCGTGATAGTGATCCTCCCTGAATTCGTGTGTTGACATGAAGTGTGTCGTTAATAACTAAAATCCATTCACGGTATCTGCTATGGCGCAAGAATTGCCTCAACAACTTCCATTGCTGCACGCTCTCCCGATTTTAACGCTCCACTCACTGTTCCGAATTCTCCCGTATCATCAGTGGCTTCACCGGCAAAGAAAAGTTTATCGCCTACAGGAGCACCCAAATCCGTACGGTCTGAGTTTGCTCCGCCTGGCAATGGATAGGAAACTCCTCCTTTAATCAAAGGATCCTTCGTCCAGTCTTTTATTGTGTACACAAGCGAATTATCGGCAGTGTCTCTGCGAATATTTTCAGTGGCTTTTCCATCAAACACAGCATCCATCTCACTTAATAATTGAAGCACAACCTGATCTCCGGTTAATCCAGAGAGTTGCTCGGCTTTTTCACCGTTAATGGTAATGGAAAGTGTGCGGTTAAGCTCACTTCTTCCGATGGCGTTATTCAGGTAATCCGGGCCTTGCACTCCGCCTAAAATGGCAGCTGTTGCCTCTCCGTAAAAATTTCGTTTGAATTCGAGGATCACCCGCATGGAGGCATCCATGCCAATGCGGCTCATGGCGCCAGTCTTTGATGTCGGCAACGCTGGGGAAAATGAAATATCACCAGCTTTTAATATAGAAACAGGCACTGTAACAATTACTTTGTCAACCGTATCCGTACCACCCGAATGGGTAATCTCAACTTTTTCTCCTCCGTAATTTACAGACTGAACTTTGGTGTTGTATTGCACCGATGAAACAGCCCGCACATACCGCGACAACAACACATCCTGCAACGGATTTGTGCTGGACGTAAATTCCTTTCCATCGTGTGTCACTTGTGCCAATGCTTCAGCCAAGGCATTTGCCCCGATTCGGTTTGCCGATGATCCGTACGTGTTGCCTAACCAAGAATTGATAATTCCGTTCATGCGCGCGACAACACCTGCGCCTTGAGCTGCCTGAAGTACTGTGGTGTTTGCTCCTCCGGAAAAAGAAGCAAATCCTTCACGAAAGTTTTTTGCGTTCAGAAAATCATTATCAAATAATGCATCCGCTTCTGAAAATACATTGCCGTCAATAAAAAATGCATCTTCACTGGAGGCCCGAAAATCAACCAGCGGCACTTTCATCAACTCGATTATCTCTTTCCATCGTGAGTCAGATCCGATCACGCGATCAGCGCCCAACTCCAACGGAAAATCGGAATATGGTAATGCTGCCGGAAAAACAATCAACGATTCGGTGGATACATCACTTCTGCGTAACGAACAAACCCGGCCGCCCAACCGGTTGGAGGCTTCAAATATCTTCACCTTAACACCCTTTGAAATCAGGATATCGGCCGCCAGTAATCCGGCTGCTCCGGCTCCGATAATTCCAACCACGCCATCGTATTTAATTTCAGGTCCTGGGCCATCCTCTTTACAGGATGAAAGCCAGGGCAGGGCAAGTCCTGCTGATAATCCAAATCCGATTTGCTTGATGGCCGTTCTCCGTTTCACCGTATACTAGTTTCCTGAAAGATAGCGAGGATTAGAGTTTTAAGAAAATATCCCCATTTTAGGCTCATGAATACGGCTGAGGCGGAAAAAGTAAAGCGCATTGCAATTGTTGGCCCGGAATGTACAGGTAAAACGGATCTGGCTATCGCCTTAGCCAGTCATTACCAAACCGTTTGGGTGCCGGAATACGCTCGGAATTACATTGACCGATTGGAAAGACCTTACACCGAAGCTGATCTGTATACCATTGCACAATGGCAACTTTTCACGGAAGACTCGCTCACGTTAAACGCAAATCGTGTGCTCATATGCGACACAGACCTGACTATTATTAAAGTATGGAGCGAGCATAAATATGGTCGGGTTGATCCAAAAATTATGGCACTGATGGCCCGCACATATGATCTTCACCTGCTCACCTATGTTGATATTCCGTGGGAAGATGATCCGCAACGCGAACATCCGGATAAGCGTGAGTATTTTTTCAACCTGTATAAGCGTGAACTTGAGCAACAAGGCATCCAGGCTGTTGAAATCCGAGGCACACGTTCAGAACGTGTGGCTAAGGCTATAGAATCGATCGATCGCATTTTACAACACTGAAGTACCGCTCACCAAAACACGGTTTTTCTTTTCAGGTCAAAGTGATAACTTCCTATCCTAAACCTGAACCACATGACATCCCGCAGATCATTCTTCCGTAAAACAGCCGGCATTGCCACCACGCTCGCGCTTACACCCATTGCACAAAAGGCATTAGCTGAAGATATTTCTGATGCCATGTTCTCCTTAAATAAATTATCACCGTTGGATGCTGCCGGTGATGAAGAGCTGTGGGCACGAATGGCGCAAGCGTATACGGTTTCACCAACCATTCTTAATCTGAATAACGGTGGTGTTAGTCCGCAGCCCAAAGTAGTTCAGGATGCCGTTGACCGATACTACCATTTAAGCAATGAAGCGCCAACCTATTATATGTGGCAAATTCTGGATAAGGGTCGTGAGTCGGTGCGGAGAAAACTCGCTGACCTGGCCGGCACATCACCCGAAGAACTGGCTGTAAACCGAAATGCAACGGAAGCCCTGGATACGGTAACCTGGGGCTTAACGCTGGCCAAAGGCGATGAAATTGTGATGACCAAACAGGATTACCCCAACATGATTCAGGCGTGGAAGCAAAAAGAAATGCGTGACGGAATAAAAATCAAGTGGATCAGTTTTGATTTGCCTGTAGAAGATGAGGATGCGGTTGTAAAAGGCTTTATCAATGCCACTACATCCAAAACAAAAATCTGGCACATCACCCATATGATAAACTGGACAGGCCAGATTATGCCGGTAAAAAAATTGTGTGAAGAAGCCCGCAAAAGAAACATCATTTCCATTGTGGATGGCGCACACACCTTTGCACACATGGCGTTCAGCATAAAAGATTTTAATCCGGATTACTACGGAACCAGCTTGCATAAATGGTTGAGTGCTCCCTTTGGTACAGGCATGTTGTATGTAAAGAAGGAAAACATTGCCGGCCTGTGGCCACTCTTTCCAAACGACAAACCCACCGACAGTAATATTCGCAAGTTCGAAACCTTGGGAACCCGTTCGTTTGCACCTGAACAAGCCATTGGGCAGGCAGTTGATTTTCATAACGGCATTGGGAGCAAACGAAAAGAAGAACGCCTGCGGTATTTAAAAAACTATTGGTGCGAAAAGGTGGTGAAAAATCCGCGCGTAAAACTTCATGTTTCCATGAAACCGGAGTACGCCTGTGCTTTGGGCACCTTCTCTGTTGATGGCATGGAACCGGCCGATGTCATGAATAAACTCTTTAACGATCACCAAATCCACACCACCTCCATTGTTTGGGAGAACATCAGTTGTGTACGGGTTACACCGCATGTATACACTACCACAAAAGACCTTGACCGGTTTGTTGAAGCCGTGTTGAAGATTGCTTCATCTTGATTTTTCACCAACCAATCCTTTGCTCATGATTCGGTATGTTCTTATTATCAGTTCCCTTCTTCTTTGTTACTGTACATCAAATCAGGAAAAACTCAAACAAACTGAACTTACAGTACCCGGGTTAAAGCAACCGGTTGAAATCGTTCGTGATGAACATGGTGTTAACCACATCTTTGCTCAAAATCAACACGATCTTTTCTTTGCACAGGGCTATGCGGCAGCGAAAGACAGGCTGTTCCAATTTGAAATCTGGCGCAGGCAAGCTACCGGTACCGTAGCTGAGATTCTGGGAGAACGTGAAATGACACGCGATATCGGGGCACGACTTTTTAAATATCGTGGTGATCTGGTTACTGAACTAAATCATTATCATCCGGAAGGCGAAGAAATTATTCGGGCATTTACTGATGGTGTAAATGCGTATATCAAAGAAACACAGCATGACACTCAACTCCTTCCAATTGAATTTGAATTGCTTGGGATTAAACCAGGCTTATGGACACCCGAAGTAGTTGTATCCCGACACCAGGGCTTGGTGGGCAATGTAACTGATGAGCTTGATATTGCGCGCTCGGTTGCATTGTTGGGGCAGGAAAGGCTTAAAGAGCTTCGTGTGTTTGAACCCGGTGATCCCGATCTCTCTTTTGATCCAACCCTTAACAGCGAAGCACTTTTTGAAAATATTCTTGAATTGTATACCACTTACCGAAGGTCGGTTTCATTCAAGCCTGAAGATTTGATCGCTCATGCCAATCCATCATCAACATCATATGCCTTATTAACCGAGTTGGATCACCTCGAAGGGTTGGAATTAATCCATTCATCTCAACACACCATTGGCAGCAATAACTGGATTGTATCCGGAAAAAAAACTGAATCAGGTTATCCACTACTTGCGAATGATCCACATCGTGCCTTAGCGGTTCCATCCTTACGGTATATGGTTCATTTGAATGCACCGGGTTGGAATGTCGTTGGTGGTGGTGAGCCAACCATTCCGGGTATCTCCATCGGGCATAATGAACAAGGCGCATGGGGGCTAACGGTTTTTGAAATTGATAGCGAGGACCTGATGGTGTATGACCTGGATCCGAAAAATTCAAACCGCTATCAGTACAATGGGTCATGGGAAGAAATGAAAAATATTCCCGATACCATTAAAGTAAAAGGCTCTGCAGATGTATTTGTCAATCATCGCTATACAAGGCATGGCCCCGTAACTTTTGTTGATACAAAAAGAAATAAAGCCTATGCCATACGCTGCGCCTGGCTTGAGCCGGGCGGAGCACCATACCTTGCCAGTTTGCGTATGGATGTCGCCAAAACCTGGGAGGAGTTTCGGGAAGCCTGCACGTACAGTCACCTTCCGGGTGAAAATATGATTTGGGCAGACCGCGATGGAAACATCGGTTGGCAAGTGGTGGGCATTGCCCCGGTAAGAAAAAACTGGAACGGATTGCTGCCTGTTCCGGGTGATGGTCGCTATGAATGGGATGGATACCTTCCCATTAAGCAACTTCCCAACACCTTTAATCCAGACAAAGGTTTTTGGGCCACTGCAAATGAAAATCTGGTTCCGCCAAACTATCCACATCGTGATGCCGTAGGTTGGGAATGGGCTGACAGCAGTCGGGCGAATCGGGTGAATGAAGTACTGGGTTCAAAAGAAAAATTTACTGTTGATGACATGAAGAAACTTCAGGTAGATTACCTGTCGTTACCGGCACGCGAACTTGTTCCATATTTAAAAAATATTGCGTTCAGTGAACCTCGACTTGACAGTATAAAAAAATTACTCCTTAACTGGAACCATGAACTCAATCCTGAATCAATTGAAGCTGCCGTATATGTAGCCTGGGAACGCGAAATCACCCGGCAGGCGTACGAATTATTTGTTCCGGAAAAAGGAAAGCCTGCAGTTCGTTATGTTCCGTTAAGAAGGGTGATGGAATGGTTGAAGGACAATCGCACTGAATTTGGTGGCGTGAACTCCTATCTAG